>NZ_NFIZ01000020.1 GCF_002159625.1 Olsenella sp. An285
CCCCGCGACCAGCCCCAGCGCGAGTCGCGAAGCGAGCGAGGAGCGCAGCGACGAGCGCCGAGCAGCTGGGGCTGGTCGCGGGGCGGCTCGGGGCGGCGGCCACACGAACGGAAACCTCCAGCGCCTCTGGAAGCAGGTCGTCGACCAGCTCGTGGCGCAGGCGCCGGCGAAGGGGTCGCTGCTGCTCTCGTCCACGGCGGTCTCCGACGACGGCGAGAAGCTCATGGTGTCGCTGCCCAAGGGCTCGCACTTCGCCGCGCGCATGCTCGAGCGAGGTGACGTCCGCGCGAGCGTGGATCCGGTGGTGACCGCGGCCTTTGGCCCGCGCCAGGTGGTCTACGTCGAGTCCAGCCTCGCGAACAGGGACATCTCGCGCGCGGACAGGGCGGCAGCCCCCGCGCCGGCACCCAGACCGGTGGTCGCGTCCCCTGTTCCCGAGCCCGCTCCGACACCGCAGCCCGCGGCTCCCACTGAGCCCGAGCCCGTCCCCGCCGAGGAGCCCCCCGCCTACCCGATGCCCTGGGACGCTCCCGCGCCCCAGGCGTCCGTGCAGCAGGAGGCGCCGGCTGTGGCCGACGACCAGGTCCCCTACTCCGACGCCGACCTCACCGTCTACGAGGAGACCTACGACCCAGAGTTCGTCGCAGCTCCCCCCTCGACCCCAGCGATGCCGCCGAGCGCGGGACCCGTCGCCGAGCCCCCCGGCCCCGCCGCCGAGGTCTCGCCCAGCGCGAGTCGCGAAGCGAGCGAGGCGTCAGCCGAGCGCCGAGCGGCTGGGGAGACCTCGGACGGCGGCCCCGGGGGGCTCGGCGACGGGCTCACCCCCGAGTTCGCGGACATCGCCTCCATGCTGGCGGAGGCGTTTGGGCAGCCGCTCTCCGTGAGCGTGGAGAGCGCGGTCGCGACCTCTGACGAGGACGCCGCGGCCGAGCTCTCGAGGGAGGGCGACGACCTCTCCGAGATGGGATACACTGACGAGCCCGTCGACGACGAGGACGAAGACTAGCAACCAAGACCAACAGGTACGCGCTTGGCGCACGACGAAAGGAACGACCATGGCCAGGGGATACAACATGGGCGGCATGAACCGCAACCAGATGATGGCGCAGGCCCGCAAGATGCAGGAGCAGCTCATCGCGGCGCAGCAGAAGGCGGCTACCACCGAGGTCAGCGCCAGCGCCGGCGGCGGCGCGGTGAAGGTCACCGCGACGGGCGGCATGCGCCTGACCTCGCTCACCATCGACCCCGACGCCCTCGACCCCGAGGACGTGGAGATGCTCCAGGACATGATTCTCGCCGCCGTGAACGACGTCCTGGAGTCCGCCGAGCAGATGGCGAGCCAGCAGATGAGCGCCATCACCGGCGGCCTCAACATCCCCGGGCTCTTCTAGGGGAGCTCCGATGGACACGGCCATCAACGACGGTCACGCCCTCCAGCGGCTCCTGGACGAGCTGGGAAGGCTTCCGGGAATAGGGCCCAAGTCGGCCCAGAGGATCGCCTACCACCTGCTCGAGGCAGACGCGGAGGAGGCCCGTCGCCTCGCGACCGCCATTCTCGAGGTGAAGCAGCAGGTGCACTTCTGCCCCGTGTGCTTCTCGTATGCCACGCGCGACACCTGCGACGTGTGCTCGGACGGCAGTCGCGACCGTGCCGTGATCTGCGTGGTCTCCGAGCCCCGCGACGTCACCGCCATCGAGCGCACGGGTACCTACCACGGCCTCTACCACGTCCTGGGGGGCGTCATCAGCCCCATGGACAAGGTGGGCCCGGAGCAGCTTCACGTCCGCGAGCTGCTCTCGCGCCTGGCGGACGGCGAGGTGACGGAGATCATCCTCGCCACGAACCCCGACGTCGAGGGGGAGACCACGGCAACGTACCTCGCCCGCGTCATCAGGCCGCTCGGAGTTCGCGTGACGCGTCTCGCGAGTGGGCTTCCCGTGGGCGGGGACCTCGAGTACGCGGACGAGGTGACGCTCGGTCGCGCCATAGAGGCCCGTCGGGAGCTCTAGCAGGGAGGAAGGAAGCGTCCCAATGACCAACGGACACGGAAGGCACGCGGCACGCCAGGAGCCCTCGGGCGCCCCCAAGAGGGCGAGGATCGACCTGGGCCGCATCTCCACCATTCGCGCCGGGCAGGGCGCCAAGGTCACCACGCGCAAGAACGCCTCCGAGGCGGCAGACCGCGCGCGGCACAGTGCCGAGAAGCGCTACTACGAGCGCCACCCCGAGGCCCGCTCCTCCGCGGGCGGCCCGCCGAGGAGCGGCCGGAACGTCGTGCTGCTTGTCGTCGCTGCAATTCTTGCGCTCTGCCTGGTGTTCCTTCTGGGCAGGTGCGTCGCCGGGATCATCGCGCCGGGCGACGACGGGCAGGACTCCCGGCCCGAGCAGACGCTGCGCCCCACGGAGGACGAGCAGGCAGCCATCGACCAGCAGAGCCAGCACGACACCGGCCAGGAGCAGGCTGCTCCCGACGGCTCGGTTTCGTACCGCGGCGACACCTACTCCCTCCAGATGCAGGAGGACGGCCTCTGGGGGCTCGTGCGCACGGGCTCCTCGGGCACCACGGAGACCCTCTTCGAGGTGGAGGGCACGCCGACGGCCCTGCTGCGCAACGTGGACACGATCCTCGTGCCCGAGAACCGCGACGGCGGATGGGACGTGGTCTGCTACGTGATTGGCGGCCACGGGCAGGCGAGCTACGTCATCGACGACACGGGCGCCATGATCCAGGGGTCCGGCGAGATCGAGTCTGCCGAGCTCGAGGGCACCATTCTGCGCGTGACGGACACGACCGGCCAGACGCGCGACATCTCGCTCGTGTAGACCTCGTGTAGGCCAAAGGGGGAGCGGCCAACTTTTTTGAAATCCCCCCTTGCGCGACCGACGGGAGGTATGTAAGAATACTCCTCGCGCAAGGCGAACGGGGTGTTAGCTCAGCTGGTTAGAGCGCCGGCCTGTCACGTCGGAGGTCGAGGGTTCGAGTCCCTTACATCCCGCCATTGCACTGTCTGAGGGGTCCTTTGGGACCCCTTTTTCATGCGCTTACATCGCCCGAACTCCAAAATGCTCATCTCGCGGTATCATATCTCCGTCGATTCCGGACAACAGGGTGGGGAGCTCATGGGGTCCAGCAGCGGGCAGCCAATCACACGGGTCGCCGTCTTTGACTTTGACGGGACCTCCATCAGCGGGCAGTCGGGCGCGCTCTTCACCAGGTACCTCCTGTTCCGTCGTCTCATGTCCCCTCCGAGGGCGCTGAGGCTCATCTGGTGGGGCATACGCTACAAGCTTCACCTGCCGTACAGACAGGACGAGGCGCGCGAGCTCGTCCTGGGCGCCCTCTCCGAGATGAGCGCGCCCGAGGTGGACGAGCTCATGGTGCGCTTTCACGACGAGGTCCTGCGCCCCCGCTACCGGCCCCAGGCCCTCGAGGAGCTGGCGCGCTGCCAGGGAGAGGGCATGGTCGCCCTGCTCGTCTCCGCCACCTTCGACGCCATGGCCGCGCAGGCCGCGCGCATCATGGGCTTCGACGGGTACGCCGCAACGCGCATGGTGCGCGACGCCCAGGGAAACTACACGGGCGCCGTTGACGGCCCGGTGGTGGCGGGTGCCGAGAAGTACCGTGCCGTCGTAAGGTGGTGCGACCAGCACCTGGGCGAGGGGGCCTGGCGTCTTGAGCGGGCCTACGGGGACCACCACACCGACAAGGACCTTCTGTCCCATGCCCGCGTTGCCGTGGCCGTGTGCCCGGGCAAGACGCTGCGCGTGCTCGCGAAGAGGCGCGGCTGGACCATCGCGGACTGGGACGAGTAGGCGCCCGTACGAGGGGGAGGATGCAGTGGAGATATCAAGGAGGACGGACTATGCCCTGCGCATGCTCGCGTCGCTCGTGCTCGATCCGGAGGGCGTCGTCTCGGTGAGGACGGCGGCAAAGGAGAGCGGGGTGCCGTACTCGTTCGCGCGCTCGATTCAGCACGACCTGGCGCTTGCGGGGATCGTCGAGAACACGCGCGGTGCCGCCGGCGGCATGCGCCTCTCGGTTGACCCGCAGGAGGTCACGCTGCTTCAGGTGGTCGAGGCCGTCCAGGGCCCCGTGCTCGTGGCGAGCTGCGAGGCGTCCGGGGACGGCCCCTGCCCGCGCCAGGGGACGTGCCGCTACACCGCGGTCTGGTGCAACGCCGAGCGCCTGCTCCGCTCGTTCTTCTCGTCCGTGACGCTTCACCAGCTCGTTGCCGAGCGCGTCTCCCCCGTCTTCGAGGGGGAGTTCCGCCTTGTCTCGGAGGGCGAGGCACGCGCGGCCGCGCACGTGGTCGCGGAGTCCTAGCCGTGGCGGTCACCGGCGGCCCCGGCCTCGAGCCCGCGCTTTCGCTCCCGGAGTTCCGCTCGCTCGTGCTCGAGCGCGGGCGGGAGCTCTACCGCGACCTTCCCTGGCGTCGCACGCGGGATCCCTATGCCATCTGGATCTCCGAGGTCATGCTCCAGCAGACCCAGACCACGCGCGTGGACGGCCGCTGGCAGCGCTGGCTCGCCCGCTTCCCGTCCGTGGGGGCGCTCGCGGAGGCGGACGCCGCGGACGTGCTCGACGAGTGGCAGGGGCTGGGATACAACCGCAGGGCGCTCGCCCTTCACCGGGCGGCCGGAGCGGTCATGGAGCTGGGCGGGGAGCTGCCAGAGGACGCAAAGAAGCTCGAGGCGCTTCCCGGAATAGGTCCGGCAACCGCTGCGGGCATACGCGCCTTTGCCTTTGACCTGCACTCCGTTTATCTGGAGACCAACGTGCGCTCCGTCTTTCTCCACGAGCTCTTCCCGGGCGAGGAGGGCGTCTCGGACCGGGCGCTCGTTCCCCTTGTGAGCGCGACCTGCCCCGCAGACGCGAGCGACCCCGCTGACGACCCGCGCGCCTGGTACTACGCCCTGCTCGACTACGGCGCGTACCTCAAGCGCACGGTGCCCAACCCAAGCCGCCGCTCGCGCACGCACGCGAGGCAGTCGCGTTTCGAGGGCTCTCACCGCCAGAAGCGCGCCGAGCTGCTGCGCGTTCTCCTTGCGCATCGAGGGGAGCCGGACGGCCTGGGTCTTGCTGCCATTTGCGAAGAGCTTGCAAGCGTTGAGGAGAAAGCGGGTAGAAGGCCGATATGCGCCCCCGAGGTCGAGGCACTCCTGGACGAGCTGTCCCGCGAGGGCTTCTGCCGGCCGGGCGAGGGGGCGTGGCGCGTCTGACATTGGTTCAGCCGTCGGGCGAGGGCCCGGCGCAACAGGAGACGTCCCTCCCGGGGGACAGGAAAGGAGCCCCAATGGCCATCGATTTCGAGAGCTCGCAGACGAAGAAGAACCTCGAGGCAGCCTTCGCCGGCGAGTCCCAGGCCACCAACAAGTACGCCTACTACGCGAGCAAGGCCAAGAAGGAGGGCTACGTCCAGATCTCCAACATCTTCACGGAGACCTCTGGCAACGAGCGCGAGCACGCCAAGCTCTGGTTCAAGTATCTCCACGGCGGCGAGGTGCCCGACACCCTCACCAACATCAAGGACGCCGCCGCGGGCGAGAACTACGAGTGGACCGACATGTACAAGGGCTTCGCGGAGACCGCCGACGCCGAGGGCTTCACGGAGATCGCCGCCAAGTTCCGCATGGTGGGCGAGATCGAGAAGCACCACGAGGAGCGCTACAACAAGCTCGCCGAGCGCGTCGAGAAGGGCGAGGTCTTCGCGCGCGAGGGCGTGAAGGTCTGGAAGTGCCTCAACTGCGGCCACCTTCACGTGGGCGCCGAGGCCCCCGAGGTCTGCCCCGTGTGCAACCACCCCAAGGCCTACTTCGAGGAGCAGGCTCTCAACTACTAGTCGCCTGACCTGATGCGCGGTGGTGGAGGCCCCGAGTTCCACGCGAGGATGCGCTTCGCGAAATCCTCGCTTAGGAACTCGGGGCCTCCCGCGTGCAGGTCGCTCCTTCCCCCCGAAAAAAAAGGCGCTTTGCGAAACCTCCGCTTAGCAGGTCCGGGGAGCCCTCTCACATGTCGCTCCTGCCTCCTGGGGTAAATGAGGCCCTGCTCGCGGAGGATTCGGACGCATTCACGGTTTTTTAATGGACATGGAGGCCCTATCATTGGTACAACATTGACGTTCTGAGCAAGGGGGTTATCCCTGGCGGAACGCCCTGCGCGGAGGGCGTTGGGCACCTGACCCGGAGGAGTGAGACATGGATACTCTCGACAGCACCCTCTACCTGAGCAACGACGATCTTTTCCTGCTCGCTCGCGGAGAGTGGTACCGCAGCTACGAGAAGCTGGGCGCCCACCCCGCAAAGACCGAGGACGGCGCCGAGGGATTCCACTTTGCCGTGTGGGCGCCCGACGTGAAGAGCGTCCACGTGATCGGCGACTTCAACGGCTGGGACGAGACGGCCAATCCGCTCGTCGAGTCCGAGACCGGTCACGTGTGGCAGGGCTTCATTCCCGGCATCGAGGAGGGCGCCCTCTACAAGTACCTGATCGAGACGCCCGAGGGTCAGAAGCTCTACAAGGCGGACCCCTACGGCTTCTACGCCGAGAAGATCCCCGGCACCGCGTCGCGCACCTTTGACATCAACGGCTACGAGTGGGCGGACGGCGCCTACATGAAGTCCCGCGCCAGGCGCGACATGTTCAAGGAGCCCCTCAACATCTTCGAGGTGCACCTGGGCAGCTGGCGCCGTCACGGTGACGAGCCGCAGGGCGAGCCCCGCCCCGACGGCACCTATCCCGGCCCGGGCGATCCCTTCCCCGCTCAGCGCGGCGTCATGTACTCCTACGACGACCTCTCCGTCGAGCTCGTGGAGTACGCCAAGAAGATGGGCTACTCGCACCTGGAGATCATGCCCGTCAACGAGCACCCGTTTGACGGCTCCTGGGGCTATCAGCCCACGGGCTACTATGCCGCCACGGCCCGCTACGGCAACCCCAAGCAGTTCATGCACTTCGTCGACGCCTGCCACGAGGCCGGCATCGGCGTGATCCTCGACTGGGTCCCCGGCGGCTTCTGCGCCGACGCCCAGGGCCTTGCCACGTTCAACGGCAAGATGCTCTACGAGCACAAGATCCACCCCAACTGGAGCACCCACCAGTTCGACTACTCCCGCGGCGAGGTGAGGAGCTTCCTCGTCTCCAACGCGCTCTTCTGGGCCGACCTCTTCCATGCCGACGGCCTGCGCATGGACGGCGTCTCCAGCATGCTGTACATGAACTTCGGCATCGACGACCCCGGTCAGAAGCGCTTCAACGAGAAGGGCACCGAGGAGGACCTCGACGCCTCCGCGTTCATCCGCCAGACCAACTCCGTGATGGGCAAGTTCCACCCGGACGTCATGATGATCGCCGAGGAGTCCACCGCGTGGCCCCTCGTGACCTACCCGCCCGAGGACGGCGGCCTGGGCTTCCACTTCAAGTGGGACATGGGCTGGATGAACGACACCCTGCACTACCTGCAGACGGACTTCCCGTGGCGTCCGGGCAACTACCGCATGCTCACGTTCTCCTCGATGTACCAGTTCAACGAGAACTTCATCCTGCCGCTCTCGCACGACGAGGTCGTCAACGGCAAGTGCTCGCTCATCACGCGCCAGCCCGGTGACTACTGGCGTCAGTTCGCCGGCATGAGGGCGCTCGCGTTCTACCAGATCACGCACCCGGGCGGCAAGCTCAACTTCATGGGCAACGAGATCGCCCAGTTCATCGAGTGGCGCTACTACGAGGGCATCCAGTACTTCCTCTCCGAGCAGTACGACACCCACCGTCACCACCAGCGCTTCGTTCGCGAGCTCAACGGCTTCTACAACGAGCACCCCGCGCTCTGGCAGCGCGCCTTCGCCCCGGAGGGCTTCGAGTGGATCGACGCGGACAACGCCGACCAGTCGATCATCTCCTTCGTGCGCAAGGGCGACAAGCCCGGCGACGAGCTCGTCATCCTCATCAACTTCGACGTCAACGCGCGTGAGAACTTCCGCATGGGCGTTCCCGAGTGGGGCGTCTACGAGGAGCTCTTCAACTCCGACGACGAGCGCTACGGCGGCTCCGGCGTCACCAACACCGGCAAGCTCAAGTGCCAGGACGAGCCCTGGAACGGCCGCGAGCAGTCCGTCGTGGTGCGCGTTCCCCCGCTGGGCGGCATGATCCTCAAGAAGACCGGCACGCTGCGCCGCCCGGCCAAGAAGAAGCCTGCCGCCGAGGGCGCCGCGAAGACCACCACCAGGAAGGCATCGACGGCCTCCAAGTCCGCGACCACCAAGAAGACCACCACGAAGACCGCCGCCAAGAAGACGGCCACCAAGACCGCCGCGACCAAGACCGCGGCAAAGAAGGCCGAGGCCAAGCCGGCCGCCAAGGCCAAAACCACGTCTACGAAGAAGGCGGAGAGCAAGTAGCCGCCCTCTCGTGTAAGTACCCCCGAAGCAAGGAGTCAGTTTGTCTACCACCAAGATTTTCGAGAGCACCGAGGACTTCGTCGAGCAGTACCGCGAGGAGTGCGTCTCGCGCTACGGCACCCCCTTCGAGGAGCTGCCCGAGCAGGAGCGCTACTTTGCCCTTGCCCAGCTCATCGCCAACAAGGGCCGTGCGATCTTCCCGGAGTCCCACGGCAAGGAGGACAAGAAGGTCTACTACTTCTCCCTCGAGTTCCTTCTCGGCCCCCTGCTCGACAACTATCTGATCAACTTTGGCATTCGTGACCTCGTTGCCGACGGCGTCAAGTCCATGGGCGCCAACCTCGAGGACATCTGCCGCCAGGAGGTCGACCCCGGCCTCGGCAACGGCGGCCTCGGCCGTCTTGCGGCCTGCTTCCTGGACTCCATGGCCCACGAGGGCATCGCCGGCTACGGCAACGGCATGCGCTACCGCTACGGCCTCTTCCGCCAGTACATCGAGGGCGGGCGTCAGGTCGAGCGCACGGACAACTGGCTGGCCAACGGCTTCCCGTGGGAGACCCGCAAGGACGGCAGCGCCGTGCTCGTGCGCTTTGGCGGCCAGGTCGTCCGTCACGAGGAGAACGGCCGCTTCTGGTTCACGCAGGAGGGCGGCGAGATCGTCCGCGCCGTGCCGTATGACGTGCCCATCGTGGGCTACGGCGGCAAGACCGTGAACAAGCTGCGCCTGTGGTCCGCCGAGCCCTACGTCGAGGACTTCGACCTCGACGCGTTCAACGCCGGCGACTACGCCCGCGCCAACAAGTTCCGCTCCGACGTCGAGGCCATCTCCACGATCCTCTATCCCAACGACGCCGGCGAGCACGGCCGCATGCTGCGTCTCAAGCAGGAGTACCTCTTCGTCTCCGCGGGCCTGCAGACCATCCTGCGCACCTACGAGCGCGAGTTCGGCCCTGACTGGGAGAACCTCGGCAAGCACGTGTCCATCCACACCAACGACACGCACCCCGCCATGTGCGGCCCCGAGCTCATGCGCCTGCTCGTGGACGAGAAGGGCATGGACTTCAGCGCCGCCTACCAGGTGTGCCTCGAGACCATCTCCTTCACCAACCACACGGTCATGCCCGAGGCCCTGGAGAAGTGGCCCATCAACACGTTCCGCACGCTCCTGCCGCGCCTCTACATGTTCATCGAGGAGGTCGACCGCCGCTACCGCGACAGCCTCTCCGTGAAGCTCTCGCCCAACGACGGCAACTGGACGGACGTCCTGCGCAACACCGCCATCCTCTGGGACGGCCAGGTGCGCATGGCAAACCTCTCCATCATCTTCAGCCACTCGATCAACGGCGTCTCTGCGCTGCACACGCAGATCCTCAAGGACACCGTGTTCCACGAGTTCTACGAGATGGTCCCGCAGCGCTTCAACAACAAGACCAACGGCGTCTCTCCGCGCCGCTTCCTCTGCGAGGCCAACCCCTCCTACTCCAAGCTCATCACCAGCGCCATCGGTGACGGCTGGCTCGATGACGCGATGGAGCTCGAGAAGCTCGTGCCCTTCGAGGACGACGCCTCGTTCCTCGACGGCATGGAGGAGGCCAAGAAGGCCGACAAGGAGCGCCTGGCGGCCTACATCAAGGAGACCTCCGGCGTGGTGCTCGACACCAACACCGTGTTCGACGTCCAGGTCAAGCGCTTCCACGCGTACAAGCGCCAGCTGCTGAACGTCTTCAAGGTGCTCGACATCTACAACCGCATGCTCTCCGACTCGAGCTACAGCCCGCGTCCGACCTCCTTCATCTTCTCCGGCAAGGCTGCCCAGAGCTACACCTTCGCCAAGGAGGTCATCCGCCTCATCAACTCGGTCGCCGACGTCATCAACAATGACGAGCGCGTCAACGACAAGATCAAGGTGGCCTTCGTTCCCAACTTCGCGGTCTCCAACGCGCAGCTCATCTACTCCGCCGCCGAGATCTCCGAGCAGATCAGCGTGGCGGGTGCCGAGGCATCCGGCACGTCCAACATGAAGCTCATGATGAACGCCGCCATCACCCTGGGCACCCTCGACGGCTCCAACGTCGAGATCTCCGAGCTCGTTGGCCCCGAGAACATCAAGATCTTCGGCCTGCACGCCGACGAGGTCGAGGCCCTGCGCGCGAGCGGCCGCTACTACGCGTGGGACCAGTACAACGCCGACCGCGACCACCTCGGCCGCGTCGTCGACATGCTCACCGACGGCAGCCTCGCCCGCCTCTCGGGCAACTTCGAGAGCATCCGCGACTACCTCATGGCGGACAACGACCCCGACCTCGTCCTCCGCGACTTCCACGCCTACGTCCAGGCGTGGGACGAGCTCACCGGCGCCTACGGCGACCGTCGCGCGTGGAACAAGTCGGCCCTGCACAATACCGCCAAGGCCGGATACTTCTCTTCTGACCGAACTATCCGCGAGTACATGGCTGACATCTGGCACATTTAGGTGTACGTACTGGGGGCTTTCGCTCCCTGTGATGGGTTGTCGAAAGGAGTGGGGGTATGAGCAAGAAAGAGTGCATCGCAATGCTCCTGGCGGGAGGTCAGGGCAGCAGGCTCGGTGCGCTGACGAGCAATGTGGCAAAGCCTGCGGTCTCGTTCGGCGGCAAGTTCCGCATCATCGACTTCGCGCTTTCCAACTGCGCGAACTCGGGGATCACCACGGTGGGCGTCCTGACGCAGTACCGTCCGTACCTGCTGCACAGCTACATCGGAACGGGCTCCGCGTGGAACCTCGACGACCGCAACGGCGGCGTCTCCATCCTGCCGCCGTACGCCACCCAGACGGGCGGCGCGTGGTACGAGGGCACGGCCGACGCCGTGACCCAGAACCTGGGCTACATCGAGCAGAACGACCCCGAGTACGTCCTCATTCTCTCGGGCGACCAGCTCTACCGCATGGACTATGACGACATGCTCGCCACCCACAAGAGGAACAACGCCGACCTCACCATCGCCGTCATGCCGGTGCCCTGGGAGGAGGCCTCCCGCTTTGGCATCCTGACCGCCGAGGACGACGGCCGCATCACCAAGTTCACCGAGAAGCCCAAGCAGCCCGATTCGAACCTCGCCTCCATGGGCATCTACATCTTCAACGCCGACCTTCTCGTCGAGACGCTGAAGGAGGACGCCAACGACAAGAACTCCAGCCACGACTTCGGCGGCGACATCATCCCCAAGCTGCTGGGCGACGGCAAGCGCCTCTTCACCTACAAGTTCGAGGGCTTCTGGCGCGACGTCGGCACCATCTCCAGCTACCACGAGACGAGCATGGACCTTCTTGGCCCCAACCCGGACTTCGACATCTTCAGCACCACGTTCCCCATCATGAGCAACTCCTCCACGCGCCCGCCGGCGTTCGTGGGCAAGGACGGCAACATCGACGACTGCCTGATCGCCAACGGCTGCCAGGTCCTGGGAAGCGTCAAGCACTCGATCCTCTCGACCGACGCCTACGTGGGCGAGCGCGCCACCGTCGTTGACTCGGTGCTGCTCCCCGGCGCGAAGGTCAAGGACGGCGCCCGCGTGGTTCGCGCCATCCTCGGCGAGAACTCCGTGGTTGAGGAGAACGTCAGCGTCGGCAGCGTCGACACCACGAAGGACACCGCCGTCATCGGCAACGACGTGGTTGTCGGGAAGGGGGAGAACTAACCATGGAAAAGGTCATCGGCCTTGTTACCTGCAACTACTCCGCCAAGGAGTCGAGCCCTCTCAACGAGAGCCGCCCGATGGCGTCGCTGCCGTACTTCGGCCGCTTCCGCCTGGTTGACTTCGCGATGTCCAACTTCGTGAACTGCGGCATCCGCACCATGGGCATCGTCATGCCGTACAACTACCGCTCCATCATCGACCACGTGGGCTCCGGCAAGGAGTGGGGTCTCGACCGCAAGAACGGCGGCCTGTTCATCCTTCCCGGCTCCGCCTTCGGCACCTCCCGCACCGGCGCCCGCTTCCTGCTGCGCGACCTCGTGCACAACAAGGTCTACTTCACCCGCAGCACCTCCGACGCCGTGTTCTTCTCGACGGCCAACTTCGTGTACAACGTCGACCTCGACAAGGTCTACGAGGCCCACAAGGCCTCCGGCGCCGACGTCACCGTCCTCACCAAGACGGCCTCCGAGAAGGACGCGGACGTGACCGCGTTCGACGTCGAGGACGGCCGCGTCTGCGGCGTCCACCATGGCACCACCTTTGGCGAGACCATGTTCCTCGACTGCTTCGTCATCAACCGTCAGCTGCTCCTCGACATGTTCGACTGGTACGCGGCGACGGACTACCTCGACCTCTTCGAGGCCATGGCTGGCGACTTTGGTCGCGTCAACGTGCGCACCTACGACTTCGACGGCTACGTCGCGCCCGTCTTCAACAAGCGCGCCTACTTCCGCGCCAACATGGACGTGCTCGATCCCAAGGTCGCGGCCGAGCTCTTCCCGAGCGACCGCCCGATCCTCACCAAGGCGCACGACACGCCCCCCGCGAAGTTCGAGATCGGCAGCCGCGTCTGCAACTCCGCCGCCTCCTCGGGCGACCGCATCTACGGCAGCGTGAGCGACTCCATCCTGGGCCGCAACGTCATCATCGAGGCAGGCGCGACGGTTCGCAACTCCATCGTCATGCAGGGCTGCGTCGTCAAGAGCGGTGCCCGCGTGGAGAACGCCATCGTGGACCGCGGCAACGTCGTCCCCGCCGGGACCGAGCTCAGGGGCACCCCTGAGGACGTCCTGATCAAGGAAAAGGCTCATTAGTCAACGAGGAGACCACCGTGCCAACCAATGCCAAGCGCAGGAAGTTGAGGGTGCTCTTCGCGTCCTCTGAGGCCGTCCCGTTTGCCAAGACGGGCGGCCTCGGGGACGTCGCCGGATCCCTCCCCCGCGCTCTCAAGCACGCCGGCGCGCGCGTCGCCGTTATCCTGCCCAAGTACTCCAGCATCCCGCAGGAGTACAAGGACCAGATGAAGCACGTCACGGACTTCTACGTCCCGCTCGCCTGGCGCAACGAGTACTGCGGCATCGAGAAGCTCTCGCTGCAGGACCTCGACTTCTACTTCATCGACAACGAGGCCTACTTCAAGCGCGACGGCCTCTACGGCTACTTTGACGACGGCGAGCGCTTCGCGTTCTTCTCCAAGGCCATCTGCGAGGCCATCGCCAAGGTGCCCGAGCTCGAGTGCGACGTCCTGCACTGCAATGACTGGCAGACCGCGCTGTGCTGCGTGTTCCTGCGCGAGTTCTACCAGCAGGTCCCGCAGTGCGCCAACGTGAAGACCGTCTTCACGATCCACAACGTCAAGTTCCAGGGCCAGTACAGCGACAAGATGCTCGAGGAGGTCCTCGGCCTCGCCCACATCCCGGCGGCACGCGACCAGCTCTACTGCGACGCCAACTCCATCAACTTCATGAAGGGCGCCCTGCTCTATACGGACTACCTCACCACGGTGAGCCCGAGCTACGCCTACGAGCTGCAGATGCCGTTCTTTGGCGAGGGCCTCGACGACATCTTCCGCCGCCGCCAGGACTCGCTGCGCGGCATCCTCAACGGCATCGACCAGACCATCTGGAACCCCGCCACCGACCCGATGATCCCGGCGAACTACTCGCCCGCGGACCTCGCCAACAAGGCCGAGTGCAAGCGCGCCCTCCAGGAGGAGCTGGGCCTCGCCCAGGATCCCACGCGCCCGCTCGTGGTCTCCATCGGTCGCCTGACGGACCAGAAGGGTCTCGGCCTCGTGCGCTACGCGATGGAGCACCTCATGCAGCGCGGCGTCCAGGTTGCCATCCTGGGCACCGGCGACAAGGACCACGAGGACGCCTTCCGCTACTTCGATGCCAAGTACCCGGACCAGATGTGCGCGCGCATCGCGTTTGACAACGCGCTCTCCCACCGGATGTACGCCGGCGGCGACCTGCTCCTCATGCCCTCCGAGTTTGAGCCCTGCGGTCTCTCCCAGATGATCGCCATGCGCTACGGCACGCTTCCCGTCGTGCGCGAGACCGGCGGCCTGCGCGACTCCGTGACGCCGTTCAACAAGTATACCGGCGAGGGCACGGGCTTCTCGTTCGCCAACATGAACGCCGACGAGATGGCCGACACCCTCCTCGGCGCGTGCGAGATCTTCTGGACTGACAGCGACACTTGGACTAACCTGATGCACCAGGCCATGGACACAGACTTCAGCTGGCGCCGGGCCGCGAACGACTACATGGACATCTACCATGGTCTTCACCCGGAGATCATCAGGTATAACAAGCGGAGAGATAGGTAGCATTTGAAGGCTCGTCACGTTACCTCCGACCTGGAGTTTAGAAGTCCTTTCGGCGCCGTCCAGCTGGGCGGCGCCGTCACTCTGAGCATCAACGTTTGGGACGAGGAGGTCGTCTTCTGCAACCTGCGCGTCTGGACGGACGCGCACGGCGAGGAGCTCCTTGAGATGCGCGGAGTGGACATGGGGGGCTACCTGCGCTTCTCGGTCGAGTACCGCCCGCGCGAGACCGGCGTGGTGTGGTACAGCTTTGACATCGAGGCCAAGGACGGCTCGGTGTGGCGCTACGGCGCCAAGGGCAACGGATGGACCACGGGCGAGGGCGCCTTTGCCTACGGCGACCCGCCCTCGTTCCAGATCACGGTCTACCGCCCGCGCAAGAAGCAGCCCACGTGGTATCGCGAGGGCATCGTCTACCAGATCTTCCCGGACCGCTTCGCGCGCGGCGAGGATTGGCGCGAGCGCGCCGCGACCTCGCTGGCAATCAAGCGCAAGGGCGGCCCGGCCCGCGAGATCGTGGAGGACTGGGACGCGCCGGTGACCTACCGCAGGACCGAGGACGGCGGCATCGCCAGCTGGGGCTTCTACGGCGGCACCCTCGAGGGCATCCGGGAGAACCTCGAGTACCTCGAGGACCTGGGCGTCACCGTGCTCTACCTCAACCCCATCTTCGAGGCGGCGAGCAACCACCGCTACGACACCGCGGACTACCTCAGGATCGACCCCATGCTGGGCGACGAGCAGAGCTTCCGCGAGCTCTGCGTAGACGCCGCCGAGCGCGGCGTCTCCGTCATCCTGGACGGCGTCTTCAACCACTGCGGGGCGGACTCGCGTTACTTCAACCGCTTTGGCACCTACAAGGAGCCCGGCGCGTGGCAGGGCGACGCCTCGCCGTACCGCGACTGGTTCACTTTTAACGACGACGGAACCTACGCGGGCTGGTGGGGAGACCAGAACCTCCCGAGCATCCGCTCGGGCTGCGAGGACTTCCACGAGCTCGTCTGCGGCCGCTCCGGCGTCATCCGCACCTGGCTCCGCTCCGGGGCGCGCGGCTGGCGCCTCGACGTGGCCGACGAGCTCACGGACGAGTTCATCGAGGAGATCAAGCGAGCTCTTCTCGTCGAGAAGCCCGACGGCGTGCTCATCGGCGAGGTCTGGGAGGACGCCTCCAACAAGGAGGCCTACGGCAGGCTGCGCCACTACTTCCAGGGCAAGGAGCTCGACGGCACGATGAACTACCCCGTGCGCACGGCGCTTCTGGGGTACCTCCGCAACGAGATTCCCGCCGGCGAGGTTGCCGCCCGCCTGCAGCAGCTGCGCGAGAACTACCCGCCCGACAACTTCTACTCCGCCCTCAACCTCCTGGGCAGCCACGACCGCGAGCGCCTCTTCACCATGCTGGGCGGCGCCCCCTGGCCCGACGGCATGTCAGATGAGGAGTGCCGCGACTACCGCCTCTCCCCGGAGCAGGCGGGGCTCGCCACGGCGCGCCTCTGGGTGATCGCCCTCCTGCAGATGACGCTCCCCGGCGTCCCCTGCATCTACTACGGCGACGAGCGCGGGCTCGAGGGCTTCCGTGACCCCTACAACCGCGGGACCTTCCCATGGAACGGGGGCAGGGCGGACTGCGCCACGGTCTACCGCAACGCCATCGCCGTCCGCAAGACGCTTCCCGTGCTCGTCGACGGCGACTTCGAGCCCTTTGCGTACGGGGATGACGTCCTCGGCTTCTGGCGCCGCGGCGAGTCCTCGAGCGTGTGCGTGCTCGTGAACGCGAGCCTCTCCGAGGCCCACACGGTGCGCGTGCCGCTGAGGGGCGAGGTCTGCTCGGACGTCATCTCCGGGCAGGTGCCCAAGGTCTCCGGTGGTCAGGCGGAGGTCTTCCTCTGGCCGCTGGGCACCACGGTCCTGCTCTTCCACGACCGCGTGACCCTGCAGCAGCCCATGGAGCGCGGCATGGGCGTGCTCTGCCACATCACCTCGATCCCCAACGAGGACGGTCCCGGCACGCTCGGTGCCCCGGCCCGCCGCTTCGTGGACTGGCTCGCGGACAACGGTCAGACCTACTGGCAGGTCCTGCCCGTCAACCCCACGGATGAGTACGGCTCCCCGTACGCCGGCCTCTCGGCCTTTGCGGGCAACACCTCGCTGCTCGAGCACGGTGAGGTGGAGACGCTCAAGTCCCTCGAGAAGATCGGCACCTCCAAGGACTACCTCGAGTTCTGTGCGGAGAACGACTACTGGCTCACGCCGTACGCTACCTTCCGCGCCCTCAAGGACCTGCTCGACGACGCGCCGTGGCAGACGTGGCCCGCGCGCTACCGCAACTTCGGGAGCCGCCGCGTGATCAATCCGCGCGTGGCCGCCGGCATAGAGAACCAGAAGCGCCTGCAGTACGCCTTCAGCCGCGAGTGGAACGACCTTCTCGACTACGCGCACGGGCGTGGGATTCAGATCATCGGCGACATGCCCATGTACGTCTCCGCGGACTCCGCCGACGTCTGGAGCGAGCCGGACATCTTCGACCTGGACGAGACCGGACACGCCCGCAGGATGGCCGGCGCCCCCGGAGACGCGTTTGCGCCCGAGGGGCAGGTCTGGGGCAACCCCACCTATCGCTGGGACGTCCTGCGCGAGCAGAACTTCGGCTGGTGGCTCCGCAGGTTCAGCCGCGCGCTCGCCCTCTATGACGTGGTGCGCCTGGACCACTTCATCGGCTTCTCCTCGTTCTACAGCGTTCCCGCGGGGCATCCCGCGACGGACGGCTCCTACGCCTTCGGCCCGGGGGTCGAGCTCTTCAGGGCCGCGTACGAGCAGTTTGGCCCGCTGCCCTTCATCGCCGAGGACCTCGGCGTCATCACGCCGGCGGTGCGCGCGCTCGTGAGCTCCACGGGCATTCCCGGCATGGACGTCGCGCAGTTTGCGGACAACGACGTCCGCGAGGGTTACGAGGCGCGCCCCAACACGGTGGCCTACACGGGCACGCACGACAACCAGACGCTGATCGGCTTCTGCGAGAGCCGCTACGGCCTCGAGGGCGAGGCCGCCCGCGAGGCCGCCGACGGCATCTGCCGCCGCGTCCTGCGCTCTGGCGCCGACCTTGCGGTCGTGCCGCTGCAGGACGTCCTCGAGCTGGATGACGACGCCCGCATGAACGTCCCGGGTCGCGCCGGCGGCTGGGCGTGGCAGGCCGAGTGGGCCGACGTCGACGCCGCGGCCGAGCGCCTGGCCTCGCTCGCGGCGGAGCGCGCGAAGAGGTAGCGCCGGCCTTCGGTCTTGGGTTCTGCCGGACGTTCTTCTCGTCAAGAACGTCCGGGAGCGCCCAAGACCGGCGCGGGATTCCCTCGCACCGGCACCCGCACCGGGCCCGGGCCAAGAAGAACCTGTGAGCCCCACGTCCTCCCGCTACAATAGCCGAGAAGAACCAACCATCGCGCACCGACCTCGAGTCCGAGGCCGGCGCGTTTCGCTGTAGAGGAAGCCCATGCTCATCGACCGCGTCTCACGTCAGCTGCTCTCCGCTCCGGAGCTCGCCCCGCTCGTGCGGGAGCTCCGTGCCGGAAACGACGCCACGCTCGCCGTGGCACAGTCCGCTCGGCCGCTCGTGCTGGCCGCGCTCTGGGCGGCGTGCCCGCGCCCGTGCCTCGTGGTGGTCCCGGGCGAGGAGGCCGCGGACCGCATGGCGCGCTCGCTCGCGGCGTGGCTCGGCCAGGACGCGGTCTGCCGCTACCCCGAGCGTCGCGACCGCCCGTGGTCGGATGCGGCGCCGGACGACGCCGTCATCGGCGCCCGCTGCCGCGCGGTGGCGCGCCTGGCCTCCGGCGAGACGTGCGTCGTCGTGGCCTCCGGGCACGCGCTGCTCCGCCGCGTTCCGCCCAAGGGGAGCGGCTACTTTGCCTCGAGCACCTTCTCCGTGGGGGAGGAGGTCCCCTTTGAGGACGTGCCGGCGCTGCTCGTGGGCATGGGCTACTCGGACGCGGGCGAGGTCGATGCCCCCGGCACCTTCCACGTGCACGGCGACTCCGTGGACGTGTACCCCGCGCAGGCCACGAGCCCCGTGCGCATCGAGTTCTTTGGCGACGAGATCGACCGCGTCCGCCGCATGGTTGCCTCCACCGGCCAGACGATCGGCGAGCTGGACTCCGTGACGGTCTCCCCCTGCCGGGAGATGGCCTATACCGATCAGACCGTCGCCCGTGCCGAGCGCGCGCTCTTCAAGGCGTCGCAGGAGAGCAGCAAGGTGGCCGCCGACCTCGAGCTCATTCGCAGCCATGCGGCGGACGCGAGCCTCGAGCGCTACCTGCCCGCGCTCTACGGGACAACCGCGTCCCCGCTCGAGCACATCAGCCAGGATGCCCTGGTGGTGCTCGCGGAGCCGCGCGCCCTCTTCGACGACTGCCAGCGTGCCTACGGCGAGCTCGAGGTTGCCGCGAACTCCGCCCACGTCTCCCTCGAGGGGCTCTACGCGTCGCCGCGCGAGATGGACTTTGGCAGCCAGCAGCGCCTGTCCTTCTCGTCCATCCTGAGGGCGGGGTCGGGCGCCGCCACGACCGAGCTCAACGTGCGCCAGCCGCAGATCGCCGGCTCGGACGCCAAGCTCCTGGGCCGCGTGCGCCAGCTCGTGGCGGACCGCGCCGCCGTGCTCTTTGCGGTGCCGGACCGAGCCGCCCGCGAGTCGCTGGAGCTGCGCTTCACCGACGAGTCCATCCCCGTGGTCGAGTCCCTGGGCACCTCTGCGGAGAACAACGACCCGGAGGTCCCGCCCCTCGAGCGCGGGCGCGTCACCTTCATCGACGCCCCCGTGCCCGCCGGCATCGTGATTCCCACCGCGGCGCTCGCGGTCTTCTCGGTCTCCGACCTCACGGCCCGCACTGCCAAGGCGCGCCGCCGCGCCCGTCGCGTTGACCCCACGAGCGTGACCTTTCCCTTCAAGCCGGGGGACTACGTCGTCCACGCCACGCACGGCATCGCGCTCTTCTCCCAGATCGTGCGCCAGGAGGTGGCTGGGCGCGAGCGCGACTACTTCCTCCTGGAGTACGCGGGCGGCGACAAGCTCTTCGTGCCCTTCGAGCAGGTCGACCGCATCACGCGCTACGTTGGCCCGGACGGCAGCAGCCCGCGCCTCACGCGCCTCAACACGGCGGACTGGTCCCGCGCCACGGGCAAGGCCCGGCGCTCCGCGAAGAAGCTCGCCTTCGACCTCGTGGACCTCTACACGCGGCGCAGCTCCGTGCCTGGCTACGCCTTCTCGCAGGACACGCCCGTCCAGGAGGAGATGGAGGCGAGCTTTAGCTACGAGCTCACGCCGGACCAGCGCTCCGCCATCGCCGACATCAAGGCGGACATGGAGGCCCGGCGCCCCATGGACCGCCTGCTCTGCGGCGACGTGGGCTTTGGCAAGACGGAGGTGGCGCTGCGGGCGGCGTTCAAGTGCTGTCAGGACGCCAAGCAGGTCATGGTGCTCTGCCCCACCACCATCTTGGCGCAGCAGCACTTCGAGACGTTCTTCTCGCGCTTTGCACCCTTTGACCTCAAGGTGGCGGTGCTCAGCCGCTTTGTGACCCCCTCGCGCCAGAGGAAGGCGCTCGAGGGCTTTGCGGACGGCTCGGTGGACGTGCTCATTGGCACGCACCGCCTGCTCTCCGCCGACGTCAACCCCTACGACCTGGGGCTCGTTATCATAGACGAGGAGCAGCGCTTTGGCGTGCAGCACAAGGAGCAGCTCAAGAACATGCGCGAGCAGGTGGACGTGCTCACGCTCTCGGCCACGCCCATCCCGCGCACGATGCAGATGGCCATGAGCGGCGTTCGTGACATGAGCCTCATCATGACGCCGCCGCCCGGGCGCCTTCCGGTCAAGGTCACGGTGGGGGAGTTCGACCCGGACGTCGTCTCCGCCGCCATCCGCGAGGAGCTGGCGCGCAAGGGTCAGGTCTACTACGTCTCCAACCGCGTGCACACCATTGACGACGCCGTGGAACGCGTGATGGAGGCCGCGCCCGAGGCCCGCGTGGGCGTGGCGCACGGCAAGATGAGCGCGCGCGAGGTCGAGGACGTGATGCTGCGCTTTGCCGAGCATGAGATCGACGTCCTGGTGGCCACCACGATCATCGAGAGCGGCATCGACAACCCGCGCACCAACACCCTCATCATCGAGGACTCGCAGCGGCTTGGCCTGGCGCAGCTCTACCAGCTCAAGGGACGCGTGGGTCGCGGGCGCGTGCAGGCCTACGCCTACTTCATGTTCCCGGGCGAGGTCTCGCTCACGCCCGAGGCCACCGACCGCCTCACCGCCATCAACGAGTACCAGGACCTGGGCAGCGGCATGAAGATCGCGATGCGCGACCTCGAGATTCGCGGCGCGGGCTCGCTCATGGGGGCGGAGCAGCACGGCAACCTCTCGAGCGTGGGCTTTGACCTCTTCACGCAGATGCTCGGCGAGGCCGTGGCCGAGGCGCGCGGCGAGACCCGCGAGGTGGAGCAGGCAGAGGTCACCATCAACCTCCCGGCCGACTTCTTCCTGGCGGAGGAGTACCTGCCGGACGTGGACAAGCGCGTGCTTGCCTACCGGCGCCTTGCCGCTGCGGTGGACCTGGCGGAAATCGACGCCCTGCAGGAGGAGTGCGAGAAGGGCTACGGCGCGCTGCCGCTTGCCGGGCGCAACCTCTTCGACCGCGCCCGCGTGCGCATTCGCGCGCAGCGTCTGGGGTGCGCGAGCGTCTCGCTTGCGAACGGGCGCCTGGTCTACCAGGGACTCGAGGTCGCGCGCCCGGTGGCGCTCAAGCTCAAGGAGCGCGGCGCGCTGGTGTACCCCAAGACGCACAAGGTGGCCTACCCGTTCCACCGCAGCGAGGAGGAGGTCATGCCGGCAGCGCTCGGCGTGCTCGAGGAGGTCGGCGGCGACGACGAGGTGGACGAGTAGCGGCAGCCCCGGCTCCGCGCCCGCTCCGCCCCCCGCTCCCGC
>NZ_NFIZ01000021.1 GCF_002159625.1 Olsenella sp. An285
CCGCTCCCGCTTCGGCCGCCTGCCCCCGCCCCCAAGTCCCAAACTTCTGTACTTTGCGGGAGCGCTCGAAAAGAGGGCACTGAGTTTCCGCAGGTAGATGGGGTGCGCGCAATTCTCGTCCAATCGAGTGCCATAATAAAGTACAGATCTTTTGGCGCAGATGCTGGCGTCGCGTGAGAAGAGCGCCTCTCGCTACACCCATCTGAAGCCGCGGCCGGTGATCTCCGACGTGGTCACGTACGTGATGAAGGCGTTCTCGTCCAGGCTGCGGACGTAGCGCTGCAGACGCAGCGCCTCCGCGCGCGTGAGGACGGTCATGACCTGCGCCACGCGCCTGCCCGAGTAGGCGCCGTAGCCGTAGCTCACCGTCGCCGTGCGGCTGAGCTCGCGCACGATGAACTCCTCCACGCGCGCGGGCTGCCGGCAGATGACGGTGCAGACCTTGTGGCACTTGAGGTCCTCGAGGACGCCGTTCACGATGACGGTCTGAAGCACCAGGCCCACGATGCAGTAGACGCCCACGCGCGCTCCGTAGAGCGCGACGCCTGAGGCAGCCACCACGGCGTTCGCCGCTGCCACGGCGTGCCCAACCGGAAGGCTCGTGTGCCGCGTGAGCGCCATGACCAGAATCTCCGTCCCTCCCGTCGAGGCGCCGGCGTTGTAGGCGATGGCGTTGCCCAGGGCGATGAGCAGGACCGTGCAGCAGAGGTCCATCCACATGTCGCCCGTGAGCGACCCCGTTACGGGCATGATCGTCTGGAGAAGCGTGGCGTACGCTGGGATGACGACAGATGCCACCACGCTCCAGAAGGCCGCCTTCCGCTCCACGAGAAGCAGACCCACGACCACGAGCACCGCATTGACGACCCAGAGTGCCACGTCGTTGGGCAGCGCCGGCACGAGCGTGGAGAGCACGATCGAGAAGCCCGACGCGCCCCCGATGGCAAAGTTGTTGGGCGCCTGAAACGCCACGTAGGCGAAGGCGCAGAGCAGGGCGCCCACGTTGAGAGAGATTACGAGCCGCACGAGGCTCGGCTGGTCGCGCTTGCGGAGCTTGCGGAGGCTCGCCTCCTCCTCGTCCTCGCTGACCAGCGACTCCCCCTGGAGCACGGCATGCCCCTCGTAGGCGGGTGCCGCGTGGTCGGGGTCCACCCGCGCCTCCGCGAGCTCCTCCTCGTTCGCCGTTCTTCTCGGCCTGTCCGCACTCCTTCTTCTGCCCTTCATGACCGCTCCTCCCGGATTTACCTACCGTTCACGGGCATTTCCTCGCCTTGTCATGAATCATACTAGACGTATATAACGACTATGATGATAATCTCGGTAAGCGAAAAGCTGAGAGGGCGAATGCGCCCCAGCAAAGGAGCCAAGATGAGGACCAAGATGAGGATTCAGGACGAGGTCGCCAGCGTCGTGAAGAGCGTGCTCGAGCAGCACGAGATCAGGCGCGTCATCTGGATCGCGGCCGGCGGCTCCTTTGGCGGGCACTGGGCGGCAAACTACTTCCTGCAGCGCGAGAGCAGGACCATCCCCACCGAGATGCACACCTCCAACGAGTTCGTCCTCGCGACGCCGCCGTACGTGGACGAGCACTGCCTCTGCGTGCTGACCTCCATGCGCGGCACGCCCGAGACCTGCGTGGCCGCCCAGGTGGCCCGCGACCGCGGCGCCGCCACCATCGCCCTCTACGTCCAGGAGTCCGACCTCACGGCCGCCTGCGACCACAAGATCGCCTACGAGAGCATCGCGCTCGACGAGTCCCGCACCGAGCGCGTGAACTCGAGCATCGCCCTGCAGATCGCCATGGCCCTTCTCGCCCAGACCGAGGGCTATGCGCACTACGACGCGGCCATGGCTGCCTTTGACGTGGTGGATGCCATCTACCGCAAGGCCGTCGACTACGCGACCCCGCTCGCGGCCGCGTGGGCGGAGCGCGTCGCCAGCGAGAAGACCATCTACGTGATGGGGAGCGGCCCCGCCTATGGTTCGGCGTACATCTTCTCCATCTGCAACATCGAGGAGATGCTGCAGATCGACTCGCCGACGGTCAACTGCTGCGAGTTCTTCCACGGCCCCTTTGAGGTGGTGGACAAGGCCAAGCCCATCTTCCTGCTCATGAGCGTGGGTCGCTGCCGCGCGGCGGACGAGCGCGCCCTCACCTTCCTCGACCGCTACGCGGGCGAGAACCTCTATGTGCTCGACGGCAAGGAGATCGGCCTCAACGACCTGCCCGACGAGGTCTCCGAGTACTTCAACCACGTGCTCTTCTCGCCGGTTCTCAACAACGTGTACATGCGCGCGCTCTCCAAGACCACGCACAAGGACTATATGACCCGCCGCTACATGTGGAAGGTCGAGTACTAGCACGCCTCCTTCACCGGGCGCCGGCCCATCTCCCCCTCTGGGGCCGGCGCCCGGGAACCCTGAGAAATCTTTCGCGTCGCTGCAGAGGCGCTTGGGATTTTGTGGCCCCTTGGGCCATGCAACACCGTTCGTCTTCGACACAAAGAAAGGAAGGTGGCCATGAACCAGATCATACTGGCAACGCACGGCGGTCTTGCGGACGGCATGCGCGACACGCTCTCCATGGTGCTGGGCGACGCGTCAAACGTGCACGTCGTCTCCCTCGCTCGTGACGACAAGGACCCCATCACCTCCAAGGTGCAGGCGCTCATCGACTCGTTCGACCCCGCCGACAAGGTCTACGTCTGCACGGACATGCTCGGCAGCAGCGTCAACAACGAGATGGTCGCGCTCGGTGCGGCAGACGAGAAGCTCACCATCATCGCCGGCATGAACATGCCGTTCGTGATCGAGCTCGCCGCAGCGGTGGAACCGCTCACCAACGAGGAGCTCGTCGAGCTCATCAGAGCGAGCCGAGAAGGACTGCGCGACTGCTCGGCCAACCCCGTGGTGGTGGCAGGTGCGGCGACGCCCGCCAAGAAGGCCCGCGCCGCGGCCTCTGCCGGCCCCGCCAAGATCAGCCTCGTGCGCCTGGACTACCGTCTGCTGCACGGGCAGGTCGTCTTCTCCTGGGTCACCAAGGTCGGCGCCGAGCGCATCATCGTCGTGGACAACGACGCCGCTGGCGACGACGTCAAGAAGAGCGCCCTGCGCCTGGCCAAGCCTTCCGGCGTGCGCCTGAACGTCTTCACCGTCGAGCGCGCCCTCTCCAAGATGGCCAAGCTCAACACCCTTGGCGAGAACGTGATGTTCGTCTTTGGCAACACGCGCGAGCTGCTCGAGTTCAACCGCTCCTACAAGTTCGACGCCGTGAACCTGGGCGCCACCGCCAACCACGACGGTGCCGAGCAGGTCGGCGGCTCCGACAGCTCGGTCTTCTTCGACGCCTCTCAGAAGGCGGACGTCAACGAGCTCCTCAAGCTGGGCGTCGAGCTCTACGTCCAGCAGACGCCCACCCAGAAGCGCGTCGACATCACCTCCCCGCTGAAGTGATGAAAAGGGACCGCCCCTTTTCATCACCCGCCCCTAGCGCAACCGAAAGGAGTTACGCATGAACATGTTCGTCAACGCCGTGCTCGTTGGCCTCGTCGCGGTGTTCTGCATGCTCGACTCGCGCCTGCTCGGCCGCCTGAACTTCGAGCAGCCGCTCGTCGGCGCCACGCTCGTGGGCATCGTGCTCGGCGACCCGGCCACCGGCCTCGCCGTCGGCGCCGCCACCGAGCTCGTGAGCATGGGCCTCGTCTCCGTTGGCGCGGCCGTCCCGCCCGACATGGTCCTCGGCGGCATCGTCGCCTCCGCCTTCGCCTGCCTCACCGGCGCCTCCGCGGAGACCGCCATGACGATCGCCATCCCGGTCGCCGTGCTCGGCCAGCTGCTCGGCATCGTCTTCCGCTCCATCATCGCAGCGCTCACCCACGTGGCCGACGCCGCGATCGAGGACGGCAGGTTCCGCGCCGCCTACTCCATGCACATCGTCGCCGGCACGATTCTCTACTCGCTCATGTACTTCATCCCGGTCTTCGTGGCCGTCTTCGTGGGCACCGACATCGTCCAGGCCGTCGTCGACCTCATCCCCGAGTGGCTCTCCAACGGCCTCAACGTCTCCAGCAAGATCCTCACCGCCTACGGACTTGCCCTCCTGCTCTCCCTGATGATCAAGAAGGGCATGACGATCTTCCTGCTGCTGGGGTTCCTCCTCGCCTCCTACCTGGGCCTCTCGGTCATCGCAGTCTCCGCCCTTGGCGTCATCCTGGCCCTCATCCTCATGGACCTGAAGTTTGGCAAGGGTGACGGCGCGGCGCTTGCTACCGCAGACCCTGACTACGACCCCCTCGAGGACGACGACGAGTAAAGGAGGAACTACCATGGCAGACACGAACGTTTCCAAGAACCGCAAGCTCTGGCAGTTCTTCTGGCGCAGCTGGGCCATCCAGGACTCTTGGAACTACGAGCGCCAGATGAACATGGGCTTCCTCTACGGCATGGTGCCCACGCTCGACCGCTGCTACCCCAACGAGAAGGACCCGCAGCAGCTTGAGGCCAAGAAGGAGGCCTACCGCAGGCACATGGCGTTCTACAACTGCACCCCGCAGACGAGCGCCTTCGTTCTCGGCCTCTCCGCCTCCATGGAGGAGCAGCTCGCCGAGAATCCCAAGAGCTTCAACCCCGACACCATCAACGCGGTCAAGACCACGCTCATGGGCCCGCTCTCCGGCATCGGCGACTCCTTCTTCCAGGGCACCATCCGCACCATCGCCTTTGGTCTGGGCGTCAGCCTCGCGCAGCAGGGCTCGATGATGGGCCCCGTGCTCGCGATGGTCATCTCCATCGTGCCGTCCGTGCTCATCACCTGGTTCGCCGCCAAGCTCGGCTATGAGGGCGGCCATCAGTACCTCGAGAAGATGCAGAGCGGCAACCTGATGGACAAGGTCATGTACGTCTGCGGCATCGTCGGCCTCATGGCCGTGGGCGGCATGATCGCCACCCTCGTGGGCGCCACGACCCCCGCGATCTTCTCGGACGGAACCGTGGTCATCCAGGACATCCTCGACTCCATCATGCCCCAGATGATCCCGCTCGCCCTCACCGGCCTCATGTACTGGCTCATCAAGAAGAACGTCGGGACCGGCTGGCTGCTCGTCATCGCCATCGTGGGCGGCGTCATCCTCTCCGCCCTCGGCGTCCTGGCATAGCCCCGTCCCGTCCCAAAGCGCTCCATTTCACCCACAAGCCCCGCGCAAGCGGAGAGAGAAAGGGAAGAACATGTACGAGATCGACCTCAACCAGCCCAAGCAGATCGTCGCCGACGTCCTGGCCAACCACCAGATCGACTCCGTCGCCTTCGTCGGGTGCGGCGCCTCGATGTCCGAGCTCTACCCGGCCAAGTACTTCCTCGCCAACAACACCAAGACGCTCAACGTCCAGATCTTCACGGCCAACGAGTTCAACTACGACACGCCCGCCTGGCTCGGCCCCAACACCTTCGTGATCACCTGCTCGCTCGGCGGCGGCACCCCCGAGACCGTCGAGGCCAACAAGACCGCCAAGGCCGCCGGCGCCCCCGTCGTGGCCATCACCCACGCCGCCGGCTCCGCGCTCACCAAGGGCGTCGACCACGTGATCGTCCACGGCTTCGAGGCCAACTACGCCGCCAAGACCGAGAAGATGGGCTACGCCATCGCCGTGGCGCTGGAGATCCTGCAGCAGGTCGAGGGCTATGACCACTACGACGAGATGGTCCAGGGCTTCGCCCACGTCTTCGAGTGCGCCGAGAACGCCGCGCAGTCCGTGGGCAAGGTCGCCGAGGCCTGGGCCCAGGAGCACAAGGACGACGACTGCATCCACTTCCTCGCCTCGGGCGCGAGCGAGAAGGTCGCCTACTCCACCTCCATGTTCCTCATGATGGAGATGCAGTGGATCAACTCCGGCAACTTCAACTCCGGCGAGTTCTTCCACGGTCCCTTCGAGCTCACGGACGACAAGCACAACTTCGTGCTGTTCATGGCCGACGGCGCCACCCGCAAGATGGACGCCCGCGCCCTCACCTTCCTGCAGCGCTTCGATGCCCGCTACGTGGTCATCGACGCCAAGGACTTCGGCCTGTCCGGCTGCGTGCCCTCCTCTGTGGCCACCTACTTCAACCCGATCGTCCACACCGCGGTCATGCGCGTCTTCGCCGAGCACCTCGCCGACGCCCGTCAGCACCCGCTGACCAAGCGCCGCTACATGTGGAAGCTCGAGTACTAGTCACACAGCGGCACCATACCGCGGCGTAGCTTGACAGGGGGACGGGCGTGCGAACGTCCGTCCCCCTCGGCTATCAGCGCGATAACGCGCACGGCGTGACTTTTGCCAAAAAATCAACTGGGCATATAGGAAATCAAAACACGCTGTGCGCGTTAATCGGCGGGCCCAGAAAAGGGAAGGGGAGAAGAACGTGATCAAGGCGGTTCTCTTTGACATGGACGGCGTGCTGGCGTTCACGGAGGGTTTCTACAACCGGCGCCGCATCCGCTTCCTACAGGAGCGCGGCTTTCCGGTGGACCCGGACTTCGACGGCACCGGGTCCAACGACGGGGAGATTTGGGAGCGGCTCGTGCCCGGCGACGCGGCGTTGCGCGAGCGCCTGCACCGGGAGTACCGCGCCTACTCGGACGCCCATCCCACGCCCTGGGCGGAGGTGGCAAATCCCCAGGCCCGCCCGGTCTTCTCGGCCCTCAGGGGCGGCGGCCTCATGGTTGCCATCTGCTCGTCCTCGTATCGGTCCCTCATCGAGGAATTCGTGGACCAGGTGGGCGTGAGGGAGCTCGTCGACTTCATCATCTCCGGCGACGAGTGCTCCGCCTACAAGCCCGACCCGGACATCTACCTGCGCGCGATGGATGTGCTCGGCATCGTTCCGCACGAGGCGCTCGTGGTGGAGGACTCTCCCCTCGGCATCGAGGCGGGCGTTGCGTCGGGGGCGCTGACCTGCGCGCTGGTGCCCCCGGCGGGCGTCGAGCTCGACCAGTCGCGCGCGCACCTGCGCGTTCAGCGCCTCGTTGACGTCGTTGACCTGGTTCAGACGTCGGCTTTACATTACATCGCGTGATGCAGGTATGATGTCCCATACAACATGACGAGTTCGACCCCCCGGGAAGTGTCACATGGCCACCAGCAAGAGCGCGCCGCTCTACCAGCAGATTTACGATGACATCAAGGGCGCCATCAAGGACGGCACCTACAAGGTCGACGAGAAGATCCCCTCGGAGGCCGAGCTCAGCGAGGAGTACGGTGTGAGCCGCATCACCGTGCGCCGAGCCATCGAGGACCTCTGCGCGGACGGCTACCTCACCAAGATGCAGGGCCGCGGCACCTTCGTCGGAAAGCCCCACATCATGCGGCGCCTGTCGCAGTCTAAGGCGACGAGGAGCTTCTCGGAGATCTGCGAGGAGGCGGGCGTGACCCCGGGCGCCCATCTCATCGAGCGGCAAATCGTGCCCGTTCGCCCCGACGAGCAGGAATTCTTTGGCCTGGGGCCCGACGCCCTGCTCATCTACGTGCACCGCGTCCGCACCGCCGACGGCCTCGGCGTCTGCGACGAGAACATGTTCGTCCCGTACGACGATGGTCGTGACCTGCTGACGCTTCCGCTGGAGGACACGTCTCTGTTTGACGCCATCGAGCAGGCGACGGGGCATCGTCCGGCATCCAACGAGGACTGGAACATCACCGCCGTCAAGGCGACGACTGACCAGGCGTCGCTGCTGGGCATCTCTGTCGGCGATCCGCTGCTGCGCACGCACGTATCCTTCGTAGACGACGAGGGCCGCCCGGTCTGCATGGGCCGCCACTACTTCGTTGGCAGTCGCTACGAGCTCTCGATCTAGGCCTGCAAATTGGGGACAGTCCCCAATTAACACAAATGTTTTATGTGAATTGGGGACAGTCCCCAATTTGCAGATGCGCTGCTGCTCATCCATGGCTGCGAGCCCCTCTTGCGTTCGGGGCCTGCTCCTACCTGCATGAATTGCCTCTCGCGGTGCCGCATATGTCACTTGCCGTTCCGAGGGTTTGCTGGGGCGTGATGGTGGGTACTGGACCGGGTAGGGCCTCCGCGGCGCGGGGGCAAGGAACCACCGACCGAAAGGGGTGTGCCCATGAAGGGTTACGCAATGCTCAAGATCGGCGAGTCCGGCTGGATCGAGAAGGAACGCCCGGCCTGCGGGCCGATGGACGCGATCGTCCGTCCGCTGGCCGTCGCCATCTGCACGTCCGACGTGCACACGCTCTGGGAGGGCGCCATCGGCGAGCGCCACAACATGATTCTGGGCCACGAGGCATGCGGTGTCGTCGACGAGGTCGGCGAGCTCGTCCGCGACTTCAAGCCCGGCGACAAGGTCCTCATCCCCGCCATCACCCCCGACTGGAACTCCCTCGAGGCCCAGGCCGGCTACTCCATGCACTCCGGCGGCATGCTCGCGGGCTGGAAGTTCTCCAACTTCAAGGACGGCGTCTTCGGCGAGTTCTTCCACGTCAACGACGCTGATGGCAACCTCGCCCACCTGCCCGAGAACATCAACCCCGTCGACGCCTGCATGCTCTCCGACATGGTCCCGACCGGCTTCCACGGCGTCGAGCTTGCCGATGTGCAGTTTGGCGACGAGGTCCTCGTCATCGGCATCGGTCCCGTCGGCCTCATGAGCGTTGCCGGAGCCAACCTGCGCGGCGCCTCCCGCATCATCGCCGTGGGCACGCGCCCGAAGTGCGTCGAGGCGGCCAAGGGCTACGGCGCCACCGAGTTCATCTCCTACAAGAATGGCCCGATCGCCGAGCAGGTCCTCGAGATGACCGACGGCAAGGGCGTCGACCGCGTGATCGTGGCCGGTGGCGGCTGCCAGACCTTCGAGGACGCCGTCAAGGCCCTCAAGCCCGGTGGCAAGATCGGAAACGTCAACTATCTCGGCGGCGGAGACTTCGTCACCATCCCGCGCGTTGAGTGGGGCGTCGGCATGGGCCACAAGGACATCCGCGGCGGCCTCATGCCCGGCGGCCGCCTGCGCATGGAGAAGCTCGGCGCGCTCGTGAGCTCCGGGCGCCTGGACGTGGCGCCGCTCTCCACCCACGTCTTCCACGGCTGGGATCACCTCGAGGAGGCGCTCTTCCTCATGCGCGACAAGCCGGCCGACCTCATCAAGCCGGTCGTTGTCATCGACTAGCGTTTTGTGGTGAGTCGCGGGCGGGGGTCCTTCTCGGCCCCCGCCCGCTCGTTTGTCTGGGGGTTGCATGCGCGTGCTGGTGGTGTCCGGCTTCCTTGGGGCCGGCAAGACGACGTTCATACAGGAGCTCGCCCGCCGCACCGGGCGCGACTTCGTGGTGTACGAGAACGAGTACGGTCAGGCGGACATTGACGCCAAGGTCCTCTCGGAGACCGACGAGCTCTCCGTCTGGGAGTCCACCGAGAACTGCATCTGCTGCTCGGGCAAGCAGGACTTCGCCGCGTCCGTGCTCACGATTGCCAACACGCTGGACCCCGAGTACCTGGTTGTGGAGCCCACGGGCGTCGCACGGCTCTCCAGCGTGCTGGAGAACGTCGACCAGGTGAGCTACGAGCGCATCTCGCTGCTCGCGCCGCTCGTGATCGTGGACGCGGTCGCGTGGGAGCGCCAGCGTGAGCGCTTCTCGGACATCTACCTCGACCAAGTTGCTACGGCGCCGGTGGTGGTGCTCTCCAAGGTGCAGCATGCGGGGCCGGGCCAGGTCGCCGCCGCGCGGGCGTGGGCGGCCGAGAAGAACCCGGGGGCTCGGATCGTGGACGTCCCGTACGACCAGCTGCCCGACGAGTTCTTCTCGGCGCTGCTGGAGCACGACCTCGACCCGGAGCGCTCTGCGGCGCGCCCGGATGCGGCGCCGGCGGAGGACGAGTTTGAGAGCCTGTCTCTGGCGGGGGTGTCGCTGCCCACGGAGAATCACCTGCTGTGGTTCCTGGACGCGCTGGTCGCGGGGGTCTTTGGCGAGGTCGTGCGCGCCAAGGGCCTGCTGCCCTGCGGTGGTCAGTGGCTGCGCTTCGACGTGGTGGACCGGGCGTGGTCGGTCACCGGCGCCGAGCCTCCCGCGGAGGGCGAGAAGGACGGCGCGCTCGCGGTGTTCATCGGACCGGAGGTCCGCAGGCCCTGGCTGCGCGAGACGCTGCTGCCGCTCGTGCGCGATGCCGTGGCCGCGGGTCACGCGGAAGCTGCGCTGAATGATGCCGTCGACTATCAGGGCGAGCATCACCGTCACCACCACGACCACGAGCACCATCACCATCACGAGTAGCGCGTACTTATCGCCGAGCGTCTGGCATGCGGCCTCCCGGTCCCGCGCTACAATCACCCGAGAAGAACCCGTTGTCTGTAAATTGGGGACAGTCCCCAATTTACAGAGAGGAGGCGCCATGTCCCAGACCGCCGACCGCGTGGACGCCGAGAACGCCGCGCGCCCGGGCGCACCCGCCGCGCACCCCGAGTTCGACCGCCTCGTGCGCACGATGTGGCGCCTGCGCCAGCCGGACGGCTGCCCGTGGGACCGCGAGCAGACGCACCGCTCCATCACCAAGAACATGGTGGAGGAGGCCTACGAGGCCGTGGAGGCCATCGAGGCGGACGACGCGGAGCACCTGGTGGAGGAGCTGGGCGACGTCCTGGAGCAGGTGGTCCTCCACGCGCAGATCGCCGCCGACGAGGGCGCCTTCACCATCGACGACGTGGTCCACGGCCTCAACGAGAAGCTCGTCCGTCGCCACCCGCACGTCTTTGGCGAGCACGCGGCGGCGGGGGACGGCGGCGAGGTCCAGGACATCTGGGACGAGGTCAAGGCCGCCGAGCGCGCCGCCGCGGGCGAGAAGGACGTGCGGCCCCAGGGCCTTCTGGACAGCGTGCCGCGCTCCCTGCCGGCCCTCATGCAGTGCCAGAAGATCTCCAAGCGCGCGGCAAAGGCGGGCTTCGAGTGGCCGGACGAGACGGGCGTGTGGGAGAAGGTCGCCGAGGAGCGCGCCGAGCTCGAGCGCGAGGCCCTCGGCTCCCCCGAGCGCGCGGCGGAGTTCGGCGACCTGCTCTTTGCCCTGGCGAACGTGGCACGCTGGGAGGGCATAGACGCGGAGGAGGCCCTCGCGGGCGCCAACCGCAAGTTCAGGAACCGCTGGGCCCGCATGGAGGCCCTCGCCGCGGAGGCGGGCCTCGACCTCGAGGAACTCGACACGGATGTCATGAACGAGCTTTGGGACCGTGCTAAGGCTGAGGAGATGCGCCGTTCGTGAGCCGAACCGCCCGCGCTCTGGTATATCTTGAGATGAGCGCGGATTGCCGCGCGGCCCAGCCACAACGAAGCAGAAACGAAGACACGGCATGAGCATGGCAGTCACCACAGGAGCGACTTCACGCGGAGGGGGTCAGGGGCGCTCGCTCGCGTCCGGCCGTCCCCGCCAGCGCACCCGTGCCGGACAGCGGCCCCGCAAGGCCCCTGCCTCCAAGCAGAGGGCAAAGGCCCCGTCCATCCAGCCTCCGCTCAGCGGCGTCTCCCTCAGCGACATTCGCCAGAAGGGCGAGGGCTTCCTCGACTTCGCGGACAGGTTCAGGACCGCGCTCGTGGTCATCGCCGTCCTTCTCGTCATCTTTGCCGCGCTCTACGCCCCGGCGCAGGGGCTCTACTGCGCATGGCGCGACCAGGGCGTCCAGCAGGAGGAGCTCGCGGAGCTCGCCAAGACCAACGAGCAGTACCAGAGCGACATCGACCGCCTCCAGAGCCGCGAGGGCATCGAGGACGAGGCGCGCCGCCGCGGCTACGTGGCCGAGGGCGAGTCGGAGATCGTGGTCGACGGCACGCTCCCGACGGACGCTGACCAGGATGGCGCCAGGGACGAGGGGATTCCCTGGTACCTTGCCCTGGGCGACTTCGTGTTCCAGTATCGCTAGTCTCGCCGCCCGACCCGGCCGGGCCGGCGCATGAGGATGGGGGCGCCATGACGCGCGTCGCGTGCATAGACATTGGTACCGTCACGGCGCGTCTTGCCGTGGCTGACGTCGAGGGCGGACGTGTGGTGCGCCTCTCCAAGCGCTCGGAGATCTGCAACCTGGGCGAGGGGGTGGACGCCGCGGGGCGCCTCTCCGAGGCGGCGATGGGCCGCGTCCTCGCGTGCGTGCGCGCCTACGTTGGCATCGCGCGCGATGCGGGGGCACAGGGCGCCTGCTGCACGCTCACGAGCGCCGCGCGCGACGCGGAGAACTCCGGCGTCATCGAGGGGGAGCTCCGCGCGCTCGGCCTCTCGCCCGAGACCATCCCGGGCCAGGTGGAGGGCACGCTCACGTTTCTGGGCGTGGCGCAGGACTTTCCGGGGCGGCGCATCCTCGTGGCGGACAACGGCGGGGGCTCCACGGAGCTCGCGCTTGGCTCGCTCGGCAAGGACGGCGCCCTTAACCTGGACTTTGTTAGGTCCGTTGACGTGGGTTGCCGCCGCGTGACGGAGAAGTTCCTCTCCGCCGCCCCGCTGCCCTCGCCGGACGACCTCGCGCGCGCCCACGCCTTTGTCGCGGACGCCTTTGCCCCCGCGGTCGAGGCGGGCCGTCTTCGGGCCGCCGGTACGGACGGCGCGGCGGGCGCCGCCCCGGAGGCGCTCGTCGTCTGCGGCGGCACCGTGACAAGTCTCGTGGCCATCGACGCCCAGCTCGAGCCGTACGACCCGGCGCGCGTGCACCTGGCCCGCCTCTCCCGCGAGCGCGTGGGCGAGCTCGAGGCCCTTCTCGCCAGCCTCACCGTGGAGGAGCGCGCGCAGCTCCCCGGGCTCCAGCCCAAGCGCGCCCCCGTCATGCTGGGAGGGGCTGTCGCCATCTCCGAGCTCATGGCGCAGACCGGCTTTTCCGAGCTCCAGGCGAGTGAGTCCGACCTCCTCTTTGGCCTTGCCATCACCGCTGCGGCCACCCTCGAGGGGGAGCCGTCGCCCGTCTCCTGGCGCCCGGAGATGCGTCCGCTGCGCTAGGATGGTGTGGCGCGACCACGGGGGCGTGGCGGAACTGGCATACGCAGGAGACTTAAAATCTTCGGCCGAAAGGATTGTGGGTTCGAGTCCCACCGCCCCTACCACGCGTCGCGCCCGCCCTCTGGTATACTCGACTCCGCGTCCCCATCGTCTAGTGGCCTAGGACATCGCCCTTTCAAGGCGACGACACGGGTTCGACTCCCGTTGGGGGCACCACGCTTGTGCGGCCCGGACTGCCTCGGCGGCCCGGGCCTCTTTCATGTCTCGCGGGGGCGAGAAGAACGCGGGGGCGAGAAGAGTGCGAGGGCGAGAAGAGCGCGCGCCCGCGGCGCTACCAGTCGAGGTCGCGCCCGCGGGCGAACCTCTCGGCGGAGGCGACGAGCCAGTCGAACCCCTGGCACCACCCGATGAAGTCGGGGACGTCGGCGATGATGGGCTCCGCCTCGCGAACGGCGAGCATGCTCTCCTCGAAGCTGCCGGGAACGGTCTCGGGGCGGTCGGGGAGGTAGGGCTCGACGTAGGTCGGGCGCAGGAGGGCGTAGGCGCCGCCCTCGCAGAGCCCCTCGTAGCCCCGCAGCGCGCGCCTCGCCGCGCTCATGCGGTCGAGCTTGAAGAGCAGGATGACGCGCGCGAGGTGGGACCAGGCGTCCCCGCGCCGGTCGAAGCGCGCGTCGAGGGCGTCGAAGCCCTTCTCGTCCTCGAGGCGCGCGAGGGCGAGGGCAAAGGTGCGACGCGCCCCGAGCTGGTCTCTGGGGGCCACGTCAACGAGCGACGCTGACGCGCTCGCCGCCATCTTGAAGCGCGCCCCGTCGAGGCAGGCGCGGGCCACCGCGGCGCGCAGCCGCAGGCGGGGGCGGTAGAAGACGTCCTCCCAGGCGTCCCCCTCGGGGCGCGCGCCCGGGCCAAACTCCCTTTCGAGCTCTATGAGGCCGCCGAGGAGCGGGTCGGGGTCGAGGTCCTGCGCAAGAAGCGCGAGCAGGCGCGCGTCGAGCGACCGCTCGGCCATCTGGGCGGCGCGCTCGCTCTCCGCACGGAGGGCGGACATCCTGCGCCTGCGCTCGGCCTCGAAGGCGGCGTCGTCAAGGAGGTCGTCGTTCCTGCAGCTCGCGCGATACGCGTCGAGCGCCTGCGCGAGCACGAGCAGCGCCGCCTCCGTGGGGTCGTCCACAAAGGACGCGGGGTCCTCGCGCACCGCGAGCACCAGCTCGGCATAGGCATCCTCGGAGAGGGGGCCGATCTTCTCGCGGCGTCGGCGCGCGCAGCGCTCCACCAGCTCGTCCCAGGCGTTCACGACTTCTGCGCCCCCTCGCTCCCGCGGTCCCTCATGGCCTCCGCCGCTGCCTCGGGGCGGAGGGACGCCACCGTTCCGGCGACCCACGACCCCAGGACGCCCCTGCCCGAGCGGTCGCTGCCCTCCTGCAGCAGGACGATCCCCTCGCTCACCGCGAGGATGAGCTCGTCCTCGCTGTAGGGGCTCACGCGCAGGCGCGAGAACTCGCCGTCGGGAAGCTCCACCTGGCGCACGAGCGCGCCCGCGCCGGTGGGGTAGGCCTCGAGCAGCTTGGCCAGGAGGTCGCGCGCGGCCAGGAGGTCGCAGCGCTTGTGCGCGAGCGCCGCGCGCGCCAGCAGCATCCAGGCGTCGTTGGCCGGGCGCTGGGGGGAGATCGTGGCATAGCGCTCACCAAGGCGGGCGAGCCCGGTCTCGTCCTCGAGCTTCGCGAGGGCGTATGCCAGGGTGAAGCGCACGTCGCAGGAGTCCGTGGGGTCCGACTCGAGGAGCCGCTCGGCCACCTCGGCCGCCACCGTGTTGCGCCCGCAGATGAGGGCCTCCTCGGCAAGCGACGCGAGCCAGCGCCAGTACGGCCTCATGGCTATGTTCGCCGCGAGCATGGCACGCTCGCCCTCCAGGGACGAGGCGGCCTCGTCGCGCGCGGCCTCGCAGTACGCCCGGACCTCGTCCGCGCGGTCGGCGAGGACGCGGTAGCGCGCCTCGACGGAGGGCGCCTCGGACGAGGAGCGCATCCTCAGGGCGTCGTAGCACGTTGGGTCGAGGGAGAGCGCCTCGTCGAGCAGGTCCTTGCCGCGTTGGATGAGCTCGGGCGCCTGCTCGTCGGTCGCAAAGGGAAGGCGGTAGTCCACCACCTCCGTAGCCAGGGCGACAAGGTGGAAGGCGCGGTCGGCGTCGGACTGCGGGAGGCTGTCGCGGTCCTGCGCAAAGCGCTGCCCAAAGGAGGCGAACGCGCGCATCGCGACGCCGGGGTCGGCGCCGTCGAGCCCCTGGGCAAAGCGCAGGCTCAGCCGCTGGTAGTCCTCTCGCTTGGGGTCGTGTGCCATCCTCTCGCTCCTCTCGTCACCTATGGTAGCGGACTTGTGCCGCGCCGCCCTCGGACGCCCTCCCGGGACGCCCGCCCCCCCCCGCTCTCCGAGCAGGGGGACCGTTCGAGCGGCGGAAGAAAAACGCGGATTGTTGCCAGTGCGTTTCTGCTATGCTGTGTGCGGCCCAAGTCATGGAGTTTTGGTGGCCGGGCCGCGGTACTTCTCGTTCGGTAAAAAACGGGGGAGAGCCCCGTTTGAGATCCGTCGCGGGGGCGACGGCAAAGGAATTGGAGGAGTGTTATGGGACGTTTCACCAACCCGCGTGACCTGTACTTCGGCGAGGGTGCCCGCCACGAGGTCAAGAACCTCAAGGGCGAGCGCGCGGTCATCGTCACCGGCGGCGGCTCCATGCGTCGCGGCGGCTTCCTGCAGGACGTCGAGAACGACCTCAAGGAGGCCGGCTTCGAGGTCAAGCTCATCGAGGGCGTCGAGTCCGATCCCTCCGTCGAGACCGTCATGAACGGCGCTGCCGTGATGTCCGAGTTCCAGCCCGACTGGATCATCGCCCTCGGCGGCGGCTCGCCCATCGACGCGGCCAAGGCCATGTGGATCAAGTACGAGTACCCCGAGACCACCTTCGAGGACATGTGCAAGGTCTTCGGCCTGCCCAAGCTGCGCACCAAGGCCCACTTCTGCGCCATCTCCTCCACCTCCGGCACGGCCACCGAGGTCACCGCGTTCTCGATCATCACGGACTACGCCAAGGGCATCAAGTTCCCGATCGCCGACTTCGAGATCACGCCTGACGTGGCCATCGTCGACCCCGAGCTCACCTACACCATGCCCGCCAAGCTCTGCGCGCACACCGGCATGGACGCCCTGACCCACTCCATCGAGGCCTACGTCTCCACCGCCGGCTCCGCCTACACCGACGCCAACGCCCTCTACGCCATGCGCGAGATCGTCGAGTGGCTGCCCAAGTCCTATCAGGGCGACAAGGAGGCCCGTCAGCACATGCACGACGCCCAGTGCATCGCCGGCATCGCCTTCTCCTCTGGCCTTCTGGGCATCGTCCACTCCATGGCGCACAAGACCGGCGCCGCCTTCACCGGCGACCACATCATCCACGGCTGCGCCAACGCCATGTACCTCGGCAAGGTCATCCAGTTCAACGCCAAGGACGCCCGCGCCAAGAGCCGCTACGCCTACATCGCCTCCGAGGTCTTCCACCTCGCCGGCGAGACCGAGGACGAGCTCGTGGCCGCGCTCGTTCAGATGATCCGCGACCTCAACGACAAGATCGACATCCCGCAGGGCATCAAGAACTACGGCAAGGGCGGCGTCAAGGCCGACGAGTCCATCATCGACTACGCCGAGTTCGAGGAGAAGAAGTCCCGCATCGCCGTCGACGCCATCGGCGACGCCTGCACCGGCTCCAACCCGCGCATCCCCACGCCCGAGGAGATGGAGAAGCTCCTCGAGTGCGTCTACAACGACGTGGACGTGGACTTCTAAGCCAGCCCCATCGCACTTCTTTGGGCCGGGCCCTCGGGTCCGGCCCTTTTCTGTCAGAATGCACAAAACGGGACGTGCCTGTTTCGTGCAACTATCTGCACAATTTGGACCCGTCCCCTTTTGGCAGACGCGAGAAAGGAACGCATGGCACTCAAGGGCAGGCAGGTCAGGCAGCTCCGCAGCCTGGCGCATCATCTGGACCCCGTGATCATCATCGGCAAGGCGGACGTCAGCGAGGGCACCGTCGACCAGGCGGACAAGGCGCTCGAGGCGCACGAGCTCATCAAGTGCTCGGTGCTGGACTCCTCGAGCCTCGACGTCCGCGAGGCGGCCGAGGCGCTCGCCGAGCGCTGCCATGCCGAGGTGGTGCAGGTGATCGGCAGGAAGTTCGCGCTCTATCGCGAGACCAGCCGCGAGGGCGTCGAGAAGATCGAGCTGGTGCAGTAGCGTGGCCGGAGTCAGCGGGAGCGGGGCGGCGACGTTCTTCGACGTTGACGGCACGCTCGTGTGGCACGACCCGGACGTCATGGGCAGCGAGGGCCACGACTTCTCCCAGGACGTCCCCACCCCCGCCGTCTACGAGGCCTTCCGCCGCATGCGCGCGGCGGGCCACCTCACCTTCATCTGCACCGGGCGGCCGGTGCCCTTTCTCCTGGACTCCCTGCGCGACCTCCGGCCGGACGGCTACGTGGCCGCCGCGGGCGCCTACGTGCAGGTGGGCGACACCGTCGTGCGCGACGTCCACATCCCGGACGACCTTCTGCTGGAGGCGGCCCGCCGCTTTGAGGCGGCCGGGATAGACGTCACCTTTGAGAGCAACACCCAGGGCGTGGAGCTGCGCCCCTCGGGCGCCCCGCGGCACCTGCCCGGGCTCGCCCTCGCCCGGACGGCAAAGGACGTGGCGGAGCGCGCCGCGGAGCACCGCTTTGCCAAGTTCTGCGTGAGCGGCTGCCCCCTGGAGGGGCTCGCGCCCGTGCGCGAGTTCTGCGAGGAGCACTTCACGGTGGCCGACCTGCAGTTCGGCACCTACGAGTTCTCGCTCAGGGGCGTGGACAAGGGCTCGGGCATAGGGGCGGCGCTCGAGCACCTGGGCCACGGCCTTGCGGGGACCTACGCCTTCGGCGACTCCGAGAACGACCTCCCCATGGCACGCTCCGTGGAGACCTTCGTGGCCATGGGCAACGCGCTGCCCGCTGTGCGGGACCGCGCCGACTACGTGACGCTCTCGGTCGAGAGGGACGGCGTGCCCGCGGCGCTCGAGCACTTCGGGCTCATCTAGCGACGCGACCTGCGTCCCGTCGCCCGTGGCCCGCCGCTACGGCTCGACGCTCCAGTGCGCGTGCCTGCGCACCGCCGCCTGGAAGGCGTCCGCGCACTCCTCCGCAGGGCCCAGGATGACGAGCAGCGTCTGCCCCTCTCGGTCGTAGGCGCGCTGCACCGCCAGGTCCACGCCGCTCCCCACGGGCGTCTCTATGGCAAAGCCGGGGAACTCCCGGCGTGCGACCTCGAGGGCGCGCCTCCTGAACGCGCGCACCGGCGCGCCCTCGATCAGGGCGAGGACGTGCTGGTCGGGCGAGAAGAGCAGCTCGGTGTGGCCGGGAACGCGCACGAGGCAGAGCGCCTCGGTGATCGGCGCCTCCGGGACGCCCAACAGCTCCAGGACGGAGATCGCGGCAAGCGCGGCGCCCGCGTTGTGGATGCCCACCAGCGGCAGGGCCACGTTGCCCGTCCAGCTGGGGGTGTGGGCGCGAAACTGTATGAACCCGTATCCGGCGCGCAGGCGCGTGGCGCCAACGTCGACGCGTGAGCTCGAAACCGAGAAGGACAGGCTGCCCCCGCAGCCCTCCGCCCTGCCGGAGCCGTCGGTCCCCAGCGCGCAGCGCACGTCCGGCGTGACGCCCTCCAGGTTCTTCTCGCCAAGCTCGAGGATGAGGTAGGAGAGCCCGTTCTGGCGCGCATGGGCCAGGTGCTCGGTCGCGCGCGCGAGCTCCTCGTCCGCGTTGCAGCCGCGAAGCCACTCGGACCCGTCGAAGAGCTCATACTCGCCCACGACGCCCACGCTGGTGTAGGGCTCGCCGCTCTCCAGCACCGTCCGCAGCATCGAGGAGACGGCGGCAACGTCCGGCCGTCGCCCGGAGAGCGCGATGACGGTGGGGCCGAGCATCAGAGGTTCGCTCGGTCGTGGGCGGCAACGCCGCGCGCGGCGAGCTCGCAGTCGGAGACGCACGGCTCGAAGCCGTCGCGCGTGTGCTGGTACGCCTCGTGGCCCTTGGCGAGCAGCAGCACCACGCTGCGCCTGCCCTCGGCAAGCTCGAACGCCCGCTCGGCGGCCCGCTCGCGGTCCACCACGATCTCGTGCGGGAAGCCCTCCGGCAGGGACCGCTCCATCTCGTGGCAGATGTCGAGCGGGTCCTCCGTCCACGGGTCGTCCGAGGTGAGCACGATGTAGTCCGCGTAGCGCGCCGCGACCTCGGGAAGGTCGTGGCGGCGCTCCTCCGCCTTGCCGCCCACCGCGCCAAAGACCGCGATGACGCGCGCGCCGGAGAAGGTGCTCGCCACGGCGGAGAGCAGCGACTCGAAGGCCATCCTGTTGTGGGCGTAGTCCACGATGGCGGTGAGCTGGCGGTCGCGCGAGCGGTAGAACTCCATGCGTCCGGGGACGCGCGTGCGCGCGAGGCCCTCGACCACGGCGTCCGCGCCGATCCCCAGCGCGCGGGCGCAGAGCGCCGCGCAGAGGGCGTTGGAGACGCTGAAGTCCCCCGGGAAGGGGAGCTGAACGCGCCGCTCCCAGTCTCCCAGGTGCAGCGTGAACGCCACGCCCTCCTCGGAGTGGGCGATGCCGTCCGCCCAGGCGTCCGCCTCCGGGCGCCCGATGCCAAAGGTGAGGGTGCGCGCCGCGGCGCCCGCCGCCTCGAGGACGCGGTCCACGTGATCGGAGTCAAGGTTCACCACCGCGGTCTCGCACTGCGAGAAGATCTTGAGCTTGGAGGTGAAGTAGTCCTCGAAGTCCGCGTGCTCGACGGGGGAGATGTGGTCGAGGCCGATGTTCAGGAAGCAGGCGACGTCAAGGCCCACGCCCAGGGTGCGGTCGTACTTGAGGGCCTGGCTCGAGACCTCCATGACCATGGCCGCGAGGCCCTTCTCGCGCGCGTGGGCGAGGTGGCGCCAGAGGTCGGGGGCCTCGGGGGTGGTGTTTCTCGAGGGCTCGTCCGTGACGCCGTCGTAGGTCTCCACGGTGCCTATCATTCCGCAGGACTTCTCGCCGCGGGCGGCGTCCACGACGGAGCGCAGCATGTAGGCGGTGGTGGTCTTTCCCTTGGTGCCAGTGATGCCCACGATGGGGAGGTCTCGGTCCGGATGACCGAAGGCTTCCGCGGAGACGACGGCCATGGCGCGCCTGAGGTCGCTCGTCACGAGTGCGGGGACGCCCGGCGCCACGGCGGCGAGCTCGTCCGCGTGCTCGCGGTCGCAGAGGTACGCCGCGGCTCCCGCCTCGAGCGCGCCCGCGAGGAAGGCGGGGCGGAAGGTCGCGCCCTTGCAGACGAAGAGGTTCCCGGGCTCGACGCAGCGCGAGTCGCACGAGGCGCCGATGATGAACGCCTCTGCCGGGGAGGCCGAGGCGAGGATGCCCGCGTCGTCCAGCGCGCGGGCGAGAGATGTCAGAGTGGTCGCATTCATGTGGTCCAGTATACGGCCCTCGCCGGCAGGGGGCGAGCACGAGGGTGTGCGGTAGGGGTGTGTGGTAGACTTCTGCTGCTCGGGCGATTGGCGCAGCGGCTAGCGCAGGTGCCTTACACGCACAAGGTCGGCGGTTCGAACCCGTCATCGCCCACCAGGAACCCCATGGCCCCGTCGCGCTGCGGCGGGGCCTCTTTGCAGGGAGGCCCCCATGGCAGACGTCGAGCTCGCGCGCTCCTTCGGGCGCGCCGCCAACGAGATGCGCCCGGTCACGCTCACGCCGGGCGTCATGAAGAACGCGGACGGCTCGTGCCTCGCCGAGTTCGGCGACACGCGCGTGCTCTGCTCGGCCACGGTCGAGGAGAGCGTCCCCGCGTGGCGCAAGGGCGCGCACGCAGGCTGGGTCACGGCCGAGTACGCGATGCTCCCCGCCTCCACCAACCGCCGCACCCCGCGCGAGTACCGCGGCCGCAAGGGGCGCTCGATGGAGATCGAGCGGCTCATAGGGCGCAGCCTGCGCGCGGTCACCCGCCTCGACCGCCTGGGCGAGATTACCATCACGCTCGACTGCGACGTCATCCAGGCGGACGGCGGCACGCGGACGGCGTCCGTGACCGGCGCGTGGGTGGCGCTCCACGGCGCCCTCATGGGGCTCGTGAAGGCCGGCAAGCTCCCGCGCCTCCCGCTCACGGGGCGCGTGGCGGCCGTCTCCGCCGGCTTCGTGGGCGACCTCGCCCTGCTGGACCTCGACTATCCCGAGGACTCCCACGCCCAGGTTGACCTCAACCTCGTGGGCACGGGCGACGGGCGCATCGTTGAGGTCCAGGGCACGGGCGAGCGCACCACGCTCGACCGCTCGCAGCTCGACGAGCTGCTGGACCTGGGGCAGGCCGGCATCGCCCGGCTCGTGGAGCTCCAGGCGGACGTAACCGGATTTCGGCTTGCATAAAGCGGGACGTGCCTGAAACGTGCAGAAAGTTGCACGTTTCAGGCA
>NZ_NFIZ01000022.1 GCF_002159625.1 Olsenella sp. An285
GGCTTGTTCCGGGGCGGGGCGAGGGGGGCTATGTGACCATCGTTATCGTTTCGGCCTCCTGAGCGGAGACCAGCTCAAGGTCATCGCCCTCATAAGTATGACAGTCGATCACATTGGCTACGCACTCGTTCCTGGATGCGCCATCCTTCGGATCATCGGTCGTATTGCGTTCGTCCTGTATGCCTTTCTTCTTGCTGAGGGGTGCCGGCATACGCACAGCATGCGAGCCTACATCGGTCGCCTTGCAATGTTTGCTCTGATCTCCGAGATTCCATTTACCTTGATGGTGGCGAACCGGCTGTTTCTGTGGGGGCGTCAGAACGTTTTCTTTACGCTGTTCTATGCGGCATGTTCGATTGGTGCTGCCCGATGGATTTGCTCCAGGATCGGGGGCGGGAAAGGGAGGGTTCTTGCTTTGTTCCCCTTGCTGGCGGGGATGCTCCTCGCTCGCGCGTTTCGGTCCGACTATTCCTGGGCGGGAGTTCTCACTGTATATATCTTTTACTATCTGAACGGGTACCTGCTCCTTCAGTTATTTCCGGTGCTTGCCCTCAGGCTCAGACAAGGTTGGCTTCAGTCGTGCGGGGTGGCAGCGTTTGTTCCAATTGCCCTGTATAACGGGGAGAAAGGACGGGCGCCCAGCTGGTTCAAGTGGGTCTTCTACGTGTATTATCCCGCGCATCTATTCGTGATTTGGTTGACCGGGGTCTTGTTGTCTGCATAACGAAGCGAATCGGTTGAGTAATATGATGGCGGATCGTTCGAATCATTTCGATGGGTCAATTCACGACCTATGAATCTATAACCCCTCCCCCCACTTCAAATAGAAGTCCGTTGACGGAACTTCGTGGTCTCCCCACATCATTACAAGATTGCCCTTTATGGCACTTGGGTGCCACAGATGAGGAGTAGTGTCGCATGATTCTTTAGAAAGATAAAGAATACAAATGAGAGGTAAAGTAAGCTTCTGCAACATAATGAGTAGTAGCCCGGTTTGGTAACGCCAATCAGCCCGAATAGTACCGCCGGTCAGCAACCGGCGGTACCGCGAGTAGGCTCCCCTGGTACCGCTACGAGTCCCTCTTCTTGGCGAAGTACTCCCGCATGTTCGGACCGTCGAGGTCGATGTAGCGCGACCCGGTCGCTATCCTGTTGAGGATGGAGTCGGCCATCAGCTCGCCCTCGATTCTGAGGTGCCACTCGTTGGGCTCGAGCTGGGACGCGATGAGGGTTGCCGCGCGCCCCTCGCGGGCCTCCATGATCTCGAAGAGGTCGATCGCGCCCTGCGTCGCGATCGGCGTGGTCAGGAAGTCGTCGACGATGAGCAGCTGCACCGTCTTGTACAGGTCCATGTGCTCGTAGTAGCTGCCGTCGCCGGCGGACCGGCACCGGTTCAGATCGTCCATCATGTCGGCGAGCCGGGCGTAGCGCACCGTGAAGAGCCTGCGGCACGCGGCGTTGCCGAGCGCCTGCCCGAGGAAGCTCTTGCCGCACCCCGTCTTCGAGATTATGACGACGACCTCGCACGCCTCGACCCACTCGCACGCCGAGAGGCGGGCGACGCGGTCGCGGCTGAGCTTCCGCTCCCTCAGGTACACGACGTCCTCCACGCATGCGGAGGGCGGCTTGAAGCGGGCCTCCCGCACGAGCTTCGCGACCTTGCGGTCCCGCCTCGCCGTCGCCTCGGCCTCGATCAGCGTCTCCATCCTCTCCTCGAAGGTACAGGAGTCGTAGGAGTCGTCCTCGGCCATCTCGCGCAGCTTGTCGCCCATGGCCCTCACCCTGAGCCCGGTGAGCGTGTCGAAGTGCTCCTCGGTCAGCATCGCGCACCGCCTCCCCTCCGGTAGGCGTCGGCCCCGCGCAGCCTTCCCGCCGACTTCGCGCGGTCGACGAGCCCGCCGCCGTCCGACGCCCCGAGCGTCCGGCCCGAGGCGCGCTCGTCGGCGTCGGCGGCCCTGATCGCGAGGATCGCGTTCTTGAGCGCCGTGTGGCTGGGCACCGCGCCGAGCGCGTTGGACTTGGCGCATGCCCGCTCGAGCGGCTGCGGCGAGTGCGACTTCGACAGCCCGAGCATGTTCCCCGCCGGCACGAAGGCCTGCTCGACGACGGGCCTGCCGTCGAGCAGCCGGTCGACGGCCTCCCCGGTCTCGGCTCCCATCCGGTGCGCCCACGACGAGAGGCGCTCGCGCGACCAGGGCGAGTCCATCGTGGCGTGCGCGGGAGGCATGTGCTCGACGAGCGTGGAGCACTGCCCCTTGCGCCCGCGGAGCCTCGCGCGCTCGGCGACGGCACCGCCGCCGGACATGACGGTCACGCGGGAGTCCGACGGCCTGACGTCGACCTGCCCGCCGATCAGATGGAACGGGACGGAGTGGCGCATGTAGTCCACGGTCACGTGGTAGTCGGGGGCCACCTTGCGGCTGCGCCACTCGCGCATCTCGTAGCGCTCGGAGGGCAGCGGCTGCATGCACGCGCGCCCCTCGTCCTCGCACACCGAGTCGCGCGACCCCTCCTTCGCGGAGAACGGGCGGGCGCTCGGCCGGCGGACCCGCTCGAGGCAGAACCCGTCGGACTCCTCGAGCGAGCAGAATGTCATCTCGTCGGAGGGGGCGATGATCACCTCTCGACGAGGTCGACCGTGGACTCGGCGACCGCCTTGTCGCGGGGGCGGCGGACCCTGGCGGGGACGACCGCCGCCCCGTAGTGCTCGGCGAAGCGCCGGCACTCGTCGTTCACCAGCGTGACGCAGGCCGAGGAGCGGTCCGTCGCCGTGGCGGCGTTGTCCGGCACGAGCATCCTCGGGACCCCGCCGAAGTCCTCGAGGGCGCGGGCCCGCCCCTCCTGCCACGAGCGCCGGCGCATGTCCGCGAAGCCCTGCGCCCAGAAGCGGTCGGAGTACGGCAGGGCGACGACCATCACGTACACCTTGGTCTTTGCCCCGGTGAGCCGGTCGGTGAGCGAGGCGGTGTCGCCCGCCCAGTCGACGTAGGCCTTCGCGCCGGGCTCGTGGGCGAGCCTCCTCCTGGCCCCGGCCCTCTCCGCCGCCTCGGCGAACATCTCGCAGAACGTCTGGTACGAGTAGGCCGATTTCCCCGCGGCCGCGGCGGCCTCGCAGTGCTCCATCCAGAACGTCTTGACCGTGAGCTTGCGATTGCGCTTCTTGCGCTCGGCCAGCGGGGCCATATCGGGGACGAGGTGGGCGCTCTCGGCCTTCTCCCTCGCCGGCGGCGCCGGCATCCCGTCGACCTCGGCCTCGGTCATCGCGGAGACGTCGTCGAAGGTGACGCCGCGCTCGCGGATCGCCCTCGCGCACGCCGACACGTCGCGCTCGCTCGCGCGCAGCGCCGCGGCGACCTCGGACTGCGAGACCCCTCCCTTCGCGAGCATCAGGAGAGTCATTTTCTTCTTCGACATGGGCACCAGCCCCTTCCGCGTCTCGGCGCCCGCCCTTCGGGCGCCCTACTGCGGATTCTATGGGCGGTACCACGCGAGCAGATTCCCGGTACCGCCGGTGCTGACTGTCGGTACCATAATCAGCTGACTCGCGTTACCAGATGGGGTTACTACTCACATAACGTGAAACCTAAACATCGAAACAATTCTTTACTGAAAATCAATTGATGGACGACCAAGACTGGGTTAATCTGACATTAATGTACCCCCTCCCGCACTAATGATGCTTAAGAGTGTGGAAAGGGACCAACTTGATAGGGAAGTGGTAGAGATGCGAGATATGAGACGAAGCCGCCTTCTCACATGTGCGCTGTCCGCTGTCGTGGCGGGCATTCTGGTTGTTCCCGCAACCGCGCAGGCAGTCGGTGAGGCTGGCACTGTCACCGATGACGTCGAGATGACCGAACCGGTTTCTACCGACAGCCAAAACGAGGCCGACAATGAGCCCATCACCGTCGGTGAGGGTGGTCAATACACTACTATTTTGGAGGCGTTGCAGGAGACTGATACGGGTGGCACGGAATCGCAGACTAGGGCCGTCAAGCTTGTCGGCAACATCACTAACGGACCTGGCTTCAGCGTCTTCGAGCATGACACGCTTACGATTGACCTGAACGGTTACACATTGACGCTGACGGATACCGCCAATATCTCTGTTGCGGGGAACCTGACTGTTATGGACGGCACTGCTGATGCCCAGAACCCGCAGGTGAATGAGGAAAGCGGCTCCGTGACGTACGGAGCCCTGGGAGCGATTGTACTTGGCGACTCCTCCACTGTTTCGGCAACAGGAAGCGGCGCCTATCTTAAGCTCGACTCGGGTACAGTGCAAAGCTCTGCGCATGGGTGCATTCGTGTTGCTACTGGCGCAACGTTCGAGATGACGGGCGGCCTCATTGACTCTACAGATGGCTTTGCCGTTGAGGTCAACGACGAGGGCTCATTCAAGATGACCGGCGGCGTTGCAAAGGCAACCAACTATAGTGCCGTTATGGGCGACGACAACTTTGGCCGAGGTGATACCCGGATTCAGATCGATGGCGGCTACATCCTTTCGGTTAGCAACGATGAGCTTGTCGGCGCGGGAGTCTGCCAGGTCATGGACGGGGGCATCCTTCAGATGGACTCCGGAACCATACGTGCCGTTGGAAAAGGCGTGGGCGTTATAGTCGAGTACGGATCATTCCGCCTGAACGACGGGGAAATCTACGGTGATGGTACGAGCTTCAACGGGCAGACAGCGGGACATGTTTCCGTTGACAATGGATACGGACTTGTTCTGTATTCCGCTGAGGCGGGTACCGAGATAAACGGAGGCTTCATTTCTGGCATGAAGGCCGAGGACGGAACCTATCCCGTCCCGTCCGTTGACATTGCGGATGCCGCGAGCACCTATGGCGTCAGTACGATGAGCCTTGACCTTGAGCCAGTTGACCAGGGCGTCTCCATTAAGGGCGGAACTTATACCAACTTTAACGGACTGACCCTCGATGAAGGCTATGCTGCCCTTGGCCACGCTTATTCGGCGCGCAAAAGCTGGATAACGGTGATGCTGGCGGTAACGACTCCGTCAGAGATTCAGAGTGGTGTTGGTCCAGACGGTGTTACCCGGGAATCGCAAATCTATTGTGGAGACATGACGTACTATAAGAATTGCATTGATGGGGACTATTACTGCGATTATCCGATTATAGATAACTACCTGTTTGCTGGATGGTGGAAATCGGAAAAGTGTGGTTTGTCGGATGCGAATGATATGGGCAACGGCAGTCAGATGCAAGCAGATAAGGTGACAGAAACCACCGGAAAAGCATACTGCAAGTTTGTCGATAAGCAGCTGACTCATCCGATGAGGCAGGTTTGGGCGGGCACTAATGCCAGTTCCGATAAAACCGAAATGCGCATCATTACCTTCATTGATTCTCTTAACTACTCGATGATTGGTTATGAAGTCTATAACGAGGATACGTTGGTGTGGAACGCGAAGGCTACGAAAGTCTTCGGACAACTGGTTTCCACGGTCGATGGCAAGCCTGTCGCATCTAACCCCTCTGGGTACATTGCGACCGCAAAAGCCTTCTCTTCGATTAACCTTCCGATAAACAATAGTGATTTCAATAATGATATTAGGGTTAAAACTTATTGGATAACCATAGACGGGACAAGAGTCGAGGGCATGCCCAGTACAGCCGAAGATGGCTATTGGCACTCGACGGTCAAAGACGTTGCTAGGTATTAAAGGAGTTTGCGATGAAGCGTTACGAAGCACCCGTATTCCATATCGTCCAGATTGAGGACAAGGAGGTTTTCTCTCTGGATTTTAGCGAAAGCGGAACAGGAGAGACCGGGCCTGGATCTGACGGAAACGGCTTGGCGCAAGAGCTGGGGGTTAACTAGGTAATGGCTGCCGAGGAGTATCATGAGCCTTCCTTCCTCGTTGTTAAAGTGGTCGAAGGCGATGTTCTGGCGGAATCGGGAGGGTGGACTCCACCGGTTTGGGATAAATCGCTTATATCCGACTCCCCGGACGCTGAGTTGTGGACCAAGGTAGATTCGTAGTCACAATGAGCTGGGGGTGGAGATGAAAGCAGTGCGACTGACAATTGTTTGCGTGCTTGCACTTGCTTTAATTGTTGTCGTCTGCACTGCGATTGCAACAGTCTCCATCCCCGGCTCGGTTGAATCGATTTGCTCGGAGGTAATAGATTCGAATCGAGTCATCTATGACAAGCCGATCATAGACTCCGCGGAAAAAGATACACGGTCGACAGGGTCTGAAATAGACGCGGGAGAAGTTGAAAAAAACGAAGTAGCTCCTGAATCGGGAGAGCTTCTGACTTTCGCCGTGCCGACTGACGGGGGAACGACGCAGACTGAACCTGAAAAAACTGGAGTGGGTCTCACGATGGAAGAGACTGATGCTTCAGGAATAAATCATGATGAGATTTCGCCCTCTTCCGGGTGGACGGAGCCCGTATTTGACTGATAACAGTAGCATATATCTCAATATTGCTGACTTATCATTTAATATTACTAAATATTCGAAATTAGTGGTTAAAGCAATCGGAACAAAGTATTGTTCGCATATTGCGAATGGAAAGATTGTCGATGCTGACTTAGATGAATATCAGCAGTATAAAAGGAAGTGCCCGAGCTTCTCTCATGATGCGTTAGTCTCTTTGGCGCTCCATTCATCGGTTGCAAGACAGCTGCCGAGTGAAGATTGTTTCATCTTTCATAGCGCAGCCATTTCCTATCGAGAAAGAGGGGTATTGTTTGCGGCCCCATCTGGAACGGGCAAAACGACGCACATCTCGCTATGGAAGAAAAACCTAGGGAATGATGTATCAATAATTAATGGCGACAAGCCAATTATACGCATCAATCAATGGGAGGGGTCAGGCGGCTGTGCCATGGCATACGGCAGTCCATGGGCTGGAAAAGAAGGGTGGCAAACCAACGCAAAGGTTGTAGTCGATTCCATTGTTTTTATTGATAGGGGAGACCGAAACACGATAGAACAAGTGAGTCCGGATAGGGTGCTGGAAAGAGCAATGAGGCAGACATATTTCCCTCCGTCTGGGGTTGCAAAAGTTCAGACCCTTGAGTTGCTCGGAAAGCTACTATCTTCGGTCAGATTATTCATATTATCGTGTGATATGACAGACGGTGCATTCAAGGCAAGTTATGAGGGGTTGTTCGGCCCTTTACTGGAGGGATAAAACTGGGGAGGTCACTTGTGACTTCCCCAGATTGTGTATGACAGGTCGCAGGTCGAAACAAATCGTTAGGAAACGCCTACCCCCAGACGGGAGGGGTCCACTGCCCATCAGAGTCGTCATTGTCGTATTCTGGATGAGAGTTTGAATCCGAATCATCCCCAGGAGCCTCGTCAGGGCTGGCTTCTAGATCGGGGTGTGGTTGGGGTTCGGGGTCCGGCTCCGGAGTCGGCTCGGGCTTGGGTTCTGGAGTGGGTTCGATTTCGGGATTCGGCTCCGGATTCGGTGCCGGCTCAGGCTCCTCCTCTGATATTGGCTTTTCCTCAACCTCGCCCAGCACGTCACGATCCAGTATCGTGGCGATCTTTGCGAACTCGCAGCGTTGGGAGTTGCTCTGAGGTTCGGCATAGAAACCACCATTTGCGATGCGACCGGTGATGATCTCCTCAGACGCGCACCAGCCGAGATAGGGGACCGCCCAGTCAGAGATGCTGTCGGCATCAGCAAAGCCGGAAACGTCCGTGTGGCCGGAGATGTCGATACCCTCGCTCTTGGCAAACTCGGTGACCATCTTGGCGAGCTGCTCGCGGGTGACCGGGTCGTCTGGGCCGAAGCCGTTGGTTCCGGCGTAGCCAGTGGCCACGCCCTCCACGCGTGCCCAGTTGACGGCATCACCGTAGAACCAGCTGTAGTCAACATCGTCGTAGGCTTCAGCCTCGACGATGGGTTCGCCGGCCATGCGCCAGAGAACCGTGACCACCTGGCTTCGGGTGATGAGGTCCGCGGGACCGAAGTAGCCGTTGTCGTACCCCGTCATGAGGCCGTTGTCGAGCGCGTAGCCCAGGATGTCGTCCGTGGCATACCAGTCGGTCGCTGGGACGTCGGGGATGTTGCGGTATGTATTTTGATCAAAGGTGTCTCCGGATCCGGAGGAGCCAAAGTCGAGCGACTGTGCCGGAATGGGCGAAGACAGTATCAGCCCCGCCGCGCAGGCGGTCGCGGCGCAGAGGGTGCCGATTGCGGTTCTGAAGCCATGTCTGCTCATGCGTTCTTCTCCGTTCTTACGGTTATTACCCCTCCCCCAGTTTAGTGCAAGGCCCAACGCCAAAACGCGTTATCAACGAAGTGAATATATGTAGATACGTGCCTGAACACAACCTCCTCTCAGTATCTATTCAGAAGGGGAGGGGGTATAGTATGAGCCCGATAACACAGACGCCAAGCTTTGTTTAAGGGACGGTGCGACACATGAGGGTCAAGCAGGGGTTCGTCATGCGCGAGGTGGCCGGCGTGGGCGTGGTCATTGCCACGGGCGAGGCCAGCAAGGCGTTTCACGGCATGATCAAGCTCAACGACACGGGCCAGCTCATCTGGCGCGGCCTGGAGGAGGACCTCTCCGTGGACGAGATCGTGGAGCGGATGGTCTCTACGTACGACGTCGACCCCGAGACCGCTCGTGCGGACGTCGAGGAGTTCCTCGCCAAGGCTCGCGAGGCCAACCTCCTGGACGAGTAGCGTTGACGGGAGTGGAGGCCCCGGGTCCCGCCCGGATAGAGGACGTGATCGCCGCGGAGGGGATGTTCGTGAGCACCTCTGTGGGCACGAGCATGCTGCCCCTCATCCGTGACAGGCGGGACACCATCATCGTCACGCCGCCCTCGGGGCGCCTGCGCAAGTACGATGTCGCGCTCTACCGCAGGGGCGACAGGTACATCCTGCACCGCGTGGTCGAGGTCCTGCCCGGGGGCTACGTCATCTGCGGGGACAACTGCCTCGCCAGGGAGTACGACATAACGGACGCCAACGTCATCGGCGTGCTCACGGGGCTCTATCGCGGGGATAGGCAGGTTGACCTGGGCGGCATCGGGTATCGCGCGTATGCGCGAATCTGGGTCCTTCTCTATCCCGTGCGCGCCCTCTGGAAGCGCGTGCGGGCAAAGCTGGGGGCCATCCGGAGGCGGTTGCGATAGACGCGCTGCTGTGGATCGCCCGCGTGTCCGGGAAGCGCCGGCTCTCCCTGGTTGCCGCGCTCTGCGTGGCGCAGGGTGCGATGGCGGCGCTGGGCGTGGCGATGGCCCTTCTCATGCGCGGTCTCATAGACGCAGCCGTGGCGGGCGACGGCGGGCGCTTCTGGCTTCTCTCCGTCGAGTTTTGCACCGCGCTCGTGGCGCAGGTGGCCCTTCGCTTTGTCTCCCGCTCGCTCAACGAGAACGCGCGGGCCTCGCTGGACAATGCCCTGCGCAACAGGGTCTTTGGGCAGATCCTCTCCATGGACCTGCGGGACTCCATGCGCTACCACTCCGGCTCCCTCATGAACCGGCTCACGTCCGACGTCCAGGTGGTGACGGACGGCGCGGTCTCCCTCGCGCCGCTGGTGTGCGCCATGGGCATACGTCTGGTGGGCGTCATGTGGGCGCTCTTCTCGCTCACTCCCGCCCTGGCCGCGCTCTTCATGGTGGGCGGCGTCATCGTGGCGGTGGTCTCTGCCGTGCTGAGGCCGCGCCTCAAGCGCATGCACCGCGCCGTACAGGAGGCCGAGGGCACCGTGCGGGTGTTTCTCCAGGAGTGCCTGGAGAGCATGCTCGTCATCCACGCGTACGGCTGCGAGGAGAAGGTGCTGCGCACCAACGCTGTCAACATGGGGGCGCACCGCGAGGAGCGGCTGCGCAGGAACCGCTTCTCCAATCTCTGCGGGTCGGGCTTCTCGCTTGCCGTGCAGCTGAGCTACCTCGTGGGCTTTGTCTGGTGCGGGTACGGCATCCTGCGGGGGACCCTCACCTACGGCACCCTCATGGCGGTGGTGCAGCTCATAGGCCAGGTGCAGTCGCCCTTTGCGAGCCTGAGCGGCAGCGTCTCGCGCTATGCAGCGATGCTCGCCAGCGCCGAGCGCCTCATGGAGCTGCGCGGGGCAGACGGGGCGCGCCGCCTGGAGGACGAGGCCTCGCGCGAGAGCCTGCGCGAGCGCTGCCGCAGCATGACGGGGCTGCGCTTTGACCACGTGAGCTTTGCCTATGACGACGACAGGCCCGTGCTGGACGACTTCTCCCTCACCGTGCGCCGCGGCGAGACCGTGGCCTTTGCCGGGCCCAGCGGCATTGGCAAGAGCACGGCGCTGAAGCTCCTGCTGGGCGTCTACGCGCCGCTCTCCGGCCGCGTTGAGGTGGCGTTCGGGGACGGCGCGGCCGACGTGGCGGACCTCCCGGCGGGGCTCTTTGCCTACGTGCCGCAGGGCAACAACCTCATGTCCGGCACCATCCGCGAGGTGGTGGCCTTCTCCGACGACGTGGAGAAGATCGACGACGCCCGGGTGCGCCGCGCGTGCGAGGAGGCGTGCGCGAGCGACTTTGTGGAGGCGCTGCCGCGCGGGTACGAGACCGTTCTGGGCGAGCGCGGCTACGGCCTCTCCGAGGGGCAGATGCAGCGCCTGGCCATTGCCCGCGCGCTCTACAGCGGGGCGCCGATCCTGCTTCTGGACGAGGCGACCTCCGCCCTGGACTCCGGGACGGAGCGGAGGCTCCTGGCCTCGCTCAAGGAGCTGGAGGACCGCACCGTGCTCATTGTCTCCCACCGCTCTGGCACGCTCGCCGCGTGCGACAGGATCATCGACCTCAAGGAGGAGCCCCATGGCCCAGCCCAAGACCGCGCGTGACGAATCCGGCGAGGTCCCTGCCGGGGCTTCCGCGTCTCCTGACGGCGAGCTCCTTGCCTCCCTGGGGATAGGGGGCTTTGCCGCAGACCCTCGCGGGGCCGCGGCGGCAACGTACCTGCTGCACGTCCTGCACTGCTCGTTTTCTGGGGAGACGCCCCGACCGCTGCCGGAGGGCTGCACGTGGGAACGGGTGCACGCCCTTGCCGCGTGGAACAGCCTGGAGGGGGCGAGCTGGTTTGGCGCGGAGCGAGCGGACGATGTGCCCGACGATCTCCGGCGCCGCTGGCGGGCGGAGGCGGACGGCACGCTCTACCGCCGCATGCTCTTTGACGTGGAGCGCGAGGGCGTGCTGGAGGACCTCCATGCCGCGGGGGTGAGCACGCTGCCGCTCAAGGGCGTGAACGTGGCGCCGCTCTACCCGCGCCCCGAGATGCGCTCCATGGCGGACAACGACCTGCTCTACGGCTTTGTGGAGCCGGACCCCGCGGGAGGCTTTCGCGTGCGGGGCGCCACGGGGGAGGAGCGCGAGCGCTCTGTGGACGCCGCGCGGGAGGCCGTGGTGCGCGTGATGGAGGCGCGCGGGTACGAGACGGCCTCCCAGGAGAAGGGAAACCACGAGAGCTTTCTCAAGAAGCCTGTCTACAACTTTGAGCTGCACCGCGCGCTCGCGCGCGGGGACGCCCCCATGGCGCGCTACTACGCCAGCCCCTGGGCGCGCGCCCGGCTGGAGCGCGTGGTGGGCGAGGTGGGCGGCTCTGCCGTCTACGAGCTGCGCTTCTCGCCGGAGGACGAGTACGTCTACCTCATCGCGCACGCGTTCAAGCACTTTGACGGGAGCGGCTGCGGCATACGCATCCTGCTGGACGTGAAGGTGTTCCTGGACGCCTATGCGGGGCAGCTGGACATGGCCTATGTGGCCGAGCAGCTGGAGGCGCTGGAGATGGCGGACTTCGAGCGTGCGCTCCGCCGGCTGAGCGAGAAGTCCCTGGGCGAGGGGCGCGACCCCGAGGGCGAGATGCTCGCGCTTCTGCTCTACATGGTGGGGAGCGGCACGTACGGCACCTCCGAGCGCTACATGGACCGCAAGATGGCCAGGCTGAGCAAGGGGTCCGGGCGCGGGCGGGCCGCCTTCCTGCGCGACTTCTTCTTCCCGGACGAGGGCTGGCTCGAGATCAACATGCCGTTCTACCATCGGCACCGCTGGGCGCGGCCGCTCGTGCCGCTCGCGCGCGTGCGGCGCTTCGTGGGCTACGCGGTCAAGCACCCCGCCGCGCAGTGGTCGAAGATCAAGCGGCTCCTGGGCCGGTAACCGGCCTGACGGAGGCACGCCAGTCGAGGGGACGGGGACCGTGCGAAAGTGCCTGTCCCTTTTGCACGGCTAGCCGCGGACCTCGTCCAGGTAGGAAGGCTTCTCCACGAGGGCGCCCTGGGCGTCGTCGATGGCGCGGCGCAGCTCGCCGGCGCGCTCGATGTACTGTCCCAGCACGTAGCGCAGGTCGGGCTCGGAGAGCCTCGCCACGAGCCCGCGGGCGTCAGCGATCCCGGTGCCAAACCGGCGCGGGTCGCAGTTCGACTGCGCGAGCTCGACGATCTTTTGGAAGGTCTTGTGCTCCTCCGGACGCACCTCCCGCAGGCGCACCATGAGCTCCAGCTGCTCCAGCTCGCACATAATCTCCCATAGGCAGAAGGTGGCCCGCTCCGCCGCGTTGCGGTACCGGGCGAGCTCCGCAACCTCGGGGTCCTTCTCGCCGCCCTTGCCCAGCCCCTCGACGAAGCGGGCCGCCTGCGTGTGGACCATCTGGAAGTGCAGGAGCGTCTCGGACGAGACCACGGTGTCCACGCGCCCCACGAGCGTCTCCCGCACGAGGTCCCAGTAGTGCTCGATCATGTCGAACATCTGGCGTACGTTGGCCACGAAGAGGCGGCGGTCCGAGGTGGGACACACCAGGCGGTTGACCAGCGCCACGGTTATCACGGCCAGCACCAGGCTCACGAGGCGCATGCCGGTGGCGTAGGAGTCGTCGATGGAGACGCTGGCCATGGTGACGGCGTAGGCCGTGGCAAAGAACGCCGAGGTGACAGATCCCGGCTTGGAGGCGTAGAGCGGCGCCACGAGCAGCATGCCCAGGATGGTGATGCCCGCGTAGTCCAGGTTGAGGAGCGCCACGGCGTGCACGAAGACGCAGCCAATGGCCGTTCCCACCATGCGCGTGCGCATGCGGCGGACGGACTCGTCCGGGAAGGGCTGCAGCAGCAGGAACGCGTGGAGTGCGAACCAGTAGAGCTTCTCCACGGGGAAGAGCAGGTTGACGGTGCAGCTCACCGCGAGCACGGCTCCGCAGCGCACGGCAAAGCGCATCTCAAAGGAGTCGAGGCTCGGGCGCTTGCGGAAGACGGCCACGCGGGCGAGGCCTCGCGGGGTGAGGCGCCAGGGGCGCTGGTGCGGGTCGGCCGCGGTGCGCAGGATGAGGATGACCAGGTTGAGATAGCCCTGGAAGAAGATTCGAAAGCGCTCCTCGCGGATCTTGGTCTCGCCCAGGAGGGCGCGGGCCTTGGGGAGGAGCGCCTCGCACGCCTCCGCGGACTCGAGCCTCAGGGCCACGTCGAGCTCCTCCGTGAGTTCCGCGAGGGAGATGAGCGCCTGGTTGTGCTGCTCGGCGTGCTCCTCCGTCCAGTCCGAGCTGCCCGTGAGATAGGCGGTGCGCTGGGCGAGCGTGGCGAACATGTCCAGGAGGTCGGTCACGCGGGCCGGTGCCGAGGAGTCCTCGCGCGCGGTGTAGGCAAGCCGGGCGAAGTCGCTTCTCAGGCGCAGGAGCTCGCCTCTGAGCGGGCCGTCCGTGCCGGTGGCGGCCGCAGCGCGCAGGTCTGCCGCGAGGCGGCGGATGCAGTCGTGGAGCTGCTCGCGCGGCTCGTCCGCGCGGTGGCGCGCGATGCCCGCCACCAGCAGGCACAGGGTGAGAAGGCCGCACGACGTCACGAGGACGGCTGCCTGCGTCCAGAACGTGTCCACGATGGCGTAGGGCCTGAGCTCGAGCCAGCAGAAGAGCATGGTGTAGGGGAAGTAGCGCCGGGGGTTGAGCTGCGAGGAGCGCATGAACACCAGGAAGAACGGCACGCAGAGGTTCACCAGCACGCTCAGGACCACGTTGGAGACGGCAACGCGCGCCGCCAGCAGCACGAACGCGCTCACGAGGAAGAAGCGCGCGTACTGGGTGGGCGGGTTGTACTTGCGCAGGCGCGTCTCGAAGAGCGTGGTGTAGGGGGAGACCACCAGCAGGTAGTCAGAGCCAAAGCCCAGCGTGACGATCCAGAGCAGCGCGATGAAGAAGAGGATCGTGGGCAGCGTGTCCACGAGCTTCTCCCGCTTGTTGCCGAGCCATATCAGCGTCTTGTCGATGCTCACGGCAGCCCCCGCGCCTGCTGGTTGACAGTTTGACCCGGGCAAACTGTCACACGGGCAAACTGTCAACCCACTCCCATGACAAACATGATAACGGTGAGCACCACCACGGCAACGATGGTGAGCCAAGTGAGCGCGTTCCACAGGCGACCGTTGACGTAGCGGCCCATCACGTGCTTGTCGCTGGCTATGAGCACCATGAAGACCAGGAGGACGGGCAGCAGTACGCCGTTGATGACCTGCGCGATCATCATGATGCCAAAGAGGTTGACGTTGGGTATCAGCACCACCACGGCAGAGATGGCGATGACGGCGGTGATGATGCCGCGATAGGCGGGCGCCTCCGCCCAGCTGCGGTCCGCACCGCGCTCCCAGCCAAAGGCCTCGCAGACGGCGCTCGAGGTGATGCCGGGCAGCACGCAGGCGGCGAGGAAGGAGGCGCCGGTGAGACCCGCGCCAAAGAGGGCCTCGGCGTAGTCGCCCACGAGCGGCGCCAGCGCGGCGGCCGCGTCCTCCGCGCTGCTCACCTGGATGCCGGCGGGGTTGAGCACGGCGCCGGTGGTGAGGATGATGAACCAGGAGATGACGCTCGCGGCGACGGCGCCGGTCACGGTGTCGATGCGCTGGTAGGGGAGGTCCTCGGCGCGGGCGTTCTTCTCGACCACGTTGCTCTGTGCCAGGAAGAGCATCCAGGGCGCGATGGCGGTACCGACGCTGGCCACCAGGAGAGAGAGGTACTGCTGCGTGGCGTGGACGTGCGGGACAACGGTGTTGAGCAGCGCCTCGCCCCAGTCGGGTCCCACCATGACGCCGGCCACGATGTAGGTCACGAAGACGCACGCGATGGCCAGGAGCACCTTCTCTATGCGGCGGTAGGACCCGCTCATCGTGAGGAGCCAGATGGCGAGCGCCGCCACCGGCACGGAGACCACAGGAGGCACGTCAAAGAGGGCGAGCGCCGAGGCGATGCCCGCGAACTCGGAGAGCGTGACCGTGGTGTTGGAGATCAGCAGGGCGAGCATGGCCAGCGCGGAGAGGCGCACGCCAAACTGCTCGCGGATGAGGGAGGCGAGGCCCTTGCCGGTGACGCAGCCCATGCGCGCCGCGGTCTCCTGCGCCACGATGAGCAGGAAGCACATGACGGGCACGGTCCAGAGCTGGTGGAAGCCAAAGAGCGCGCCGGCGTTGGAGTAGGTGGCCACGCCGCCCGCGTCCGCGCCGGCGAGCGCCGCCACCATGCCCGGGCCCATGGCCGCGAGGATGAGGCGCGGCTGCAGGCGCGTGCGGCCCGCGGGAGCGCCCTTCTGGTTGCTTCCCGGCTGGGCGTTCTTCTCGCCAGCGTCCCTCCTGAGCTCCGCCACGGCTACCCCACCAGCCCCATGGGGCCGGCAAGCAGCATCACGGCGGCCAGGAACACGGCCACGGCAACCAGCATGGACACCATGGAGAGCGTGAAGCCCGAGGTCTCCTTGTTGTGCTCGTCACGGCTGCGCAGCACGCCCAGGTAGACGGGCGAGGAGGCGAACGAGACGAACGTGGCCACGGCCGCTGCGGCGCCGCCCGTGGCGAGGGCGCGCCCGAGGTCGCCGAGGGAGGACGGGACCGTGGGCACGGCGGGCGAGGCGATGACGCTCTCGAGCGCGAGCACGATGAGCGCTACGAGGGCGCCGAGCGAGATGCCCAGGCCAAGGCCCTTGAAGGTGAAGCCGATCATCGAGGGGGAGTCCTCGTCGTCCGGGTCGTTCTCCAGGAAGAAGTTGGTGACGTAGCTCACGGCGTCGTCCGCGAGCACGAGCGCCACCGCAAGGGGGATGGCGGCGGCGAGCGTCTCCCCCAGGCCCAGGCTGCCGCCCGCCGCAAACGCGAGCGCAAGCACGCCCAGGGCCCAGAGGGCGACCCACGCGTTGCGGCGCACGAGCCAGATGAGGGTGCTCGCGTGCCCGGAGTCGTCGCCCTCCGTCGAGCCACCGGCCACGCGCAGGTCCTCGGCGTGCTCCTCCTCCAGGACGTCCAGCGCGTCGTCGACGGTGACGATGCCCAGCAGGCGCCCCTCGTCGTTCACGACGGGCATGGCCAGCAGGTTGTACTTGGCGATGTCCTCCGCCACGTCCTCCTGGTCGTCCTCGGGGCTGGCGGTCACGAGGTCCTCGGTCGCGAGCTCCGAGAGGCGCGTCTCGGGCTCGGCCACGATGAGGGCGTTGAGCGTCACCACGCCGGAGAGCTTGCCGTCCTCGTCCGTGAGGTAGACGTAGCGCACGGACTCGAAGTCCTCGTCCAGGCCGCGCAGCAGCTCCACGGCGTCGGCCACGGTGGCGGTCTCGGCGATGGAGGCCACCTCGGAGGTCATGATGCGGCCCGCGGTGTTCTCTCGGTAGCCCAGCAGCTGGCGGATGGCGCGCTGCTCCTGGACGCCCATCAGGCGCAGGAGCTTCTCGGCCTTGTCGTAGTCGAGCTCGGAGACCAGCTCGGCGGCGTCGTCGGGGTCCATCTCGGACAGCATGCGCGAGGCGTCGGTCTCCGTGAGGTTGCCCATGAGCTCGGCGGCCATTGCGTCGTCGTCGAACTCGGCCATGGCTCCGGCGCGCTGCTCGTCGTCCAGCTGCGCGAAGACCTGGCCGCGCAGGCGCGGGTCCAGGCGTTCGATGATGTCCGCGATGTCGGCGGGGTGCATGTCGTCGAGCGTCTTGTGGGAGACGGAGAGCTTGACGTTGGAGAGGTCGCGCTCCACGAGGTCCATGTAGCTCCACGCGATGATCTTCTCCGGCATGGGGTGGCCGAAGGTGCGCGCCAGGCGCAGGGCCACGCGCTCGAGCGCCGGGTGGAGGCTGCGGAGAAGCCCGCGCGCGCCCACCTCCGCGCCCAGCAGGCGCAGCTGGGTGGAGCTCGTGTCCGAGAGCTTGAGGTCATTCACGCGCACGACGCGCATGCCGTGGGTGTCCACGATCTGCTTGTTGAGGATGTCGCGGGCGAGAAGGACCTCGTCCGGCTGGAGGTAGGAGAAGCGCAGGTCCGTGGCTATGACCTTGAGGTGGACCTCGTGCTCGTCATAGGTGTCCACGAACTTGCGCCAGGAGATCATGATGGGGGTGCGGCCCGGGCCCATGAAGGCCAGGCTCGTGATGCGGGGGAAGACCTCGCCCGTGGCGATGCCAAGGTCGGAGACCGTGCCGACCTTCTCACCGTCGGCGTCAAGAACGGGGTTGCCCAAGAGCTGGGACAGGTAGATCATTCGTGCTCCTTAGTCGCGCCGTGCGCCTTGCGTCTGGCGGCGCGTCCGCTCGCGGAGCACGCCGCAGGTCATCGACTGTGAGGTCGAGGTTTCATGCGGACCCTTCTCTTAGGGGATTTGCCTCTGGCCATTGTAGCCCATGCCGCGACGTCTGGTGCCGGCGGCGGGGGGGGGGGGGGGGCGCGACGTTCTTCTCGGCAATTGTGTCGCTCCCCCGCACGTCAAGAAAGGGGGTGCGGCTCCGCGACACTTTCTGGGTCAGAACCGTCGCAAAGCCGCACCCCCATC
>NZ_NFIZ01000023.1 GCF_002159625.1 Olsenella sp. An285
CCGCCATGGCCACCATCGGGACCGCGCCCACGGAGAGCACGCCCACGAGGGCCGCGGTCACCGCGCGCGAGGCCTTGTTCCTGCAAGCTGTCATGTGTTGTCTCCTTTTTAGAAAGGAGGAGACAACGGCGACCAACATCCTGCCCCATAATCCCGACATGAGGGAGATGGCCCCCTCATGGATGTTCTGGAGGGCCATTGCGGGGCGACCCGTCGCGCCAGCGGGCTCAAAGAGAGAGCAGCATCTTTTGCGGACCCCTTACGCCACGTCTTCCAGCCAGGCGATCGTCTCTCGCGTCTTGGCGAGCGTCACCTCGGGCAGCCCCACGGCAACGTCGGCGTCGCTCGTGAACTCGTACATGGCCAGGTTGCCGTCTGTCGTGTTGGTGGGCAGGCCCATCTCGCGGAGGGCAGCCCAGTACCCGGCGTTGCTGACTTCGCGGCCGTCCACGATGTAGTGCCACTGGCTGGCAGAGGTGCCGCTGCCCGTGTAGTAGGCGCTCGCACTGCGCACCACCCCAAAGGAGCCGTCGGCGGCGACCCCGACGAAGAGGGATTCATCCCCCTGCCGGTTCACGTGGATGTACGTCCTCGAGCCGTCCGGCGAGACCGAGAGCTCAACCCGCGGATAGCCCACGCTGAGAAGGGTCGAGCCGCCCTCCCAGGACAGCCTCGTCGCGTCCGCCGCCTCGTCGTACTCCCAGACCTGGACGTGGTAGTCGTCCCAGGCATCCGGGTAGCGCTGGGCAACGCCCGGCCTCGAGAAGGCGGTGACGAGCCTCTCCTCGCCGTCGCCGAAGTCGATCACCCCGGCGAAGCAGGTGCCCACGAGCCAGTTGGCCGGCTCGACCGCAAAGCCCCAGTCGCGCACGCCGCTCACCAGCTGCGCGGTGCCGTGGCCACCCTCGAGCTCCCTCACCTTTGCGAGGAAGGAGCCGTACCGTCCCAGGCGCACGGGTTCCGGAAGCCTCCCCATCCCCAGGACCTCCGCATGGAACACGGAGACCATCTTCGCCGTCTGGTCGCGCTGTGCGGGGGACTGCGGGAAGGCGCGCGGCGCGCCGGCGGAGAGGTCGCCGGAGACGATGCCCTCGCTCACGGCCCAGGCCATCCCCTCGCGGGCAAACCCGGAGACCGAGCCTGCGTCCACCATGCCCGAGAGCGCCGAGTCGTCGGCGGAGACGTCCTCGCGTGCAACGTTTCTCGCGTAGCGCATGAGCATGGTGGCCAGCTGCTCTCGTGTGACCGGGTCCGCCGGGCCAAAGCGCCCGTCCTGGTAGCCGGTTACGACCTCGGTCTCGCGCGCCCAGGAGACGGCGTCCGCGTAGAAGGACGCGTCGGAGTAGTCGCAGTCCGGGAAGCGAGGCGCATCCGCGGACGGCGCGGGCTCGCCCGCCACGCGCCAGAGGATGGTCGCCACCTGCGCGCGGGAGACGGGCTCACCTGGCCCGAACGACGTCTCGGTGAGGCCGGTCATGAGGCCCTCGGAGGTGACGTACTCGACGTAGCCCTGACGCGCCGCCCAGTCGACCACCGAGACGTCCTCGAAGCCGAGGTACCCGGCTCGCGCGGTGACCGGTGCCGCAAGCAGGAGCGCCGCAAGCGCCAGGAAGGACAGCGGACTGCCAGCCCTGCGACTCATCTCTCCCCCTCTCTGTTGTGCCGTGCAGATGCCCTACTCGCCTCGCATGTGCCCTCGGATCGCGGGGCTACAGCGGCGTCACGGTGCTGTTGCTGACGATGCAGGAGCGCCTCGCCCAGTGCGTGAGCGGGTTCACGAAGACGCTTGCGCGCACGACCACGGGAACGTTGGTGGGCATGGGGTAGTACTCGCCGTCCCAGATCTGCACCTCGGTCACGTTGGCGTAGCGCGCCTGTCCGGAGCCCTCGTCCATGACAAAGGTGGCGGGGCGATCCAGATGGAGCACGTAGAAGGGCGTGCGGCCCATGGTGGGGTGCTGCCAGGACTCCTCGGAGACGACGCCCGTGAGCATGACGAGGTCGCCCGTGCGGTACTCGGGCTGCAGCTCGTACCCAAGCTGCGGGACGATGACGTCGCGGTGCGCGATTGCCATGATCTTGGCGAGCTGGCAGCGCTGCGCCGGTCCCCGCGGGTTGGCGTAGGTTCCGTCCGCGCGGCTCTCGCCGCTGATGATGCCTCGCTCGACGCACCACGCCAGCTGGTCCTCGCAGGAGCTGGAGACGAGCCCCGCGTCCACGAAGGGAAGGGCGCCCGAGCTCGAGACGTCGGCGCCGACGCTGCGGGCGAAGTCCGCGACCATCTTGGCTAGCTGCTCGCGCGTGACGGGGTCGCCGGGGCCAAAGCGGCCGTCCTCGTAGCCGGAGACCACGCCCTCCGCGCGGGCCCAGCGCACCGCGTCGCCGTAGAAGGACTGGTCCGAGTAGTCGCAGTCGGGGAAGCTCGCGGACCACGCGGACGGCCTGCCAGCGGCGCGCCAGATCACGGTGACGGCCTGCGCGCGGCTTACCGTGCCGCCGCCGTCAAACGTGCCGCTCGCGTTTCCGGTGATGAGGCCGTGCTCCACGGCGTAGCGCAGCGTGCCGTCCTGGGCGTACCACTCCCAGCCCCCGACGTCCGGGAACCCCAGGTACGAGGCGAGGGCCGGGGCGGGCGCCGCCAGGATGACGGCCAGGGCCGCTACGGCCGTGAGGAGCGTCGAGAGGAGCGTGGGCCTGAGGCCCCTGCCCGCGGAATCCGTGGCGTGCATGGCGGACCACCAATCGCGTCAGGTTGCTTTAAGCAACCTTATCCTGAGGGGAGGGTCGCTCCGTTTCGGGCGCGTGAGCTTCGGCGGGCGGGGGACGCCCCTCGGCGGGCGGGGGACGCCGCGCGCCGACGTCTCTTTCGCGTGACCCCGGCTCCGCCCTGCTGTGCCCCTCCCTCGCCCGCGCGCTACCGGCGTCGGTGCAGCAGGAAGTCCGCGGCGGAGACTATCCGTATCCCGTCAACGTCCGTGGGGTAGCTCCCCCGCATGGTGACGACCACCTTGGGCCAGGCGTCCCGCACGGCGCGCAGCGGCGCCAGCTCGCGCTCCATGGTGGCGGGGTCGGTCATGTCCTCCGTCACCTGCACGTAGACTCGCTCGCCCCCGCGCGTGGCGACGAAGTCGACCTCGCCGGAGCGGAGCTTGCCCACGGATACCTCGTATCCGTCGTAGAGGAGCTGGAGGTACACGATGTTCTCGAAGACGAGGCCCTGGTCCGCGTCGCGGTAGCCGCCGAGGAAGCTCCTCAGGCCCACGTCCACCACGTAGTGCTTGCCCCCGGTCTTGAGGAGCTCCTTGCCCCTGATGTCGTAGCGCCTCGCCCGGTAGAAGAGGTAGGCCTCCCTCAGCGCGGAGAGGTAGGCGTCCACGGTGTCGTTCGCCGTGCGCAGGCCCTCGGCCCGGATGGTCCCGGCGATGCTGTTCACCGAGCTCTCGTTGCCCACGTTGTCCGCGAGGAAGGAGCAGAGGCGGCGCAGCAGGTCCGGGTTGGTTATCTGCCTCCTGCCCCGGCGCCGCTCGCGCTCCAGGATGTCGCGCACGATCACGGTGTCGTAGAGCGACCTCATGTACGAGCGGTGGGCCTCGGGGTCGGGCTCCGAGAGCGCGAGGAAGGGCAGGCCGCCGTAGCGACGGTACTGGTCGAGCACGGCCTGCAGGGAGCCGTACCCGCCGTCGCTGAGCCTCACGAGGTCCGCCTGGGCGCTCCCCGCCCCGAACCACTCCATGCCCCGGAAGTCCAGGTACTCGGAGAAGGTGAGGGGCAGCATCTCGACCTCGACGTAGCGCCCCGTGAGGAACGTGGAGAGCTCGCTGGAGAGGAGGAAGGCGTTCGAGCCCGTCACGTAGATGTCGCAGTCGAGGTCCACGCGCAGGGAGTTGATGGCCCTCTCCCAGCCCTCGACCTGCTGGAGCTCGTCGAAGAAGAGGTAGGGGCGCTCGACCCCGGACGCCCTCTCCCTGACCATGGCGTAGAGGTCGCGGTAGCCCCCGATGCCGTCGAACTCCATCGACTCCATCTTGAAGGTGAGGAGCCTCTCCTCGGGCACGCCCTCGTCCGCCAGCCTCTCGCGCACCATGTCGAGCAGCGTCGACTTGCCGCATCGGCGCACGCCGGTGACGACCTTGATGAGGTCCTGGTCCCTGAAGCGCAGGAGCTGGTCGAGGTACTTCTGTCGGATGATCACGGCTGCCCCCAATGTGAGAAACTCGCTGTCGGTGCAGATTTTTCACATGATAGCCGATGGCGGGATTTCGTCTCTTGAGAAGAGCGTCTCTGGGCGATTCCGTGCGACTGATTGACCATGTGAAAGATTTGCATCTGAGTCAGGTTTTTCACATTGACTAAATGCTGACCATGTTCACAGGAACCGAAGGGGCGAATCGATGATTCGGATTCGGCGCCATCTCCCTTAAAAGGAGACCGGGCAACCGTGGTGGGCGAATCGTCCACACTCGTTTCTTACGAGGGTTCGAGGGATAAGGTCGGATAATATGAATATCCTCTACCCGTATGATGAGCTGCAGGTTTATCGACGAGAGACTCGTTTCGAGCGCTGCGGCCGGGATAACCCCGGATAAGTCGGACGTGACATATCCGAGCTCCCATCCCCGGCTTCCGCCATCGGTCGTATATCGAATCGCTCGCCCCTTTCTCAGCTTTGCGAGGAGGTTCTTCACCTTGTTGCAGCGCTCCTCGTCGGAGAGGTCGGTGGAGAGGGCGGGAAACACGACGCTGTCGATTTCCGAGTGACTTGCCCTGCCGCTCTTCGTAAGGTAGTCCGTGATGAGCGCGTAGCAGTACTCGTTCACCGGCGTCCAAGGACTGTTCGGCGTCTCCGAGAGGGTCGCCCAGGGCAGGCTCAGGGAGCTGCTCTCGCTCGACGCGAGGGTTGTCAGGGTCAGGGAGGGGCGCTCCTACAGGTACCTCCTGGGAGGCTGACGATCGGGCGTTCGCCGAAACGCCGAACGGTTCGCCCGGGCGCCGAAGCGTTCGCCGACGGGTGCGGCGGAATCGTGTCCGGCCGAGCCTCGCCCTCGGAAAAGGGCCGCGGACAGGACGGGATAAGATGCGTCCGATTCTATCCGCCGCCATCTGGGCCGCGACGCCAGAGACGGACTTCTCGACGGAAAGCCCGCAGCCCAGCATGGGCTCGGTGGCTATCCGACTTATCCGGCCTGAACCCTCGGCCCCTGCGCGGGGCGCACTTGCGTGACTGGTCTGCCCTGGCGGCGCGACAGCAGCCAGGGGGGCGCTACACGCAGTGGGCCATGTACAGGGGAAGGTACTGTCGGCGCCCCTCGGAGCGGAGCTGCTTGGGGTGCAGGACTACCTCGTCCCCCACGCGCGACCCGTACCGCCCGCGGAAATCGTCGAGCGAGACCGTGCTGTAGCTCTTGGTGGACTTGACCTCGACGGGGCTCACGCGGAGCTTTCCCCCCGCGTCCGAGAAGCCGCGGGAGACGAGGAAGTCGACCTCCCTCGGGCGCGGCCTGCCGCCCTCCCTGGTCGCCGGCTCGCTCCACGCGTGGTAGAAGAGCGCGTGTCCGGACGCGCGGAGCTGCTGGGCCACGACGTTCTCCGCGATCATCCCGCGGTTGACCGAGACCCTCCCGAGCTGGAGGTCGCGGTGGACCCCCATGGACTCCGGCCCGTCGGCGAAGGCGTGCGACACGAGCAGGCCCGTGTCCGCCATGTAGCACTTGAGCGAGCTGGCGTCCTCGTTGAGGCGGAGCCCCACCGAGGGGTCCGTGCACAGACGGCACACGTTGGCCACGTGGGCGTCCGCCAGCCAGTCGAGCGCCGGCTCGCAGTCCTCGTAGCGGGCGCCCCCGCCGAGAGAGGAGAACTTGAAGCGCTTGGACGCGGCGGAGAGCTGGCCGGGTATCGCCTGGAAGATCGCCCGAGCCCTCCTCGCCTCCGTCCCCCCGAACTTCGAGATGTCCTCGAGGTACAGGTCGAGGATGCGGCGCTTGACCCGCTCGCAGGGGAGGAAGTCGCGCTCCTGCGCGAACGCCTCCACGGACTGTGGCATGCCGCCCACGATCATGTATTCGTCGAAGAGACGCATGAGCCTCGCGTGGACGGGGTCGGGGAACGGCTCCATCGCCTCCCTCGCGCGCCTTATCTCCTCGGCGTAGAGGTCGTTGCCCGTCGCCCAGAGGTACTCCTCGAAGTCCATGGGGTTGAGCTCGAGGCGGTCCTCCTCGGAGGGGATGACGATTCCCGCGACGTTCCTCCTTATGGACACGAGGGAGCCGGTCTCGACGTAGTCGTAGCGCCCGTCCGCGACGAGGTGCTTGACGTACTCCCGCGCCAGCGGGAAGCGCTGCACCTCGTCGAAGATGACGACCGAGCGCCGCTCCGGTAGGCGCGTCCCGTACAGGAGCTGCAGCGTCCTCAGGAACGTGTCGACGTCCTCGCGCTGGTCCCGGAAGAGGTCGAGGGTGGCCCTTCCCGCGACGGAGAAGTCGATGTAGAGGGAGGCCTCGTACTCGCGCTCCGCGAACTCCCTCACCAGGGTCGTCTTTCCGACGCGCCGGGCTCCCTCGACGAGCACGGCGCTTCGCCCGCCGGAGGTCCGCTTCCACTCGAGCAGCCTCTCGTAACACTTCCTTCTGAACACGACGCCTCCCCGGGACACAAGAATCATCCACCTTCGAAAGGCATGTTAGCAGCAGAATCAGCCGGTTTCAACGATCTCAAAGACTGCAGAATCAGCCAGTTCCGACAGCGGGGCGCGAATGCCCGAGAAGACGGCGGCAGGGCGCTCGGAAAAGCGGCTGGCGGCCGGCGTGAAAGGGGGAGTTGGCGAGCGCCTCCCGGACCACCCCGTGCAAGGAGCCAAGGGCGTTGCCGCCCTGCCCTCGTCGCTCGTGACCACCCGGTTGCTCCAGCGCCCATCTCCCCTAAAAGGAGACCGGACAACCGTGGTGGGCGAATCGCTCACACTCGTCTCTTGCGAGGGCTCGAGGGATAAGGCCGGATAATCTGAGTATCCTCTACCCGCATGATGGGCTGCAGGTTTATCGACGAGAGGCTCGTTTCGGGCGCTGCGGCTGGGATAACCCCGGATAAGACGGACGTGGCTTATCCGAGCTCTCTCCCCGGCTCTCGCCATTGACCGCAAATCGAATCGCCCGCTTATCCTCAACTTTGCGAGGAGGTTGTTCACCCTGCTGTGGCGCTGTCCGTTAGAGAGGTCGGCGGAGGGGACAGATGGAATTCCGAAGCGCTCGTAGGCCGTCTCTTGACCTACGAGCCTCAGGCCGAAGGCAAGCTGATTGGCCGCTCAATCACTGCGGATGAAAAGTCATTTTATATTACATCAGATGTCAGAGATTTACCGAGCATCTGGTAAAATGCGGCCAACCTCAATCTCGATGAATGATTTGTTGATAGGGGTGAGAACAATGAAGCTCTTGAGCATCACGGTGGGAGGCTTCAGGAACCTTTCGAGAACCACGCTGAGGTTCCCCGGCATCATCGCCGCGGTCTCCCCGAACAACTTCGGGAAGTCCAACCTCCTCGACGCCATCGCCTTCGCCTCCGACTTCATATCCTCCAGCCCGAAGTCCAGGGACGCGATGATGGCGAGGGCGGACGCCATCCCCCTCGTCACGAGCATGGCCTCGGCACCATACGAGTTCCTCGTCGAGTTCGAGGACGAGGGGGCAGACCCCGAGTACCGGGTGGTCCGGTACGGGTTCTCCCTCGTGTGGGCGAGAGACGACGGGAGCGGGCGCAGGATCGTCGACGAGACGCTGCAGGCCTCTCCCGACGGGAAGAGGTGGACCTCGTTCCTGAGAAGGAACTCCGGGCAGTACCGCAAGAGCAAGGAGACCAGGTCCTTCAGGAGGGTGTCTCTCGAGTCGAACCAGCTTGCCATCGACGTCCTGACCGCGATCGACGACATCGAGATCAACCACACGGTCAAGAGCATCCAGACCCTGTCGTTCGCGATCTGCTCCTCCCTTGACGCCAGCCAGAGGTTCGACCCCCTTCCCGTCGACTTCACCTGGGAGAGGCTCTCCGACAGCGACCTGGTCCTCGACGACAGGGACCTCCCGCGCGCCCTGTACCGCCTCAAGACCATCGCCCCGAACCGCTACCAGGACCTCCTCTTCGCGATTCACACGCTCTTCCCGAGCTTCGCGAGCGTCTCCGTCGACGCCTACGAGGTCAAGCAGGACGTCCACGACCAGCTCAGCGCGACCTTCGAGGGAGACGAGGGGGTCGACGTCCCCCTTCGCATCCGAGACGAGATGTACCGGGTGACCATTCGTGACGAGCACCTCAACCAGCCGGTCGACGTCTCGCGCATGTCCACGGGGACGAAGAGGCTCATCTGGCTCGTCACGAACGTCATCATCGGGGGAGAGATCGGGGCGGGCTGCGTCGCGATCGAGGAGGTCGAGACCAGCATCCATCCCAGGATGCTCGAGGAGCTCCTCGAGACGCTGGACGAGAACCTTCGGGAGAGCTCGCTGATACTCACCAGCCACTCCCCCTATCTCGTGCAGTACCTCCGCCCGGAGAGCCTGTACGTCGGGGTCCCGAGACAGGACGGCGTTGCCTCGTTCAGGAGGATAAGGCCGGGCGCGGTGGACGAGGTCATCGAGAACGCCCGCAGCCGCGGGATGGGCTACGGGGACTACCTCTTCGACCTCATGTCGGGCGGCGACGACGGCGTCAGGGCCCTGTCGGAATACCTGGAGGCATGATGCGTGCGGAGAGCTACGGCGCGGGCGCCGCGTTCATCGTCGAGGGCCAGACCGAGGAGGAGTTCTACCGCCAGTACCTCTTCTGGGCATGCCGCAACCACCCCGGGTCGTACGTCCGCGAGGGCAGGGATCACGGGGAGGTCTGCTACGTCGTCTGCGATGGGGGCCGAGAGACGCTAGTCAAGTTCATGTCGATGAACTCGATCTCCCAGATAACGAACTCCGGGGCGTGGTTCCTTCGCTCCTGCGTCGCCCGGCACCTGGGGATTCCCTGGCATGTGTTCCTGGCATACGACACCGACGGGCACTCGGCCCCGGTGTCCCAGTTCCAAGAGGGGGACTGGGCCGCTCTGCGCAGAGAGATTGGATCGTCGGCAGCGTCCGTCACCGACCTGGCCGCGGAGGCGGACATAGAGGACGTGATGCTTCTCGACGCCGACGGCGTCCTCGCCTTCCTCGGGCTCCCTCCCGACACGAAGGTCCCCTCAGGGGGCAAGGGGAAGTCCAAGATGAGGACGCTCCACAGGATGGTCTCCGTCCGCAACGCCTATCACGAGGGCTCGAAGGCGAGGCCTCTGATTAGGTCCCTCGATATGGGGCTCATCGCCTCTCGCTCGCCGATTCCCTTCGGGGCCATAGACGCGGCGATCTGGCCCGAGCGGTAGCGACGGGCTCAGACGACCTCGCCCCCGAGCGCTCGTGTAACTTTTGGTCATCGGAAACTTACATCAGAGTCCTCCGAGACAGGAAAAGCCCAGTTGGCATTTCCCCCTCGAGCCTGACGTGTAAGTTTTCGCTGACATCACGGTTCAGCACAACCGCTCCGACCAGTTCCTCCCGCAAGCTCCTGCGGGAGTCGACGACGGTAGCCTGGGGATGCCCCTCCGGCATCCCTTCGACAAGGGTGATCGCAACCAAAGGGCCCCTCTCGCTCCCTGGGGACCTCGGAGAGGGGGGCGGTTCTGGTGGATGGCGAGGTCGGCGATCTCCCTCAGAGTCATGTCTTCGAGAGGGTGAAAAACCCTCGGCTGATCACGTGTCGCTGCGCCCCGCGCGATCTAACCGATCGGGTCGAGGCCTACCCTCGAGCCCCATCTTCCTTAAAAGGAGACAACACATGACAGCTTGCAGGAACAAGGCCTCGCGCGCGGTGACCGCGGCCCTCGTGGGCGTGCTCTCCGTGGGCGCGGTCCCGATGGTGGCCATGGCGGCCGGCGTCAACGACGGCGCCAGCCTGATGGCTTCTGTTGAGGAGCAGACCGCCTTCGCTCAGTCCACGGTTGTCCTCAGCTCTGACACCTTCACCTACAACGGTGGCAAGCAGGCCCCCACGGTCGTGAGCGTGACCCCGCGCGGCGGCGCCACCATCAGCGACGTGCAGACCAGCGACAGCTACAAGATCTACTACGTCACCGCCGACGCTGAGGGCAAGCCCAGCGACAACAAGGTCGTCCCGGTCGATGCCGGAACCTACTACGTGGTGATCGAGGCCGTCGCCGGCAACTACGAGGGTGGCAAGGCAACCGCCAAGTTCTCCATCTCCGGCAAGAGCCTCGCCGGCGCCTCCTACTACGAGGGCACCGACGTGACCGACACCACCATCGCCTACACCGCAGAGCCCGCTGACATCAACTTCATCGTCGGCGGCCACAAGCTCATTGAGGGCGTGGACTATACGGTCAAGTACTACACCCAGGGCCAGGACTGGAACGACACGTCCCTGGGCTCCGAGACCGCTCCGACCGATTCCAACCTCGCCAACGGGAACAAGGGCTATTACGCCCACCTGACCGGCATTGGCGCCTATGCGGGAACCACCGCCGACGTCAAGTTCGACATCGATCGCTGCAACCTCTCCACGTCCGACGTCTACGTCCCCGTCATCATCGGCGCCAACACCGCCCTTCCGACCAAGCCTGAGACTGTTAACGGCTCCGAGGCTCTTGCTGCCGAGCTCAAGCTCGTCTGGCAGGAGGACGTGCCCGCTGGCATTGGGTCCTTCACCGCTCAGGTTGTCCCCGACACCGCCGATGGCACCGATCCGAACTTCCGCATCGACTCCACGGGCGTGAAGCACATCGCGGTCGACAGGGTCGCCACCGGCGTCAACTTCACCTACAACGGCGAGGCGATTCCCGAGACCATCACCCTCAACACGGAGAAGGACAACTTCATCCACGACAACATGTTCGGCGCCACCTATACGGACGCCGACGGCAAGGCTGCTGACGTCCCCGCGTCCGCTGTCAAGAAGACCGTCACCGATGCTGACGGCAACGTCGTGGCGACCAACATCAACGCTATTAACTACCTCCCTTACGGCACCTACACCGTTACGCTTACCGCTCTCGACAGCGCCGGCCACACCTATGGCGGGAGCGTCCAGTTCAAGGTCGTCGTGACCTCCGGCACCCTCGACTGCGCGACCTCCCTCTACGTCTCCTATGACGGTAAGGTTGTGTCCTCCCCGTTCGAGGGCGTGTATAACGGCTCCGACTATGGCACCAAGTTCTCCGTCGCCCTCTACGACGGCGATGACCCCGTTGCCGCTGGCGACTACGCCTGGCACTTCGAGGACGCCGAGGGCAAGACCGTGACCCAGGTCGTGAGCGCCGGCTCCTACAAGATTGTTGTCGAGAGCGACAAGTACCAGCTCGAGAACGCCACCTTCGATATCGTGATCTCCAAGGCCGAGGTCCAGGCCATCCGCATCGCTCCCGGCACGGGCAACGGCAACCTCCAGGCCATCAACGGCCGCTATGCGCTCCCGTACAACAACGATGGCACCATCACCCCCGCGTGGGAGTACACCACCGGCGAGCGCGACGCCAACGGTGACCTCATCTGGGTTTCCTACACCAACCCCTCTGACATGGTCGCCCAGAACAGCGTTCTGACCGTGACCAAGGACGGCGAGGAGATCAAGAACATCCGTGAGGTCGGCGACTATGTCGCTACTCTCACCGCCACGGACACCCTGTTCGCCTCCAACTTCAGCTTCACCGCTGAGCCCTACAAGTTCTCCGTCGCCGAGGGCCTTCGATTCCTCGACGTTCCCACTGACGCCTGGTATTACGAGACGGTCGAGAAGGCCGCCCAGAACGGCTACATCAAGGGCTATGACGGCACCAAGCTCTTCGGGCCCGCTGATTCCATGACCCGCGCCGACGTCGTTGTCGTCCTCTACCGCATGTCCGGCTCTGACGTCAGCGAGTTCGTTGACTACGACGAGACCAACGGCTGGGTTACCGGCTTCGAGGACGTCGATGGCAAGATGTACTACGCCGAGGCCATCGCTTGGGCCGAGCACACCGGTATTGTCACGGGCTACGAGGATGGCAACTTCGGGCCGACTGACAAGGTCACCCGTGAGCAGTTCGCGACGATGCTCGCCCGCTACGCTGACAAGGCTGGCAACTACGAGGCAGTTGACACCGACGCGGTTCTCGGCGAGTACCCCGATGGTGATCAGGTCTCTGACTTCGCTGATGATGCGGTCGCGTGGGCCATTGAGGAGGGCGTGATGGGCAAGGACGACACCCTTCGTCCGGTTGCCGAGATCTCCCGAGCTGATGTCGCCACGATGGCAGTGCGCTACCAGCCCGAGAAGCTCTAGACTCTGGTTGTTTCGCCTAGGCTGATCTGAAGCTACTGCGTTAGAGGCACAGATTGCCCGCCCCCTCAATGGGGGCGGGCTCACGCGAGGGCTCTTCAGCATACAAGAGCCTTCGTGTGAGCCAAGAGGCTCGTGCAGGCTGTCGCGCGCAGGCAAGCGTGGCCCGGCCCCCTTCCTTCGAGCTCGCACTCAGGAGGGGGGCTTCGCGTCTGAAACGATATATACGTCGACGCCCTCCCTCCCGCTCGCACGGGAGGGAGGGCGTCGACGTTTGGGATAAGTTTGGAACCAGCAGGAGATTCTCGCGGGTGGTTCAGGCAGCCGCCGGTAGCCGAG
>NZ_NFIZ01000024.1 GCF_002159625.1 Olsenella sp. An285
CGGCGTTGTGCGCACTTGTTCGCGTTGTGTACACTCGCCGGCGTTGTGCGCACTTCTCGGCAGCGCGTCTACCTGCGCATCTGCCGAGAAGGACCTCTGGGGCCGTGTACACATCGCCGGAGGGTGCGCACATTGCCGCCGGGACGGGCGCGGCACCCAACTGGCCGCGCCCCATGGTTACCGTGCGCAGTTGTGGCAGTCGTCGTGACACTTGCCCAGCAAGCAGTGCTTGCACTTAGCCTGCTGGAATCCGCCAATGATGTAGTCCCGGTAGCGCAGGCTTGCCTTACGGATGATCCTCATGTTCGTCACCTCCCTCGTCTTCTTCAGTGAGATAGTTCTCCTCCAGGATGTCCCAGTAGAGCGTCTTTTCCGAGGCACAGGAATGTGAGCCCTTGTCGAGGTACTCCCATAGACATCCACCGAGGCACAGGGGGATATACGGACATGCTGAGCATTCTTGCTCAGTGAAGGGGTCGCGCCCCAGATAGGCTACGAGCTCCGCAGGGTTCTCCCACGCCTCGTCAACAAGCGAGGCATATGCGCGCTCCGGCCGCCCCACGTCGTTCCAGCACCGATACAGGTACCCCTCCGGATCAATCACCGCAGAGAACGCGTGCTCCGCGCCGCAGTTGCACGCTACAAAGCGCATGCCGTCAAAGCCGTCCTGAATCTGATAGGCGCGCACGTCCCCCTGATAGAAGTCGCCAATCTCTTCATGGCCGTAGCAGAGGGAGAGCTGTTCTTCTCCTTGATTGCGTGTTTGTTCTATGAGCGCCGGGTAGACGCTTCGAGGCTCGATGCCCGCCTGGTTAAGCAGCGTCTTCACGCGCACGAAGGCGCTGGGATTGCTCTTGTCGATGTTCACTCTCACGTGAAGGCGTATCCCCTGAGGGGCGAGAAGGGTCATGTTGTGCACGATCACGTCAAAGGTGGGACCGCCGTCGCGCAGGAAGCGGTGACGATCATGCTCCTCTTTGCCGCCGTCAAGCGTTACCTGCACTTCGTTGATGCCACTGCGTCGCAGCATCGCGACACGCTCTTCGTTGAGCAGATATCCATTGGTCGTCATGGAAAGCGTCAGCGGAACCTCACGCTCCACGCACAGCCGCGCGATGCGCGCAGAGAGCGTCTCTACGATATCCGGGCACAGAAGGGGCTCTCCCCCGTACCACGAAATGTGGAGGGAACGGACCTGCGCATCAAGAAGTGCCTGCACGTGCCCCACCACGGCGTCCTGCACGGCCTCGTCCATCCTAGCTGACGTCGGGGTCTCAAAGCAGTACGGACATGCGAAGTTACAGGCCATGGTCGGGGCAATGGCAAGCTCGGCAAACTCGGTCGAGAAGCGCCCGCGGTTGCAACTCATCCTGAGCAGGGCAACCTCGTCGAGGCGCTCGGGTACGAGCAGCCCCTCCTCAGCAAGCGCGCTCCGCTCCTCCTCGCTCAGACCCGACAGGGGCGCAGACCCCGTGAGGATGAGGTAATGCCGCTCCTCGAGTTCCACCAAACTGCGCAGCAGCGTGTTTGAGGCAAATATCCGCTCTCCCCTGCGCGTGAAGACGTTGAATGCAGACGGCTTGTACCCGGCCACGTCAACACCCATGGTTTGTCCTTTCGTCAGCATTTCCCCTGTCCCGAGATCGCGCGCCCAGCGCGAGCAGCAGCGCGTCTTCTGCAGGGGCGTCGTAGTAGCCGCACACCCTCCGCTCAACGCGAAAGCCCAGTGCCTCAAGGGCCTTGCGCGCTGCGCAGTTGGTCACCCTCGTCTCAGCCCACGCCGCCCGCGCCCCGCTCATCTCGAGTGCCCTATGAACAAGGGCGCCTCCGATGCCCCCGCCCCGTTGCGCGGGAGCAACCACCGAGTCGATCAGATGGAGCGCGCCGCCGCTCTCCTGACACACGAGAAACCCCACCACCGTCTCTGACTCCTCGGCAACGAGCGCAAGCAGCCCCGCGTCTTCAAGCGCCGTAGCAAAGTCCTTCAGACGGTAGCCGTCGCTGGGAAAGGCGGCAGACTCCAAATCGAGAAGGGCGGGCAGGTCGTCCGTCACTGCCTCCCTGAGAACCACCTGCCCGACTCTGCCCGTCACTTAGGCCAGCACCTGCTCGATCAGGTCCTGGATGAGCATGTAATAGCGCTGCTCCGCCTCGAGCTTCTGCTTGGAGCGCCCGAGACCGGCGATTCCCGAGCCAATCATCGAACCGACCTTGTAGCTCATCGACTTGCCCTTGCGGTCCTCCTTGGCCCACGCCGCCTGTGCGTCTTTCTTCATCTGGGAGCTCTGGCCAAAGGTGTTGATCATGACAATCGAGCGACCGCCCTCCTGTGCCGAGCGGATGGCAAAGCGGAAATAGTCTGTCTGGTGCTCGGGGTGATAAAGAACCAGACAAGGCTCGGAGGTCTTGTTGAACATGCCCCCGGACCTCACCTCATCCGTGGCGAACCCAAGCGGCAGGTTGTTTTGCTGGGCGGCGTCCGCCAGCGCGCTGTGAATGGCGTCCAGGTCTATGCCTCCCGGCAGCATCACCGGACCGATGAACTCCCCCATCGTGTCTGCCTTGATCATCGCTTTCTCCTTTCGTCTTCGCGCGCGTCGCGCGCAGGGAACCCCTTACAGGCCGTTCGCATAGGTTTCAAGCAGTTGTTGCACGCGGCTGAGCAGCGCCGCGGCTTCCTTCACCTCATCCCTCACTCCTCCAAGACCCTCGATGGCAGGGCCTTGGACGTCCGGGCGCAGCGACTCCTCCATGACGACGTTCGTTCTCTGCGCCATCTGATCGACACGCCGTGAGAAAGACCTCAGCATCTCCGCGCCGTCGCCGAGCTGCCTGGAGATGTCCCCCAGCTCTGCCTTCAGCTGAGCTACCGTTCCCATGGATGTCCACTCCTTCCGTTGGCCTTCTAGAGCCTGCTCACGTAGTTGCCGATGTTCGACGTGATGCTCGGCAGAATCTCGGTTATCTCTTTCGCGTCCTTGCGTGCCTGAGCGACCCATGCGTTAAGCATGTTCTGAAGCTCCTTGTCATCCGTGCCGCTCAGTGCGTTGCCCATACGAATCTGTACCTCCTCGAGCTTCGTCGACACCTCCCTCATAAGGGCGGAGACCTCGTCGGCCTTCTTCATCGACGCGCTGAGCTCATTCTTCAGATCTGCCACGTTTGCCATGCGCCACTTCCCTTCGACATGTTTCCTAAACCACAGCCATCAGCAGCCGACCGACGGCTGCCAGCGCTACCAGCACGAAGGCGGCAGCGTGCGACAGGCACCCAGATGCCCGCGCCGGGGGCGCCTCGACCGGAGGTGCGCCCTCTTCTTGTGCAAGCTGCTCCTGAAGCACCCTGCGTCTCGCCTCAAGAGCCTCGGACGCCCTTTGCTCCGAGACACCCTCCGCGGTGCTTTCTGCCGCATAGCGCCGTGCAAGACGCTCGATCTGCCCCGTGAGCTCGGCGTGCCGCACGAGAAGGGCCTCGAGTGAGCCACCGCCCGCAACCGGCCTCACGCGAGTGGGAATCAGCGCTCCCGCCGACCTGAGCCCGTCATCAGAGAGCATCCTTGCCGTCCGTTCGTAGCTCTTCTCGGCATCCCGAACCCGCTCCTCGAGACTCTTGAGCTCTTGTTCCCTGCGTCGAGACGACGCCGCACGTTCCTTCGACCTCTCACGCTCGAGCCCCTTGAGCTCCTCCGCAAATGCCCTGGATCCCTTGAGGTAGCGGTCAATCTCTGCGAGATATGCCTCGTAGGCGGCATCAGGCGCGCGCATGTTGCCCTCCCAGAAGCCTCGTGACCTCTCGGGCGGAGAGGGGAGCATACGGGATCAGCTTCGTCGCTCCCACGCCCGAGGAGGAGTCACAGTAGAGCCCGCGGCGGCTCTGACCGTTCCAGGTGCTGGTCGGCTCCACAACCTGCCGCGCTATGGACTGAGACCCGTAGAGCAGCACGCACCCCTCAAACGCCTCGAGCCCGCTCAGCCCAAGCTGGGACTGGAGAACCGTCGCGCCCGTCCACCAGAGGAAAAAGTGCACGCCCCACGCTGCTCCCTCCTGTAAGACTCGCTGGAACTGCCCCTGAAAAGAGAAGTCAAAGGAGCCCGCGCGATCCATGGACACGCACACCACCCACCGGCGACGCACCGCGCCCTCGTCCAGCTCCTTTGCAAGAGACTCCACCCATGGGCGGAAGTCATTGCGCCCGATGCGCTCGACCTCGCGCGCGCACGACCTCAAGATGAGCTCGAGGTTGGCATCATTGCCTCGCCCCGCGCCGCCAAAGTCGAGAAGCACGAGCGGAATCGAGTCGTCCGAGCTCAAGCACAGCGACAGCAGAGCTGCCTCGAAGACGGATGTGCCGAGGTCCGCCTCCACCGACTCATCCGTAAGCTCAGGCGAGACTCCCCTACCCACAATCGCAACGTTTCTGCCGGGGAGATCCTCAAAGAGAAACGCCGTCGGCGTCTGTTCGGCCCGCACGGATCTGCCGAGAAGGGCAAACGGCACCGAGCCGTGACGGTCTGCGAGGCACCTTCTCAGGTCGGGACCCAGCGTAGGCAAGCGGCTCCCATCGAAGACGTGCGGAGCAAGGCGCTCCGGGCCCACCTCGCGATAGAGCTCGTCGCGCAGGTCGGCCAGGCGATCGTCATCCGCGCGGGCGACCAAGACCGTCCTGTTTGCCGCCGGGTCGCCGTAGCTCTCGTTTACAATCGCCTGTCCTCGATAGCGCAGATGGGCGGCCGCGTCGTTGAAGGGGCCAAACGTCGCGCGCGACTCCTCGGGCGAGTTCTTCAGGCCCACCCTCACGGGGAACTGCGCAAAGAACTTGCTCTCCCTCCCGAGAAGAGATGAGATGCCCCCTATGCTCTGAGAGGCCAAAATCACGTGAATGCCCGCACTCCTGCCCAGACGCACGATGCGCTCCAAGAGCCCTTGCGCCTCGCCGCCCCGCTCTCCTTCCAACAGCAGCTGGAACTCGTCAATGATGAGCAGGATGCGCGGCATCTTTTGCCCGGAGCTGCGTCGATAAGCCCGCAGGCTGTCGCCATATGGCCGTATCGTCATCGTACGCCGAGCCATTTCCGCCGCAAGGTTGCGGAGCACCTCAATCCCAAAGTCTTGGTCTGCCTCGAGACCAAGCACGCGCGCCTGGGGTAGGTACTCAGGCGACTCCTTGGTCGGGGCCATGGGGTACAGCGTGATGCCCTCCTTGAAGTCGAGCAGGTAGAGAGAGAGTTCCTCAGGTGCGTAGCGTGCACACAGCCCGTAGATGATGACTTTGATGAGGTTCGACTTGCCCTGGCCCACGGCTCCCGTCACCAGCGCGTTATGCCGCTGGCCGTCACTCGAGCCCAATGTGATCTCGACAGGCCTCCCCACCTCGACCCCTATGGGGAAGGAGATGCCGTCCTCGCTCGTGTACCCAAAGTGCCGCATCGGAAGCAAGTCGCTCAGGAGAACCTCCGGCAGAGAAGAGCCTCGCGACCGCAGACGCTGCGACGCCTCCGCCGCCTCCCGCGCTTCGACGCCATAAAGCTCCGTCGCCCATTGCTCCCGTCCCTCCCAGAGAGCGCGCCCCCTCTCGTCAATGGAGAAGATCTCTGCCTCCTCGAGCTTGGCGAGGTCAAGCCATTTTGACTGCTCTCGCTCGACTGCGGGACACAGCAGAAATGACACACCCGCCGCCGGAGCACTTCGGGAGAGAGCGAGAATCCTCTGGTGCTGCGTCTCGCTCACCTGCTGGGGATAGTCATGGAGGACCACGATGACATAGGGTTCGAGGGGCATGCCTAGCCCGCGGTAGCGGGCGATGATGTTCCGCTCGCCCACAAGATGGCTGTTGTGCACGCGCGTCGTGAAGTCGGTCAGTTTGTCGAGAAGAACGTCGAGCTCGCGAGAGGTCTGGATGTAGCGAAGCGCATCCTCCCCCATCTCGTCAACCTGCGCGAAGGGAGCCTCCAGGTTGCTCAGCAATGGGTCGAAGCTGACGATCTTCAGCTGATGGGGAGCCGTCTTCTCCAGGGCGCGCATCTCGATGTGGCGCACCGCTGCGTCTCTGCGCGATGCTGCCGAGGGCGTGCGCGCGCAGAGCACCACGTTCCCGTGCCCGAGCAGCGGCACGATGAGCGGCACGGTATGCTCGGGGGAGCCGCCGGTCGGGAGATAGATCGCACCTACCTGCACATACTCAGCGACGGCTAGCGCGCCATCGTCGCGCTCCCCAATAAGGGCGTCGACCGTCTCGTTGACGCGGCGCTTGGCAAGCGCGGCCGAGCGCCCCTGTCGGGCGACGACAGAGTGGCGGCGCCTCTCCGCATCGTCGTCCCTAGCTGACGCGGCAGCACGGCAGCGTTGCTCCAGCAGGTTCTTCTCGGCTGTCAACGAGCCAAGGACATGCCCCTGGCAGCTCCGAAGCTCCGCGGAGAGCTCCCGGATGCGTTCTGCGGTCTGAGGCGCCCCCACGAGTCCTACCCCTCCCTGGGCATTCGTGCAACGACGACGCGCGACGGGCGAAGCAACGCACCGCCAAGCAGGTAGCCCTCCCGCAGAACCCCGACGATGTCTCCGTCTTCCTCGGGAGACGAGGCATCGACGGTCCCCGCCACCTCATGGTGGTGAAGGTCGAGCTTCGGGCCGTTGTCAACCGGAGAGAGCCCCCGGCGTCCCAGGACCTCAAGAAACTCTTCGACAACAGAATCCCTCAGCTCCTCCGTGAGCTCCTCCGCCCGCAGGCGGTCGAGGGCAAGAAGAAGCTCCTTGAAGAGGTCCGTGTAGGCACGACCCGTTGCCAGGGAAGTCACCTCGAGCGCGTTGCTCTTGAGCGCAGCGAGCACGGACCTCTGCTCGGCAATCTGGCCAGAAAGGGCGTCACGGCCCTGCTCAAGCGCGCGCAGGACCTCATCGAGCGTGGACATCACTGGAGACCCGAGTTCGTGGCGGCGCTGCCCAGCTGCTTCGCGTTTGTCTGCCAGCCATAGGGCCAGACCTCCCGCACGCCGTAGGCAATCAGGACAACGAGTACCAGCCAGGGGATGGGATTTGCTCCAGCACCCGCGAGCAGGCAGAGAACAAAGAATCCCGCGAGCACCCAGTACCACGTCGGGGCGCCCGCGTAGTGGCGGCCCTTTGCGTGCTCGAGCAGCTTGTTCGTCTCAGCAATCCACTGCCTCGTCTCGTCGTCCAGCGACGGAAGCCCCTGGAGCTCTCCCACCACCTGCGTGAGGTGCTCGATCTGGCGCTCGTTGGTGATGTAGGACATTCCCGCCTGCGCGCTCATCGCGTTCTCGCCATCCTGGACCAGGCAGGTACGCAGTATGCGAACGGCCTGGTCATTCCCCGGGAACGCGCTCATGACCTTGTGCGCCTCCTTGAGTGCGCCTGCGTGGTCGCCCTTAAGGAACAGGGCGCGGACCACCCTGCACCCGAAGTCCGCCTCGCTCGGATCGAGCTTTCGCGCGCGACGCGCAAGCGACACCGCCTCGTCGTAGCGTTCGAGCTGAAGGCATGACTCGGAAAGTATGTCCAGCGCTGGGACAGAGTTCGGCTCAATCTTGAGCACCTCACGCGCCGCATACTCCGCCTCGTCATAGCGATCGAGATTAACCGCAGCGACGGCGCGGACATACCACGCCCAAGGATTCTCGGGGTGCTGGCGCGTCCCCTCAGTGGCCGCAAACAGGGCACTCGTAGGATTGTTCTCGTCCAGATACTTCATGGCGCCAGAGACCCAATCGTGCTCTGAGGAGGACGCCGCGTGCTGACGCTCTTCCTCGATGCGTTGGTCCTCCTTCTTGAGCGCCACGTCGTACGTCTCTCGAGCGCTGGCGTTCAAAAGGGTCTTCTCCGCCTCTGCAAGCAGCCCCATCATGCGCTCTGCGTTTGCGCGCTGGGCTTGGTCGGGCGAGCCCTCCAGACGGCGATAGCGCTTCCTCGTGGTACGAATCGCCTGCTCGATCTCCATATACGGAGCCTGACAGTCGACCCCCAGCAGATCATAGTAGTCAACAAACGTGTCCACGATGGTCTCCTTACTCGATGTCGATGCCGCGAATCTTAGTGATTGCGGCGTCGAGATCCTCTTGGCTCATGTTTGCCACGCGCTCGAGTGCGAACTCTCCGAGAGAGCGGCGATTCGTCATGTCATGAACCTCAACATGAACGGTCTGCTCAAAGTCATAGCGGTAGGTGATGCGGAGGAGAGACCCCTTGGGGAGGCCCTCGGGAAGGGGAATCTCGCGGGAGCCGATAATGACCACAAAATCGAGATCCGGATCATCACCTTGTGTGACCTGAACATTTATGGTGCGTTGGTTGTCGATGACCGTCCCGCCCTCCTGGGAGTATTCACTCGGGACCGGGGCATTTCTCGGGATGACCACCCGGTTGTAGTCTTTCCCGTCGTCATCGAGCATCACGACACCCAGGGCCTGCGAGGTCACGTCTGACACCTCGATACCAGAGACGGCCGCCGGCAACTCATACGCCGCGGACTCGCTCCCCACGAGCTCGGGATGGGACTCCACCTCCATGGCAGCTTGCACCGCCGCTCCTAGAGCAACCGCCTCATCCGGATTGACACCACGCGCGGGAGTCTTTCCCGACATCATGGTGACGAGCTCCCTCACCATGGGCATCCTCGTTGACCCGCCCACCAGAACCACCTGATCGATGCGGTCCCAGCTGTATCCCGTCTCGTCGAGCAGGTCCTCGACGAGCTCGCGCGTTCTTCTCAGCAAGGAGCTCGTGGCCTCCTCGAAGGCCGCCCTAGTCACAGTGGCGCGATAGGGTTTTCCGCCGACGGACATATGAACGCTCGTCTTCTCGACGTTGGAAAGGGCGCGCTTTGCCGTCTCGCACTTCTCACGCAACTCGGAGCTCAGCAGAAAGTCGGACAGGACGTCACCGGCACCCTGCTTTGCAAGGTCATCGCTCACGAGGCGCATAAGCTCGTTGTCGAAGTCGAATCCGCCAAGGTTTCTGTCACCATCGGTTCCGATGACCTCGAAGCGCGCGCCTTCGATGCGCAGGAGCGTCACGTCGAAGGTTCCTCCGCCGAGGTCGTAGACAAGGGCGACCCCGTCCTGGCCGGCATCGAGCCCAAACGAGAGCGCTGCAGCAGTGGGCTCGTTCAGAACGCGCAGCACGTTAAGCCCGGCAATGACCCCCGCGTGCTTGGTTGCCGTGCGGCGCGCATCGTCAAAGTACGCAGGGACCGTGATTACCGCGCCGTCGATCTTCTCCCCCAAGGCGAGCTCCGCATCTTGCTTGAGTTTCTTCAAAATAAGCGCGGAAACCTCCTCAGCGGTATAGGAGACACCAGCTGAGGAGTCAAATCTCCAGTGGGGGTCGCCCATGTTCCGCTTTACAAACTGGACGATGTTGTCTGGGTCAGAAGCTGCAGAGTGCTTCGCCATGGTCCCCACGAGTGGTTCGTCGACACCGTCAAACGACTGGAACAAGACAACGGAAGGAGTCGTTGTCTCGCCGTCCGCATTCTGGATAATCTCGGGCAGCCCATCATCGCCGAGCACCGCAGCCGCAGAGTACGTTGTTCCAAGGTCGATACCGATTACGCGTCCCATAGGGCCCTCCGCATCGTTTTGTCGGTAACCTAAAGTCTATTCTGGTTAGACTATCTGTCAATGGACGACTGATTGTCTAACAAGCGTGTACAGCTTAATGCAAAAGGTAACGAGAGTGTCTTCTAGTACCGAACGGAGACGCTCATGCCGAAGAAGCACCAAAATGCCCTCAGCTCCATACGAAAAGCCTTGGGTCTTACTCAGCTCCAGGTCGCCGGCATGCTCGGAGTGAGCAAGGCAACCTACAGTTCCTGGGAGACGGGCCGCGCCGAAATGGGTGCCGACCGACTCATCGCCCTCTCCGAGCTCTTCCACTGCACGCCCAACGACATCCTCGGCCTTCCGGGCACGCCGGCGCAGTTCTCCCTGCTCTCCCCCACAGAGGAGGAGTGCCTCTCGCTCTTCCGGTCAGCGCCGCCCAACATCCGCGAGGACGTGGTCGACATCATGCGCAGCACGGTCAAAGGATGGCGTTTGCGCTAGCTCGCGCGAGCGGAGTCCCAGGCCAAACGTTCTTCTCGGCCATTCCGCTCGCCCGCCGGTCGGAATCGAGGGACCGGGGCCGATGCGGAGCGACCGGCGGCGTTGTGCGCACTTTTCTACGATGTGTACACTCGTCGGCGTTGTGTGCACTTCTCGGCAGCGAGTCTACCTGCGCATCTGCCGAGAAGGGCCTCTGAGGCCGTGTACACATCGCCGGAGGGTGCGCACAACGCCGGAGGGTGCGCACATCGCCGCAAGGACGGCCCGCCGCCGGACCGGCGCTACCGCGCGGCATCAGGGAGGAAGAACTCCCGTGCGCCAACGATCCGGATGCCATCGACATCGGTTCCGTACGTCCCCTCCCGGACGACAACCATCTTTGGAAACGCGTCCCTGATCGACCGGAGCGGCGCAAGCTCTCGTTCCCGAGTCCTCTCGTCCATCATGTTGTCCGTCACCTGAACGTGGCGACGCTCGCCATCCCTCACGGCAACGAAGTCGACCTCCCGGCTATAGAGCTTGCCCACGTGCACCGTCCATCCCTCATACAGAAACTGCAGATAGACGGCGTTCTCAAAGAGCCTGCCCAGATCCGACGCCCGGTATCCGCCAAGATACGAGCGAAGCCCAAGATCAACGATGTATTCCTTGGGATTTGTCTTGAGGAGAGCCTTCCCGTGTAGGTCGTAGCGCACGGCACGGTAGAACAGATAGGCCTCGTTGAGCGCGGAGAGGTACGAGTCCACCGTCTTGTTGGTGGTCTTGACACCGCCCGAGCTCAGGGCAGCGGCAATCCCATTGGATGAGCACTCGTTGCCAATATTGTCGGCAAGAAACGTCGCGAGCGAGCGCAGGAGCCGGGGATCGGTCACCCGGCTCTTGCCGCGCTCGCGCTCACGGTTGATGACGTCACGCACGGCCACGGCATCATACATGCTCGACATATACGCCGCGTGGGCGCCCTGCGTCACATCGAGCGCAGCTGTCGCGGGCATGCCTCCAAAAAAGAGATAGCGCCTGAAAAGGTCGTCGAAGAGGACAGGGTGTCCGTCGGCGCCGAGCGCAACCGCACTGCCGGGAGAAAACTGGATGCCGCAGAAGAGCGCGTACTCGGCAAAGGAGAGCGGCAGCATTTGTATCTCAACATGGCGACCCGAAAGGTAGGTGGAAAGCTCGCTTGAGAGCAGGTAGGCATTTGACCCGGTAAGGTAGATGTCGCAGTCATAATCCACGCGAAGGGCGTTCACGGCATTCTGCCAGCCCTCAATTCGCTGCGGCTCATCTATGAAGACGTACGATCTCCCCGCGCTCTCAAGGGAGCGCGAGAAGAACGCATAGAGGTCGTCCTCGGTTTTGACGGGACTCTTCTTGCTCTCAAGGTTGAGAAAGAGGCAGGGGGCACCCTCGCGCTCGAATTGCTTACGAACAAGCGCGAGCAGACTCGACTTTCCGCAGCGTCGAACACCCGTGATCACCTTGACGAGGTCTGTATCCCGAAAGGCCAGCAGCCGATCCAGATAGCGCCTTCTTTCGATGAGGCTCCGTTCGAGCATGCCGTGCTCCCAAAAAGTGTATTTGATTCGTTTTTTAGGAGCATATCATAGCTTGAAGAAGGCGGAGGGATCTCCTCCAATTGCTCAGGCGGCGGGGCAACTCACGCTGCGAAAAGAGAGCACGGCAACCTCTACGGCACGCTCTTCTCGCCCGTCCGTGCCCGCCGGGACGTGCGCACTTCTCGGCGTTGTGCGCACTTGTTCGCGTTGTGTACACTCGCCGGCGTTGTGCGCACTTCTCGGCAGCGCGTCTACCTGCGCATCTGCC
>NZ_NFIZ01000025.1 GCF_002159625.1 Olsenella sp. An285
GATGGGGGTGCGGCTTTGCGACGGTTCTGACCCAGAAAGTGTCGCGGAGCCGCACCCCCTTTCTTGACGTGCGGGGGAGCGACACAATTGCCGAGAAGAACGTCGCGCCGCCGCACCCCAACGGCCGAGGTGCGGCGGCGCGACACTTTTCCAGCTAAAAATGTCCGGGGGCTGCACGCCAAGCGCGCAGCCCCCGGACGGCAGGCCCTTGTGGCGACCCTACAGCGCCATGGCCCTTGCGCGGTCGATGCGCGCGAGGCAGTCCTCGCGACCCACGAGCGCCATGGTCTCGCCCAGCGGCGGTGACACCATGTTGCCGCAGACGGCAACGCGCACGGCCTGGAAGACCAGGCGCTTCTTCATGTCGAGCGCCTCGGGCAGCGTCTCCAGCGCGGCGTCGATCGCGGCCGGCTCCCAGGCGTCGAGCCCCACGAGCGCCTCGCGCGCCGCGTCCAGCACCGCGCCCATGCCCTCCTTGGCGAGCCCCTTGGCCACGCTCTTCTCGTCGTAGGCGAGGGTCTCGGCGGTAGCGAAGACGGGCGCGGCCACCGTGACCACGTCGGCCGGGAACTTGGTGCGCGGCTTCACGATGGCGGCCAGCGCGTCCACCCAGGCCTCGTCCGCCTCGAAGCCGTCGCCCACGAGACCGGCCTCGTGGAGCTCGGGCAGCATGACCTGGTCCGCGAAGTCGGCGTCGCTCATGGAGCGGATGTACTCGGCCTGGATCCAGTCGAGCTTCTTGGGGTCGAAGGTCGCCGGGTTCTTGGACACGTGGTCGAGCGAGAACTCGCGGGCGAGGACGTCGCGCGGGATGATCGTGGTCTCGCCGTCGAGCGACCAGCCCAGGAGCGCCAGGTAGTTCACGAAGGCGTCCGAGAGGTAGCCCGCGTCGCGGTACTCCTCCACGTTGGTCGCGCCGTGACGCTTGGAAAGCTTCTTGCCGTCGGCGCCCAGGATCATGGAGATGTGCGCGAAGGTGGGCACCGGTGCGCCCAGGGCCTCGTAGACGATGACCTGGCGCGGGGTGTTGGAGAGGTGGTCGTCGCCGCGGATGACGTGGGTGATGCCCATCATCGCGTCGTCCACCACGGTGGCGAAGTTGTAGGTGGGCGTGCCGTCCGTGCGCTGGATGACGAAGTCGTCGAGCTCGCGGGCCGCAAAGGTCACGTCTCCGTGGACGGCGTCGCGCACCACCACGTCGCCGCGGTCCTCGGGCACCTTGATGCGCAGGACGTACGGCTCGCCGGCGTCGATCCGGCGCCGGGCCTCGGCGGGGTCGAGGTCGCGGCAGCGGCGCTGGTAGCCCTGGAAGGGGTCCTTGCGCGCCTGGGCCGCCTCGCGGTCGGCGGCGAGCTGCTCGGGCGTGCAGAAGCAGGGGTAGGCCTTCCCCTCGTCCCAGAGGCGCTGCGCGGCGTCGCGGTAGAGCTGGGCGCGCTCGGTCTGCTTGTAGGGGCCAAAGTCGCCGCCCACCTCGGGGCCCTCGTCCCAGTCGAGTCCCAGCCAGCGCATGGCGCGCAAGATGATCTGGGTGTTCTCCTCGGTGGAGCGCTCGGGGTCCGTGTCGTCGATGCGCAGGATGAAGGTGCCGTTGTTGGCGCGGGCGAAGGCCCAGTTGTAGATCGCGGTGCGCGCGCCGCCCACGTGGAGCTTGCCGGTGGGGGAGGGCGCAAAGCGCACGCGCACGGGGGTGTCTGACATGAGGTTCCTCTCCGTGAGACAATCGTCACATACGCCATCAGTATAGCGCGCTCGACTTTCTGGCCGAGGCCGGGACGGCCCTTGGGGGAAATCTGCTGCCGTGCCCGGGAGGGAAGCGTGCCGTCGCGTGCAATCAGGCGGATAGTGTGAAATTCGGGGCTCGTTCTCTGCAATCAGGGGGATAGTGCGAAGCGATTCTCAGGGCACCCCGAGTATCCGCCTCGGCCGCAACAGGCATTTTGCTGGAGATGCGATGCCAATCGTGCCGAGACGTCCCGAAAACGCTTCGCACTATCCCCCTGATTGCATTGTTGGGGCCGCTTTTTTCACACTATCCGCCTGATTGCGGACCCTACTCTCAGCTCGCCCAATGCCGAGTGACGCGCTTCGAACGGACCGCACCTCCCGAGGGGCTTTGTCCGTCCAAAACGCGTCACTCGTGCGGAGGCCCGCGCCTCCGCGTCCGGCGCCTCCGTGACGCAGGGCGCTCACATGAGGCGGGTCTCCTCCAGGCGCTCCTCGAGCCGCTCGTTGAGGCGGATCACCGGACGGCGGAGCACCAGGCCTAGGAGCAGGGCGGGAACGAGGTAGGCAAGAAGGACCGCCAGCTCGCGCCAGATGTCGCCCTCCCAGACGCCGAACATCGCCGCGCGCATGGCGTTCTCGCTGTGGACGAAGGGCAGCCACGCGTAGACGGCCTGGAATGCGGGTGGCAGCATCTGGGGCGGGAAGGTGCCGCCCGAGCCAGCCACTTGGACCACCATGAGCACCACGGCCACGGCCTTGCCCACGTCGCCGAAGGACGCGGTGAGCGAGAAGATCAGGTTCACGTACACGAGCGAGGACGTGAGGCACGCGAGGAGGAGCAGCCACGGATGCTCGCACTGCACACCCAGGTAGAAGAGGTCGCCGCCGCAAATGAGCGCAGCCTGGGCGAGCCCCACCGCGCAGAACAGCAGGAGCCTCCCCACGTAGGCCTGCGCGTGCGAGCAGCCGGTCTCGGCAAGCGCCTCGGCCGAGGGGGTGGCCCGCACGAGCGCGCAGAGCACGACGCCCCCGATCCAGATGGCGAGCGTGGTGTAGAACGGGGCCATGGCAGACCCGTTGTTCTCCACGGGAAAGATGGCCGTGCGCTCCACGTCGACCGGCGCCGCGACGAAGTCGGCGAGCTCGGAGGGGTCGGCGGCGAGCACCCTGCGGACCTGCTCGACGTCTCCGCTGGCCAGTGCCGCGGAGAGGCGCTCGCGCAGGTCGCCCAGCCGCCCCGCGCTCTTCTCGATGGCGTCTGCCGTCTCGTCGAGCGAGGTCTGCGCGTCGCCGAGCGTTCCCTCGGCTCCCCGCGCGGCGTCGCGCGCGGCGCAGAGCGCCGCCGAGAGGCTCCCCTGCACGGCGTCTGCCTGTGCCGCGGCGCCGCCGACCTGCGTCGCGAGCTCCTCGAGCACGCCGCGCACGTCGGCGTCGTAGGACCCGCGCACCTCGTCGATCGCCGAGCGCGCCTCGCCGACGAGCCCTGCGAGCTCCTGGCGCGCCGCCCCGGCGTCGGCCGCGCCCGCGTCGAGGTCGGACATGGTGCGCTGGAGGCCCTGCGAGAGGTCGCGCATCTCGTCGGCCGCCTGCGTCACGCGCCCGGCGAGCCCCTGCACGCGCTCGCGCGCCGCCGCCACCCGGTCGCGCGCCGCCCCCTCGGGGAGCGTCTCCTCGAGCTGGCCCATAAGCGCGGCCTGCTCCCCGAGCGCGGACGCGAGCGCGTCGAGCGAGGAGGCCTGCCCGTCCGCGGCGGCGCGCGCGTCGTCGAGCAGGCCGCGGACGCGCGCCGACTGCGCCTCCGCCGCAGAGAGCGCGTCGTCAATGGCGTCGTCGACCCCGTCGAGGCCCGCCCCGGCGGACGCGAGCGCCCCCTCGACGGACGTCGCCGCGCCGTCGATCGCAGAGCCCGCCCCCGCGAGCCCGGAGGCCGTCTCGCGCAGCGCGTCGCCCGCCCCGGCGGCGGGGGAGAGCGCCGACTCCGCCGCGTCCGCGCCGCTGCCGAGGAGCCCACGCGTCGAGGCGAGAAGCTCGGAGAACCCGCGCACGTCGTCGGCCGTGCCGGCGAGCGAGTTCTCCGCGTCAGCCACGGCGGAGCCGAGCCGCGCGGCGAGCGAGGTGACGCCGTCGTCGTCGAGCGCGCGAGAGAGCTCGTCGAGCACGCCCGCCCCCACGCTCGCGACCGACCGCGCGAAGCTCGCGTCGATGTCCGCCTGCGCGGCGGCCGACGCCTTGTCCGTCACGATCGTGGCAATGGCGTTCTCCTTCTCGTTCTGGTAGAAGCTCACCCGCGGCCGCCCGGAGGTCCCCGAGAGCACGCCCATCATGTCGCGCGAGAAGTCCTCCGGGATCACGATCGCGGCGAAGTACTCGCCGGACCGCACGCCCTCTACGGCGTCGTCGGCCGAGGTGACCTCGTAGCCGATCGACTCGGACGCGCGCAGGTCGGACACCACGCGCTCGCCCATGTTGACCCTCACGGGAAGGAGGCCCCCCTCGTAGCCGGCGTCCTCGTTTGCCACGGCCACGCGGAGGTTCCTCGTGTTGCCGTAGGGGTCCCAGCTGCCGGCGATGTTGAACCACGCGTAGAACGACGGCACGGCCACTATTCCCGCAAACACGACGAGCGCGATCGCGCTCGAGACCGCGTGCCGGGCGTCGCGGCGCAGGAACGCCCAGACTCCCCTCATCGCCCATCGCCCCCTCTCATGTCCTCGACGAGCCCCACGAGCTCGTCGGTCCCCATCCTCTCGAGCTCGCTCATGCGGGCGAGCCGGTCGTGCGCGTACTCGACGCCGATGAGGTACGCGCTCGCGGCCACGAGCGAGAGCACCCACAGCACGAGCAGCGCGAACTTCGCGGGCGTCACAAAGAGCAGGGCGAGAAGGACCAGCGGCACGGCGAGCAGCGCCGCCACGCCCCGCCGCACGAGCCGCGGGTACGCGACGTCGAAGCGCGCTGCCCGTGCGAGGAAGGCCTCCCTGTGGCCCGGCGAGGTGGCAAGCGCGTCCACGACGGACGCGAGGAGCCCCTCGTCCTTCTCGCCCCATGCGGCGGGGTGGTCTGCGATGAGGAGGTCCGTCTGGGCCATGCGCCGGTCGAAGAGGGCGTTCACGCGCGCCAGCCTGCGGCGCGCCGCCACGCCCAGCAGCAGCGCCGGCAGTGCGAAGGCGAGAAGCGCCAGCAGGTTGCGGACGTAGTAGCCGTCGTAGAAGCCCGCCACGGCCTCGCGCATGGCGTTGATGCCGTAGGTGAAGGGCAGCCACGGGCCAAGCGCGCGGAAGAAGTCGGGCTGCATCTGGATGGGATAGAGCCCCGACGCGCCGGGGATCTGGAGGACCACGAGCAGCACGCCGAGGGCCTTGCCCACGTGCTTGAGGGCCACCGCCAGCGCGTAGACGATAAGCACGTAGACGAGCGACTCCACCATCCCCGCCAGCACGAAGGCGGCGGGCGAGACGCACTGGACGCCGAGCGCCACGTCGCCCACGCAGCAGACGAGCGCCTGCACCTGCCCGAGCAGGGCGAGCAGCAGCCAGCGGCCGAAGAACGCCTGGGCGGGCGACACCTCGGCGACGTCGAGGCCCTCGCGGTCGACCTCGAGCTTGTAGACGGCCACGAGGACGAACCCGCCCACCCAGAGGGCGAGGTTGGTGTAGAAGGGCGCCACCCCCGAGCCGTAGTTGGCGACGGGGAAGACGGGCTCGCTCGCCATCTCGACGGGGGCTCCGAGCGCCGACCCCGTGGACGCGGGGTCGAGCGCGAGCAGGCCGCTCACGGCGGCGGAGTCGGAGGCCCCCGCTACGGCCGCGAGGTCGTCGGCGAGGCCGCCCGCCGTGCCCGCGGCGTCGCGCAGGCCCGATGCAGCCCGCCCGAGCGTGGCGTCGCACTGGGCGAGAAGGGCGTCGAGCTGCGCCAGCGTGCCGTCAGCCTGCCCCGTCATCGGGCCGAGCGCGGAGACGCCGCCGGCCACGCGCCCGCCGGCGTCCGCGAGCTCGTCGAGCGCGGCGGAGAGCTGAGGCGAGGCGTCCTGCGCCACCTGGGAGCGGAGCCCCTCCAGCGAGGAGGCGCCCGCCTGCACTGCGTCGTTCACCTCCCCGGCGAGGCTGCCCATCGCGTCAGCGCCGGAGGCGACCTCCCGGGAGGCGGCCTCCAGCTCGTCAAGCTCGGCGGCCTGGTCGGCGGAGAGCCGCTCGAGGTCGGAGAGGGCAGAGCGCAGGCCCTCGACCACGCGGTCGCGAAGCGCGGCCGCCGCCCCGTCCGAGGGGCCCGCCGCGGAGAGCTCGTCCAGGGCGGACTCGAGCGTCCCCAGCATACCGCCCACGGTGCCGTTGGCGGCGCGGATCTGCGAGATGGCCGCCTGGGCGCGCCCCTGCGCCCAGCCCACGTCCCCGGCGATGGCGCCGATGTCGTGGCTCGCGGTCGAAGAGAGGTCGGCGAGCGCGCCCGCGCCCGTCCCGAGCGCGGAGGAGAGGTCGCCCGCGAGGGTCCGCGCCCGCCCGCGCGCCTGGCCGAGCGTCCCGAGCGCCGCGTCGAGCGACCCGGCGAGCGAGCTTGCGGCCCCGCCGGCGTCCGCCACGGCGGCGCGGGCGTCGCCCACGGCCTCGCGAGCGGCCGCGACATCGCCGCGCGCCGCCTCGAGCACGCCCGCGAGCCCGTCGAGGCGACCGCCGACGTCGCGCAGGTCTGCCGCCGCGCCCTCCGACGCAGCGTCGGCGGCGCCCGTCGCTCCGCGCACGGCGCCCTGGAGCCGCTCGGTCACCGTCTCTCCCGCCACGCTGACGAACTCCTGCGCTATCTGGGTCTCGAGCGTGGTGGCGCCGGTGTCCGTGACCTTGGGCGCCACGGCGTTCGCCTTCTCGTTGACGTAGTAGCCCACGTGCGCGGGCTCGGTGCGCCCGTCGAGCACGCCCGCGAGCGAGGAGGTGAAGTCCTCGGGGATGACGAAGGCCGCGAAGTAGCGCCCCGAGCGCACGCCCTCGAGCGCGTCCTCCTCGCTGTCGACGAACGTCCATCCCAGCTGGTCGTTCTCTTCGAGGCGCTGGCGGACCATGTCGCCCGCGTCCGTGAAGCCCATCCCGGGGACGTCCGCCCCCCGGTCGAGCTCGGCCACCGCCACGGGGACCGTGCCCGTGTTCTCGTACGGGTCCCAGTTTGCCAGTATGTTGAGCCACGCGTAGACGGAGGGTATGACGCAGACCCCCACGGCGATCACGATCGCGGCGGGGCTCGCGAGGAGCCTCCTCAGGTCGCGGATGAATATTCGGATGGCGGTGCGCATGCTTGACGATCCCCTCTGGTCCTCCGGGCGGTTCTGTCCAGCCGAGTGACGGGCTTCGGACAGATGGGGCCGCGGAAACGGCCCCATCCGTCCAAACCCCGTCACTCGGCCGTCGGGCGGGCTGCCAGGCCCGCTTACCCTCTCGTTTCCCTTTCGGCCGAAACTATACACTCGCGTTCAATATTTTTGAACTGCACTCAAAAATAGAGACCAGATGATAGGATTCTGCTAACGAGAGGCGAACCCGGGGGAGGCTCGGGACGGCGTCGCGAGGGGAGGCGCGCATGGGTGTCAGGGGAGGCCGGGCGGAGGCGAGGACCCGCAAGAGCGCGGTGACGCGCGAGAAGATCATGGAGGCCGCGGCGGAGCTCATGGTGGAGCGCGGCGGGACGGACTTCCAGATGATGGAGGTCTCGTCTCGCTGCGAGATGTCGAAGGGCTCGCTCTACTACTACTTCGCGGACAAGGGGGAGCTCGTCCGCGCCGTGATGGACCGCTCGGTCGAGGCGCTCGTCGACGCGGTGGAGCGGGTCGTCGCCGATGCCCCCTCGGCGGCCGACTCCATCCTCGGGCTCGTTCGCGCGCTCGCAGAGGCCCTGAGGCCCGGCGGCCCCCTCATGCTCGCGATGCTCGGCTCCGGGACGAGCGCGACGGGGGCGCCCGCCGTGGAGGGGCCGCGGCTCGCGCGCGTCCTCGCCATCCTCACGGCCCAGCTCGAGCGCGCCAAGGGGGAGGGGCTCGTCCGCGAGGACGCCGACAGCCGCCTCTGCGCGGCCGCCGTGGCAGGCGCCTTCCTGGTGTTCGAGCACGTGGCCCCCGACGGGGCGCCCGAGAGCGTCGAGGCGCTCACCCAAAGGATTCTGGACCTCGCGCTCTTCGGCGTGGGCACGGAGCGCGGCCGCGCCGTCTTTCTCGGCTGACCCACGGGCGCGACGACCGGTGTTGCTGCCATGCCGCCGCCGAGCATGCCTCGGCGCACGGCTTCTCGTCTTCAGCGACCGATTCCGTGCATATGGGCATGCTGGTACATACGGCATGCTCGAAGGCGAGGAGAGCACCTGCTTCTCGCCTCTCGCGCCTGCCGAGCATGCCTTCGCGCGCGGTTCCGCATGGCGAGAAGAACCGGCGAGAAGAGCCCGCCACCCTCCTGCCCGCGCCGGAACGTGTGGTTGCCGTGCTGACGTGCGGGCGCGGCGTCGGCGCCGCGGCATTTGGGTATCATCACTAGGCATTTGTATCGGGAGGGGCGGAATGGCAACGGCCGCCCCGAAAGCGAAAGAAGGACCGACATGTCTTCACCCCATCGTTCCACCTCGTCCCGCAGCTACCTCTTCACCTCGGAGAGCGTGACGGAGGGCCACCCGGACAAGATCTGCGACCAGGTCTCCGACGCCATCCTGGACGCCCTTCTCGCCAAGGAGGCCCAGCTCCAGAGCGAGGGCTACGTCTCTCCCTCCGGCGTTCCGGCCAACGTGGACAACGTCCGCTGCGCCTGCGAGACCTTCGTCACCACCGGCACCGTGATCATCGCCGGCGAGATTCGCACCGAGGCCTACCTCGACGTGCAGACCATCGCCCGCGACGTCATCCGCCGCATTGGCTACACGCGCGCCAAGTTCGGCTTCGACGCCGACACCTGCGGCGTCCTCAACCTCATCCACGAGCAGAGCCCGGACATCGCCGCGGGCGTGGACGAGTCCTTTGACGCGCAGGCCGGCCGCACCACGGACCCCATCGACCTTGTGGGCGCCGGCGACCAGGGCATGATGTTCGGCTACGCCACGGACGAGACCGACGTTCTCATGCCCATGCCGCACTACCTGGCCAGCCGCATGGCCGAGTGCCTGACCGAGGTGCGCAAGAACGGTCAGGTTCCGTACCTGCGCCCGGACGGCAAGACCCAGGTGACCGTGCGCTACGAGGACGACCGCCCCGCCGAGGTCACGGCCATCGTGGTCTCCACCCAGCACGATGCCGCCATCGAGGACATGAACGTCATCAAGGCGGACATGGTGGACTACGTCATCGCCCCCGTGATGGACACCGTGGGCATCGAGTGGCACGGTGCGGACGTCTACGTCAACCCCACCGGGCGCTTCGTGGTGGGCGGTCCCATGGGCGACACCGGCCTCACCGGCCGCAAGATCATCGTGGACACCTACGGCGGCATGGGTCGTCACGGCGGCGGCTGCTTCTCCGGCAAGGACTGCACCAAGGTGGACCGCTCGGCCGCCTACGCCGCGCGCTGGGTGGCCAAGAACGTGGTGGCCGCCGGCCTCGCGCACCGCTGCGAGATCCAGCTGGCCTACGCCATCGGCGTCTCCCACCCGCTCTCCGTCATGGTTGACACCTTCGGCACGGGCTCGGTGGAGGACGGCGTGATCGAGCGGGCCGTGGAGCGGGTCTTCGACCTGCGGCCCGGCGCCATCATCCGCGACCTCGACCTGCGTCGCCCCATCTACGAGAAGACCGCTGCCTACGGGCACTTTGGCCGCGAGCTCCCCGAGTTCACCTGGGAGCGCACGGACCGCGCGGACGAGCTCCGCGCCGCCGTGGAGGCGCTCGCGGGGTAGGGACTCCTCGCAGAGGGACGTCGGGCGGGCTCGCGCGCAGTTCAATGTCGGCGCGGGCCCGCCCTTTGCTTGGCGCGTGTCCGCGTCCCCGCGCGTGACCTCCTCGCCTCCGCGCGATTCTTGTCCGGTCCGTGCGGTAGGATTTTCCAGACAGGACGATCGTGGAGAGGATCCCATGCCGCTCACCCTACTGACTGCGACAAGCGAGAAGATCGTCGGCCCCGAGGTCGAGCGCCGTATTCGCGAGGCGATGGAGGCGACTGGCAGGGCGGTGCTGCTCGTGCCGTCGTTCCCACAGGCGCTCGACGCCCAGCGTGAGCTTGCCGTCATGGGCGGGCTTGCGCTTGGCGTCACGGTGACCACCGTGGAGGCCTGGGCCGAGGAGCGGTGGGAGGTCTGGGGTGACGGCAGCCGCCTCGTGGACGACGCATCGCGCGACGTGCTGGCAAGCCGCGTCCTCGCCCGCGCCGCCTGGCGCCCCGGCTCCGCCCTGGTGGACACCCCCGGCGCGGCGGCCCTTCTCGCCGATCTCGCGCGCGAGGGCCTTCCCTGGCTTGCGAGCGCTCCCGCACCCGAGGGGGTGACGGGCGCCGAGGCGGCCCTCGTCGGGCTTTTGGCGGGCTACGAGGCGGAGCTTCGCTCCCGCGGCCTCGTGGAGCCGTGCTCCGCCATGGCCGGGCTCGCCGAGGCGCTTGACGCAGGGGGCGCCCTGGTGCCGCCCGTGGTGCTTGCGGGCTTCGAGGACATGGGTCGCTCCCAGCGCGAGCTCGTCTGCGGGCTTGCCTCGAAGCATGACGTGACCCTCGTCGCAAGGGAGGGCGAGGGGCCGTCCGGCGCGCAGGGGCGCAGGCTCGTTCGGCAGGTCTGCGACCTTGCCGCCCAGAGGGGCGTCGAGGTCTCGGCGAGCTCCCCGGAGGTTCCCGTGGGACCTGGGCC
>NZ_NFIZ01000026.1 GCF_002159625.1 Olsenella sp. An285
GAGAAGCATCGCGCGCGGGGTGCGCCGCCCCGCGCCGAAACCACGTCCGCCCCGTTGGCGTAACGAGATACGCTGCGCTACGCAGACGTCAAGCGCACGCCATCCACCAGAGAAAGGACCGCCATGAACCGTCTCGCAGACAAGGTTGCCGTCGTCACCGGTGCGAACTCCGGCGTCGGGGCCGCCATCGCCAAGCTCTTCGCCGCAGAGGGCGCCAAGGTCGTCATGAGCGCGCGCCGCGCCGCGGCGCTCGAGGAGGTCGCCGAGCAGATCGCGGAGGCGGGCGGCGAGGCCTACGTCGTCCCCACGGACATCTCCAAGCCGGAGGACCCCGAGAACCTCATGGCCGCCGCGCAGGAGAAGTACGGCAAGATTGACATCCTCGTGAACAACGCGGGCGTGCTCGAGGCCGGCCTCAAGCCCATCGACCGCTATACGGACGAGGACCTCGACCGCATCGTCGAGACCAACCAGAAGGGCACCATGCGCTGCATGCGTGCCGCCACCAAGCGCATGACCTCCGGCGCCTCCATCGTCAACATCGCTTCCATCGCGGGCGAGAAGGGCTGCGGAGGTGCGGCGTACGTCTCCTCCAAGGCCGCCATCATCGGCATCACCAAGCACACCGCGCTGCGCTTCCAGGCCACGGGCATCCGCTGCAACGCCGTCTGCCCCGGCACCATCGTTACCCCCATGACCACCACCATCGACCCCGCGAGCCTCGACCCGGACATGATCGGCGCCATGGCCGCGCACTCCAACATGCAGACCCAGCCCTGCATGCCCGAGGACGTCGCCAACATCGCGCTCTTCCTCGCGAGCGACGAGTCCCGCGCCCTCACCGGCCAGATTCTCGTGAGCGACTTCGGCTCCATGCTGTAGCTCTTCTCGGCACCTGAGCGTCAGGGCGGCGCGGTCGAACGGCCAACCCGGCTGCCCGGCCGCGCCGCGTCTCCAGGGTCGCGCGTCGAGGAATCGTGGCGCGATCGACCAGGCGGCGTCCGTCACGCCGCCGGTCAACCCCCTGCCGTACAATCTTTTGAACGCAGCTTGGCGCGCCCGGCGCCGAGCCCACGGAAGGGGGACGTCATGACCGACCTGAGAAGCATCGCGCGCGGGGTGCGCCGCCCCGCGATACTCCTTGCCCTGGTGGTGGCCCTGTCCTGCGCGGCATGCGCCCCGGCAACGACCCAGCAGAACCCTGTGGACCCCGCGCCCCAGGAGCAGACGGAGCAGCCCGGCACCACCCAGGAGGAGGCTCCCGAGGTCCTGCGCCTCGCCGATCTCCTGTCAGACCCCTCCGCCGCGTACGGCGCGCTCGAGGAGGTCGGCCTCACGTGGAGGGACAACGGCAGGCTTGAGTTCGCGGGCGAGCACTGGCCGGATGCCATGGCGGACACCGAGGAGTCCCACCCCGTCTATGACGCGCTCGCGGAGCTGGGAGTCGATCAGCCGGAGGTGGGCTCCGACTACTTCGTGGGCCCCGGCTACGTCTGCCTGGGCACGGGGCTCGCGCCGTCGCTGCGCGTGGACGCGGCCCAGCGCGCGGTGCTCGTGCCGGACGCCGCCGGCTCCGCGGACGCGATTGCCCTCGCGGCGCCCACGACGGCGCCCCTTACCGAGGAGCAGGTCACGGAGCTCGCGGCCTCGGCTGGATTCGAGGGCGAGGGCGCGTCCTTCGTCTTTGACGACACGGGCAAGACCGACGTCCTCACCGAGACCCGCGCCGGCATCATGCGCGTGGGCGAGAAGGACTGCGTCTGGTACGTGCAGCAGTACGGGTACGTGGGGGAGGGCGGCTTCTGCGCGCTGCGGATGGGTGTCGTCCCCACTGACGTTGCCAAGAGCGTCGTGGACACGAGCGTGCTCGGCCAGGCCGGGCAGCTCGGCACCTGGGACGCCACCGGCTCGGACGAGGAGCGGCTCGAGCTCTTTGCCACCGCCGTGGCGCAGGACGCCATCGTGGGCACCGGGTCCTCCTGGACGAGCGTGGTTACGGGCGAGCTGATGCAGTGGGACTCCGCCTCGAGCGGGTGGGTCGTGGCTGCGGAGGAGTAGGCCCCTGCGGCACGCGGGGACGTTCCCGCACGTAAACTGTATCTTTCGCGCTCTCCGGTTGCGGCACCGGCCCCACGTTCGCACCGTATCATGAGAGCGTTGGACCGCCGGCCGAGAGGGAGCCATGGGAGCACGCAACACAAGACGCCACGTCCGCCCGGCAGTCGTTGCCGCTGCGCTCTCGCTCTCCGCGCTGCTTGCGACCGGCTGTGCGACCGTCACCGTGGACCAGCCCACGCAGGACACGCAGGAAGACGCCCCCGCGGAGGAGCAGGTCATCGAGGATGCCCCCGCCCCGGAGCCGGAGGAGGAGCCCGAGGAAGAGGCCGAGGAGGTTCCCGAGGAGGAGGCGGAGCCCGAGCCCGTCCCGCTGCGCGAGACCCTCGACCTCTCCACGTTGGACTTCAACGCCATCCCCACCGCGGGCGAGCTCAGCACCTTCTCCCTTGCGCAGGCGGCCGCGCCGGAGCTCTCCGCGGAGTCCCGCGCCGCCATCGAGTCCGCCATCCAGAACGCCCAGCGCCTGGGCAACGTGAGCGTGATCTTCATGAGCTGCAACACGGGCGCGGGCATCGCGTACAGCACGGACACCTCCGTGTATGGCGCGAGCTCCTTCAAGGGCCCCTACGTCGCCTATCTCTGCCGCGAGCTGGTGGAGACGGGGCAGCTCTCCCTGGCGAGCACGTGCACCGTGTTCCAGCACGACCCGTTCTTCAGCGGCACGTACGGACACGTGGGCGCCACGTACTCCCTCCAGAATCTGGCCGAGGCCACGGTGCGCGACTCGGACAACGACGCCTTCCGCATCCTGCACATGAACTACGACAGCCTGGGCTACTACGACTGGCTCGACCGCACCTTTGGCGCGGGGACGCTGCCGCGCGTGGGCTACTTCCCGCACGTGAGCGCTCGCATCATGGCCAAGGCCTGGGCGTACGTGTGGGACTACCTCGGCGGCGGCTCCGAGATCGCGGCCTGGCTCTCCGGGCTCTACGCCAACACGAGCGTCTCCTTCATCCGCGACGCCCTGGCATCCGCGGGCGCAGACGCCACGGTCTACAACAAGGCCGGCTGGTACGGCGGGGACCCGCAGTACAACTCCACCACCGACGCCGGAATCGTCCAGATAGACGGCTCCACGTATCTCGTCGCCGCGGTGTCCAACATGTCCTACGGCGACTCCAGCGCTGCCGCCCTCGAGGGCGTCATCCAGGCGGTCTTCTCCGCCCGCGAGGCCCTCGGCTAGCCTGGGAGGTTGACAGTTTCCTCAGGTCAAACTGTCAACCTGAGGAAACCGTCAAAAGGGACAGGGTTGTTTGTCATGAAAGAGAGGGGAGAGGGCAGATGAACGGTCTCATAGCAGCGGGTACGCGTTGGCGTGCAGGCGGGAGGCGCCTCGCGATAGCACTCGCCGCGCTTCTCGCAATCGTGCCTGCCGTGATGGCGGCTCCCACTCGGGCCCTGGCCGCAGGAGCCGAACCCCAGGGCGCGTCCCTCCAGCAGGGGGCCGTCACGCCCGAGGAGGCCTACGACGCCATGGTGGCGCTGCGGGGCCAGTATCCCAACGGAATGCGCTGGACCAACGACAACTACTACCATTCCCCCGTTCTTGGCGGGGGCTACGGCTGCGCCGGCTTTGCCTTCATCCTGAGCGATGCCGCCTTTGGAGACAGCCCTGCAACGGAGTTCTACGACCTCAGCGAGGCCCGAGTCGGCGACATCCTCTGCGTTAACAATGGCGCGCACTACGTCATCGTGCTGGAGGTCCGCTCGAGCTCCTTCGTCGTTGCCGAGGGAAACATCAACAGCTCGATCTACTGGGGCAGGGAGATCTCCTTCTCCTCCACGCGCCCCGGCTTCGTGTACGGCATCACGCGCTACGGAGATTCCCAGCTCGTCGATACCCGCTTCCCCGACGTCGTCGAGGGCGACTGGTACCACGACTCTGTCATGTGGGTGGCGGAGAAGGGCATCATGACCGGGCAGGGCGACGGGACCTTCGCGCCCACCAAGTTCCTCCAGCGCTGCGAGATGGCCCAGCTCCTCTGGAACATGTATGGCAGGCCGTCGGCAGACAAGAGCCTCGTGACCCGCTTCCCCGACTGCTCTGCAGACGAGTGGTACGCGGAGGCCGTGGCCTGGGCTTACCAGAAGGGCGCCATCGGCGGATACGACGACGGCCGCCTGGGCACCTCGGACTCGGTCACGCGCGAGCAGTTTGCCACCATCCTCTGGCGCCTCGAGGGCAAGCCCGCGGGCACCGGTGACCTCACGGCCTTCCCCGACGCGTCCAACGTGTCGGAGTTCTCCCACGACGCCCTGGAATGGGCGGTGGGCGAGGGCATCATCACCGGAGACAAGGGCAACCTGAGCCCCGCGAAGGCCCTCTCCCGCGCCGAGGCGGCAACGATGCTCATGCGCTGGAAGGGCTGACAGTTTCCTCAGGTCAAACTGTCAACCCGTCGGACGGCCCGGCTCGTCTCAACATACCTCCCCGTACATTCCCCACTCGTCTGAATAACAGCTGCCATCTGCGGATTCGTCCGTCTCCTAAGGCCAAGAAAAGCGCGCCCTTCTCCCTAAGATGACTTTATGGTTTCTGAAAAAAGGGAGGTGGTTCCACATGAGTGGACGCACGCTAACGCAGAGGCGCGGAGGCATCCTGGCGGGTGTCGTCGCCGTCCTCATGGCCCTGGCGTTCCTGGTCACGGCAACGCCGGCAAGGGCGGCCACGGTAGGCACCTATGCCGACGGGTCGGCCGGCTTCTTCGAGTGGCTGGGGGAGACCGACGCCGCAAACAAGGTGAGGGACGCCCTCAACGGCACGGTGAGGAACGAGAAGAACACGGGCAAGAACATCGGCTCGTACCAGACCATCAGCCCCACCAGCGACAAGAGCGCCTTCAACCTGGACAACATGTGCGACTCGCTCGAGATCATGGAGAAGTGCAACTCCCTGCGCGTGCAGAACGGCCTTACCGTCCTCTACGTGGACCCCTCCCTCATGGCCATCAGCCAGATTCTGGCCAACTACTCTGCAAGCACGAAGCAGCACGCCTCCGTGTTCAAGGTGGGCGAGAACTTCACCGCGGGCAGCTACGACTTCACCGTCAGCGAGTCCTTCAACGCCCTCTACAACGAGGAGAAGAGCTACTGGGAGTCCTCCGCCTGCAACGCCGCGAGGAACTGGTTCAACAGCTACAAGGCCGCGCACGGCTTCAACGACGCCCTCAACGAGCTTTCGAACACGTACCCGACAGAGTTCAAAAACGCCGGGCACTACCTCAACATCATCAATCCCGAGTACAAGACAACGGGTTCCGCCTGCGCCGTGGGCAGCTACTACATTCAGGAGCAGTCGTTCGACTTTGGAGCCCGCGGCAAGAACACCTACACCGTCGCCAGGTTCGAGGAGCTCCTGGACCAGTACCTCGACCTCGTGAGGGAGAATGACCCCGGTCATCTAGACCCGAGCGGCCCGTTTCCCGGCGACCACAAGCTGAGCATCCAGCAGCCCTCCGCCGGCGGCAGCGTGAGCAACTACATCGGCGAGTACCACTCCCCTGGTGAGGACGTGTGGGTCGAGGTGGCGGTCCACCCGGGCTACGTTCTCGATTACGTAATCGTTGAAGGCGTCAATCTGGTCACTTGGAGCGAGTACGCCAACGAGCCGGGGACCTATGCCGTGTACTTCACCATGCCGGACAACGACGTCACCGTCCGACCGGTCATCATCAAAGAGAGCGTCCCCGGAGAGGAGCAGTACAACGTCAGCGTCGCGAGCGCCTCGCACGGCAGGGTATCCGTCGATTGCTCCAAGGCAGGCTACGGCTGGCTCGTTAATGTCACCGCTACTCCGGACGCCGGCTACAAGGTGGGCAGCTTCACCGTGACCGATGCCTCCGGCAAGTCCGTCCCCACGGGCGGCAAGGACGGCGAGATGTACTTCCTCATGCCCGAGTCCGACGTCACCGTCAAGGTGACCTTCGTCCTCGACGCCGAGCTCTCCATCACCTACGACAAGCCCGCGCACGGGCGCGTGACCGTGGACCCCAGCTCCGGCGTCAAGGCGGGCGACTACGTGACCGTGGCTCTCTGGCCGGACAATCTCTATATAGTGAAGAGCGTCAAGGTCACCAACCTCTCCACCGGGGCCAGCGTGGCGCTCTCCGGCTCTGGTGCAACCCGCTTCTTCACCATGCCGGACGCCAGCGTGAAGCTGGAGGTCACTTTTGGCTCCATGTTTGGGGACGACGATGAGGAGCCCGAGGTATTCCCCACTAAGTTCACCGACGTCGCTTCGGACGCCTGGTATGCCAAGGCTGTCAAGTGGGTCTCGGACGAGGGCATCATGAACGGCCAGGGGGACGGCACGAAGTTCGAGCCCCAGAAGGGGCTCCAGCGCTGCGAGATGGCGAAGCTCCTCTACAACATGGCGGGCGAGCCCTCGGTCAATCAGAGCGTGGTGACCCGCTTCCCCGACTGTACCGCTGGCACCTGGTATGCTCCCGCCGTAGCCTGGGCGTACCAGAATGGCATCATGACGGGCTACCAGAACGGGAGCTTCGGCACCAGCAGCGGCGTTACGCGCGAGGAGTTCGCCACCATCCTCTGGCGCATGGAGGGAGAGCCCAGCGGCTCGGGCAACGTCTGGAAGTTCCCCGACTCCCCAAAGATCTCCCCGTTTGCGCTCGAGGCCATGAAGTGGGCCGTGGGGAAGGAGATCATCACCGGAGACAACGGAAACCTGAGCTCTGGCAAGGCCCTCTCCCGCGCCGAGGCGGCAACGATGCTCATGCGCTGGAAGGGCTGACAGTTTCCTCAGGTCAAATCGTCAAGGCGAGCGCCGCGGCACGAATCGTTCGTGTCGCGGCGCTCTTGCTATGTTTGCGAAAGAACAGGCGAGAAGAACCGAGAAGATCGGGCAGCCTCCAGGCCCGGACGGGGTGCCAAGGCGCTCGCGCGCGTACATATATAGATAAGGGATATGGAGAGTGAAGGGTCTCCAGCTGAAAAAGCGGGGCGCCTCCGAGTGCCGGACGTGCTGCGAGGCTAAGAGAAAGGTTCAGGCTTGTGAGGCGAATCAAGGCGCAAGGTTTCAGAGGAGTAACAACCGGTGGGCGAGGGAAAAAGAGGGGTGAGAGAGACAATCCATGAGAGGAGCGGATACTATCCGAGTCACGAAGTTTGAATAACGGGCAGCTAGTATGTGCTAGACTGAATTCGCGCAAATGGTGATCGAGCGGTTGAGAACGACACGCGAGCGGGTGTTTTCCCCGGGTAGCGGTCGTGATTCCCAAGATAAATTGAATTTGCGCGTGACTCCGCTCGGAACAAGTGATAGTATGCCGCAAGGATGCAGACTCATTGCCTGCGCGCTTTGCCGTCTCAAAGTTGCGAGCAAGGCGGCAAAGTGGGATAATGGCGCCTGTGTCCAAGGTTTCTAGATTGTCTTTTGAAAGGAGACAACACATGACAGCTTGCAGGAACAAGGCCTCGCGCGCGGTGACCGCGGCCCTCGTGGGCGTGCTCTCCGTGGGCGCGGTCCCGATGGTGGCCATGGCGGCCGGCGTCAACGACGGCGCCAGCCTGATGTTCGCCGACCCCGAGGGCGCTTTTAGCAACGCCAAGGTTACGGCGGCTGAGTTCCACCACAACAACAGCGACAGGGGCTTTTCGCTCGTTGATGGTATCTATACGACTACCTTCGACGAAAACCAGCCCGTCACCCTCAGCTGGTTCACCTTCAGCATGTACGGCACTGGTGGTCTCGGTGACATGCGCATTGAGGCCGAGGACCCGACCGATGACTTCGAGGTTGAGTACTTCAACCGCGGCGCCGACGGCAAGACCACCGGCGAGGAGATTACGGGCGACATCTCCGAGGTCGGCAAGTACGTCGTTGTCGTTACCGCCGTTGATGGGCAGTACAAGGGCGGGAAGCTCTACATCCCGTTCGATATTACCGCTCGTAAGATTCAGCAGGTTCGCATCGTCGGCGCCGATGAGGTGACCTACAACGCAGAGAGCCATGACTTCCAGTTCCAGTTCCTGGACGAGTGGGGCCACTGGATTAATGTCATGGAGGGCACCGACTACACCGTCGAGTACATCTACACTGGCCATGACGCCACCGACAAGAACGTTGCCGACGTCAAGAACGAAGGTACCTACAAGGCGAAGATTAGCGGTATGAACAGGTGGGACGGCACGCTGACCCTCTCTGATACGATTACCGTCAATCCGCTCGATCTGGCCAGCACTGACGGTAGTGTCAGGGTCGAGGGGGTTATCTCCGCCAGCGAGACCGAGCCTGAGAACACCTTCGCCATCTGGATTGATGGCAAGCTCTACTCCGGTGATGACGCAATCATGAAGGAGCTTAAGGCTGACCAGTCCGACACCGAGCGGGTCTGGTTCGAGAACGGTTCGTACGGCTACACTCTCAAGGCTGCCGTCGAGACCCCGAATATCGTTAACGACACCGTCTTCGAGGCTCGCAAGGTTGCCCAGGAGATTGACTTCCTCTACGACGGCGAGGCTCTCCCCGAGTCTCACGACGTGATTGGCTCTGACGCGAGCACCTCTCTCAACCTTAACAAGGTTACTGGTTATGCGGCCGACGGAACCGTTGATGGCGCTACCGTTCCCAATTCTGACATCTATTGGTTCGTCTACGACGAGAACGGCAAGATTGCTTACGAGTCCACCACGGGTAGGGATTACACGGTGGCTGGCTGGCAGCACACTTCGGGCTCCTATACCGTCATTTTCACTTGTGACGGAAGCGGTAGTGGCTACAAGCTCGGCGGTAGGGCCATCATGTACGTCAACGTCTACGATGACGCCGTGAACGCCGACGCCAATGCTGCCGTGCTCTATGACGTTAACGGTGACGGAACCAAGGAGGTCGTCACCTCCGTCGACGGCGTCTACGACGGCTCCGACTTCACCAAGAAGATTGACGTCGCCGTCCGCTACTCCAACGGCGCCCCGGTCCCGCGCGACCAGTACCAGGTGAAGTACTATCGCGCTGACGGCACCGAGGTCAAGCAGGTCGTCGACGCGGGCACCTACACCCTCAAGCTGACGAGCTCCTCCGTGAAGCTCTCCGGCACCACCGAGATGACCATCACGGTCGCCCCGAAGTCCCTCGAGACCATCAGGTCCGGCGCCGTCCGCACCAAGTCCTTCGACCACGCCGGCGTCTCCACCGTCGAGTACCTCCCCTGGAAGGAGAACGGCTACGGTGTCACCAAGGCCGGCAAGATCGACGGCCTCGGCCTCCAGTACAAGGACGGCGACAGCTGGGTCGACATGAACCCGCAGATCATCCAGAACGTCCTCAAGGTCACCATCCTCAGGGACGGCGCGGAGGTCGAGAAGATCACGGACGAGGGCGTCTACACCGTCCACTTCGAGGCCCGCAACGAGGACGCCGCCAACAACTACGTCGTCCCCGCCGACCTCACCCTCACCTGCGTCAAGGACTCCCACCTGCTCTACGCCGACGTCACCTACACCGACTACTTCGCCGACGCCGTCGCGGCAGTCAACGACCTCGGCGTCATGAGCGGCTACACCGACGCTCAGGGCAACGCCTACGGCGTCTTCGGCGCCACCGACAGCCTGACCCGCGGTCAGGTCGCGACCATCCTCTACCGCCTCGCCAACGGCGAGGGCCTCGTGGAGACCGAGCCCGTCTACAACGAGATCTTCGGCTACGAGACCGGCTTCGAGGACTGCAACGGCAAGGCCTTCTACGCCCAGGCCGTGGCGTGGGCCAAGAGCGTGGGCGTCGTCGAGGGCTACGCCGACGGCACCTTCCGCCCGGAGCAGGCCGTGACGCGCCAGGAGTTCGCCACCATGCTCAAGAACTACGAGCAGCTCTTCGGTGACTACTCCGCCGCCGACGAGTCCGTCCTCGACAAGTTCTCCGACGCCTCCGAG
>NZ_NFIZ01000027.1 GCF_002159625.1 Olsenella sp. An285
GTGAACCTCCCGATTCACGCCCCCGGAGGGGCGCGGGGTGCGTATAGTTAATCCCCGCGCAGCGACGCGGCGACGCGAACGACCTGCGCGGCGAACCTTGAAAACCGGATACTGCGATCGAAAGATCGACGAGACAGACTAGCGAAATTCGAATTTCTGGAGAGATCCAGAGACGTCAATTTCAGCGAATCCGAGATCAGCGGGATCTTAGGGCGGGACGGACCGACCACAGAATCGAAGACGGCCACAGGCCGTCTCACATTTGAACGGAGAGTTCGATCCTGGCTCAGGATGAACGCTGGCGGCGCGCCTAACACATGCAAGTCGAACGGTTAAAGCACCTCCGGGTGTGCATAAAGTGGCGAACGGCTGAGTAACACGTGGGCAACCTGCCCCTCGCTCCGGGACAGCCTCGGGAAACCGTGGGTAATACCGGATACTCCGCAGCCCCCGCATGGGGGAGGCGGGAAAGCCCAGACGGCGAGGGATGGGCCCGCGGCCTGTTAGCTAGTTGGTGGGGCAACGGCCCACCAAGGCGATTATGGGTAGCTGGGTTGAGAGACCGACCAGCCAGATTGGGACTGAGACACGGCCCAGACTCCTACGGGAGGCAGCAGTGGGGAATCTTGCGCAATGGGCGAAAGCCTGACGCAGCGACGCCGCGTGCGGGACGAAGGCCTTCGGGTCGTAAACCGCTTTCAGCAGGGACGAGGGGGCAACCTGACGGTACCTGCAGAAGAAGCCCCGGCTAACTACGTGCCAGCAGCCGCGGTAATACGTAGGGGGCGAGCGTTATCCGGATTCATTGGGCGTAAAGCGCTCGTAGGCGGTCCGTTAGGTCGGGAGTCAAATCCGGGGGCTCAACCCCCGCCCGCTCCCGATACCGGCGGACTTGAGTTTGGTAGGGGAAGGCGGAATTCCAAGTGTAGCGGTGGAATGCGCAGATATTTGGAAGAACACCGGTGGCGAAGGCGGCCTTCTGGGCCACAACTGACGCTGAGGAGCGAAAGCTAGGGGAGCGAACAGGATTAGATACCCTGGTAGTCCTAGCCGTAAACGATGGGCACTAGGTGTGGGGGGAGCCTCCCTCCGTGCCGCAGCTAACGCATTAAGTGCCCCGCCTGGGGAGTACGGCCGCAAGGCTAAAACTCAAAGGAATTGACGGGGGCCCGCACAAGCAGCGGAGCATGTGGCTTAATTCGAAGCAACGCGAAGAACCTTACCAGGGCTTGACATCTAGGTGAAGCGGCGGAAACGCCGTGGCCGAGAGGAGCCTAGACAGGTGGTGCATGGCTGTCGTCAGCTCGTGTCGTGAGATGTTGGGTTAAGTCCCGCAACGAGCGCAACCCTCGTCGCATGTTGCCAGCGGTTCGGCCGGGCACCCATGCGAGACCGCCGGCGTCAAGCCGGAGGAAGGTGGGGATGACGTCAAGTCATCATGCCCCTTATGTCCTGGGCTGCACACGTGCTACAATGGCCGGCACAGAGGGCTGCCAGGCGGCGACGCCGAGCGAATCCCCAAAGCCGGCCCCAGTTCGGATTGGAGGCTGCAACCCGCCTCCATGAAGTCGGAGTTGCTAGTAATCGCGGATCAGCACGCCGCGGTGAATGCGTTCCCGGGCCTTGTACACACCGCCCGTCACACCACCCGAGTCGATTGCACCCGAAGTCGTCGGCCCAACCTCGTGAGGGAGGCGCCGAAGGTGTGGTTGGTAAGGGGGGTGAAGTCGTAACAAGGTAGCCGTACCGGAAGGTGCGGCTGGATCACCTCCTTTCTAGGGAGAACAGCCTCTTTAGAAGAGAACACTTCAGACGGACGCCCCGTCCTTTCCCGCTGACAGTCTCGCCGCGCCCCAGGGCGCGCAGTGTCCGGTCTCGAGGGCTCGCCCTCGCCGTACCTTGAGAGCTGCATAGCGTGACGAAAGATTTTCCTCAAAGAAGATCGCATCTGAAGACGCGGCGGCGCGCGAGCGCCCGCCGCGAGACTTTAAGTATGTTCGAGCCATCGAACGAAGAGAAGATGGTAAGGGCAAACGGTGGATGCCTTGGCACAGGAAGCCGACGAAGGACGCGACAAGCTGCGATAAGCCGCGGTTAGGGGCACATGCCCGCTCGACCCGCGGATCTCCGAATGGGCGAACCCGGCGGGAGTCATTTCCCGTCACCCCCAGCTGAACACATAGGCTGGGAGGAGGCAACCGGGGGAACTGAAACATCTAAGTACCCCGAGGAAGAGAAATCAATCGAGATTCCCCTAGTAGTGGCGAGCGAACGGGGACCTAGGACAAACCGGCGGCCGCGCAAGCGCCGCCGGGGTTGTAGGGCCACTCACTGCGCGGTTACAAAACCTCGCGGAAGCGGAACGGCATGGGAAGGCCGGCGGTACAGGGTTAGAGCCCCGTACGCGAATCCGCGAGGACCGCCGAGTGGTTCCTGAGTACCGCCGGACACGTGAAACCCGGTGGGAAGCTGGGGGGTCCACCCTCCAATCCTAAATACTCTCCTGTGACCGATAGTGGACCAGTACCGTGAGGGAAAGGTGAAAAGCACCCCGGGAGGGGAGTGAAATAGTACCTGAAACCGTTTGCCTACAAGCAGTCGGAGCAGCGCTTGCGCTGTGACGGCGTGCCTTTTGTAGAATGAGCCAGCGAGTTACGGAGCGTGGCGAGGTTAAGCCAGTAAGCGAGCCGCAGCGACAGCGAGTCCCAACCGGGCGTGCAGTCGCGCTCCGTAGACGCGAAGCCGGGTGAGCTATCCATGGGCAGGCTGAAGCGGGGGTAAGACCCCGTGGAGGGCCGAACCCACCTAGGTTGAAAACTGGGGGGATGACCTGTGGATAGGAGTGAAAGGCCTATCAAACCCGGAGATATCTCGTTCTCCCCGAAATAGCTTTAGGGCTAGCCTCGGACGTTTACCTGCGGGGGTAGAGCACTGAATGGACGCGGGGGCCTCACCGCCTACCAACTCCAATCAAACTCCGAATACCGCCGGTCCAGAGTCCGGGAGTCAGAACATGTGGGCTAAGCTGTGTGTTCGAAAGGGAAACAGCCCAGACCGCCCGCTAAGGTCCCGAAGTCCGTGCTAAGTGGCAAAGGATGTGCGTCTGCCCAGACAACCAGGATGTTGGCTTAGAAGCAGCCATTCATTTAAAGAGTGCGTAATAGCTCACTGGTCGAGTGGACATGCGCCGACAATATACGGGGCTAAGCACGGCACCGAAGCGGCGGACTAGTTTTTACTAGTGGTAGGGGAGCTTTCCGTCTGGGGCGAAGCGTCGGGACGACCCGGCGTGGACCGGCCGGAAGTGAGAATGCTGGCATGAGTAACGAGAGGGGCGTGGAAAACGCCCCCGCCGTAAACCCAAGGTTTCCTGGGCGAGGCTAATCCTCCCAGGGTCAGTCGGGAGCTAAGGCGAGGCCGGAAGGCGTAGCCGATGCACAGCAGGTCGACATTCCTGCACCCCCGAACGGGCGCTATCACCGATGGGGCGACGGAGAAGGGTAGCTGGACGGGGTTCTGGACGTCCCCGCGATGGCACGTAGGCTGGGCGGTAGTGAAACGCGCCGCCCGCGACGGCTGAGGTGCCGGACGAAGCGACTGAGCGAAGCCAGTGAGCCCATGCTTCCAAGAAAACCCCCTAGGGAGCCCGCAGGGGCCCGTACCGCAAACCGACACAGGTGGGTGGGTAGAGCATACCAAGGCGATCGGGAGAACCATGGTTAAGGAACTCGGCAAAATTGCCCCGTAACTTCGGGAGAAGGGGTGCCGCCTCGGGTGGAGGGACTTGCTCCCCGAGCCCAGGGCGGCCACAGTAAATAGGCCCAAGCGACTGTTTATCAAAAACACAGGACTCTGCTGAAGTCGTAAGACGACGTATAGGGTCTGACGCCTGCCCGGTGCCGGAAGGTCACGAGGAGCCGTCAGCGCGAGCGAAGCGGCGAATCCAAGCCCCGGTAAACGGCGGCCGTAACTATAACGGTCCTAAGGTAGCGAAATTCCTTGTCGGGTAAGTTCCGACCTGCACGAAAGGCGTAACGATTTGGGCGCTGTCTCAACCATGGACCCGGTGAAATTGCACTAGTCGTGAAGATGCGACTTACCCGCGGAAGGACGGAAAGACCCCGTGAACCTTTACTGCAGCTTGACATTGGCTGCCGGTTCGTCGTGTAGAGGATAGGTGGGAGACGCTGAACCAGGGACGCCAGTCTCTGGGGAGTCGCCCTTGGAATACCACCCTCGACGTTCTGGCATCCTAACCCGCGACCGTCATCCGGCGTGGGGACCGTGTCAGGTGGGTAGTTTGACTGGGGCGGTCGCCTCCTAAAACGTAACGGAGGCGCACGTAAGGTCTGCTCAGGACGGTCGGCAACCGTCCCTTTGAGTGCAAGAGCATAAGCAGGCTTGACTGCGAGGCCAACAAGCCGAGCAGATGGGAAACCAGGTTCTAGTGATCCGGCGGCTCAGCGTGGTATGGCCGTCGCTCAACGGATAAAAGGTACTCCGGGGATAACAGGCTGATCTTCCCCAAGAGTCCACATCGACGGGAAGGTTTGGCACCTCGATGTCGGCTCATCGCATCCTGGGGCTGGAGCAGGTCCCAAGGGTATGGCTGTTCGCCATTTAAAGCGGTACGCGAGCTGGGTTCAGAACGTCGTGAGACAGTTCGGTCCCTATCCTCCGTGGGCGTAGGAGAACTGAGGGAGGCTGCCCCTAGTACGAGAGGACCGGGGTGGACGGACCTCCGGTGTACGGGTTGTCGACCAACGGCACTGCCCGGTAGCTGAGTCCGGTTCGGATAACCGCTGAAAGCATCTAAGCGGGAAGCCAGTCCCGAGATGAGTTCTCCCTTCGGTAAGGCCACTCGTAGACCACGAGTTTGATAGGCCGCAGGTGTAAGCCCCGCGAGGGGTTGAGCCGAGCGGTACTAATCGGCCGAGCTCTTCTCTTCACAATCGCGATCCCCGAGGGGGTCCGACGTCACGCTGTGCGGCCCTGAGGGCACGGCGAGCCCGAGCCCGAGAGCAGAATGCCCCTTGTTGGTCAGCGACCATGGCAGGGGAGGCACACCCGGTCCCATTCCGAACCCGGAAGTTAAGCCCCCGAGCGCCGATGGTACTGCGGAGTCAGTCCGTGGGAGAGCAGGACGTCGCTGACCAACAAGGGGCATTTTCCTGTGACGGGGGG
>NZ_NFIZ01000028.1 GCF_002159625.1 Olsenella sp. An285
AAGGAGACAACACATGACAGCTTGCAGGAACAAGGCCTCGCGCGCGGTGACCGCGGCCCTCGTGGGCGTGCTCTCCGTGGGCGCGGTCCCGATGGTGGCCATGGCGGCCACGACCGACGCGGGCGCGCAGCTCCAGGCGGTGTCCCCCGCCCAGGCGTTCAGCGACGGCGCCCTCACCTACGCGCACGACAACCAGGGCTACCGCATCGACGACCTGACCGACATCGAGTTCACGGTCGGCTCCGACTGCTTCTACCCCATGCCTCTCCAGGTCACCCCGAAGAACGCCGACGAGCCCGTCGACGTCAGCAACTGGGACGTCAACTACTACAACGCCGATGGTGACGTGCCGATGGATCCCGGCAAGATCCGCAACTGGACTGCCGGCAAGTACTACATGCTCATCAAGGCTCCCCAGGGCTCCGGCTACGAGGGTGGCGTGCTCCGCGTCGACTTTCGCATCGTGAGCAAGTCCCTCAAGAGCCTCACCATCTTCGACCAGTCCGAGGGCGACGTCTCCGACACCACCTTCACCTACACCGGCGAGGAGCAGCAGATCGGCTTCATGCTGGACGGCAAGGTCCTCGACAAGCCGACCGACTTCTTCCGCATCACCTACGTCAACGCCGCCGACTCCACCCCGGTGCGCGGTGTCCCGACCGATGCCGGCGACTACGTTGCCCGCCTCGAGGGCAAGGGCGAGTACAAGTACTCCCGCGTCGAGATCGCCTTCACCATCAACCCGCTCGACCTCTCCACGGCCAGCGTGACCATGTCCGACATCTCCAAGTTCGAGGTCGGGAAGGGCATGCCGCAGGAGGCCGTCGTCAACGGCGTGACGCTCGACGAGAAGGACCTCGACATCGAGTTCGCGGGTTCCTCCAACGAGGGAGATCTCTCCCTGCTCAACTTCGGCACCTACACCGCGAGTGTGGCTGCAGATCCCGCGTCGGGCAACGTGACGGGCGCGACCGAGGCCACCTTCAGCGTGGTTGACAAGGTCGTCAATGCCGATGATCTCCTCTTCAAGGGTAAGAAGGTGGGCAACGTCCGCAACGACCCCTACTACGTCCTCCTCGAGGACCTGAAGAACACCGCATTTGGTGACGATGACTTCTCTGTCGATCAGCTCGCTTGGACTTGGTGGGGTGACCTGATCGTCAAGTACCCCGGTGCCAAGCTCTCCGTGACCTACACCGATGCCAACGGTAACCAGGTCACCGCCAAGGATGTCAACACCACCGTGGGCGACTACAAGGTGACCGTCCGCGTCGACGCCACCTCCAACGAGTACAACTACGGCAGCGACGCCGTCACCATGACCATCCGCACCCGCAAGGACGCCATCAAGGCCAACGCCGACCTCTACTTCAAGCTCGACGGCGCCGTGACTGACGACCGCGACGAGTGGGGTTGGGCCCCCGAGCACGTCACCTACACCGGCGAGAACATCCTCGACAGGATCGACACCGTCCTCGAGTACAGGGGCGAGGCCCTGACCGCCGGCACCGACTACAACGTGACCGTGTACCGCTACGACGGCTTCGACGACCGAATCTTCAAGACCGCCGTTGACAGCGTCACTGACGCCGGCCTCTACCAGGTCGTCGTCTCCAGCGGCGACTACATGCTCGAGTTCCCCGACCAGGACCTCGACTTCTGGTTCTACGTCGACCCGATCAAGCTCGAGAAGGTCTACGTCGGCTCCGACGCGGTCAAGACCTTCAGCGACCAGTCCTTCATCCCCTACACCGGCAAGGCCGCCGACTACTACTTCTACTACATGAACGGCGACGAGGTCGTCCGCCTCGACGACGTCATCGAGCTGAGCCACTTCTACTTCACCCCCGAGGGCGGGCAGACCACCGACGCCGACGCCATCGTCGACTGCGGCGAGTACTATGCCTCCATCTACCTCGCTGACGGCGTGAAGAACTACGACCTCTGCGTCTACAACACGTTCAACACCCCGCACGTGTTCGTAAAGGTTGCCAACATCTTCGCCGACGTTGCCGCCGGCGACTGGTACGCGGAGCCCGTCTACGCAGCCAAGACCCTCGGCTACATGACCGGCTACGACGACGGCACCTTCTTCGGCCCGGCCGACAGCATCAAGCGCGGCGACGTCGCCATGGTGCTCTGGAAGATGGCCGGCAGGCCCGAGGTCGACGAGTTCGGCGACTCCTACGACGAGACCACCGGCTTCGTGACCGGCTTCTCCGACGTCGACGGCAACCTCTACTACGCGGAGGCCATCGCCTGGGCCCACAGGCTCGACATCATCTCCGGCGACGACAACGCCACCACGTTCCGTCCCGACGACAACGTTACCCGCGAGGAGCTCGCCAAGATGCTCTACGTCTACTCGAAGCTCCAGGACAAGACGTATGACGTCGACGTCGACGCCGTCCTCTCCGAGTACGACGACGAGTCCACCGTCTCCGAGTGGGCGCGCGAGTACGTAGCCTGGTGCGTTGACATGGACGTCATGGGCCAGGACTCCGGCCTCAAGGGCAACCAGGCCATCTCCCGCGCAGAGGTCGCCACGATGGCGGTCCGCCTGCAGCCCGAGGGCAAGCTCAGCCCCAGCGACTTCATCAAGTAGTCACTAGATAGAGCGACACCGCCGGAATGGCTGAGGCTCGTTCCTCATGAGCACAGCGGCGCCGGTCGGCATTCAACGAGATGTCGGCCGGCGTCCTTGCTGAGGATACCGGGTATAGTCAGGACAGGCGATGCGACTCGGCAGCAGGCCGGCGGGGGCGCACTGCCAACAAGCGCGTCCCCGCGGGCCTATCCGACAAATGCAAGCTGTCGTGCAACAGAAGGCCGTGGCGAGGGCCGACGCCCTCCCTCCCGCTCGCACGGGAGGGAGGGCGTCGACGTTTGGGATAAGTTTGGAACCAGCAGGAGATTCTCGCGGGTGGTTCAGGCAGCCGCCGGTAGCCGAG
>NZ_NFIZ01000029.1 GCF_002159625.1 Olsenella sp. An285
GCCCCTGGCGCTGCCCCAGCGCCCCGCCCAGCGCGACCAGGCCGCCAAGATGTTCGCCGTGTTCCACCGCGACGTGCTGGGGGAGGGCGGAGCCCCGGGCGAGCCCGACTTCGACGCTCCGACAGATGTCGAGTATACGAGCGACGTTGTTGACGCGTCGGTGTCCGAGGTTGATGTCAGGGATGACGGCATGACCGTCGCGCTGGAGGGCAGCGAGGCTGACGTCCAAGTTGGGGACATCGTCATGATCGACCCCACGGAGGAGCTCCCCTTCGGGTCTGCAGTGAAGGTGGAGGAGGTCTCGTCATCGGGCGGCGTCACCACGGTCGAGGGCGTCGTGCCCGAGCCGGCGGAGGTCTACGACAGCGTCATCATCAACGAGGAGTACGACAAGGAGGACCTTCTGGCGGGCGGAGCGTCCCTCCAGTCAATTGAGCTCACCGACGAGGGAATCAGCATCGATGAGGACCTTGGCGTGTACGGCAAGGTGACCGGAAGTCTGACCATCAACGACTTCGAGGGGCATGCCTTCGTCTTCGTTCCGCCCGGACTTCTTGCCAAATACTTCGGCTATGTCGACGTCGACTTTGAAGCGGACCTCACGGTTGATCTCGACTTCAGCATCTCCGCGCTTCCGAGCAACCTCAAGAAGATTCGGCTTGGCAGCCCCATTCCCCTGCCGTACTGCGGGGTGCCCGGCTGGGGGCTCAACGTCGTCTTCTATCTCAACACGGATGTGTCCGGACACATTATCGTGACCACTGATATCCAGATGTCCACCTCTGCTCACCGCGACCTTATCGGCGATATTGATCAGACGACCAAAAGCTCCACTCGCACCTTCGACTCGGTGTCGATTGCCGTTGACGGGAAGATTGGCCCCTCCGCCGTCGTTGCACTCATGCTGCTGGACGAGCCGGTCTTCGACGTCGGCGCGGAGTTCGGTGCGGCTGCAAAGGTAGAGTCTACGCAGCATCCCGGCCTGACTTGTGGAGATGCGGCCATCTGGCTCTACGGCGAGGCATTTGCCGAGTTCGTGGGTGAGATGGCCGATTCGGCAAAGGTCACGGCTACCATTTTTGACGAAGACAACTCCCCGCTCGAGATGGGCATTCACGTGGAGAACGGGGAGCTGGTCCCCGAGTGCACGTGGGACCCGGGTGCCGACGAGGAGCCTGATGTCGGAGACCCCTCCAACCCCGGCGGGGAGGGGACTGACAATCCTAACGACCCCGAGAATCCCGAGACGCCAGAGGGGCCGACGACGGATGCGAGCGACTTCACATACGTGATTGGTGACGGGGTTGAGTACGGTAACCTTTACGGAACCGCGAGCTATGGGTACGGGGCATACATTACGGGGTACAAGGGCTCATCGTCCGATGTCGTCATCCCTGCGTCCATCGACGGGATTGATGTTCTCTATGTTGGGATCTCTGATGCCGGGCGAAGAATTAAGTCGCTGGATTTTAGCCACGCCAAGTCCCTAAGGGACATCAACCTCTACATTGGCGAATATGACGTCAACTTTGGAAAGCTCGACGAGCTCGAAAGAGTTGCGGCGACACTGACGTGTCGCTTCACAGGTGATTTTGACCTGTCTCAGTGTGGCAGTCTCAAGCACCTCATCTTTAGTGACGGGGCGAGCCTTGGTGGCTTTATGAGATTCGGAACGGAGAGCTTGGAGACTATTTCCATCGGTATTACCAACATCGCAGGCACCTTCACGATCGGGGACGCTCCCAGGCTGCGAGAGGCAGAGTTCGTAGATGTGGGTATCAGCGACATCATTTTTGGAAATTGCCCGAGCCTCGAGAAGCTCACCGTCATAAACACCGATATAACAAATCTCGACGTAAGCGGATTCCCGCAGCTAAATGAACTGACGTGTTTCGACAACAACATCTCTGATACTTCCGCCCTCGAAGCTTGGGCAAGCCAGCCGGGGCATACCGCGAATCTGGTTGGATATGACGCAGGCTTGCTCAGTGAGAGGAAGTGAGAGCTTGGGAGTGATGGGCAGGGTTGATCATCTTGCCGGTGATCAGAAAATTGGTCGTCATTGAGCTGAAAGAATACGAAGAACCCATCAGTCCCTCGTCGCGACGGCGGCTCCGTCGCACAATGCCCGAAACCGCCCCCGAGGGAACGGAGGCCCCGCCATGAGGATGCCCGCACGTCTCGCCGCGCTCTCGCTCGCCCTCGCCGCGGCCCTGCTCGCCCCGGCGCCCGCCCGCGCCGACTACCTCGGCTTCGCCGACGTGTCGCCCTCGGACTGGGCGGCCGAGCAGGGCTACATAGCCTACGTCGCCTCCGAG
>NZ_NFIZ01000003.1 GCF_002159625.1 Olsenella sp. An285
GGCAGATGCGCAGGTAGACGCGCTGCCGAGAAGTGCGCACAACGCCGGCGAGTGTACACAACGCGAACAAGTGCGCACAACGCCGAGAAGTGCGCACGTCCCGGCGGGCGCGTCGCCAACCCCGACCCGCCCGAGCCTCGCGCAAAGCCGCTCGCCGCCGCTTCGCTGCCGCTCGCCGCCGCTTCGCTGCCGCTCGCGAAAGAGTACAATCGACTCCGCATGCCAACGTCCGTCATGAGGAGTCGTCACATGGCAGAGAAGCCTTCCTACTACGTCACCACCCCCATCTACTACGTCAACGCCGCCCCGCACCTGGGAACCGCGTACTGCACCATGCTCGCGGACGTCCAGGCGCGCTTCCGTCGCGCGGCGGGCTACGACGTCAAGTTCCTGACCGGCATGGACGAGCACGGCGAGAAGGTCGCCGAGGCCGCCGCCCAGCACGGCATGACGCCGCAGGAGTGGTGCGACTCCCAGGCCCCGCTCTTCAAGGACCTCTGGCAGAAGATCGAGGTCTCCAACGACGACTTCATCCGCACGACCGAGCCGCGCCAGTACCACGCGGTCCAGTACCTCTGGGACCGCATGCTCGAGTCCGGCTACCTCTACAAGGGCTCCTACGACGGCTGGTACTGCGTGCCGGAGGAGACCTACTTCACCGAGACCCAGGTGGAGAAGGCTGACGAGGAGCGCGGCACCAAGGGCGAGCACCTCTGCCCGGACTGCGGCCGTCCCCTCGAGCGCGTCCAGGAGGAGTCCTACTTCTTCAAGCTCTCCGCGTTCCAGGACCGGCTCCTCGCGCTCTACGACGAGCACCCCGACTTCGTGCAGCCGGACTTCCGCATGAACGAGGTGCGCAGCTTCGTCGAGGGCGGCCTTCAGGACACCTCGGTCTCTCGCACCACCTTCGACTGGGGCATCAAGGTGCCCTTTGACGACGCGCACGTGACCTACGTGTGGTTCGACGCCCTGCTCAACTACATGACCGCCGTGGGCTACAGCCTGGACGACCCGGCCTCCGCCGCCGAGTTCGCGCGCCGCTGGCCCGCGCAGACCCACCTCATTGGCAAGGACATCATTCGCTTCCACTGCATCCTCTGGCCCGCCATGCTCATGGCCATCGGCGAGGCCCTGCCCGAGCACGTCTTCGTGCACGGCTTCCTCACGGTGCGCAACGCCGAGACCGGCAAGGCCGAGAAGATGTCCAAGTCCCGCGGCAACGCCATCGCCCCGCAGGACGTGATCGACCTTCTGGGCGTGGAGGGCTACCGCTACTACTTCATGACCGACGTCATCCACGGCGAGGACTCCGCCATCTCCTTCGAGCGCATGGAGCAGGTCTACAACGCCGACCTCGCCAACAGCTGGGGCAACCTGGTCTCCCGCGCCCTCAACATGAGCGCCAAGTACTTCGACGGCAGGACGCCCGAGCTCGCGGACGGCTGGGCCGAGAAGGACGGCGTGCTCAGGGGCGTGGCCGAGGGCATCTACGAGCGCTACTTCGACCGCATGGCCGCCTTCGACTACGCGGGCGCCAAGGACGTGGTGATGGAGCTCGTCCACGCCGCCAACCACTACATCGAGGACTCCGCGCCCTGGGCCGTGGCCAAGGACCCGGAGCGCGCGGGCGAGCTCGCGGACATCATCACGAGCCTGCTCGAGTCCATCCGCATCTGCGCGCACCTGCTCGCCCCGTTCATGCCCGAGACCTCGGCCGAGGTCCTTCGCCGCATGAGCCTTGGCGACGAGGCGGGCACGGACGACCTCGCCGCCGCGTGCGCGTGGGGCGGCCTTGCCGGCGGCGTCGAGGTGACCAAGGGCGACGCGCTCTTCCCGCGCCTCGACACCAAGAAGAAGTAGCCGCCGTGGGAGGATCTCCGCTGGCGAGCCCGGGCGCCACGCGCGCGCTGCTCGAGGCGTACGGGCTCGCCACCAAGCACAGCCTGGGGCAGAACTTCCTGGTGAACAACCGCGTGATCGAGAAGATCATGGACCTCGCGGAGCTTGTGCCGGACGAGCGCGTGCTCGAGGTGGGGCCGGGCATCGGCACGCTCACGCTGGCGCTGCTGTCCGAGGCCGGGCGCGTGGTCTCCGTCGAGATGGACCGCGAGCTCGAGCCCGTGCTCTCGGCCCATGCGGCCGCGCACCCCACCTTCGCCTACCTCATGGGCGACGCCCTGCGCGTCCCTGCCGAGAAGATCGCGGAGGCCGCGGGCGGCGAGCCCACGGCGCTGGTCTCGAACCTGCCCTACAACGTGGCGGCGACCATCATCCTGGCCTTCTTCCAGACCATGCCGGCCCTGCGCCGCGCCGTGGTGATGGTGCAGGCCGAGGTGGCAGATCGCATCTGCGCCGGCCCCGGCAGCCGCACCTACGGCGCCTACACGGCAAAGCTCGCCCTTCTCGCCCGCGTGACCGGGCGCTTTGAGGTGGGGCCCGGCAACTTCATGCCGCCCCCGCACGTGAACTCGGCGGTGGTGCGCCTTGACCGCGCCCCCATGGTGGCGGCCGAGCTCGTGGAGCCGGTCTCCGCGGTGATCGACGCCGCGTTTGCCCAGCGCCGCAAGACCATCCGCAACTCCATGTCCGCCTCGGGCTACGATAGGGGGGAGCTCGACGCCGCGTTCGCCGCGTGCGGGATCTCCCCCACGTGCCGGGCCGAGACGCTCGCCCCAGAGGACTTCGCGCGCCTTTACGAGGCGCTCACCCACACCAACAGCTAGGAGGACGAGAAGATCATGTCCAAGATCGCGCTTGACGACCTCACGCTCGCAGACGGCGAGCTCTTCCACGACCACAAGGGCGCGGCCTGCCCGATGCCCGCGCCCCTCGCGCCCCTCGCGGACACCCACGGCCACCTCACGAGCTTCCGCGAGCACGACCCCGCGGCGGCGCTCGTGCGCGCGGCGCTTGCCGGCGTGCGCCTGCTCGTGGTGCCCGTCGACCCCATCGACGACATCCCCCGCAGGTGGGCCAGCGTGCCCGAGTTCCTCTCCTGGCTGGACGAGCAGGTCGAGACTGCCCGCGCCTGCCTCGCGGACTGCGCCGAGAAGGGCTTCGTGCCGCCCGCCTTCGAGGGCTACGACGCCCCGGACCTCCTGGACAACGTGCGCATCGTCGCGGGCGCCCACCCCTACGGCGCGGGCGTTTTCGACGACGACGTGATGGCGCGCCTGCGCGAGCTCCTGGCGAGCCCGCGCTGCGTGGGCGTGGGCGAGTTCGGCCTCGACTACGGCCCCTCCAGCAAGGTGCCCTACCCGGTCCAGGAGGAGGTCTTCCGCACCCACCTGCGGCTCGCCAAGGAGCTCGGCCTTCCCGTGCAGCTGCACATCCGCGACGCCGCCAACGACGTGCGCTGCGGCGCGCACCGCGACGCCGCCCGCATCCTCGGGGAGGAGGGCGTGCCCGAGGCCGGGTGCGAGCTGCACTGCTTCACCTCCGGCATCAGGGTGCTCGAGAGCTTCACGCGCATGGACTGCCGCATCGCCTTCGGCGGCGCGGTGACCTTCACCCGCTCCGACGACATCCGCGAGGCGGCGACCTTCTGCGCCGAGCGCTACCTCCTCACGGAGACCGACAGCCCCTACATGGCGCCCGTGCCCCTGCGCGGCGCGGAGTGCGAGCCCGCGATGGTGGGCTTCACCGCCGCCTGCGTGGCCGACGTGCGCGAGCAGGGCGGCCGCGGCACCCGCCAGGAGACCTACGACGCCTTCTGGAACAACGCCCGCGCGCTCTACATGAGGTAGTGATTTCGCCCCGGCGGCCCGCACTTCTCGCCACCGCCCGACAGCGAGCCCGCACTTCTCGGTACCGCCCGGCAGCGAGCCCGCACTTCTCGCCACTTCCCGACAGCGAGCCCGCACTTCTCACCACTTTCCAGGTGGAAACCCGCACTCATGAGTGCGGCCGAGAAGTGCGGGCATTTTTGGCTTGGGCGGCCCTCAGGTGCGGTCTGTCTCTCGTCTTTTGTGCGGGAGTGCGCTTCAGGGGTGCTGTCCCGCCCGCACTCCTTGGCCCTTCCGTGTACCCTTCCCTCGGCGCCGTCTTCCGCTTGGCGTCCCTTCGACTTTTGAGGCCTCAAAAGTCGGGCTCCGATAGGGGCCGCGACCTCGTGGCCGCCCCGTCCCGCCGCCAGGCTCAGAGCCAGGGGGCGGCGTCCAGGTTGGCGCCGCTCTCGCGGGCCATCCTCCGCCACTGCGCCTCGGCGGCGAGCCGGTAAACAAGACGCGGCACCGCCGGGCGCACCGGGTCGACGCCCGCCCCCGTTCCCGAGCGGATGGCGGCGATGAGCCGGTCGATCGCCTCGGAGACGGGCCGTCGCAGCATGCCCATGCGGGGCGTCCCTTCCGTGGCGAGCGTCATGCCGCCGCCACCCACGGCCACGCCGCCCATCCAGCGCGCGCCGGCTGCCGCACAGAAGTTCTCGATGACGAGGAAGGACGGCAGGATCTGCTCCGGCTCGTAGAAGCCCATGTTGGCGAGGGCGTAGACGCGCGTGCCCGGCTCGACTGAGTCTCGCCAGCGCACGAGCAGGTCCACGAGGCCCGAGGGCGGGGCGTCCACGTAGAGCGGGTAGCCCAGGAGCACGGAATCGCAGCCGGAGAGCTCCTCTGCGTCCGCCGCCCCCGCGCGCGGGCAGGGAACGTCCACGAGCTCGGGGGCGTTCATGTTGGCCATGCGGGCGTAGACCCCGAGCGCCTCCGCCAGGTCCCCGAGGAGGTGTGCCGTGGCGGAGCCGTCCCCGCGCGGGCTCGCGTTCACGAGCGCCACGCGGCGGGGAGGGGCGCTCACCCGGCTCTCCGGCGGCGCCGGTGGGTCGACGACCGGCCCGTCCTTCTCGCCCCCCGCGTCGCGCCAGTCCCCCGGAAACCGCACCCTCCCAAGGGTTGCTCCCAGGTTTGTGGCGTTGGCCTCCGCAATGCGCCCGAGGCAGGCGCGCTCCGTCTCCGAGGAGGGGCCGTAGAGCCAGACGCGCAGGGAGGGGGCGCGGTCCGAGCGAAGGCGGTGGTGGAGCGCGCCGCCCGTCACGCGAAAGCCAGGGTGTAGGTAGCCGATGGAGCGTTCGAGCGCCCGCTTCACCAGGGGGGAGAGGCCGCCGAAGGCGTTTGCCGAGAAGAGCCACAGCTCGTCCGTCCGCGCCACGAGCGAGGGCAGGTCGCACAGCGAGTCGGGGAGGACGCAGCGGCCCGGCGTGCGGACCCAGCAGCCGAAGCAGCCCGTGCAGTCGCGCGCGGCGAGCAGCTCCTCGCGACAGACGACCTCGTCGAAGGGAACGCCCGTCGCGGCGAGCTGGTCTCTCGTGAGGTCGCAGATGATGGTCCGCATGCTTGCCCCCGCTCGTCGCTGGTTGCTCTGGTGAAAGACTACCCCTGGCGGCCCGTCGGGAAAACCCGGTCTCTCGCGACGTGCGTCCGCGCGTGCTACACTCGTCCAACCGGCGGCCCCCATCCACGATCGGAAGGGGGCCGCATGCCCATTGGTGCCATGCTGCGCGCGGTGGGGGAGTCGCTCGCGGAGACGCTCTGGCCCACGCGCTGCGTGGGGTGCGACCAGCCGGGGGAGCTCCTCTGCGACGAGTGCCGCGCGAGCCTGCCCTGGATAGAGCAGCGCCTTGCCTGCCCGGTCTGCGGCGCGCCCTTTGGCTTTCTCACCTGCACGGAGTGCGACGGGACCTGGCCCGTGCGGGCCACCGTTGCCGCCCTTGGCTTCCACGGCGCGCCGGCGCGCATGGTCACCTGTCTCAAGGACGCGCACGAGCTGCGCCTTGCCCCCGTGATGGCCGCCGCCATGCTCACGGCGCTCGAGGAGGCGTCCGCCTGGACCGCCGCCGACGGGCGGCCCCGCTTCGACGCCCGCTCCGTGGACGGGGTGTGCTTCGTCCCCGCCACGGCCGCCGCGTACGCCCGGCGCGGCTTCGACCACATGGAGCTGGTGGCGCGCGGGCTCTGCGCGGCGTCCGGCCTGCCGCTCGCGGACGTCCTCGTGCGGAGGCCCGCCCGCGACCAGCGTGACCTCGGGCGCGAGGGGAGGGCGGAGAACCTCGCCGGGACCATGCGCGCCACGGAGGACCTCTCCGGGGCGAGCCTGCTTCTGCTCGACGACGTCGCCACCACGGGGTCCTCGCTCGCCGAGGCCGCCCGTGCGCTCCGCTCCCGCGGGGCGGCGTCGGTCACCGCGTGCGTTCTGGCGCGCGTGTGGTGAGCGCCGCGGTGCCGCCCGCTGCCGCCGCCCGCTGCCGGCGTCGGGCCGTGCGGCAGGTCCCCGCGTGCCCAAACGCGCACGTCAAGGTATACTCGAACCCGTCTCAACCCAGGTCTGTGGTTGCGGGCGGGCAACGCGCCCGTCCTAGTCCAGGCCAGACGAGGGCAAAGGGATCCACGTAAGCCCGGGCGTGCGCGCCCTGGCGATCATGGCTCGTCCTAGAGGTAAGTCGTACCGCCCGTCATACCTATGAGGCATCCGGCCTCGCGGGCGAGAGGGGCAAGAGTGGAGGCGCCGCGGCGCCAAAAGCAACGTCCCCGGTGCGCGGGTGTGGGGTCAAAGACCAGGTCAGCTGGGTGAGACGCATCGATGACGAGAAGGACGGGGGTCCTGAAATGAAGAACAGAGGCAGCAAGCGCGTGGCCGGAGCGGCCGCCGCCCTCTCACTTGTCCTGCTGGCCGGCTGCTCGGGGATGCCGCCCGAGGTCACCGGCGCGCTCGACGCCGCCTCCTCCGCCGTGGGCGGTGCCCTCGAGACGCTGGGCGCCACGGTCGACGACCTGATCGGCGGCACCTCCGTCGCCGAGGCCCGCGCCCAGCGCCGCGACGACCTGATGCAGAAGGTGGACGACGACGACCTCAAGACGCCCGGGACCCTCACGGTTGGCATCAAGCTGGGGGAGACCGCGCCGCTGGCCCTGACCGGCTCCGACGGCGAGCTCTCCGGGATCGACGTGGACACCGCCTACGCGCTTGCCGACGAGCTCGGTATCGCCAGCGTGGAGCTCGTCTCCGTCCAGAACGCGAGCGCCGCCCTCGCGGACGATTGCGACGTGGTCATGGGCGTCGGGGACACCGAGTCCGCAGACGTCATGTCCCTGGGCGACTACGCCCAGACCGCCCTCGGCGTCTTCGGCGCCACCGAGGTGAGCTCCGTGCCCATCGACGCCTCCGAGCTCGAGGGAGCAACCGTGGGCGTCCAGGGGAGCTCCGTCTCCCAGGTCGCCCTGAGGGACCTTGGCCTGAGCGTCACGGAGGAGACCTTCTCCAACCTCAACGAGGCCTTCGACGCCCTTGCCGACGGCACCGTGGACTACGTGGTCTGCGACGCGTACGCGGGTGCCTACCTCGCGTGCGTCACGGGGGCCGGCTCGTTCGCCGGCACGATCGACGCGCCCGTCACCATTGGCGTGGGCGTCCAGGCGTCCTCCTCGAGCCTCCAGGCCAACGTCAAGGAGGCCATCGAGGAGATTCAGGACAACGGCGTGGCTGCCATCGCCAAGTCCCGCTGGATCGGCCAGTTCCCCGTGCTCTCCGAGTCCTCGCAGATCGTGGTGGCGCAGCCCTAGCCCCTCGCGCGTCTCCTACGCCCGCCGAGAATGAGCGCCCGCTCGGCACCCTTGGCGGGAGTCGTGGTGAGATTGCCCGGGCAACATTTGGGTATCAGTCTCGTAAGGGCGGCGGCGCCCCGCGCGTCGCCCAAGGCAATCGTAAGGAGGCTCGTATGGTTGACATCAAGATCTCGGGTCGCAAGGTGGGTGTCTCCGACTCCCTTCGTGCCCAGGTTGAGGAGAAGGTGGGCAACGCCCTCAAGGTGTTTGACATCAATCCCATGACCTGCGATGTCGTCCTCCGCGTAGACAAGAACCCCTCCAACCCCGAGCGCAAGAGCTGCGAGGTCACGGTCTTCGTCCGCGACAACGTGGTTCGCGTCGTGGCCAGCTCCGACGACATGTACGCCGCCATCGACGAGGCGGCGGACAAGGTCACGCGCCAGCTCCGCAAGTACAAGACGCGCGTCATCGACCGTCGCCAGCGCGTCGCCGCGGCCAAGAGCGGTACCGTGACCCAGGAGGACCTCGCCGCCCTCATCGAGCCGGGAGAGGACGAGTCCGAGGACGATCAGCTCGTGCGCGAGAAGTACATCGACCTCTTCCCCATGACGGAGGAGGAGGCCCTCGTCCAGACAGATCTCATCGGACACGATTTCTATGTGTTCACCAATGCCACCACCGGGCTCGTCAACGTAATTTATCATCGTAAGAATGGAGGTTACGGAATCATCAAGCCCAAGATCGAGGAAGAGAATGAGCAGTAGTCAGAACTCTGCAGCAGATACCATGAGCGCCCCCGAGGAGGGGGCGCGCACCAGTGCCCAGGCGTCGCAGGAGGCTGCGCGCCTGGGCCGCGCTTATCACGCCAAGTCAAACGTCAACATCATCGTGGACTCCTGCGCCGACTTCGACCCGCGCGTGGCCGACGCCCTGGGCGTGGAGATCGTGCACTTCACCTACGTCATGAGCGGGGAGGAGCACGAGGACGACCTCTGGCAGTCCATGAGCTCCAAGGAGTTCTACGACCGCATGCGCGCCGGCGAGACGGCCACCACCTCCGCCGTGACCCCGGGCCACTACCTCGAGGTGTTCGAGCGCGCGGCCGAGGAGGGCACGCCCACGGTCTACCTGGCCTTCACGCGCGGCCTCTCCTCGAGCGTCGACGCGGCGCGCCAGGCGGCCGAGATGGTGCGCGAGAGCCACCCGGACTTCGAAATCTACGTCGTGGACAACGTCTGCCCCTCCGCGGCGGCGGAGCTCCTCGCGCTCGAGGCCGTCCACCAGGCGGCGAACGGCCTCACGGCAAAGGAGCTCGTGGCATGGGCCGAGGAGGCGCGCTACTACATTCACGGCTACTTCACGCTGGACTCCTTCGACGCCCTCGCGCGCGGCGGGCGCATCCCGCCGGCGGCCGCCACCGTGGGCGGAAAGCTCGACATCAAGCCCGAGCTCTCCTACGACACCAACGGCGCCCTCACGCTGCGCGGCATGTGCCGCGGGCGCAAGAAGGCCCTGCGCGCGATCCTCGCGGACTTCAAGGCCAACTACCTCGGCGCCGAGGGCGGCGACGGCAAGCTGCCCATGGCCATCGTCTCCGCAGACGCCGAGAAGGACGCCCGCTGGCTGGCCGACCAGGTCCGCAGGGAGCCCGGCTGCGCGGACGTGCCCATCATCTACAGCTCGGTGGGCCCGGTCATCGGCGCGCACGTGGGGCCCGGCATGGTCGCCCTGCTCTTCTGGGGCAAGGACCGCCGCGAGGCCCTCTCCTTTACCGACCGCATCGCCCGTCGCGTCAAGGGCGAGAAGTAGCAACTGTCTGACAACGGAGGGTGATGAAAAGGGACGGTCCCTTTTCATCACCCTGCCTGCGGAAAGGAACCACTTTGCAGATTCGCAAGATCGCCTTCATCGGCACCGGCATCATGGGCGCCCGCATCGCGGGCCACATCCTCGACGCCGGCTACGACCTCACCGTCTACAACCGCACCAAGGAGAAGGCCGAGGATCTTCTCGCCCGCGGCGCCCACTGGGCGGACTCCCCGGCGCAGGCCGCGGCGGACGCGGACCTCGTCTTCACCATGGTGGGCTACCCCACGGACGTCGAGGACGTCTACCTCTCCACGGACGGCCTCATCCGCGCCGCCAAGAAGGGCGCCTGGCTCGTGGACCTCACGACGAGCTCGCCGCAGCTCGCGCGCGACATCCACGACGCCGCCGAGGTCGAGGACAAGCACGCCTTCGACTGCCCGGTGACGGGCGGCGAGCAGGGCGCCGTCGACGGCACCCTCACGCTCATCATCGGTGCCACGGAGGAGCAGGTGGCGCCCGTGCTGCCCGTGCTCGAGTCCTTCTCGGCGCGCCGCTTCTACTTCGACCAGCCGGGCGGCGGCCAGACGGCCAAGCTCTGCAACCAGGTCTCGCTGGCGTCCTGCATGATGGGCTACGCCGACGCCCTGGCGCTCGCCCAGCAGTCCGGCATCGACGCCGCGCGCGTGCTCGAGGTCATGGCGAGCGGCACGGGCGGCTCCGGCGCCTCGAAGACCCTCGCGCCCAAGTCCCTCGAGGGCGACTTCAAGCCGGGCTTCCTCGCCGAGCACCTGCGCAAGGACATCGGCCTCGCCCTGCAGCGCTCCGAGGAGCTCGACATCACGCTCCCGGGCGCCGAGACGGCCTTCACCCTCTTTGACATGCTCTGCCAGATCGGCGGGTCCCGCATGGGCACGCAGGCGCTCACCCTCCTCTACCAGGAGGAGGAGACCTGTCGCGCCGCCGGGCTCGACTGGTCGCTCCTGGAGCAGGAGGACGAGGGCGACGGCTGCGGCTGCGGCCACGACCACGGCGGGGACCACGAGTGCTGCGGCGGCCACGGCCACGAGCACGGCGACCACGAGTGCCACTGCCACCACTAGCATTTCTGTAAATTGGGGACTGTCCCCAATTCACATAAGGAGACACACCAGTTTTGAACGGTACCGACATTCCGCAGAGCTCCATCGCGGTGCTCATAGACTTCGAGAACCTGGCCCTGGGCACCGGCCGCAGGAACCGCCGCGGCCACCAGGAGCCGGGGCCGCTCCCCGACGTCAAGCTCATCCTCGAGCGCCTCGTGGACAAGGGGCGCATCACCGCAAAGCGCGCCTACTGCGACTGGCAGCGCTTCTCTGATGCCGTCACTCCTCTCCACGAGCTCGGCATCGAGCTCATAGAGATCCCCGACCGCGCTTACACCGGCAAGAACTCGGCGGACATCCGCCTTGCGGTGGACGCCATGGAGATCTGCCTCACGAAGGACCACATCGACACCTTTGCCATCCTCTCCGGAGACTCGGACTTCTCGCCGCTCGTCTCCAAGCTCAAGGAGTTTGGCAAGACGGTCATCGGCGTGGGCATGAAGGAAGCCACGAGCAGCCTTCTGGCCGAGGTCTGCGACGAGTTCATCTTCTACGAGGACATCACCCGCGGGGCCGGCATCCCGGACTTCTCCGGCAAGGTCCCGCGCGAGAAGCAGAGCTGCTACCAGCTGCTCTTTGAGACGATCGACGCGCTGCAGCGCGAGAGCGACAGCTTCATCCTGGCCTCGCGCCTCAAGGACACCATGAAGCGCAAGCGGCCGCAGTTCTCGGAGTCGAGCTACGGCTATCGTTCGTTCACGGCGCTTCTGCGCGAGGCGTCGAAGCTCGGATTCATAGAGATTCATCAGGACCCCAAGAGCGGCACGGCCGTCGTCGACGGGTTCTGCGAGTAGGGAGGTAACATGGCAGACACCGACAGCTCTCAGGTCGCGGGCCTCGTGGAGGAGCTCTCCGGCTCCAGCAGGCGTCGCCGCCAGGAAGTGGCCCACAAGATCGCCCTCGCGGCCAAGAGCAGCCCCGAGGCGGTGGCCCCGCACGCCGCGGCCCTCATCGACGCGCTCTTCCGCCCGGAGGCCCAGACCCGCTGGGAGGTCCTGGACGCGCTCTCGAGCATCGCGGGATACAACCCCAACCTCGTCGCGGACGCCTTCGAGGGCGCCGAGGCCTCGCTCTTCGACGACGGATCGGCAACCGTGAGGCTCGCGGCCTTCGTCTTCCTGTGCAAGCTCGGCTCCAGCTCGGAGGAGCGTTCCGACGAGGTGTGGCCGCTGCTCGACGAGGCGATCCAGTGCTACCACGGCGACGCCGAGTACCGCGACATGCTCGCCGCCCTCCTGGGGCTCGCCCAGGGCGGTGCCTCCGCGGCGACCAAGGAGGCGCTCGCCGCGCGCGTGCGCTTTGACGCGGAGAGCGGATCTGGCTACATGAAGTCCTTCTCGGCGGAGATCCTCCAGGCCATCGGCTAGGCCGGGCTTTCAGGAAGCTCCCAGCCTCGTGCGGCTGCTCGGGAGTTTTCCGAGCGCGGGGAGGGGACGGGCCCGAGGGCCTACAATCACGTGGATTGACGGGGCGCGTCGCTCGGGCAGCGCGCCCGTTGCGAGAGGAGAGCCGATGGCAGGGGACGCCAAGAAGAGCGACGAGGCGAAGCAGGACGACGCCGAGCTGACGGACGAGAAGAGCGACGAGGCCCAGAAGGACGTGGAGCCCGAGGCCGAGAAGGACGCGGAGACTCCCGTGGAGCCTGATGCCGAGAAGGACGCGGAGGCCGAGAAGGACGCCCCCGCCGAGACCGCGGCGGGCTCCGACGCCCCGGCAGGGGACGTCTTTGCCCAGAAGCGCGGCATCCCCACGCTGGGCTGGGTCGCCCTCGTGGTCGTGGCGCTTGCCGTGGGCCTGCTCGTCGGGCGCTTCCTGCCCGGGGACGCCGGCGCCATCGCGCTCTCCGGCAAAACCGAGCTCGCCGCGAGCGAGCTCGACAGCGCCATCGCCGCCTACACCTACAAGGGCGAGACCGTGAAGGTCACGGCCCGCGAGGTCATCGACGAGATGGGCGGCACCGAGGACACGGCCAACGACGACGGCACCTACACCGTTCCGGCCGCGAGCGACGTCGTGACCTACGCGCAGAACCAGATCATCCTCGCCGACGCCGAGGACCGCGGCCTCACCGCCACCGACGAGGAGACCGACGAGCTCGCCGAGCAGACCTTTGGCACCGCGGACTACGACTCCATCTCCTCGACCTACGGCTACGACAGGGACTACATCGCCACCATGGCCACGATCACCAAGCTGCGCGACGCGGTGGTGGACGTGACCCTGCCCGAGCAGCCCACCGCCCCGGACTCCCCGGAGGACGGCCAGGAGGACGTCGCCACGGCCGAGTACGCGAGCTACGTCATCGACCTTCTGGGCGACGAGTGGGACGCCGAGGCGGGCACCTGGGCGCGCACGGACGGCGAGTACTACGCCACGCTGTCGAGCTACGAGTTCACCGCCGATGCGGCGACCTACGACGTGGCCCAGGCGGCCTACCAGGTTGCCTACGGCGCCTACTCCGACGCCTACACCGAGCTCTCCAACGAGTGGGTGGCCTACACGCGCAGCCTGCTCTCCAACGCCACGATCCAGCTCGGGTCCCTGGTGGCCTCGTAATGCGCGTCGCGATCAGCGCCTGCCTGCTTGGAGCCCCCGTCCGCTACGACGGGGGCTCCAAGCCCGTCTCTGAGGTCCGGGACCTCGCGGGCAAGGTGGACGTCCTGCGCGTGTGCCCGGAGACCGCGAGCGGCCTGCCCGTGCCGCGCCCTCCAGCCGAGCAGCGGGGCGGGCGCGTCCTGCTCTCGGACGGGCGTGACGTGACCGAGGAGTTCTCCCTCGGCGCCGAGCGCAGCCTCGACGCCACGAGACGCTCGCCGGTCTCTTTGGCCGTGCTCAAGGCAAAGAGCCCCTCCTGCGGCGTCGGACTCGTCTACGATGGAACCTACTCTGGAAGGCTTGTTCCGGGCGACGGCGTCTTCGCCGCCCGTCTGAAGAAGGAGGGGGTCTGCGTGGTTACCGAGGACACCGTGAGGGAGTGCAAGCCGAGCGTCGAGCATCCCGTGGCCATCGTGCTGGGGTCGGGCCTGGGGCACCTGGGGAGCCTCGTGCGCCCCGTCCGCCGCATCGACTACCACGACATCGACGGCTTCCCCCTGTCCGCGCGCCCCGTGGCGGGGCACCGCTTCGAGGCCACCGTGGGCACGATCGACGACGTCCCGGTGGTGGTGTATCCCGGGCGCATCCACCTCTACCAGGGCTACTCCGCGGCCGAGGTCACCGCGCTCGTGCGCCACGCTCACCATCTGGGCTGCCACGACATCGTCTTCGCCTGCGCCACGGGCGCCGTCCCGGGCATGGCGCACACCGGCCTGGGCATCCTCACGGACCAGATCAACCTCACCGGCAGGAACCCGCTCGCGGAGTGGGACGGCCTGCGCGACGTCGAGAGCCCCTTCGTGGACATGAACGAGGCGTACTCCCCGTACCTGCGCACGCTCGCGCGCGGCGTGGCGGACGACCTCGGCATCGCCGTGGAGGAGGGCGTCTACGCCGGCGTGCTCGGCCCGTGCTTCGAGACCCCTGCCGAGGTTGCCGCCCTGCGCGCGCTCGGCGTCTCCTACGTGGGCATGTCCACCGTCTGCGAGGTCATCATGGCAAAGGCCCTGGGCATGAGCGTGCTCGGCCTCACCCTCGCGGCCAACGAGTCCGGCGCGCCCGCGGTCTCCCACGAGAGCGTGCTCGAGGCGGCCGAGGGCCACGCGCAGGACTTCGAGGCCCTCGTGAGGGGCGTGCTGCACCTGCTGTAAAACCTCTCGTCCCGCTGCGTTCTTCTCGCCGTGCGTAAACCCTTGACATGTCAAGGGTTTACCGTATCCTTGCAGTATCAACAGTTGTCATGTCAAGGAGTTTCATGGGAGACGAGAAGAACGGGGCGGCTCTCGGGCGCTCGCTCGAGGATTTCCACATGCGCCTCATGCGGGCCTTTCACGCCCAGCGCGCCTATCTCAAGCCGAGCGTCGACGGGCTGGGTCTCGGGCCCGGACAGGCCAAGCTGCTCGTGTACCTGGCCGTTCACGGCCCCTCGAGCCAGCGCGAGGTCGCGGGGTTCTTCGAGACCGACCCGGCTTCGGTGAGCCGCATGTTCGACTCCCTCGAGCGCTCCGGCTTCGTGACGTCCGCGCCCGGCAGGGACCGCAGGACCAAGGCGCTCGAGCTCACCGAGCGCGGCCGCGACGCCGCCGCCAGGTGGGAGCTTGCGTGCGACGACGAGCAGGAGGTCATGCTCGGGGGCTTCTCTCCCGAGGAGGCGGCCGCGTTCGCGGACTACCTCTCTCGTGCGCGCGCCAACCTGCGCCGCGCCGCCGAGGGGAGGGAGGCCTGATGGACGGGGTGAGGCTCATCGCGCACTACCTGGGGCCCTATCGCAGGGACTTTCTCATTGCCGCGCTGTGCGTCGCGGTGGAGACGTCGCTCGAGCTCGTCATCCCCATGCTCATGGCCAACGTGGTGGACGACGGGATCCTTGCGCAGAACCTCGACGCCGTGGTCTCCAACGGCGCCCTCATGGTGGTCCTCGCGTTCGTCTCCCTTGCGCTCGGCTTCCTCTACGCGCGCTTCTCTGCCCGCGCCGCCATGGGGCTCGGCGCCCGCCTTCGCGAGGCCGAGTACGCCCACGTGCAGGAGTTCTCGTTCGCCAACATCGACGACTTCGAGTCGTCCTCGCTCGTGACGCGCCTCACCACCGACGTCACCGTCATCCAGAACGCGCTCGTCTCCGGCACGCGCCCGCTCGTGCGCGGCCCCGTGATCCTGGTCATGGGCCTCATCTTTGCGGCGGTCATGTCGGCCGAGCTCGCGGTGGTCTTCTTCGTGGTGATGCCCGTGCTCGCCGCGGCCATGTTCCTCGTGGTGCGCAGGGTGGGGCCGCTCTACCGGGTGCTCCAGGGGGCCATGGACCAGCTGAACGACGCCCTCCAGGAGGACCTCGCCGCCATCCGCGTGATCAAGGCGTACGTCCGCGAGGGACACGTCGCGGAGCGCTTTGCCACGGTCAACGGGAGGCTCGCCTCCACCGCCACCCGCACCTTCCGCACGGCGGTCCTCAACACGCCCATCTTCCAGGGGACGATGTACGTCACCTGCGTCGCCATCCTCTGGTTCGGCGGGCAGATGATCATCGCCGGGACGCTGCAGGTGGGCACCTTCACCGGCTTCATGAGCTACGTGCTGCAGATCGTGAACTCGCTCATGATGATCTCCAACGTCTTCCTGCTGCTCGCCCGTGCGGTCACGAGCATCGAGCGCGTGGGCGAGGTCCTGGGGGAGGAGCCCACGATCGTCTCCCCGGAGGGCGCCGTCACCGAGGTGCCGGACGGCCGCGTGGAGTTCGACCACGTGAGCTTCAAGTACGCCGCGGACGCCCAGAAGAACGTCCTCGACGACGTGTGCCTCTCGTTTGCCCCGGGCTCCACGGTGGGCGTCCTCGGCGGCACGGGCTCGGGAAAGTCCACGCTCGTGCAGCTGGTCGCGCGCCTCTACGACGCCACCTCGGGCACCGTGCGCGTGGGCGGGCGGGACGTGCGCGACTACGACCTCGCGGCGCTGCGCGACGCGGTGGGCGTGGTGCTCCAGAAGAACGTGCTCTTCTCGGGAACCGTGCGCGAGAACCTCGCCTGGGGAGACGCGGACGCCACGGACGAGCAGATGCTCGAGGCATGCCGCCTCGCCCGCGCGGACGAGTTCCTGGACCGCATAGGCGGGCTCGACGGCGACCTCGGCCAGGGCGGGGCGGGCGTGTCCGGCGGGCAGAAGCAGCGCCTGTGCATCGCGCGCGCCCTGCTCAAGCACCCGCGCGTCCTCATCTTCGACGACTCGACCAGTGCGGTGGACATGGCCACGGACGCCGCCATCCGCGAGAACCTGGCAGGCCTCACGGGCGTGACCAAGATCGTGATCGCGCAGCGCGTGGCCTCGGTCATGGACGCGGACCAGATCGTGGTGCTGGACGACGGGCGCGTCCACGCGTGCGGCACCCACGAGGAGCTCCTCGCGCGTGACAACATCTACCAGGAGATCTACGAGTCCCAGATAGGCTCTGGGATCAGCGGGGAGGTGGCGTAGATGCCCGCGCGCCAGACCGCCGCGCCCGCGCGGCCCAAGAACATGCTCGTCACCCTGCGGCGCCTGCTCGCCTACATGAGCCACGCGCGCTGGCGCCTGCTCGTGGTGGCGGCGCTCGTGTGCGTGGCGGGCCTCGCCAACCTCGTGGGCACCTACATGATCAAGCCCGTGGTCAACGCCGTGGGGGAGGGCGACTACGAGCTCTTCGTGCGCCTCGTCGTGCTCACGGGGGCCATCTACGCGGCGGGCGTGGCGTCTGCCGCCGGGTACACCCAGACGATGGTCCGTGCCGCCCAGAAGGTGGTCTTTGACATCCGTCGCGACCTCTTCTCCCACATCGAGGGCCTGCCGCTCTCGTTCTTCGACCGCACGCGCCACGGCGACGTCATGAGCTACTTCACCAACGACGTGGACACCGTCTCCGAGGCGCTCAACAACAGCTTCGCCAACCTCGTGCAGGCGGCGGTGCAGATCGTGGGCACGCTCACGCTGCTCCTGGTGCTCGACTGGCGCCTCACGCTCATCACGATCGCGTGCGACCTGGGAATCGCCCTCTACGTGCGCTTCTCCGGCGGCAGGAGCCGGCGCTACTTCGCGCGCCAGCAGGCCGAGCTCGGCGGGCTCGACGGCTACGTGGAGGAGATGATCTCCGGCCAGAAGGTCGTCAAGGTCTTCAACCACGAGGCCGCCAACCTGGAGCGCTTCCGCGAGCTCAACGGACGCCTCCAGGAGGCGGGCACGTCCGCCCAGGCCTACGCCTCCACCATGGTGCCGGTCACCGTGTGCGTGGGATACGTGAACTACGCCATCGTGACCATCGCGGGCGCCCTTCTCGCCCTGGGCGGCACGATGGACGTGGGCTCCCTCGCGAGCTACCTCGTCTTCGTGCGCCAGGCGGTGGCCCCCATCAACCAGTTCACCCAGCAGGGCAACTTCCTGCTCACGGCCCTTGCCGGCGCCGAGCGCATCTTCTCTGTGATGGAGCTTGCGCCCGAGGTGGACGAGGGCGTGGTGCGCCTCGAGCACGCCGACGACGTGGAGGCCGCGCGCGTGGCCGCGGGCGCGGCCGGCTGGGCGTGGCTCATCGACGGCGAGCACGTGCCGCTTCAGGGCGACGTGCGCTTCTACAACGTGGACTTTGGCTACGAGGAGGGGCAGACCGTCCTCAAGGACCTCACGCTCTACGCCAAGCCCGGGCAGAAGATCGCCTTCGTGGGATCCACGGGCGCGGGGAAGACCACCATCACCAACCTCATCAACCGCTTCTACGAGACGCGTTCCGGCGCGATCACCTACGACGGCATCGACGTGCGGGACATCGAGAAGACGTCGCTGCGTCGCTCGCTGGGCATCGTGCTCCAGGACACGCACCTCTTTGCCGGCACCATCGCGGACAACATTCGCTTTGGCAAGCTCGACGCCACGGACGAGGAGGTCCGGGCGGCGGCGTGCGTGGCCAACGCGGACGGCTTCATCAGCCGCCTGCCGCGCGGCTACGACACGCCCGTGGTCGCCGACGGCGCCAACCTCTCCCAGGGCCAGCGGCAGCTGCTCGCCATCGCCCGAGCCGCCGTGGCCGACCCGCCGGTGCTCATCCTCGACGAGGCCACCTCGAGCATCGACACGCGCACCGAGGCCCTCATCCAGCGCGGCATGGACGGCCTCATGGCGGGGCGCACGGTCTTCGTGATCGCGCACCGCCTCTCCACCGTGCGCAACGCGGACGCCATCATGGTGCTCGAGCACGGGCGCATCGTCGAGCGCGGGACCCACGAGGAGCTGCTCGCGCAGCGCGGCGAGTACTGGCAGCTCTGGACCGGCGCCAAGGAGCTGGACTAGGGGCGGCGCGCCTTTCGGCCCGCCCCCCCGCGAGGGTATGTGCAGTACCCGGTCAGGTTATGTACACTTTTCGGCTGGAGCGCTCTTCCTGCCGGCTCATCTAGCTGCGAAGACGTGAGCGCTCAAGTCTGGGGGGTGTACATACCCCACGGGTGACTGCGCATACCCTCACAGGGGGCGCGCATACTCTGCAGCAGCACGCGCCCGGGAGGCACGCTCGCGGCAGGATAGGACACGGGACCATACAGCACCCGCCCTCAGGATGCGATTTGCGGCGTGGGCGCGCGGTGTTGTATGGTCGGCCGAATAGGAGGCCCGAGGCCCGATGGGAGTCGACATGGCAAAGCAGACCTGGCAGGGCGGCAACATGCTCTACCCGCTGCCCGCGGTGATGGTGAGCTGCGCAAACGAGGCGGGCGAGAAGGACATCGTCACGGTGGCGTGGGCGGGGACCGTCTGCACCAACCCTCCGATGCTCTCCATCTCCCTCAGGCCGGAGCGCCACAGCTATCACATCGTCCGCGAGTCCGGCGAGTTCGTGGTGAACCTCGTGACGGCTCGGCTCCAGCGCGCGTGCGACTGGTGCGGCGTGCGGTCCGGCCGCGACTACGACAAGTGGGCCGAGTGCCGCCTCACTCCGGCGCCCGCGACCACGCTCGGGCTCGCTCCGGCGATCGCGGAGTCTCCCGTGAGCATTGAGTGCCGCGTGCGCGACGTGCTGGAGCTGGGGAGCCATCACATGTTCCTGGCGGAGGTCACGGCGGTGCAGGTTGAGGAGGGGCTGCTGGACGAGCGTGGCAGGCTCGACCTGGCCCGCGCGGGCCTCACCGCCTACAGCCACGGTGAGTACTTCGAGCTGGGCCGCCGCATCGGTACGTTTGGCTACTCCGTGAGAAAGCGTCCCGCCAAGGGGGGACGCCCCGGTCGCTCCCGCTAGTACCCGCGCGACATGCGCCGCCTGATCGCGACGTACTCCATCACCAGCAGCACCAGCAGGATCGCCATGGAGACGAGCGAGCCCACCACGGCTCCGGCGAGCCCCGCGAAGTTCACGAGCAGCATCGCCACCGGCACCGCGAACGCAAAGGCGATGAGGTAGAGCTTGGAGACCTCCGCCTGCGCGCGCAGCACCGTGATGATCTGGTACAGGAAGTCGATGCAGGCGCAGACGCCGCCCGTCCCCACCATCACCAGGGCGAGGCTGCGGAACTGCTCGAAGTCGATGCCGTACATGACGCTCATGATGGGGATGCCGAGCCAGGCCATGAAGAGCGCCATCGCGCCCGTGATGAGCGCGATCACGCCCACCATCGCGAGCACCAAGAGGTCAAAGCGGCGGTGGCGCGACGGGTCGTCCCAGATGCGCGCCAGGCGCACGAGCTGGGGCTTGTAGATGACGCCGGCCACCATGAGGATGGAGTGCGCCGGGAAGTAGAGCGCGTTGTAGTAGAGCTGGTTGTCGTATGAGAGCGCGCCCTCCATCGCGAACTTGGGCACGGAGTCGATGAGGTTGTAGAGGAAGAGCGCCAGGAACAGCGGGAAGCACTCCACAAAGAGGTCGCGCACGCCGCGGAAGCTGGCCGGCAGGCTCTTCTCGGTCTCAAAGAGCGCGAGCGGCACCGTGAGCAGCACGAGCGAGGCCACCCCGCCCGCCGCCATGGCAAAGCTCGCCACCGCCAGGTTGCGCGTGAGGAACAGGATGACGGAGAACGCCACGAGCCCCAGCGCGCAGCGGGCCGCCTGGGAGAGGCCGGCCAGGTAGAGCTTGTCCTTCTGCTGGAGGCGCCCCTCGTAGACGTCTGCCAGGCCGTCCACCGCGCGGAACACCAGCACGCCCATGCAGATGGCGAACATCTGGGGGTCGTAGCCGCGCACCTGGCACCAGAGCCAGCCCACCACCAGCATGAGGGCGCACGTGAGGAAGCGCTGGATCTGGTAGTCCAGGAACGAGCGCATGTCGTCCAGGTCGGACACCTGGTACGTGCGCACGCCGTAGTTCGCCAGGAACAGCAGCAGGGTGCCCACCGTGAACGCCATGGAGAAGAGGCCCGCCTGCTCGGCCCCCACGAGCCACGTGCAGACCATCGTGAGCAGGGGGAAGAGCATGCCCCACGCCGCCTGGCCCGCGGTGTTGCACATGTAGTCGCGCTTGGTCTGGTGCGCCAGGTACTGCTCGGTCTGCTCGGAGAGCTTGCCGCCAAAGACCGCGCCGATGAGGCGGTTCCACCAGTCGTTGGCCGCCCGGGAGAGGAGGCCGGGCTGCCTCGCCGGTCTCTCGGCGCGCTTGCCCCGCTTCTTGGTGACCACGCCGTAGCGCGGGGTCTTGGGCGAGCCGCCCGCCGACCGCACGGGCGTCACCTCGCGTCGGCGCACAAGGCGCCTGAACGGGTTCTCTGGCACGTGACGCACCTCCTCTCGCGTTGCTCACACGCGAGATTGTACCGCCGCTTGCGGGGCGGCGCCGCGCGCCCGTCTCCCACGTGAACAACCTGTTTCCCGCCCGTTAGGTCTTGGTTGACGGGCGTTTCCCGGGGTATCTTCTAGAGAGTCGACCGCACACCCGTAAAAGGAGCAACGTTGGCCGAGAAGAACCTGCAGCTGGTAAGCGATTCCGCTATTATTCCCGTCCTTAACGTTCCCGGCAGCATCGCCGAGAACATGGCGCTGTTCCTGCGCCTGGTGCGCAAGGTGCTCGAGGAGTTCGACCCCAAGCTCCGCGCCACCTTCGACGTTCTTCTCGCCGACGCGATGCGCGCCAACGCTGACGAGGCCTCGGAGACCGCGGACGAGCGCGCTGCCTTCGCCGAGCTCGAGGACATCGTGGGCCACCTGGACACGCGCTCGGCGACGCTGGTCATGCGCGCCTTCGTGGCCTACTTCCACCTTGCCAACATCTGCGAGGAGAACTACCGCGTGGGGTCGCTCCGCACGCGCGAGAGCGCGGTGGACGTCACCGAGCGCGAGGACCCGATCAACGACATCACCGTCGCCTACCGCCAGCTGGTTGACGAGTGCGGCCGCGGCCGCGCCATCGCGCTGCTGCAGCGCCTGGAGTTCCGCCCGGTCTTCACCGCACACCCCACGGAGGCGCGCCGCAAGGCGGTCGAGGGCAAGATCCGCCGCATCGCGGGGCTGCTGGAGGAGCGCCCCGGCCTCTCGGGCGCCGCGCTCGCGGAGAACGAGCGCCGGATGCTCCAGGAGATCGACGCGCTCCTGCGCACCTCGCCCATCGCGCACAAGAAGCCCACGCCCGTCGAGGAGGCCGACACTATCGTCGACATCTTCGACAACACGCTCTTCGACATGGTGCCGGACGTCTACCGCCGCTTCGACGACTGGGAGCTCGGCGAGAAGGCGGGCACCGTGCCGCCCGTGTGCCCGGCGTTCTTCCACCCGGGCAGCTGGATCGGCTCGGACAGGGACGGAAACCCCAACGTCACCGCGCGCGTGAGCCGCCAGGTGGCCGAGAAGTTTCGCACCCACGTGCTCGAGCGCCTCGCGGACGCGACGCAGGAGACGGGGCGCAACCTCACCCTGGACGCCATCTCCACCCCGCCCTCGGACCAGCTCGTGAACCTCTGGAACCACCAGGTGGAGATGAGCGAGGAGCTCACCGCCCGAGCCCTGGGGATCTCCGCGAGCGAGCTCCACCGCGCCGCGATGCTCGTCATCTCCGAGCGCCTGCGCGCCACGGCGGTCCGCACGGCGGACGTCATGTACGCCAGCGCCGACGACTACATCGCCGACCTGCGCGTCGTTCAGTCCTCGCTCGCGCGCGCCGGCGCCACGCGCGCCGCCTACGGCCCGGTCCAGCGGCTCATCTGGCAGGCACAGACCTTTGGGTTCCACCTCGTGGAGATGGAGTTCCGCCAGCACTCGCTCGTGCACCGTCGCGCGCTCGAGGACATAGAGGAGCACGGGCGCTGGGGCGAGCGCGGGGAGCTCGAGCCCATGACGCGCGAGGTGCTGGACACGTTCCGCGCCATAGCGCAGATCCAGCGGCGCAACGGGATTGATGCCGCGCGGCGCTACATCATCTCGTTCACCAGGTCGGCAGAGGACGTGGCCAACGTCTACCGCCTCGCGCACCTGGCCTTCGCGCACGAGGCCGACGTCCCCGTGCTCGACGTCATCCCGCTCTTCGAGCAGATCGAGGACCTCGAGGGCGCCGTCGACACCCTCGACGCCGTGATCGCCCTGCCCGAGGTCCAGCGCCGCCTGGAGCAGACGGGGCGGCGCCTCGAGGTCATGCTCGGCTACTCGGACTCCTCGAAGGACGCCGGCCCCACCTCGGCCACCCTCGTGCTGCACGCCACGCAGGAGGCCATCGCGCGCTGGGCGGAGGAGAACAGCATCGACCTCGTGCTCATGCACGGTCGCGGCGGCGCCGTGGGACGCGGCGGCGGCCCGGCAAACCGCGCGGTGCTCTCCCAGCCCAAGGGGTCGGTCAACTGCTGCTTCAAGCTCACGGAGCAGGGCGAGGTCATCTTCGCCCGCTACGGCGACCCCACGCTCGCGCGGCGCCACGTGGAGTCAGTCGCCGGCGCCACGCTCCTCCAGTCCGCGCCCTCTATCGAGTGGCTCAACACCGAGACCGGCGAGAAGTACGCCGACCTCGCGGCGGAGCTCGACGCCGCCTCGCGCGAGCGCTACCACGACCTGCTGCACACGGAGGGCTTCGCGGAGTGGTTCTCCACGGTGACCCCGCTCGCCGAGGTTGGCCTCATGCCCATCGGCAGCCGCCCGGCCAAGCGCGGGCTGGGTGCCAAGTCCCTCGACGACCTGCGTGCCATCCCCTGGATCTTCTCGTGGAGCCAGGCGCGCATCAACCTGGCGGCCTGGTACGGCCTGGGCACGGCGTGCGAGAGGGTGGGGGACCTCGAGCGCCTGCGCGAGGCCTACGCGGAGTGGCCGCTCTTCACCACGTTCGTGGACAACGTGGAGATGTCGCTCTCCAAGGTGGACGAGCGCATCGCGCGGCTCTACCTCTCGCTGGGGGACCGCGACGACCTCGTGGAGAAGGTCCTGGACGAGATGGAGCTCACGCGGCGCTGGGTGCTCGCCATCGCGGGCGACGAGTGGCCGCTGCAGAACCGGCGCGTGCTCGGCCCCGTGATCCGCATGAGGCTGCCGTTCGTGAACGTGCTCTCCGTGGCCCAGGCCCACGCGCTGCGCCGCCTGCGCACGGGCGACCTCTCGCCCGAGGAGCGCGACCAGCTGACCTACCTCATCCTCTGCACCGTCTCCGGCGTGGCTGCGGGCCTGCAGAACACGGGGTGATCCCGGGCGCGCGGGAGCGGCTGGTGCCACGCGCCTAGTCGTCGACCTCCGCGGCCGGGCCGTCCGTGAGAGCCTCGCGGCACGTCGATAGTCGCTCGCGCGCCTCGTGCGGCAGCTCGGGGTAGCGAGGGTCGATCTTCTCGAGCACGTCAAGAAGGACCTCGGACACCAGGACGCGCGTGACCCACTTCTGGTCTGCCGGAATCACGAACCAGGGGGCGTGCTCGGTCGCCGTGGCGCCGATCATCTCCTCGTAGGCCTTCTGGTACTCGTCCCACTCCATGCGCTCGGAGAGGTCGCTCTCGGAGAACTTCCAGTTCTTGGATTCGTCGTCTATGCGCTCGAGGAAGCGCTCGCGCTGCTTGTCCGCGCTCACGTTGAGGAAGATCTTGACGATGCGGTTTCCGGTTCGCCAGAGGTAGCGCTCGAAGCCCCGGATGTCCTCGAAGCGCTCCTGGAAGTAGCGCCTCTCGCTCATGTCCGTGCAGCGGCACGGAAGCTGGTAGTCCCTCCAGAGCCCGTGGACGCGCACGACGAGAGACTCCTCGTAGTAGGAGCGGTTGAACACGGCGATCTTGCCGCGCTCCGGCAGCGCGCCAAAGCTGCGCCAGAGAAAGCCGTGCGCGCGGTCCACGCTCGTGGGCTGCTTGAAGCTGCGCACGTCGATGCCCGTGGGGTTGATGCCGCCCAGGACGTGGCGGATGGTGGAGTCCTTGCCGGCGGCGTCCATGGCCTGAAGGACGATGACGAGGCTCTCGCGCGCCTCTGCGTAGAGGCGGTCCTGCAGGGCCTCGATGCGCGCCTTGTTGGCCTCGAGCCGCTGCTCGTACTCGGGGCGAAGCTCCGAGTCCAGCTTGAGCGAGGTGGGGAACTTCTCCAGCTTGAGGTTCTTCTCGCCCGTCACCATAAAGTCGCGGATGTCGATGCCCATGCTGCCTCCTTGCGTCTTTCTTCCCTTGTTCCCGATTCTTGGGCCGGTCGTACCGGGGTTCCCATGGGCGTTGCGAGAATCGGGGCCAGGGCGCCTCTGGCGAGAAGCACGTTGTCAAATGCGCGGCCATGGCACTGCGACGACGCACGCTGAGCCTGGAGAGGCGGCCTTCAACTGGGCATCTGCTGTTCTCAGCCTCAGACGGGGCCGTCCTTCTCGCCCGTTGCGGCTCCTGGTTGTGACATGGTCACGTTTTTGGCAACGCCGGAAAGGGATTTGGTGACACAGCCCTCATTTTGGCAACGACATTGTCGCCCGATTCCCGAAAAAGTTTCCCGCATGTAACTCAATCGGCGAGCGGCGCTTGCATTCACGGGAGTTAGTCATATATTACTTGTGTTGAGTTGGTGAACGGTAACTTCTGAGGAGGCTCGAATGGCCGCATCTGCCCAGCTTCCGCTGGCAATGGTTGGCCCCGACGAGGTGGCACGCGTGACGCGGATTCGCGGTGACGCCGACCTGCGTCAGCACCTCGCCGAGCTCGGTTTCGTGGACGGCGCGGAGGTCAAGGTGATCTCCCGCGCCGCCGGTGACGTCATCGTGAGCGTGAAGGGCGCCCGCCTTGCGCTCAACCGCTCGATGGCAAGCCGCATAAGCGTGTCGATCTAGCGTGCGGGACGCTCGTTGCTCCCGCACGAGGAGAAAGGAAGGTCAATGGCAACTCTCAAGGACGTGAAGGTGGGGGAGAGCGCGGTCGTGTCCAAGCTCGCGGGCACGGGCGCCCTCAAGCGCCGCATCATGGACATGGGGCTCACCAAGGGAACGGGCGTCTATGTGCGCAAGGTGGCGCCGCTGGGCGATCCCATCGAGATCACGGTGCGCGGCTACGAGCTCTCCATCAGAAAGGACGAGGCCGCCTGCGTCGAGGTCACGGACGTGGCGCAGGGCGAGCGCTAACACCTGACAAGGAACCCTGGCACCTTTGTCGGGACTCGGCCGAAGAGGCCGTTTTTCTCGCCGGCAAAGTTAGATATCTCTAACAAATGTCACCAGATAAGTAGCATTTGTCTAACTCAGAAAGGCAAGGTATGGCTGAAACCACCATCGGTCTCGCAGGCAACCCAAACTGCGGCAAGACCACGCTCTTCAACGAGCTCACGGGCTCCAACGGCTACGTGGGCAACTGGCCGGGCGTCACCGTTGAGAAGAAGCAGGCCACGTGGCGCGCCAACCGCGACGTGACCTTCGTGGACCTCCCGGGCATCTACTCGCTCTCCCCGTACACGCCCGAGGAGGTGGTCTCCCGCGACTACGTGGTGAACGACCGCCCGGATGCGATCATCAACCTCGTGGACGTCACTAACCTGGAGCGCAACCTCTACCTCACGACCCAGCTCCTCGAGGCGGGGCGCCCGGTCGTGGTGGGCCTCAACATGTGCGACCTGCTCAATGAGAAGGGCGACGTCATCGACGCCTCCGCCCTCTCCGCGCGCCTGGGCGTGCCGGTCGTCGAGGTCTCCGCGCTGCGCAACACCAACCTCGACGTGCTGGTCAACAAGGCCGTGGCCGCCGGCAAGGCGGGCAAGGTCCAGCCGGGCGCGCCGTGCTTCTCGTCCGAGGTCGAGGGCGCGCTCGGTGAGATCGCGGGCATCGTCTCCGGCAGCTGCGACGCCAACCTCGTCCGCTGGTACTCGATCAAGGTCTTCGAGCGCGACGCCGAGGCGGTGCGCGCCCTGCACCTCTCCTCTGCCCAGCTCAACCAGGCCGAGAAGATCATCAAGGCCGTGGAGAAGTCCCGCGACGACGACGCCGAGTCCATCATCACCTCCGACCGCTACGACTGGATCGGCGAGGTGATGGCCTCCTGCGTCAAGAAGGCGCCCAAGAAGCTCAGCATGTCCGAGAAGATCGACCGCGTGGTCACCAGCCGCGTGCTCGGTCTCCCCATCTTCGTCGTGGTGATGTTCGTCGTGTACTACATCTCCGTCTCCACGGTGGGAACCTGGGGCACGGACTGGGCGAACGACGGCGTCTTCGGCGACGGCTGGCTGTGGAACCCCTCCGACCAGGCGGCGTACGAGGTGGCGACGGAGGAGTTCGACGCCAACTACTACGGCGACAAGATCGACGGCTTCCTGGCCGCGGCCGAGGCGGACGGCATCGCCACCGACGAGGTGGGCGCCGCCGTGGAGACCCTTGCGGAGGACCCGGAGGACGCCGATGCCCAGGCCGTCGTGACCGCCTTCGCGACCGAGGCCGATGCCGCGGGCGTCGTCGCGACCGACGTGCCCATGCACGACGGCGACGGCAACTTCATCGACGCGGACGACGAGGTGGTCACGCGCATCGACGCGGAGGGCAACCCCGTGCTCGCCGAGGGCCAGGAGCTGGCCGTCATTGATACCGTGAGCGCCGCGGACTTCGAGGAGGCGGCGCTTGCGCAGGGCGGCGCGCCGGCGCTCGAGGACTACGGCAGCTTCGTTCCGTCGGTTCCGTCCGTGATCGAGGGCTGGCTCGTGGCCGCCGGCGCGTCCGACTTCGTGCAGGCGCTCGTCCTTGACGGCATCGTCGCCGGCGTGGGCGCGGTGCTGGGCTTCATCCCGCAGATGCTCGTGCTCTTTGTCATGCTCTGCTTCCTCGAGGACTGCGGCTACATGAGCCGCGTGGCCTTCGTCATGGACCGCGTGTTCCGTCGCTTTGGCCTCTCCGGCAAGAGCTTCATCCCCATGCTCATCTCGTCCGGCTGCGGCGTCCCCGGCGTCATGGCCACCAAGACCATCGAGAACGAGAAGGACCGTCGCATGACGGCGATGCTCACCACCATGATCCCGTGCGGCGCCAAGACCCCGATCATCGCGCTCGTGATGGGCGTGCTCATCGGCGGCTCCGACGCCTGGTGGGTGGCGCCGATGTTCTACTTCCTGGGCCTCGCCGCCATCATCGTCTCCGCGCTCATGCTCAAGAAGACCAAGATGTTCGCCGGCGAGCCCGCCCCCTTTGTGATGGAGCTCCCCAACTACCACTTCCCCACGCTCAAGTCCTGGTGGCTGCACGTGTGGGAGCGCATCTCCGCGTACCTCAAGAAGGCCACGACGATTATCTTCGCCGCGTCCGTGGTGGTGTGGTTCCTGCTTGAGTTCGGCTTCGCCAACTGGGAGGGCGGCAACGGCGCCTTTGGCTTCATGTCGCTCATGGAGGGCGCGCCCGAGTACTACACGGACTACTCGCTGCTCGCCATCGTGGGCAACGCCATCGCCTGGATCTTCGCGCCCCTCGGTGCGGACAGCTGGCAGGCGGCTGCCGCGTCCATCAACGCGCTCATCGCCAAGGAGAACCTGGTCTCCACCTTCGGCGTCATCTACGGCATCGGTGACGCCACCGAGAACTCCGTGACCATGTGGAGCGGCTTTGCCGGCATGTTCACCGACGCCTCGGGCATCCTGCACGTGGGCGCCATGTGCGCGTTCGTGGCCTTCAACATGCTCGACGCGCCGTGCTTCGCCGCCATCGGCACCATCCGTCGCCAGATGGACTCGCCCAAGTGGTTCTGGTTCGCGATCGGCTACCAGTGCGTCTTCGCCTGGTGCGTGGGCCTCATCATCAACCAGCTCTGGGAGCTCTTCGTGCTGGGGAACTTCGGCCTCTGGACCGTGGTGGCGTTCGTGCTGCTCGCCGGCATGATCTTCCAGATCGCGCGCCCCATGCCCAAGACCGAGCAGACCGACGACAAGATCCTCGCCCAGCTCGCGTAGCGTGCAAAAGGGACGGGCACTTTTGCACATCGGGCGCGCCGCCGGCTCTTCTCGTCCGGCGGCGCGCCCGCGCTCTAGAAAGGACCGCGCATGTTTGACGCGATCGTCTTCGTGGCCGTCGTCATTGCGGTGATACTGGTGGCGGGCCGCTACCTGCGGACGCTGCGCCGGGGCGGCTGCGGGTGCGGGTGTACCGGCGGGGGAGAGCCCCACGTCGCGCGCCCGAAGGTCGCCGACACCAACGAGGCGCACTATCCCTATGCCGCCGACCTCATCGTCGAGGGCATGCACTGCGAGCACTGCCTCGCGGCAGTGGAGACCGCGCTCGACGGCATCGGCGGCGTGTGGGCGCGCGCGAGCCTGCCCGACCGCGTGCGCGTGCTCTCCAAGGACCCGATCGACCGCGCTTCGCTCGTCGCCGCCGTGGAGGCGGCAGGTTACCGCGTGGCGGGGTAGGGAGCGGGCGCTCCGCCGGTTGGCGCGGACGGTATTGTCGGGCTGTCAGCTAGCCCGTTCGCAAGGCGAGGTACTCCGCCGCGCTCCCGAGGACGGGCATGCCGGCGGCGCGGGCGGCGTCCAGGAGTCCCGCGTTGCGGGCGTTACCGGTGCCAAAGCCGTCGAAGCAGCGGATGAGCGCCCGACAGGCGAGAAGAACCTCGCGCGCCCTCGCCGCGGAGGTCTCGCTCACGGGCTCGAAGTCACGCTCGAAGACCGTGCGCGCCGCGAGGCCGCGCGCGAGCAGGCCGTCGGCGTCGTGCTCGTGCAGCACGCCCGTGGCAAAGGGCACGCCCGCCCGCGCGAGCGCCCGGAAGCACGCCGCCCCCGTGCCGCCGCCCGCGAGCACGAAGACCTCCGGCTCGCCCTCCGGCCGGGGAAGCTCAACGCTGCCGAAGGCGGGCTCGTAGGTCCCCGGCGCGAGGTCGTAGAGCTCCGCCACGCGCTTGGCGGTGAGGACCTCGTCGGGTGCGCCCTGGTATGCGACGCTGCCGTCGCGCACGCAGATGACGTGGTCGGCGGCCTTCTGCGCGAGGTCGATCTCGTGGAGCGACGCCACGACGGCGATGCCGCGCTCGCGCGCCTCGTGCCGCAGGAGCTGGAGGACCTCGAGCTGGGAGCGCACGTCGAGGTAGGACGTGGGCTCGTCGAGCAGCAGCACCCTCGGCTCCTGGCAGAGGGCGCGGGCCAGGAGCACGCGCTGTCGTTGCCCGTCGCTCACGTGGGCAAAGTCGCGCTCGGCGAGCTCCGCCACGCCCGTCGCCCCCATGGCGGCGCGCACGGCCTCCTCGTCCTTCTCGCCCAGGACGCCCAGGCTCCCGGTGAACGGGTAGCGCCCGGCCTCGACCACGTCGCGGCAGGTGAGGAGCTCGGTGTGCGGCCGGCCCGTGAGCATGACGGACATGGAGCGGGCGCGCTCGCGGTCGGGGACGTCCGAGAGCTCGCGTCCAAAGAGCTCCACCGTGCCGCCGAGCGCGCGGAGCTGACCCGCCACGGTGCGCAGGATCGTGGTCTTGCCCGAGCCGTTGGGCCCGATGAGCGCCACCAGCTGCCCGGGGCGCACGGCGAGACAGACGTCCCGAACCAGCGCGCGAGCGCCGTGCCCCACGTCGAGCCCCCGCAGCTCCAGCGCGTTTCTGTTAATTGGGGACTGTCCCCAATTTGCAGACGTCATCGGCCGGACCTCCCTCGGAGCATGAGGGCTATCACCACGGGCGCGCCAAAGACCGCGGTGACGGCGCTCACGGAGAGCTCGACCGGCGAGAAGAGCGTGCGCGCGATGAGGTCGCACCCGCAGCAGAAGGCCGCCCCCGTGAGGAAGCACGCCGGTGTCACGAGGAGCGGCCGCGACGTGCCCACGCCGCGCCGGGCGAGGTGGGGCGCCGCGATGCCCACGAACGAGACCGGGCCCGCGAAGGCTGCCACGCATCCGGAGAGCAGGCTGGATACCAGGACGATGAGCATGCGCAGCCCGAGCACGTTCACGCCCACGCTCTGCGCGTGCGGCTCGCCCAGCTGGTAGGCGCCCAGCGGCTTGGAGAGCGCGAAGGCCGCCCCCGCCATGGCGATCACCGCCACGGCGACGATGCCCACGTCGGCCCACGTGGCGCCAGAGAAGCTGCCGCGCGACCAGTTGTCCAGGTTGACGATGCTCTGGTCGTCCGCAAAGGCCACGAGGAAGTTGGTGGCCGCCGAGCAGATGTAGCCCACCATCACGCCGGCCACGATGAGCATGCTCTGGCTTCGCACGCGCCGGGAGATGAGCAGCACGAAGCCCATGGTGACGAGCGACCCGACAAACGCCGCGCCCACGGACGCGGCCGGGCTCATGACCTGGCCCGCGCCCAGCACCACGATCATCACCACCGCCACCACGAGCTTGGCGCCCGAGGAGACGCCCAGCACAAAGGGGTCGGCGATGGGGTTGTTGAAGAACGTCTGCAGGAGGAACCCGGAAAGCGAGAGCGCCCCGCCCAGCAGCACCGCCTCCAGCGCGCGCGGCAGGCGAATCTGCCAGATGACCTGCGCGGCGGTGGAGGCGTCGCCGGGTCCCGCCGCGAGGATGCGCGCCACCTCGGCGGGCGTGGTGCCCACGCTCCCCAGGCAGAGGCTCGCCACGAAGAGCGCGAGAAGGCCAAGAAGAACGGCGAGGTCGAACAGCACCCACCGCCGCGTCCGGCCGCCCTTGCCGCCCGCCGCGCGCGCCACGCTAGCCCAGCCTCCAGAGATAGGTCGCGGGCTCGTCCGAGCCCGCGATCGCCGCGCGCAGGTCGCAGATGATGTCGGCCATGCTGGTCATCTGCTGGTAGAGGTTGGAGTCGCAGGTCCAGACGTCGCCGTTTCGCACGGCTCGAAAGTCCTCGAGCAGCGCGTTCTTCTCGACAAGGGCCTCGAGGCTGGTCACGCCGTCGTCGATCGTTCCGTTGTAGATGATGACGTCCGCGTCGCGCGCCCCCTCGTAGAAGCGCTCCATCTCAACGGTCACGGTGGTGGGGGAGGAGTCTGCGGCGCCCTCCTCGGAGAAGCTCACGTACTCGCCGCCCGCGGCCTCGATCATCTGGCAGAAGTAGTCCCCGTCGCGCCGCGTCACGGCCGCGCCGTCCTCGTTTATGTAGAAGAAGGCCACGGTCCTGCCCGTCGGGCCCTCCTGCGAGGCGGCCTCCACGCGCTCGGCCACGTCGTCGAAGACCTCGGCGGCCTCCTCCTCGCGGCCAAAGAGCGCGCCCATGAGCTTGATCCACTCCAGGCGGCCGAGCATGTCCTCCTCGCGGCTCGACTGCTCCATGAGCACCGTGGCGCCCAGCTCCTCGAGCTTGGTGCGCACCTCGGGGACGTGGTCGACGTTGGTGTTCTCTATCGCCAGCGGGCAGCCCGCGGCAGCGATGAGCTCGTAGTCGGGCGCCCGGTAGATGCCGCCGTAGGCGATCGTGCCGTCCTCCAGCCGTGCGGCAAAGTCCGCCGAGGGGGAGTCCTCGGCCCGCACGGATGAGACGCCCACGGCATCGAGCGCCCCGATGGCGTCAACGAGGCAGATCATCCCGGTGGAGACCAGGTAGACGCTCTCGAGCGGCCGGCGCACCACGGCCACGTCGCCCGGGAGCCCGCCCGGCACGTCCGCCCCCTCGGGGACAACGAGGAAGCGGTCTCCGTTGGCGAGGCTCGCGAGCCGGTAGCCCCCGTCGTAGGCGCCCAGCGTGAACTGCGTGGCGCGGACGAGGGCCACGGGCGTGGGCTCGCCGAGGCTGGCGGTGTCGGCGGCGGGGCCCAGGGGCTCGTTCTTCTCGCCCGCGTCGCAGGCGGCGAGGGGGAGGATCGTCCCCAGGGCCGCGACGGCCCCGAGCGCGTCTCTGCGCGTGAGCGAGAAGGACATGTGCGCGGACCCCTTCCTCGGCTGCCCCTTCCTGTGACCGTCTTCCATGATACGCCCGCGCGGCGCGGCGCCCTCTTGGCGCCTGCCCCGGCCCCGCGCGCCCGCTACAATGTCCCAAAGAGCCTGCGAATGGGGGTGCCCCATGGACGACCCGTTCATCCAGCGGACAGACGAGCGCTCACCGGACTCGCCGGTCGTCCCGGACGACCCGGCCGGGCCGGGGCGCGCCGACGGGCTGGGTCTTGCCGCGAGAGTCGTCCTCGTTGCGAGCGCCGCCTGTCTCGCGCTGGGGCTTCTTGCCCTGCTGGCCGCCCGGACGGGCGTCACGGGCTACTTCGACGTGGTCCAGTCGGGCCCCGGGGGCGGCTGGCTGATCTTCTTCCTGCCCGTTGCCATGGGGTTCTCCGGGTTGCTGGCGGCGGCGTCCATCGCGCTGCTGGCGATCGCGGGGGTCCTCCTTGTGACGGGCGTGGTCCTGCTGGTCGTGAGGTGGGTCAGAAAGAGAGGGGAGTAAGCGGTGCGCATAGAGAGGGTCGAGCTTCCGCGCTCGGGCTATGGGTCCAAGGCGGCCGCGCTCACGGCCTACGTGCAGGACAACGTGGAGGCCCAGGCGGCGCGCCTGCGCCCGGGCGTCGTGATCTGCCCGGGAGGGGGCTACGCCTTCTGCTCGGACCTGGAGTGGGAGCCCGTCGCGCTGGCCCTCGTCGCTCATGGCTGCCAGGCCTTCGTCCTGGACTACACCGTGCTGGACGACGCCGAGGCCGGCCCGCTCCTGCCCGCCCCGCAGGTGGACCTCGCCCGGGCGGTGGCGACGGTGCGCGAGCGCGCGGGCGAGTGGCGCGTGGACGAGAAGAACCTCGGGCTCCTGGGCTGCTCGGCGGGGGCGCACCTCTGCGCCAGCTACGTGGGCCTCATGAGGGACGAGGCCCTTCTCTCCCGGGCGGACGTCTCCGCCGACGCCGCCCGCGCGGACTGGCAGGTGCTCTGCTACCCCGTCATCGACCTCGACGCCGGCTGGCCGCCCGACCCCGCCTACGCGAATCGCATCTGCGACGGGGCCTCTCCGCTGCGCCGTGCCCAGGACCTGGTGGATGCGGGCACGCCGCGGACCTTCCTCTGGCACACCGCAACCGACGAGACGGTCCCCGTTCGCAACGCCTACCTTTATGCCGAGGCCCTGGCGGCGCACGGCGTCGATCACGAGTGCCACGTCTTCCACGAGGGGCGGCACGGGCTCTCGCTCGCCACGGAGCAGTCCGCGCGCTGGGACGACTGCGTGAGGCCCCACGTCGCGCACTGGCTCGACCTCGCGGCGGAGTGGCTCGCGGACGGGGTCCGCGGGTGAGCTCGCGCGCGGGCCGCTTCGTGGCGGCGGCGTTTCTGGCGGCGTGCCTCTACGCCCTCTCCACGCCGTGCTCCAAGGCCCTGCTTGCCAACGTGGCGCCCAACATGATGGCCGCCCTGCTCTACCTGGGCGCGGGCGTGGGCATGGCGGCGCTGACGGCGGCGCGCGCCGCGGTGGGCAGGGGGTCCTCGGCCGAGGCGCCGCTCGAGCGCGCGGACGCGCCCTACGTGGCGGCGATGGTGCTGCTGGACGTCGCGGCGCCCATCCTGCTCATGGTGGGCCTTTCCCACGCCGCTCCCGAGAACGTGGCGCTGCTCAACAACTTCGAGATCGTGGCCACGGCCGTCATAGCCCTTCTCGCCTTCCAAGAGCGGGTGGCGGCGCGCACCTGGGCGGGAATCGCCGTGATCACGGTGTCCTGCGCGCTGCTCAGCCTGGAGGGGGAGGCCGCGCTGAGCTTCTCCTCCGGCTCGCTCCTGGTGCTGGGGGCGTGCCTGTGCTGGGGCGTGGAGAACAACTGCACGAGCCGCCTCTCCCAGCGAGACCCGGCGCAGGTGGTCATAGTCAAGGGACTGGGATCGGGCGCGGGGGCGCTTGCTGTCGCGCTCGTCGCGGGAGACGCCCTGCCCGCGCCCCCGGATGCCCTCGCTGCCCTTCTCCTGGGCTTCGTCGCCTACGGGCTCTCGATCTTCTTCTACGTCTACGCGCAGCGCGGGCTGGGCGCGGCGCGCACGAGCGCCTACTACGCCGTGAACCCCTTCATCGGGGCGGTGCTCTCGCTCGTGCTGTTTAGGACGGTGCCGGGGCCGGCCTTTCTTCTGGCCCTCGCGCTCATGGCGCTCGGTGCCTGGCTGGTCACCCCGCGGGAGGGCTGAGGCGGGTCGGTTGGGGTGCAAAACCACGACGCTCCGGCGGTCCAGAGTGTCCGATTCCCGCACGCCATCGGCTGAGGTGCAAAACTAGGACGCTCTGGCGGTCGGAAACGTCCATCTTTCGCACGCCATCGGCTGAGGTGCGGCAAGACGACGTTTCCGAGTCGTAGAACGTCCATCCGCCGCACCCCAGGCGCCGGGCGAGAAGAACCTACAGCCGCGGCTCCGGCTGCGTCTCGAGGTCGCGCCCCACGCGCCCGAGGCGCGCGACGTCGGTCTCCGCCTGCCCCTCGTGCCAGTCCGCGCGCTTGGCGTGGTCCGGGTCACGAGGGTCCGCCCACAGGCGCTCGGCCACCGGGGCCCACGCGGCCGCTGCCGGCGCGGTCTTCTCGCGCAGCTGCTCGGGGGTCTCCCTCTCCACGAGGTCCGTCGAGTGCGCGCCGGTCTCCGCCACCATGCGCGGCAGGTCGTCCGGGTTCTCCAGCATGGGACAGGGGCGCAGGTGGTTGGTGTTGAACGGCTGCGACTCGTAGTACTTCATGAAGAGCGGGGAGCGCAGGGCGTCGAGCAGGCTCACGTCGTGGATGTTCACGTTGGAGTAGTGGACGAAGACGCACGGCTCCACGTCTCCCGCGGCGTTGATGTGCAGGTAGCGACGCCCGCCGGCGATGCAGCCGCCCACGTACTCGCCGTCGTTCTGGAAGTCCATCGTGAAGAGCGGCTTCTTGCCGCGCATCTCGCGCACGAAGCGGTACATGCGCTCGCGCTGCTCGGGCGTGGGGATGAGCTCCGGCGCGCTGGCCCGGCCCACCGGCATGAAGTGGAAGTACCAGCAGAAGAGCGCGCCCTTCTCGATCATCCAGTCCATGTTCTCCTCGGTGGCGATGGCGTCCGCGTTGGCGCGCGTCCAGCAGGCGGAGATGCCAAAGGGCAGCCCGTGCTCGCGCAGGAGGTCCATCGCGCGCTCGATCTTGGCGTAGGTGCCGTTGCCGCGGCGGGCGTCCGTGGTGTGCTCGTTGCCCTCGGCCGAGATGGCGGGCACGAAGTTGGCCACGCGGATCATGTCCTGGCAGAAGGCCTCGTCTATGAGGGTGGCGTTGGTGAAGCAGAGGAAGGCGCAGTCGGGGTACCTCTCGCAGATGCGGATGAGGTCCGCCTTGCGCACGAGCGGCTCGCCGCCCGTGTAGATGTAGACGTGCACGCCCAGCTCGCGGCCCTGGTCGATGATCGAGCAGATGTCCTCGTAGGAGAGGTTGAGCGCGTGCCCGTACTCCGCCGCCCAGCAGCCGGTGCAGCGCAGGTTGCAGGCGCTCGTGGGGTCGAGGAGGATGGCCCAGGGGACGTTGCACCCAAGCTCGTCGCGCTTCTTCTCCTGCACGGGCCAGGCGAGCACGTTGGCGTCCACGAGGAAGCACTTGATGAGGCGGCTCGCGACCTCGGGGTTGAGGTCGAACACGCGCATCATGAGCTGGTACCAGTTGCTCCGGCTGTCGATGGCGCTCCGGAAGGCCCTGCGCTGGGTGGGGAAGACGTTGGCGGGGACGTACCTGTCAACGGTGTCCATGAGCTTGGGGATGCGCGCCTCGGGGTCCTCCGAGACGTAGTCCACGAGCTTGTTGAGGGCGGCGCGCTCCGCCGCCTGCGAGATGCCCATTTCTGGCTCCTTCTACGTTGCTGAGCGGTGCCTGCAGGCGCCTTTGGTCGACGCATTTATACCCATCTAGGAGAAAATCCTCAATTGAGGAATAGCTGCTCGTGTCTCTTCTGTGAAAGCGGGGAGAATGGCGCCTATTCCACAGAAAATCGCGAGGTGGGGAGCAATACTTGTCAGTCACGCGACGACATGCCGCCCGTGCCGGAAATCACGCCGCTCGCCGCCTTTTTTGCCTCAAAATGAACAAGATGTGAAAATCCTGTGAATCAAAATGGTTTGTGCTAGCTCCGCTAGCAAAGCGTCATTGTTTCGAGTAGATTTCTTTGCTCGGAAAGCAGAAACCTCACCGACCAGCCCGGGTCGGGAGTACCGAGTTCTCAGGGAGGACACCATGGGCCGCAAGCTCAACAACCTGTTCGCTAACCTCTTCTCCGGCAGCCACAAGTCCCAGGACGCTCGTCGCCGCCAGGGCAACAAGAGCTTCTCTCTCGCCCGCGCCGAGCTCGACGTCCGCTCCGGCGCCCCCAGGCTCCCGATGGCATAGCCCGGGTCCCCACCCAATACCCCCGAGGGACGGCGCCCCAGCGGCGCCGTCCCTTTTTCTTTCGCGTCATGCGGGCTCGCCGTCCGGTGGAAATCCCCACATGTGGAATAATCAGCACAGCTGATCACGGGGAGGGGAGCGCATGGCGCAGGGCGAGAAGAACGGGCGGCCCGAGGGGCGGGTTGACCGCCGCGTGCGGCGGAGCCGCCGGACCATCGTGGAGGCCTTCGACCGCCTCATCATGACGCGCCCGCTCGAGGAGATTACCGTAAGCGCCGTCGCACGTGAGGCAGACGTCGATCGCAAGACCTTCTACCAGCACTTCGGCACCATCGACGGTCTTCTCGACGCCATTGCCGAGGGCTTTGTCACCGAGCTTCTCGACGAGGTGGAGCTGGCAATGGCGGCAGACGCCGCGTCTGGCGAGGCGTCCCGCCCCCTGCGCGCCTTCTTCGTCATCCTCGCCGAGCACCTGAACGAGAACCTTCTGCTGCGGCAGCGCTACTGCGAGCACGTGCCGCCGGAGATCATGTTCGACCACCTCTCCCGGCCGCTCGTGCGACAGGTCGTCTGCCGCGGGTTCGTGAGGGAGGGCCTCCCGGACGAGGAGCTCGAGATGCTGCTCGCGTTTTGGCTCGGCGGGCTCTTCTCGCTGTACCGGTGGTGGCTCCTCTCTGACCGGCGGATTCCGGTCGAGGAGGTCGCGGGCCGTGCCTGTCAGCTGGTGGAGAGCGGCGTCTCGCCGCTGCTGCGAGACGCCGGCGGCGCGGTGGCCCGCTAGAGCTCGATGACCTCGAGGTCGTCCGGCACGTAGAGGTTGCCGTGGTAGAGGGGCGCGCCCTCCGCGAGGTAGAGCTCGCGGCGACGGGCGATGTTCCTGTCCTCCGTGTGGTAGAGCACGAGGTTCTTGACGCCGAGATTCTCGGCCAGCTCGCAGGCGTCCGCCACGGTCGAGTGGCTCTTCTCGTAGGGGTGGAACACGTCGGCCTGGGAGCGCAGGCAGAACGCCTCGTGGAGAAGCCACGTGGCGCCCTCGGCGTAGGGCCGCTCGTGCTCGGCGTAGGGCTCGTCCCCGCAGCAGGTGAGCCGGCGCCCCTCCCCGTCGAGCTCCATGGAGAACCCGAACTGCCTCGCCTTGGTCGAGCGGATGTCGAAGAACGTGACCTCGTGGCCGATGAGCCGGCGGCGCTCGCCGTCCTCGACGGTCACGAGGTGCACGTGCGTGCCGATGAAGGCGGTCTGCTTGGACGTGAGCAGCTGCTCCGCCATGGTGCCCAAGAGGCCGATGACCTCGTCGTGTCCGTAGAACCAGGCCTCCCCCTGGTAGGTGCCCTGGGCCATGCGCTGGCAGATAACGCGGACCATCCAGACGACGCCCATCAGGTGGTCGAGGTGCTTGTGCGTGACAAAGACCTCGTGGATGTCGTGTGGGTCTATGCCGGCGAGCTTGAGCTGGCGCAGGATGCCGTTGCCGCCCCCGCCGTCAACGAGGAGGTGGCGGGCCTCGCCGTTCTTCTCGTCGCTTATGACGAAGCACGTGTTGTAGCACTCGGTCACGAGGGCGTTTCCCGTGCCCAGCAGGGTGAGTCTCATCTTGTTTTCTTCCGGCGCGCGATCGGTCCCGGGCGTGAAGCCCGAGCCATCATAGCCGAGCGCCCGCCGGATGGCACATGGCACGCGTACCGATTCCTCTGCCTGCGCGGTCCCCGCGCCGGGCCCGGTGCCCGGGCTACTTCACCGTGAGCACGGGGACGTCGACGGAGCGCAGCACGCCAAAGCTCACGCTTCCGAGCATGCCGCGCAGCGCGCCCAGGCCGCGCCGGCCCATGACCACGAGGTCGATGTCGCGGCTCGTGACGTAGTCGACGATGCCCTCGAGCGCGGAGTTGGCTATGACGGCATCGGCGACGATCTTGCACTGGGCGTCGTCGCGCGACTGGTCGATGACGTCCCGAATGTCCTGGACCGCGCGCTCCACGGCCGCGTCCATGATGCGCTCGTAGGTGGAGGGGTCGCCCATCGCGTAGGGCGTCTCCAGGCTCACGTCCCCCAGCAGCGTGGGGTTGGGCAGGGAGGCCGAGGGGATGACGGTCACCACGTGGACCTTCGCAACCTCGTAGGGGCCGGCCAGGCCAAGTGCGATGTGCAGGGCGCTCTTTGCGTGGTCGGACTCGTCGTAGGGAACCAGGATGTTCTTGAAGTACATGGTTACCTCCTCTTCGAGCTTGACGCTTACCCGCGTTTATACCCGTTGGGGAGGCGGGCGTGGTGCGCTTCGGTGGGCGCGCCCGAGTATCCCGTGGGCGTATGATGCAGATGGTGCAGAAGTGCCTGTCCCCTTTCCACGCTTTGGAGGCGAGAAGAGCATGCGCGTCACGGTGCTGATGGAGAACTCCACGCCGTCGAGCCGACTTGCGGCGCGGCACGGCCTGAGCCTGTGGCTCGAGCTCGAGGACGGGAGGCGCGTCCTCTTTGACATGGGTCCGGACGAGGCGTTTCTTGCCAACGCGCACGTCCTGGGCGTAGACGTTACCGCGGCGGACGCGGCCGTGCTCTCCCACGGGCACTACGACCACGGGGGCGGCCTTCCCGCGTTTCTCGACGCGTGCGGGCGCGCCGGGCGCGAGGTGCCCGTCTACGTGCGCGACCACGCCTTCGACGAGCACGCCTCCGGCACGCCCGAACGGCATCACGCCATAGGGCTGGACCCGGCGCTCGCCGCGAACCCGTGCGTGGTCACGGTGGGCGAGAGGCGCGAGATCGCCCCGGGCCTCACGCTCTTCTCCACCATGCGGCGCGAGCACCCGGCGGCGCGCTCCAACCTGCGCCTCATGGAGCGCCGGGACGGCAGCCTCGCCCCGGACCGCTTCCTCCACGAGCAGAGCCTGCTGGTCAGGGAGGGCGGGCGGACCTTCCTGGTCTCCGGCTGCTCCCACGGCGGCATCCTCAACATCATGGACGCGGCGGAGGAGCTGGCGGGCGGCGCGCTCGACGCGGTGGTCGCCGGCTTTCACCTCATGGACCCGAGCGGCGGCGCGGTGGAGGACCCCGCGCTCACGCGCGAGCTGGCGGCGGCGCTCGCCGCGCGGCCGACGCGCTACCTCACCTTCCACTGCACCGGCACGGACGCGTTCTCCCTGCTGCGCGACGAGCTGGGCGAGCGCGTGCGCTACCTGCACGTGGGAAGCCGCGCGGAGCTCTAGGGCAGCCGGCGGCGGGTATACTTCTGTCTCAGGTCAACGTCATCGGAGGTCTGATGCAGCTCATCGGTGCGCTTCTCGCGCTGCTCGTCGTCGCGTTCGTGGTCTCGCTCGTGGTCTCGTTCCTGGTGAACATCGTCGCGGGCGCGCTCTCACTGCTGCCGGCTATCTTTGTCATCCTGGTCATCTGGTTCTTCGTGAGGGGCGGCAAGGTCCACGTGGAGTTCCCGGACCGGCCTGACCGCCGGGACCGCATCGACCGCTTCTAGGGGGAAGAGCACATGGCAACGCCCGAGTTCATCCTGCGCCTGCGCGAGAAGATCGGCCACGACCTGCTGTGGCTCATCGGCGTGACCGCCTGCGTCGAGGACGCCGAGGGTCGCGTGCTCCTGGGCCGCCGGGCTGACACGGGGGAGTGGGCGCTCGTCTACGGGATCAACGAGCCCGGCGAGGAGCCGGCTGACACCGTGATCCGCGAGGTCCTGGAGGAGACGGGCGTGGACGTGGTGCCCGTCGCCCTTGCGAGCGTGAAGGCCGGCCGGCGCATGACGGTGTACGCGAACGGCGACCAGACGTAGTACCTGGACCTCGCCTTCGTCTGTCGGCTCGCCGAGGGCGGCAACGACGTCCCGCGCGTGGCGGACGACGAGAGCCTCGAGGTGGGCTGGTTCGAGCCGGACGCCCTGCCGCAGCCGCTCGCCGCCTCCACGGTCGAGCGCCTGGCCCGCATCCGCGCCTGGCGCGAGGCGGGGAGCGGGCAGGCGCTCTTCTGGTTTGGCGGCTAGCTCAGGCGCCGCCCCTGCTGCGCGCCTCCTGCCGAGTCCCTTCTCGTCGGGTTCTTCTCGCCGTGCGCTCTGACCGGCGCTACCAGCGGATCGTGTACGGCTCTGCGGTGAACGAGCAGAACGTCGCGGTCACGTTCTCCAGGGCGAAGACCTCGCAGTTGCCGTCGTCCGCGGCGTACATGGACTGCAGGTCGGGATACTCCGCGAGCACGGCCTCGCGCGCCTCCAGGCGGTCGTCGAGCACGGCGTCTGCCTCGATGCGCAGCCACGAGCCGTCCTCGCCCATGGCGCAGATGGCAACGCGCGGGTGGGCGAGCATCTGGTCGGAGACGGGCTTGACCTTGCCGGTCTGGATGTAGAGCCTGCCCTCGAACTTGGCGATGGTGCCAAACGGGCGGACCTGCGGGTTGCCGGCCTCGTCAACGGTTGCCAGGAAGTACGTGGGATTTGCCTTGAGGTAGGCAAGGACCTCGTCCATGGGTGCTCCTTTCGCGAGCGGTCGTTGATGCTACTTTACTCCGCCTTCGGAGGGATGGGGCTCCTGCGGGTGATGGATGGTTCCCGGGGACATGCGTTTGCGCGCGGCCGGTTGCACGCGGCTGGCATGGAGACCTTTGGTTGCCCTCGCTGCCCACAACCCCTTGTTGCCGCCGCCTTTGCATGCGAGGAGTAAACTTGCCCCTTGGAATTTGGCTTACTGGTTGGAGGACCTATGAACATGAGATTGCGAGCGGCCGCCGTGGCCGCCGGGCTGGGCCTCGCCCTTGCGGTGTGCCCCTCGGTTGCTCGAGCGGACGAGCTCGTCGCTGCGCAGGGGGCGTCCGCGGATGTCGTCGTGCTGCTTTCGGAAGACGGCGTGACGTCTCCGTCTGAGGGGGAGGGCCAGAAGAATCTTGGTGCCGCGCTCTCGACCTCGGTTTCCACCGGGTCGACTGAGGAGGGCGTTGCCTCGCTCCCCGAGGGCGAGAAGAACGCTCCTCTCGTCACGCCGGCGGAGGACGCGATCTCGTCCGACGCTGCCGAGACCGAGGTTCCCGGGAGTGGGACCCTCGATTCGAGCGAGGCTGCCAATCTCGGCCTCTCCTCCTCTGTTGCCACCGATGGCGATGAGCTCGTCTCTAACGCTGAGCCCCCTGCCGGCGAGAACACCTCTTCCGAGGAGGCGGACCTCGGCATCGAGGCAGATGTCGCCATCGAGCCCAGTGTCGAGGGTGCCGTAGAGTCCGGAGCTACGCCCGGCGCGGACGTTCCCGAGGCGCCCGTCGAGGAGGTGGAGGAGGAGCTCCCCGTCGAGCTTGCCGCCTCGTCGCTTCCCTCGGTTGGCTGGACCGGTGACACCTACTGGGACGGAACCCTCAATGCCGACGGCACGGCGCGCCCCTACACCGGCTGGGTCATAGATGACCACGACGGAGGCGGGCTGCAGCGGTACTGGGTCGTGGACGGCACCAAGTACACGGGCGGCCTCTTCGATGCCGGAGCGGACGGTTGGGGCTACGTCCTGGGCGAGGGCTGGGTGTTGCGCGGTCTTCATACCGTGGGCAACCTCATCTACCTCGCCAACAACGACGGTCGTCTGCTCGATCCGGGCTGGACGGTCACCGGCGAGTTCACAGGCGGTGAGCTCCAGCGCTACTACGTCGAGGACGACCACGCCATTCATCGCGGTTATTCGGAGAACGGTGGGTACGGCCACTACGTCACCGAGCGGGGCTACGTGGCGCGCGGCAAGACCGTCGAGAGGGACGGTACGGTTGTCCTTGCCAACAACGACGGCTGCACCGAGAAGGGCGGCTGGCTGGTGACCGACGCTTACGACGGCGGCGCCATGCAGCGCTACTACGTCGATCCCGAGACTCACGAGGCGCGAACGGGCCTCTTCTCCGTCGACGGCATCTCCTATTGCGGCGTCGCAGGGCAGGGCTACGTCCTGCGTGGGAAGATGTCCTGGAACGCCACGCACGTTCTTCTCGCCAACAACGACGGCTTCCTCGTCTCCAATCCCGGCTGGCTCGTGACCGGCGATTACGACGGCGGCGCCATGCAGCGCTACTGGATCGCGGGGATCGATGGCTGGGACGGCTTCTTCGGGGCCCTCATCGACTTCTTCGAGGCTGCTGGTGCCACGTATTACGGCGATCACGGCGAGGGCTATGTCCTGCGCAACGCCCACGTCTGGCGCGTGAGTGACGAGGACTACACGGCGGACTGGTGCCTTGCCAACAACGACGGCGCGCTAAGCGTCGACAACTCCGACTACGCGCGCCTCGTGAACAGCTATGTGGCGAGCATCGTGAGGTACTCCAACGACGACTCGCACGGCTACGACCAGACCTGGCGCTGGGGCGAGAGGGGAGACTACGACTGCTCGTCCCTCGTCATCACGTGCCTGCGCGAGGCGGGGCTTGAGACCGGCTGGGCAACCTACACCGGCAACATGCGCTCCTCGCTGACGAGCTACGACTTCGTGTGGATCTCTGATCCCTCTGAGCTCCAGCGCGGCGACATCCTGCTCAACGAGACCTATCACACGGCCATCTACCTGGGCAACGGCATGCTCGCCAACGCTTCTGGCAACGAGTTCGGAGCCGCGACCGGTGGCGAGCCCGGGGACCAGACCGGCCGCGAGATCTGGATTCGCAGCTACTACGACTATCCGTGGAACGGAGTTCTGCGTCTCAAGAGCTACGTGGCGTAGGAACCCTTCAAGTATTCTTCTCCAACGGGCGTGACGGCGGGGGACGGAGCTGCGGCTGCTCCGTCCCCCGCATTGTGTTGTCAGCTTTTTCGGGACCGCTGAAATACTGGTGGTAACCGGGGAATAAAAGATGCTGGTAGAAAATGCTACCTTAGAGGTGATACTTGACGGTCCGTCAGAGTACTGCTGACAAAATGCGATGACGGGCGCCAGCGCCCTCAGAAGGGACACATCATGCCAGAGAACCTCCCCCTCGCGCTCCAGTGGGCCGCGCTCGGATGCGGCTTCACCTGGCTCATGACCACGGCGGGCTCTGCGGTGGTGTTCTTCTTCCGCTCCGAGCGCGAGCTCATGCACCACATCTTCCTGGGCTTCGCCGCGGGCGTGATGGTGGCGGCGAGCGTGTGGTCGCTCCTCAACCCGGCAATCGAGCAGGCCGCCGAGCAGGGCGTTCCCGGCTGGATTCCGGCGGCGGGCGGCTTTCTGCTGGGGGTCTTCTTCCTCATGGCGCTCGACTCCGTCCTGCCGCACCTGCACGCGGGGGCCGATGACCCCGAGGGCATGCCCTCCGGGTGGAAGCGCACGACGCTGCTGGTCTCGGCGGTGACCCTCCACAACATCCCCGAGGGGATGTCCGTGGGCCTCCTCTTTGCCATGGCGGCGCAGTCCGCGGGCGCCGCGGGGGAGGCGTACCTGGGCATGGCCCTCGCCCTCGCGGTGGGCATCGGCCTCCAGAACTTTCCCGAGGGTGCGGCCATCTCGCTGCCGCTCGCGCGCGAAGGCATGACTCGGCGCCGCGCGTTTGCCATGGGCAGCCTCTCCGGCATCGTGGAGCCCATCTTTGGGGTGGCGGTGGTGCTGGCCAGCGGCTGGATCGCGCCCTTCATGCCGTGGCTTTTGGCCTTCGCCGCGGGAGCGATGATCTACGTGGTGGTCGAGGAGCTCATCCCCGAGGCCCACCTCGGCGAGCACTCCAACGTGGGGACGCTTGGCTTCATCCTGGGCTTCGTCGTGATGATGGTGCTCGACGTGGCCCTGGGGTAGGGCCGCGCCTGCGGAGCGTCTCCGCGCGCCTGTCGCCGGTCTCGTTTCTCCCCTCGACTTTTGAGGCCTCAAAAGTCGAGGCTTCTTGGTGGCTATCTGGGAAAACGCGGAGAGACCTCCGACTTTTGAGGCCTCAAAAGTCAAAGCTCCCCAGCTGCCAGCCGCGCCACTTGTGGAGAAGATGTGTTAGCCTAGGTTTACATCTCGTGCGCAGGAAAGTTAACGCATACTAACTATGCGCCGAGAAGAACAGCGACTCGAAGCCAAGCGGCTCTGTTCCGGAATCGGTGCGACGCGTTTAACCCTGCCCGAGCGGCGGCCCCTCTCCCCGCCGCGCACGGCGAACCCTTGCGCCACCTGCCAACCCCCTCTCCGGCAGGTGGCGCCTTTGTGCCGCGACAGGGTCGGTCCGGTCCTGCCACCGGGTTCTTCTCGGCTTGCCCCGGTCCCCGGCCGCGCCCCGAGACCCTCCGCCGTGCGTCATCCCACTCCAACGAGTGGGACAACAGCCTCCAAACCCCGATTTTCGCCACGTTCAGGCCCGTTCTTACGCCCGGCAGGGTGTAAGAACGCCCCGGCCTCCGCGACGGCCCCGCGACGCCGGTCGCCCACCCCCGGGACAGGCCCACGTTTCCCGCCAGTTTCCGGCGGGCGTCTCGCAGATGGCCGGCGGGAAACGCGCTCGTGGCGGGCGCGTAGCAACTTCGTCTCCGTTTTTCTCGATCCCCAAAACGCGTCGTAGACTCCCCGTGAAGTCAAGAGAGGGGAGCCCCATGGCACAGCACGGCCTCTACAGGGAGAGCTACGAGCACGACGCGTGCGGCATCGGCGCCATCGCGCACCTGCGCGGTCAGCGCAGCCACCAGACGCTCGACGACGCGCTCTCCGTCCTCGTGAACCTCGAGCACCGCGGCGGAAAGGGCCTCGAGCGCAACACCGGCGACGGCGCGGGCGTGCTCTTTCAGGTCCCGCACCGCTTCTTTCGCAAGGAGGCACAGAAGGAGGGCCAGCTCCTGCCGGACGAGGGCGACTACGGCGTGGCCATGCTCTTCTTCCCGCACGAGGACCCCGCCGGCGTGACGGCCGCGCGCCAGGTCTTCGAGCGGGGCTGCGCCGAGTGCGGCCTGCCGCTCATGTTCTGGCGCGAGGTCCCCGTTGACCCGCACGACCTGGGGTCCACGGCGCGCGCCTGCATGCCCACCATCCTCCAGGCGTTCCTGCGCCGCCCGGAGGACGTGGAGCGCGGCATGGACTTCGAGCGCAGGCTCTACGTCTGCCGGCGCACCATCGAGCGCGCGGCGGACGCCGAGCCGGCCCTCGCCGAGAAGATCTTCTACGTGTGCAGCATGTCCAGCCGCACGATCGTCTACAAGGGCATGCTGGTTGCCACGCAGATGCGCCGCTTCTACCTGGACCTCAACGACGCGGCGGTGGAGACCGCGCTGGCGCTCGTGCACTCGCGCTACTCCACCAACACCACGCCCAGCTGGGAGCGCGCGCACCCCAACCGCTACATCATCCACAACGGCGAGATCAACACGCTGCGCGGCAACGTCTCCTGGATCCGCGCCCGCGAGCCCATGCTCTACTCGCCCGTCCTGGGCGCCGACCTCGAGCGCGTGATGCCCATCATCAACCGCGAGGGCTCGGACTCCGCGATCCTGGACAACGTGCTCGAGTTCCTCACCATGAACGGGCGGCCGCTCGACCGCGCGGTCACGCTCATGATGCCCGAGCCCTGGGACAAGAACCCCGCGCTCGGCGAGAGGCGCCGCGCGTACGACGCCTACCAGTCCATGCTCATGGAGCCCTGGGACGGCCCGGCGGCGATCGTCTTCACGGACGGCCGCATGGTGGGGGCCGCGCTGGACAGGAACGGCCTGCGCCCGGCCCGCTACTACGTCACGAGGGACGAGCGGCTGATCCTGGCCTCCGAGGTGGGCACCATAGACGTGGACCCCGCCAACGTGCTGCGCGCCGGCTGCCTGGGCCCCGGCGAGATGCTCGAGGTCGACCCCTCCCAGGGCCGCGTGGTCTGGAACGACGAGATCCGCGACAGGCTCGCCAACGAGAAGCCCTATCGCGACTGGCTGGACGAGGAGACCGTCGACCTCGCCGACCTGACAGTTTGCTCAGGTCAAACTGTCAACTTGACAGATGGACCTGAGCAAACTGTCAACCCCGTGAGGATGGCGGCGCTCGGCTGGCACTACGACGACGTCGACGAGGTGGTGCGCCCCATGGCGGCCAAGGGCTCGGTGCCGCTGGCCTCCATGGGCACGGACGCTCCGCTCGCGTGCCTCTCCACCAAGACGCGCTCGTTCTTCGACTACTTCAACCAGCTCTTCGCGCAGGTGACCAACCCGCCCATCGACGCGCTGCGCGAGAGCATGGTCACGAGCACGGTGCTCTACCTCGGCAACCACGGCAACCTCCTCGAGGACTGCCGGGACACCTGCCGCCTGGTGCGCCTGCCGGGCCCCATGCTCTCGGACGACGACTTCCGCCGGATCTGCGGCATCGACCTCGTGGGCTTCCGCGTCGCGCACGTGCGGGCGGCGTACCCCCGTGCTGGAGGCGAGGGCGCCCTCGAGCGCGCCCTCGACGAGCTGGCCCGAGAGGTCGAGAAGAGCGTCCGCTCCGGGGCCAACATCGTGGTGGTCTCGGACCGCGCGGGGGAGGGAGAGGTGAGCGTGCCCTCGCTCCTGGCCCTGGGCTGCGTCCACAACCACCTCATCCGCTGCGGCCTGCGAACGCGCGCCGACCTCGTGGTGGAGACGGGCGACGCGCTCTCGGCGCACGACTTCGCGTGCCTCGTGTCCTTCTCGGCCTCCGCCATCCACCCCTACATGGCGCACGACTGCATCCGCGACCTCTGCGCCCGCGGCGAGCTCGACCTCTCTCCCGAGGAGGCGTGCGCGAGCTACGACCGCGCCGCCACGGCGGGGATCGTCTCGATCATGTCCAAGATGGGCATCTCCACCATGCAGGGCTACCACTCCGCGCAGATCTTCGAGATCCTGGGCCTCTCGGACGAGCTGGTGGAGCGCCACTTCACGTACACGGCCACGCGCGTGGGCGGCCTCACGGTGGCGGACCTCCAGCGCGAGCTCGACGCGCGCCACGACGCTGCGCTCGCGCTCGCCAAGGGCCCCGCGCCCGACCAGCTCCCCACGCTCGGCCTCACCAAGTGGCGCCCGGCGGGCGGCGAGGAGCACCTCATCGACCCGCAGGCCATCTACCTGCTGCAGCGCGCGTGCCGCGAGGGGGACTACGGGCTCTTCAGGGAGTTCTCCCGCTGGGTGCACCGCCCTGGCCGCGCCGTCACCCTGCGCGACCTCATGGACTTCTCGCCCTCGCGCCCGCCCGTGCCGCTGGAGGAGGTGGAGCCCGTGGAGAGCATCGTGCGGCGCTTCAACACGGGCGCGATGAGCTACGGCTCCATCAGTCGCGAGCAGCACGAGTGCCTGGCGATCGCCATGAATCGCCTGCACGGGCGCTCCAACACCGGCGAGGGCGGCGAGGACCCGGCGCGCGAGACGCCGCTGCCAAACGGGGACTCGCGCCGCTCGGCCATCAAGCAGGTGGCGTCCGGCCGCTTTGGCGTCACGAGCCGCTACCTGGTCTCGGCAGACGAGATCCAGATCAAGATGGCCCAGGGCGCCAAGCCCGGCGAGGGCGGCCACCTGCCCGGCAAGAAGGTCTACCCGTGGATCGCGGAGGTGCGCCAGTCCACGCCCGGCGTGGGCCTCATCTCCCCGCCGCCGCACCACGACATCTACTCGATCGAGGACCTGGCCGAGCTCATCTTTGACCTCAAGTGCGCCAACCCCGAGGCGCGCGTCTCCGTGAAGCTCTGCGCGCTCGCGGGCGTGGGCACCATCGCCACGGGCGTGGCCAAGGGCGGGGCCGACAAGATCTTGATCTCCGGGCACAACGGCGGCACCGGAGCAGCACCGCGCGACTCGATCTACCACGCGGGCATCCCGTTTGAGATCGGCCTCGCCGAGACCCAGCAGACGCTCCTTCGAAACGGCCTGCGCTCCCGCGTGGTGCTGGAGACGGACGGCAAGCTCATGAGCGGGCGCGACGTGGCGATGGCGGCGCTCCTGGGCGCCGAGGAGTTCGGCTTCGCCACCATGCCGCTCATAGCGTGCGGCTGCCTCATGCAGCGCGACTGCCAGCGCGACACCTGCCCGGCGGGCATCGCCACGCAGAACTGCCGCCTGCGCGGGCGCTTCTCGGGAAAGCCCGAGCACGTGGTGCGTTACATGACGTTCGTGGCGGAGGAGCTGCGCGAGATCATGGCGCAGCTGGGCTTCCGCACGGTGGAGGAGATGGTGGGGCACGCGGAGTGCCTGCGGCAGGTTCGAGTGGAGGGCGCGGCCAACTGGAAGGCCAACCGCCTGGACCTCTCCGACCTCCTGACGCCGGGCAGCTGCGAGTACGGCCGCGCCATCCCCGGGGCGGACTGCCCGCACTCCCTGCCCCAGATGGCGCCCGACCTGGAGCTCGACCGCACGCTGGACGCCACGCTCCTCGTGTCCCACACCGCGCCGGCGCGCGAGCACCTGGAGCCGGTGCGCTTCCGCGCGGACATAGACAACGTCAACCGCTGCGTGGGCACGCTCCTGGGCAGCCGCGTCACGCGCCGCCACCCGGAGGGCCTGCCCGAGGGCGCCATCACGGTCGACTGCGAGGGCTCCGCCGGTCAGAGCTTTGGCGCGTTCCTGCCGGCGGGCGTCACGCTGGGCGTGTCCGGCGACGCCAACGACTACTTTGGCAAGGGCCTCTCGGGCGGCGTGCTCGCGGTGCGTCCGCCGGAGGCGGCCACGTACAAGTTCGACGAGAACGTCATCGTGGGGAACGTGGCCTTCTACGGGGCCACGGGCGGCCGCGGCTTCGTGAACGGCCTCGCGGGGCAGCGCTTCTGCGTGCGCAACTCCGGCGCCACGGTGGTGGTCGAGGGCGTGGGCGCCCACGGGTGCGAGTACATGACCGGTGGGTGCGTGGTCGTGCTCGGCGAGGTGGGGCCCAACTTCGCCGCTGGAATGTCGGGCGGCGTGGCCTACGTCTACGACCGCTTTGGCACGCTCGAGCGCCGCTGCAACACGGAGCTCGTGGACCTCGTCCCGCCGGACGAGAAGGACCTCGAGCTCGTGAGGTCGCTGATCGAGGAGCACGTGCGGCGCACGCAGAGCCCGCGCGGCATCAAGATGCTCTACCAGTTCCAGAGCGCGAGCCTAAGCTTCGTGAAGGTGCTTCCGCGCGACTACGGGCGCGTGATGGCGCTCGTGCGCGAGGCGGAGGGCCGCGGGGCCAGCCGCGAGGAGGCCCTCGAGCTCGCGTTCGAGGCCATGAGGGAGGAGTAGACGATGGGCAAGCCCGGAGCATATCTCACGGTGGGCCGACGCGCCCACGCCCTGCGCCCGGTGGCGGAGCGCACCCGCGACTACGGGGAGCTTCACGAGCAGCTCTCGCCCGAGCTCCAGCGCGTCCAGGCGAGCCGCTGCATGATGTGCGGCGTGGCCTTCTGCCAGGCCGGCATTGGGTTTGGCGGCGCGCGCCCGAGCGGGTGCCCGCTCCACAACCTGATCCCCGAGTGGAACGACCTCGTCTTCCGCGGGCTCTGGCGCGAGGCGGTGGAGCGCCTGGCCATGACCTCGCCGCTGCCCGAGTTCACGAGCCGCGTGTGCCCGGCGCTCTGCGAGGCGGCGTGCAACCTGGGGTGCCACGACGAGCCTGAGACCATCCACGACAACGAGCGCGCGATCTCGGACTGGGAGTGGGCGCACGGCGGGCCGCGGAGGTTCGCGCCGGCGGCTCCGGACGCCCCGCGCGTGGCCGTGGTGGGGTCCGGCCCTGCGGGCCTCGCCGCGGCCTGGGAGCTCGCGCGCCGCGGCGCCCGCGTGACGGTGGTCGAGCGCGCGGACCGCGCGGGCGGGCTCCTCATGTACGGCATTCCCAACATGAAGCTCGAGAAGCAGGTGGTGGAGCGGCGCGTGCGCCTCATGGAGGAGCTTGGGATCGAGTTTCGCCTGGACACGGACGCTGCCGAGAAGAACGTGGCCTCGGGGCTCCTCGCGGATTTCGATGCCGTGGTGGTGGCCGCGGGCGCGCGCCGGCCGCGCGGCCTCGCGGCGGCGGGCTTCGAGGCGGGCCTCGCCTCGGGCGGCGTGGTCTTTGCCGTGGACTACCTCACGGCGTCCACCCGCGCGCTCCTCGACGGCGGCGAGCCCGCGGTGAGCGCCGAGGGCCTCGACGTGGTGGTCATCGGCGGAGGGGACACGGGCAACGACTGCCTGGGCACCGCGGTGCGCCAGGGCGCGCGCTCCTTGGCCCAGCTCGAGTTCCTGCCGCGCCCGGCGGACCCGGCGGCCCCGGGGGCCGTGCGCTGGCCCGAGTGGCCGAGCGTCTGCAAGACCGACTACGGCCAGGAGGAGGCCATCGCCCTCATGGGCGGCGAGATGCGCCAGTGGGCGGCCGACACCCGCGAGGTCCTTCTCGACGCCGCGGGCGCGGTGCGCGGGATCGTGGTTGCCGACGTCGACTGGTCGGGCGGCTCGCCCGCGCCCGTGAAGGGGAGCGAGCGGGAGATCCCGGCGCAGCTCGTGCTCGTGGCGTGCGGCTTCACGGGGCCGGAGCGCGACGTACTCGACGCCCTGGGCGCAGCGGTGGGCGAGCTCGGGCTGCCCGCGTGCGAGCCCGGGACGCACCGCGCGGGAGACCGGGTCTTCATGGCGGGCGACGCGCGGACGGGGTCGTCCCTCGTGGTGAGCGCCATCGCGGACGCCATGGCCTGCGCGGGCGAGGTCGCCGCAGAGCTGGGGCTCTAGCCATGGACGGCGGGCGACTCATGCTCGGCGCGGGCGAGCGTCCCGGCGCCGCCGAGAAGGGCGACGCGGGCGGTATCGTCTGGCTGGAGAATGGCGAGGAGCGCGCGTTCGAGCCGCTCCCCGAGCTCAGGAGGCCCTGGCTGGAGGAGTCGTCCGCCTGGGGCGCGGGGCCCGAGAGCGATCCCAGGGCGGACGGGCCGTCGGACGACTCGCCCGATCCCCCGGAGCTCATCTGGCTGTAGCCCGGCGGTCGTGGCTGTGGCGATGGCGCGGCGTGGGGTGGCCCGGTCTTGGGCCTGTCCGGACGGTCCGGCGGGCGGAAACGTCCGCCCGCGCCCAGGACCGGACGGCTGGACGGCGCGCCCGTTCTTCTCGCCAGATGAGGTTAGTCGTCCGTCCCGGGACGACCGGCATAGTTGAGCCCGCCCACCAGACGGCGCAGCTCGGCCTCGCGCCTGCGGACGAGCGCCTCGGCGAGCGCGGGATAGGCGAGGCGCGCCTCGTCAAAGAGGTCGGCCACGCTCTCGTGGCGCACCTCCCCGGTGAAGGGGTCCTCCCAGGGGCGGCACTCGAGGTTGGCGGCGGGGCACTCGTTGCTGCGTCGCACGTAGTGGGCCATGGCCTCCGCGCGCGAGACGCCGCGGGCCATGCGCTCCACGGTGCCGGCGGCGCGCGAGAGCGCGGAGCGGGCAGGGTCTATGAGGCGGTAGAGGCGCTCGTAGTCGCGCACGCTGGAAACGTACTCGCGCGCGCTCACGGGCACGCCAAAGACGGCGAGCGCCATCTGCGAGAAGAGCGCGCCGCCCACGTGCTCGATGCGCTCCGTGCGCATGAGGTTGTCCGCGGCGGGCCGCTCCTCCACGGTGGCGCTGCAGCGCTCCCACAAGATCCAGGAGTCGATGTCGGACTCAATGAGCGCGTGCACCTCGCCGGAGGCTCCCTCCAGGCTGGGGTCCGCCGCGCAGAGCGCGCGCTGCTGGGAGACCACGAAGGGGTGGACGGCGCGGTCGAGCACGTAGTGACCGAGCAGGCCCAGCACGAAGGCGCGGCCGACGCGCTCGTCGGCCGGGGGCAGGTGGCTCACGCCGTCCCGCAGCGTCATGAACGCGCGCGTGACCCGACCGCTCTGGATCGTGGCGGCAAGCGAGTGGGTGCGCGCCGCGAGCGAGGGCAGCGTGGAGAAGCGCGCGAAGAGCGGGTCGGGGCCCTGGTTGCCCAGCAGGAAGGCGAGCAGCTCCTCCTCGCCCGAGACGACGTCCGCGGGCAGGGACTGAGCGACGACCTCGCCAAAGACGTGGTGCGTGATGATAGCGGGCATGCGCGCTCCTTTCTCGGCAACGTGACTAGGTTAGCACGCACGCGGGGGAGTAAAGTGACTCCGGAAGGACGTTGAGCAACGTTTTGAGGAGGACCCGTGATTCGCAAGGACCGCGAGATAACCGACCGCGCCGCGCAGCTCGCCATCATGGGCGCGTGCGACGTCTGCCGCGTGTGCCTCAACGGGATGGACGGCTATCCCTACGTGGTGCCGCTCAACTTTGGCGAGGAGGTCTCCGGCGACGACGTGACGCTCTACTTCCACAGCGCCCGCCGCGGGCAGAAGCTCGACCTCATCGCCCGCGACCCGCGTGCGACCTTCGAGATGGACTGCGACCACGAGCTCATCTTCTACAGCGAGCGCATGGACTGCACGATGGGCTATCGCAGCGTCATCGGGCGCGGCACGATCGAGGTGGTGTCGGACGAGGAGGAGAGGCTCCACGGCCTGCGCGTCCTCATGCGCCACTACCACGCCGAGGACTTCGACTTCTCCCTCAAGCTGCTGCCCGCGACCACGGTGCTGCGCCTGCGCGTGGAGTCGATGACCGGCAAGCGCCGCAACAACGATCGCCCCGACGCGCTCCGCTGGGTGCCGCCGGCGCGCTGAGCCCCGCTCCAGGAACGAGACCTTGGGTTCTTGCATGGGAGGGGCGTGCTCGGGTGGCGCTCTCATTGGGCTGGGGTGTCAATATCGACCCGCGATTGGGTAACCTGGCGCCCGCGCGCTCTCGAACTGGCGCGCTTTGTCACAAACCGGGAACGATTGGGCATAAGGCTTTATATATTATTTTGACATTATCAACTATGTTGCCCAATCGCCTAGAGAAACTGGCGTAGGGGGCAGGGAAGGCTGCCAAATAGCATCCGTCTGTGCCCGGAGGGCATCGGTTGCATCAAGCCTTGTGCCCAATCGCCCGGGATTATCGCGGATCCGCCCGACGGGATGCCGTGCGCGGGTCCCCGCGGCGCGCCGTCGGGTCGGGAAGAACCATCGAGAAGAACCGTCAGGCCGAGAAGGACGCGCGCCCGCGGCTACCCCTCGAAGCCGGCGTCCTCCAGAAGCGCGGAGCCGTCCGCCGCGGCGGTGGCGAGCTCGTCGCAGCGCTCGTTCTGCGGGTGGCCCGCGTGGCCCTTCACCCAGACCCACGTCACGTCGTGCGGTGCCGCGGCGGCAATGAGCCGCTGCCAGAGGTCCACGTTCTTCACGGGCTGCTTGCTCGCGGTCTTCCACCCGCGCCGCTGCCAGCCCGGAATCCACCCCTTGTTGAAGGCGTTCACCACGTACTGGGAGTCCGTCGTCATGGTGACGGCGCAGGGGCGGCGCAGCGCCTCGAGAGCGGCGATGGCGCCCATGAGCTCCATGCGGTTGTTGGTGGTGCGCCGGTAGCCGGCGGAGAGCTCGCGCTCGTGCGCGCGGCCGTCCGGCCCCACGTAGCGCAGGACCGCGCCGTAGCCACCCGGACCGGGGTTGCCGCGGGACGAGCCGTCCGACCACGCCTCAACCTGCATTCTGTAAATTGGGGACTGTCCCCAATTAACAGAGTCGTCGTGCTCCCGCGCGAATTCCTCCCAGCTCGTCACTACTTGGCCTCCGCCCAGTTGCTGCCGTAGGAGACCTCGGCAAGGAGCGGCACGCGCAGCGTGACCACGCCCTCCATGGTCTCGCGCACGAGCGCGCTCACGGCCTCGAGCTCGGCCTCGGGGACCTCGAGGTCCAGCTCGTCGTGAATCTGCAGCACGAGCTTGGCGGCGAGGTCTTCCTCGTGCAGGCGCTCGGCCACGCGCACCATGGCGATCTTGATGATGTCCGCCGCGGTGCCCTGCATGGGGTGGTTCATGGCCGTGCGCTCGCCAAAGGCCACGAGCTGGCGGTTCTTCTGCTTGAACTCGCGAATGTGACGCTTGCGGCCAAAGAGGGTCTCGGCGTAGCCCAGCTCGTGGGCGCGGCGGACGGCGTCGTCCAGAAACGCTCGTACGCCGGGGTAGGCCTCGAAGTAGCGGTCGATCATCTCCTGGGCCTCGGCACGGGGAATCTTGAGGGAGGTGGCCAGGCCAAAGGCCTGCTGGCCGTAGACGATGCCAAAGTTCACGGCCTTGGCGCGGCTGCGAAGCTGTGGCGTGACCTCCTCCACGGGCACGCCAAATACGCGCGCCGCCGTGGCGGCGTGGAAGTCGGCGCCCTCGCAGAAGGCGGCGATGAGGTGCTCGTCCCCGGAGAGGTGGGCGAGCAGGCGCAGCTCGATCTGCGAGTAGTCGCAGGCGAGAAACACGCTGCCCTCGGGCACGGTGAAGGCCTGGCGCACGCGGTGCCCCAGCTCGGAGCGGGTGGGGATGTTCTGGAGGTTGGGGTCCGAGCTCGAGAGGCGCCCGGTGGCCGTCACCGTCTGGTTGAGCGTGGTGTGGATGCGCCCGTCGCCGGCCACGAGGGCGGGGAGGGCGTCGAGGTAGGTGGACTTGATCTTGGCGCGCTCGCGGTACTCGAGGACCTCCGCCACGATGGCGTGGTGCGCCGCGAGGTCGCCCAGGACCTTGGCGTTGGTGGAGTAGAAGCCGCGCTTGGTGCGCTTGAGGCCGTAGGTGGGCAGGCCCAGCACGTCAAAGAGCACGTGGGAGAGCTGCTGCGGGGAGTCGATGTTGAAGTCCTCGCCGGCCTCGGCGTGGATCTTCTCCACCATGGCGTCGATCTCGGTGCCGAGCTCGGCGGACTGGGCGGCAAGGACCCCCGTGTCGACGCCCAGGCCCAGGCGCTCCATCTCCGCCAGCACGGGCAGGAGCGGCATCTCCATGTCGTCGAAGAGCCCGGCGGAGCCGTCCTTCTCGAGGCGCTCGCGCAGCACGGGCACGAGGCGCGCCGAGCAGACGGCGTCGAGCGCCGCGGCGGGCAGCTCCTCGGTGGGCTCGGGAAGCGCGTCGGCGAGGTAGGCCTCGGCGAGCTCGGGCACGGCGAAGCCGCCGCGCTCGGAGTCGAGCAGGTAGGCGGCAACGCCCACGTCGAAGACGCGCGCCGGGTCCACCTCGCGCGGGGAGAGCGCCTCGGGCACGGAGGAGTCCGCGGGCGAGAGCACGTGCAGGAGCGCCTTGACGTCGCCGGCGGCCAGGCGGCCCTCGCGGAAGAGCCGCGCGAGCGCGTCGTCCGCGGCGTCGCCCTCGATGCGGCAGATCTTCTCGCCGGTGGAGGCCCACAGCACGTGGGAGAGGCCAAAGAGCGCGCCCTCGGCGCGGTCGTCGTCCATCGCGACGCCCACCCAGGCGCCCCGCGCGACGGCATCCTCGAGGGCTGCGGCGGCCTCGTCCCCCGTGACGGGGGCGGGAAGCTCGACGGCCGTCGCCGGAGCCGCCTCCTCGGGCATCGCGGCCCGGGCGGCCGCCACCGCGTCCTCTCCTGCCAGGCGCACGAGGCGCGAGGTCATGCCCGTGAAGCCCAGCGCGGAGAAGGCGCGCGCCACCTCGGCGGGGTCGAAGGTGGGGAAGCGCGCGTCGGAGAGGTCGAGCTCGATCGGCGCGTCGGTGCGGATGGTGGCCACCCTGCGGGAGACCAGGGCGTCGTCGATGTGCGCGCGCAGGTTCTCGCCCATCTTGCCCTTGACCTCGTCCGCATGGGCGATGACCTCGTCGAGGCTGCCGTACTGCACGATGAGCGCCGCGGCCTTCTTGGGGCCGATGCCCGGCACGCCGGGGATGTTGTCCGAGGTGTCGCCCTTGAGGCCGTAGAAGTCCGGCACGAGCTCGGGCGTGATGCCGTGGTAGAGGTCCTCCACGGTGGTGGGGTCCATGATCGTGACGTCCGTGACGCCCTTCTTGGTGGAGACGATCTTCACGTGCTCGGTGGTGAGCTGGTACATGTCGCGGTCGCCGGTGAAGAGGAGCATGGTGTAGCCGGCCGCCTCGCCGCGCCGGGCGAGCGTCCCCAGGATGTCGTCGCCCTCCCAGCCCTCGAGCTCGGCCACGGGCACGTCCAGCGCGCCGAGGAGCTCCTTCACCATGGGGAACTGCTCGTGGAGCGCCGGGTCCATGGGCGGGCGCTGGGCCTTGTACTGCGGGAGCATCTCCATGCGCACGCGCGGCTTGCCCTTGTCGAAGGCGCAGATCACGCCGTCCGGGCGGAACGTGTCCACCATCTTGATGAACATGTTGAAGAACCCGAAGAGCGCGTTGGTTGAGCGACCGTCCGGCGCGTTCATGGGCTGGCGGATGGCGTGGAACGCGCGGTGCATGAGGGAGTTTCCGTCGATGACGGCGATGGTGCGGGCGGCAGTGTCGACCATGGGGGTCCTCTCGTCTCTGGTGTCGTCTCATTGTAGGCGAGAAGAACCCGCTCGGTGCGGCGCCGTCCACGACGCGAGGTTCTTCTCGCCCGGCGTGTCAAACGTTGCAGGCAGAGGTTCTTTTCTCAGCATCTCTTGATGGACATGAGCCGGGAGGTAAACTTCTTTCTCAAGACATCTACTACCTGTGACGTTTACACGTATGAAACGGTGCGTCCGCCCTGTCACAGGACGGCTCCACGCCCGCAACGCAAACGCCCCGCGAGCTTCACGCGAGGGCAACGGTCGTGAAATAATGGCCCCGTAAAGTAATCCGCCGTAAGCCACAACGCCAAGAGAAGGGGCGCACATGGGCAAGGACAGGGTCTCACAGGAGTACGGCAGCCTGCTCTTCACGGACGCGGTGATGCAGGAGCGGCTCCCCAAGCCTACGTACAAGGAGCTTCGCCAGGTCATCGACGACGGAGCGCCGCTCGACCTCGACATCGCCAACGAGGTCGCGCACGCGATGAAGGAGTGGGCGCTCGAGAAGGGCGCCACGCACTTCGCGCACTGGTTCCAGCCGCTCACGGGCATCACGTCCGAGAAGCACGACAGCTTCCTCACGCCCATCGACGACGGTACGATCCTCATGTCCTTCTCGGGCAAGGAGCTCGTCCAGGGCGAGCCGGACGCCTCGAGCTTCCCGAGTGGCGGCCTGCGCGCCACCTTCGAGGCGCGCGGCTACACCGCCTGGGATCCCACGAGCCCGGCCTTCATCAAGGACGAGGTCCTCTGCATCCCCACCGCCTTCGTCTCTTACACCGGCGAGGCGCTCGACAAGAAGACGCCGCTGCTGCGCTCGCAGGTGGCGCTCGAGACGCAGGCCAAGCGCGTGCTCGCCCTCTTTGGCCGCGAGCCCAAGCGCGTCTTCACCACCATCGGCCCCGAGCAGGAGTACTTCCTCGTGCGCGAGGAGGACTACGAGAAGCGCCCCGACCTCATCTACTGCGGTCGCACGCTCTTTGGCTGCGAGCCGGTCAAGGGCCAGGAGCTCGAGGAGCACTACTTCGGCGCCATCCGCCCCACGGTCAACGACTTCATGAAGGAGGTCGATGACGAGCTCTGGAAGCTCGGCATCCCCGTCAAGACCAAGCACAACGAGGTCGCGCCCGCCCAGCACGAGCTCGCGCCGATCTTCGAGCAGGGCTCGCTCGCCATCGACGACAACCTCCTCACGATGGAGAAGCTCAAGCTCATGGCCACCCACCACGGCCTGGCCTGCCTCGAGCACGAGAAGCCCTTCGAGTACGTGAACGGCTCCGGCAAGCACAACAACTGGTCCATCTGCGCCGACGGCAAGAACCTGCTGGAGCCTGGCGCGGTTCCCTCCGAGAACCTGCAGTTCCTCGTGTTCCTCGCCGCGCTCGTCGCCGCCGTCGACGAGCACGCCGACCTGCTGCGCGCCTCCGTGGCATCCGCGGGCAACGACCACCGCCTCGGCGCCAACGAGGCGCCGCCCGCGATCATCTCGGTCTTCCTGGGCGACCAGCTCCATGAGATCGTCGAGGCCCTCATCAACAAGGAGGAGCCCGAGGTCCACGAGGCCGAGCGCATGGACCTGGGCGTCCCCGCGCTGCCTGACCTCCTGCGCGACTCTACGGACCGCAACCGCACCTCGCCCTTCGCCTTCACGGGCAACAAGTTCGAGTTCCGCATGTGCGGCAGCCAGCAGAACCTGGCCGATCCCAACGTTGTCCTCAACACCGCCGTGGCCGAGCAGTGCGACCGCTTTGCCACCAAGCTCGAGGGCAAGACGGGCGACGAGTTCACCAACCTCGCCCTGCGCTGGGTGCGCCACACCCTGCGCGACCACCAGCGCGTGCTCTTCGAGGGCAACGGCTACTCCGAGGAGTGGGAGCAGGAGGCGGAGCGCCGCGGGCTTCCCAACCTCAAGACCACGCCGGACGCGCTGCCGTGCATGGTCAAGCCCGAGAACGTGGCGTTCTACCAGAAGTACCACGTCCTCAACGAGGCGGAGATCCACGCGCGCTACGTCTCCAAGGCCGAGCAGTACGCCAAGCTCCTCAACATCGAGGCCAACACCATGGTCTACATGGCCACCAACCTCTACCTGCCCGCGCTCTCCGAGTTCTCCGGCGACCTGGCCTCCACCGTGGCCACCAAGGCCGAGATTGGCATCGAGAGCCCGGTGGAGAAGGAGCTCGTGCGCACGCTGACCGACGGCGTCGCCGCCATCCACGAGGCGGCCATCGACCTCGAGGCCAACAACGCCGCGGCGCACGCGGTCGAGGACCCGCAGGAACAGTGCAACGCCTACCGCGACAACGTCCTTCCCTCCATGGAGCACCTGCGCTCCTGCGTCGACGCAATGGAGAAGGTATGCGGCGCCGAGTACTGGCCCGTGCCCACCTACAACGAGCTTCTGTTCTGGGTGTAGCGCCGGCCGACTAGCCCGCCGACACGAAGAATCCCACGTCGCCGCCCCGTCCCGGTCTCCCGGGCGGGGCGGTTTTGTGCGGCGGGGGCATGCCGTGGCAGGGGGGCACCGCGGGTGACGTTGCCCCGCCAGAATCGGGCGCGATTGGGCGACATCCTTGATGCCGGCGGGGACCCGGCATCAAGGATGTCGCCCAATCCCCGGGCGATTCTGGCGGATTTGGGCGCCCGACGGTTCTTCTCGCCCTCCAGGGGCTCCGGGGCATCAAGGGTTTTGCCCAATCGGGACGGCCTTCTGACAAAGGCGCGACCTCGCGGAACGCAGGGGAGGGCACATACCCAATGGGACGGGTTTTCTGGCAGCGAAGGGGGACAGGCGCCGCCGCCGGCGGGCGTTCGCGGTGGCCTACGCGTCGGCCTCGTTGAGGCGCGCGACGATTCTGGGCAGCTCGCGCGCGAACTCCTCCATCGACCCGCGCCACGCGGCGTCGCGCGGCCGCGCGTGGCCGACGTACGCCGTGCGCAGCCCGCAGTCCGTGCGGACGATGTCGCGGCGGGCGTCGTTGCCCACCATGAGGCACTCGTCGAGGCGCACGCCCAGCTGGTTGGCGAACTCCTGGTAGTAGCGCACGCTCGGCTTGCATCGCGTGGAGTTCGAGTAGGTGGACACGAGCGCGAAGTCGTCCGCGCCCACGCCGGCCCAGCCCATGCGCGCCCGGTCGCAGGCGAGCGAGAAGGTGGGGTTGGTGGCGAGCGCGCACGTGAGGCCGGAGGACCACACCGCGTCGATCGCCCTCCTTGCCCCCTCGACCGGGCGCGCCCCCACGACGCCGTCGGAGAACCCCGGCACGATCTCACGCTCGTAGTAGTCCACGAGGTCGTGGATTGCGGGGTCGTCGAGCGGGATGCCGCAGGTCGAGAAGAACGTCTGGTTGAAGAGCTGCTCGTTGGTGAGGGAGTCCTGACGGTCCTGGGAGTCGATCGCGAGGAAGCTCCGCACGTAGGGGAGGCCGAGGGAGGCCGGGCTCACGCGGGCGGCCTCGCCGAGGAGCCGCGCGGCACCGGCGACGTAGCGCGCGATGAACGCAGTGAGGTTGAGCCTCAGCAGCGTGTCGTCCAGATCGAAGAGCACGGCGCGTATCACGGTTCCTCCCTCCTGTGCACGTAACGCGTTTTGCGGAGCCATCCAGAAAAAATAATAGATACCCAAGCCTGTCGCTTGAAATACACACTCAAAAAAGGCTACCCTATTCTCCGTGTGAGCACAGGGCTCGCACAACCGTATCTGTCGGCCCCCGAGAGCATGTAAGTTTCCACGTAGACGCCACGATTCCTAGGCACTGCAGGCAGCGACCATGACGACCGGGGCCCCGTTGTTCGAAAGGGGTCCACCTTTGAGTGAGATTCAGAACTCGTCCATCTTTGCGCTGGATGACATCTCCGACGAGGAGATGAACAACCTGATCGACGGCACCGTGACCGACTTCGACGAGGGCGACCTCGTTACCGGCACCGTCGTGAAGCTCGAGCGCGATGAGGTCCTGCTTGACATCGGCTACAAGTCCGAGGGCGTCATCCCGTCCCGCGAGCTCTCCATCCGCAAGGATGTCAACCCGGCCGACGTCGTCGCCATGGGTGACGAGATCGAGGCTCTCGTTCTCCAGAAGGAGGACAAGGAGGGTCGTCTGGTCCTCTCCAAGAAGCGCGCCGAGTACGAGCGTGCCTGGAACGCCGTCGAGGAGAAGTTCAACTCCGGCGAGACTGTCGAGGGCGAGGTCATCGAGGTCGTCAAGGGCGGCCTGATCCTCGACATCGGCCTGCGCGGCTTCCTGCCCGCCTCCCTCGTCGACCTCCGTCGCGTCAAGGACCTCAACGCCTACCTCGGCACCCGCATCGAGGCCCGCGTCATCGAGATGGACCGCAACCGCAACAACGTCGTCCTCTCCCGTCGCGTCGTCCTCGAGGAGGCCCGCAAGGCCGAGCGCCAGGAGATTCTCTCCAAGCTCCAGGTCGGCATGCGCCTCAAGGGCACCGTCTCCTCGATTGTCGACTTCGGCGCCTTCGTCGACCTCGGCGGCATCGACGGCCTCGTGCACATCTCCGAGCTCTCCTGGAACCACGTCAACCACCCCTCCGAGGTCGTCAAGGTCGGCCAGGAGGTCGAGGTCCAGGTGCTCGACGTCGACCTCAACCGCGAGCGCATCTCCCTCGGTCTCAAGCAGACCACCGAGGACCCCTGGCGCTCCCTCGTCAAGAAGTACCCCGTCGACGCCATCGTCGAGGGCACCGTCACCAAGCTCGTCACCTTTGGCGCGTTCGTCGACCTCGGCGAGGGCGTGGAGGGCCTCGTGCACATCTCCGAGATGGCCAAGCAGCACGTCGACCAGCCGTCCCAGGTGTGCTCCGTGGGCGATCACGTTCAGGTGAAGGTCATGGAGATCGACCTCGACCGTCGTCGTATCTCCCTCTCCATGAAGGCCGCCGCCGAGACCCTCGGCACCGAGGTCGAGGTCAAGCCGCTCCCCGAGAGCGACAAGCCGGCCGAGGAGCCCGAGGCTGAGGCCGAGACCGAGGTCAAGGCCACCGAGGAGTAAGCTCCTCCCCACATTCGATCTGCTGAGGGGGCCGTCCTTCCGGGCGGCCCCTTCTGTTAATTGGGGACAGTCCCCAATTTACAGACATCCGAGGAGGTTCCCATGGCGTACGACATAGACAAGGACTACCTGCTCGACACCATGCGCGCGTGCGTCGAGGTGGAGAGCCCGGTTGGCTACTACCCCGAGATCCACGAGTGGCTGCGCGAGGAGCTCGCTGAGATGGGCTACGAGATGCAGGTGGACAACAACGCCACCGCCTACGTGCGCGTCCCGGGCAGAAGTGCCGAGAAGACCGTGTGCCTGGGCGCTCACCTGGACACCATCGGCCTCGTGGTGCGCGGCTTCAACCCCGACGGCACCCTGAGGGTCCGGCAGCTCGGCGGCATCAACTACCACAGTATCGAGGGCGAGACCTGCCTCGTGCACTGCCGCGACGGTCGCACCGTCGCCGGCCAGGTGATCTGCGACCACCACTCCACGCACGTGTTCGAGGACGCGCGCACGCGCGAGCGCACCGAGGACACGATGGCGGTCTCCCTCGTGGCGGACGTGAGCTGTCCCGAGGACGCACGTGCGCTGGGCGTGACGGAGGGCGCCGTGGTGGGCATGGACCCGCACTTCGAGCTCTTTGACAACGGCTACGTGATCACGCGCCACATCGACGACAAGGCCGCCGTTGCCGTGGCGCTCGACGTGCTGCGCTGGCTGGCCCAGACGGGGGAGCGGCCGGCGTACGACACGCTCTTCGCCTTTCCCATCTACGAGGAGATCGGTCGCGGCGGCTCCTGGGTGCCCGACGAGGCGAGCGAGTACGTGGCGATCGACATCACGCTCATCGGGCCCGACTACGCGGGGTCGGACGAGCACTCCGTGGGCGTGATCTGCTCGGATGCCAAGGGTCCCTACGACTGGGAGCTCACCAACACCCTCATCGCGTGCGCGGAGTCAGCGTGCACGCCCGGGCGCTGGAACACCCAGGTGTGCTTCCACTACTCGACGGACGCGAACGCCGCCGCCCTCCACGGCAACGACATCGCGGCCGGGGCCTTTGGCATGGCCTGCATGAACTCGCACGGCCGCGAGCGCTGCCACGTTGACGCCCTCGTGGAGACCGAGCGCCTTGCCCGCGCCTACGTGATGGGCGAGGGCCGCTAGGCGCAAGGATTTCTCGGAGATGCGCGCGGCGAGAAGAACGGTGGTGTACGCGACCGGGCTAACGGGTATCAGAGCTGAGTCAACTCTGGACGAAAGGAAGATCATGGCATCGGGTGACTGGCAGCGCAAGGTGGTCGAGTGGCTGAGGGGAAGGCAGGGCCCCGACGACCTCGCGGTCTTCTCAATGAACCTCGCGATCGTCGTCGTGGTGGTGAACCTCTTCGCGCGGGTGAGCTGGCTCGGCTGGATCGCCCTCGCGCTCATCGTGTACTCGATGTTCCGCATCCAGTCCAAGAACCTCGGCAGCCGCTCCCGTGAGAACGAGGCCTTCCTCAAGGCGCTCGGCCCCGCGCGCCCGTGGGTGCAGAACCCCAGGGCGGCGATGGCCGAGCTGCGCACGTACAAGCACGCCAGGTGCAGCTCGTGCAAGCAGAAGGTCCGCGTGCCGCGCGGCAAGGGCAGGCTGCGCGTCACCTGCCCCAAGTGCGGCACCAAGTTCGAGGTGAAGTCGTAACGCCGTGGCGCCGCAGAGCCCGCTCGCGGAAGGGGCGGGGAGCGAGAGGCCTCCCAGTGCTATCGTTGTTCGGGTTGGAACAACGTGCGCTGGGAGGTCTCTTATGCTCGACAGAAGGAAGTTCCTGCAGGTGACGGGTGCCGGTGCGGCCGTGCTCGCCCTTGGCGCGTGCGACGGCGCCGCTCAGTCCCAGGACGCGGAGCCCCAGGCGGACGAGCCCGAGGAGCAGCCGGCGGCGCCCGTGGAGGTCCGCGCCGTCGCCCTCAAGGGCCCCACCGCCATGGGTCTCGTGCGCTTCATGAGCGAGGTGGACAGCGGCAACCTCGCGGACAACGACTACTCGTTCCAGATCGTGGCCTCGCCGGATGAGGTGACGCCGCTCGTGGCCAAGGACGGCGTGGACATCGCCGCGGTGCCCGCTAACCTGGCCTCCGTTCTCTACAACAAGACCGAGAAGGGCGTGCGCGCCATCGCCATCAACACGCTCGGCGTGCTCTACATCTGCGAGCTGGGGGACACCGTCCAGAGCGTCGCGGACCTCAGGGGCAAGACCATCTACGCCTCCGGCAAGGGCTCCACGCCCGAGTACGGCCTCCAGTACGTGCTCGAGAAGAACGGCCTGGTCGTGGGCGAGGACGTGCAGATCGAGTGGAAGAGCGAGCACGCGGAGTGCGTGCAGGCCATCGCCACCTCCGAGGGCGAGGCCGTGGCCATGCTGCCCCAGCCCTTCGTGACCACCGCCCAGGCGCAGAACGAAAAGATCCGCGTGGCGCTCGACCTCACCGAGGAGTGGGACGCCGTGCAGACGGGAGACGAGAAGAGCTCCATGGTCACGGGCGTGGCCATCGTGCGCGCTGCCTTCGCCGACGAGCACCCCGAGGCGGTGGACGCCTTCCTCGAGCACTACGCGGAGTCGGTGGACTTCGTCAACGACAACGTGGCGGAGGCGGCCGAGCTCGTAGGCAGCTACGACATCGTGGCGGCCCAGGTGGCGGAGAAGGCCATCCCCGAGTGCAACATCGTCTGCATCACGGGCGGGGACATGGCCGAGCGCCTCTCCGGCTACCTCGACGTCCTGGCCGAGCAGAACCCCGAGGCCGTGGGCGGCTCCGTGCCGGGCGACGACTTCTACTACGGCGCGTAGGGCCCGGCGTTTGACCGGCGGCGGTAACAGCGGAATCGGCGGGGGAGGGCGCCCCGGCACCTGGGGCGCCCGCCTTCTTGCCGTGGCGTTCTGGCTCGTGGCGTGGCAGCTGCTCTCCTGGGCGGTCGACTCGCGCATCATCCTGGTGGGGCCGCTCGAGGTGCTCGCGCGCCTGGGGTCGCTCGCCCTCACGCCCGAGTTCTGGGCGTCGGTGGGGACCTCGCTCGGCAGGATCGGCCTGGGCTTTCTGGGCGGGCTCGCGGGGGGCCTTCTCCTCGCGGCGCTCGCCGCGCGGGTGCGGGCCGCGCGCGTTCTTCTCGCCCCGCTCATGGGCGCCCTCAAGGCGGTTCCCGTGGCGTCCTTCGTCATCCTGGTGCTCCTGTGGGTGAGCTCATGCGAGCTCTCCGTGGTCATCTCCTGGATCATGGCCATGCCCATCGTCTACACCAACGTGCTCGAGGGGATAGAGCAGACGGACGCCGGCCTCCTCGAGATGGCCGAGGTCTTTGGCGTCGGCGCGCTCGAGCGCGTGCGGATGGTCTACCTCTCCCAGGTGCTGCCGTACTTCAGGGCGGCGGTCTCGCTCGCCCTGGGCCTCTCCTGGAAGGCCGGCATAGCCGCCGAGGTCATAGGCCTCCCGGACCTCACGATTGGCGAGCACCTCTACGACGCGAAGGTCTACCTCGACACCCCGGACCTCTTTGCGTGGACCGTTGCCATCGTGGTGGTGTCGGTGGCGCTCGAGGCGCTGGTCTCGCGCGGGCTCGACGTCGCCCTGTCCTGGTGGGAGGCACGGCCATGAGCTGCCTCGAGCTGCGTGACGTCACAAAGGGCTACGACGGCCTGCCCGTCCTCTCCGGAGCGTCCGCGCGCTTCGATGCCGGCCGCGCCCACGTGGTGATGGGCCCCTCGGGCGCCGGAAAGACCACGGTGCTGAGGCTCCTGGCCGGGCTGGAGGAGCCGGATGCGGGCGAGGTCGTGCGTCCCGCCGGCACCAGGCTGGCGATGACCTTCCAGGAGGACCGCCTGCTGGATAACCTCACGGCAACCGCCAACATCCGCCTGCCGCACGGGCGCCTCCGCGGGGACGAGCTCGCGTCCTTCCTGGAGCTCGAGCGCGAGGCCCTCCATGCCGTGGGGCTGCCCGTTGACGCGCGGCCCGTCCGGGAGCTCTCCGGCGGCCAGCGCCGGCGCGTGGCCATCCTTCGCTGCGTGCTCGCGCCTGCGAACGTCCTCATCTTTGACGAGCCCCTCAAGGGCATGGACGAGAAGACCGTGCGGCAGGTCATGGGCTACGTGCTCCCTCGCCTGACGGGCAGGACGGTCCTCTGGGTCACCCATGACGAGCGCGAGCGGGGCCTCTTCGAGCGCCCCGTCCTGTGGACCGTGCGTGGGGGTTGCGTGCTGCGGGCCACCATGTGAGATGATAGGAGCCGCAGACACGAAGGAGGCCTCATGCACGTTATCTATCTGGCGGGCGGCATTGCGTCCGGAAAGTCCACCGTGGCGAGGGTCATGGGGGAGTGCGGCGCCATCAGGATCGACCTCGACGAGCTCTCGCGCGAGGCGCTCGCGCCCGGCTCCAGGATTCTCCCGCAGATCAAGGCCGAGTTCGGCGACGACATCATCAACCCCATGGGCGGCGTGAAGCGCGAGCTGCTCGCCCAGCGCGCCTTTGCCACCACCGAGCGCACCGTCACGCTCGAGGAGATCGAGCTTCCGCTCATCGACGAGCTCCTGCGCGCCCGCGTGGCCAAGATCGCCGAGGAGGAGCGCGCGGAGAGGGAGAAGAACCCGGAGGCCCCGCAGAAGATCGTGGTGGTGGAGATTCCGCTCCTCGACCGCATGCGCGGCTCCTTTGACATGGCAGACGAGGTCGTGGGCGTCTTCTGCCCGGCGCCCGCCCGCCGGGCCCGCGCCGCGCAGAGGGGCATGGACCCCAGGGACTTCGACCGTCGCCTCCACCAGCAGCCCTCGGACGCCTACATCAAGGCCCACAGCAGCTACGTGTTCAACAACATCCGCACGCTGGACGTCTTCGAGCAGGAGGTTCGCGACTGGTGGAAGCGCCGGGAGTCAGAGGGCTGGGGGCCGGTCTCCAAGAGGGCCTCTCGTGACGACCAGGCGTAGGCCAACACGCCGCGAGCGCCCCGCCGCGCGGCGGGGCGACGCCCGTCGGGCAGATGCCCGACGTGGCACGCCGCGCCGAGGCGATGCCCGGCAGGGCGAGGCGCCCCGGAGCGAGCCTCGGCGAAGCGAGGCGCCCCGGAGCGCGCCTCGGCAGAGCGAGGCCCGCCGGGGCGAGACCCGGCAGGCGGCGAGAAGAACCGCCCCCCGTCGTCCGACCCCGCGTCCGCACAGGCGGCGGGGCTCTGGGGCGAAGGTCGTCCTTGCCCTGGCGCTTGCCGTGGCGGCGACGTTTCTGATTTGGGAGATGCTCACTCCCGCATCCCCGGCGAACAGGCTTCTCTACCCGGTGCACCACCGGCAGGAGATCCTGGAGTCGGCACGGCGGCACGACGTTGACACCGACCTCGTGTGCGCCGTCATCAAGTGCGAGTCAGATTGGGACGAGAACGCCGTCTCGCACGTTGGCGCGGTGGGCCTCATGCAGGTCATGCAGGAGACCGCGCAGGACCTCGTCTCCATGGGGGCCGTCGACGGCGAGGCCTATCCGCTCACCGATCTCTCGGACCCGCGCGTGAACATCGAGTACGGCTGCGCCTACCTGGGCTACCTCCAGAAGAACCTCTTCAGGCGCGAGGAGGTCATCGCCGCCTACAACGCCGGCCTCGGCGCGGTGCAGGGATGGCTTTCCGATGGCGGCTCCATCCCCGAGGACATCGAGTACGAGGAGACGCGCACCTACCTCACGCGCGTGCTGAACGCCCTCGACGAGTATCGGCGGAACTACCCCCTCGGCGTCACGGCCGGCTGAGCGAGCGATAGACGCCCACCAGAGCGTCGTCCCGGCAGAGCTCGAGAAGCGCGCCCGTGAGCGGGCGGGCCAGGGCAAACAGCCCGGCGTCCGCGCAGGCGGCTACGGCGTCGCGCGTCCTTTTGCGCAGCTCGTCCACCGCGCCCACGGGAATGCCGCCCGCCTCGAGTGCGGGGAGCACCCCCTCATCCGCCAGCCTAGAGAGGCCCGGCTGTCCGGCGAGAAGGTCCTCGAGCTCGTGCGCCGCCTGCTCCGCAACGTCCGCGTGCAGGTCGATGGCGCGCTGGTAGCAGGCGACCGAGAGGTCGCTCCTCCCGAGCTTCCACTCCATGAAGGCGAGGCGATAGAAGCAGATGGCCATGTCGCGGGCCGTTGAGGAGAGCATGATGCCGTCCATGAGCAGGTCCGCCGCCTCGAAGATGCGCGAGAGGTCCTCCAGGCACCGTGCCTTGCAGAGCAGGGCGTCGGGCGTCACCGGCGCCACGCGGACGAGCTCCTCTGCGTGGGCGAGCGCCTCGTCGTGCCTGCCCAGCGCCCCGAGGATGCGCGCCGCATAGGAGTGGGCGGTGTAGTACTCGTCCGGCACGAGGCACACCTCGCGCGCGTCGTCGAGGTGCGCGAGGTTGTACGCCACGCGCTCGGGAATCGAGTTGAAGTAGCGGTAGACGTGGTCGCGGTCGTCGAGGTAGGCGCCCGTCTCGACGAGGGGCGAGAGCGCGGCCTCGAGCGCGTCGAGCGCCTGGGACAGGATGTCGGGCGTCGGCTCGCCTGAGAGCGCGCCCCGGGCCCGCCTCGCGGCGTGGGCGAGCGCGTGCCCGTTCACGAACACCTCCGCGAGCGCGCGGGTGTCCGTCACGTCCGCGGTGCCCTCCACGAGCGCTCGACACGTACGCTCGCACGCCTCGGCAACCGTTGCGTCAGAGCTCTCCTCGCGCAGCGCCACGAGGCGCGAGACCGCCTCCTGCGTGGTGGAGCCGAGCTCGCCCGAGACGTCGTCCCACGCCATCGCCCGGGCGGCCCTCTCCATGATGCCGAGGTCGCGGACTCGTCTGGCGCCGCAGGCCCGTCGCAGCGCCTCGTCGCAGGGCGTCTCGTCGAGCTCTACCGGACGGTACCTCTCCGCGGGGGAGAGCTCCTCGCACCCAAGGTCGAGAAGGGGCTCCACCGGGTCGAGCCACCCCTCGGGCGAGACCGAGAAGCGCAGGGAGGGGTCCTCGGGAAGGCCGCGCTCGACGAGCTCGGCCCTGCGTGCGAGGCCCGTGAGGCGCTCGAGGGACCGCTTGTCGAGGTCGAGCGAGAGGACCGTCGCCGAGCTCCCATGCTCGTGACAGCTCACGGCCACGCGCCGCACGTCGGCGGACGCCGCGAAGGCCCTGCGCGCGAGCAGCAGCGCGAGCCTCAGGGCGTACGCCCTCGCCCAGGCGGGGCGCCTGTTCTCCTCGAACATGGTGAAGCATCCCGGGCGCGGCACCGCGGCGCTCACGCCCACGAGCCCGAGCGAGAGGTTCGCCCTGAACGTGGCCTCGATGCGGAAGGGAGCGGGCAGGTCCTCGATGTCGTTCGCAAGGCGCACGCGGCAGCCCCACTCGCCCTCGGCGTCCACGCCGTCCAGAAGAGCGCGCTCGAGCTGCCTTCCCGGCCCCTCGTGCGGCTTGAGGTCGCACACCTCGGAGAATGCCTGCGCGAGGCGCCAGGTGGCGGTCATCTTCTCGGGCCAGCGGCGCGACACGAGGTCGTCCCAGGCGTTGAGGGTCGCCTCTATCGCGACGAGCTGGTCGTATGCCGCGCCTGCGGGCTCGCCCGAGCGGGGCATGAGCCACCAGCGGCCGTTTCTCCTGAGGCGGTTGGCGCCAACCGGGCGCGGGCCCTCCCACGAGGCGACGGCGGTGCGGCCGAGCAGGGCGGGGAGCGCCCCGTAGTCCTCCGCGCCGCCGTGCTCCATGAGGTCGCGCAGGGCAAGGAGGGCGTCGTCGGCGTTGGTGAGCATGCGCTCGACGTCTGCCCGGACGTCCCTTCTCGCCCGCTCGGGGGCGGGGGAGCCCGCATCCTTTTGGGCGTCCGCGTTCGTGCGGCGGCGCATCCAGGGCGCGACCTCGAAGTCCTTCTCGGTGCGCTCCCTGCGTCGCTCCGCGGCAACGTAGAGGGCAAAAAAGACGAGAAGGACGAGCACGGCGGCAGCGGCGCCACCCAGGCGGCCGACGATCCGCAGCCTGTTGGGCCCGCCGTCGCCCAGGAGCAGCAGGGCGATCACGAGGACGATGGCGGCAAGCGTCACGAGGAGCGCGCGCACGACGCCCGTCCTTCTCGGCGTATCCGCTGACCCACGCTTGCTCATGCGCCCCCTTCCCCAGAAAGCCAATTCTATCCCAGCGGCCGTCCCCTGCGGCCCGTACGAAGAAGATAGCAGAACACTTGTTTGGTGTCGAGAGGTGGGGTACACTGTCCACACGGCAGATTCTGAGGGGAGGTTCCCATGGGCGAGGCGGCGGCTCCTGCGGAGCGCTTCGGTGGCGAGCTCGTGCGGTTTGGCAGGGCGAGCGGGGACGAGCGCCTCACGGTGGTCTCGCCGTTCGAGCCCGCCGGAGATCAGCCCCAGGCCATAGAGAAGCTCGCGGAGGGCGTTGAGCGGGGGCTCCGCTACCAGACGCTTCTGGGCGTCACGGGCTCGGGCAAGACCTTCACGATGGCAAAGACCATAGAGAAGCTCAATCGTCCCACCCTCATCATGGAGCCCAACAAGACGCTCGCCGCGCAGGTGGCGAGCGAGATGCGCGAGCTCTTCCCCAACAACGCGGTGGTCTACTTCGTCTCGTACTACGACTACTACCAGCCCGAGGCCTACGTCCCCCAGACGGACACCTACATAGAGAAGGACGCCTCCATCAACGAGGAGGTGGAGAAGCTCCGCCACCAGGCCACCTCGAGCCTGCTCTCCCGGCGCGACGTCATCGTGGTGGCCTCGGTCTCCTGCATCTACGGCATCGGCAGCCCCCAGGACTACGCGGGCCTCGCGCCCAACGTGAGCAAGGAGGAGCCGCTCGAGCGCGATGACCTCATCCGCAGCCTCATAGACATCCAGTACGACCGCAACGACTACGACCTCTCGCGCGGCACGTTCCGGGTGCGCGGGGACACCGTGGACGTGTTCCCGCCCTACGCGGAGAACCCGCTGCGCATCTCCTTCTTCGGGGACGAGGTGGAGCTCATCGCCGAGGTGGACAACGTCACCGGGGAGATCGTCCGGGAGTTCGACGCCATCCCCATCTGGCCCGCGTCCCACTACGTGACCGAGCGGCCCAAGGTCACGCACGCGCTCGAGACCATCAACGAGGAGCTCGAGACTCGCGTGGCGGAGCTCAAGGCCAACGACATGCTCCTCGAGGCCCAGCGCCTGGCCCAGCGCACGAGCTACGACCTCGAGATGCTGGAGACCATGGGCTACTGCAACGGCATCGAGAACTACTCGCGCCACCTGGACGGCCGCAAGGCGGGCGAGCCGCCCTACACGCTCATCGACTACTTCCCCAAGGACATGCTCTGCATCATCGACGAGTCCCACGTCACGGTGCCGCAGATCCGCGGCATGCACGAGGGGGACCGCTCGCGCAAGATCACGCTTGCGGACCATGGCTTCCGCCTGCCCTCCGCGCTCGACAACCGCCCGCTGCGCTTCGATGAGTTCGAGGAGCGCGTGCCGCAGTTCATCTACGTCTCGGCCACGCCCGGGGACTACGAGGAGTCGGTCACCCAGCAGGAGGTCGAGCAGATCATCCGCCCCACGGGCCTGCTCGACCCCAAGATAGACGTGCGCCCGGTGCGCGGCCAGATAGACGACCTCATCGCGGAGATCAAGGAGCGCGTGGCGAAGAAGGAGCGCGTGCTCGTGACCACGCTCACCAAGCGCATGGCGGAGGACCTCACGGACCACCTTCTGGACGAGGGCATACGCGTGAACTACATGCACTCGGACACCGCCACGCTCGACCGCGTGGACATCATCCGCGACCTGCGCGTGGGCAAGATCGACGTCCTCGTGGGCATCAACCTCCTGCGCGAGGGCCTGGACATCCCGGAGGTCTCCCTCGTGGCGATTCTGGACGCGGACAAGGAGGGCTTTCTCCGCAACCGGCGCTCCCTCATCCAGACCATGGGCCGCGCGGCGAGAAACGCCCAGGGCGAGGTCATCATGTACGCGGACACCATCACGGACTCCATGCGCGAGGCAATAGGGGAGACCAACCGCCGCCGGCAGATCCAGGAGGCCTTCAACGAGGAGCACGGCATCGTGCCTCGGACCGTCAAGAAGTCCATCACCGACGTCTCCTCGTTCATCTCCGAGGCCGAGCGGACGCTCGAGGGCAAGACGCGCGACCGGCACGGCACGGGCAGCCACGGTGCCTTTGAGACGCTCTCCGAGACTCAGCCCTCCGAGGAGACGGCCCGCTCCGTCGCAGACGAGCTCGCCGGCCTCTCCAAGGCCGAGATCGCCGACGTGCTGGACGCGCTGGAGGAGGAGATGGCGGTCGCCTCCGAGGCCATGGACTTCGAGGCCGCGGCGCGCATCAGGGACCAGATCGTCGCCATCCGCACGCGCGTGGAGGGCGGGTCCGCAGACGAGGTCATAGCCCGGCTCAAGGCGGGCGCCCGCAAGGGGAGCGCGCACGCCACGCGCCGCCGCTACCGCCCCCACAAGAAGTAACGTGATACGTGCAAAGGGGACAGGCCGCGCAAAAGTGCCCGTCCCCTTTGCACGGCCCCTTCCACATGAGGGAGTGATTCCATGGCACCGCTCTTCTCGCCAGACGAGAACAACGTCTTCGGGTACCTGGCCCGCTCGTTCGAGACCCTCGACGAGCGCCCGCTCACGGACGTGGACAGCCTCGTGCTGGCGTGCCTCTCGTACTACCACTACCAGGGAGACGCCGTGCGCTCGCGCGAGGGCGCGCCCGTGCGCGACCTCTTTCGCGCGGAGTGGGCGGAGGCGATGACCCATGGCCTGTGGGACCCGGACGGCCTCGCGCGCCTGCTCGCCCTTGTCGCCGCCAGCCCGCGCTTCCGCGACCTGCGCGTGAGCGACTACGTGGACGACTTCGACGAGGCCGCGGAGAAGCAGTTCTCCGCGTGCGTGCTGCGTCTCCCAGGAGGAGGCGCGTACGTCTCCTTCCGCGGCACGGACAACACGCTCGTGGGCTGGAAGGAGGACTTCAACATGGCCTTCGAGACGGGCGTGCCGTCGCAGTACGCGGCGATAGGCTACCTGGAGCGCGTGGCGCCCAGCATCGAGGGCCCCATCTACCTGGGCGGCCACTCAAAGGGTGGCAACCTCGCGGTCTGCGCGGCCGCCCGCTGCCCCGAGGGGACGGCGCGCAGGATAGCGCGCGTCTTCTCCCACGACGGCCCGGGATTCACCGAGGAGGCGCTCGCGGACGACCTCTGGAAGGAGCGCTCGGGCCTCGTCTCAAAGACGGTCCCGGGCTCCTCGGTCATAGGGATGCTCTTCGAGCGCCAGGAGGACTATGCGGTCGTGGAGTCGTCCACGATGGGCCTCACGCAGCACAACCCCTTCTCCTGGGTGGTGGAGGGCGACTCCTTCGTGCTCCAGGAGGAGCTCGGCCGCGGCGCGAGCTTCGTCGACAAGGGCCTCAACGAGTGGATCGCCAGCATGAGCCGCGAGGAGCGCGAGGGCTTCGTGGAGACGCTCTTCTCGGTGCTCGGCGCGGCGGGGGAGGACACCTTCGCCAACCTCTCCGGAAACTGGCAGACCTCCGTGCCCGCCATGCTGCGGCGCCTGGGAGAGCTCGAGCCAGACCAGCGCTCCCACATCACCCGCGCGCTGGGCCTGCTGGTCCAGGCGTTCATGCCCGACTTCGAGGTGCCCCAGATGCCCGGCTTCGAGCTGCCCCAGTTCCCCGACCTTGCGGAGCTCCTGCCGGGTAGAATGGACGAGAAACAGCCCAACGGGACGGCGGAGGTCTGACATGGCGGCAAAGATCGTGGTTGCGTGCGGCTCGGGCGTGGCGACGTCGGAGATGGTGGCCGCCAAGCTCCGCAGGATGCTCGCCGAGAAGAACGTGGAGGCCGAGGTCGTGGCCGTTGACGTGGCGCACGTGGAGGACGCCCTCGAGGGCGCCGCGGCGTTCGTTCCCGTGGTGAGCACCGAGAGGGCCTACGACGTCCCCACCGTGAGCGGCGTGGCCTTCCTCACCGGCATGAACCAGGACAAGGAGCTCGACCGCCTGATCGCGGCGATCTCCGGGTAAGCAATCATGCAAAAGCGTGCAAACGTGCCGGTCACTTCTGCACGGGGCTACCTTGCCGCGTACGCCGCCACGATCTTCTCGGCGGCGAGGATGCCGTCGGTGGCGGCGCTCATGATGCCGCCCGCGTAGCCCGCCCCCTCGCCCACGGGCCAGAGGCCGCGGACGCCCACGCTCTGGCCGTCGTCGCCGCGGGTCACGCGCACGGGAGAGCTCGAGCGCGTCTCCACGCCCGTGAGAACGGCGTCTGTCGCGTCAAAGCCGCGCAGCTTGCGGCCGAGCACGGGGATGGCCTCGCGCAGCGTCTGCGCGACGTAGTCCGGCAGGCACGGCCCCACGTTCCCCCACGCAACGCCGCGTGGGTAGGTGGGCACGACGTCCCCGCCCGCGCTCGAGGGCACGCCCGCCAGGAAGTCGCCCACGAGCTGGGTGGGCGCCACGTACGCGCCCCCGCCCGCGGCAAAGGCCGCGCGCTCGCAGGCGCGCTGCAGCTCAACGCCGGCGAGCACGTCGTCGCCCGGCAGGTCCTCGGGAAAGACGTTGGCAAGGAGCCCGGAGTTGGCGTTCGCGCCCGCGCGGTCCGAGAGGCTCATGCCGTTGGTGCAGACGCCGCCCGGCTCGCTCGCGGCGGAGACCACGTAGCCGCCGGGGCACATGCAGAACGAGAAGGCGCTCCTCCCCGAGGGAAGGTGGCAGGAGAGGCTGTACGGCGCCGCGCCGAGGGCGGGGTGCCCGGCGGCCTCCCCGTAGAGCGCGCGGTCGACGCTCGCCTGGAGGTGCTCGATGCGCACGCCCATGGCAAAGGTCTTGCGCTCCATGGGCACGCCGCGCTCGCGCAGCAGCTCAAAGACGTCACGCGCGGAGTGCCCGCAGCAGAGGACCAGGCAGTCCGCGGAAACCCGCTCCTCCACGACGGTGCCGTCGTCTCGGGTGGTCGAAAGGGTCACGCCGCGCACCTCGCCGCCGGTGACGTCGACGTCCGTCATGCGGCAGCGGCAGCGCACCTCGCCGCCCGCCTCCTCGATCTGGCGGACGATGTCGGTCACCACGCGCGGCAGGACGTCGCTTCCCACGTGGGGCTTGGCGTCCCAGAGGATCTCGCGCTGGGCGCCCGCGGCCACGAAGGTCTCGAGGATGAGGCGGTGCGCCGGGCTCTTGGTCCCGGTCTGCAGCTTGCCGTCCGAGAAGGTTCCCGCGCCGCCCACGCCAAACTGGATGTTGCTCTCGGGGTCGAGCTCGCCGGTCTCGTTGTGCCTGGCCACGGCCTCGCCACGGCGGGCGGCGTCGTCCCCGCGCTCCACGAGCAGCGGCTCGAGCCCGGCGCGCGCGAGCGAGAGCGCGCAGAAGAGCCCGGCGCACCCGGCGCCCACGACCACCGGTCGCGCCGCGTCCCGCCGCGCGACGCGCGCCGGGAAGCCATAGGTCCGCTCGTCCACGACGCGCACGTTCTTCTCGGCCCTTCTCTTGGCAAGGCGGGCGAGAAGGGCGCGCTCCGCCGCGGCCCCGCCGGTGAGCTCGGCGCGCAGCGTGAACGTGAGCTGCACGTCCCCGCGACGGCGCGCGTCGATGGAGCGCCGCCGCCGCGTGACGGCCGCGAGGTCCTTCTCGCCCACGCGCAGCTTTCGCGCGAGCGCGCGGCGGCACGCGGCGAGCTCGCGCGCGTCGGAGCCGTCAAGGGCGGAGAGGGGTATGCGAATCCCGGAGACCTCGAGCATGGGAGTCCTTTCAGATCTGCGCGCCGAGCGGCGCTCGTCGAGAAAGAGTATCTGCCCAAATCGCGGTCGAATCTGGGACAAATTGTGGCAGCTGCTCTTATTCGGCGCTCGCGCGGTGCGTGCCGGCGCTCGCCGTGCACGCGGCGGCACGCCCGGCAACGAGGCCGCTCCTCCACGCCCAGGCGAGGTTGAAGCCCCCGCACGCGGCGTCCACGTCGAGCGCCTCGCCGCAGGCAAAGAGGCCCGCAACCTCGCGCGCGGCAAGCGTGGCGGGATCGAACTGGCTCACGAGAAGACCCCCGCGCGCGACCTGCGCACGCTCCGGCTCGGCGGGGCCGGACACAACAAAGCGCAGGTCAAAAGCCCTCTCAAGCGCGTCCGCGCAATTCGCGCCGCCGAGCGCCCCCGCGAGGCGCGGGTCGAGCACGCCCGCCGCGCTCCCGCCGGCCGAGGCAACGAGGCGCCGGGCGAGGTCGCGGTCCATCCCGCACGTGAGGTCGAGCGCCACCACGTCCCCGGGGCGTGCCAGGCGCGAGAGGTCAAAGACCACGATGCCGGAGAGCCCGTACGGCCGGAAGAGCACCTCGCCGGCCTCGCGCGCGAGCTCCGCGCCGTCCCGCAGCAGGCGCGCGACCACGTGCGCGCGGCGCCCGTCGAGCGCGCCCAGGTCGAGGCGGCCCTCCGCCGGTGCGCAGGCGAGCGAGCAGAGCACGGGCTCGTACGGCGCGCACGCGAGGCCGAGCGAGCGCGTGAGCCCCTCGCCGCCGCCCGCGGCGAGCACCACGGACCGCGCGACGAGCGTGCCCGCCGCCGGGCCCGCCTCGGCACCCGTGCCCTCGTATGCCACGTGCCAGCCGTCCGCGCCCGTCGCCACGCCCGTGACCTCGCGCGCCGGCGCCAGCACCACGCCCGCCCGGCGCGCCCGCGCCAGCAGCACCTCGCGCACGGAGGACGCCTGGCGGGAGAGCGGGTAGAGGCGGCCGCCCCCCTCCTCGGCCCAGGCGAGGCCGCAGCCCTCGAGAAAGGCGAGCGCGTCGTCGCCAAAGCCCGGTCCGCAGACGGCGGCCACGAACTCGGGCTCGTTGTAGCGCTCCCATGCGGGCGCCGGCCCGCGCAGCGCGGCGTTCATGAGGTTGCAGCGGCCGTTGCCCGTTGCCAGGATGGTGCGCCCGCACTCGACGGCGCGCTCGAGCACCGTGACGGCCGCCCCGGCCTCCGCCGCGACCGTCGCCGCAACGAGGCCGGACGCACCGCCGCCGATCACGCAGACGTCGCACCGGGCGGGCACGCTCACGCCCGCCGCGGCCGCGAGCGCCTCCTCGCGCGCCCTGGACCTCGAGGTTCTTCTCGGCCCGCGCGCCAAGCTACGCGTCCTGCCCGCGCAGCGCGTCCACGAACTCGGCCACGCGCACGACCGTGTCGACGGCCTCGGAGAGCGTGCCTGCGGGGAGCTCGTCCTCGAAGGTGCCCGTGTCGCACGCCTCGGCGATCTTGGGGTCGATGGGCAGCTGGCCCAGCGCCTCGATCTCGAAGGCCTGCGCGGTCTCCTCGAGGCGGCTCGGCCCGAAGGGGTAGATCTTCTCGCCGCACTGCGGGCACTCGACGTAGGCCATGTTCTCAACGAGGCCGAGCACGGGCACCTGCATCATGTTGGCCATGTTCACGGCCTTGCCCACGACCATCTGCACGAGGTCCTGCGGGGAGCTCACGATCACGATGCCGTCGACCGGCAGGGACTGGAAGACGGTGAGGGGCACGTCGCCGGTTCCCGGGGGCATGTCCACGAGCAGGTAGTCGAGCTCGCCCCAGGCGCAGTCCTCCCAGAACTGCTTGATGGCGCCGGCCACCACGGGCCCGCGCCAGATCACGGGGTCGGTCTCGTTCTCCAGGACGAGGTTGGCGCTCATGACCCTGATGCCGCCCTTGGTGAGCACGGGGACGATGAGCTCGTCCACGCCGCGGGCGCGCGCCCCGGCGAGGCCCATCATGCGGGGGATGGAGGGGCCGGTGACGTCCGCGTCCAGGATGCCGACCTTGGCGCCGCGGCGCGCGAGCTCCACGGCCAGCGTGCCGCACACGAGCGACTTGCCCACGCCGCCCTTGCCCGAGACCACGCCGATGACGTGGCGGACGTTGGAGTAGTCGTTCTGGGGGAACTTCTCCGGGCCCTGGGGCTGCTTCTGGCCGTGCAGCACCTCGTCGACCTCCTGGCGGAGCCTCTCCTGCTCGTTCTGTTCCATGCTGTTCCTCTCTCCTGCGCCGTATGCCGGCGCGTGTGCGCAACGTCTCGATTCTACCCAAGCTCGGCTGCGGCAATGGCCCATACTGTTGTAAACGGCGCGTCGAGCGCCGCAACGAGAAGGGAGCACCGCCATGATCTTCACGTCGCTTGCCAACGCCGCCGCCAACGACCTCTCCACCGAGCGCTACCAGAAGGCGCTGGCCTTCCTCGCCCGCGAGGACCTGGCCGACCTCGAGCCCGGCCGCCACGACATCATGGGCGACGAGGTCTTCGCCAACGTGCAGGAGATCACCACCGTCCGCCCGGACGAGAAGAACTACGAGGCGCACCGTCGCTACGCCGACATCCACTTCGTCATCAGCGGCACGGAGCTTCTGGGCGTGGCGCCCGTCTCCGAGTGCGCGCCGGTGGGGGAGTTCTCCGAGGCCGACGACTTTGGCCTCTACACGCCCGGCGACCGCGAGGGCTGGGTGACCCTGCGCGAGGGAGACCTCGTGGTCACGCCCCCGTGCGACGCGCACAAGCCGGGCTGCTGCCCGGGCGAGCCCGCCCCGCTCAAGAAGATCTGCGTGAAGGTGCTCGTTGACTAGCGTCTCCGGCGCCGTTCCCGAGGCCGCCGACCCCGGCGCGGACTGGGGCCAGGGCTGCGGCGCCAACTGCTTCACGCTGGACGAGGACGGCTTCACCTGCAGCAGGGTGCTCGACGCGCCAGAGGTCTGGCGCGTCGACCTCCTCATGCACGACACCTTCCTGCCCTCCGTCAACGCCTTCGTGGTGATGGACGGCGGCGAGGCCCTCGTGGTGGACGCCGGGACGCCCGACCCCATGAACGACACGCGCCTCATGCGGGCGCTCCTCGGCCTGGGGGTGGACCCCGAGGCAACCACGCTCTTCTGCACGCACGCCCACATCGACCACACCGGGCTCGCGCGCGAGCTCTCCGAGGCCGGCGCCCGCGTGGTCATCCCCGAGGGCGTGCTCGGCGACATGCGCCGCTTCGCCGTGCCCGCGTGGCGCGACCAGATGGTCGAGCGCATGAGCGCCGAGGGCGCGAGTGCGGCCGAGTCCGCCGAGCTCGCGGACGTGATCTGGGACCACGTGGTCAACTTCGAGACCGAGAAGATCGCGTTCTCGACGGTCTGCCCCGGAGACGAGCTGCGCTGCGGGCGCTGGTGCTTCGAGGTGGTGAGCGCGCCGGGCCACACCACGGGCCAGTGCGTGCTCTGGGAGCCGGAGACGCGCACGGCGTTTCTGGGGGACGCGGTGCTCTTCCTGTGCTCCACCTGCATCGGCTTCTGGGGCGAGGGGGAAGATCCCATCGGCGAGCAGCTGGGGACCCTTCGCGCCCTTGCAAGGAGGGGGATCGAGCACGCGTTCATGGGTCACGGCCTGCAGGAGAGCGACGTGAGCGAGCGCTGCCTCGCCAACGTCGGCCACCACGAGCGCAGGAGCGCCCGCGCGCTCGCCGCGATCGCGGAGCGTCCGGGCCAGACGGGCTTCGAGCTGGTGCCCGCCATGGGCTGGCGCGCGCCCTTCGACCGCTGGGCCGAGACCCCGGCCATGACGCGGTGGTTCCTCGTCTCCGAGAGCATCGCGCACCTGGACCACCTCGTCGCCACCGGGGCGGTGCGCCGCGAGCGTGGCGAGGACGGCGTGAGCAGGTACTGGCCGGCCGGCGTGTAGCCGCGGCGCTTGCCGCTCGGGCCCGCCCCCAAGTGCAAGGCACAACGAGGCGCCCCGCTCTTCTCGGCACATCGAGAAGGGCGGGGCGCCTGCGTTACGTGCGTCTGGGGCCGTGCCTACGCCAGCTTGAGGAACTCGCGGTAGCCGCGGTACGCCTCGTAGACGTCGGCCTTGCTCGTGGCCTCCCAAGGCGCGTGCATGGAGAGCACGGGCACGCCGCAGTCGATGACGTTCATGCCGTAGACGGCGAGGATGTAGGCGATCGTGCCGCCGCCGCCCGCGTCGACCTTGCCGAGCTCGGCGGTCTGCCAGGCCACGCCGCCCTCGTCCATCACGCGGCGGATGGTGGCCACGTACTCGGCGTCGGCGTCGTTGGAGCCGCCCTTGCCGGCGCGGCCGGTGTACTTGTTGAACGTGAGGCCGTGACCCAGGTAGCAGGAGTTCTTCGGCTCGAAGACGCTCGCGAACGCGGGGTCGAAGGCGGCCGAGACGTCGCTCGAGAGCATGTTGGAGCGCGCGAGGCAGCGGCGCAGCGCGAGGGCGCCGCCCTCGCCGGCGAGCTCGAGGACCTCGGCCATGGCGTCCTCGAAGAAGTGGCTCGTCATGCCGGTGGCGCCCACGGAGCCGATCTCCTCCTTGTCCACGAGCAGGGTCACCGCGGTGCGCGCGGGGGCCTCGCACTGAAGCTGCGCGACGAGGCTCGTGTAGGCGCAGACGCGGTCGTCCTGGCCGTAGCCGAGGATCATCGAGCGATCGAGGCCCAGGTCGCGGGCGGCGCCGGCGGGCACGATCTCGAGCTCGGCGGAGAGGAGGTCCTCCTCGTCGATGCCGAGGGTGTCGCGCAGGATGCCGAGCACGCCGGCCTTGACCGGGCTCTTCTCGGCGTCGGAGTCCTTGTCGTCATCTGCGTCGGCGCTCACGACGATGGGACGGTTGCCCACCAGCACGTCGAGCATCTCGCCCTCGATGACCTCGGTGGCCTTCTTGGTCATCTGCTGGGAGCCGAGGTGGGGGAGCAGGTCGGAGATGCAGAAGACGGGGTCGTCGGCCTTCTCGCCAATGACCACGTTCACGACGCTGCCGTCCTTCTTGGCCACGACGCCGTGGATGGCGAGCGGCATGGCGACCCACTGGTACTTCTTGATGCCGCCGTAGTAGTGGGTGTCAAGGGTGACGAGCTCGTTCTTCTCCTCCACGGGGTCCTGCTTGACGTCCAGGCGGGGGGAGTCGACGTGCGCGCCGAGGATGTTCACGCCCTCGGTCAGCGGCGCGGTGCCCAGGTGGACGAGCATGAGGCTCTTGCCGCGGTTGACGGCGTAGACCTTGTCGCCGGGCTTGAGGGGCTCGCCGGACTTGATGCGCTCGTCGAGGCACTCGTAGCCGGCGGCGCGGGCCAGCTCGACGGACGCGGTGACGCACTCGCGCTCGGTCTTGTTGTCGGAGATGAAGGTCTTGTAGTCCTCGCAGAGGCTGTTCAGCGCGGCGAGCTGCTCCTCGCCGTAGCCCTTCCAGGCGTTGGGACGCTCCATGGGGCTCCTTTCATCGTGGTTTACATAACAGACGAACGGTACAGGATTCTAGGCGAACGGAGTGTCGGGGGCCACTCATTTGTGCCGACGCCACCGAAGAACCGCGGATGCGTCCTTGCCCTCCGTTTTGAGGGTATTTCGCGGAGGCCCCACTGAGTATCGAATCGTCTTAGCCTCGAGTTTGCGCAGGTAGATGAATTGACACCCCTGGGGTAGTACTTGGCAGGGCTCTCTCAAACTACCCTCAAAATGAGACGCCCTGTCCTAGCACACGTGCAAACGTATGAAGTTAATGCGGGACTAATTGCCTGCCGACGAGGACGACCCGGAATCGGCGCTCGCGCCCGTTCCGTTGGTCGCGCCTTCGCCCGTTGCTCCTCCTGAGCCTGTCTCAGTGCCCGCGTCGGGGTCCGCGCCGGGGTCCGGAGCCGAATCCGGGCTCGCGGAGTCCCCCGTCTGGCTGTCGCCGCCGGTCGGCGCCTCACCGGAGGGGGCGTCTGTGCTCGTCTGGTCGTTGCCGGTGTCGGTTGTTCCGGCGTCGCCCTCGGGTTCGGACGGCTCCTCTGCGGGCTCGGTCGGCTGCCCGGGCTCCTCCGGGACCCCTTCCTCGGGGGCGGGGCTCTCCGGCTCCGGCTCCTCGACCGTGCTCGGCGAGCTGGGCGCGAGGCTCGGCCCTATGCCCTCGCCGCGCGTGGCGAGGCTCACCACCAGCGCGTAAACCAGCACCACCGCTACGGCGGCGAGCGCGGCGAACACGGCCACGCGCCGCGCCAGGCGCGCCCGCTCGCGACCGCGCGCGGCCTCGGAGAGCTCAAGCGGAGCGATGGGGGTGCCGGACGCCGCGACGCGCGCCGTCTCGTCCGCGGGCGTGGGCGCGGGCATGACGCGGGTCCTCTCCGTGGGGGTCACCCGGGTGGTCACGTCCGGGGCGATGGAGCGAATCTTCTCGGCGGAGGCGGAGAGGATGTTGCGATACACCTGCGTGGCAACGCTCGACGCAACGGCGCCGATGACCGCTCCTATGATGGAGCCCGCGATGCCGATCTGCGCGGACAGCGCGAAGGACGTGGCCGCCGCAAGGCCGGTCGCCACGATTTGCGAGACGGAGAATTCGCCCAGGAGGCCTCTCGAGCGCGCGTTCTTCTCGTCCATGCATCTCCCTCCAGAACCTGACAAAGTACCCTGGCACCATTGTCATCATGTACCCATTGCGGCGCCGCAATGGTCCGGCACACGAAGACCTAACATGCCGTTTCCCCAAAATATGTCTGTGAGACCGATTTCCCCGGCACGACGCGGTATCATCTATGCGTACTGTCCTTCCGGGTTTTCCAACACGTATGGAGGTCAACATGCTCGTCAACGCTACTGCCATGCTCCAGGCCGCGGCCAAGGGCCACTACGCCGTGGGCGCCTTCAACACCAACAACCTTGAGTGGGCGTCCTCGATCCTCGACGCCGCCGAGGAGCTGCAGTCCCCGGTCATTATCCAGTGCACGAGCGGTGCCGCCAAGTGGCAGATCAGCTACAAGGTCGTGGCTGACATCGTGAAGCAGCTCGTCGAGGACAAGAACATCACCGTGCCCGTGGCCCTGCACCTCGACCACGGCACCTACGAGGACGTCTTCAAGTGCATCGAGGCCGGCTTCACCTCCGTCATGTACGACGGCTCCCACGAGGAGACCTTCGACCTCAACCTCAAGCGCACCGAGGAGGTCGTCAAGGCCGCCCACGCCAAGGGCATCTCCGTCGAGGCCGAGGTCGGCGGCATCGGTGGCGTCGAGGACGGCGTCGCCTCCAACGGTGAGCTCGCCGACCCCCAGCAGTGCAAGGCCATCGCCGACCTGGGCGTCGACTTCCTCGCCTGCGGCATCGGCAACATCCACGGCATCTATCCCGAGAACTGGGCCGGCCTCTCCTTCGAGCGCCTGGGCGAGATCAAGGCCCTGACCGGCGACCTGCCGCTCGTCCTCCACGGTGGCACCGGCATCCCCGTCGAGCAGATCCAGAAGGCCATCTCCCTCGGCATCTCCAAGATCAACGTCAACACCGACCTCCAGGTCGTCTTCGCCGAGGCTACTCGCAAGTACATCGAGGCCGGCAAGGACCAGCAGGGCAAGGGCTACGACCCGCGCAAGCTCCTCAAGCCGGGCCGCGACGCCATCGTCGAGCGCACCAAGGAGCTCATCGTCGAGTTTGGCTCCGAGGGCAAGTGCTGGGCGTAACAAGAGGCACGCGCTCGCCGCATAGGTAACGCCGACGCCCGGTCCCGCAGCGCGCGGGGCCGGGCGCCTTGCTGTGTCGCGCGGGCGTTCATCGGAGGCTGGTGTTCATCGCGCTCAGACGACCACGTTCGGCTTGTCGGCTGCCTTGGTTTTGGTCGTTTGAGCGCGATGGACGTCGGACGGGGAGTCCGCGTGCCCGTGGCCCGCCTCGTTGCGCCCCGGCGAGAAGAACATGGGCCTCGTCATGTGGAAACGGAGGGGACACCTTCCTTTAGCCGTCCTTTCAGGCTAGCCTATTCTTTCTCGCTCCATTGTGCTGATGTGCGGGCGGCGTCCCCTCGCCCCGCTCTCGGGCCTACCATGCCCGTGAGACGCGAGGCAAGGGGGAGGATTGGTCATGGAGACGTCGGGAAACGCCCTTCTGGAGGCCGTTGAGAAAACCGCGACGCTCGAGCCGGGGGCGCCGGCGTTCAGGGCGAGTGACGGGAGCGTGACGTCCTACGGCGAGCTCTGGACGAACGTGCTCGACCTTGCGGCGGGCATCGGCGAGCACGTTGCGGGGAAGGACCCGATCATCGTGCTGGGCAGAAAGGATGCCCTCACCGTTGCCGCCATGCTCGCGTGTCTGGCGAGCGGTCACGCCTACGCCCCCGTGGACGCCGACCTGCCCGTCGCGCGCGTCCGCGACATCGCGGGCCAGATGCCCTATCCCACCCTGCTCTCCACCTGCCCTGTTCCCAAGTCGCTGCGTACGGCCATCCCCGCCTGCACGATGCTTGACGCCCGCTCGCTCACCGAGGGCGTCATCGGCGTGGTCCCCGGGCGTGACGCGTGGGTCAGCGGGAACGAGACGCAGTACGTGATCTTCACGTCGGGCTCCACGGGACGCCCCAAGGGGATCGAGGTGACGGCTGACAACGTGGCCGCGTTCATGCGCTGGCTCGTGACCTTCCCCGTCATCCGCGACGGGCACCGGGCCTTCCTCGACCAGGCGCACTACTCCTTCGACCTCTCCGAGTACGAGCTCGTGGGCGCGCTCGCCACCGGTGGGTGCCTCTGCGCGGTGGAGGGGGCCGGCGACCTTGACTTTGCGGCGCTCTTCTCGACTCTCGCGACGTCGGGCGTCGAGGTCTGGGTCTCCACGCCGTCCTTCGCGGACCTCTGCCTCGCCGACCCGAGCTTTGACGAGCGCCTCCTGCCGCGCCTCGGGCTCTTCCTCTTCTGCGGGGAGACCCTCCACCACACCACGGCAGAGGCGCTGCGAGAGCGCTTCCCCCAAGCGATCGTGGCCAACACCTACGGTCCCACCGAGTCCACGGTCGCGGTGACGTATGGCGAGATAGGCGACGCGGAGCTTGCCGACCCCGCCCCACTGCCGGTGGGCTTGCCGCGCCCGGGCACCGAGCTCAGGATCGTCGACCACGAGACGGGGGAGGCCCTTCCCGCAGGAGAGACGGGCGAGATCCTCATCTACGGTGACACCGTCGCCAAGGGCTACTACGAGAACCCGGAGAGGACCGCTGAGGCGTTCTTCGAGACGCGCCTTTCGGACGGCACGCCGTCGCGCGGGTACCGGACGGGCGACCTGGGGCACCTCGACGCGGAGGGGGCCCTGCACTGCGAGGGTCGCCTCGACTCCCTCGTCAAGGTGAGCGGCTACCGCATCGAGCTCACCGAGGTCGAGGGCGCCCTCGAGGCCATCCCCGGGGTCGAGCAGGCGGCGGTGGTCCCGCGCGAGAGCCGCGGGCGCACGAGCAGCCTCAGCGCGTATGTGGTGCTGGACCCGGCCGAGCGCTCTCTGGTGCGCGACGCCGAGGGAGGCCGGGCGGACTTCGAGCTCTCCCGCATCCTCCGGGCCGAGCTCGCCCGTACCCTGCCCGCCTACATGGTTCCCCGACGCGTGCGCGTGATCGACGAGATGCCGCTCACGGCCAACGACAAGGTCGACCGTCGCGCCCTTGCGAGCCGTGGGTGACCCGAGGTGGAGTTCTTCGCCGACCCAGCGTTCTTCGTGCTTCTCGCCGCCGTGGTGGCGGTGGCGGCCGTGCTCGGCCTGACGGGGCACTCGCTCCAGCGCTGGGGTCTCGTGACGTCTGTCGTGTTTCTCGCCTGTCTGCTGGGCTCAGGACCTCAGACCGTGGCGCTCATTACGTTTCTTTGCGTGGCGCGCGTCTGCGTGGTGGTTCTGGCGGGCAACCCGGGTGACCAGCAGCTCTTCTATGCGTCCGCCGGACTCACGATGCTGCCGCTCGTGGTCTACAAGCTCACCGCGAGCAGCGTCTCGCTCTGGGGCTTCGCGGGCATCTCCTACGTGACGTTCAAGGCGCTCCAGGTGGTCTTCGAGGTGCACGACGGGCTCATCGGCCGCGACGAGCTGGGCCTTCTCGACTACCTGAGCTTCCTGCTCTTCTTCCCGCAGTTCACCTCGGGCCCCATCGACCGCAGCCGCCGCTTCCTCGCGGACGCCCATCGCGTGCCCCCGCAAGACGAGTATGCCGGCATGCTCGCCCGCGGCATCCTGCTCCTGCTCGCCGGCATGGGCTACAAGCTGGTGCTCGCCCAGCTCGCGCAGCGCTGGTGGGTGCTCGAGCCCTGGGGCGACGGGCCCTTCCTCGCGGAGCTTGCCAACCAGGTGCGCATCACCTACGCCTACGCCGCCTACCTCTTCTTCGACTTTGCCGGCTACAGCCTCATGGCCATGGGCGCGAGCTACTGCCTGGGCATCCGCTGCCCGCGCAACTTCCGCGCGCCGTTTCTGGCGTCCGACGTCATCGACTTCTGGAACCGCTGGCACATCACGCTCTCCACGTGGTTCAGGGACTTCGTGTTCATGCGCCTCACGCGCACGCTCATGCTGCGCGGGCGCCGGCGCGGCTGGCGCTGGGCGCGCGACCGCGTGCGCGTGGCCCAGGTGGGCTTTGTGGCCGACATGCTCGCCATGGGCTGCTGGCACGGGCTCACGGCGGACTACCTCGGCTACGGCCTCTACCACGGGGTCCTTCTCGCCGGCAACGAGTGGCTTCAGAAGCGCTCCGGGTTCTACCGCGCGCACCGGCGCGACCGCTGGATGCGCGCCCTCATGTGGTTCGTGACGCTCCAGCTGGTCATGCTGGGCTTTGCGATCTTTTCCGGTCAGGTTTCCTATCTCGTGAAGGGAGCTCTCAATGGGTGACGCGACTGAGTCGGTGAGGGAGCGGACGCTGTCTCTGCTCGAGGAGGTGTGCGGGGACCCCGCGGTGCACGACCATCTCGACGACGACCTCTTCGAGCTGGGGCTGCTCGACTCGATGGGAGCCATCGAGCTCCTTGTGGGCATCGAGGACGAGTTTGGGGTGTCCATCGCCCCCACGGAGGTCCCCCGCTCGGAGATGAACACGCCCAACAAGATCGTCGAGCAGGTGGAGAAGCGGGTGGCGTGATGCGCGGCGAGAAGGACAGCGGCGAGAAGAGCCGTGGGACCGGTGGCGTCACGGCACGATCCCGCCACCGCCTGGGACCCGGGACGCGACTGCTCCTGGGGGTCATGGCGGGGCTCGTCCTTGCCGGCGTGGGGCTGCTCGCCTTAGACGCGCTGCTGCCGGGCAACGGGCCCGCCGACCCAACGAAGCTCTACGACTACGTCTACGCCGACGGCAAGTCGGAGAACGCCGACTTCGTCCTCGCGAACATGTCGGATGACTCCCACCTCTGCCTCGGCTCCTCGGAGTTCTACATCTCCAAGGACAAGGTGAGCATGTGTCCGCAGGCCGTCTTCGGGGAGAACGTGACGGGCGTGGACATGACGTTCGTGGGTCAGGGCTACGACCAGTCGCTCTGGCAGGCAATTGCCGCCGGGGCCTACGGAAGCCGCGTCAGGAACAAGAAGATCATGATCGTGGTCTCCCCGCAGTGGTTCTTCAAGGGCAACGGAGATCAGGACAAGTTCGAGAGCAAGTTCTCATACTCGCTCTATCGGGCATTCGCGCAGAACCCGGGCATCTCCGACGACACCAAGGCTTACGTGCGGCGGCGCTGCCAGGAGCTGGGCGTGGATGAGGGCCAGCTTGCCGCCGCGTCCCATGACACCCCGCTCGACGCCGTCGACGACTGGTTCTTCTCGCTCGCCGACAGCTGGCGCCTGCGCTCGCAGGTCCCCAACATCGTGAGCCTGGCTCCCTCGAAGAGCCCCGCGCGCACGGCGGGGGAGCCCACCGGAGAGCCCGACTGGGATGCCCTGCTCGCGGAGGCGCGCTCGGAGGGCGCCGCCGCCAGCGCCAGCAACGACTACGGCGTCTACGACGACTACTGGGAGCGCAACCACCAGTACATGCCCGAGCTCTTCGAGAACTTCCACGAGGCTGACTCCGAGTACGCCGACCTCGCGTGCCTGCTTGACGTGTGCGACGAGCTGGGCCTCGATCCCATGGTGTGCATCCTGCCGGTCCACGGCCCCTGGTACGACCTCGCCGACGTTTCCGTCTCCGAGCGGGCTGCCTACTACCAGCGCGTCCGAGACGTCTGCGACGAAGCGGGGGCGGCCTATGCCGACTTCTCGAGCTGTGAGTACGAGCGGTACTTCCTATGCGACACGGTGCACCCCGGCTGGGTGGGCTGGGTTCGCATCGAGCGGGCGTTCTACGACTTCGTGAACGGGTGCGACGACGATTTCCTGGGTGGCGCCGACTTTGGGGACGTCCCGGGACTCGCGGGCTCCTCGGGAGGCGATGCGTGATGACAGATAAGCAGAACGCGGCTGGCGAGAAGAACCTGGCGCACCTGGCTCGCTGGGCGCCGGTCGGCGCATTTCTCGCCGTGGTGGCGCTCGTGGCGCTGGTCGTGTGGTTCGAGGTCTTCTCTGGCCTCGCGGGTCCGGTGCAGTTCATCTATGACAGCTTCTAGGGAAGAAAGGCGTCGCGCGCTCCGTGAGGTCCCGCGCGCGGCGGCGCTGGTGGCGTCGCTCGTGCTCGCGCTCCTCTCGCCCTGCGCCGCCCGAGCGGACGAGGCGCTCCTTCCCGCCCCAGACGACATCGGCGACCCGGGTCTCTCCGAGGAGGAGGTCGCGTGGATCGAGGAGCCCGAGCTCGACCCCACGGACTCGGGTGCAACGGCTCCCGGGCTGGAGCCGGACGGCGCGGAGCTCGCGGGCCTCCTGGACGGATATCTCGACGAGGCCTTTCCCGCGTGCGGCATGCCGGGGGCGGCCGTGGCGGTGGTGGACGCCGACGGCGTGCGCTACCTGCGCTGCCTGGGTGACGTGACGGGAGCCGACCAGACGTTTCTCGTGGGGTCACTCTCCAAGTCCATGACGGCGGTCGCCGTGATGCAGCTCGTGGACGCGGGGCTCGTCTCCCTGGACGACCCCGCCGGCGCCTACGCACCCGAGCTCGGAGTCCCGGGCTCGGTGACGGTTCGCGACCTCCTCAACCAGACGAGCGGGTTTGGGTACTACGAGTCACTCGCCGAGGCGTCCGTGGGGGAGAGCGCCGGGACCTTCTCCTACGCCAACGCGAACTACGACCTGCTCGGGCGCATTGTCGAGGACGTGAGCGGGCAGAGCTTTGATGCCTATCTGAGAGAGCACGTGTTTGGCCCGCTAGGCATGGACGACGCCTCCGCCGGATCGGGCTCGGGCGGTGCGCCGCAGGCACCGGGGCACCGCTCGTGGTTTGGCGCGTACGTCGCCGACGGCTTCGAGCACGAGGGGGGAGACGACGCCTGGGGTGGGCCCTCCTCGGGCTATGTGCGCGCGAGCATCGATGACATGGCCTCGTACCTGCGCATGTACCTCTACAGCGGCGAGGGGGCCCTCTCGCCCGACGCGCTGCACCAGATGGTCTTCTCGCGCGTGCCCGACCCCTCGGGGGACACCTACTACGGGATGGGGTGGACCACGTTCGCCTGGGACGACGGCGAGCTCGTGATGTCGCATGACGGGCAGGTGGAGAACTACGTGGCCCGCATGTGCATCATCCCCGGGCGCTCGCTCGGGGTGGTGGTGCTAGCTGACGGAAACGACGAGTTCGGTGGCAACGAGGCGTTCTTCTCGCTTGCTGACGGGGTGACGTCAATCGCGGTGGGCGGAGCGGCGGACGTCCCCGACGGCTCGGCGCTCCTGGCGGAGCATGCGCTCTACAACGTTGTCTACCTGGTGTGCGTGTGCGCCGCCGCGGCGCCTCTGGCCTGTGCGCTTCGCGGGCGGCGCAGCCTGGGGGCGGCGTGGGAGGTGGCGCTCCACGTGGTGCTGCCGGCCTCGCTCCTCTTTCTGCCGCGGATGGAGCTGGGCATGCGTCTGCGCGACTTCTGCGACTTCTACCCGGACCAGGCGCTCGTTCTTCTCGCCTGCTGCGGGCTACTTTTGGCAGGCGGGGTCGTGCGCGCCGCGTTCATCGCGCTCAAACGACCAGTTTCGGCATCCCGCGCGGCCCGTATGCGGTCGTTTGAGCGCGATGAATGAGGAACTTTGGTTCATACGCCAGGCGAGGGGCGCCCGGGCGAGAAGAACCTCGCAGCGGCACGTCCTTCTCGCCAGCGCTAGATGGGCTTTGCCGTGCAGGGGCCCGCGTCGTCCGGGCGGATGAGATCGGCGAGCGTCCGGCTGTCGAGGTAGCTCGACGTCACGCGGCCGAGGTCGCGCCAGACGTCCACGGTGGTGCAGCTCTCCCGGTTGGGGCAGAGCTCCTCGTTGGTGCAGTCGAGGCAGCTCACGGGCACGAGCGATCCCTCCGCGGCGCGCAGGAGCTCGCCCAGGGTGTAGTCCTCCGGCTTGCGGGTGAGCTTGTAGCCGCCGCCCTTGCCGCGCTGGCTCGTGACGTAGCCGGCCTTGTGCATGAGCGAGATGACCTGCTCGAGATACTTGCGCGAGATGTTCTGCCGGCGCGAGACGTCGCCCAGCGAGACCCAGCCGTCGTGCGCGGCGAGGTCCGCCATCGCGCGCAGCGCGTACATTCCCTTGGTCGAGAACATTCCAGCCATCTCGTCACCTCCGATGGTACGAAGGGACAGTCCCTTCGTACCATTCAATTACATGTTGCGGGCCTCGAGCATTTCGTCGAGCGTGCGCCAGGCCAGCTCGGCACACTTCACGCGCGCGGGCATGTGCGCGATGTCGCGCAGCAGCACGCCGTCCTCGAGGGCGTCGAGCGCCGCCTCGTCGGTCTCCTCGCCGCGCACCATGCGCATGAAGAGGGCGCAGAGCTCGCGCGCCTCCTCGGGCGTCTTGTCGATCATGAGGTCGCTCATGATGTCCGCGCTCGCCTGGGAGATCGCGCAGCCGTGGCCGGTGAACGCGGCCTCCTCGATGGTGCCGTCGTCGGCAAAGCGCACGGAGAACGTGAGCTCGTCGCCGCAGGAGGGGTTCACGCCCTCGTGGCTGCAGTCGGCGTCCTCCATCTGGTACTTGTAGTCGGGGTGCGAGACGTGGTCCATGAAGGCCGCGTTGTAGAGGTCAGTTACTGCCATGGAAGATCCCCCAGACCTGCTTGAGGCCGTCGACCAGGCGGTCGACGTCGGACGTGTCGTTGTAGAAGGCGAGGCTCGCGCGGCAGCAGGCGAGGTTCTCCACGCCGAGCCACGCGAGCAGCGGCTGCGCGCAGTGGTGGCCGGCGCGGATGCACACGCCGGAGGCGTCGAGGATGCTCGCCACGTCGTGCGGGTGGACGCCGTGCACGTTGAAGCTGATGACGCCGTGGTGACGCGCGGGCTCGGCGGGGCCGATGAGGTCGACGAAGTCGAGCTCCGCCAGACGCTCGAACGCGTAGGCCACGAGCGCCGCCTCGCGCTCGGCCACGGCGTCGATGCCCGCGGTCTTCGTGAGGTAGGCGAGCGCGGCGCCGGTGGCGTAGATGCCGGCGGCGTCCTGCGTGCCGGCCTCGAACTTCTCGGGCACGGGCGCCCACGTGGCGTCCTGCTCGCGCACGGAGTCGATCATCTCGCCGCCGGTGAGCATCGGCGGCATCTGCTCCAAGAGCTCGTGGCGGCCCCAGAGTACGCCCACGCCCATGGGGCCGAGCGCCTTGTGGCCGGAGAACGCGAGGAAGTCCGCGCCCAGCTCGTCCACGCTCACGTGCAGGTGCGGGACGGACTGCGCCGCGTCCACGACCATCACGGCGCCCACGGCGTGCGCGGCGTCCGCCAGCTTGCGGACGGGCAGCTCGCAGCCCATGACGTTGGAGACGTGCGCGGCGGAGACGATGCGCGTGCGCGGGCCAATCTTCTCGGCGATCTCCGCGTCCGTGAGGGTGCCGTCCTTCTCGGGGTAGAGGTAGACCAGGGTGGCACCGGCCGCCCGGCAGGCCTCCTGCCACGGGATGAGGTTGGAGTGGTGCTCCATGATGGTGATGGCCACCTCGTCGCCGGGCGCAAGGACGCAGGGCGAGAAGGACTTGGCCACGAGGTTGAGGCTCTCGCTCGTGTTGCGGGTGAAGACCACGTCGCGCGCGTCGGGCGCATCGATGAGCGCCGCCACCTGGGCGCGGACCTCCGCGATGGCCGCGGTGGCCTCCACGGAGAGGCTGTAGAGCCCGCGCAGGGGGTTGGCGTTCATGGTCTCGTAGAAGCGGCGCTGGGCGTCGAGCGCGCAGGCGGGGCGCTGCGCGGTGGCGGCGCTGTCGAGAAACGCGATCTCGGGGTGCGCGGCCAGCAGCGGGAAGTCGGCGCGATAGGGGTTCTCCCGGATGTCCATCACGCCTCCTCGCCCTCATCAAAAGTTTCTGTTAATTGGGGACTGTCCCCAATTAACAGACGAGCCTCGTCGCAGGGGGCGTGCATGAGGGCGTCCTCGTAGAGGGCGCGCACGAAGAGGGCCTCTGCGTCCTCGCGGGAGAGGCCGCGGCTGGCGAGAAACGCCAGCTGCTCGGGGCTCACCGAGCCGATGGTGGCGCCGTGGTTGCCGGCGACGTCGTCCTCGTCGCAGAGGATCGTGGGAAGCGTCTTGTTGACCACGTCGTCGCCCAGCACGAGCACGGTCTCGGCCTCGTTGCCCTGGGCGCCCTTGGCGCCGTGGACGAGGTCGATCGTGGTGCGCAGGGACTTCTTCGCGGCGTCCTCGAGCACGCCGTTGTAGGCGAGCTCGGAGCGGGTGTTGCGCCCGTGCTGGCGCACGACCTCGTTGATGTCCAGGACCTCCGCGCCGCCGGCGTGGTAGCGGCAGCCGAGGTCGATGCGCGCGCGATCGCCGGCGAGGTCGCAGGCGAAGCCCAGGGCGACGGTACCGCCGCCGAGCAGGTACTGGTGCACGTCGACGCGGGCGTCGCGCCCGCAGGTGATGCCCACGCTCTCGAGGTGCTGCTGGTCGGCGCCCGCCGCCACGTACTCGTGCAGGTGCACGTGCGCGCCGGCCTCGGCGATCACGCGCAGGAGCGATGCGGACGTGCCGGCCTCGCCGTCCTTCTCGTCCGCGCCCGCGGCCACGACGATGGTGGCCTCGGCGCCCTCGCGGACCATGACGCCCGTGTCGGCCACGTCGCCGGCCCCGGCGTCCACGCAGACCACGATGGGCTCCTCGCGGCGCGTTCCGCGCGGGACCTCGACGTAGCGGGCGTCGACGGCCTGGGACTCGACCCAGTCGGTGACCTCGCGGCCCATGCCGCACTCCACGCCCTCGAAGAGGCGCGGCAGCGCGAAGTAGACGTCGCCCTTGCGGCCGCGCGCGGGCACCGTGAGCGTGATGTCGTTCGTGCGCAGGCGGTTCCACGTCTGCGCGGGGGCAACGTTGACGCGCTCGAGGGTGATCTCGGGCGCGGCGCAGGCGGCGTCAGCGGCGAGCGCGACGTTCTTCTCGGCCATTATCCGATCGCCCCTTCCATCTCGAGCTTGATGAGGTTGTTCATCTCCACGGCGTACTCCATCGGGAGCTCCTTGGAGACGGGGTTGGCAAAGCCGTTGACCACGAGCGTGCGCGCCTCGGCCTCGGAGCAGCCGCGGCTCATGAGGTAGAGCACGGTGTCGTCCGAGATGCGGCCGATCGTGGCCTCGTGACCCACCTGCGCGGTGGCGTTGCGCACGTCCATCGCGGGGATGGTGTCGGAGCGGGAGATGTCGTCCAGCATGAGGGACTGGCAGCTCACGGAGCAGCGCGCGCGGTCCGCGCGACGGCCGATGACCACGGAGCTGCGGAACGTGTTCACGCCGCCGTCCTTGGAGATGGACTTCGTGCTCACGGACGCGGTGGTGTCCGCGCCGTTCATGATCACCTTGCAGCCGGTGTCGAGGTCCTGCGTGGCGCCGGCGAAGGTGATGCCGGTGAACTCGCAGCTCGAGCGGTCGCCCGCCATGATGGTGGTGGGGTAGAGGTAGCTCACGTGGCTGCCAAAGCTGCCGGAGACCCACTCCATCTTGGCGTCCGCGCCGATGGTGGCGCGCTTGGTGTTGAGGTTGTACATGTTCTTGGACCAGTTCTCGATCGTGGAGTAGCGCAGGCGCGCGCCGTCCTTCACGAAGAGCTCCACGGCGCCGGCGTGGAGGTTGGCCTCATAGTACTTGGGCGCGGAGCAGCCCTCGATGAAGTGCAGGTCCGCGCCGGGCTCCACGATGATGAGCGTGTGCTCGAACTGACCCGCGCCGGCCGCGTTGAGGCGGAAGTAGCTCTGCAGCGGGTAGGGGAGCGTCACGCCGGCGGGCACGTAGACGAAGGAGCCGCCCGACCACACGGCGTAGTGCAGCGCCGCGAACTTGTGGTCGGTGGGCGGGATGAGCGTGCCGAAGTACTCGCGCACGACGGGCTCCCACTGGGGGTCGTGGAGGGCGTCCTCGATCGTGGTGTAGACCACGCCCTCCTTGGCCACGTCCTCGCGCATGTTGTGGTAGACGATCTCCGAGTCGTACTGGGCGCCCACGCCGGCGAGGCTCTCGCGCTCGGCCTCGGGGATGCCCAGGCGCTCGAAGGTGTCCTTGATGTCCTCGGGCACGTCGTCCCAGCTCTTGGCCTGCTTGGTCTTGGGCGAGACGTACGTGGAGATGTGGTCCAGGTCGAGCCCGGCGATGCTCGGGCCCCAGTTGGGGGCCATCGGGCGCGCGTGGTAGAGCTCGAGCGCGCGCAGGCGCATCTCGAGCATCCACTCCGGCTCGTCCTTCTTCTCGGAGATCGCGCGGACGATCTCCGGCGTCAGGCCGTCGTCGTAGCGCTCGTAGCCCTCCTCGGACTTGGTGAAGTCGTAGAGGGAGCGATCGACGTCAGCGACCTGCGTGCGGCTTCTGCTGCGCTCGTCGCTCACTCGGCGTCACCCGCCTTGGGGCAGCCCGGGCACTCGGCGCACGAGGCGTCGTCCTGGCCGGCCCCGCGCTCGAAGCGCTCGAAGCCGTTGCGGTCGATGTCCGCGATGAGCTCGGCGGGGCCCTCGGCCACCATGCGGCCCTTGACCATGACGTGCGTGCGGTCCACGGTCAGGCGCTCGAGGATGCGGGTGTTGTGCGTGATCACGATGAGCGCGCCGCCGACCTGCTCGCGATACGCCTGGATGCCGCGGGAGACGATGCCCAGGGCGTCGACGTCGAGGCCGGAGTCGGTCTCGTCGAGGATGGCGAGCTTGGGCTGCAGGAGCAGCAGCTGCAGCATCTCGATCTTCTTCTTCTCGCCGCCGGAGAAGCCGACGTTGAGCTCGCGCATGAGGAAGCTCTGGTCGAGCTCGAGCTGGTCGGCGATCTCGCCCACGCGGGCGCGGAACTTGCGCGCGGTGGTCTTGAGCTCGGGGCGCATCTGGCAGATCGTGCGCAGGAAGCTGTAGAGGGGCACGCCGGGAACCTCGACGGGCGCCTGGTAGGAGAGGAAGATGCCGGCGAGGGAGCGCTTGTCGGCAGTGAGCTCGGTCACGTCCTGGCCGTCGAAGGTGATGGAGCCGGAGGTCACGCGGTAGACCGGGTCGCCCATGATGACGTGGCCGAGCGTGGACTTGCCGGCGCCGTTGGGGCCCATGAGGACGTGGCACTCGCCCTCGCCCACGGTGAGGTCGACGCCGTGCAGGATGGGCTTGTCCTCGGTGCCCGCAGAGAGGGCGCTCACGTTGAGTAGCTGGGAAGCCATGGTTTGCCTTTCTTGTGCGAGGAGGTCCCTCGCACGCTCTCCTCGCGGGGCCGACGGCGCCCGCGCCTTGTTTCGCCTAATTCATACTAATGAGTAGGGAATTTCTGGCAAGGGGTAGGGGCGAGAAAAACGGGCGCTTCGCAATATATCCTACTTGCTTGGGGGTATTTTAAGGCATCGTGCGACGGCGGTGGTATTTGGCGCGGGGCGCCGGCCACCCCCTTGCCGCGGGGCGTCGGTCGCTCCCGCTGGTCCCTAGAACAAAACTTTATGCGTCGTTTGCGGCCTGGTTACGGCTGGGGCAGCGTGGTGCGCAGGGTCGTACCATTTCGCATGCTCTGAGGCGACGCGTGACGGGAGGACCATAGAGGCATGGAAGCATGGAAGCGGCTCGGCGGCTTCATCGGGGACCACATGGCGTTCGTCTCGCCCACGTGCGTGGTGCTGGCGGTGCTCTTCCCCGAGGTGTTCTCGGTCATGAAGCCGGCGGTGACCGCGCTCTTTGCGTTCATGACCTTTCAGGGGGCGATCTCCAACACGTTTGGCAACCTCGCGCGCACGGTGCGCCATCCGTTGCCGATGGTGGTGACGCTCCTGATAACCACGGTGCTCATGCCGGTCCTGGCGTGCGGTCTGGCGACGCTCATCTTTGGGTCGAACCCTAACCTCGTGTGCGGAATCGTGCTCGAGTACACCGTTCCGGTGGCCGTGACGTCGGCCATCTGGATCAACCTCTACGAGGGCGACCCGGCGCTCGGACTTGCCACGACGCTCGTCTCCACGGTTGCGGCGCCGTTCACCATCCCCTTCACGCTGCACCTGCTCCTGGGTCAGGTGGTGGAGGTCGACGCCGCTCGCATGATGGGCGAGATGCTCGTCTCCATCGCGCTTCCGGCGCTTGCGGGCACGGCGGTCAACGAGTTCTCCCACGGCTGGGGCGCCCGGCAGCTCTCGCCGGTCCTGGCGCCGGCGGCCAAGATCGCGCTCATCATGGTGATCCTTGCCAACTCGACGGGCGTGGCGCCCTACGTGCGCAACCTCACGCCGCAGCTGGTGGCGGTCACGGTGTTCATCGGGCTCTTTGCGTGCTCGGGCTTTGCGTGGGGCGTGCTCGCGGCGCGCCTGATGCGCACCTCGTGGGCCCAGCGAGTCTCGCTCACGTACCTCTGCGGCCTGCGCAACATCTCCGCCGGCGCGGTTCTCGCCGGCGAGTACTTCCCGGGCGAGGTGATGTTCCCCGTGGTCATCGGGACGTTGTTCCAGCAGGTGCTCTCGGCGTTCTGGGGAACGGTGCTGCGGCGGATGAAGTCCGCAGACGCCGCGGGAGAAGCGGCGGGGGAGCTGTCCTCGTAGCGAGCGGCACGTCGCGTCGGCCCGTTACTGCAAAAGTGTCGCTCGGGTCAGTGAAATGCCGATAGTCCTGCAAAACTGGCCTTCGGGTCAGTGGAAATTCGCCTCAGATGGCTCTGCTTCGGAAAACGTACCGGTGTTATGCCTTGATTTGGTATCAAATACTAAATCAAGATTGTCAGACTGAGGTAAAATCCACTGACCCGAAGGCCAGTTTTGCAGATGGACAGAGGTGTTACTGACCCGAAGAGGGAAATTGCACCCAGACGGCATCAAGACGTCGTCTGTGCGCCGGTCGCGGAACGCGGATGCTGAGCGCGACAGGGCGACTACCGCCCCGGGCCCTATGCCCAGCGACGGCGCGGGCGACCGTCGTCCAGGATGACGGCGAGCGCCGCGACGGCGACCACGGCGATGAAAATGAGCCTCTTCATGGGGACCTCCTGACCTCGGCTTGCTTGCTGACAGAATCCTCGCAGGTCAGGGGATATGGAGCCATCGACGGGGCTTACGCGCGCCTTGCGGTTTCGTAAGGTTGTGCGTCGGGCGCCCTCCCGCGTGCCCGCTCTGCCGCGCGCCCGTCCAATGTTGCGCCCTCGTCTCGGGTCGCGCCCCGCGCCGGGGCCTGTCGTAGAATGACACAAGCTAACGACAGGAGGACCTATGCCCCTTACCAGAGAAGACGTGGCAGGCATCGCGGACTATGCGCGCATCGCCCTCACCCCGGAGGAGCTTGACGAGATGACGGCGTACATGAACAGCGCGATCGACCTGCTCGAGCCCATCAGGCAGTACGACCTCGAGGGCGTGGAGCCCACGTTCCATCCCATCGGCGACCTCTCCAACGTGATGGCCGATGACGTCCCGGACACCGACGTCCGGCACCTGCCCGTGGACGTGGCGCTCAAGAACGCCGGTGCGTCCCGCGACCGCAGCTTCCGCGTCCCGTCCATCCTCGGCGACCAGGGGGGTGACCGCTAATGGCCGCGAACTTCGACCAGCTCTCCGCTGCCCAGATCGCAGCGGGCGTCGCAAATGGCGACTTCACCGCCGCTGAGGTGGCCCGCGCCGCGCTCGACGCCGTGGAGGCGCGCGATCCCGAGGTCAAGGCGTTCCTGCAGGTCTCTGCCGACCTCGCGCTCGCCGCGGCCGAGGCCACCGACCGCGCCCGCGCGGCAGGAGAGAAGCTCGGCCCGCTCGCCGGCGTCCCTGTGGCCTTCAAGGACAACATGCACCTCGTGGGCACCCGCACCACCTGCGCCTCGCGCATGCTCGCCAACTACGAGTCCACGTTCACGGCCACCTGTGTCCAGCGCCTGCTCGACGCCGGTGCCACGCCCGTGGGCAAGACCAACATGGACGAGTTCGCCTTCGGCAGCTCCACCGAGTCCTCGGCCTTCCACCCCACGGCCAACCCGTGGGACACCGAGCGCGTGCCCGGCGGCTCCTCGGGCGGCTCGGCCGCGGCGGTCGCCGCCGGCGAGGTCACGGTCTCCCTGGGCTCCGACACCGGCGGCTCCATCCGCCAGCCGGCCTCCCTCTGCGGCGTCGTGGGCCTCAAGCCCACCTACGGCGCGGTCAGCCGCTACGGCGTGGTCGCCTTCGGCTCCTCGCTCGACCAGGTCGGTCCCTTCGGTCGCCGCGTCGAGGACGTGGCCCTTGCCATGAACGCGCTCACCTCCGCCGGCCGCGACCCGTGGGACTCCACGAGCCAGCCCGTTGCCACGGACTTCCTCGCGCACCTGGACGACGCGATCGAGGGTCGCAAGGTGGGCATCGTGCCCGCCCTCATGGAGGCCGCCGGCCTCACGCAGGAGGTGCGCGACGCCGTCGATGCCGCCGGCCGCGCCCTGCAGGACCAGGGCGCCGAGCTCGTGGAGGTGGACCTCCCCAACATCGCCTCCGCCATCGCTGCCTACTACGTGATCGCCCCCTGCGAGGCCTTCTCCAACCTCGCGCGCTTCGACGGCGTGCGCTACGGCTACCAGGAGCCCGGCCAGGCAACGCTGGCCGATCAGACCTCGCTCTCCCGCGCGCACGGCTTTGGCGAGGAGGCCAAGCGCCGCCAGATGCTGGGCGCCTACCTCCTCTCCAGCGGCACCTACGACAAGTACTACTACCCCGCGCAGCAGGTCCGCACCCTCATCACGCAGGACTACGCCCGCGCGTACGAGAAGTGCGACGTCATCCTCATGCCGGCCGCACCGCGCACCGCGTTCAAGTTCGGCGAGATGAGCGACCCCACGCAGATGTACGCGTCGGACATGTTCACGATCTCCAACAACATCGCCGGCAACGGCGGCGTCTCCGTGCCGCTGGGCCTGGGCGCCACCTCCGGCCTGCCCGTCTCCGCGCAGCTCCAGGGCCCGGCCTTCGCCGACGACCGTCTGCTCACCTTTGCGCGCGCGATCGAGCGGTCCTTCTCGCCCACCGGCGAAGGAGCCCCCGTCGCGCCCGCCTTCGCCGGAAAGGGGGGTGAGCTCGCATGAAGAAGCTCGCCGAGGTCCTCAAGGACTGGGAGGCCGTGATCGGCCTCGAGGTCCACACCGAGCTCACCACGCTCGAGACCAAGATGTTCTGCAACTGCCGCCTCTCCCACGACGACCCGCCCAACACCAACGTCTGCCCCGTGTGCCTGGGCATGCCGGGCGCGCTGCCCGTGCCCAACGAGAAGGCCATCGAGTCCATCGTCATGGCGGGCCTGGCCACCAACTGCCAGATCATGCGCCACTCCATGTTCTACCGGAAGCACTACTTCTATCCGGACATGGCCAAGAACTTCCAGACCACGCAGGGCCCCGTGGCGTTCTGCATGCACGGCCACCTGGACCTGGAGGTCTCCGGCGCCGGTGCCAAGGAGCGCCCGGACAGCACCGTCGAGAAGGACGCGGACGGCGGCTACGTCGCGCCCATCCGGATCCTGCGCATCCACATGGAGGAGGACGCCGCCAAGATGGTGCACGTGGGCGGCGAGGAGGGCCGCATCACCGCGGCCACCGAGTCCCTCGTCGACTACAACCGCTGCGGCACCCCGCTCATCGAGCTCGTGACCGAGCCCGACCTGCGCACGCCCGAGGAGGCGCGCCTCTTCATGGAGAAGCTGCGCCAGACCTTCCTCACCCTGGGCATCTCCGACTGCTCGCTCGAGAGCGGCTCCATGCGCTGCGACGGCAACATCTCCCTCCGCCGCCGCGGCGAGACCAAGTTTGGCACCAAGACCGAGATGAAGAACATCAACTCGTTCAAGAGCCTGCACGACGCGCTCGAGTACGAGATCTGTCGCCAGGCCGAGGTGCTCGAGGAGGGCGGCATCGTCTACCAGGAGACGCGCCACTGGGAGCCCAGCCGCCGCCGCACCGTGGTCATGCGCGTCAAGGAGACCGCGGACGACTACCGCCTCTTCCCGGACCCGGACCTCGCGCCCTTCGACCTCACGGACGAGTTCGTCGACCGCTGCCGCGCGCGCATCCCCGAGCTGCCCGACGCCAAGCGCGACCGCTACATCGCCGACTACGGCCTCAAGCGCGCCGACGCGGCCCAGCTCGCGGGCGACCCCAAGGTCGCGGCCTTCTTCGAGGAGGCGCTCGAGGGCACGGGCCCGGCTGGCGAGAAGAACCTCAAGGTCGTGGGCACGCTGGCCAACGTCATGGTGAACCTCGCGCCGAGCTACGACGCCCTCACGGTGGAGCAGGTCCGCGGCATCTCCGGGCTTCTCGCCGAGGACGCGCTCACCTTCGCCCAGGCCCGCGAGGTACTCGACGCGGTCAACGGCACCGGCGAGGACCCGGTGGCATACGTCGACGCCCACGGCATGCGCCAGTCCACGGACGAGGGTGCCCTCGGTGCCATCGTGGACGAGGTGCTCGGCCGGTGCACGGACCAGGTACAGCAGTACCGCGACGGCAACAAGAAGGTGCTCGGCTTCCTCGTGGGGCAGTGCATGAAGGCGGCCAAGGGCTCCGGCAACCCCAAGGCCTTCAACAAGATGCTCGCCGAGAAGCTCGAGGGATAGCGAGAAGGACCCGCCCCCGCAAAGTCCGGCGCTCAGACAGCTTGCCGAGAAGAACGCTCGGCAAGAACTCGCGGCGGACTATGCGGGGGCGGGTCCTTCTCGCCTCTCGTTCGTCGCGAGACAGGCGCGGGGGTGCGGGGGAGCGACGGTTTCGGGCTTGAGACCGTCCGGATTTCGCACGTGAGCCGCGGTTAGTCCGCCGCCAGCCGCCCGTCCGAAAATGAGGTATGTTTCAGGCTTGTTTCAGAGTGCCGGGCGCGTTAGACTCCCTGCTGAGGGTCGCGAGGAGGGAGAGACGTGGAACAGGGCGTGTCGGCCGAGGAGGTCAGGCGGGCTACGGTGGAACCGGTCGCCGAGGTGGTGACCCCGGCGGAGGAGGCTCGTTCCGAGAAGCTCGTCAAGCGGCGCGGCGGCTACACCTTCCCGCAGTTCTTCTCGATACTCAACGTGGGCCTCGTGCTCACGGCCGTCTCGCTCGTGCTCTTCAAGACGCCCAACCACCTGGCCTTTGGCGGCACGTCCGGCCTGGCGATCCTTCTGGGAACGGCCTTCCCGGTGCTGCCCGTCTCGGTGTGGATGTGGGTGCTCAACATCGTCCTCGTTGTCCTGGGCTTCATCTTCCTGGAGCGCAAGACCATCCTCTGGACGGCGTACGCCTCCATCGCGCTCTCCGCGTACACCTCGCTCTTCGAGTGGCTCTTCCCCGTGACGCAGTCGATCACCGGCGACCTCTGGCTCGACCTCTGCTTCGCCGTGCTGCTGCCGGCCGTGGGCAGCGCCATGATCTTTGACATCGGCGCCTCCACCGGCGGCACGGACATCACGGCCATGATCCTCCGCAAGCACACCGACATCGAGATCGGCAAGGCGCTCCTTGCCGTCGACCTGGGCATCGTTGCCGCCGCGATCATCATCTACGGGCCGCGCGTCGGCCTCTACTGCGTGCTGGGCCTCCTGGGCAAGAGCTTCGTGGTGGACGGCTTCATCGAGTCCATCCGCCAGCGCAAGGTCTGCCAGGTCATCTGCAGCCGCCCGCGCGAGGTGGAGGAGTACATCGTCAAGAAGCTCGGCCGCACCGCCACGGTCACGTTTGGCTGGGGCGCGTACTCCGGCAAGCGCGTGATCATCCTCACGAGCGTGCTGTCCCGCCGCGAGGCCATGAAGCTGCGCCTCTTTGTGCGCGAGACCGACCCGGGCGCCTTCATCACCATCACCAGCAGCTCCGAGATCGTGGGCAAGGGCTTCCGCGGCGTGAACTAGCGGCCGTGGGGTTCGCCGTGCGTCCACCCGCAGGGTATGTACACGTGCCCGGCAGGGTATGTACACCCGCCGGGCTTGAATGGTTGCAAATCAGCTGGTAGAAGGCTTGCCGAGAAGAACCGGCGCGTCGGAGACCGTACATACCCTCACGGGGGGTGCGCATACCCTCGCGGGGCGCCTCGCGCGTCGCAGGCGCGCCGCGGCCTACGCGTCCTTCTCGGCGTTGCGGGCCTCGTCGAGGTAGCTGTAGAGCGTGTACTTGGAGATGCCGAAGAACTTGCAGACCTTGGGGCCGGACTTGGTGATGAGGAAGGCGCCGGTGTCGTTGAGGTAGCGGATCGCGCGGACCTTCTCCTCCTTGGTCATGAGCGCCACGGGCGTGCCCACGAGCTCCACGCTCTGCTCGATGAGGTCGTCCAGGAGGTCGGCCACGCTGCGGACGATGGGCTCGGGCTCGCGCGGGGCGCTGGGCTCGGTGCCCACGACCTCGCCGATGATCTCCCCGGCGGCGCGCAGGACCGTGATGTCGTAATTGAGGGCGAAGATGCCCACCGTGTGCCCGGCGTCGTCCCTGATGAAGATCGTCGAGGACTTGAGGATCTTGCCGTCCGCCGTCTTGGTGAGGTAGCAGAGGCGGTCCTCCAGCTTGGCGTCGCCGGCGTGGAGCGCCTCGAGCACCACGTGGCTCGGGCCGTCGCCCAGCTTGCGGCCCGTCACGTGACCGTTCTCGATGGCCACGATCGAGTGGCTGGGGTCCTTGGCCTCGAGGTCGTGCACCACGACCTCGCACCCGCTGCCAAACTGCAGCGCGAGCGCGTGGGCGAGTCTCTTGTAGAAGTCGAGCTGAGCTTCCTGCATGCGGTTCTTGGTCCTTCCCGGGGGCGGTGCTGCGGTCGGCCGGAGGGGCCGGCATACTTTTTGTTAGGTCCCTCTGCCGGGCGGTCGTGGCCGTCGGCAAAGGTTTGATGGGGGATAGCGTAGCGTTATAGCGGCCAGCACACAACGAGAATTTGCCGCCACCTCATCAACGCCAACCGCTCACGCCCCGCAACCTACCGTCTAACAGATTTTCATAGAAGCAGACATTTTGTTAGCCCGAGGCCCGCAATAATGTTGAAACATAGTCGCAGGATTGTGCAGTCGCACATGCATGGAGAGGACAATCATGGCGAAGACGCAGACCGCAGAGGTCAAGGAGGCGCACGACTACCTGTTCCAACGTGAGGGGATGCCGCCCATCGGCGACATGATTCCCTGCGCGCTCCAGCACGTGCTGGCGTCGTTCGCGGGCATCATCACCCCGGCGATCCTCATTGCCGCCACGTTCAACTTCACCGCGCAGCAGAAGACGGACATCATCCAGGTGGCCCTGATCCTCTCTGCCATCGACACGGCGCTGCAGGCCTTCGCGCCGTTCCGCCGCATCGGCGGCAACCTGCCCATCGTCATGGGCGTCTCGTTCGCGTTCCTGCCGGCCCTCCAGGCCATGGGCGCCACGTTCTCCTTTGGCTCGCTCCTCGGCGGCGAGATTGTGGGCGGCATCGCGGCAATCCTCTTTGGTCTCTTCTACGGCAAGCTCAAGGCGTTCTTCCCGCCGGTGGTCACGGGCACGGTGATCTTCACCATCGGCGTCTCGCTCTACCCCACGGCCATCAAGTACATGGCCGGCGGCGAGGGCACCGCGCTCTGGGGCACCCCGCAGGCCTGGTGCGTGGCGCTCGTCACCTTTGCCGTGGTCTTTGGCCTCAACAACTTTGCCAAGGGCACCCTCAAGCTGGGCAGCGTCTTCTTTGGCATGATCGCCGGCATCATCGTGTCCGCGCCCTTTGGCATGCTCGACTTCTCTGCCGTGAGCTCCGCCGGCGTCTTCGCGTTCCCCAAGCTCATGCCCTACGCGCTCGAGTTCCACCCCGAGGTCTGCATCACCCTGGCCGTGGTCTACCCGATGGTCGCCATCCAGGTCATCGGCGACGTCTCCGCCGCCTGCCTGGGCGCCATGGACCGCATGCCCACCGAGCGCGAGCTCTCCGGCGCCATCGTCTCCCAGGGCTGCACGTCGCTCGTCTCCGCCTTCATCGGCGGCCTGCCCACCTCCGCGCTCGGCCAGAACGTGGGCATCATCTGCTCCAACAAGGTCGTCAACAAGTGGGTCTTCGTGATCGTGGCGGCCGTCTTCGCCGCGGCGGGCCTGCTCCCGCAGCTCTCTGCCGTGCTCACCGCCATCCCGCAGCCGGTCATCGGTGGCGCCACGGTGGGCGTCTTTGGCACCATCACCATGAACGGCGTCCGCATGTTCACCAAGGACGGCCTCACCCCGCGCGTGACCACCATCGTGGGCACCTCCGTGGTCTTTGGCCTGGGCATCTGGATGGCCTCCGGCTGCCTCGCCGGCGAGGGCATGCCCTCCTGGGTCACCACCGTCATCGGCTCCAATGCCATCACCCCGGCCGCCATCATGGCCATCCTGCTCAACCTGATCCTCCCCAAGCCCGAGAACTAGCTCTGCAAATTGGGGACTGTCCCCAATTAACAGATAGGAGACGAAATGCTGCTCGTCACCAACGGTCGCGTCATCACGCGCGACGCTGACAACGCCTACCTCGAGAACGGCGCCGTTGCCATCGATGGCGAGAAGATCGCCGAGGTAGGTGACGCCACCGCGCTGGCCGAGAAGTACCCCGAGGCCGAGGTCGTGGACGCCCACGGCGGCGTCATCATGCCGGGCCTCGTGAACTGCCACACCCACATCTACTCGGGCCTCGCCCGCGGCCTTTCCATCAAGGGCTGCAACCCCACCAACTTCCTCGAGAACCTCGAGCAGCAGTGGTGGAAGATCGACGACAACCTCACGCTCGACGGCACCCGCGCGAGCGCCTACGCCACCGTGCTGGACAGCCTGCGCGACGGCGTGACCACGATCTTCGACCACCACGCGAGCTTCTGCGAGATCCCGGGCTCCCTCTTTGCCATCAAGGACGTGTGCGAGGAGACGGGCATCCGCGCGTGCCTCTGCTACGAGACGTCCGACCGCCGCGGCGACGAGAAGCGCGACCAGGCAATCGCCGAGAACGCCGAGTTCGCGCAGTGGGCCGCCAAGGCCCAGGCCGAGGGCAACTCCATGATCGCCGCGATGTTTGGCGGGCACGCCACCTTCACACTCTCCGACGAGACGATGGACAAGATGGCCGAGGCCAACAATGGTCTCACCGGCTTCCACATCCACGTGTGCGAGGGCATGAACGACGTCTGGGACAGCCGCCTCAACCGCGGCGGCATCTCGCCGATCGAGCGCCTGCTCCAGCACGACCTCCTGGGCCCGCGCACGATGCTCGGCCACTGCATCCACGTCACGCCCGCCGAGATGGACATCATCAAGGAGACCGGCACCCACATCGTCAACAACCCCGAGTCCAACATGGGCAACGCCGTGGGCTGCGCGCCGGTGCTCGAGTTCTACCGCCGCGGCATCCCCGTGCACATGGGCACGGACGCCTACACGCACGACATGCTGGAGAGCCTCAAGGTCTTCCTCATCATCCAGCGCCACAACGCGGCCATGCCCAACGTGGGCTGGGTCGAGGCCATGACGATGCTCTTCCAGAACAACCCCGCCATGGCGAGCGAGTACTTCGGGCGCGAGATCGGCTTCCTCAAGCCCGGTGCCGCGGCCGACGTCATCGTGATGGACTACCCGGTCTTCACGCCGTTCTCCGACGAGAACATCGACGGCCACATGCTCTTCGGCATGATGGGCAAGAACTGCCGCACCACCATCGTCAACGGCAAGGTCCTCTACAAGGACCGCGAGTTCGTGGCCTTTGACGAGGAGAGCATCAACGCCTGGACCCTCGAGCAGAGCAAAAAGCTCTGGGGCACGCTCAACGAGCGCACGTACTAGGAACCGTTGGCCGGGCGCGGGGGGCGCCCGGTCCCACTCGGCCTCCGCGGGGCCGATCGTCACCATTCGCCGGCGCGCGGTCTCGTCGGCGGACGTGGGGGAAGACCTCCCTCAGGAGAGGAGCAACAATGAGCGACGTCATGAGGCCGATGCCGTTTGCGCAGGTCATGGACTGGGTCCTGACCGAGCACGAGACGCAGGCCAGCATCTTTGGCGTGCGCAAGGCCTACCGCCACGAGGGCGGCGCCGAGCCCATATTTGCCGAGAAGATCGAGACGCCCTTTGGCCCGGCCGCCGGCCCCAACACCCAGCTCGCGCAGAACATCGTGGCCTCCTACGTGGCGGGCTCGCGCTTCTTCGAGCTCAAGACCGTCCAGATTATGGACGGCGAGGAGCTCTCCGCCTGCGTGAACAAGCCCTGCATCGTGGCCGAGGACGAGTGCTACAACTGCGAGTGGTCCACCGAGCTCACGGTGCCCGACGCCTTTGCCGAGTACGTCAAGGCCTGGTGGGCGTGCAAGCTCATCGCCCGCGAGTACGGCCTGGGAGACCCGGACGGCTTCGTCTTCAACATGTCCGTGGGCTACAGCCTCGAGGGCATCCAGAGCCCCAAGGTCGACGCCTACATCGAGGGCATGAAGGACGCCTCCGGCACCGACGTCTGGGCCGAGTGCCGCGACTGGGCGCTCGCCAACCTCGACCGCTTCCAGAACGTGGACGCCGACTTCGTGAACTCGGTCTCCCCGCAGGTCTCCAACTCCGTCACCGAGTCCACGCTCCACGGCTGCCCGCCGGACGAGATCGAGCGCATCGCCACCTACCTCATCACCGAGAAGGGCGTGAACACCTACATCAAGTGCAACCCCACGCTCCTGGGCTACGACTTCGCGCGCGAGCGCCTGAACGAGCTGGGCTTTGACTACATCGTCTTCGACGACACGCACTTCCGCGAGGACCTGCAGTGGGCCGACGCCGTGCCCATGTTCGACCGCCTGATCGAGCTCTGCGCCGAGAAGGGCCTCGCCTTCGGCGTCAAGCTCACCAACACCTTCCCGGTGGACGTCACCCGCGGCGAGCTGCCCTCCGAGGAGATGTACATGTCCGGCCGCTCGCTCTTCCCGCTCACGATCGAGCTCGCGCGCCGCATCGCCCAGCAGTTCGACGGGCGCCTGCGCATCTCCTACTCCGGCGGCGCCGACGCGCGCAACATCCGCGAGCTCTACGCCGCGGGCATCTGGCCGATCACCATGGCCACCAACGTCCTCAAGCCCGGCGGCTACGAGCGCTTCTACCAGATCGCCGGCCTTCTCGCCGGCGCGGAGCGCCTGGACTACGTGGACGTCGACGCCGTGACCGAGCTCGCCGCCCGCACCGCCTCCGGCAAGGACTACCAGAAGCCCATCAAGCCGGCCAAGCCGCACAAGGTCGGCGCCGAGCTCCCGCTCATGAGCTGCTTCACGGCGCCCTGCCGCACCGGCTGCCCCATCCAGCAGGACATCCCGGCCTACCTCTCCCGCGTGGACGAGGGCAAGCTCGCCGAGGCGCTGCAGATCATCGTCGAGCGCAACGCGCTTCCGCACATCACCGGCAACCTCTGCCCGCACCCCTGCGGCGCCAAGTGCGAGCGCAGCTTCTACGAGCCCGAGGGTGCGCGCATCCGCGAGTCCAAGCTCGAGGCCGCCCGCGGCGGGTTCGACGAGGTCGTGGCCAAGCTCCGCGCTGCCGGCCCCGCCAAGAGCGCCGCTGCGGCCGATAAGAACGTCGCCGTGATCGGCGGCGGCCCGGCCGGCCTGGCCACCGCGTTCTTCCTCACGCGCGCGGGCGTCAAGGTCACCATCATCGAGCGCACCGGCAAGCTCGGCGGCGTGGCCCGCCACATCATCCCCGAGTTCCGCATCTCCCACGAGGACATCGACAAGGACGTGGCCCTCTGCCTCGCCTTTGGCGCGCAGGTCCAGATGGAGCGCGAGGTCACGAGCGTCTCCGAGCTCTTTGACGAGGGCTTCACGGACGTCGTGGTGGCCACCGGCGCGTGGGCGCCCGGCAAGGTGGGCCTCAAGGCCGGCGAGGAGATCGACGTCCTGGAGTTCCTCGAGGCCGCCAAGTCCGGCGAGCCCATGGACCTGGGCACCGACGTCGTGATCGTGGGCGCGGGCAACACCGCCATGGACGCCGCGCGCGTGGCCAAGCGCGCCGAGGGCGTGCAGAACGTGCGCATCGTCTACCGCCGCACCAAGAAGGAGATGCCGGCGGACGAGGAGGAGCTGCAGCTGGCGCTGGAGGAGGGCGTGGAGCTGTGCGAGCTCCTGGCGCCCATCGGCGTGGCCGACGGCAAGCTCGCTTGCGAGGTCATGCGCCTCGGCGAGCCGGACGAGTCCGGCCGTCGTCGCCCGGAGGGCACGGGCGAGACCGTGCAGGTTCCCGCCACGGCCGTGGTCTGCGCCGTGGGCGAGCAGATCGAGCGCGGCCTCTACGAGGGCGCCGGCGTCGAGGTCGACCGTCGGGGACGGCCGGCCGGCACCTCCACCGGCGTGGACCACGTCTGGGCTGCCGGCGACTGCCGCCGTGGGCCGGCCACCTTCGTGGAGGCCATCGCCGACGCGCAGGCCGTCGCGCGCGACCTGGCTGGCGTCGACTTCAACAGGTACGCCGAGAAGAACGTCCGTGCCGACAAGCTCGACGCCATCATGGCGCGCAAGGGTGACGTCTGCACCGACGTGGCCGGCTGCACCTCCAGCCGCTGCCTCGGCTGCGCCACCGTCTGCGAGGTCTGCTGCGACGTCTGCCCCAACCGCGCCAACGTTGCCGTGCGCGTGCCCGGCCTCGCCCAGCAGCAGGTCGTCCACGTTGACGGCATGTGCAACGAGTGCGGCAACTGCGCCGTCTTCTGCCCGTGGAGCGGCCGCCCGTACAAGGACAAGCTCACGCTCTTCTGGAGCGCGGCGGACATGGACGCGAGCGAGAACCGCGGCTTCCTTCCGCTGCCCGACGGCACGTTCCGCGTGCGCCTGGCGTCCGGCGAGGGCACCTACGACGTGAGCGACGCCGCCTGCGGCCTGCCCGAGGACGTGCGCCTCACCATCTGCGCCGTCCGCGACGACTACGCCTACCTGCTCGCATAACTTGACAAGGGGACAGTCCCTTTGTCAAGTCGACCAAAAGCCGGCGGGGGACCGTGCCCTCGCCGGCCCACACGAGGGGAGTACACCATGGACGACGAGCTCAGGCGCATCTGGGTCGCCGACACCGGCTGCATAGGCTGCCGCCTCTGCGAGCGCGCGTGCCCCACGGGCGCCATGCGCGTGGAGGACAAGCAGGCCAGCATCGACTACGCGCTCTGCATCGCGTGCGGCATGTGCGCCACCAAGTGCCGCAAGGGCGTCATCCACGACACGCTGGGCATCTACGCCCCGGCCGAGTAGGGAGTGGGGGAGAAGAACATGGCTGCCACCGCTAAGGCACCCGTCGAGTACCGCTTCACCGTCAACGGCGAGGAGCAGGTCGTCACCACAGACAAGCCGCTCCTTCGCTACCTGCGCGACGACCTTAAGCTCACCTCCGTCAAGGACGGCTGCTCCGAGGGCGCGTGCGGCACCTGCACCGTGCTCGTGGACGACCGCGCCACCAAGGCGTGCGTCCTCACCACGCGCCTGGCCAACGGCCGCGACGTCGTGACCGTTGAGGGCCTGCCCCGCGAGGAGCAGGAGGCCTTCGTCTACGCCTTCGGCGCCGTGGGCGCCGTCCAGTGCGGCTTCTGCATCCCCGGCATGGTCATGGCGGGCGCGGCCCTCATCCACAAGGTGCCCGACCCCACCGAGGACCAGGTCAAGGTGGCCATCCGGGGCAACGTCTGCCGCTGCACCGGCTACAAGAAGATCATCGAGGGCATCCTCCTCGCCGCCGCGATCCTGCGGGGCGAGAAGAACATCGACCCCGAGCTCGAGCGCGGGGACGACTACGGCGTGGGCAAGCGCGCCTTCCGCGTGGACGTGCGCCGCAAGGTCCTCGGGTACGGCAAGTACCCGGACGACATCGACGAGCGCGACTTCCCCGACCTCACCTACGCCAGCGCCGTGCGCTCCAAGTTCGCCCGCGCCCGCGTGGTGAGCATCGACGCCGAGAAGGCCCGCGCCATGCCGGGCGTCCTCGCCGTGCTCACGGCGGCGGACGTGCCCGTGAACGCCGTCGGCCACCTGCTCTACGACTGGGACGTCATGATCGCCGAGGGCGACGTCACCCACTGCGTGGGCGACGCCATCGCCCTGGTGGTTGCCGAGGACGCGGCCACGCTCGAGAAGGCCAAGAAGGCCGTCAAGGTCACCTACGAGGAGCTCGAGCCCGTCCGCTCCATCGAGGAGGCCCGCGCCGAGGGCGCGCCCGTGCTCCACAAGCCCTATCTCGCCTTCGGCAACTGGGTCACGCCCGAGAACAACATCTGCCAGCAGCGTCACGTGGTCCGCGGCGACGCGGCTACCGCGCTCGCCGGCGCCGCGCACAAGGTGACGCGCACCTTCAAGACGCCGTTCACCGAGCACGCCTTCCTCGAGCCCGAGTGCGCCGTCGCCTTCCCGTACAAGGGCGGCGTCAAGGTGTGCTCGTCCGACCAGGGCGCCTACGACTCCCGCAAGGAGATCGCCCACATGCTGGGCTGGGACGCCACGCCCGAGAAGGTCGTCGTGGAGACCATGCTCGTGGGCGGCGGCTTCGGCGGCAAGGAGGACGTCTCCGTGCAGCACCTGGCCGCGCTCGCCGCGCTCGCGGTGAACCGCCCCGTCAAGGTGCGCCTCACGCGCCAGGAGTCCATCAACTTCCACCCCAAGCGCCACTACATGGAGGGCACCTTCACCCTCGGCTGCGACGAGGACGGCACCTTCGTGGGCCTGGACTGCGAGATCAACTTCGACACCGGCGCCTACGCCTCCCTCTGCGGCCCGGTCCTCGAGCGCGCCTGCACGCACTCCGTGGGCCCGTACTGCTACCAGAACACGGACATTCGCGGCTACGGCTGGTACACCAACAACCCGCCCGCCGGCGCGTTCCGCGGCTTCGGCGTCTGCCAGAGCGAGTTCGCCCTCGAGAGCCTCATCGACCTTCTCGCCGACGAGGTGGGCATCTCGCCGTGGGAGATCCGCTTCCGCAACGCCATCGAGCCCGGCAAGGTCCTGCCCAACGGCCAGATCGCCGACCGCTCCACCGCCCTCAAGGAGACCCTGCTCGCGGTCAAGGACGTCTACGAGGCGCACCCCGGCCACGCCGGCCTCGCCTGCGCGATGAAGAACGCGGGCGTGGGCGTGGGCCTGCCCGACGCCGGCCGCTGCAAGATTCGCGTGGAGGACGGCCGCGCCGTGGTCTACTCCGCCACCTCTGACATCGGCCAGGGCTGCAACACGGTCTTCCTGCAGGACGTGGCCGAGGCCACGGGCCTGCCGCTCTCCAACATCGTGAACGGCGAGTGCTCCACCGAGAACGCGCCCGACTCCGGCACCACCTCCGGGTCCCGCCAGACCCTCATCACCGGCGAGGCCGTGCGCGGCGCGGCGTTCCTGCTGCGCGACGCCATGCTCGCGGTGGAGGAGGGGACCGAGACCGGCACCGAGCCCGTGGTCGCCCACGGCGACGGCTTCGTGGTCGAGTACGCCGACGGCACGCCCTACGTGGGCCCGGGTGCCGGCTACCACGCCCAGGACCCCGTGGCCGCGCTCGCCAAGCTCGAGGGCCGCGAGTTCTCCTACGAGTACCTCGAGAAGACCGACAAGCTCGGCGCGGACGTCCCCAACCCCAAGAGCCACGTGGCCTACGGCTACGCCACCCACGTCGTGATCCTGGACGACGACGGCCGCGTGACCGAGGTCCACGCCGCGCACGACTCCGGCAAGGTGGTGAACCCCATCGCCATCCAGGGCCAGATCGAGGGAGGCGTGCTCATGGGCATGGGCTACGCGCTCACGGAGAAGTTCGACCTCAAGGACGGCGTCCCGCAGGTGAAGTTCGGCACGCTCGGCCTCTTCCGCGCGCCGGACATCCCCTTAATCAACGCCATCTACGTCGAGAAGGACGAGCTGCTCGACGTGGGCTACGGCGCCAAGGGCATCGGCGAGATCGCCACGATCCCCACCGCGCCCGCGGTCCAGAACGCCTACCGTGCCCTCACCGGCGAGCTCCAGTGCGAGCTGCCGCTCAAGAACACGTACTACTCCTGACACCTTGACAGTTTGCTCAGGTCAAACTGTCAACCTTGACAGCTGGCCCCGGGCAAACTGTCAACCTTGCACCACTCGCGACTGGGACGCTCCACCTCGTCGCAATCCCTTGAAAGGGGCCCGCCGGTTCTGCCATGCCCGGCGGGCCCTCGTTTTGCGCGAGCTGCCTCAACCTGCGAAGTTGAATGCCACGGTGGTGAAGTTGACCGATTCCTCGCTTCGTGCGACTACCTGCTGGTAGAGCTTAAAGTCGGCGGTGATGACGGGGATGCCCTTCTCAGCGAGTTCAACGTACGATGCGTCGGTGAATCCCAGCCACATGAAGGGCTTCTCCTCGACTACCTTAACGGCGGGGATGTGCTTCTCGCTGAGCGCTTCTCCAGACTCAATGAGCTCCTTCAGTATCTGATGGCAGCGCGTGCGAGAACCCTTGTCCGAGTCCAGGAGATTGGTCGTCTCTGCGAGACATCCTGGCGTGACGACGATTTCGTCATAGCTCGCAAGAAGCCTGCAGAGTGCGTCGTAGGAGCCAGCATCGTAGGCGGCAAGACGCTTGTGGCGGGCTATTGTCGCGCGGTCTGCGAGTCCAACAAGAAAAAGCAGGAATACGTTGGTGTCGAGTGCGACCTTACGCCGGCTCATGGTAGGGCTCCATCCTCTTGAACTCGAGCGTGGCCCTGTCGAGGATGAGCGTCATATAGGTGCGCAGTGACTTTGGGCTGGTAGTGAGTCCTGCAAGGGCCGTTGCCGGAAGGTCGCTTCCGAGGACGTAGCCAACAACGACGTGCCAGCTAGTTTCGTCCTCGCTCAGCTCGATGCCCTCGAGAGCCGCGTACTTAGCCTCCGGGATGAGCTCCACGAGAATCTCAACTGCCTTCTTTGCTGCGGCCTGTGCCGACGAGACGTCCATGACGAGTCCTCCAACCATATTGTTCCTTTCTCTTCAAGTGTAGCGCGCTCGCGTTCAAGCTCTTAAGGGAGTTCCTCATGAAGCCTCCGTGTCTCCATGGGGGAGTAAGACCCTAGCACGGGGGAGGTAGGCCTTGTCTTGCAGTTGTCTTCCACGTAGCTGCGTTCCCAGCTCAAGACAGTCGAGAAGGACATATGGTTCGAATCTCTATCGACAGACGGTTGGGTTTCGTGTGTCACCGGTAGATAAGCTCCCTTGGGCGCTCTGAGCTGCGCGGCGGCAGGCACTTCTCGGCGGGTGACCACCTTGTCGTTGCGCTCGTGGACAGTGAGGTCCGTGCGTTCGCGACGCTCGCGACTTTACCGTCAAATCTTTACCGCCAGTGGCGGTAAAACGGTGCGTCGCTCCCATGGGCGCCCGGCGGCCCATCAATCAACGCTCCCGTCACGCTGCGGAAACACGGGTAGGGCAAAGTTACCCTCTGTGTAGCTGAAACTGCCCGCGCGCCAAACGAGAGGCCCCTCATGTTCGACTTCCTCATGTCCGCCATCACCGCGCTGAACGACAACGTGCTGTGGGGCGCCCCCATGGTCGTGCTGATGCTCGGAACCGGCGTGTTCCTGCTCGCCGTCACCAAGGGCGTCGTGTTCACGCGCTTCAACGTGGTCATGCGCTACACCACCAAGACGCTCTTCCGGCGCGCCGACCCGTCGGAGGCGGGGGAGGGCACCATCTCGCCCTTCCAGGCGGTGTGCACCGCGCTCGCCGCGACGCTCGGCACCGGCAACATCGTGGGCGTGGCGCTCGCGGTGGCCACGGGCGGCCCGGGCTCGATCTTCTGGCTGTGGCTCTCCGCGCTGGCCGGCATGGTCATCAAGTTCTGCGAGGTCACGCTCTCGGTGGCGTACCGCACGCGCAACGAGCGCGGCGAGATCGTGGGCGGCCCCATGTACTACATCTCCCGCGGGCTGGGCAAGACCTGGCTCGCGATGCTGTTCGCCGCTTTCGGCTTCCTGGCGTCCTTCGGCATCGGCGCGAGCGTGCAGGCCAACTCGCTCGCCGGCAGCGTGAACGCGACCTTCGGCGTGCCGCTGCCCGTCATCGGTGCCGTCGTGGCGCTGCTCGCAGGACTCGTCCTCATCGGCGGCATTACCCGCATCGCACAGATTACCGAGAGGCTCGTGCCCTTCGCGGCGATCTTCTACCTGCTCGGCGCCGCGGCGGTGCTCGTGGTCAACGCCGGCGAGATCCCCGCCGCCATCGGCCAGATCTTCCGCGACGCCTTCACCGGCACGGCGGCCACGGGCGGCTTCCTGGGTGCCACGGTCATGTACGCGTGCCGCGTGGGCATGTCGCGCGGCGTGTTCACCCACGAGGCGGGCATGGGCTCGGCGCCCATCGCGCACGCCTCCGCCGACACCGACCACCCCGCCCGCCAGGGCCTGTGGGGCACCTTCGAGGTGTTCTTCGACACCATCGTCATGTGCACCATCACGGGCCTCGTGATCATCACCTCGGGGCTGTGGCACGCCGACCCCATGATGTCCGAGGGCGCCATGAGCTCGGCGGCCTTTGGGCAGAGCATCCCCGGCGGCCAGTACATCGTGACCGTGGGTCTCATGCTCTTCGCGTTTGCCACGCTCATCGCCTGGTACTACTACGGCGAGAAGTGCGTCGAGTACCTCTTCCGCAAGAGTCGCGCCCAGCGCGTGGCGGTGCGCGTCTACCAGGTTGCCTACGTCGCTATGGTGTTCACTGGCTGCGTGACCAACCTCGACGTGGTGTGGGAGTTCGCCGACTGCTTCAACGGTCTCATGGCAATCCCGAACCTCATCGCGCTGATCGCCCTCTCGCCCGTGATCCGCCGGCTCGCGGCGGACTTCTTCCGCGACCCCGACCGCCGACGCCCGCGCGACACGGATTACAGCGGGTTGCTGGTGTTTAGGGACAAGTGAGTAGGGCATCCGGTCTTGGCGAGAAGCTCGCGTGCTGTTTGTAGCTACGGCCAGGACGTTGTCTGCTCTGTCAATCAGCTTTCCTGTCCGGACGGATGTTGCGAGATAATAGTCTGAATAATCGTCAAGCACGTCTCGTTCGCTTGCTCGATCTTGATTCTTTCAAGAAAGGAGCCGAACCCAATTGTGTCAATCAGCTTTCCGATCGCCTCGTCTGCAAAGGACAAGCTGACGATACTTACGCTGGAGAAATCGAGAATGACGGTTTGGGCTGAAGACATTACGTTCAGAACTAGATTTCTGAAGCTGCTTCCGTCAATTCTGCTCCCGAGCCCGTCTGCCTCTTTTGCAACGTTGAGTCGGACAATGGTTCCATCCCAGTCTTCCTCGCGCTCTTCCATCCAGAGGTCAATGAAGCCGTTGGGACCAAGGACTTTATCAAGCTCAATTGGCTGACTAACGTCTAGCTGGAAATCAACTAGTGTGGTTCCCCCGATAAGGCTCAGTGACTTCGAGAAGGTCTCGCGCGAGGAGTAATCCTCTCGGTGGATTAAGGAGTATCGAACTCCGTCGGATGTTATTTCCAGAGATCCACGTCCTTGCTCAATGATGGATTTCAGGAGCCATAGCCCGTTGCCGGCGCCTTTGCCGTCAGTTACTCCTGCCTGCATGGAGAGTAGGATGGCATCTTTCGTGTTCTCGAAGGCGATTCCGCCCTTCTTTAGTGATGCTGGGATTCCGATTCCCTGGTCGTAAACAGAAATTGCGATTCTTCCAGTTGACTTGTGGTATTGGGTCATGACAAGTCCTGAGGGAGAGTTCTCTTCGCAGCGAGTCGAGTGAACGAGAATATTGTCTGAAATCTCATTCAGACAGAGCTCAAGTGCGTTTAGAACTCCGCTGCTCATTACGGCAGCCTTGCGGAGGGAATTGATGGTGCCAGTTACTACTTGGTAGTGGGTGTCCGCATTGATTCGCCATATCTTGTCAAGGAAAGCGTCCTGCCTGACCTCAAGCGGATTCGAGTATGGATTGAGTAATCCGATTATGCTTGCGTAGGAGCTACCTGAGGATGATCGGGACGGAAGAAACTGGCAGCCCAGTGAGGAGTAATACTCGATTGTCCCCGCTATTGGTAGGCAGATGTTGGGGTATAGGCCCTCGCCGCCATTCTTGATTTTGATTTTGAATGTCCGGAACCCTTCCGCCAGGCTATCATTTATGATGCGAACAAGATGGGAGGCCGCGCCCTTTACTGGCTTGAGCCATATCGTCTTGTAGCCAGTACTGTTTGGTGTAGGAACGGTGACCAACGTGGCCTCTCTTTATTGTTCGTCGTGAGAAGTGCTGCTATTATATCCACGAAGCCCCCTACGCCTCTGATGCAAGCGAAACATGGGGGCGCTTTTATGGCGTAACTAAGTAGAATAATTAAAAGTTGATTAATTCGCTCTCCCTCATCCTGGCGCCCCTGCTATCCTTTGTCTAGCAGGGGCGCCAGGATGAGGGACCGACCCGTCTTCGACTCCCAATCATCGTCTTCTCACTAATTTGTAGTTAGCTTTGGAGTGCAGCTCTATATCGGGAATAGCACGCCACCTGTTTTTTTATCAAGCTGGGCGTATGGCGTAATGATGAGCTATCGTGAAGTCCGCTCGTGCGCGCCGCTCGGAGACGCAGTCATTGTGGTAGTGGATGAAGTCGAGGCTCGGCCAGGTCGACTCGTCGCTTCCTGGCAGGGCGACCTTCCTCCCGTCGAAGGCGTAGAGCCACTGGTCGTTCGTAGGCGTGTGCGGCACGCGCGAGGAGACCACGACGCGGTAGCGGTCGTCGAGCGTGATGAGGCCGCGGTCGAAGGCGCGGTCGTGCAGTGCGTTGAGCAAAAGGCCGTTCGATGACATGAGTCGCTCGCTCGGTGTGGCCGCCGCCCACGGCTTGATGTGGCTCGCCGTGAGCAGGGCGGGAATGTCGATACCCGTGAGACAGCAGATGCCGCCGTAGTTGGAAAGAAGCACGCTGCGGAAGTAGTCCTGGTTGACGCGCGTGCGAACCCGCTCAACACGTTCTAGCCCAAGCTGCTGCGGCTGGTCAGGGCGAGAAGAACCTGAGGCCTCGTTCTCTCCGTCGCAGGAGATTCGAGTTCCGATTTGCTCGAGCTCCCACATCGCCTTGGGCATGGTTGCAGCAAGCTCTGCGAAGATAGTCAAAAACCTGACATCATGTAGGCATTATCTATTGCTTGTTAGCACTAGAGAACGAGGAGATGACCGCAGAATATGAATGAGTTTGATTGCGTCAGTGAGTACTGCCGGAAGAGGGATGAGATTGTTTTGTCTGACCCTGAGTCCAAACTATTCTCCCCTCGGTCAACCCCTATATTCTATTCGGCGTTTTATGATTCATATAACCGCTACATCTTGGCTCTGAATCACGAAATTAAGATGCTGAGAAGGCACATTCGTTCGTTGCGTGCCTGGACAGAAGTGGAGCAGTCTCATCTTGATGATTTGGAGGGGACGGTCTGGGGATGCATTCTTTCCGATTATGTTGAGCCCACAGTTCGGTCCGCAATCGACTTACCTAAGGAGATTAAAGATAAGATATATCAAGCGACTTGGAAGCTGTCTATAATTGCACAAAGTGGCGCTGAAGGCGCCATGTCCATCGAGGAAATTGCGGAAAAGAATACAAGCAAATATAAGCTGTTTGAGGCTCATGGGATGAAGAGCCCGGAGTTAGATTGTCTGCGGGAGTGTCTGGATGCGCTTCATGGCAAGGAGCATATTGGGGCTAATCTACTTGAAAAGCTCCATGGAGAAAAGCATCACGACATTCTCTCTCCCATCCATATGGGCTATCCGTACGTTCGAGTAAAGAAGGATGCCTCGTCTGGGATGATTGTGGTTCACCATGCCGAAGACAGGCTTGACTGGCACTCTTTAATTCCAACGATTGATGCGCAAAGAGTACTTGCTCAAAAAGCTTACGTAGCGTTTCATGACTATGCGGAGAAGCTAATCAGCAGCGGGCTTCATTTCGGGTAGATTGGATGCTGTCGTTCCGCATGAGATGATGTCCAAACAATACAGGCGGATGTAGAAAACAACGAGCAGGTCAGACGTAGTGTTGCGAAGCGGTGGCATTCTCGTTGTGCACGTGACGCTTTACCCGTGAGAAGAAGGGAGGCTGCCGTGGAAGGACGTGACGTCGCGCGATTCGCGCACGAACTCAGGGAGAAGATCGAGGGGCGGGGTGCCGTCGCGCTCGAGAGGACTGACTGGGCAGAGCGCTTCTGGGGGCTCGGTTTCAAGATGGACTGCGGGCACTCGTACGAGGAGCGCTACGGTCTCGCCCTGCATGACGTGCAGGGGCTCAGGCACAAGCTTGCTTGCATCGACGATTTGCAGACGCTCGGGGACGCGTGCTTCTCCCAGTGCCGCTACATCACCCACTGGGCGATGGGGTCCTGCGACGAGCAGGTTGAGTGGCTCGGAGTCGCACTCGCGAGGCTCGAGGGGCTCGCCGACGGTGTCGCGGACGGAGCGCCCGTGGTCGTCGCCTACCGCTTCGCGGGCGCCGTGGAGCGCGCGGTTAGGGACTTCTGCGGGCGCGCACTGCCCGGCGAGCCCGTGCCCTGGCGCGTCGAGTACCGTGTGCGCGAGACGGCGGCGTGCGACGCCTGCGTGGACGAGATTGAGTGCCTCCTCGAGATGCGCACGGGCGACGTGAGCCTGGGCTTCACGGTGACGCGGACGGCTTGGAGGTTCGACTGGCAGGAGCCGGAGGACCTTACGCCCGTGATTGGTGATGTACACGCCGAGCGCGTCGTCTTCGATGAGGAGACCGGAGATAACATTGAGCTCGCCTGGGACGACAGAACTGGCGTCTGGAGGAGGGTAGGCGAGCGCTGAGCGCGTGGAGGCGGCCTCGGCCGTCGGAACGGATTTCTCATTGCGCGGTCGTCTGGAGTGGTTTCGGCGGTGGTGCCATCGCGCTTGGATATGGACCTCGGTTTGGTATGCCCGGTGCCATCCCGGCGTGACGACATTGTCGGCGGCGAGTAGTCTGGGGTTCGCAACAGTCTGGCTACCGTAGATTCCTGACGATTAACGTTTCACAGGTTGATGGTCATTGCATCGGAACAACTCTTGTTTTTCAGGGCTTCGACACCAATCATCTGGACGAAGACGATGCTCTTCGCCGTCTCGTGTGTGCTTTCCGGGTATCGCCCTGTTTGCATGATTCTGTGGATGGAGGCGAAGAGTTCAATCTCGATGATGGGCTCGCTGTCCTTGATTGGATTGTTGTCTGAATCGTTTCGGTTTCCGAAGGCATAGGTGTAGAGTACGTTCTTTCCGTCGCTTATGACAAGGTGGGCGATACCCGTGCACCCCGAACCCGTATACATCTCTGCATATGCCTATGAAGCGGCAGGAGTGGCCAAAGTACGCGAGAAGGACCTGTGGCCGTACTCAGGTCGTCAAGGAACTTCCTATCTGCGCTCTCCTGCTTGCCTGATGTCAACAACGTCGACCCAAGGTGCCGAGAGCACTGAACCGTCATCCAGCTTAAGAGCAAGCCCCGGAAGCTCCTCCCTCTTTCCAGGTGAGTGAGCAATCATCCCAACAGAGACGCTTCCGTCAATCAGTTCGACCTCTACCTTCGCTCCACTTTTCTCGAGCATGATCCAGCGCCAATGAGACTTTTGATCATCTTTGTAAACGGGGTTCTCGTCCGTAAAGTAATGTCCCTTCCGCTCGAAGCGGGAATCAAGGATTCCTTTTGCATAATCGCTGAGCTGCACGTGTATCATTCCGGAGATTCTTTCGCACAGCAGCCGATGTGGATCCTTCGCCTCGCGCGCCGCCTCATAACTCTTGAGCGCATCCAGCAGCACGTAAACGTCGGAGAGGTTGAGCGGCAGGCAAATGGGATGTACCGAGGACTTGAACTCGCCGTGATAGCCGAAGTCGGTCTGGACGCACATGTTGCCGATGCGAACGCCGTCCTTTAGGCGAGTGCGGCGTTCGCCGATTGCGTTCACAGAGCAGCAGAGAACGTTTCCAGCGAGATACTCCTGGGACACGCTCTCGTGTGAGGCAGCGAGCATGATGAGGTCTGCCTCCTCGTTACCGATGAAGGAGTTCTTGAGGTCGTATGGGGTGAGCCCTTCGTTGCCTGCCTCTTTAGCCAGCATTTCAAACAGCTCATGGGTCTCATGGAAAAGATCGAGTCGCTCCGTGCCGAATGGCCCCTGTGGGCCGTTTGCATAGCGACGAATCACCTGGCGAAGTTCCGAGGAATTGACCGGTGCCGCATCGAGCCTGCTCAGACTGCGCCCGGCGTTTTCGTCCCACAGCATTCGTTCAAGCTGCGTAGCGTCTGGCATGTGTTGGCGAATGAACTCAGAAACGGTCATCGGACCCCCCTCATATCTATCAGCATCTTAGCAAGCGCTACCAGATGGGGGTTGGACGGACGCGTCCCAACGGCACCCGTCCGACCCCGTACGGACTATGTCGAGGCAATCTCTCTGAGATAGCTCTCCAACTGCTCTGGATCCTCATGGAAATGAGTCTCCCTAAGTCCAGAGCGCATCACTTCGAGATAGGCCCCGCTTGGCGCGTTCTCCGGTCGACGGCACCTATTGGTGAACGTAACCATCGGGATGCCAGCTCTCGAGCCCAGCTCGAGTGCGTCCGGATACCAAGACTCGCCGCGCCCCTCTGCGCTGTGAATCTGTTCAAACTGCTCACGCGTGATAAGGTATGCACGCGCAAAGGATTGTCCTTCCCGAGCTGGGTCAAGAAACGCCACCCCACTGCCATCCCAGGATCCACTCATGTTGCCAAAGTAGACCGAGTAGGGGAGAAGAGCCGGTTCGCTTGCAAGTGGCGGCGTCGTATCGCCGCAGCCTCCGTAGCTCCGCTCGTTGAATCGGCAGCGTCCTCCTCTGACGTAGTTCATGAAGCGCTCGAATAGCATGTTCGACCCATAGCAGACATACCAGATGAGGGAGTCTCTTACGGAAACGTAACGGTTGTATGGTTGCAGAACGGTAGGGACTTCGTTTTTGGAATTAATATCATGCAGGTAGACATAGGCGATCGCGGGAACCTCGCGACCTGCGACCCGTGCGGTCACTCGCTCCGCGCGATAGAGAGCACCTTCCCCCTCAAGGCGGTTGATGGCAACCAGCGTGTCAACGTCTACCAGCCTGATTTCACCGTGAACAAGGCTCTCACCGCCGTTAGCTCCGGTATGGCGAATGCTGGGGTACGCGCCCAGGTCGTATAGGGTAAAGCCTGAAACCGTAGCCGCTCCCAGATAGCCGCTCTCCGAAACGAGCGATTCGTTCGGCATTCCCGTCATCAGCGTTCCGTACACAAAGAGCGGAAGAAGCTCCTCGTGCCCAAGCGCTCGTGCCACTTGCATCGTGTCTACGGCGAGAAACTCACCAAAGTCATCGAAGACGTTGCACGTACGGACCCTCTCCGCGTACTCTGTCCCGATGGCGTTCAGAAGGGCAAAGAACTCCGGGCAGACGTCCGGACAAGAGCTCGCAAGCTCCAGTGTTCCGCAGGAGACGAAGTCGTTGATGTCCTCGATCTGCTGACGACTCCCATCGAATCCATGGCCAAAGAGGCGTCGCTTGCAGCAGAACTCCAAGCCCTTGCTAAGACTCCGGATAACCGTGTCGTCGACCCCGCCCTCAAGCACAAGCTTGATAAGAACCTGGCAGCATGCATAGCTCGGGCGATAGACAAAGTCGACGCGTGCGTCGGCGGGGACGTGGCGGGGGTCAACAAACCCAAAACTGCCGTCTTCGTGCTGGAAATCGAGGATATCCCTCACGGACTTCTGCCAATCGGAGTCGCGGAACAGTCCCTCGTCACGGAAGTGTCTGAGGTCACCCATCTGAGCGTCAAGTTCCTCGATGCTCATCGTGAGGTCATAGGAGGGCTCTATAGCTTCGAAGTTCATTGCGTACTTGAGTCGGAGTGCCATATTGTTCAGTCCCTTCACTGTGTGGTTGCATCTGTCAGCTGACGATGTCATTGTGCGGGGACAGCGCGAAGCACTCCACCAAGCTGTGCTTGGTTTTTAGGTGGGTCGCTCAGAGGGTGGCCGTAGTTGACGCGAGCTTCCTGTTGACGGCTCACGGCATGGGTTTTCCTCTCCCGAGATCTCAGGGTTGAATCGCACCATGAGCTCGGCTGGTGCGATCGGGCACTGGTTGATCGCCTCATAGCGAGTTTACGAGCTCGGCCCAACATCAAACACTAAGGTTCGTTTGGCAGAAAGCCCGCTTCGAGATCATGCGGCTTTTCGGTGAGAGCGTTGCGCGCGGCGATGAGTTCAGTCGGGGCCTTCTCCCAAGCTCGGTGACAAATGATTCCAGGGACGGCATCGTGACCGGTTACCTCTCTGGCAGCGGCGAGAAGAACCTGCTTCTGACATTGCCAAAACGTACTGATGGGAGTCCGCGTGCTGGAAGCTACTCCTCGCTTGGAAGGAGGTAAAGCGCACCCGAGTCGGCGGCAATGGCCATAGGCCTCTCGCGGAGCGACGCGAGCGATTCGACGCCCTGCTGGAGCGGAAGCACCTCGGGCGAGCTCATCGCTCGGAGCCTCCCCAGCAGCGAGTCGGTGATACCCTCGTTGAACTTACCGAGGTCCTCACCCGCGTCGGAGAGAGCGTCGTCGACCGGTGTGAGGTCACCGATGGGTGTCATCGAGAGCAGCCCGCCAAGCGCCTTGCCCGCCTCGGAGATTCCGCCAAGTATCGCTGAGTCCAGGGAGGCGCGTGAGCTCGCCTCGACGGCTTCGTAGCACTCGGTGTAGAGTTCGCGATACGCGACTCCGTGAGCGGAGATTCGCTCGGCGACCGAGCGGAGGTAGGTAGCGTCGGTGTTGCCGCTTAGCAGCGGCTCAAGGAACGATGCAAGGGCATTCGCATAGGTTGCTAGGCGGTATTCCGCGAGGTGGTCGACGAGCTCTCCCAACCTAGCTTCCACCGCAGCGCGGACTTCAATGGGGCCGCCGGCGAGCTTTCCCCTAACTTGGGCGCGCTGGAGTGTCACGGCGGCGTCCGCCTGCTTCCTTACCTCGAGTACCTGTGCGTGTGCGCTCTGGAGGAAGGTCACATTCCCCCAGTTGAAGCGATAGTCCCGTGCGATGTCCGCGAGGGCCTGAAGAGCTCCCCTGAGCTCAGCCTTGTCGCGCTGGCGAAGGTACTCGAACATCTCCTCTTGCGTGCGCTGGATCGAGTCGAGCTTCTGTGTGATGACCATGAGGGCGGCGGCCATGGCGAGCGTCGCCGGATCGAACGCCACGACGGGCGCCTGGGCGGCGTCGGCGACGTGGAGGCGCGCCTGGGCGAAACCCTTCTCGGGGTCTCGGTACGAGGCAAGGAGCCCCGTGCCGTCCTTGAATGCCTGGAGCACGGAGGGGGATAGGGGAGAACCTGCGGCATCGGTCACCGTGAAGAGCACGGGAGCGGTAGCGGCGGCGACGGCCGGCGCAATCGCCTCGGCGAGCGACGCAAGACCGGCGCCTAGCGCTGGGAGCTGGTCTAACGGGATACGGAGGGCGTTGTCCGCCTTGACTTCAATATCAGTGGGCACGAGCCCCAAAGTGAGCTCTCCCGGACGCTGAATCTGCTTGCTCTCTGACATTGTCCGTCCCCTCGCCAGCCAACTGAGCCGATACGGTCATTCTATTCCTAACGGAATCTATGCTGCTTCGGAGTAGCGCTCGGCGATGTACTTGTATATGTTCCTGCGCTCCGTCTTGAAGGTCCTACGGGTGATTTCGGACTCCTGCTGGAAGTGCAATCCTTCTGAGTCGTGTTCCTTTCTCGTTAGAATGGCGAGCGCCCCGTCGTTCTTCTGGCCAACATGATGCAGCTCGTAAGGATACCCGTCAGCGTCTCGCGGCGCATACCCCTGTTCCATTAGCCAGAGATTGGTGTGCCCGTCCGCATCGATTTTCCTCTTGAGGTCGAGGTCCCGGGCAAGGACCGTGCGCGTTCCCTGAGGCGTCTTCACGGTGCAGGGCTTGAGCCCGGCATTCTTGTACACGGTGTACTCGTCGATGTTCCGCATATCTCGTATGACTGCGAGAGGGTACCGCGACTCCATCTGTACGGTTGCTGCCTCGCTCATGGTGAGGCCGCTCTTCGTAGCGCTTCGAAGGAATGAGGCTTCAGCGAGCGCTCCCGTTGCGGCTCCGATGATCGCCCCCGTCTTGTATCCTTCGCTCGCGGCGAGCGTTGCGGAGCGTATGGCCTCATCTGCATCGCCGGTTTCCAACCCCGTCGTGATGCCCGCAACTGCGCCGGACACCGGCGCCTCAATTGCTGCTCCGACGATTGCACCCTTTGTTGCAAAGGTAAAGATGGCAGTGATTGCCTGCGGGGCGCCCACCGCGGGAGCGACGACGGTAACCGTTGCGAGCACTACAATCACGCCCGTACCCATGGCGACGTTGCGGGCGACCTCGTCCCACGTCTGGTCGTAGCTCACGAACTTCTTGACAACCGTCTGACCGTCCTGTGCTGTGAAGACATAGGGGGTGTCTCCAAAATGGTTAATTACATCCTCGAGCGAGTAGCCAAAGAAAACGTTGCCCAAGGAGTTATAGCTTAGCTCCTCGATGTACTCTTGGGATACATAGGCGGCCTCGACCTCCTCAACGAGATACTCGTCTGAGGAGAGTTCCGATACGAGCGACTCGTAGACGCCTTCCTCGAGAGACTCAACAAGCTCTGGGTCATCAAGTGAAGCGTACTCGTCCGCATATTCGTAGGATTGTGGACTGGAGAGGGCCTGGGCAGATGCTCCGCTGGAGCATCCCGTCAGGACGAGGCAGACGGAGAGAAGGACGGAAAGCAGTTTCTTCATCGGTCGTCTTCCTCCTCGTCCTCGTGTGAGACTCCCTCACCTGAAGGAGGCAGCCCAGCACCTCCGGCTTTCCTCTTTCTGTGCATTGGGACAACTCCGAGCACCACGACGATGGCAATGGCTAGCGCCACTCCTGCAATGGATGTCAAGCTGCGAGGTGTCTCGCTCTCTGAAGCGGTGTCCTGGTCGATGTGAGCCGGTGCGGAGACGAGCCTGCCGTCATCGTCGATGGTCTCGCCGGATGCAATTCTCTGGTTGATTTCCTGGATGGGGAGGCCTGTGACGGCGTATGCCTTTAGAACTGGGTCGTCCCCTACATAGATGACTTTCTCCGTGGTTTGACCCGTGTACTCGTTCGAGGCAGTTACCGTGTAGACGCCATCTTCGGTGTACATATCACCGTCTCTTGCAGGGCCATTGAACCTCACGTCTTCGACAAGGCCGTCGGCGCCGGGCGCCATGACCTCCCTCTTGACGTAGATGTCGAGGTACCGCGACCTTGCGAGATCGAGATAGAAGCCGTTCTGTGCATAGGATTCGTTGGTTAGCTCGGAGTGGGTTTCCACATCAAACGGGAAAACCATGCAGTTGCCGTTGCGTACGGCGAACTTGAAGCTAATTCTGTAGTTTGAGAAGCCGGGTACAATAGACACGGGGCCGACTTTTCTAGGATCATCCTTTACCTCGTAGTCGAGCGCCACCTCGTATTCGCCCTCCTCGAAGAGCTGAACCTCAGTGTCCGCCCCCTGCTCGATTCCAGACAGGTAGTCGGTGTAGACCTGCGGCTCCATTGTCTCGTTCTGGTAGTTTGTCTGGCGCACAATGAGCGTTCCGCGTCCAAAGTCTGTTCTGGGGACCCCGAGAGCCTCGTCTGATCCGTTGTCGTCATCGTTTACCGATAGTGCGTCGTTGTCGTTGAGGGCGTTGATGTTCTGATCGAGCCTAAAGGAGAGGCGGATCTGGTCTCCAGCGACCTTTAGGAAGACCGGGTAGCCCTCAGGGCTTTGCTCTACGCTTGTATAGCCGCTTACGATGAACTGTCCGAGTCTCCAACTGAAGTGCGGGTCATCTTGGCCGATTTCATTTGCCTCTGCATATCCCGTGTCGAGGCCGGCATTGACTGCGTCACCGAGGTAGTACATCGAGGTGTCCGCGACCTCCTCGGCGTAGGCATGAGGGGTCGCCACGAATAAGGCGGCGAGGAAAGGCAGCAGCAAGCAGAGCACTCTCTGGAACATATGGGCCCAATCTCTCTGAAGACCGGAGTGCACAGAAGTGTTGATTCGATTCAAGATGCACCCGGTCATTTTACAGGGTCCAGGTGGGCTTGTATGCGTCGAGGGGTACGACGCCTCCCAACAGGGCAGGGATTGTCGCAGAATTTTCAATTCACGCTGTTGCTCAGGCAGCACGGGAGGAGTTGCCGTACTTCGATGATGTCAACACGCGGGTGGACATGTCGCCCTACGGGTGTCGGTGTTCGCGGACGCATGCGTCATCCTGTCGGCTTCGCAGCGCTCTCGGCGTCCGCCGCGAGGGTCGCGAGCGGCGCAACATCCCATCATCACCCGCGGGTAGGCGTGACAGCTCAGCAGCTCATTCGCCATAGCGTAGTGCGCGCTGCCACGTGCAATGGAGCGGAGGCGAGTGGGCTGCGGTCGACCCTCGATGATGAGCGAGCCGTGGTGGGTGTGGCATCTCAGAGCTGCACAGACTCTTCTCGCCGCGTTCTCGCCATGGGCGACACGTTGTAAAATAAGAGATTAGAGATATATATGCAGTCCTGACACTTCTTTCTTACCTTGAAGGAGCCAATATGGCTATAGCGGCGCCCAAATCATATGACACCTCGCTCGGCGAGCTCCTCGAAGGGGTTGGCAAGGGGACGCATCAGCTCCCGGAGTTCCAGCGCAGCTGGACGTGGGATGACGGGCGCATCAGGAACATCATCGCGAGCTTAACGCAGGGGTATCCGATGGGCGCGCTCATGAGGCTCGAGTGCGGAGGCGGTGAGGTGAGGCTTAAGTACCGCGCCTTCGAGGGAACGCACGGCATTTCCCGCGAGCCCGACTACCTCGTCCTCGACGGCCAGCAGCGGCTCACCTCGCTGTACTGCTCGCTTTTCGGGAAAGACCCCGTCAGCACCTCGAACGAGCGCGGCCAGAAGCTCAGCCGCTTCTACTACCTCGATATGCGCAAATGCCTCGATCCGGAGGAAGACCGCGAGGATGCAGTCATCTCCATATCGGATAAGCGCGTCGTCACCGAGGACATCGGTCGCAAGGTCGTCCTCGACCTCACGAGTCGTGAGCGCGAGATCGAGGAGCTCATGTTTCCCGCAAACCTCGTGTTCGACTCCCAGGAGCGTGACGATTGGTTTACAGAGTTCATCGAACACTATGGTCTTAAGTCCGGAGAGTACGCCCTCTGGAAGCACTTCAAGGAGGATGTCCTCAGGACGATGGAGGACTACAAGATTCCGGTCATCACCTTGGACAAGACGACGCCCCGCGAGGCGGTCTGCAAGGTCTTCGAGAACGTGAACACGGGGGGCGTCTCCCTCACCGTGTTCGAGCTCGTGACGGCGGCCTTCGCCACCTATGACTTCGACCTGCGCGGCAACTGGAACAAGGTCGTGCGCCCGCGCATCTGCGCCGAAGGCAAGGACATCAGAACGGATCTCATGCAGGGCGTCGACGAGACGACGTTTCTGACCTCCATGACGCTCTACACGACGTATCGCGCAAAGCGCGCCGGCACCAAGGGCAGCACGAGCTGCAAGAAGAAGGACGTTCTGGCGCTGCGCTACGAGGACTACGTCGCCAACCTGGACGCGCTGCTGGACGGGTTCGACATGGCCCGCGACCTGCTCATCGGCGAGTGCGTCTTCCGCATGCGCGACCTCCCGTACACCACGCAGCTCATCCCGCTCGCAGCCACCTGCGCCTACATCGGGCGCAAGACGTTCGACCGGCAGCCGGTGAAGGCGACCCTCCGGCGGTGGCTGTGGTGCGGGATCTTCGGGGAGATGTACGGCGGCGCCAACGAGACGCGCTACGCCAACGACATCGAGGACCTGGTGGCGGAGATCGAGGGCAAGGATTCCGCGATGCGCACCGTGAACGCCGCCTACTTCCAGTCCACGCGCCTGCTGGGCCTCCAGACCAGAAACAGCGCCGCCTATAAGGGCGTCATGGCCCTCGTGTTCCGCGAGAACTGCCTCGACTTCGTCGACGGTGCCCCGATGACCATGGTGAAGTCGATGGAGACCCCGCCGGACATCCACCACATCTTCCCGCGCGCGTACTGCGAGAAGACAGGGCTCGAACGGACGAAGTGGAACTCTATCGTGAACAAGACCCCGCTCATCGCGCGCACGAACCGGGAGATCGGAGGCGTCGCGCCCTCGAAGTACCTCCCGAAGATCATGAAGGATGAGCAGGTCGACGGTGACGAGCTCCGCAGGCGCGTGGAGTCCCACCTCGTAGACTACGACGCGCTTGCCGCGGATGACTTCGATACGTTCTTCCTGGATCGCGCGAAGAGGCTCCTCGACGTCATCGAGCAGGCCATGGGCAAGGAGGTGCCCGACAGGGCGTCCGACGAAACGGTGGCTGCGTTCGGTCGTGCCCTGAGCTGACCGTTGCGCACGCCCCGTAGGCGCAGAAGGGCGGTGCGCTATGCACCCGCGGTGTCGCAAACCATCCCCACGAATCAGAGAGAAGCCGCTATGGAGACCAGTGACGTTGCCGAGTACGCTCACAAGCTGAGGCTTGCAATCGAGGAGCGTGGTGCCGCCGCACTCGAGCGCGACGATTGGGCAGTGCGCTTCCGGGAGCTTGGATTCGAGATGGATTGCGGTCACTCGTATGAGGAGCTTTACGGGCTCGCCTTGTATGACGCACGGGGACTCAGGCGCGAGCTTGCGCACATCGACGACGTGCAGACGCTCGGCAACGCGGTCTTCTCGCAGTGCCGGTACATTACGCACTGGTCGATGGGGCCTTGCGAGCGAGAGCTCGACTGGCTGGAAATCGCGCTTGGTCGTCTCGAGGAGCTTGCCCGCGCTGTATAGTCGTCGACCGGCTCGCGGAGCGGTATCGGCTTCAGACTGATTCGCGCTTGCGCACCACTCATCGAGCGGCGATTGGCTGCTTTGGTAAAATCGGGGAAGCCACCAAGACTGGCTTTTAACTGGAGATCGTTCGTCTATTCCAGGGGGCCTACCTCGATGATTCGTGAGCTTCGCGTTAGCGGTTTCCGCATCCTCAAAGACTTCGTCTGGGAGCCCAAGGAGGGGCTCAACATCCTTGTCGGCGCGAACTCTGCCGGCAAGTCGACCGTCCTGGACGCTATCGAGCTTGTCACGCGCGGGAGCATCCGCGGCCAGGGCGCCCGCCGCTCCCTGTCGCCCGACTGGTTCAACAAGGACATCGTCGACGCCTTCTTCCAGGAACTCGGCGGTCCTTTGGAAGGTATAAACGTCCCCGAGATCAAGATCGTCGCAGTGTTCTCCGAGGACTGGCGCCTAGCAAGGATCACCGGAGCCAACGACCCTGACAAGAAGTTCAAGGACGCGCCCGGCATCTACATCACCTACTCCGTTTCCCCGAACCTGCTTCCCCAGTTTCTCGAAGAGTGCCGGAGCATCAAGGAGGCCGGCGGACCTTTCGTTCTTCCGACTGACTACTACGATTGCTCCTGGCACATCTTCCAGGGCGATCCGATAGTCAGGCGACCTAACGGGGTCAGCTGCACGCGCATCGATACTATGCCCGAGCCCCGTTCTAGGGCCGTGGACGCCTACACGAAGAGCTATGTAGGCGAAGAGCTCGATGACGATAAGAAGTTTGAGGTTGCCAGCCGGTTCAGGCAGGTTTACGCGCAGGTCGACAGGGATATCCTTGCGGGAATCACTGTCAACTGCTCAGGGAGAGGCGATCTCGGTCTCCAGATTGACAGGTCGCCCCGCACGGACTGGACCAACTCGATCGTCCTCCACAGGGACGGACTGCCACTCTACGCGCTCGGCAGCGCAGAGCAGACGCTCACGAAGTGTGCCGTGTCGCTTGAGAACGCCGATAGCGAGTCGATCCTTCTGCTCGAAGAGCCGGAGTGCCACCTCTCCTACTCGTGGCTCAACGACCTCGTCGGGGTAATCGCTGATGCCGCCAGCGAGGACAGGCAGATCTTCGTCACCACGCACAGCCCCTTCGTCCTCAACAGGCTCGGCTTGGACAGCCTCTCCGTGATGGCCGAGGGAAACAGCCCGAGCAGGATAACCAACCTAAGCAAGGATACCGTCAGCTACTTCAAGCGCCTCAGCGGATACGACACGCTCCGGATCGTGCTGGCAGACAGGTCGGTGCTTGTCGAAGGTCCCACCGACGAGCTTGTCTTTGACTGGGCGTTCCGAAAGAAGCGCGGCAAGCTGCCGCACGAGAAGGGCATTGACGTCATCGAATGCGGAACGTCTCACAAGCGCCTCCTTGAGTTCGCAAGTGCCTTGGGGAAAGGCAGGGTGGCAGCGCTTCGCGACAACGACGAGGAGGACCCTGATTACTGGGCCGGGCTCGCCAAACCCCACCTCTCGAACGTCAGGGCGTTCTTCTGCGGCGCACTCGAGGAAGGGAAGACGATCGAGCCTCAGATGATCGAGGCGAACAAAGACAAACTCCAAACACTTGCCTCAATCGTGAGGAAGCGCGGCAACTCCACAGACAATCTAGAGGAGTTCATGACGAACAACAAGACGGAGTGGGCGCTCAGGCTGCTGGAAGCCGACAGGAGTGAATCCGAAGTTTTGGACATACCTTCGTACATCCTGAACGCCATCAACTTCATAGACCCCGCTCCGGAAAGCGCCGAGAATGAATGACGCCGTCGTCGCCGTCGCGGGCTGGGGCAAGACAGAGGAGCTTGCGAACGCGGTGGCACGAGAGCCGAACCCTGAACGCACCCTCGTGCTCACCTACACGGAAACCAACCAGCGCGAGGACACCCTCAGGATCTTTCAGAAGACAACCGGGGCAAAACGCCACGCGTCGGTAACGGGATGGAAGGCATTTCAGCTGCACGACATCGTTCGGCCGTACCTGCCCCTGCTATATCCAGGCATCCGCCTCAGGGGCCTCTCGAATCGCGACGTGGATCTGGACAAGCACCCGGGCGGCTCGGACAGATATCTGACGAGGGACGGGGACGCCTACCCCAGCCTGCTCGGCAAGCTTACTCTCGACGTGATTGACAGCAGCAAGGGCGCTGCGATCAGAAGGCTCGAGCGCCTGTACGACTCGATCTACATCGACGAAGCGCAGGATCTCAGGGGCAACGACCTGTGCGTTCTCGAAAGGCTCCTCAAGTCGAGCATCGACGTCCACTTATTCCTTGACCCCCGCCAGTCGACGCTGAGCACAGCAGAAAAGGACCGAAAGTACAAGAAGAACTACCCGAACGCAGAGGTGATCAAGCTCTATCGGGAATGGGAGGGGAAGGGCCTTCTCGACATAAGATACGAGAACGAGACGCACAGGAGCATCGCGCCAATCGCCGCGCTCTCCGACATCATAGTCGGCGACGAGCTCGGGTTCGGCCCCACCGTAAGCGTTGTCGAGCCGCGCGGTCGGCACGATGGGATATACATCATTGCCAAGTCAGACCTGAATCGTTACGTGAGCGAGTACGGAGCGACTCTCCTTGCTCTGCAAAAGAGCGAGAAGTACGGGATCAGCGACTCGATGAACTTCCGTAAGTCGAAGGGCATGACCCGCGACGACGTTGTTATCGTCACCACTGGCCCCATCGAGAAGTTCCTTACTTCGGGCACAGCGCTCAGGCCGGCGAGCGCCTGCAACTTCTACGTTGCCGTAACACGGGCAAGGTATAGCGTTGCTCTGGCAGTCGAGAATCCTGAGAGGGTATTCCGCTCGATTACCGGTAAGGGATTGGCGGGGGATGACATACCAATTAAGAAGTTGTATTAAAAAGTTGAAAGAGCGTACCTAGGGTTGACCCTAGCTTCGAAGAGAGCCTTTGAGCGGAACCACGTTTTCGCGTCTAGTGGGATGAGGAAAGAGTCTGTTGAGCCATGCTCCAAAAGCTGGTTGAGATTAATCATAACCGCGTTGGCTGGTTTCCCAACGTAATTCGGCGCCAGATAGAGTTCCTAGGGTGCCATTACCTTTAGTCCGAAGGCACTCAGGAATGTCATCGTGTTCTAGCTGAAGGTTGCCAAGAACATCTTGGAGCGCCCCATGAGAGCCTGCTGTTCTCAGCGTACTGTCTCCCCGGCTTCGCTTGCTACCCGATTCGGTTCAAGGGAGACCTCTCAGCTAATGGTTCATCGATACGTGTCTCTGAGCATGGAAGGTGCCTCGCTAAACTTGGGAACCGAGTAGGAGTGTCTTGCAGACACCTTCTCTTGGACATTTCTAACGCGGGGGATGGATTACCGTATAATCTGGCTATCTGCCTTTTCGTTATCGATGGGCCTACATATTACCCAGAATTGCGACGGCTCAGAAACCCCTCTCTTTCCCTGAGCGCCGCAACGCTCTATCCGTCGCCCACCGCGACGGGCGGAAGGTGCTCGATGAGTCAGCAGCGGCTTCAACTGACCTGGTACAACAAGGACATGGCGCTCATTCCCACGGAGGACGGTCGCTACGGCTACAGCTGGGTCGACCCCTCCGACCCTCGCTATTGCGAGACGCGCGTGCTCGAGCTCGACGAGTACGTGACGGGCGAGCAGACCCCCAGGCAGGAGGGCGTGACGTACTCGGAGCGCGCCGACCTGGAGCCGCAGGGCGACAATCTCATGGTGCTCGGCGAGTCGGGGGATGTGCTTGAGGCGCTCACGCGCACGCCGGAGCTTGCCGAGAGGTACGTCGGCAAGGTGAAGCTCGTCTACATCGACCCACCGTTCAACACCGAGAAAGCCTTTCCTTCTTATGAGGACAATCTGGAGCACTCAATCTGGCTAACCATGATGCGAGATCGGCTTCTAAACCTGAAAAAGCTCATGAGCGACGATGCGACTATCTGGGTGCATATTGACGATGTTGAGGTCCATCGCATCAGAATGTTGATGGACGAGGTCTTTGGTGCAGGACAGTTCCTCTCGGAAATAGCTTGGGAGAAGACTTTCAAGCCACGAAACGATAAGAAAGAACGTGAGGGTTTCTCTTCTCGGCATGACATGATTCTGGTATATGCGAAAAGTAATTTAGTTCAATGGAACAGGCTTCCTCGAACAGTTGCGATGGACTCCGCATATAAGAATCCAGACAACGATCCCCTTGGACCCTGGACAAGCGCTCCTGCAACAGCGAACAAGGGAGACGGTGCCGGAGGCATGTGCTACGCAATTCAAAGTCCGCTGACTGGCAAGATGCTTCGTCCCCCTCGAGGAGGGCACTGGCGTTTTGGACAAAGCGATATGTTGGCCTGGCTGAATGAATGGGCTCCCTGCCGCTTGGAAAATCTTCACGATGAAGAATGGCGTGCCGACAATGAGGGCGTTCCTGTCTCCAAGGTAAAGCGGGACGTTCCCGCCATCGTACTTGACTGCACAACCGAGGAAGCAAAAGGATTTGCCAGGGCGCGCCTTGCCTCAGGAAGTTGGCCTCGGCTGTATTTGACCAGTACAGGAGGCTTTCGTTCAAAGTCATATCTGGCAACAAAACCGGGCAGGGTACCAGAAGATTGGTGGCCTTATCTGGAAGTAGGGTCCAACGATGAGGCAAAGAGTGAGATAAAGGCCCTCTTTTCAAATGAGAAGCCCTTCGATACGCCTAAACCGGAGAGACTGCTCGAGCGTATCATTCACATCGCTACAAACCCCGGCGACATCGTGCTCGATTGCTTCGCGGGTTCCGGCACCACTGCCGCTGTTGCACAGAAGATGGGGCGACGCTGGGTAACCTGTGAGCTGCTCGAGTCCACGTTCAGCAAGTTTGTGCGTCCACGCCTCGAGAAGGTGATAAACGACGAGGACCCCGGCGGCGTCACCTCCGGTAGGCCCGAGCGTGTCGCCGCCGAGGGTGTGGAGTTGCCCGACGGGGTGAGCCCGTACGACGCGGCGAGGTTCACGTCGGTCCTGAGCAGGCTCGTTGCCGACGATCCCGGCCTCAAGAACGATGAGACGATCAAGCTGCTCAAGAGGATGACGAAGACGCGCAAACTCAAAGGCACAGTCAACTGGCGGGGTGGCGGAGGCTTCCAGGTCGCGCACCTTGCGGCCGCATGCTTCGACTACGACGCAGAGCTCGACCGCGTGGTCCTCACGGAGGCTGCTACAGGGGAGTTGCTCGTGAGGTCTGTGGCAGCGAACCTCGGCTTCACCATGCTCCCGGACGGCGAGAGGGGCGCGTTCGACGCCCGTCGCGGCAAGACCCTTCTCAGGGTGCACGAGGGCGTCGTCGACGAGGCGCTCGTTGACGACCTCGTGGCCCAGCTCTCCGAGGGCGAGTCGCTCGTCATCGCCGCCACCGGCGTCGCCGACGGCGCGCGGGAGCGCCTCCGCAGGGCGCGAAGGGGCTCGCAGATCGTCCACGTCCCAGACGGAATCTTCTCCTACTCGAAGGGGGTGGGGCTGTGAGCGGGCGCCTGAGCATCGAGTACGACTCCAGCCTGATCGACTCCATCAGCGCCGACTTCGATCTCCGCAAGCCGAACAGGGACGCCCTGCGCGAGCTCGTGTTCGCCCTCGACGGAGACTACGACCCCGCGACCATGCAGATCCTCAACCTGGCGACCGGGGCGGGCAAGACCTACCTCATGGCGGCCTTCGTGGAGTACCTGCGCCGGCAGGGCGTCCGCAACGTCATGATCGTCACCCCCGGGAAGACCGTGCAGGTGAAGACCGTGCAGAACTTCTCGCAGGGGTCGAGACGCTACATCGAGGGGAGCCCCTGCCCGCCCGAGGTCGTGACGCCGCAGGACTACTCGGCCTGGGTCGCCCGCAGCAACGGCGCCTCGCTGCTCAACTACGGGCGCGACGTCCCCGTTCTCGCGTTCATTTTCAACATCCAGCAGCTCATCGCTCCGAGGAGCCTCGAGGGTGACACGCGCGGAGGCACGCAGGACGCGCAGAGGAGGAGGCCCAGGCGCTTCGACGAGAGCGCGGGCGTGCTCTTCGACTACCTCAGGGAGCTCGATGACCTCGTCGTCATCGCAGACGAGTCGCACCTTTACAGCGAGAGCGCAGCGGCGTTCAACTCGGCCCTGAGGGAGCTCGACCCCGCCGCGAGCGTCGGGCTCACTGCCTCGGCCATGCCCGGGGACCACGTCATCTTCCGCTACCCGCTGTACCAGGCGATCAGCGACCGCTACGTGAAGGCTCCCGTCCTGGCGTTCCGCAGGGAGGGGTACGGGGCCGGCGGTGCGCCCGAGGAGCAGCAGCTCGCCGATGCCGTGCATCTGCGGGCCAACAAGCAGCGCTACTACGACCTCTATGCCGAGCAGAACGGGAGGGACCACCTCAACGCGGTGCTCTTCGTCGTTTGTGCGGACACTGACCACGCCACCCAGGTCGCGGAGCTCCTCCGAACCCAGCGCTACTTCGGAAGCCAGACCTCCGTTCTGCAGGTTGACTCCAGGCACGACGACGATGCTACCGAGTTTCTCCTCGAGAACCTCGACGCGCCCGACTCCCCGGTCCTCGCCGTGGTCTCGGTAAACAGGCTCAAGGAGGGCTGGGACGTCAGGAACATCGCCGTCGTCGTGACGCTTCGCGCCATGGCGTCCGAGGTGCTGACCCAGCAGACCATGGGGCGCGGCCTCAGGCTGCCGTTCGGACGGTACACTGGCGTGCTGCAGATCGACCAGCTCGACATCATCTCGCACCAGTCCTTCGTGGAGCTTCTCAGGGCCGAGAACGTGCTCGAGCAGTTCGGCCTGGACGACGCCGCGTCCGAGGCCGAGCGACCGGGGGTCGAGGAGGCCATCAGGGGCATCGCCGGCGGCGGCCACGGCGGCGAGCCCGACGCCGCCGGGCAGGGGGCCGTCGGTGGCGCGGGAGGCGGCGAGTACGCCGACGCGGAGGAGGGCGCTCCCCCTGAGGGTCCCTCCTCTGGCGCGGGCGGGCCTGGCATCGGGGCTCGCGTCATCGGCGAGGGCGGGATTCCCGCCGACGTGCCGCTCCCCTCGGCGGCGAGGGTCGGGAGGAGCCCCTCCCTCGCGGGCGTCTCCTACCTCTTCCCCTGCACGAGGGTCCAGATGTCGGACGTGACGGTCTCGCTCTCCGACATCGACGAGGGAGACATAGAGCGCGCGGCGGCGCGCGTCACCTCCACGGGCGACGTCCTCATTCGCAAGGAGATCGTCGCCGCCCTCGGCTCCGGCGTCAGGGTGCGCGACACCGAGAGCGCCGAGGTCGAGAGCGTCCACATCGAGGCGGGCCAGGCAGAGGACGCGCTCGTGAGGCTCGTCATGTCGGGGAACCTCATCACCGTCAACCGGGAGAACAAGCTGCTGGCGAGGCGCTACCTCGTGAGCACCTTCATGCGGCACGTTCCCTTCGAGCAGTGGACGGTGAAGTCGCTCGCGTCCGCCAACGACGAGCTCGAGAGGCTCGTGAGGGACTTCGCAAACGAGGCCCTGCGCAGGCGCACCGAGGAGACGAGCATCGTCCCTAGGAGGCTCCCTGCCGCCGACGAGCTCAGCGTGCCGCTCGGAGAGACGGTCCACGAGAAGGTCGACTCGCGCTCGGAGTTCGCGCGGGGGCGCTTCTACACGGGGTGGATCAAGTCCCTCTTCGAAGCAGAGTCCTTCGACTCATACACCGGGGAGTACCTGCTGGCGCGCCTCCTCGACACATCCCCGCACGTCGTTTGGTGGCACAGGCTCCACCCGCAAGACGGCGCCTGCATCTACTACACCCCCAGGGACCGCTACTTCCCTGACTTCGTGGCGCTCGACGATGAGGGCGTTCACTGGATTATCGAGGGCAAGGACGCCCGGGGCCGCGAGAACGACGTCGTCCAGCTGAAGCGGAGGGCCGCCGAGGGCGTCGTGCGTCGGCTCATGGCCCACGAGGACTTCTGCGACGAGCAATGGGGCTACCTTATCGCCTACGAGGACGACGTGGTTTCCTCCGACTCGTGGAGCGACCTCAGGGCGAAGTCGAGCCCGGTCCAGACTAAGTAGGAGCTATGCCTCCGGCCCCGAGGCTAGGTGGAGCGTGCTGCGGTCCGCGAGCTGCGCGAAGTCCGGGCCGAGCCAGATGCCTGACTCGCCTGGCCTGAGCACGAGCGACATGCGGCCATGCATCGAGGCGACGCTTGCGTTCGGCCTGGTGGTGACAATCGAGAATCGGTCGTGCTCGAGCACGGAGGCGAGCGGGAACGCTCTGGTGTCGGGCAATGTGCAGTCATGGACTAGCAAAGCTCCTTTCTCGTAGCACTGGAGTACATTGGCTATGGCGCGGGTGCCGTGCTTGCAGTTGGGCGTTGAGAGGAAACACGTCACCTTGGTTTGCGCGAGCGGCAATTGGAGAGAGGAATCTGACAGAGATACTTGCGCAGGACTCAAGGTGCATTACGGCGATGTGTTTTGCGTGTCAGTAAGCAGTAATATCAGGGAAGGGAATCATTGTCTTTTGAAAGGTATAATTTACTGATAATATTATAATTCTGTATCTGTTTCATCGATTCGATTATTTTGACGTCGGGAGTGTGGTATACACGGGTTTGGCCGGTTGCCGAATGGGAAAGTACCCCTTTTCCGGACCAGACTATAAAATTGCCCGGCATAGATTCAAGAGTCAATCGATGCTCCTCTATTCTTTTTTCGATAACTTCGATGAGTGCGTCGAGACAGATTAGATATAGCGTTTGAATCATGGATTGATATGTCTTAACGCACTTTCCAAGAGACAGCCAGGCGGTCTTTTCTTCTCCCGTGCGCATGCTCGCCCAGTTTTTGAGGCGTTCGATCAGTCCTTGTTTAAGACCTAAGTTCATAAGGTCATTATCAATATTAATGGCAAGTCCAGCTTTTTGATTAATTTCATCAATATTTACTAAACTAATGGTCCAAAAATCATGTTCAGTTTTATTTCTCAGATCGTACATTAGCGCATATACAAGACTGCTGTCATAGGCATTCGAGGTTATGCTTTTCCAATGCCGATAGCGCTCGGATTCTTTACCGTGATATTTCTCAATGAGGTGTTGCCCTCTGTCCAGAAATTTCTTTGCAGATGCGACTATTGAATGAAATAACGCATCGGCGGCTACATAGTATAAGTACCGTGATTGTTTCCCCTCGGGTAAAGATACGAGACCATCTTCCTCTAAATTATAGCTATCAAGCAATAAATAAATATTCGTTTGCACAGAATGATACAACCAATCTAATTGTTTATAATCCCCTATGGGCTCACCTACGGTTATTGCTGCTGCCAGCTGATCGCTGCACAGTGGGCAACTTAACAATCTGAAATATCCTCTGGGATTTGATTCAAGTTCTCCAAAAGAGAGGTCGTCGATAGCGGCTTTTGAAAGCTCGTCAATTTGCCAAAGATTCGTGAATACCATTCTCTCACTCATCGTTTTTATCCACTCATTCTAATAATATTACATATTAATAATGGGCGTATATCGCAGGAGTTCTACGTGGGTGCACTTTGAAATAACGTATATCGTTTGCCTTACATTCCCGTATTGGTATCCTCCTGCCGCACGGTGAAGTCCTGGTGCTCCAGCCAGGCACGCTCCTCGTCGGTCTCGGAGATGTCGATCCGCTCAATCCTAAGGATCACGGGGCGCGTGCCGTCCTGCCAGCAGGCGATCATCTGGCGGTCGTCGCGCATCCAGCCGTGTATGATCGATCCGCCCTGCAGCGCCGTGTAGACATAGCGGTTGATGCAGTCCCACGTCTCTGCACACGGGAACGCAGGGTCGAGGTTGTGCCCGAAGTGCCGGAAGCCGTCCGTGCCCAGGCCTGTGCGGAACAGGTACTCCTGCCCCACCTCGAAACAGGGGCACGCGCCGCTCTCGGGCTCGGCGCAGTACTCGCGCTGCAGCTCGGGGAAGAGCTTCTTGTCCGGGACGGTGACCTTGCACTGGTGCTTCATCTGCTCCTCCTCGGTCGACTCCGCCCACCTCCATTATCCCCGCGTCGGGCCACTTGTGACACGCCCATAGCCTTTACCCATCGTTTGGGTGCGGGCTTTCTTCTTGCCCGCCTTACCGGAAGGACGGGTAGATGGATGGCTTGCAGGACGAGACGAAGCTCGAGGAGCAGGGCTCGCAGCAGCAGGCGTCGCAGCGCGACGACCAGGGCGAGGCGTCGCAGGCGCAGGTGAGCGCAGCTGCCGGCGGCGACGCGGCTGCCAAGGCGCGCGCGGACTACGAGGCGGCTCTGAAGGAGCGCGACGCGCGCATCGCGGAGCTCGAGGGCGAGATCGCGGAGGCGGCCAAGACCGCCGAGGGCGCGGAGGCCCTGCGCAAGGAGATGGACGAGCTGCGCCGCAGGGGCGACGAGGAGCGCGTGGGGTTCGAGCTCCAGATCGCGGGGGCGCGCAACGTGAAGGCCGCCCGCGCGCTCCTCGCAGACCACGACAACGACATCGAGAAGCTTAGGGCCGCCGAGCCGTGGCTCTTCTCGGCTTCTCCCGCCCCCGCTTCCGCGCCGACCGGCGCGACGGGGCTGCCGAGCGCGGGCGCCGCCGGGGCCGACGAGTCGACGCAGATGAGCCACTGGCGCAGGATCGCCGGCCTTCCCGAGAGCGAGGAGTAGCAGATGGCAAACAGCATCGCCTACACCAAGAACTACACCGCCGTCCTGGACGAGGTCTACAAGAGGGCCGCGTGCTCGACGTGCCTGAACAGCCCTCGCCGCATGGCGCGCGCGGGGCGCAACGCCAAGGAGATTATGGTCCCGAAGATCGAGGTGACGGGCCTCGGCGACTACACCCGCAACGTGGGCTACAAGACCGGCTCGATCACCTACGAGTTCGAGACCAAGACGTTCAACTACGACCGCGGCATCAAGCTGCTCGCGGACGTGATGGACGTGGAGGAGGCGGGCGCAAAGAAATGATTCTTCGCAGTAGATCAATAACCGACTGGAGTTTGGCGACGGGGGTTAAGTCGCGATTATCAACTCCCGAGAATGTCGTCTGGGTAATAGGATGAGCTTAATGCTGCGACTGACCGAGTGTGTCCTGTTTGCTCTTGGCATATTCTTACATGGGTTTTGCGTTTATCTAACGATTGGCTCCTCTGTTCAGAAGGAGGGAGGGGTATGCGTCAGACGATTGATGCCATCCGAGATGCCATCGAGAAGGAGTGCTGGTTGCCGGCTCTTGCCCTGGCGTTGACTATCCCCGACGTGATGGGCCAGATTGCGTATCCGAAATACGTCTCTCCTCATGGGAAAAGGCTTGTTGGAAAACAATACAAACAATGGTTCCATGAGAACGTCGAACCCCGATTTGCTGACCACACTGGGTTTGATGAGAATTGGAGAGCATGGCGCCCGTACTTTTCCGCCGACATGTGCTATCAGCTGCGCTGCGAGCTGCTTCATTCTGGCAGTGATGACATTGACTTCGAATATGGGGAACGAGAGCCCGGGCGAGACTATACGTATGACTTTGAGTTTCGCGTACACGCCTGTGATAGCTACGGATCTTGCTGGTCAGACCCACGTGGGGACGAGCGAATAGAAGAGCATGTTCATGTCTGCATAGATATCAAGACGCTCTGCGATGCCCTGTGTGACAGCGCAGAACGTTGTCTGCAAAATGTTAATGAAGGTGAGCTGGCAAAACATGAGGTTCGCGTTGTTGACGTGGCTGAATACGCGGGCTTAAACCATCGTAAATTGGGCGATAAATTGTAGACCGCGATAAACAAGTTGTTTGTAATTTTGGTCTCTTCGGCAAGAGGTTAGTGGCAAATTGAAGCCGTCGGTGTGACGGCGCGGTGGGCGATGCGAGCCTTGATAAGGATCGGTGCGCGGCCTCTATCCTGTTTTGCCAAGGAATGCTAGCTACGTCAGTATCAAACGCAAGGTCACTGGCAGTTTCGGAATCGGCGGGCACGGTTGGCCGTGAGTCAATCTAGGCATTATTTCCGGTAAGTTAATCGAGTGGGGTATCTGCGCCGGCCTTTCGGGGTACTTGTCTTGGAAGGACATGACCTGTTTTCACCGCAGAGCGCGTCTTCCACTCGAGCTTACATTCCGTTTGCCTCTCGGATCATCTTCGTGAGCTTATTGAGATGTTTTTGAAGCTCTGGTGACAGCTCATGTCCAAGCTCTGCCACTTTCCTTGCAACCCTAATTTTGTCGGGTCCGTAGGTCTTCCCTTTGAACTTTCCACTCAGAGGACAAATATACTCTTCGCCCAACTCCCAGTCATATGTCTTGTTTGGGTACAGGGCATCAAGTGCGCATCGTAGGACCTCAGCGGGAACGTAGTTCTCAATCGTCCTGCCATCTGTTACCCATGAAAAGTTTCCGCTGGCCTCACACTCTTTTTTAATTCGAAGCTTGGTTGAGTTTAGTTGAGCCCTCTTCTTCTCCCTGTCGGAATCCATCAGAACGCAGAAGTGGGTGTTTACTCTGAACAGCGCAATGAGATCGTCATCATCGCCTGGGATATCCGCGCTGCAGGAGTTAAGCAGCCTTCCTCCGTACATCATCACCGAATAATGAGTTCCCTCACTGAGATCCGGGGCTACAACGCTTAGCCAGTAGTTCACGTAAATCCGGTCGGAGGGCCCCTCGACCCAAATGACGTAGTTTGACTGAAGCAGGTCGGATGGCTTTGCGCCGATGTCGTCGAGAACGTTGCGTGCGTCTACGATTCCCCTTACCTGCGAAGCGGTGGATTTACCTCCAATGTTGGTAACCTGCGTTATGGTGACGCCTGGAGTGTTGATGATCGAGGGCGAATGCGTCGTGATTAGGAACCTGTTCCCGTTCTCGTCGTCGAGGAAGTAGCGGACCAGCTTCGACTGAAGCGTGGGGTGCAGATGAATCTCGGGCTCTTCGATGAGGATGAGTTTGTTGTCGTTGCATGCTACGACGGCAGCAATCATAACGAGCTCTTCGATCCCAGTGCCGAGGTCAGACAGTTCGAGGAAGCCGGGAGTTCCAGATTTGACGAGAACTGCGGTTGCCTCTGCGTCTGTGGTTACCTCTGCATCGGGGTCATTTAGAATGCCGCGTACAAACCGTTCGAATCTTGCCCACTTTTTCTGATTGACGAATTGCTCCTCAACATTAGGCATCCTCAGTCGTCTGAGTTCCTTTATCAGGCCTTTTCCTCCAGTTATTTCGTATCGCCTGGGTTCACCATCGCTGGTTATTTGACGAATCGCTTCGACCTTTATTACTTGCGGAATGGTATTCCATGGGATGATCTGTCGTACAATGAATTCGAGATTATCTCGGGGGTCTGATCCGTATTGAGATGCAATCGTATAGGCAACCTTTCGGAAATCTGTATTGCATTCTTTGGCAAGCGACTTTGCGAATTGTTCGTTGATGGAGAGGGTCTCGCTGCCAGTTGTTCTAGAGATGGCCGGAGCATCAAAATCAAGCCAACACGCAGATTTGTCTCCACGGGTAACTAGTTCACTTGATAGAGCCTTGTCAAGTACGGTGTTAACGGTACTGTCATTTTGCCTTGGGCCTTTTGCATTTGACAGTAGAGAAGTGCGACTGAAGCAGAGAGACAAAGTTATGCGAGCGTCGTAAGTCCACTGGTTGCCCTGCGGGATGTCTCTATTGGTGAAAGGGTAATGCTGGCTGTCACCAATTCCACCACGCGACAATGTGGGCAGGACTCGATATGCTATGTCTGCAAGCGAGGACTTTCCAGCATTGTTCTGCCCGGTGATTAGATGGACTTTTCCAAATGGTCCGACTAAAGCTTGCTTATCTGATGCGAAGCTACGATATCCCCCGATGCCAAATCCGAGGAATTCGTAGGACTCGTTTTCACTCATGTTGTCTTCCTAAAGACGAGAGTACTTTTGTGAAAAACCCATTCAAGTTGCAATTCGCTTTCAACGTACTATCGTCGCACCATTTTGACAATCCAATAGTACTGCCGCGGTTTGAGAAGCTTGTGCCGGGCAGTTCAATAGCGATGGGGTGACGCCGCTACTTTCGCACTTCTTGGTGATGATGTCCATTCTCCCAAAGCTCTCTTGCTGCCTGTAGAATACTTTTGTCATAAAGAGGCCAGTCGTCGAAATCCTCAACACCGCCTTTTCCGGTTTTATGGGTTAGCTCTTCGTTAATCTTGAGCGTAATACATATAAGAATAGACAGGAGTTGGTAATAGTCGTCGCGAATATCCTCTGCTTGTGGATTCGGGATGGCGCTATGAGCGTGGTCGTATCGGTTTCGAAGGGCCAAGGAATTTGGGAAAGATGCATCGTTAAACATATAGTCAAGATAATCTGCCTCTACGGGAGCAAATAGCTGGTCGCAATAGCAGAGAATTCGATCATCTACTAACGATTCAACTACAGAGGAATCCTCCTCTGTACGACGCCGTAGAGTTATGGCGTCATAATCCCAGACCAGTTTGATGCATACGGCACGAGGGGTCGGAAGAAGCCTCTTATCCCTGCTGTCTTCGAGAATTAGGTCGGCATCAATAAGCATGTCGATTGTCATCTGGAGATAGTCAGAATAATCGTGCCGCGTGACGCGATGTTTCCTCATAACATCGAAGAAGCAAAGCTCGCTCTCATGGGATTCGTGAAGATAGGCAAGCATACATTGATCGGAAAACAGCGCATGGCCCAATCGCTCGAATTCGGGTCCTGCTATGGCATACTTCTTCTCCTCTAGTGCCATAAGGGAGGAAAAGGACTTTAACGTTTCGAACGGAAAGAAATCGTCATCAACCTCGCCCCTCTTCGAGTAAATTGCGTACGCTTTAATAACTCGTTCGATTTCGGGCCCCATCGCTTTGCACTTGTCGAGCCAGGAAGAGCCTTTAGCGGGAAGCGAGAGCGTGAAGCCACGTATTCCGTACTCTTCAGAGAAGTACTCGCCATATGCCCATTCAAGAGCGCTTTCGATGCTTGTTCCACTTGATTTGAGAAGATCGTTATAGGCTGCCGATTCAAGATAGGTCAATCCACTGCGCATCTGAAAGCTTGTTGATGAGCGATATTCTCCCTTCACGTGAGTTCCAAGTAATTCAAGGAGTGCCGTTTGCTCATGAGTTCGCGCAGGAGCAGACATGAGGCCGTTCATGTCTATGTAGTCGAATATGAATTGCAAGTTGTTCAGTATGGTAGCGGGGTCGGTATACTTCTTCAGCCACTGTCCGCTAAAGATATGCGTTAAGTTATGGCCGTCGACCTTTAGGCCCTTGCACGCGATTTGATTCATGTCGATGGTTACGCCAGTGTAGAAATGAAGTCCTGTTCCGTTGGCAAAGAGCTGTTCAACGGAACTATCGTACTTTCTTTTCGCCTGTACTCTAACCTCCGGAGATGGGTTATAAAATCCGGAAGATCCAGTTGGCCAGCCCCGTAATGCTAGCAAGTAGTTTGGATTAGCATTTTCGCTCTTGATGTAGTCGAGCATAATGCGATCTATCTCAGAGCTGTCGAGCGAAGATGGAAGGTGGAGATTCTCGCGGCTACCCGAGTCTGTTGCAAGTCGGCTGATGATGAGCTCGGCCGCAATAGCCGTGTGATTAAGTAGAGCGCGTTTGATCGCTTCACCAAAGTCGCTAACGAGTCGCTTGCTTCTTAAGACGGAACTAATACATTCGGGATGACGGTTGATGAGTTTTTCTAAATCATCGGACTGGATTTTTGTGATGGCGCCAGACGTCTCAACGAGGCTCCAAAACTGCTCAGCATATTGAAGTTCGACAGCTTCAAACACGTCATCTACGCTGTAGACAGAAAGTAATTGATTGATGAACTTACACGCAGTAGAGAAGAGCCGTTTTGCGGGCTCGCCAGAGTCAAGAGAGGCCATGCCTTCGAATAGCTCTGGAATGTTGTCAGCCATTAATTTGCACTGGTGAGCCTCAATGGCGTCATTGATTGTGACAGGGGAATGCGTTTCTGATCTGGTCAGCATCTCAATGCATCTGTCACGGTAATAACCTGCGGACCAGTCGTTACGACCATAGTAGGTGACACGATTGTGATTGGCAGCATTCATTATTATCACCTCGCTGCGGATGCAGTACGACATGGGTAGTCACAAGTTTTGCCTAGCTTCTAAGTCTACGTGCTGGAGGCGAATGGTTAGTCTCTATTTTGTAGAGTGTCTAGGGTTGACTTCAAAGTCCCGACCAGCATCGTCGCGCGTGACGTGTACCGACTGTTCAAGCGGCACGTCATGGACAATGGCTACGACAAGCCTGGGCAGATGACCGAGCTTCTCAAGGAGATTCGCCGCTACGCCGGGCACTACGCGTGCATCACGGCTGGTGCCTGCGAGGACAAGGAGCTCCGCGTTCTTCTCGCTCGTATTCAGAAGCTTGACGTCTCCGTCGTGAACCCGCTGCTCATGTCCTTCTTCGAGGACTATGTCGGCGATGCCCTCTCGCATGACGACTTCGCCTCCATGCTGAGTACCACGGAGAGTTACCTCTTCCGTCGCTCTGTGTGTGACGTCGCGACGAACAGCCTGAACAAGTTCTTCTCGTCCGTGATTGCGCGGCTGAACGCGGTGCGGGACGATGGCGGCAACATCCGCGAGGCCTATGAGGCGATTCTCCTGGGAGAGGAGGGGACGGAGCGGCGCATGCCGAGCGACGCGGAGTTTGAGCGGGCGCTCAGGACGCGCGACTGCTACGCGTTCAAGCGGGGGTTCTACCTGCTTACCACGCTTGAGAACAGCTATCACACGAAGGACCCGCCGGACTTTACGGGCGGCGCCTTCACCATCGAGCACATCATGCCGCAGAACGCGCTCGCCAGCGGGGAGTGGCACAAGATGTTCGGCCCCGACTGCGAACGCGCTGGATGCATGGCTATGTCCTGAGCTTGGAGCGGAGGTCTTTGCGTCGTAGGGGCAGCCGAAAGAATGCTTCTGCCCTGAAGCCCATAGACTTCAGGGCAGCTTGCCTGTCGCTTTCTGCTACAGGCGTTGGTATGCCTCTCGAATCATGTCTGACATGAGCACTCTGCGCGTCGCTAGGAATTCCGGGTAATCCATGCTTTCGAACCCGATTGGCAGCGCGTTCTCTCGGCATGCCGTCTCGTACGCCTCGTCTCCAAGTGCTTCCCTGAACTTCGAAACGTAGACCTTGGGGTCGTCGTCCTTGATGTAGATGTTCTTCTGGTAGTCCACGCATGTGAAGTTCGCTCTACGGTCCCTAAGGCCCTCGTAGGGGCCGTTCTTCAAGAAGTTTGCCGGGAACACGTGGTGCTTGTCGTACGCTTTCTTGACGCCGCTGCTCGCGGGAAGGAGAAGTTGCGCCACAGTGCCAGTCCCGAATAGTACCCGTGACCCGAGTACCACCTGGGCGGCGAGGAATCCGTTCCAGACGGGGCCGCTCGCTCGGTTCTTGTCGAACTCGTTTGGCAGCGTGACCCCAAAGAAGTCGTCGGTGAGGCGCGCGGAGATCTCAGCGTCTACCCAGGTCTGGAATGCGTCCGCCCCTGAAAGCTCGTCGATGGCATTCAGCTGCTGCTCGAACACCGATTCGAAGTTGCCCGAGTACATCTGCGTCAGAATCGCCGTGTAGAACCATCGCTTGGAGATGCGCTGCAGCTCGACCCCGCTGATGCCGAAGCGGTGCTTGGCGATGAGGGCGATTGTGTACGAGAGAGGGATGGCGTTCTCGGAGCTTATCATGCTCCTGTTCAGGTATCCGGCGTCCGCGAGCGCGTTGATGAAGGCGTGCCAGTCGTTTAGGTTGAGAACCTTGTCCAGGGCCGCGTCGAACTTCTGGAAGTTCTCCTCGCGTTTCGCGGCACTGGTCTCCTTCGTCTTAAGATCGCGGCCATTTAGGATGAGGCGCGCGTAGCGCAGCCTGCCGCGCCCGAAGCCAAGGCCGACGGTCGCCCTGATCACGTGGCTGGGCCTGACTGTGAGGAGCGCATTGTATGACGTTCCCGTTCCCGGCCTGTGGCTCTCCTCGCACCAGTCCTCGATGCGCTGCCGAGTCTGCGGCTCGTAGACCGAAAGCAGCGTCATGATAAAGTCGTCTTCGGTGAGCTTGGTGCCGCCTGAGTTGACCCGGATGAAGATTTGTGACATCTGCTCCTCGTCCGCCTTGCTGGAGATGGAGAGGATGGGAATCACGTAGGTCGTCTCGAGGTTTAGTAGCTCGTTGATGCCGTTCTCGACTGCGGCCCGCTCTTTAACGCTGAGGGCGTCGGCCCCCCGCTTGAAGTTGGCCTCGTTCAGCCGGGCGATGTACTCTTCGCGGAATTCAACGATCTCGTTGTCCTTCTTTGCGCGGAAGGCTTCACTAACATCCGGGATGTAGCGCGCGTCGTTCTTGATGGCAGCGTCCCAGGTGTGGAACTCACGCGCTATGGGGTCGTATGCGATAGTAATTCGCCTGTCGGAGAAGGTCTGGTCTTTCACTGAGATGCCATACAGGGACGAGACAAGCGCCGTAAGACGCTGCTGCCCGTCGATGACGAGCTCCTTGGGCGTGGCATAGCTCTTGTCGTTGAGACCGATGGAGGACTTTTTCTCCTCCTGGTCGTCGGGAGCCTCCCACAGGATACAGTACCCGATGGGATAGCCCCGGAGCATCGAATCGAGCAGGTCGCGGACGTCACTGTCCTTCCAGACGAACGGCCTCTGAAGATCGGGCAGGCCAACGCGCCCCTCGATGACGTCGCTGACCAGCTTCCCAACCGGTCGGTCAACTCTCGTGAACAGCGGCTCGGCCATGAGATCTCCCTCGTTTTGAACTGTTTGCTACCGCCCAGGCAGAATAGGAGAACCCGCTGATGCTGATGATGTGCGACATGGGCGGGAAGTCCTAGCATGCTCTGCGCGGGCGGCTCCAATTGTAGCGCCTTGGAGAGACGGACGGGGTTCCGGGCCTATCCTTCTCGCTGCTTGTGGCCGCTGCATGAGCCTGTACCCGTCAGTCAGATGCGCTTGCTGGCGGAGCTGCTGGACGAGGAATAGTTAGAAGAGGCGGATTGAAACGCGAGAGACACGGGTTTTCGCCAGGAGAGGGAAGTGAGCTCAACAATGGACAGGTCACAGGAGTTGGCAAGCATCATAAAAAACTGTATGAGCTCACGGGCAGACTCGAAAAGATGTACCCCGGCAGGCACTTCACGCCTGACGGCCACCTCGTCGGGAGCATCGGCGAGGTGTTCGCCGCCGAACGCTATGGTATCAGCCTGTTCCGAGCAGACTACGAGACCCACGACGGCAAGGCTCCGGATGGGCGGCTCGTGCAGATCAAGGCGACCCAGCGGCGTGCTATCGCAATCAGCAGCGAACCCGACTACCTCCTGGTGCTCAGCATCGATGACAGGGGTCAGTTGGCAGAGGTCTACAACGGTCCCGGGAGGCCGGCGTGGCAGCTCGTCTCCGGTCGGAAGAGGCCGAAGACGGGGCAGTACCAGGTCTCGCTCGCAAGACTGAGGCGGCTTAACGAGGACGTGTTGCCGGAGGAGAGGATACCGCCAGTCGCGTAGGCGCTCCGCCGCTATCCAAGCACAATCGAAGCTGCCGCCACCTCTTCGAACAGCTCATCGATGTCACCATAAACGTCTTGCAGCTGTTCAGCTATCGCGGCCCTCACATATCGATCCCGTGCCGTGGGCTTCTCGATCAGCACCCACCTGAGCTGTTGGTAGGAGTACTTAGCAAAGGCTATCCATTGGGGGTAGCTGACGGCCATGGAAGCCATGGGGTTCTTGGTGAATGCGACTACGCCCGCATTCGCGGCGGTTGCGATGCTGTGGGCTGTGAAGAGCATGGTTCCGAGCTTGGGGTTCTTCTCGCGATTGGTCGAGAGCGGGATGGCGTCCTTAACGGGGGTCCCTCCTTTGACCTTGCGGAAGGCATAGGCAAAGCGTACCAGGATTTCACATACGGCAACGGGAATCGACTGGGAGCAGAACTGGACGAAATCGTATCCCTGCCAGTACATGCCTTGGACAATCTCGGCTATGGTTGCCTTTTCATTCCCAATGCTCCCAAACTGCATGAGGTTGAACAGGGCCATACCGGGCGCGGGCAGGCCTGCGGGTGTCGTGACGTCCGAGAAGAAGTGCATGAGCTGCGTGACAAGCGCCTGCACGACGTCCGTCTTCTGGAGGTGTGCGTAGCGCTCGATTACCTGGACAACAATCTTCCCATTCTTGTCGATGGTGGTCATCCGTCCCGTGAGGATGTCGGAAACTCCCACCACGAGCCCCAGGAGCGGGTCGTGCCCCAACGAGTACAGACGGTGCATACCGGGGCAGAGTCCCTCGACTCGGGTTGTCGTATAGCCTTTGTTGACTGGTGCGTCATAGGGGACCTTTGCCGCCCTCTCCAGCTCCCTCAGTTGACTAGGGCTGAGGGAGTGTTCGAGATGACCGCGAATGAAATTAGTGAGCGGGCCTGCCTCGACGCCGCTTGGCGTCTTGCAGGGAATGCCCACAAGGAGAATCTCGATAGCCGCAGAGAGAAGTCCTGCGCCAGCAGCGATGGCGACGTCGATTTCGTCGAGTTGATGGATGGCGTTGTACTCAGCGTTGAGCCGCCTCACCGCCTCGGCGTTGTCATCGAGCTCCTCCGGAGTGAACAGGTCCTCAAGCGTGGCGTCGGCGCAGCCGTTCTCACACGCCTCCGCAACAAGCTCGTCCCACGAGGGGAGATAGATGCGCTTGGGGGATATGAGCTCAGGGGGTACCGACAGCGGGTCGAGTTGCTCAACGCCCATGTCAGCTGGTTGTGCTGGATCGTAGCCAAGCGACCTCAGCAAGCTCTCTGACGAAGCGATGGTCTCCTCCAGGCCCTTGGTGTCCGGAAGGCCAATCTCACTGAGCAGCTTGTCCTGATAGGCGAGGACGGCGTTGATTCTCTGCTCTTCCTCGCTGTACTCGTAGCGACTCATTGCTTGCCCAGATCCTCGCGGAGCTCTTCAATCGCCTTGGTGAGAAGGATGTTGAGCGACTGAAGGTACTCCATCCGCTCCTTGGTGGCGTTCGTCTCCTCCTTCAGCGCTTGGATGATTGCCTGGTGCTTCCTGAGGGCCTCCTCATAGAGGCGCTCCTTCTCCTGCTTGAGCTGATCTGCCCTGAGCTTTGCCGCAAGGTCAACTCCCACTCCCGCACCAATTGCCACGGGCGCCGCGAGGACAAACACGCCCGCCGCCATGCCGCCTCCCACGACGGCGCCTGCGGCGGCGAGGGCCGAGGTCATTCCCGCCGCCGACAGGCCGGCGGTCCCGAGTCCGTAGAGGGCAGCGAAGGAGGCGATTCCTCCCGCAGTTGCCCCGAGGGCCCCTCCCAGCACCTCGGGGATGGAGCTCTCGCGGACCGTCCGAGTCTCGTCGTCAAGAGCGGCGGTGGCCTCGTTCACCACGTTGGCAACCGGTTGGAGGGCCTCGATGCTCTGGAAGTTCATCGCCTTCTGGCGCTCTACGTCCTGCTTGATGTTGTCGATGGTTCCGGAGATTGCCTTGCCCGCATCGCTTGCCATCTCTCCAATCTGAGATGCCGCTCCGCTTGCGACTTCACCAATCTGAGATGCCGCTCCGCTCGCCGCCTCTCCCGCCTGTGACGCGATGTCCCCCGCCACCTCGCCAACCTGTGTTGCGGCTTCGCCTGCTGCATTCACAGCCGTTCCGACCAGGTTCTGTACTGCGGCACCCGCTTTCTGAAGCTCCTCAAACGGGTTTCCAAAGTCCATGATGCTCCCATCGTCGAAGAGTGTGTTTGTGTGTCTGAAAGTCATTCTATCGTGGACCTGAATGCCGGCAATCGTCCCGTTGCTTCTGGGGCTCCTGACCCGCGCCTAGGAGGGCGTTCGATGAGGGGAGATGATGGCGTGAGCGCTGCAGACTTCTTGCCATGGCGTACAATGTAATCATATAATTACACTCTACGGCACGGGAGGGTGATGGACGCAAGGGCGCTGTTTCTGCACCAAGTCAAGAAGTTCGTCGAGAAGAACGGCTTCGTTCTCGTGCCTCGCGAGCAAAACGTGACGTTCATGGCCGAGCGTGGCATGACGATGGATGACCTCAGGCGAGTGATTCTTTCGCTTGAGCCGAAGGACATGTTCGACGGCCCCGAGCAAGATCGAGACCCGCGCTTTAGGGACAAGTGGACCGTCGCAGAGTTTTCGCCTGCGTATGGGAGCGAGACGCTGTACCTGAAGCTGTCCGTCCGGACTGACGCCGAGCGATGCAAGTGCTTGTCGGTAAAGTTGTTTGTTGACCGACGGGAGACGAGGAAATGAGCGTGGAGAAGACCATTAACACCTACTGCCCAGAGTGCGACCGCGAGGTAGTCGCGATTCTCGAGCATAGGGTCGAGACGCTGTCCGTCAAGGGCGAGCCGACCTCCTATGAGGCCGAGGTTGCGGTCTGCCCGTGCTGTGGCGGGGCAATCGGAGACTCCCGCATTGAGGGCGAGAACCTGCACCGCGCTTACTCCGCCTACTGCTCCGCCCATGGACTCATGGCTCCGGACGAGGTCAGAAGCCTTCGGAACAGCTACGGTCTCTCCCTGCGCGAGTTCAGCAAATTCCTCGGGTTCGGCGAGCAGACCGTGGCCCGCTACGAGGCAGGCGCAATCCCCGATGACTCGCATAACACCACGCTCATGCTTGCCGCAACGGCTTCCGGGGCTGCCGCCCTGCTCTCGGTGAGGGAGGGCCAGCTGAGTGAGAGGACCGTCGCCGCGGTTCGTCGGTTCGTCGAGAGCAAGACCCCTGTCTCCGGAGCCTCTGCCGCCTTTACCGCGCGTCAGTGGCCCACCCCGGCGATGCTAGTTCCCGGCAGGTTCAACGGCTATCGCCCGTTCGATATAGATCGCATTGCCGCAGTCGTATGCGAGCTGGCGTCTCGTTGCGTCGACCTGTACAGGACCAAGCTGCAGAAGGCGATGTTCTTCACCGACTTTCTGTGCTACGCGCGCACCACACGGTCGATGACGGGGCTCTCCTATGCGCACGCGGACTACGGCCCCGTCATGGACGGGAAGGACCGAATCGTCGCGCTCCTTCAGGATTGCGAGGCCATTGACCTTGCCCAGAAGGGGTGGGGAGAGGTGGTTGTGTCCAGACATCGTCCGACTGGCATTTTGAGCGAGGACGAGATCCAGCTTGTCGACGAGGTGGCGGCCTTCGTCAATACGTTCGAGAGGGCAACGGACATCTCGTCCTTCTCGCATGGCCTTGATGCGTGGAAGGACACCGAGAGTGGTCGGCCTATCGATTACGTCGCAAACGCAGGGCAGGTTGCTGACGCAATCGAGCGTCGCATGGCGAGATAGCTTCCCGTTGTCACGGCGGCTTTCCCGCGTTTGCCGTGCTGGGTTCTGGGCGGGCTGAGGGGGTCAAACAACATCTCTGCGCCTGCCCGTGGTTGCCGCGTTCCATCTCTTCACTTTTGCTATACTGCTATACAAACAAGTGAGGTGATGGGCATGCCTGCGACAAGCGCGGTGCCAGCAGCACGTCAGACGCAGATGAACACGCGCATAGACGCCGAGCTCAAGGCAGCCGGCGACGCCGCGCTCGCGCATCTTGGCTATACGCCCTCGGCGGCGGTGCGCGGGCTCTGGCGGTTCGTGGTGGACCACCAGGACGACGCCGCGGCCGTGCGTGAGGTCATAGAGCCCGACGCTGCCTCCGCGCTCTCCGACGAGGCGTCCCGGAAGGCGGCGGCGATTGCCGGCCTGCGGTCCCTGTACGAGCAGACGGCCTGCGAGCTTGGCATTCCCGGCGAGGCCGAAGCAGGCCTCCCGTCTTGGGACGATCTTCGCGAGGACTGGTACGACGAGCGCCTGGAGGGGGAGGCGTAGATGCCGCAGCCGTCGCGCGTTCTTCTCGACACCAACGTCTGGCTCGATGCGTTCGACGGCGCGCGGCCGCGTTCCCGCGCGGCGAACGAGCTGATTGACGCCTGCGTGCGCAAGGGAATCGAGCTGCTCTACGCGGTCGGCACGGCAAAGGATGTGTACTACCTCGTGAGCGCCTCGCTCAAGCGCCAGGCGCGGGCGGCGGGGGAGACGCTCTCTGAAGGGCAGGCGCGCGCGGCATCCGCCTACGCGGCGGCATGCGTGGCAAACATGGACGAGATTGCAACGGCCGTGGGCGCCGACTCGTCGGACGTCTGGCTCGCCCGGAAGTACCAGCGCATCCACGAGGACTTCGAGGACTGCCTCGTGCTCGCAGCCGCGCGGCGTGCAAAGGTGGACTTCCTTGTGACGAGCGACGACGCGCTCCTGCGCCATGCGCCCGTGGCGGCGCTCTCGGTCGATGACTTCCTTGCATTGGTGGGGGAGTAGTCGGCTACACAGAGGCAATCACCATCTAACTTACGCAAGGAGGAACAATGACCTCGATCAGCGCGACCGCGTTCCGCAAGGACATCTACAACATCATCGCGCGGGCCAACGAGGACTGCTCGCCCATCGTCATCACCAACACCAAGGGCAAGGGCGCGGTACTCGTCGGGGAGGACGAGTGGGCAGCTATCGAGGAGACCCTCTACCTCATGGGGATTCCTGGCGTGGCCGAGTCTCTCGTAGAGGGTCGCGACGTTCCCGTCGAGGACTGTGTGGACGAGTCCGCGCTGGAGTGGTAGCCATGTGGAGGGTCATCTTCACCAAGCAGGCCGCGAAGAACGCCAAGAATCTCAAGGCGGCGGGGCTGGCGGGTAAGGCGAAGCGCCTCGTCGAGGCCGTGCGCGCCGACCCCTTTGGGACCCCACCAGCCTATGAGGGGCTCGTCGGGAGCCTTGCCGGGCTCTGCTCGCGTCGCATCAGCATCTGGCATCGCCTTGTCTACTCCGTCGACGCGACACCGGTCGACCATGACGGCGTGAGCTACGTGGGCACCGTCAAGGTTGTCCGCATGTGGACGCATTACGAGGGCGTGCGCGGGTAAGGTGCGTGTCCGGGCTTCTCGCTCTATGTAGCTGTGCGCCTCACGCCAAGCTTGTCCCGCGAGCGGCTGGGTGACGGCGCTCGGGCTCTGCGGCTACCGTTGCTCCGCTTTGCTCACTTTGGATTACTCAAAAAAGTTGAGTCAAAATAACTGAGTAAAACGGGCTCTGTACGAAAAGCGCCATCCTTCTCGCCGTTGGTCTGTCCGCCCGTCCTGCTACCATCGCCTTAAGGATCGAGGCGGGAGGTCACCATGCCGTTCTCCATCGTTCGCAACGACATCGCGCGCGTGCGCGCCGGCGTGCTCGTCAACGCCGCCAACGAGCGGCTCGCCGCCGGGGGAGGGGTCTGCGGGGCGATCTTTGCCGCCGCGGGCGCGAGCAAGATGGCCGCCGCGTGCGCGGGGATCGGGCGCTGCCCCACGGGCTCGGCGGTAGTCACGCCGGGCTTTGACCTGCCGTGCCGCTGGGTGGTCCACGCGGTGGGTCCCGTCTGGCGCGGAGGGACGCACGGCGAGAGGGGCCTCCTGCAGAGCTGCTACCGCAGCGTGTTCTCAGAGGTGGCGCGCCTGGGCGCGGCGTCGGTGGCGTTTCCGCTCATATCCGCCGGCATCTTCGGCTACCCCGTGCGCGAGGCGCTCGACGTGGCCCGTGCGGAGGCGTCGGCGTTTCTCGACGACCACCCGGACGTCGAGGTGACGCTCGTCGTCTTCACGCGCGACGTGGTGGCGCAGGGCGTGGCGCTCCTGGGCGAGCTGCGCGAGTGCGTGGACGACGCGTACGTGGACGGCAGCCCGCACCTGCGCGACCGCTCCGCTGAGCTCCGGGAGCTCCGCGCTCCCGAGGCGCGTCCCGTCGCGGGCGCGCCCCTCGCCGCGTCCGTCCCGGCCCCCGGCAGCCTGGGGGCGCCCGACGAGCTCGCCGAGCGCCTGGCGCACCTCGACCTGTCCTTCTCGGAGGCCCTGCTCTCGCTGATCGACGAGCGCGGGCTCACCGACGCCCAGGTCTATCGCCGGGCAAACCTCAGCCGCCAGCTCTTCTCCAAGATCCGCTCCAAGCCGGACTACCGGCCGAGCAAGCCCACGGCGGTGGCGCTGGCGCTCGCGCTCGGCCTCACGCTGCCGCAGACGCAGGAGCTTCTCGCCCACACCGGGCTCACGCTCTCGCGCAGCAGCAAGTTCGACGTGATCGTCGAGTTCTACCTCGCGCGCGGCGTCCACGACGTCATGACCGTGAACGAGGCGCTCTTCGCCTTTGACCAGCCGCTGCTGGGCTCGCAGTAGGGGCCGGCGCCCCTCGCGCCAGATGTCGCCCGGCGGTTTACCTCTGCACCCGCGCCCCCGCGTAGCCTTGGTGTCGTCAGGTTGGCTGCGACAAGGGAGGCAGCAATGCGCACGGAGATCGTCTTCATCCTGGACGCGAGCGGATCGATGGCGGGGCTCGAGGCCGACACGGTCGGTGGCTTCAACAGCCTCATCGAGAAGAACCGTGAGGAGCCGGGGGAGGCCGTGGTGTCCACGGTGCTCTTCTCGAGCGGCTCGCGCGTCCTGCACGACCGGATCGACATCCGCGAGGTGCCGCGGCTCACGAGGCGCGACTACGAGTGCCACGGGTGCACGGCGCTGCTCGACGCCGTGGGCGGCGCCATCAGGCACGTCGACCTGGTCCAGAGCGTGCAGCCCGCAGGCTACGAGGCGGACAGGGTGCTCTTCGTCATCACCACCGACGGCCAGGAGAACGCGAGCCGTCGCTACACGTACCCGCAGGTCAGGCGCATGATCGAGGAGCACCGGCAGAGGGGCTGGGAGTTCCTGTTCATCGGGGCCAACATCGACTCCGCGGCGGAGGCGGCGAGCCTGGGCATCGCGCCCGAGCGCGCGGCGGACTACGTGGCGGACGGACGCGGCACCGAGGTGCTCTACGACGCCGTGGCGTGCGCGGTTGCCGAGGCGCGCGCGTGCCCGCCCAGCGCGGCGATGGGCGACGCGTGGCGCACGGGGCTCGACGCTGACGTGCGGGCGCGGAGGCGGTAGGCTGATCTCTGCCCGTTGGAACCGGGTATAACTCGTCGAGAGATGGGAGGTGCGCCAAGTTCTACCAAGTTCCACCAATAAGACAGCGCCGTAGGGGAGGGGGTCACATGTCCGTCTGGGTAACCGGAGACGTGCACGGCAGCATCGACATCGGCAAGCTCTCCGGCCGCAGGTGGCCCGAGGGCAAGAGCCTCACGCGAGATGACCTGCTCATCGTGTGCGGAGACTTCGGCATGCCGTGGGACGGCTCCAACAGGGAGCGCTACTGGCTGGACTGGCTCGCCGAGCGCCCGTGGACCACGCTCTTCGTCGACGGCAACCACGAGTGCTTCCCGCACCTGGCCGACCTGCCCGTGACCGAGCGCTGGGGCGGGCGCGTGCAGGTCTACCCCGAGTGGCCGAGCATCGTCCACCTCATGCGCGGCGAGGCCTACCGGCTGGGCGACCTGCGCGTCTTTGCCATGGGCGGGGCCTCCAGCCACGACAGGGAGTGGTGCGTGGAGGGCTGGAGCTGGTTTCCCGAGGAGCTGCCCAGCCTCGAGGAGCTCGAGCGCGCCGAGAAGAACCTGGATGCGGCGGGCTGGGACGTTGACCTCGTAATCTCCCACTGCTGCTCGAGCCGCATGCTGCCCGCGGCGCTTGGCGCGGCAGGAGCTGGAGGCGGCCGCGAGGGGCGTGACCGCCTCAACGAGTGGTTCGACATGCTCGAGGATCGGCTCGACTTCTAGGCGTGGTACTTTGGCCACTACCACGCCGATGCCCAGCTCGACGAGCGGCATCGGCTGATCTACCGCGACATCATGCGGGTGGGGTAAGACAGCCAATTACAAGCGCCTTCTGACCCGGAAGTCCGGGGCTGACGAGCCCCTTGGCCGATTGCGGGATTGCTGTGATAAGGGTGAGCCGCAAGAATGCTCATGATTCGTGGGTGCTGGGAGGATCAACCCCAAGGACTTCTCGCCAATTGCTCGGAAAGCCCATGGGGCGCAGGGAGACGCTGGGATATGAGGAGATGAGGCTGTCGAGCGCTCTCAGCTCTTCTTCCCACTCGTCGACCCATGAGACCTCGTAGATTCTCTTGAGCGTAATGAAGGTCGGGAACTCTCGGCTGCTGGACCACTTCTTGTCACGTCGCAGCATTCGAGGTCTGGTCTTGAGCAATCGGTTATAGAAGCGGTTGTGGTGGGCGCAAATGTTTCTCACCATGGTTAGGTGACGCAACCAGCTTTTTAGATAGGGCGCCGAGACGCCGAATGCTGCGGCGATTTCTTCGGCAACCGTGTCGGCATGTCCCTCAATGACGAGGTCTTCGCGGAGGTTTCCGTATAAGGAAGAGACGGTTCCCATTGACATGACCTCAACAGCGGCCCAGAGTGGCAGCCTTCCGAATTAGTCGAGATTGTGCTGCACGCAAGGCATGCCCTGCTTCTTTGCGTGTCTGATTTCGCGCTCGACCGCCTCCATTGACTTTATGTAGCTCTTTCTGCTGGAGAACAGTTCCGCGCATGATAGGGCGTCCGGTCCGAACCCAAGTGATAATACGTATGCGAACTGGGTTCTAGCCTTTACCTCCACGCGCTCAATGAGCCTCCAGAGCCAGAGACGCAGCTCCCTGTCGAAATCATGAATTGCCCAGATGTCCTCGAGACGTGTCCCTTTTCGAATGGTGCCGCTCTGCTCGAAGGTCATCCAGTAGCCTCGAAGGCGATAATTATTTGTGTCAAGAAGGCAACGCTTGGCAAAAGCGCGGCTGCCGATCGTAATGCCCTGTTCGACGAGGTGATCAATTTGCTCGTCAATGGGAAGCGGTGGCTTCATAGAAGATGACCCCGCCTGGTGCGCGTCATCGTTACCGAGAGAGGCGTGCGGGGTACTGTCATATGTCAGTTTACTCGAATTGCCTGCGGTTTCAAACGCGCTCTTTGTCTCCACAAGAGTCCCGTCTTCCAAAGTTTGTGACTAGTCATAAAGCCAGTCTATCTATTGTTTGTTTTTGCGGCATACGCTTTTCCCTATTTGGACGGCAGTATGTGTCTCGGACTCGCAGATTGGGTTTTGGTTGTCCTGTGCATGCTGCCGGTCGGGTCGCGTTTGATTTGCCCATCACCCCCGCGCCCCGCACGCCACACCCCCTGCCGAAAGACGTGTCCCCGTCTGCCGCCAGGTTCTTGTCGCCGGCCCCTCTGACGCGGTAAGTGAACAGCGGTAGCGCGCACACGGCGCGCAACGGCAGAAGGGATGCAGCATGCAGCTCGAGAACAAGGTCGCGGTCGTCACCGGAGCGTCGTCGGGCATGGGGCACGCCATCGTGGAGCTCTTCGCCCGCGAGGGCGCCAAGGTGGTCGCCGTCGCGCGGCGCAAGGAGCGCCTCGAGGAGCTGGTGGCGAGCCTGGCGGACGCCCCGGGCGAGGTCGCGGCCTATCCCGGCGACGTCTCCTCCCGCGAGGTCAACGAGGGCATGATCGACTTTGCCCAGAAGACCTTCGGCGGCTTTGACGTCCTCGTCAACAACGCGGGCATCATGGACGACATGTCCCCGGTCGGCGACGCCACGGACGAGAAGTACGAGCAGGTCATGGCCGTCAACGTCTACGGCCCGCTCGCGGCCATGCGCGCGGCGGTGAACGCCTTCAAGGCGTCCGGCACCAAGGGCTCGATCGTCAACGTTGCGTCCGTGGGCGGCATGCGCAGCTGCGCCGGCGCCGTCTACTGCGCCTCCAAGGCCGCGCTCATCTCGCTCACCAAGAACACCGCCTACATGTACATGGCCGACGGCATCCGCACGAACTGCATCGCGCCGGGCGGCATCGTGACGGAGATCGCCACGTCGATGGGCGTCCCCAACCCGGCGGGCTACGGTCGCATCAAGCCGGTCCTGGACTGCGCGCCCGCACCGGGCAGCGCCGAGGAGATCGCCGCCGCGGCGCTCTTCCTGGCTAGCGACGCCGCGAGCTACGTCAACGGCGTCATCCTGCCCGTGGACGGCGGCTGGATGGCCGGCTGAGTCTGGGTGGCGGCGTGTCAGGCGGCGGGGCCGTCGGCTCTGTGCCGGTGGCCCCGCCTCATGTGGCCGAGAGGGAATACGTGTCCGGTCACCACGTTATCCTTGGGTCAGGATCTCGATTCTCGATCGCCCCGGGAGGGGCTGAAAGGGGGCGCCGTGTCGCTCGTTTGCCTGTCGGAGCGCATATCCTATCTCCCGCACGTCGAGGAGCTTGACCGTCCCGTGCTGGCGCTCGTGCGCGGGGACCGCCTCGCCCTCGCCGTCGACGCGGGCTACTCGCCGCGCCACGTCGAGGACTTCTACCGCGAGCTCGTCTCGGCGGGCCTCCCGCTGCCCGACCTCACCGCGCTCACGCACTGGCACTGGGACCACAGCTTTGGCATGGGCGCCGTCGCCGGTCTCACGGTCGCCCGGAAAGAGACGAACGAGCACCTGCTCGAGGCGCGCGGGATCCTCTCGGACCCGGCCGACCCGCGCCGCGCGGACATCTGCTCGGCCCAGGGCTTCGCCGAGGAGTTCCCACCCGGGGTGGACCCCGTCGTCGTGACCGCCGACCTCGAGTTCGAGGGCGAGCTCGCGGTCGACCTCGGCGGCGTGACGGTTCGCCTGATCGCCACGGACGCGCCCCACACCAACGACTCGACGCTCGTCTACGTCCCCGAGGAGCGCGCCCTCTTCGTGGGCGACTGCTTCTGCGAGGACTACGACTCCGGCGACGACCCGTCCGTCTGCCACCTCGACCCCGCGCGGCTGCGCGCACTTCTCGCCACGATTGGGGGCCTGGACCCGGCACCGGAGACCTTCGTCATCGGCCACTGCCCGCCGGAGGGCCCGGACGAGTTCCTCGGGTACCTGCACGAGCTGCTGCAGCCGGCCCCGGGGGAGGGAGGGGCGCATGTCAGCGCTTCGTGACGCGATCTATGGCCTTGCCGTGGGCGACGCGCTCGGCGTGCCGTACGAGTTCCGCCCGCGCGGGAGCTTTACCTGCACGGGGATGGTCGGCCACGGCACGCACGACCAGCCGGCGGGCACCTGGTCGGACGACACGAGCATGACGCTCGCCACCTGCGACAGCATCCGTGCGTGCGGGCACGTGGACACGGGTGACATGCGCTCCCGGTTCCGCGCGTGGATCGACGGCGGAGCCTACGCCATCGACGGCGTGGTCTTTGACTACGGCGGCACCACGGCCCGCGCGCTCGTCGCCGGCACGGGACGTGCGGGCGAGCGCGACAACGGCAACGGCTCGCTCATGCGCATCGCGCCGCTCGCCTTCACGGACGCCACGGACGACGAGGTCCGCGCGGTCTCGGCCATCACGCACGCGCACCGCGTCTCCACCGGGGCCTGCGTGGACATGGTGCGCGTGATGCGCGCGCTCGCGGCCGGCGCCTCGCCGGCGGAGGCGATCCCGGACCACGAGGTCCTTCTCGCCGCCAGCGAGAAGGACGTGCGCTCCGGGGGCTTCGTGCGGGATACGTACTGCGCCGCGCTCTGGTGCCTTGCGGTCTCGGGGTCATACGAGGAGTGCGTGCTGCGCGCGGTCAACCTCGGGGAGGACACGGACACCACGGCGGCCGTGGCCGGCGCGCTCGCGGGCATCGCGTACGGGATCGAGGGGATCCCGGGCGAGTGGCTCTCCGGGCTTCGGGGAAGGGACATCATCGAGCGCTGTCTGTTCTAGGGGCGGCGGGAGGCGAGGGGCGACGCTCCCAGCAGGCTTCCTGCCGGGGACGTGGCCGCGGGCGAAGTGACCTGGTGGCTTCGGCGGCATCAGACCTGGGGGCGGGGCCGCGTCAGTGCTAAGCTCACGGGAGGTCGCGCGGCCCGGGGGCAGGTGAGGCCCTCGGTCGCGCTGCGCATCCACCGCGAGAGCCACAAGGAGCCCCCATGTCTGACGGCGTCATGATCCTTCTCGTCTTTGCCCTGATCGCGCTTCTCGGGGGCGGCACGACGGCGCTCGTCCTCCTGATCGCGAGGCGGGCCCGGGCGCGCAAGGAGCGCGCCTACACCGCCGAGACGGTCGGGACCGTCGTTCGCGTGCGCCCCGGCGGCGTCGACCGGCCGACTGTCGTCTACGTTCGCTATGAGGTCGACGGCGTCTCCTACGAGTGCCACGAGACCGTGAAGTTCTCGAGCGAGCTCATCAGGCTCGGCCCCGTCCCCATTGGCCAGCGCAAGCGCGGCAAGATCGCCTCGCGCGAGGGCAGTCGGGTCCGCGTGGCGTACCTCCCCGGGGACCCGTCGCGAGCCATTCTTGCGGACAACACCGGCCTGATGAGCGAATAGGGTCGCGCTGCCCGCGCCCTTCTCGCTACAATAGCTGGGCCGAACACGAATAATGATTCAAAAGGGGACTGTCCCCTTTTTGATCACTGGAAAAAGTTGACAAAGGGACTGTCCCCCTGTCAGGTAGAAAGAAGACCCATGCCCAGCGCCAGCCTTGCCGAACAGATCGCCTCGCGCCGCACGTTTGCCATCATCTCGCACCCGGACGCGGGCAAGACCACGCTCACGGAGAAGCTCCTGCTCTACACCGGCACCATTCAGTCGGCCGGCTCGGTCAAGGGCAAGTCCAGCGCCAAGCACGCGGTCTCGGACTGGATGGACATCGAGAAGGCGCGCGGCATCTCCGTCACCTCCTCCGTCCTGCAGTTCACCTACGACGGCTGCTGTGTGAACATCCTGGACACCCCCGGCCACCAGGACTTCTCTGAGGACACGTACCGCACCCTCATGGCCGCCGACGCCGCCGTCATGGTGATCGACGGCGCCAAGGGCGTCGAGGCACAGACGGTCAAGCTCTTCAAGGTGTGCGCGCTGCGCGGCATCCCCATCTTCACCTTTGTGAACAAGCTCGACCACGACACGCGCGACCCCTTTGACCTCACGGAGGAGATCGAGACCGTGCTGGGCATCGGCACGTACCCGATGAACTGGCCCATTGGCTCCGGCCGCAACTTCCGCGGCGTCTTCGACCGCGCGAGCCGCCACGTGCTCGCCTTCGAGGGCGACGGCCACGCCAACGCCACCAAGCGCGTGAACGAGATCGAGGCCGAGCTGGGCGACCCCGCGCTCGACGAGCTCATCGGCGAGGACAACCACCGCAACCTCATGGACGACATCGAGCTTCTGGACGGCGCGGACCACGAGTTCGACCTCGAGGCCGTGCGCACGGGCAAGCTCAGCCCGGTCTTCTTTGGTTCCGCGCTCACCAACTTTGGCGTGGAGCCCTTCCTGCGCGACTTCCTGCGCCTGGCGCCCGCGCCGTCCGCCCACGTGGACGCGCTCACGGGCGAGCCGGTTGAGGCGACGTCGGAGGACTTCTCCGGCTTCGTCTTCAAGATCCAGGCCAACATGGACAAGAACCACCGCGACCGCATCGCCTTTTTGCGCATCTGCTCCGGCAAGTTCGAGCGCGGCATGGACGCCTGGCACGAGCAGGGCGGCCGCAAGATCAAGCTCGCGACGGGCACGGCCATGATGGCCGACGACCGCGCCACCGTCGACGAGGCGTACGCCGGCGACATCGTGGGCCTCTTCGACCCGGGCGTCTTCTCCATCGGCGACACGCTCTGCCGCGTGGGGCGCCACGTGCGCTACGCCGGCATCCCCACCTTCGCGCCCGAGCACTTCGCGCGCATCGAGCAGGTGGACACCCTCAAGCGCAAGCAGTTCGTCAAGGGCATGGAGGAGCTCGCCCAGGAGGGTGCCATCCAGATCTTCCGCGAGGCGGGCGCCGGCATGGAGCGCGTGATCGCGGGCGCCGTGGGCGTGCTGCAGTTCGAGGTGCTCGAGCAGCGTCTGAGCTCCGAGTACCACGTGGAGGTGCGCCGCTCGCCGCTGCCGTACAACCTCATCCGCTGGATCGACGAGTCCGCCGGCGAGGTCGACTTCCGCTCGCTCAACCTCACGCGCGAGACGCTGCGCGTGGAGGACATGCGCGGCGGCAAGCTGCTCCTCTTCACGAGCCCGTGGAACCTGGACTGGGCCATCGAGCACAACCCGGACCTCACGCTCTCCGAGTTTGGCAACGTGACGTTCTAACGAGCCGCGACGGCGGCGCCGGGCGAGAAGGGCCCGCGGCCGCGCGGTTCTTCTCGCCGCGCGTTGCCTTACGCGCCCCCGCCTTCGCATTCATCGCGCTCAAACGACCGCTTTCGAGGTTCTTCTCGCCCGTTTTGTGGTCGTTTGAGCGCGATGAACGTCGAACGGGGCTTCCGTGCCGCGGGCTACGCCGCCGTCGCCACCTCCTCCACAAAGCGGAATCGCACGCCGCCCGCGATCACGGTGCCCTGGCCTCGGATGGTCTTGCGCTCGGCAAAGCCCGCGGGCGGCACGGGGACGTCCCCAAAGCAGAGCTTCGGGACCGGTCCCCGGGGAACGCCGTGCAGGTCAAGCAGGTCGGAGAGCTGCTGCGGGTCGCACGCGACGGCCATCGAAAAGCGCGCGATGCTCGGCCGGTACACCGTGAGCAGGGCCTCGCGCTTGCGCTCGTCGAGGAGCTTTCCCACCGGCCCGGCCTCTGCACGCAGGTACTTGTCGTCCCCGTCGAGCTCGCCAAAGATGAGGCGCCCCGTCGCGTCGCGCCAGGAGAAGTCGATGCGGAAGACGCGTCGGTCATCCGCCGGGTCCGGCAGCGTGAGCTGCAGGTGCGGGTACTCGTAGCCCAGCTCGACCATGTGCGCCCGCGCGACGGACTCGCCGCCGCTCTCCGCCGTCGGCTCCGCCCAGACGCAGATGGCCGCCGCGCGCCGCACGCCCGGGCAGTGGCGGAAGCGCGTGCGCAGCAGCCCGATCATCTCCTGGCGCGCGAGGCCGGAGCATCGGAGCGCGGCGTCCGCGACTGCCAGCGCGTCCGCAAACGGGAAGCTCGCCAGGCAGTCGAAGACGGTGCGCCAGAACGACGTCACGCGGAACCCGCCCACGTCCCATGTGGGGTCGCCCTCGATCTCGTGGCTGATCACGCGCTTGGTGGAGTGGCGCCCGCTCTCGTGCGACCGGACGACGTGGGTCTCGCGGAGCAGGTCCCACGAGACGGGGAGGCCCCACGCGAGCGCCGCGGACTGCGCGCAGAACTGGGTGTCCGGGCGCAGCTCGGCGAGCCCGCGCATGATGTGGAGCGCGCGCCCGTCCGGCTTGAGACTGCGCCAGCGGGCGCGGCGCACGTAGAGGCCGGAAACGGGGGAGATGAGGTCGCTGCGCCTCTTGCGAAAGCGCCGCCTGATGGCGCGACGGTCGCGCTCCTCGTGCGGGACGAGACACGTGCCGCGCTCCTCCGCGGCGTCTAGCAGCTCATCTATACGGCTATGCCTGGCCGTGCTCATGGCGGCCTCCTTCGACTCTCTCTGTGTGTGGGGGTTCTCACAGTGTTCCCGTTTGGTGGCGTTGGTATGCGCGGGACCGCGGGTCGCTGTCGCCGCTTCGGGGCGGGGGCGCATGGGTCTGCCGCTTCGGCGCCCCATCCGCCGCTCGTCGGTGTCGCTCTTTCGTTCATCGCGCTCAAACGACCACAAAACGGGCGAGAAGAACCTCGGAAGTGGTCGTTTGAGCGCGATGAATGCAGCGCGTCCGGTAGGCACCGCGGGTCGGAGCGGCAACTGGGAGTGGCGACACCGTGGCGAGCAAAACGCGCCGAGAAGAGCCCGCCGCAGCGCGGTTCTTCTCGGCGTGTGCTGGTCGTGAAGTGGTGTGGTCGCTCAGGACCGTTCGCCGGGGCAAACGCAACGTTTGCCGGACATGCAAAATTCCCCTTGCAACACCCTTGAAATATGGGAATATATGGGCTAACAAACTTTCTGTTTGGTAAGCAGACAAAAAGTTGGCACGCACAAACGACGCAAGGAGGAAGCGTGAGCGAGAAGATCAAGTGGGTCGTCAACAAGATGCCCAAGAGCGATGATGCGCACCTTGGCATCATGTCCCTCGAGAACGTGGAGGCCGCCCGCAGCTTCCACAGGAGCTTCCCGCAGTACGACGTCACGCCGCTCGCCAAGCTCGACGCTCTGGCGGGCGAGCTGGGGCTCAAGGACCTCGCCGTCAAGGACGAGTCCTACCGCTTTGGCCTCAACGCGTTCAAGGTGCTGGGCGGCTCCTTTGCCATGGCCAACTACATTGCGCAGAAGATCGGCCGCCCGGTCTCCGAGATGACCTACGACTACCTCACGAGCGACGAGCTCGCCCGCGACTTCGGCCAGGCCACGTTCTTCACCGCCACGGACGGCAACCACGGCCGCGGCGTGGCCTGGGCCGCCAACAAGCTGGGCCAGAAGGCCGTCGTGCACATGCCCAAGGGCAGCGTTAAGAGCCGCTTCGACAACATCGCGGCCGAGGGCGCCGAGGTCACCATCGAGGAGGTCAACTACGACGAGTGCGTCCGCATGGCCGCCGCCGAGGCCGAGGCCTGCGAGAACGGCGTCATCGTGCAGGACACCGCCTGGGAGGGCTACGAGGAGATCCCGTCCTGGATCATGGAGGGCTACGGCACCATGGCCTCCGAGGCCGCTGAGCAGTACGCGGCGGCCGGCGTCGAGCGCCCGACGCACGTCTTCGTGCAGGCCGGCGTGGGCAGCCTTGCCGGTGGCGTGGTGGGCTACTTCACCAACCTCTTCCCCGACAACCCGCCCATCTTTGTGGTGATGGAGGCCGACACCGCGGCCTGCCTCTACAAGGGCGCCCTGGCCGGCGACGGCGAGCCCCGCATCGTGGACGGCGACATGCCCACGATCATGGCGGGCCTCGCGTGCGGCGAGCCCAACACGCTGGGCTGGGACATCCTGCGCAACCACGTGAGCGTCTTCGTGAGCTGCCCCAACTGGGTCGCTGCCAAGGGCATGCGTGTGCTCGGCGCCCCCAAGAAGGGCGACCCGCGCGTCATCTCCGGCGAGTCCGGCGCCGTGGGCGCGGGCCTGATCACCACGCTCATGGAGTCCGACGAGTACGCCGACCTCCGCGAGGCCATCGGCCTCACCGAGAAGAGCTCCGTGCTCATGTTCTCGACCGAGGGCGACACCGACCCCGTGAACTACCGCAAGGTCGTGTGGGACGGAGCGTACCCCGCCGAGTAGGGGAGAGCGAGAAGAACGGGTTCTTCTCGGCAGCAACTGGTAACGGAAGCGTCAGAAAGGACGTAAGCAAAATGGCCAAGGAACTGAACTTCGACGAGATCAAGAGCGCGGCAGAGGCGTACGGCAAGGACATGACCGCCTTCCTGCGCGCGATGATCTCCCACCCCTCCGAGTCCTGCGAGGAGGGCGAGGTCGTGGCCTGCATCAAGGCCGAGATGGAGAAGCTCGGCTTTGACAAGGTCGAGGTCGACGGCCTGGGCAACGTCATCGGCTGGATGGGCGAGGGCGAGAAGATCATCGCCATCGACTCGCACATCGACACCGTGGGCATCGGCAACCGCGACAACTGGGAGGCCGACCCCTACGAGGGCTACGAGACCGACGAGATCATCTACGGCCGCGGCGGCTCCGACCAGGAGGGCGGCATGGCGTCCGCCACGTACGCCGCGAAGATGATGAAGGACCTGGGCCTCATCCCCGAGGGCTACAAGATCATGGTCGTGGGCTCCGTCCAGGAGGAGGACTGCGACGGCATGTGCTGGCAGTACATCGTCAACAAGTACTTCGACGGCCCTGAGGACGCCCGTGAGAAGATCGAGTTCGTCATCTCCACCGAGCCCACCGACGGCGGCATCTACCGCGGTCACCGCGGCCGCATGGAGATCCGCGTTGACGTTCACGGCGTCTCCTGCCACGGCTCCGCGCCCGACCGCGGCGACAACGCCATCTACAAGATGGCCGACATCATCGCCGACGTCCGCGCCCTCAACAACAACGGCTGCGACGAGTCCACGGACATCAAGGGCCTCGTCAAGATGCTCGACCCCAAGTACAACCCCGAGCACTTCGAGGACGCGCGCTTCCTGGGCCGCGGCACCTGCACCGTGTCGCAGATCTTCTACACCTCGCCCAGCCGCTGCGCCGTGGCCGACTCCTGCGCGATCTCCATCGACCGCCGCATGACCGCCGGCGAGACCTGGGACTCCTGCCTCCAGGAGATCCGCGACCTGCCGGCCGTCAAGAAGTACGGCGACGACGTCAAGGTCTCCATGTACATGTACGACCGCCCGAGCTGGAAGGGCACCGTCTACGAGACCGAGGCCTACTTCCCCACGTGGATCAACGCCGAGAGCGCGGCCCACGTCCAGGCCCTCGTTGACGCGCATCACGCTCTCTACGGCGACGAGCGCATCGGCTGCGAGGCCTCCATGGACAAGCGCACCGGCCGCCCGCTGACCGACAAGTGGACCTTCTCGACCAACTGCGTCTCCATCCAGGGCCGCTACGGCATCCCGTGCGTGGGCTTTGGCCCCGGCGCCGAGAGCCAGGCGCACGCGCCCAACGAGGTCACCTACAAGCAGGACCTCGTGACCTGCGCCGCGCTCTACACCGCCGCGCTCAACCTCTACGACCCGTCCAAGAAGACCGGCGACGTCACCGTCTTCCGCGCCGGCGCGACCGACAACGACATCCAGTAGCGCCCACTTGACAAAGGGACAGTCCCTTTGTCAACCCGACGCAACGTAACGTGACAAAGGGACTGTCCCTTTGTCAAGAAAGGAAACCAAGATGGCCAAGGACTTCTCCGCGCTTCTCGACGAGCTCAAGGGCTACGACTTCTCCGGCATGTACAACGCCGACTTCCTGCACACCTGGGACAAGACCACCGACGAGCTGCGTGCCCTCTACGCCGTGGCCGCCGCCCTGCGCAACCTTCGCGAGCGCAACATCTCCTCGCGCATCTTCGACTCCGGCCTGGCCGTGTCGCTCTTCCGCGACAACTCCACCCGCACGCGCTTCTCGTTCTCCAAGGCTACGAACCTGCTGGGCCTCCAGCTCCAGGACCTCGACGAGGGCAAGTCCCAGATCGCCCACGGCGAGACCGTTCGCGAGACCGCCACGATGATCTCCTTCATGGCCGACGTCATCGGCATCCGCGACGACATGTACATCGGCAAGGGCGACGCCTACATGGCCGAGGTCGCCGAGTCCGTTGACGAGGCCTACAAGGACGGCGTGCTCGACCACCGCCCCACGCTCATCTCCCTGCAGTCCGACTCCGACCACCCCACCCAGTCCTCCGCCGACATGCTCTACCTCATCGAGGAGTTCGGCGGCCTTGAGAACCTCCGCGGCAAGAAGGTTGCCGTGACCTGGGCGTACTCCCCGAGCTACGGCAAGCCGCTCTCCTGCCCGCAGTCGCTCATCTCGCTGCTCCCGCGCTTTGGCATGGACGTCACGCTGGCCCACCCCGAGGGCTACGACCTCATGGGCGACCGCGTGGAGGCCGCCAAGGCCTACGCCGCCGAGTCCGGCTGCACCTTCAAGCAGGTGAACACCATGGCCGAGGCCTTCGAGGGCGCCGACATCGTCATCCCCAAGAGCTGGGCCCCCTACGCCGCCATGGAGAAGCGCACCAACCTCTACGCCGAGGGCGACGACGCCGGCATCAAGGCGCTCGAGAAGGAGCTCCTCGCGCAGAACGCCACCCACATGGACTGGTGCTCCACGCGCGACCTCATGGCCAAGACCGCTCACGGCGACGACACGATCTACATGCACCCGCTGCCCGCCGACATCTCCGGCGTCTCCTGCGAGCACGGCGAGGTCATGGCCGACGTCTTTGACATGCACCGCGTGGGCATGTACAAGGAGGCCAGCTACAAGCCGTACGCCATCGCGGCCATGATCTTCCTGCAGAAGGTCAAGGACCCCGTGGCCACGCTCGCGGCGCTCGAGGCCGCGGCCAAGCCCCGCTGGAACCAGGCCTAAGTAACAGGTAGCAACCTGGGGGCCGCCGGGTCAGTCGCGCGCTCACCGCGCTGCGCGCAGAGGTCGCGCGCCGACTGTCCCGGCGGCCCCGCCGTTAGAGGTTCTTCTCGCCACGTTCTTATCGGCACAAGGAGACACATCAAATGTCTAAGCGAATCGTCATCGCTCTGGGTGGCAACGCCCTGGGCAACAACCTGCCTGAGCAGATGGAGGCGGTCAAGCACACGGCGCGCGCGATCGTGGACCTCATCGAGCAGGGGAACGAGGTCGTGGTGGCGCACGGCAACGGCCCGCAGGTGGGCATGATCCAGGAGGCCATGACCCAGCTCACGCGCTCCAACCCCGAGAAGTACATCCCGTGCCCGCTCTCGGTCTGCGTGGCCATGAGCCAGGGCTACATTGGCTACGACCTGCAGAACGCCCTGCGCGAGGAGATGCTCGACCGCGGGATCGATCACGGCGCGGCCACCGTGCTCACCCAGGTCGAGGTCGACCCCGAGGACCCCGCGTTCGCCAACCCCACCAAGCCCATCGGCGCCTTCATGACGCGCGAGGAGGCCGACCGCATGATCGCGGAGCGCGGCTACGACGTCATCGAGGACGCCGGGCGCGGGTTCCGTCGCGTGGTGGCCTCGCCCAAGCCGGCGGGCATCGTGGAGCTGGACACCATCCGCTCGCTCGTGGAGACCAACCACGTGGTCATCGCCTGCGGAGGCGGCGGCATCCCCGTGTTCAAGACCGAGGGCAACCACCTCAAGGGCGCCGCGGCGGTCATCGACAAGGACTTCGCGGCGGCCAAGCTCGCCGAGCAGCTGGACGCGGACTTCCTCGTGATCCTGACGGCGGTGGAGAAGGTGGCCGTGAACTTTGGCAAGCCCGACCAGCAGTGGCTGGACGAGCTCACGCCCGCGGACGTCGAGCGCTACGTGGCCGAGGGGCAGTTCGCGCCCGGCTCGATGCTGCCCAAGGTCCAGGCCGCGCTCTCGTTCGCGCAGTCAGGCGAGGGCCGCTCGTCGCTGATCACGCTGCTCGAGAAGGCGAGCGACGGCATCGCCGGCAAGACGGGTACCATCGTACGTGGGTAACCTGCAAGTTGGGGACAGTCCCCAATTTACAGAATAGTTTTATGTGATTTGGGGACTGTCCCCAATTAACAGAAGAACGGGGGAGCGCGGGGCATGAGACCCGACCTCAGGGCATATCTTCTGGGTGACGACGGGCACCGGGTCTTTGGGCCCGGTCCCGTCGACCTCTTGGAGCGTGTGGGCGAGCTCGGCAGCCTGCGCGCCGCGGCCATGGAGATGGGGATGGCCTACACCAAGGCCACGCGCCTCGTGCGCGACGCCGAGCGCGCCTTTGGCTTCTCGCTCACCGAGCGCACGGTGGGCGGCACGGGCGGCGGCGGCTCGCGCCTCACGCCCGAGGCGCTCGACCTCATCGAGCGCTACCGGGCCTTCGAGCGCACGAGCCGCTGGGCCCTGGGCGCCGCCTACGCCACCTGCTTCTCGGGCTTCTGCGACGTGCCGCGCATGGGCTGCGTGGTCATGGCCTCCGGGGAGGGGGAGCGCTTCGGCGGCGCGCCGGGCGAGAAGCTCGTGGCGCCGCTCGCGGGCGTGCCCGTGCTCGAGCGCACGCTCTCCGCGCTGCCCGCGGACCTGCTGGACGTGGTGGTGGTGACGCGCTGGGACGCCGTGGAGGAGCTCTGCGGGCGGCTCGGCGTGCGCTGCGTGCGCGCTGCGGGCCCGCTCAAGAGCGACACCGTGCGCTCCGGGCTCGAGGCGCTGGGCGAGCGCGCCGCCTGCCTCTTTGTGACCGGCGACCAGCCGCTCCTTGGCGAGAAGAGCGTGCGGTCGCTGGTCGCGGCGGTCGCGCACGAGCCCACGGCCATCGCGCGCCTCTCGTGGCGCGGCCGGCCGGGCAACCCCGTGCTCTGGCCGTCGGACACGCTCGGAGCGCTCTCGCACCTGGAGGGCGACGTGGGCGGGCGGTCGCTGCTGTCCGGTCACGCCGAGCTCACGGAGCGCGTGCGGAGCGTCGAGGCCGCGGACGAGTGGGAGCTCGCGGACGTGGACACGCGGGACGACCTCGCGCGCCTGGAGGGCGCGCTGTTGGAGCGGGCCTAGCTTGACAGTTTGCTCAGGTCAAACTGTCAAGCTGCCCATGGGTTGACAGTTTGACCTGAGCAAACTGTCAAGCTGCCAGGCCCGGGAGGGAGAGACGGTATGAGAAGGATCCTTGCGAACGGCACGCTGGTCACGCCGGACGGCCTGCGCCGCGGAGACGTTGCGCTGGAGGGCGAGAAGATCGTGGCGCTCGCGGCCCGCGTGGAGCCCGAGCCCGGCGACGAGGTGGAGGACGTCTCCGGCTGCTGGGTTTTCCCCGGCTTCATCGACGCGCACACCCACCTGCAGTGCTGGACCGGCATGGACTGGACGGCCGACAGCTTCGAGACCGGCACGCGCGCCGCGGCCTGCGGCGGCACCACCTGCGTCGTGGACTACGCCACGGCCGACCGCGGCGTCACGATGGACGACGCCCTGGCCGAGTGGCAGTCGCGCGCGGCGTCCGGCGCCGGCTGCACGGCCAACTACGGCTTCCACATGGCCATCTCCGAGTGGGGCCCGGACTCGCCCGCGCAGATGCGCCGCATGCGCGAGGCGGGCGTCTCGAGCTTCAAGACCTACCTCGCCTACGACCACCTGCGCCTGAATGACGCCGAGACCCTCGAGTGCCTGGAGTGCTGCCGCGACCTGGGCGCCGTGCTCTGCGTGCACTGCGAGAACGGCGACGTGGTGAACGAGCTGCAGCGTCGCGTGCTCGCGGAGGGCATCACGGGCCCGGAGGGGCACCCCCTGAGCCGCCCGGCCGAGGCCGAGGCCGACGCCGTGAGCCGCCTGCTCTACCTTGCGCAGATCGCCGGCGCGCGCGTGAACGTGGTGCACCTCTCCACCGAGCTCGGTCTTCTCGCCGTGCGCGCCGCCCGCGCCCGCGGCCAGCAGGGCATCTACGTGGAGACCTGCCCGCAGTACCTCACGCTGGACGACACGCGCTACCTCGAGGCCGGCGACGACGGCTTCGCTGGCGCCAAGTACGTGATGAGTCCGCCGCTGCGCAAGCCCTCCGACGTCCGCGCGCTGCGCGGCGCCGTGCTCGCGGGCGAGGTGGACTCCATCGCGACGGACCACTGCTCGTTCAACCTGCGTGGCCAGAAGGACCGCGGGCGCGGCGACTTCACCAAGATCCCCAACGGCGGTCCCGGCATCGAGCACCGCCCGGCCGTGATGGCCACGACCTTCGAGGGCGAGCTCGGTCCGGAGGAGCTCTGCCGGCTTCTGTCCGAGGGCCCGGCGCGAACCTTCGGCCTCTGGCCGGAGCGCGGGCGCCTGGCGGTGGGCGCGGCCGCGGACGTCTGCGTGTGGGACCCGTCCGCCCGCTGGACCATCAGCGCGGCGACCCAGCACCAGGCCGTCGACTACACGCCGTGGGAGGGCTTCGAGGCGCACGGGAGGGCGCACCTCGTCTACGTGGGCGGCGAGCTCGTCGTCCGCGACGGCGAACCTACCGGTGCCACCCCCGGCCGCTACGTGGCAAGATGATGAAAGGGGACAGTCCCCTTTCATCACGAGACTAAGGAGAAGAACATGGCAATTGAGGCAATCGTTACCGACAAGGCGCCCGCAGCGCTCGGCCCCTACTCTGCGGCCGTGGCCGCGACCGGAACGCGCGCCATCCACGTGTCTGGCCAGCTGCCGATCGACCCCGCCACCGGCGAGTTCGCCGGCGAGGACATCCAGGCCCAGACCCGTCAGAGCCTTACCAACATCAAGAACATCCTCGAGGCCGCCGGCGCCAGCATGGCCGACGTTGCCGAGGTGACTGTGCTCCTGGACGACATCGCGGACTTCGGCGCGATGAACGAGGTCTACGGCGAGTTCTTCACGGCGCCGTATCCCAGCCGCGCCGCCTTCGAGGTGGCTGCGCTGCCCAAGGCCGCCAAGGTCGAGATCAAGGCGGTTGCCTACCTGTAGGCAGGGTCTCACGCGTACGGGGCGGCCCGCCACGCTTCACGCAGGACTGCGCTTCGCGAAAGATCCTGCTTGGAGGTGGGGCGGGCCGCTCGCTCTCGGTCCACAGGTGCCGATGGGGGGTGGGTGCTGGGAGGGTATGTACGGTGCGCATACCCGGTATGTACACCCAGCCTTGAGGTCCTTATCGCAAAGACGCAGGTCAAGGGCGCGGGCGAGAAGGACGGGCGAGCCGGAAACTGTACATACCCGGTATGCGCACTGCACATACCCTCACGGTGCTGCGGATGCAGCTGCGGCGGTGATGCCGGAAACGTGTCGGGTGGCTACTCCTTGACCTCGCGGAGAAGGTCGGCGGGGTCGACGCCGTAGAGGCGCGCGACCTTGATGAGGTTGCTCGTGCTGGGCTCCGCGGCGCCGGATTCCCACTTCGACACCGCCTGCCTGCTCACACCGATCTTCTCGGCCACGAGCTCCTGCGTCATCTTGCAGCGCTCGCGGTGGGACCGCAGCACCTCGCCGAGCGAGCGACGCACGGCCACGCGCTCGGGGTCCTTGCGCTCGCGCTCCTGGCGGAGGAACCAGCGGATGGCAAGGATTGCCAGCACCACGAGCAGAATCCACGGAAGAGCCCTTATCAGCAGGAAGATGAGGAAAAAGACAAGCTCCAACGGTCCCAGACCAATGATTCTGCCGTTCATGGGTGCTCCTCTCCGCGTGGCTCTGACTCAACCATAGCAATCTGGTCCGGTTGACAACAGCACCTATCGCGCAACTTTGGGTTGCGCCTGGTTGCGCGGTAAGTTTTGTGGTGCATCGACGGTCTCGGGTCCCTATGGCGTGCTCAGGGTCCCCGCGCGCAAGCTTCCCGCAAATGTCGGGACGGCGAGAAGGACGGACAGCTCGCGGGCGGTTTCCGGGCAGGCGTCCGCCTGGTTGACGAGCGCCACGTCCGCGAGCGCCTCCGCGTTGGCGGCGCGGGCGACGAGCTCGGGAGTCGCGTTATCTTCCGGTGCGCATCCGGCGAGCTTGCAGAAGATCTCCGGGCGGTGCACGACGTCGCGCACGGGGCGCCCGAGCCCGCTCGCGCCCAGCACGAGGACGGTACGCGCGGAGCACGCGGGGATGACGGGCTCCCAGGCGGCGTGCGCCTTGAGGGGGAGGCGGTGCGCGCCGTCCGCCTCCACGAGCACGTGGTCCGCCAGCGCCGCCAGCGCGTCGATGCCCAGCGAGGGGGCCGCGAGCTTGCCGTTCTTCTCGCCCTGCGCACCCACGCAGACGACGCGCGACCCCGCGAGCGCCGCGCGCACGTCGTCGGCGTCGGCCGAGGTCACGAGCGGCACGCCCCCGAACGGCATGATGTGCGTCGTGGTGGTGAGCACCACGGTGCCCGGCAGCTCGCGGGCCAATGCGGCCAGCAGCGAGGTCTTGCCGCCGCTGCCGATGACCGACGTCACGCCCGGGCCCACGCCCAGCGCCTCTACGAGACCCATGCCGCACCTCCCCGATGGTTTTCCTCGACGCAATACTACCGTTCGTCGCATTGTAGTTTCCAAACTATAACGCTCCATTACTCTTTGTTTGGACACCAGAAACAATGTCGACCACGTCGCCAGGAGGGCCCATGACCGACGCCGCCACCATCGAGCTGCCGCGCACCTTCGAGGAGTTCAACGAGCAGAGGCGCCAGAGCTTCCTCAAGGTGAAGGACTTCAAGCAGTCGGGCGGCCGCCTGGTGGGGTACCTCTGCAGCTACACGCCGCTCGAGGTCATCGACGCGGCCGGCGCCTCGGGCGTGGGGCTCTGCGGCACCTCGGACGAGGTCATCCCCGCGGCCGAGGAGGTCCTGCCGGCCAACCTCTGCCCGCTGATCAAGTCCACCTACGGCTTCGCGTACTCGCAGAAGTGCCCGTTCACGCACTTCTCCGACCTCATCGTGGGCGAGACCACGTGCGACGGCAAGAAGAAGATGTACGAGCTGCTGAACGAGCTCAAGCCCACCTACGTGCTGCACCTCCCGCAGAGCCGCTCGCGCGAGCACGAGCGCGAGGGCTGGTACCAGGAGGTCGTTGGGCTCAAGGAGGCCCTCGAGCAGCTCTACGGCATCCAGATCACCGACGACTCCCTGCGCGAGGCCGCGCGCCTGCGCAACCGCCTGCGCCGCGCGATCCTGGCCCTCTACGACCTGCAGCGGCTTGACCCGCCCGCGATGAGCGGCGTGGAGCTCATGAGCACGATGTTCGCCGGGACGTTCAACTTCGACGTGCGGCCGTACGTGGAGAGCCTCGAGCGCCTGTGCGAGCAGCGCCGCGCGGAGGCGGAGGCGGGGCGGAGCTCGGTTGACCCGTCCGCCAAGCGCATCCTCATCACCGGCTGCCCCGTGGGCGGCGTCATCAACAAGGTGGGCGCCACCATAGAGCGCAACGGCGGCGTGGTGGTCTGCGAGGACGACTGCTCCGGCGAGCGCACCAACCGCTTCATGGTGGACGAGGACGCTCCGGACATCCTGCGCGCCATCGCCGAGCGCTACCTCCAGATCAACTGCTCGGTCATGACGCCCAACGACGACCGCTTTGCCGCGACGCTGGAGATGGCAGAGAAGTACCGGGTGGACGGCGTGATCGAGTGCGTGCTCACGGCGTGCCATACCTTCAACGTGGAGTCCGCGCGGGTCGAGCGCGCCGTGGAGGGCGCGGGCATCCCGTACATGAAGGTCGAGACCGACTACTCCGCCGGCGACGTGGGCCAGCTGGAGACGCGCATCGCGGCGTTCATCGAGACGCTGTAGTGAGTGCCGTGGCTGGCGAGAGGGACGCGCCGTCCGGGCGCTTGGGCATAGGCGTGGACATCGGCTCCACGGCCACGAAGGTGGCCGTGGTGGACGCCGACGGCAACCTCGTGCGCACGGACCTCATGCCCACGGGCTTCTCGAGCGTGGACGCCGCCGAGCGCGCCCGCGCCACCCTCGAGGCGTGGAAAGGGGACAGGCACTTTTGCACGCCTGACGCGCGCGTGGTGGCAACGGGGTACGGACGCGTGGCCGTGCCGTACGCGGACAAGGTGGTGACGGAGATCACGTGCCACGGGCGCGGGGCCGCGCGGCTCTTTGGCCCGGAGGGCACCGTGGTCGACGTGGGTGGCCAGGACACCAAGGTCATCCGCCTGAGGGGCGGTCGCGTGACCAAGTTCGTGATGAACGACAAGTGCGCGGCGGGCACGGGGCGCTTTCTGGAGATCATGGCTGACCGGCTGGGCGTGAGCCACGACGAGCTGGCCGCGCTGGCGCGCGCCGGGGAGCCCACGCAGATCACCAGCATGTGCACGGTCTTCGCGGAGAGCGAGGTCATCAGCCTCGTGGGTCGCGGCGAGCCGCGCGAGAACATCGCCCGCGGCGTGATCGAGAGCGTGGTGGGGCGCGTGGCCACGCTCGTGGGATCCTCAGGTGGTGCGGCGCCGTACTATCTCACGGGCGGCCTCTGCGACAACGGCTACGTGGTGGAGCGTCTGGGAGAGCGGCTCGGCGCGCGCGTGTCCACGTGCCCAGAGGCGCGCTACGCGGGCGCCCTCGGCGCGGCGCTCGTGGCGCTGGAGCTTGGGTAGGCTGTACGAGACGCGGCCGGGCGTTCTTCTCGCCCGACGCTGGAGGGCCCGCAGGGGCCGGGAGGAGAGAACATGGCAGAGACGATGCTCACGATAGACGCGCGGGGCGAGGCGTGCCCCATCCCCGTGGTGCGTACGCTCAAGGCGCTCGCGGCGCTTGCGGGCCCGGGCAGCGTCGAGACGCTCGTGGACAACCAGATCGCGGTGCAGAACCTCACCCGCATGGGGGAGGGCAAGGGCTGCGCGGTGACGAGCGAGCGCCTAGGCGAGAAGGAGTGGCGCGTGACCGTGACGGCCTCGGCGGCGCTGGCGGTCAGCGAAGCGGAAGCGGAGTCGGCGACGTGCGAGGTTCCGGCGCCGGGCGTCGTTCCGGCCGCGCCCGCGCCGAGGAACGTGGTGGTGGCCATCACGTCCGAGTGCATGGGCACCGGCGACGACGTCCTGGGGCGCAAGCTCATGGGAAGCTTCGTGTACTCCCTCACGCAGCTCGAGGAGCTGCCAGCGTGCGTGCTGCTCTACAACGGCGGCGCGCACCTCAGCTGCGAGGGGTCGGCGGCGCTCGAGGACCTGCGGGGACTGGCGGCCTCTGGCGTGGAGGTGCTCACGTGCGGCACCTGCCTCGACCACTACGGCATCGCGGACACGCTGGCCGTGGGCGAGGTCACCAACATGTACGTGATCGCGCAGCGGCTCACGGGCGCGAGCCTCGTGGTGAGGCCGTAGGGCCGGCGGGAGCGATGGCGCGCGTGCGGGTGCCGTCCCTGGTGGTGACGTTTCCCACCACGGCGGCGGCGATGTCATGCGAGGAGTGCTGCGAGCGGCGGGGTCTTCCCGGCCGGATGATTCCGGTGCCCGGGGAGGTCGCGGCCGGCTGCGGCCTGGCGTGGAAGGCCACCCCGGGGGACCGCGAGGTGCTCGCCGCGGCGCTTGCCGCCGACGGCGTCCCCGTGGAGGGCATGACCGTGATCGAGCTGCTCGAGTTCTGTTAGTTGGGGACAGTCCCCAATTTACAGAAATCTTTTATGCGAATTGGGGACTGTCCCCAATTTACAGACGGCGAGAAGGGCGTGGGGCCGATGATCTACCTGGACAACGCGGCGACGACGATGAGCAAGCCGTGCGAGGTCGTGGACGCGGTGACGGCCGCGATGTGCTCGCTCGGCAACGCGGGGCGCGGGGCGTCCGCCGGCGCGCTCGACGCGAGCCGCGTGGCGCTGCGCTGCCGCGAGGCGGTGGCCCGTCTCCTGGGATGCCCGTGCGCCGACCACGTGTGCTTCTCCGCCAACTCAACTGCCGCGCTCAACGCGGCGCTCTTTGGCCTGGTGGGGCCGGGCGACCGCGTGGTCACGACGGTGCTGGAGCACAACTCCGTGCTGCGCCCGCTCGCGCGCCTGGCGGACGAGCGCGGCGCCCAGGTGGCCTACGTAGGCTGCGACGCGCACGGGCTCCTGGACATGGCGGAGCTCGAGCGCCTGGTCACGCCCGCCACGCGTCTCGTGGCGGTGACGCACGGCTCCAACGTGACGGGCAACCTCGTGGACGTGGCGCGGGTCGCGCGGGTCGCGCACGCTGCGGGGGCGCTCGTGGTGGTGGACGCGTCGCAGACGGCAGGCTCCGTGCCCGTGGACATGGCCGCCATGGGGCTCGACGTGGTCTGCTTCACCGGGCACAAGGGCCTCATGGGACCGCAGGGCACGGGGGGCATGGCGATCGCTGAGGGCGTGGACGTGCGGCCCTGGGCGGAGGGAGGCTCGGGCGTTCACTCGTTCCAGCGACGCCAACCCCTGGAGTGGCCTACGCGGATGGAGGCGGGGACGCTCAACTGCCACGGCCTCGCGGGTCTTCTCGCAGGAGTCGGGTACATCGAGAAGAACGGGGGGCCCGCCGCTGTGGGCGCGCGCGAGCACGAGCTCGCGCGGCGGCTCTACGAGGGCGTGCGCGACGTGCCGGGCGTCACCGTGTACGGCGCCTGGGAGGTGGACCCCGAGCTCTGTGGCAGCATCGTGGCCCTCAACGTGGACGGGCTCGACTCCGCCGAGGTAGCGGACGCGCTCACTACGGGCTGGGGCGTCGCCTGCCGCGCCGGCGCCCACTGCGCGCCGCTCATGCATCGGGCCCTGGGGACGGAGCGACGCGGAATCGTGCGTCTGAGCTGCGGCTGGTTCAACACCGAGGAGGAGGTCGACACGGTCGTGGGGGCGGTGCGGGAGATTGCCGCAGGGTGAGGGGGCTTCCCGGGCGGTATCGCGCCCGGGTGAGGACCGCAACTTGAGTGCCCGCGCTCCTGTCCCGAGGGTATGCGCACTGCCTCTGAGGGTATGCGCACATTCTAGCGGCTGGTTCTTATCGTCGAGTCTTTGACCTGCGAATTTGTAACCATCTTAAGCGGCGAGGTGTACATACCCGGTATGCGCAGTGTACATACCCCAACGAAGCGGCTCCCGGACCGCTGTCCGCGTCGCGCGAATCGAACCGTCCGGGGGCGGTTGGGTGCCGCCGACGGTGCCGCTCGTCAGAGCAGACTTTTTGTAAGCTATACTCACTCAATGGAATCAGATGGTACGGGCATAGCGTTATATTTTTGAAAATATAACGCTGACGAGGGGGAATGCGGACAATGCTGGTCGTGATTCGCGGTGCGGGGGACATCGCCTCGGGCATCGCGCTGCGCCTCTTCCGTGCGGGCATGCAGGTGGTGATGTGCGATCTCGCGGTTCCCACCTCCATCCGACGCACGGTGTGCTTCTCGGAGGCAATACGTCTGGGAGAGGTGTGCGTGGAGGACGTGCGCGGCGTGCTGTGCGAGAGCGCGGAGTCCGCGCGCGGGGTGGTCAGCGCCGGCAACGTGGCGGTTCTGGTGGACCCGGCCGCCAGTTGCGTGGAAGAGCTTCGCCCGGACGCCCTCGTGGACGCGATTCTGGCCAAGCGCAACCTCGGGACCACGCGCGACATGGCGCCCGTGGTGGTGGGCGTGGGCCCGGGCTTCACCGCCCAGGTGGACTGCGACGCCGCTGTGGAGACCATGCGCGGCCACTACCTGGGGCGCGTCTACTACGAGGGCTCGCCGATCCCCAATACGGCCGTGCCCGGTCTCATTGGGGGCTACGCGGGCGAGCGCGTGATGCGCGCGCCGGCTGACGGCGTCTTCGAGCCCTGCGTGGAGATAGGCGCGCAGGTCAAGGCCGGTGACGTCTGCGCCACCGTGGACGGTGAGCCCATGTGCGCCACCATCGACGGCGTGGTGCGCGGGCTTCTCCAGGCGGGCGTGCCCGTGCGAAGGGGCATGAAGTCCGGGGACGTGGACCCGCGCTGCCGCTCGGAGTACATCCGCAGCTCTTCCGACAAGGCGCTGGCCGTGGGCGGCAGCGTGCTTGAGGCGATCCTCTCTCTGTCCGGAGTGCTGTGCGGGCCGGGGGGCATGCGGGAGAACGACGCCTCTACCGAGAAGAACGTCGCGCTCGCGCACGTCAGCGGGTCAAACTTCTCCGACTTCTCTCTTGTCGACGCGATCTTCGACGAGCTCGCCGCCGCCAGGGCCGTGGGGCTTGCGAGTCTGCTCGCCACGCGCGGCTCGATGCCGCGACACGAGGGCGCGCGCCTTGCCGTGACGGCGGACGGGCGCCTGCTCGGGACCGTCGGCGGGGGCGCGATGGAGCAGATCGCGATCGAGCGAGCACGGGCGGCGCGCGACGGGGCGGCCTCGAGCCTCGAGTGGGTGACGAGCAGCCGGAGCGACATGGCCTGCGGCGGGGACGCCCTGCTCGCCGTGCGCACGCTCGCGCCTGACGACCTGCCCGTTCTTCTCGCCCTGAAGCAGGTTCTGGAAGGCGGCGGGACCGCAGCGCTCAGGGAGGACTGGTCCGACCCCTCCGCTCCCGTCATGACCATGGCGGAAGATACGTGTCCGTCCAGCGTACGCTGGGACGAAGCTTCCGGCATCTACCGCGAGAGCATCGTGTCACCAAGCCGGCTCCACGTCTTCGGCGCCGGGCACGTGGGCGCGGCCCTCGTGGGGATGTCCGCCGCCGCGGGCTTTGCGTGCCACGTCTACGACGACCGCCCGGAGCTCGCCACGCCGGAGCGCCTCCCGCAGGCAGCATCTGTGACCCGCGGGTCGTTCGACGGGCTGGCCGCTGCCGCGTCCATCGGACCGCGTGACTTCGTCGTCGTGCTCACGCACGGGCATGTCCACGACGAGACCGTTCTTCTCGCCGTTCTTACGCGCAACGTTCAGCCTGCTTACGTAGGCTGCATCGGGAGTCGCCGCAAGTCCGCCCTCGCGCGCGAGCACCTCGTTGCCGCGGGCGTGTCGCAGGAGCGCGTCGACGCCGTGGCCATGCCCATAGGCGAGGCCATCGGCGCCGTCACGCCGGCGGAGATCGCCGTGTCGATTCTTGCCCAGCTGGTCAGTCGCCGTGCGCAGCTGCGCGCGGCCAGGGGATAGGGGGAGCATCATGACGGCAATGACCAGGCGGGGCCTCTTTAGGAGCGCGGCCGGAGCAAGTGCGGTCCTCCTTGCCGCGAGCGTCACCGCGTGCGACGCCGCGGAGCCCGCCGCGGACTCTACGGAGCCCGGCGCCGCCGCGGAGACGCCCACGATCACCGTCTTTGCCGCGGCCTCCATGGAGGAGAGCCTCACCAAGGCCGGCGGGCTCTTCACGGACGCCAACCCGCAGTACGAGCTTAGCTTCAACTTTGACTCCTCGGGCACGCTCAAGACGCAGATCGAGGAGGGGGCCGCGTGCGACGTCTTCATCTCCGCGGGCCAGCTCCAGATGAACCAGCTCGACGCCGAGGACACCACGGGCGACAACGTGGACAACCTGGACTTCGTTGACTCGGCGAGCCGCTTTGACATCCTGGAGAACAAGGTGGCGCTGGCGGTGCCGGAGGGAAACCCCAAGGGCATCGAGGGCTTCGACCAGCTGGCCGAGCTCCTGCGCGCGGGCGACGTCTTCATGGCCATGGGCAACGCGGACGTCCCCGTGGGCCAGTACACCCAGGCCATCCTGGAGTTCTACGGGCTGGACGAGGCCGCGCTCGCGCAGGCGGGCTGCATCACCTACGGCTCCAATGTGAAGGAGGTCACCTCGCAGGTCTCCGAGGCAACCGTGGACTGCGGCGTGATCTACCAGACGGACGCCTTCTCCGCCGGACTCACGGTAGTGGACGAGGCCACGGCGGACATGTGCGGCCAGGTGGTCTACCCGGCGGCGGCCCTGCGCGAGGCGCCCAACCCGGACGGCGCCGCCGCGCTTCTGGAGTTCCTGCGCGGGGAGGAGGCCTCCGCGTGCTTCGAGGAGGTCGGCTTCACCCCGCTGTCCGACGCGTAGTCTGCAAATTGGGGACAGTCCCCAATTCACATAAAACTTTTCTGCAAATTGGGGACTGTCCCCAATTTGCAGACGGAGAGGGACGATGGACTGGTACCCGCTCATAAACTCGCTGCGCATCGCCGCCATCGCCACGGTGGTGGTCTTCTTCGCGGGCATCTGGCTCGCCAACCTCGTGGCGCGCGCCCCGCGGGCCGTGAAGGGCCTGCTCGACGTTGTGCTCACGCTGCCGCTGGTGCTGCCGCCCACGGTGGTGGGCTACCTGCTGCTCATTCTCCTGGGGCCGCGCCGCCCGCTCGGCGCGCTCGCGGCGCAGCTCCTGGACGTGCGCCTCACGATGGTGTGGTACGCGGCGGTCTTTGCCACCGTGGTGGTGAGCTTCCCGCTCATGTACCGCACGGCGCGCGGCGCGTTCGAGTCCTTCGACGAGACGCTCGCGGACGCCGCCCGCACGCTCGGCCACTCCGAGCGCTGGGTCTTCTGGCGCGTGAAGATGCCGTGCTGCGCGCAGGGGATCGTGGCCGGCGCCGTGCTCGCGTTCGCGCGGGCGCTCGGCGAGTACGGCGCCACGTCGATGCTCTGCGGCTACACCCCCGGCTCCACGGCAACGGTGGCGACGACGGTCTACCAGCTCTGGCGCACCGGGGACGACGCAGGCGCCCTCACGTGGGTGCTTGTGAACCTGGCGATCTCCGCGGTGGTCCTTCTCGCCCTCAACTGGTTCGAGGCGCGCGGGCACGGGGCCGGCACGGCGCGGGCGAGAAGGACGGTGGCGCGGTGAGTCTCTCCGTCGACATACGCAAGCGCCTGGGGTCCTTTTGCCTCGACGTGTCCTTCGAGGTGGCGGACGGTCGCGAGATCCTGGCGCTCCTGGGCCCCTCCGGCTGCGGGAAGTCGCTCACGCTCAAGTGCGTGGCGGGCGTGCTCGCCCCGGACGAGGGGCGCATCGTGCTCAACGGGCGCACGCTCTTCGACTCCGAGGCGCGCGTGAACCTCCCGCCCCAGCGGCGTCGCGTGGGCTACCTCTTCCAGCAGTACGCGCTCTTTCCCAACATGACGGTCGCGGGCAACATAGGTGCCGGCGCGGTGGGAGTCTCGCGCGAGGAGCGCGCACGCCGCGTAGCAGAGCAGGTGCGCGCCTTCCGCCTGGAGGGGCTCGAGCGCCTGCGGCCCGCCCAGCTCTCCGGCGGACAGCAGCAGCGCGTGGCGCTCGCGCGGATCCTCGCCGGGGACCCGGAGCTCATCTTGCTGGACGAGCCGTTCTCCGCGCTCGACGGGCACCTGCGCTGGGAGCTCGAGATGATGCTCGCGGACGTGCTGCGCGCGTTCCCGGGCGGCGCGGTGTACGTGAGCCACAACCGCGACGAGGTCTATCGCCTTTGCGACACCGTGTGCGTGGTCGACCGCGGCCGCTCGGAGGAGAAGCTCACCATTGCGCAGCTCTTCTCCACGCCCACCACACTCGCCGCGGCGCTCATCTCCGGCTGCAAGAACGTCTCCCGCCTTGACAGTTGGCCCCGGGCCAACTGTCAAGTTGACAATCGGCCCGGGGCCAACTGTCAAGGCGGGGTGCTTGCCTGCGCGGACTGGGGCGTTGCCCTCACGACCTCGCTCCCGGTGCCGCCCAACGTGACGCACGCGGGCCTGCGAGCTCACTACCTGCGCGTCTTTGCAGACCCGGCCGACGCCGCGGGCCTGCCCAACCAGATTCCCTGCACCGTCGAGCGCGTGATAGACTCTACGTTCTCGACCATCGTCATGCTGGCGACGCCGGGCGGCGCGCTCCTGCGCTACGAGTGCGAGAAGGACGCGTGGGCGTCGCTCGCCGGCGCGGGGGAGCTCGTCGTGACGGCGGACCCGAGCATCGTGATGCCGCTCGTGGGAGGTGAGGCGGATGCGTAGCGCACAGACGGCACGGAACCACCTGCGTCCCGACTGCGTCCGGACGCGCGACGGGGAGGGCCGTGCCATCGAGTACCTGCGCCTCTCCGTGACGGACCGCTGCAACTGCCGCTGCTCGTACTGCATGCCGGCGGGCGGCGTCCCCATGCTGCGCCACGAGGACGTCTGCTCCTTCGAGGAGCTCGTCGGCATCGCGCGCGCCTGCTGCGAGCTGGGCGTGCGCAAGGTGCGCCTCACGGGCGGGGAGCCGCTCGTGCGCCGGGGCCTGCCCGAGCTCGTGCGCATGCTGCGCGAGGTCCCCGGGGTGGAGGAGCTCGCGCTCACGACCAACGCCACGCTGCTCGCGCCGGTTGCGGGGGAGCTCGCCGCCGCCGGGCTCGACCGCGTGAACGTGAGCCTCGACAGCCTGCGGCCGGAGCGCTACGCCGCCATCACGCGCGGCGGGCGGCTGGAGGACGCGCTCGCGGGCATCGAGGCCGCGCGCGAGGCGGGTCTCGCGCCGCTCAAGCTCAACTGCGTCCTCATGGGCGGCGTCAACGACGACGAGGCGGCGGACATCGTCGGCATCGCGCGAAACGAGGCCGTTGACGTGCGCTTCATTGAGCTCATGCCCATCGGCGAGGCAGCACGCTGGCCTCGTGCGCGCTTCGTACCGGCCGAGGCTGTGCTCGAGGCGGTGCCGGAGCTCGGGCCCGTGGCGGGCCCGGGCGGCGCGCCGCTCCGCGACGGCGTGGCCGAGCTCTTCTCGGCCCCCGGCTGGGCGGGTCGCGTGGGCCTCATCCGACCGATGAGCCACCGGTTCTGCTTTGGCTGCACGCGCATCCGCGTGACGGCGGACGGCCGGCTCAAGCCGTGCCTGCACTCCGCCGACGAGGTGCCGCTGCGCGGGCTTTCGGGAGAGGCGCTCACAAAGGCGCTTCTCGCCGGCATCGCGCTCAAGCCGGCGCATCATGGAATGGACGGGACCCACGCGAGCGAGTCCGCGCGGGCCATGAACGAGATAGGGGGATAGCGTGGCCGAGAAGAACGTCGGGCCCGCGGAGCCCGGGGCCGCCGTCGCGGCCAGCATCAAGGGTGACGACCTCACGCACGTGAACGAGCAGGGTCGCGCGCGCATGGTGGACGTGGGCGCCAAGCCGCGCACGGCACGGCGCGCGGTGGCCGCCGGCTTCGTGCGCATGGCTCCCAGCACGGTTGAGCTCGTCCGCACCGGGGGCGCGAAGAAGGGCGACGTGCTCGGGGTGGCGCAGGTGGCGGGCATCATGGCCGCGAAGCGCTGCTGGGAGCTCGTGCCCATGTGCCACCAGGTGGCGCTCACGGGCGTCGACGTGCGCTTCTCCGTGGAGGCGGGGGGCGTGGCGGTTGAGGCGGAGTGCCGCTGCACCGGCGAGACGGGCGTGGAGATGGAGGCGCTGACCGCGGTCTCCGTGGCGGGGCTCACCATCTACGACATGCTCAAGGCTCACCAGCGCGACATGGTGATCGAGGAGGTCCGCCTGCTCGAGAAGTCCGGCGGCGCCTCGGGCGACTTCCACTTGACAGGGGGACAGTCCCTTTGTCATGTTATGCGGCCGCGGGTCGCCACGGTGGAGGCGGTGTGCGTCTCCGAGCGCAAGGGCACGCGCAAGCACCCCGTGGACGAAATCGAGCTCGTTCCCGGAAGGGGCGTCGCGGGCGACGCGCACGCGGGCAACTGGCACCGCCAGGTGAGCCTGCTTCCCGCCGAGGCCGTGGACACCATGCGCGACATGCTGCCGGAGCTCGCCCCCGGCGACTTTGCGGAGAACATACTCACGCGCGGGCTCGACCTCAAGGCGCTGCCGGTGGGGACGGTGCTCTCCGCGGGCACGGCGGAGCTCGTGGTGACGCAGATTGGCAAGACGTGCCACAATGACTGCGAGATCAGCCGGCTCACGGGCAAGTGCGTGATGCCGAGGGAGGGCATCTTCTGCGTGGTGACGCGCGGCGGGGTCGTTCGCGCGGGCGATCAGGTGAAGGTGATGACGGGCGACGTCCCCTCTGGTGACGTCTCTTCGTCAGAAGGGGGAGCACGATGAGGCTCGTACGCACGGAGGACGCGGTGGGGCACGTGCTCTGCCACGACATGACGCAGATCGTGACCGGCGAGGAGTCGGACGGGCCGCGCTTCAAGGGCCCGCGCTTCCGCAAGGGCCACGTGGTCGCGCCCGAGGACGTCCCGGTGCTGCTCTCCATGGGCAAGCGAAGCCTCTACGTGTGGGAGCTCGAGCCAGGCATGGTGCACGAGGACGACGCCGCGGAGCGGATGGTCGCGCTCGTGGCGGGCCCGGGCACGCGCACGTCCGGCGTGCCCTCCGAGGGCAAGATCAACGTGCTTGCCGACCGCGACGGCGTCCTCCTCGTTGACTCTGCGCGCCTGAGCGCCGTGAACGCCGTCGACGAGGTCATGGTGGCCACGCGCCGGGGCGGCTTTCCAGTGCGGGAGGGCGACCTCCTGGCGGGCACGCGCGTGATTCCGCTGGTCATCTCCGAGGGGCAGCTCGCTCGCGCCGAGGCCGCTGCCGGTGACGAGCCGCTCGTGCGCGTTGAGCCGTTCCGCCTGCGCACGGCCGCCGTCATAGCCACGGGCTCCGAGGTCGCCGCCGGCCTCATCGAGGACCGCTTCACGCCCGTCATGGTGGAGAAGCTCGCCGCCTACGGCATCGAGACCGTGCTTCGCTCAACCCCCGGCGACGACCGCGAGAACGTGGTTGCGGCCATCGACGAGGCACGCTCCGAGGGCGTCGACCTCATCATGTGCACCGGCGGCATGTCCGTGGACCCGGACGACAACACGCCCGGTGCCATCCGTGCCGCGGGCGCGCGCGTGGTCACGTACGGTGCGCCGGTCCTGCCGGGCGCGATGCTGCTCGTGGGCTACTTCGACGAGCCGGCGGGCAGGAAGCACGCGCGCCCCGTGCCCGTCCTGGGCGTGCCCGGCTGCGCGATGTACAACAAGGCCACGGTGCTCGACCTGGTGCTGCCTCGCATCGCCGCGAGCGTGCCGCTCACCAAGAGCGACTTCGTGGAGCTGGGGGAGGGCGGCCTGTGCCTCGGATGCCCCGAGTGCACGTACCCGCACTGCCCCTTTGGGAGGTAGCTTCATTTGTTGGGTATTTCATCTGGGGTGGGCAAGATACACTGAAAATGAATTTCGAAAGATGCCCAGGTAGATTAAATGAGACTAACGGGGTGATACTTGGAGTACCCCTCAGGTAATACCCTACAAATGAACGAGAGGTTCCTCTCATCCTCAGATGACGGTGAGATATAAAGCAAGACGATATATTCTTTGGAGAACGAATGGACGAGAAGTACCGTGCGATCGTGATCACCGTGAGCGACCGTGCGTCGGCGGGCGTCTACGAGGACGGGACGGGCCCTGCGGTCGCGGCCCTTCTGACGGAGCGCGGCTATGCGGTCATCGAGACGCGCGTGGTGCCGGACGAGCGCGCGGACATCGAGGCGGCGCTGGTCGAGGCGGCCGAGAAGGACGCAGCGCTGGTGCTCACCTGCGGCGGCACGGGCTTCTCGCCCCGCGACGTCACGCCCGAGGTCACCGAGGCCGTCTGCGAGCGCCGCGTGCCGGGGCTGCCCGAGGCCATGCGGGCCGCGAGTGCGAGGATCACGGACCGTGCCTGGCTGTCCCGCGCCACGGCGGGCATCCGCGGGCGCACGCTGATCGTCAACCTGCCGGGGAGCCCGCGCGCCGCGGTGGAGAATCTCGAGGCGGCGGTGGGCCCGCTCGCCCACGGGCTCGACATCCTGCGCGGCGGCCCCGCGACCTGCGCCCGGGAGAGCCGGCAGTGATCCGCGCGGCATTCTTCGACATCGACGGCACGCTCGTGAGCCTGCGCACGCACGACATCCCCGCGTCCGCGGTGCGCGCCCTCGAGGAGCTGCACGAGGCGGGCGTCCTGCTCTTCCTTGCCACGGGTCGCTCCACGGCGGACCTCCCGCGCCCCATCCGGGAGCTCGACGCGCGCGTCCCCTTTGACGGCTTCCTCACCTTCAACGGCCAGTACTGCTACGACGCGGCGGGCGAGGTCTTCCGCGACGCGCCCATCGACGCGCGCGACGCTGCCCGCATCACGGCCCTCGCGGCGGACGGTACGATGGACATCGCGGTCATGCAGCTCTCCCGCATGTTCGTGAGCCGCCACACGCCGCGGGTGGTCGCCGCGGAGGCGGCGGTGGACAATGTCGCGCCGGTGGGAGACCTCGCGCTCGCGCTGGGGGAGCCCACGTACCAGTTCTGCGCGTACATCGAGCCGGGGGAGGAGCACCTCTTCATGGACGTGTGCGAGCACGTGGAGCACACGCGCTGGAGCCCCAACTTCTGCGACATCATCCCAGCCGGGGGCGGCAAGCCGGCGGGCATCGCCGCGGCGTGCGCGCGCTGGGGCCTCGCGCCCGAGGAGTGCGCGGCCTTTGGCGACGGCGGCAACGACGTTCCCATGTTCGGCTGCGTGGGCGTCTCCGTTGCTATGGGCAACGCGGCCGCGGATGTCAAGGCGGCTGCCACGATGGTGGCGTCGGACGTGGACGATGACGGGCTTCTCGTCGCCTGCCAGGAGCTGGAGCTCGTTGGCTAGGGCGAGCTCGTAGGCCGGCCTGCGGACACCTCTGCTACGCCACGCGCACGGCGCGCATGCGCAGGCGCACGTAGTCGGCGTACCACGTGCCGTCGCGCAGCATCTCCGGACGAAGCTCGTCCACGGCCTCGGCGACGATCCGCGCCTCCAGCGCGGGCTCCATTCCCTCGAAGGGCCGCCTCACGAACATGCGGATCCAGTCCGCCATGCCATCCGGTCCCGTGAGCGCGGACGGGCGGTCAAACAGAAAGGCGTGCGTCACGCGCAGCCTGGCGGCCTCCACCAGCGGCGCGTACTCGCCCACCGTGGGGAAGAAGAACGGCATCACGTAGTCGAGGCCGTGCCGCGCGAACGTCCGCGCCAGTGACGCGTGGATGCGCGCGCCGCAGCCGTGGCCGCCGCACTCGAAGACGAGCTGCCCGCCCGGGACAAGCGCCGCCGCCACGCGCGCCAGCGCTACGGGGTGCAGCTCGCGGTCTATCCAGTGGAGCATCGAGTTTGAGAAGACCACGTCGACAGGTGCATCAAGCGAGAAGGACGTGGCGTCCCCAAGAACGAACCGCAGCTCAGGATGGGTGGCGCGTGCGAGATTGATCATCTCGGGCGAGGCGTCCATGCCCATGACGTCAAGCCCGCGCGCGGCGAGCTCCGCCGTGAGCGTGCCGTTGCCGCAGCCCAGGTCGAGGCAGCGCGCGCCGTCCTCGGCGTCGATGAGGTCCATCGCGACCGCCCCGAAGGCGGGCACGAACGAGAAGTTCTTCTCGTATCCTGTGGCGTCCCAGCTGATGTTCACGGCGTCTCCTCCCGGCCTCGCAGGGCCTTCTCCACAATGATACGAAGGGGCAGTCCCTTTGTATCACTCTTGCTCGGGGCTGTGCGTGAGCTGGACGAGCGCCAGACACGCGACGCCGATGCCCAGGAGTCCGAGCGCGTTTCTCGGCTCGACCTCATCCATGACGGTGAGCGCGGTCACGCCCACGCCCACGGCAAGCGCGACCGCCTTGAGGACGAGCTCCACGAGCGCGGGCACCTTTGGCCCAGCCGGCTCCTCCTGGGCAGCCGTCTTCACCTCGAGCAGATCGTCTACGAAGGTGCCGAGAACCTCGGCCAGCTTGGGCAGCGACGCCACGTCCGGGAACGAGAGATTGCGCTCCCACTTGCTCACGGCCTTGTCCGTGACGCCCATCTGCCGCGCGAGCTCGAGCTGCGTCATGCCCTTCTCCTTGCGCAGGGCGGAGATGGTGGCGCCGAAGGTCTGCTTGGTCATGGTGGTCCTTTCGCCTGGTCCGTTGGGCATGGCCATCGTCGTGCGAGGCCGCCCCGCGCTCAACCGACCGCCAGTAGAGTTGGCTCGACCGTTGGTAGAGTCCCAGTTTACGGCAGGTAACCTTGCAAAACCGTTAGGGGAGCATAAGCCCGGGCGATGGCGCGCCGGGCGGGCGAGAAGGACGATGGGCTCGTCACTTTTGCCGCTCGGAGGGAGCCGCCATGCCCGTCATTCTGCGCGTCGCGCTCGGCAACGTCTCGCGCTGCGCGCGCGACTACTCGGTCTACCTCGTCACGCTCGCCTTTGCCGTGTGTCTGCTGTACTCGTTCAACGCCTCGGGCGACTATCTCCTGGCGATGCCGCTCACAGGCTCGCAGCTCGAGGTCATCCACAAGGCGCGTGACATCACGGGCGCCTTCTCGGTCTTCGTGGTGCTGGTCTTCGCCGTGCTCGTCGCGCACGCAACCCGCTTCATCGTGCGACGGCGCTCGCGGGAGTTCGGGACGTACGCGCTTCTCGGCATGCGCGCCCCGGCGCTCGCGTCGATCCTTGCGGCAGAGGGTGCGCTCGTGGGGCTTGCGGCGCTCGTGGTGGGGCTCGCGCTTGGCGCCGCCGCGTCCCCGGCCTTTGGTTCGGTGGCGGCGTTCGTCTTTGGCGTGCCGTGGCGGCTCGCCTGGTCCTTCTCGCCCGCGGCAGCGCTCGATACGTGCCTGTGGTTTGCCGGGATCGAGGGGCTGGCCGTCGTGCTCTCCGTCATGGACGTGCTGCGTCGACCGCTCGTGGAGCTCCTCGAGCGGGACCGCGCCCCGGAGCGGCTCGCGCTCGCGGAGCATCGCGGCGTGACGCGGGCGCAGGCGGCGCTGGCCGTGGTTCTTCTCGTCGTGGTGTGGGGCTCGTGCGTGGCGCAGCCAGGGCTCTTTGTCCTGGCGATCCTGCCGATGGGCTGGGCCGCCTACGTGGCCACGTCGCTCGTCTTTCGTCTGGTGGCAACGGGCGCGCCCGGTCGTGTACGCCGCGGCCCCCGCTACTGGGAAGGACTGCGCTCCTTCGCGCTGCGGCAGGTGGAGGGTCACGTGTCCACGGGGTGCCAGGCGCTCTCGTGCACCTGCGTGCTCGTGGCCTGTGCGGTCTGCATGATCTGCGCGGGGCTCCTGTTCTCCGTGGGACAGCGCGCCGCCGGGCTCGCGGACCCGGGCATGCCGGCGGAGGCGTCGCTCGCGCCCATCGGCTACGTGGGGATCTTCTACGGGGAGGCGTTCCTCGTGGCTGCCGCTGCGGTGCTCGCGCTGCAGCAGGTGAGCCAGGCTGCGGACGGCAGGCGCGCCTATTCCACGCTCATGGCGCTCGGGACGGACGAGCGGGAGGCGCGCGGCGCCGTGCGGGCTCAGGTGGGCGTTGCCTTCGCGCTGCCCGCGGCGCTCGCGGTGGTGCACGACTGCTTCGGCCTCATGCTGGTGCGCCAGCTCGCGGGCGGCGTGCCGGACGGGGTGTTTCTTGCCATTGCGGCGTGCTCCGTGGCGGGTACGCTCGGGCTTCTTGCCCTGTACTACCTGCTCTGCGTCCGCGAGTGCTCGCGTGTACTGCTGGGCGGGGCGTGGGACAGACCGGATAAGGTCAGTTAGACTACAATGTAGTCTGACGTGGTATAAATGGAATCAAACAGCGACATATGGACAATGGGCGGGGAGGTCTCATGGCAACGGCGATGACGTCGCTCAACACCAAGCTGAGCGCCGAGGAGAAGGAAGCGTTCGTCAGGAACACCGCTGCCCTGGGCCTGACGCCGTCTGCCGCCATCAAGGTTTTCGTGCACATGTTCAACGAGTGCGGCGGCTTCCCGTTTGAGGTTCGCAGGCAGGTGAGCGACGAGGCCACGACCTACCTTTCCGCGGACGACTACGGGCGCTTTGCAAGCGCGCTTGACTCCGCCGTTCCTGCGGCCACCCGCGAGCTGCTCGATCGCGAGTTCACATGGGCGGACTAGCGTTTTGTTATATCCGCCCGCTTCTCGAAAATGACGATGTGAGCGGTTTCTGCTCCGGAAACAGCGACAACGACGCCCGGCTCAAGGAGCGTGCGCATCGCGCGATGCGCGACGGGACGGCTCGGGTGTACGTCCTGCCCCTTGCCACTGGTGAGATCTGCGGCTTCTATGCCCTGAGCACCCACGCGGTTGCGCGAGTGGGGACGCTTGCCGGGTCGTTGCGTCGAAACGCCCCGAATCTGATTCCCTGCACGCTGCTTGGACAGCTTGCCGTCGACGAGCGCTACCAGGGGGAGTCGGCGGGAGCCCGACTGCTGCAGGACGCCATTCGCCGCGCGGCAGCGGCGTCGCGCATCGTGGCGTCGAGAGCGCTTGTTGTCGACCCGGCTGACGAGCGCGCGGAGGGCTTCTACGCCCACTTTGGGTTCCAGCGCCTGGCGAGCGATTCTCGTCGCATGTTCGTGCGGCTCTAGTGCGCCTCGCCCACCAGCTTGAGGCCGACCACGCACGCCACGAGGCCTGCGATGAGCAGCACCTTTGGCCAGGAGAACGCCTCCGCGCCCGAGATGACGCCCCAGGCAACCGTGAGTGCGGCGCCGATGCCCACCCAGACGGCGTAGGCCGTGCCCAGCGGGATCGTGCGGACGGCGTGACTCAGGCCGAGCATGCTCGCCGCGAGGGCGACGACAAAGACGACCGAGGGGACGAGCTGCGTGAAGCCCTCGGAGCGGTCGAGGGCCTGGGCCCACACGGCCTCCATAGCGCCCGACACGACCAGAATGACCCAATCCATGACAACCTCCCAGATAGATGCGCCGTCTTTGCGATTCTGGTACGGCTGCCCTCGTCAGAGACCCGTTGGGTCGGGGGAATCGTAGCACAGGCGGGGGCCCGCCTGCTCGGACTCGTGAGGGTATGCGCACTGCGCATACCGGGTATGTACACTCGGCCTCGCGGTCCTTCTCGTAAATCCGCAGCTCAGAGCCTTAGGCGAGAAGAACGGGCCTGCTGGAAAGTGCGCATACCCGAAAGGGTGGTGCGCATACCCTCACGAGGCAGGGCGGGGATGCCGTCTCGAGGCGAGAGGTCGCCGCCAACCGTCCGCGCAACAGCCCGTTTCTTGTGCGAAGGCGCGCGCCCGGTGACAATGACCTTGCAAGAGAGATCCGAGCAAGGAGGAACCCCCATGGCCATGAAGGACGTCATTTCCGCCATCCGCAAGGAGGCGGGCATCACGCAGGAGGAGATGGCGCGCAGGCTCTACGTGACAAGGCAGGCCGTGAGTCGCTGGGAGCAAGGCGAGACGACCCCCGGGATCGACATGGTCAAGCTCATCTGCGTCACCTTTGGCGTGCCGCTCGAGCGCTTCTTCGACATGCCCATGAGCTACTACTGCCAGTGCTGCAGCATGCCCATCCCCGACGAGGAGATGCACGGCACCGAGGCCGACGGCTCCAAGAGCGCGGACTTCTGCAAGTACTGCTACGACCACGGCGACTTCACCGCCAAGGGCATGACGATGGACGAGTTCATCGAGGCCACGGCGCCCATGGAGGCAAAGGCGCTCGGCGTCTCGCTCGACGAGGCGGTCTCGCTCATGGCCACGTTGCTGCCGCACCTCAAGCGCTGGCGCGAGGTGGAGGAGAACGAGGAGGCCTACGGTGAGGAGGTCCGGGCTGCCTACGGCGACGAGGTGATGGACGCCGCCAACGAGAAGTACGTGGCGATGGGGGAGGCGGCGCACCTGCAGGCCGAGGAGCTGGCGCTGGCAATCAACGAGCAGCTGCGCCGAGCGATGGAGGCGGAAGATCCGGCCGGCCCGGAGGCACGCAGGCTCGTGGCCATGCACGGCCACTGGCTGCGCATGTACTGGCCGGACGGGCTCTACACGCCCGAGGTCCACAAGGGCCTGGCCGACGGCTATGTCTCCGACGAGCGGTTCCGCGCCTACTACGAGAAGGTGGCGCCGGGTGCCGCGCAGTTCCTGCGCGACGCGATCCACGCGTGCGCGTGATTCTGCTTCAGGAAGCGTGCCCTGGTTCACACGGTGCGCCGTTCTTCCTAATCTGGTTATCGAGCCTTGGTCACTTGAACCTAGCAAATCGAAAATTCCCCACTTTTGCTAGGATAACCTAGCAAAAGTAGATAATCTAGAAATTGCTAGGATATAATCAGCGTCATGAGTCTCGAAGCATGACCGGGTTAGGGGGTCTTATGTACGAGCGAGCTTGCGTGGGCCTGTTGGTGAAGCGTCTCAGCGAGTCACGGCGCTTCATCCAGATCGTGGTCGGCTCGCGACAGACGGGAAAGAGCACCGCTGTGGGCCAGGCGCTCTCTCATGTGGAGATCCCCCGCGTCGAGTTTGCCTTCGACCGCCCGCGGGACCGACGCGCTCGCAAGCTTGAGGAGGTCTGGAAGTCCGCACGCGAGGTTGCCGAGGGCGGGGGCGAGGTCATCCTCTCCCTTGATGAGGTGCAGAAGGTTCCCGATTGGGCGTCGACGGTGAAGTACCTCTGGGACGAGGACACGAGGTGCGGGCGCAGCGTCAAGGTCGTTCTCACGGGTTCCTCCACGCTCACCTTAAAGCGAGGCATGTCCGAGTCCCTCAAGGGGCGCTACGAGCTCATTCCCTCGACGCAGTGGACCTACGGCGAGTGCCGAGAGGCCTTTGGGTGCACGCTGGAGAAGTATCTCTACTTTGGCGGCTATCCCGGTGCGGTGCAGCTCCGCGACGACGAGCCCCGATGGAGCGCCTATGTACGCGACGCCATAATTGAGCCCACGCTGACGCAGGACATCCTTGAGATGGAAACGGTTCGCAAGCCCGCGCTTCTCCGTGCGCTGTTTGAGGTGGGAGCCGCATATTCTGTCCAGGAGATCTCCTATCGCAAGCTCCTCGGACAGCTCGATGACCGGGGCAACACGGACACCATCGCACACTACCTGGAGCTTCTCTCGCACGCGGGGCTCATGAGCGGCCTCAGAAAGTACGACGAGAAGATCCTCAAGGAGCGCGGCAGCTCGCCGAGGCTGCTCGTGCACGACACATCGCTCATGGTGGTCGCCTCCGGAGAGGACAGGGCGAGACTGCTCGAGGACAGCGACCGGCGCGGCCATCTTGTGGAGACCGCGGTCGGCACCTACCTTCTTGCCCGGTCGAAAACGGAGCACTTCTCGGTCAACTGGTGGAGGGACGGGTCGGCAGAGGTGGACTTCGTGGTGACGCAGGGCAGAAAGAGGACCGCCATCGAGGTCAAGAGCGGCCGCGTCAAAAGCCTCAGGGGACTTGGCGAGTTCGTTCAGAGATACCCGGGAACCTATGCCCTCGTCATCGGCTCTGACGAGTTCCCCGTGGAGGACTTCCTTCTGGGAAGGGTCCCGCTCTTTCAGTGAGGCGCGCCATGGACCTCTCGCGCATAGACGCCCGCCTTCTCTCGCGCCCCGGCGCAACCAAGGCCCTCCACGAGAAGTGGGGCTGGATGGTCTACTGGGTCGGCGGCAGGCAGTTCGCCTGCGAGTTCGTCGCTTCTCCCGACGCCAGGCCGCCCTACGCGGGGCGCCATCTGCTCTCGCTCAAGTGCGACTCCGACCGCATCCTGGAGCTGCGCGCGGAGCATCCGGGCGCGGTTTTTCCCGGCTACTACTCCGACGGGCGCACGTGGGTCTCCGTCGACCTGGACGCCGACCTGCCCGAGGACCTCGTGCTCGGCCTCTGCGACATGAGCTACAAGCTCGTCTTCTCCAAGCTGCCCAAGCGCGTGCAGCGGGAGATTTCCGGCGAGTAGCCGCTACCCCGCGAGCGCGCGCAGCGAGTTGGCGGCCGCCTGCGACGTGAGGTGGAGCCTGAGTCCGAGGGGGCTCACCTCGAGCCCCACGACGGGCGACCCCTCGTAGGTGGTAACCTCGAGCACCTTGACCTCGTCGAGGTCGTCTGCGTCCTGCCCGAGCTTCTGCGTCTCGGGCTGCCACAGCTCGAAGGCGTACTCCGTGTCTGCGTCCGGCTCCGCGGCCAGTCCGCTCTCGTCTGAGAGCGGGTCGAAGGCGTCCTCGATTTCCGTCTGGTCGGTTAGCTCGCGCGCGACCTCGCCGGTCTGGGCGTCCCGCACGACGAGGCGGGAGACTTTGCCCCAATCGACGTTTGAGAGCGTGTCGGCGAGCTCCTGCGCCTGGGAGGCGACGTCCTCCGCCTGGTCGGCGATCTCGTCCGGCCCGGGCAGCCCGAAGCACCCCGTGAGGGGCAGCGCGACGGTCGCGGCGAGCAGGGCGGCGATGGCAGTACGGACTCTCATGAATCTCCCCTCGACGTTCTTCTCGCCCATTCTAATCCCCAACTCGGGACTTCGTCCCTTCAAACCTTGAGCGACTGCAGGTATGCCTTTTGCTCCGTTGTGATGCGGCGGCTCTCGCGCGCCTTCTGGAGCGCCTTGTTGTGCGTCCAGGCGTCAAGGGCAATCGGTCGCCGCTCGAAGAGGGGCAGCGTCGCCGCAGGCTGCTTGATGAGGGCGAACGAGAAGTACCAGGCGCGTGCCATGTTGACGTAGTACTCGGGACGGTCGATGCCGGCGACAAGTGCGAGGTGTTCGGGCTCGAAGGCGTCGTCCAGATAGAGCGTCATGAGCTGGACCACCCCAAAGCGCACCGCGTACTCCGGCTCCGCGGTGACCCACCCGCGGATGCGCTCTAGCGCCGCCGGCAGGTCGCGCCTGAAGACGGGGACGCGGATGAGGTCGCAGGTCGCCCAGTTGTCGACGTGCGGGAGGAAGGCGTCGAGCAGCTCGAAGGCCTCCGCGGCCGTCTTTGACATCCGGCCGATGAGCTCGCCGTGCAGGTTGTTCTCGTCATAGGTCCCGTGCGGGAGCGCTGTGAGGAACGCGCGCGCCTCTTCGGGCCGCTCGCTTGCGAGCCTGCGAGCGTAGTCGCGCAGCGCCGGCGTGCGCACGCCGAGGATGCGCGCGGGGTCGACGGTCGGTACGAGCTTGGCCTGGAAGTCCCGATACGCGGGGTCGGCAAGCGCCTCGAGCTCGCGTCGGATGCGGTCGGCGCTCTCGGAGGTCGCAGAGGTGCAGGCTCCCATGGGTCTCCTCTCGGCTGAACTTCTCGCTCATTCTACCCTTGGTGATTGGATCACCATCGCCCCTCACCGGGTACGCTTAGGGTAAGTGGGAAGGAGTGCGAGATGGATGCCACCATGCTGCGGGATGCCGAGGGAAAGTATCGGACCAACGCCAAGACCAAGGAGGCGGCGGCAAAGGTCTACGCTCGTTGGGGACTCTCCCTATCGGATGCGATCAACGTATTCCTGGTCAAGTCGGTCGAGGTCGGTGGTCTGCCGTTCCCAATGCGTTCCGAAGGGCCCTCGTACGACCAGGTTCAGAAGCTCGCATTCCGAGCGCCGCTTGACGCATCCGGCATCGCGGTGCTGCCGTCGGATTGGGACGACGATGAGTAGCGAGGCGCCAGCTCTCTGGGAGGTCTGGCATGCCCGCTTCAACTTCGACGGAAAGCGAGGCTACAAATATCGTCCCGTCATCGTGGTCGGCGTTCGGGAAAACGGCTCAATCGTGATGATGGTCAGGCGCTACCAACAAGCTCCAGCTGGAGCATGACTATCTTCTTCAAGATTGGAGAGAGGCAGGTCTTGATAAGCCGTCAATAGCCCGAGCCGATCGCATAGCGGAGATCCCGCCAAGCTATGTGGGCACCGTGGGCAAAATCGGTAGGCTGTCTGCGCGAGACGAAATGGCGCTCAGGGAGCTGCTGACAAGCATGGCAGCGGGAAAGTGACGTCAGCCGTCCGGCTTTGCCGTATCATGCCTTGAGTGACTGCGGGTACGCCTTCTGCTTCGGCGTGATGTGCCGTCATCGTGGGCGTTCCGCTCGCGTTCTGCGTGAGTTTCTCCGTTAGCGCTCCAGTCCCACCTTTGCCCAACGTCATCTCGCGCCATTCGATGCCGCCCAAAGGGACGGCACATTGTCATCCGACCTATAAAGAATAATCAATCCGACCGCTCATCCCGGCTCGCCGCTGCGTTAATAGGGATAGAGGGAGGTGGCGCTGTGGGCGAGAAGAACGGGCGGATGGACGAGGCGGAGCGCCTCGTCGGCGAGCACTACGCGGACGTGCTGCGGTACTGCCGCAGGCACGCGCCGGCGGGGCTCGCCGAGGATGCCGCCCAGGAGACGTTCCTGCGCTTCGTCCGCGCCCGCTCGCGCTACCGGGAGCGGGGCCGTGCCCGCGCCTATCTCGTCACCATCGCGCGCAACGTCTGCGCCGACATGGCGCGTGACCGTGCGTCCTCGTGGGCCGAGCTCCCGGAGACGCTCCCCGGCGGGGGCGACCCGGGCGAGGCGGACGACCGCCGCGACCTGACCTCCGCCCTCGCGCGGCTGCCCCGCGCCCAGCGCGAGGCGCTCGAGCTCAGGTACGGGGAGGGCCTCACGGTCGGCGAGGTGGGCGCCGCGCTGGGCATGAGCAGGTTCGCCGCCGCGCGCGCCCTGTCATCGGCGCTCGAGGCGCTGCGGGCGGACCTGGACGTTTCGACGGGCAAGTGAGGAGGAACACGATGAGAAGGCGAGAAGAACGTGCCCTCGAGGACGCGCTGCGAGAGCACTACCGGGCGGTGCCCGGCATCGACGCCGCCGCGCCGCGCGCGCTCGTGGAGGCGGTTGCGGCCGAGATGGCCCGGCCCTCCCGGCCGCGCGCCGCCGAGGCGGTCGCCGGCCAGGCGCGCCACGTCGGGACGGGGGCGTGGGCGCTTCACGCCCTGCTCGTCCTTCTCGCCGTGCCGTGCGCCCTCTCCGGGGTCGGCGTCGGGACGGTCGCGGCCGCCCTCGGGGCGGCGCTCGCGCTCGCCTCGCTCGCGGGCGTCACGCGCTCGCGCTCCTGCGGCATGGCCGAGCTCGAGGCCGCGTGCCCCGTGAACGCCCAGGCCGCGGCGTGCGCCCGGGGGCTCGTGCTCTGCTGCGCGGACGCGCTCGCGATCGCCCTGCTCGCCGCCCTCGCCGGCCCGGTGGGGGGCGCGCCCTGGGCCGTGCTCGCCCAGGGGCTCGCGCCCTACCTCGCGGCGCTCGGGGCGGGGCTCCTCGCCGCACGCCGCGCGGCGAGCCCGGACGCGACCGTCGCCGCCGTCGCCGCCGCGGCCGGGGTGTGCGCCGCCTGCGTCCTCGCGCGCACGCTCTGCCCGGCGGCCTTCGGCCCCGCGGCGGCCCTCGCCTGGTGGGCGGCCGCAGCGGTGGCCCTCGCCTTCGCCGCGGCGCAGGCCCGCGCGTGGCTGCGCGCGGCGGCCTCCGGCTTTGCCGATGCGCCCGCGCCCGCCGGGGCGCTCTAGCAATCAGACAGGAAGGAAGTCCAGCATGGAACTGACGCTCGACCGGCTGACCCGGGAGTTCGGCCCCAAGATCGCCGTGGACCGCGTGAGCGCCACGCTCACGCCCGGCGTCTACGGCCTGCTCGGCGCCAACGGCGCCGGCAAGACCACGCTCATGAGGATGGTGTGCGGGGTGCTGCGCCCCACCTCGGGCGAGGTCCGCTATGACGGCGCGTCCGTCGAGCGCATGGGCGACGCCTACCGCGCGCTTCTCGGCTACCTGCCGCAGGACTTCGGCTACTACCCCGAGTTCACGGCGCTCGACTTCATGGAGTACATGGCCGCCCTCAAGGGCCTCGGCCGCCGGGACGCCCGCGACCGCTCGCTGGCCCTCCTGGAGCGCGTGGGGCTCGCAGGCGAGGAGCGCCGCCGCATCCGGACCTTCTCCGGCGGCATGCGCCAGCGTCTGGGCATCGCGCAGGCCGTCCTCAACGACCCCGAGGTCCTCGTGCTCGACGAGCCCACGGCCGGGCTCGACCCCAAGGAGCGCGTGCGCTTCCGCAACCTCATCGCCGGCTTCGCGCGCGACAAGATCGTCCTTCTCTCCACCCACATCGTCTCGGACGTGGAGCACATCGCCGACGAGATCCTCGTGATGCGCGCGGGGTCCGTGGTGCTCTCGGGGCCGCCGGCGGGGCTCGTCGCGGAGGCCGAGGGCAGGGTCTGGGAGGCCGTCGTCCCGGCAGAGCGGGCCGATGCGCTCGAGGCCGCGCTCACGGTGGGCAACGTGCGCCACGAGGAGGGCGGCCGCGTGCTTTTGCGCTACGTGGCCGACGAGCCGCGGGTGCCGGGCTCAGCCCCCGCCGAGCCCACGCTCGAGGACCTGTACCTGTACGTGTTCCGCGACGGCGTCGCCGGGGCGGCCGCGCCCCGCGCCGCCCGCGGGTCCCACTTCAAGGAGGGACGCCATGGCTAGGCTCATCCTGTTCGAGCTCAAGAAGATGCTCTCCCGCCGCGTGGCGCTCGCGGCCAACGTCGGCGTCGTGGTGTTCCTCGTCGCCATCATGGCGCTCAACGTGACGCAGAACCGGACGGTGAACCTCGCCGGCGAGGAGTTCAACGGCGTCGAGGCCATCGCGTACAACCGCTCGGAGGCCGAGAGGCACGCGGGCGTCGTCACCGCCGAGCGAGCCGCGGAGGACATCGCCGCCTACCAGGAGATGGTCTTCTCTCGAATCGACCGCGACGCGATGGGGGAGATGACGGGCGCGGCTGTCTTCTCCCTCATCGAGCAGAGCTTCTCGTCCGAGGAGTTCGACGAGATCTACAACTCGTACTGGAGCTGGCTTTTTCGCCCCTGGCGGATCTCGGGCGAGGAGCCTGCGCAGACGGCCGCCCGCGTGACGCCCGAGATGGCGGCCGACTGGTATGGCGCCGCCGACGACCTGACCCAGGCAGCCCTCGACGACGGTCAGGGCGGCATGTGGGAGTACTCCGAGGCGGAGCGCGCGTACTGGACGGGGATGCGCTCGTCCGTGCCGGAGCCCATCGAATACGGCTATTCGGGCGGTTGGGGCAACGTGGTCGACTGCGCGTCGTTTCTCGTCTTCCCGATTCTCGTGGCGTGCGTGACGCTGGCGCCTACGTTCTCCTTCGAGTACAGCTCGGGCGCCGACGCGGTGGTGCTCGCCACCCGGCGCGGCCGCTCGACGCTCGTGGCCGCCAAGGTCGCAGCTGCGCTCGCCTACGCCACCGTCTACTTCGCGCTCTGCGCGGGCATCATCATTGGGGTCTCGCTCGTCTTTTACGGGGCGGACGGCTTCGGGCTCTCCATCCAGAGCATGGCGCTCACGTCACCGTACCCTCTCACGGCGGGGCAGGCCGCGCTCGCGTGCGTTGGGCTCATGTACGCGGCGTGCCTGGGCTTTTCGTGCCTCACGCTCGCGCTCTCGTCGCGCACCCCCTCGACGCTCGCGGTCTTCCTTACGGACGTGGCGCTCGTGCTGCTCACGGGGCTCGTCCCCTCGGCCGGCGTGGGCGCGCTCGAGCGCGCGCTCGCCCTCTTCCCGATCAACTTCTCCAACTTCAGCATGCTCTTCTCGGCGCTCGAGTCCTACCCGCTCGGCCCGGTCGTGCTCGACCTCATAGGCATGGTGCTTCTCGTCTACGCGGCGCTCGCGCTCGTGGCGACCCCGGTCGCGGCGGTCTCGTTCAGGAGGCGCCAGGTGGCGTAGGGGCTTTGCTTCCGAAGTCTAGGTTTAGCGGAAGTGAATTCAGGTTCACTTCCGCTAAACGCTATTTCGAGAAGTAAAATAGTCTTACGAGAGGCCTAAGCGGAGGGTGAGGGACATGCTGTCAGCGGTCGGCTACGAGGAGCTTCCTTGGCACATCGACCCAAACGAGAGGGACCTCATTCCCCGAAGCGCCCGCAGGAGGATGTCCGCGACCTACCAAGCGACCATTCCTGCCGCCATTGCCGATCTCAGCCCAGCTGTTCCGAAGGCCACCTCGGCACGCATTGATGACCTGCTGATGAGTCTTGCCCGCTTTGACGAGGCGCAGGCCGCACGTGGCTACGACCTGCCCGCGCTCCTGCTGCGAAGCGAGTCCGCGGCAAGTTCTCAGATCGAGCATCTCACCTCGAGCGTCCGCAATGTCGCTCTTGCCGAGCTCTCGAACGACGCTCCGGCTAACGCGCGGATCGTTCAGGGCAACGTTTCGGCCATGCGCGAGGCGCTCAGACTGCCGCCGGAGATTTCGATCGCGCAGATCAAGGGCATTCATCGCTCCTTGATCGAGCCGACGGGGGCGTCGTTCGGAGGGGAGCTGCGCGACGAGCAGGTGTGGGTCGGCGGGACGGCATACAGCCCGCATGGGGCACTCTTCGTTCCGCCCGCCCCAAGTCGAATCAAAGGCTGCCTCGAGGATCTTGTCGCCTTTGTCGGCAGGGACGACGTTAGCCCCATTGCCAAGGTGGCGGTCGCTCACGCTCAGTTCGAGACCATCCATCCCTTCATCGACGGAAACGGGCGCACGGGCAGGGTCCTTCTCCATCGCATCCTCAGGAACGAGGGCGTGCTCACGCGCACCACGCTTCCCTTCTCGGCAGGGCTCCTCCATGACGTCAACGCCTACATGGGGGCGATTGAGGCCTATCAAGGTGGCGACTACCTGCCCATAGTGGAGAGCGTGCTGAGTGCGCTCGAGCTTGCCCTCGTCATCGGCAGTCGCGTCTCCGGTCTCATTGATGACGTGATGGAAGACTGGAGATCCGCCATTTCCGAGCGCACCGGGTCGGCCATCTGGCGTCTTCCTCCGTTGCTGGCAGAGCAGCCTGTTGTCACCATCGCATATGTTGCGGAGCACTTGGCGATCACTTCGCGCGCCGCTTCGACCCTGGTCGCGAGAGCGTGCGAGTATGGGATGCTGCGTCCCTTGGGGTCGCGCCGGCGCGGTGACTTCTACCAGAGCGACGAGCTCATCGACGTTCTTGAGGAGATATCGAGCATGCCGGGCATTCGTCGCATGCTCGCGCGGTGATTCGTCATCCGGTGTGGTGGGCAGGGCTGCCCTTCCCGCGCTCTAAAACAAACGTTGGTAACTGCCGCGTCTTCTCGCGTATTGTCGGTCGGGGAGCCGTGCCTGCGCGTCGGGGAGCTGTGTCTACGGGCGCCCCCGGGAATTAGTTCGCATTGGTTTCCTGAAAAAAGGGCGCTAACTGCGGAAATGTTGGAAATGGAGGGACTTTCAGGAAACCAATGCGAACTAATTACTGAGGTCCGCGAGTACGGGCTCGTCTTATGCTGCCTTGAGCGCCCGGAATCACCTCGGAAGTCGCCTCAAATCGTGCCGCTCGTTCTGGTCTATAGTCAGGTCACTCGAGAACTAGGAGCCCCATGTCCCGCAACCGCACCCTCTACATCGACGCCGACGCATGTCCGGTCACGCGCGAGGCGCTCGCCTGCGCGCGGCGGGCGCGCGTACCCGTCGTGATCGTGGGCAACACCACGCAGAACCTCGAGCGTCATATCCGGCGCGACGACCCGCGCGACGCGAATCACGCGCGTGGGCGGGACGCCACGCACGGCGGGTTCTGGGTTGACGTGCTCGACGTGTCCATCGGGGCGGACAGTGCGGACTTTGCCATTGTGGAGCGCCTGCAGCCTGACGACGTAGTGGTCACGCAGGACATCGGCCTCGCGAGCATGGTGCTGGGGCGTGGCGCGGCGGCCATCGGCGTGCGCGGGCGCGTCTACACCAAGGCCACGATAGATATGGACCTCTTCATTCGCCACGAGGAGAAGAAGGTACGCCGCGCCGGCGGGCGCACACGCGGGCCCGCGGCGCTCGCGGACGACGACCGCGAGCGCTTTACCCGCAATCTCACCGACCTTCTCGCGCACGTAACATGACAAAGGGACAGTCCCTTTGTCATGTTATGCCACGACGACGCTCTTCTCGCCGCGGGGGAAGGCGCGGCCGATGACGGCGGCGGGAAGCCCCTCGTCGCGCAGGGCGCCAGCCAGACGCTCCGCGTCCTTCTCGGGCAGGGCCAGAAGCAGCCCGCCAGAGGTCTGCGGGTCAAAGAGCACGTCGGTGAGGTCGAGCGGCAGCGCGTCGTCGAGCGCCACGCGCGGGCCGAAGAAGTCCCGGTTGCGGTAGGCGCCGGCGGGGATGAGGCCAAGCGCCGCCATCTCGCGGGCGCGCGCCATGACGGGCACTGCCGCCGCGTCGATATCGAGCGTGACGCCGGAGGCCTCGGCCATCTCGCAGGAGTGCCCCATGAGCGAGAAGCCCGTGACGTCGGTGGCCGCGTGCGGCCAGAAGCCCAGCTCGCGCGCCAGGCGGATCGGCGCCTCGTTGAGCGTGGTCATGGAGTCCGTGGCCACGCGCACGCCGGCGTCGTCCAAGATGCCGCCCTTGTGCGCGGTGGTGAGGACGCCCGTGCCGAGTGCCTTGGTGAGCACGAGCGCGTCGCCCGCGCGGGCGCCTCCGTTCTCCAGGCGCTCGTCCAGTTGAACGAAGCCCGTCACCGCGAGGCCGTACTTGGGCTCATGGTCGTTGATTGAGTGTCCGCCCGCCACGACGCACCCGGCGCGCCGGCACGTCTCCGCGCCGCCGGCCAGGATCTGTCCGGCGACCTCGATGCCCAGGCAGTTGGGAAAGCACAGGAGGTTGAGCGCGAGCGCCGGACGTCCGCCCATCGCGTAGACGTCGGAGAGCGCGTTGGTGGCCGCCACCTGGCCAAAGAGGAACGGGTCGTCCACCATCGGCGGGAAGAAGTCCGTGGTGGCTATGAGGCCGCGACCGTCGCCGAGGTCCCACACGCAGGCGTCGTCGGATGCGTCGAAGCCCACCACGAGCTCGGGCGCGTCCAGGCGCGGCAGCCCGGCCAGCACGCCCGCGAGCTCGCCCGGTGCGATCTTTGCCGCGCAGCCCGCCGCCTCTACGAGCTCCGTGAGCCGCACGCCCGTCATGTCCATTCCCGCTCCCGTCTGCAAGTTGGGGACAGTCCCCAATTCACATAAAAGTTTTCTGCAAATTGGGGACTGTCCCCAACTTGCAGACGCCCCCGGGGCGCGCAGGTCCCGGGGGCGTGCCGAGTCGTCAGTTCTTCGAGCCCGTGCGGCTAGTTCTCGTCTGCCGCGAGAGAGGAGTCGCACTCCGCGCGCGTCCGCTCGATGCGCCTGAGCAGGGACTCCTTGAGCTCGTACGTGTGCGAGCGGGCAATGTCGCCGGCCTCGTGCGTGATGAAGCGGAAGAAGTAGTGGCCGTCAAAGTCCTCGTAGATGCGGAACTTGGGCGTGGACTCGCGGTCGAAGGCGTCGATCGTGCTGTCCTCGATCTCCGCGTTGGCCGCGGAGTTGCGCACGCACTCGATGCCATGCAGGCACTCGTCCTTGGACGGGAAGATGATCGACGACATGAGGATGTGCCCGTTGGAGGCACAGAGGTTGAAGCAGTAGCGGCCCTCGTTCTCAACCACGACGTACTGACCCATAGGAATCACCACCAAACTCGATTTACCTACCGATTACAAAAGGTTAGCTCCGCTGGCCTCGGTTGGACGCGGGACGTTCGCGGGCGGTCGGTTTTGCTCGGGGAGGCGACGCGCGGCGACTTGAGCGGCGCGGTTGCCAAGGTTGTCCAGCTCTTCTCGGGACGTTCGACTTTTGAGGCCTCAAATCTCAAAGTTAGATCCGCGTTATGCCTGTTGACCTTTTGCCGGGCATCGACTTTTGAGGCCTCAAAAGTCGATGCTTCGCTACGCGGGCCACTCCGCCCAGGCAAAGCCCGAGCCGCACAGGGGAACGAGCATGAGGCGCGTGGACCCAACGAGGAGCACGTCGTTGGCGGTGAGGTCGCAGTGGTCGTAGACAAGCTCGTCGTTCACGTACGTGAGCTCGTGCGTCTCGTTTGCCGTGACGGAGAAGCGTGCCGTCCGCGGGTCAAAGATCACCGACGCCTGTCGTTCGCGTGCCACGGCGGCGTCCTCGGGGAGCGCCACGTCCATGATCGCGGCGCGACCGATGAAGTTGCGGCCCGCGTGGAGCTCGTAGCTGCGACCGCGTGCGGGTCCGGACACGCAGACGAGCCAGCCCACCACGAGGTCGGGGTCCAGGGGCGCGCCGTTGGGCTCCGGGGCAGGTGCGGGGGCCGCGGCAGGGGAGGGCGAGAAGGACGCGGGCTCGGGTTCGGGCTCGAGCTCGACGGTGGGCTCCGGCTCCGGGTCTGCGGCGGGCGTGGGCTCGGCCGCGGGCGACGGCTCCGGCTCGACCTTGGCCGCCGGCGACGACTCCGGCTCGGCCTCGGCAGCGGCCACGCGCTCGGTCTCGCGCCGGCCCTCGGCCTGCGCCCCGTCGTCCGCCGAGGCCTCCGGGTTCTTCTCGGCCTGTGCGCCCTTCACCTGCGCGCAGAAGGGACATGCGTCCCCGTGCTCGTCTCCGTCGTAGAAGTGCCCGTACGCGCAGCGCCTGATGTTCATGCGGATTTCCTTTCCGGTCGTGCCCTGCTATCTCCAGGAGTCGAGCAGGCCCGTCTCGTCATAGACGGTGAGCTCGATTCCCCGCGTGTCCCCCTGCGTCCTCGAAACGATGCCTCCGAGCTCGACGATCTCGCCGCCGGTGGTGAGGCCGAGCGTCGCTGACGGTCTCATGGCGCACTTCTCTCTTGTGCGAGCGAGCTCGTCGGTGCTGCCGGCAAAGCCGCTTCGTGCCGTCCCGGGCGCAAGGCCAACGGATCCAAGGGCCACCTCGTACGCCTCCGCGTATTCGTCGAAGAAGCTGCCCCCAGGAGTGGGGTCGTCCCCCCAGCTCAGATGGCAGAGCTCTGTCCATCCGTCCCAGGGTTCGTTGTAGGGCGCTGCGTTGAAGAGCGCGGGAGCACCCTCTCCGGCCATCGCGGCAAGGCAGAGGACGTCGTTGTAGTGCTCGTAGAGAAGCCCGCCGCCCTCGACGACGAGGCTTCCGTCGGAGGTGTAGCGGACGCCCAGCGTTGCCATCCACTGGTCGTTGAAGGCGCCGTATACGTCAAGGTAGACGAGGCATCCCTGGCGGTTTCCCCGGAAGACGTGGACGGAGGTCTCGGGGTGCTCGTCAGGAAGGCCGGGGACCACGAGGGTCATCTCGTCGGCGAGGTCGGGCGTGCTGGCCGCGACCTCATACACGGATATCGTGATCTCCGCCTCGCTCCATCCTGCCATGTTCCGCTCGGGTGCCGCCCAGCCGTCGCGCGGGCGCACGCTCACGGCGAGGAGCTCCGGCTGGTCGTCGGAGTCGTAGTCAAAGAGGTCGGCGAGTAGAAGGCCGTCCAGCCGCTCCTCGGGCACGAGCGTCCAGCCGCTCTTGACCTGGTCCGGGCGGTCGAACTCCCAAGCGCCTGTCTGGAGTACGTCCTGTCCGCTGCCTTCGATGATGCGCTCCAGGAGCTCCGACGGGTCTCCTCGTTCCGCCTCCTCGGGGACGAGCAGAATCACCTTTGTCGCAGCATTGATTTCACCATCAAGTTCGAGGGCATGGTCGGATGTGGGTAGTGAGAGCGTCTGTGGTTGGTAGCCATCTGCGGAGATGGTCACCTCGAAGCTCGTGGGCTCCCCCGTCTTTAGGATGACGAAGCCCGTGGCATCTGTTTCGAGAGTCTCGCTGAGCCCACCGCCGGTCTCCTCAAAGCTTGCTATTGCGCCCTCGACTGGCGCGTCGCTCAGGGCGTCGCGCACCAGCACGCTGCAGGCGTGAACGGCATTCTCGCGGGAGGTTGCTTTCGCCAGATCCTCAACGGCAAGCCCTACGTTAAGAATCGGATACCTCCCATATTGATAGTCCGTGGCTGGAGTGGCGGTGCCCGACGTGTTGTTCAGGATGAGGGAGCGCACCTCGGCAGCCGTGAGCTCGGGATTCATGGCCCAGAGCAGCGCTGCGGCTCCGCTTACCATGGGGGCAGAGAAGGACGTCCCGCTCCAGTCTTCTCGATAGGCCTTCTCGCCTGCGAGCGTGGCAGCAAAGATGGGCTTCCCGGGAGCGCAGATGTCGACCCATTCCTCACCGTAGCAAGATGAGCTTGAAAGCGAGTAATCGCTGTCAGAAAGGTGGCGCTCGTCGTCATCCCGCTGTTGGGTGGCACCCACGACGAGTGTGTGAGCGTGCAGCTCATCGAAGGTAATTCCCGGATTTCCGCTCATCCTGACGAACTCGTCATAGAGCTCCTCATCGATGCCGGCCGCGAAGCCGTTGCGCCATGCCTCCAGGGGCTTTCCGTCATAGAGCGCGTTTCCCGCCGACTGCACAAAGAGAAACTCCCCGCTCTCGGGGGCGGCAGGACCATGCTTCGCCTCATGGAGGAGCTTCATCATCGCGATCATGGTCGTATTCGAGGACTCTTTTGCATAGTGTCCTTGCGCGAGGAGCTTCTGCTCGTCGGATAGAAGGAAGCTTCTTCCAAAGAGGGCCTCGAGCCCCTCGTCGGAGAGCTCCTCAACGCCAACAACCCCTCCCGATGAGTTGATTACGTGCAGGGGCGATTTGCTTCCGTGATCCTCTTGGACAAATTGTCGCAGGGCCTCGCAGAAACCTCCCCGGCTTTTGATTGAGGGACTGTCGATGTCGATGCCGCGCATCTGCAATCTTCCAGATTCATCAGCTCCGCTCGCCACGCCGCGAAGCCCTTCATTGTTGTCAATGGCGCCGATGACCGACGCCACAGCAGTGCCGTGGTCATCCTCGACGTTGTCGGGCATGCCGGGCATCATGTCCATCACGCCGATGAGGTCCGGATGGTCAAGGTCAAAACCCGTGTCAAGGATGCCCACCGTCGCTTCTCCAAAAAGGCTCTCATGCTCCCAGGCGCTATAGCAGCCGATGGCCTCGGCCCACCAGTTATTCCCGGAAGGGTCATCCTCATTTGGGGCGCTGTTCTCCACCCATTCGTTGGTGTCTTCTACCGCTTCCGCCTCAAACGAGAGGGGCATCTCGTAGGTCGCATAGAGAACGTTGCCGGTGCCCATGAGCCTCTGCGACAGCTCTTCCAAACCATCGAGGTCGAAGGGATCCACGTGAATCTGCAGAATGGGCATGGAGCCGTCCAGGTGTCCAACGATTGTGCCGCCCACCTCATTTGCAAGCGCGTTCTTCTCTCGCGCGGAGAGGTCTTCCCGACAGCAGACAAAAAGTGTGCTATTGGCATAGAGCACGAGTTCGCTCTCGTCAAAACGGATGTCCTCCTCGGGGAAGGCATACGTGAAGTCCCCGTTGTCGTACTCGGTGATGTGCTCCGCGAACTCCTCCGGCGGCCGAATCTCTCCCTCCGCGCGGCGTGACGTCACGAGCACGATGCCCACGACGGCGGCAACGGTGATCACGAGCGAGAGGAGCGTGACGGCAAAGGTCTGACGCTGTCGCGCGTTGGGGAGGTGCGGCTGGTGTCCCGTGTCGGTCATGTCCGTCCTCCCATCTTGTTGCCGTTGCTCCCCACGGTACCAGCGGCTCTCGCGCCCATGAGGCTGTGACAGAATCCGTGACGCGTTTCTCGCCTAATCGCGCACAGCTGCGTGCCACGCGAGGGCTCAGAAACCTGAAGGGACGTGCTTCAATGTGAGGTGAAGACCCCGCAAGCCAGGGAGGCGCTCGTGTCCAAGTTCGCAACCTATCTCAAGGAGCTGCTCGATGCCCGCGGCGAGCCGATCGCCAGCGTGGCGCGCGGCTCGGGCGTGGAGCGGACGTCCATCCACAAGGCGCTCAAGGACGAGCGCACGCTCTCCTACATGGCGCTGAGAAGCCTTGCCCAGTACCTGCAGCTGAGCCTTCCCCAGGTCCGCGAGCTCAACGAGCGCTACGAGATGCTCATCCAGGGCGAGGAGGCCTACCTCGTGCAGGGGGCGATCTGCGACACCCTGCTCGACCTCGCCCGCCTGCACGTCTCCACCGAGGAGACGACGCAGCTCCCGTCCGGCTCGGGCACCGAGCTCGCGGAGGGCGTGGTGACGGGCTCGGTGCGCGTGCGGTCCGTGCTGCGGGAGGTTCTCGCGTGCGGGGCGGGGGAGAGCGGGGCGCGCGGCCAGAAGAGCGGCGCACATGGCGAGAAGAACGCGGAGGTGCTCCTCTACCTGCCCTCCGAGGGCGCCCCCACGGACGCGCTTCTCTCCCTGTGGCGAGACGCCCCGGAGGACCTTTGCGTGCGGCAGCTCGTGAACCTCGTGCCCGACCGCACGGACCGCGAGGCTCGCGTCCGCAACCTCGAGGTCGTGCGTCAGCTGCTGCAGCTCTCCCTCATGTCCCGCGGGAGGTTCTTCTGCTACGGGTTCTACGGCGTCGCGGAGGAGGCGGGCTCGGTGGAGCCACTGCCGTACTTCGTGGTCTCGGGCGAGTGGCTCGTGCGCCTGGACGCCAAGCTCACGGTGGCGCACGTCACGCGCGACCGCGCCCTCGTGAGGCTCTATCGCGAGAGCCTCGAGGGGGTGCAGCGAGAGTGCCGGCCGCTCAACACGTACTCCGACGATGTCCTCGGGACCCTCGAGGCCTACATGTCCGCCACGGACGAGGACGGCTACTACACGATCATGACCCAGCCCTGCCTGGGCCACTACTACACTCGCGAGGTGATAGAGGAGCACGTGCGGCCCGAGGTCCCCATGCGCGACGTGGTGATTGACGTGGCAGATCGCCGCTTCGAGCGGCTGCGCGCCCTGCACCGCAGCTACTACACCGTCTTCACCGAGGAGGGGCTGCGGCAGTTCGCCGATGACGGCGTGCTCGTGGACTTTCCCTCGCAGATGGTGCGCCACATGTCCCGCGACCGGCGTCTCCAGATCCTGCGCGACTTTCGCGACGACGTTGCGTCCGGCGAGGTCACGGGCCTCGTGGCAGATCCCACGGCGCTCTCGGTGCCGCCCTACCTCACGATCACGGCGGACCTCCACCACGGCCTTCACGTGTACGCGACCGAGGGCTACGCCCGAGGCGCCTACACCTGCAACCTGCACATTGACGAGGGCGGCATAGGCCAGTCCTTCTGCCAGTTCATACGCTCGCTGCCCGGCAGCCGCTACGTGTACGCCCACGAGCGCACGCTCGAGCTCCTCGACGACGTCGTGGCGGGACTCGAGGCGCGGGCGGGGGAGGCGTGATGGACCGCACGATCATTGAGCTGGGGCTGAGCCCTGCCTTCCTGCTCCTGCCGACGCTCCTCGTCTGCGTGGTGACGGTCGTGGCGGGAGTCATCACCGGGCGTCGCTCCTCGCGCGCCGCGGCTGCGGCCCGCTGGGGCACCTCCATCGTGCTGGGGCTCCTTTCGGCTCGGCTCGTCCTTTTCGGCATTGCCGGGTACCGGCTCGTCGCGTGGCTGTGATGCGAGTATGCCCATGGCTTCCCTCCTTGCGATTGCCCTCTCCCTTGTCTTGACGCTCGCCTGCGCACTGCGGCCGGGGCGCCTGAGCTATCTGCTCGCGACCGCCTATTTCACGTGGATTCTTGTGCAGATGGCGCTCTTTGACGTGAACTACGTCATGGTCGCACGCGACAGGTACTACCTCGGCCAACCCTACTGGTGGATCATGGTCGCGGGGCTCCTCTTTTCTGCCATGGGACTTGCCGCGTCCTTCCGGCGCACGCCTGCGGGCGAGAAGAACGCGGGCTCGGTGGCCGTTGCGGGTTCGGAGCCCGCCCCGTCAGCGGCTGCGGATTCGGCCGCCGCCTCAGCATCGACCCAGGACACGTCTCCGGCCCCGGCCACCTCCTACGGCTTCCGCCCCACGGACCCCACCTGTCCCTACGTCATGGTGGAGCCGCCCGGGTCGGAGCGTCCGGATGACGTCCCTCCCGCCGGCCCGGGGCTCACGGACGCGGGCTGACGGGGGAGCGTCTGCAAGAAGGTTCTTCTCGCCCTGCGCGAGGGTTTTGGAACGGAGGGTTTCATGAACACAGAGGTCCTGCTTCGCAAGGGCACGGCAACGAGGAAGTTCGTCATCTCCGCGGTGCTGGGGCTCGTTCTCACGACGCTCCTCGTCCTCGCCGTGGGCGGAGGGGGAATCGGCTGGGCCTACGTCCTGGCCGGGCCCTTCTACGGCGTCGGCCTGGCCTTCGCCACCTGGAAGGAGGCCCTGGAGGCCACCAAGAGGTCCACCGTACAGGGCGTTGCCGGGCTGGGGATCGGCATCATACTCTCCCGCTGGCTCGGCGACAGCAAGTGGGGGATCTTCGGATGGCTCTACTGCGCGTTCAAGATCGCATGGCACCTGGGCGTGGCATGGATTCCGGGCGTCGCGTACGCCTTCAGGGCGGTTGGTGCCGAGTGGTCGGGCCGCGACGCCCGCGCGGAGATCCTGGGCGAGCCCCAGCCCGCCGCGCCGCGCGCGACCGGCACGCCCGCGGCGAGTCCCGCACCGCGTCCGGCGACGGCGGCTCCGCGCGCCGCTGCCGCGACCCCGCGCGTGGCCCCCGCTCCGGCCCCGGTTCCCGCTCCCGCCGATCACGCCCCCGTGCTCGCGTGCCTTGCTGGCCCATTTGCGGGCGCCGGCTTCCCCCTCAGGAGCGGCGAGACCGTCTACGTGGGGAGCGACCCCTCGCGCTGCCAGGTGGTGCTGCCCTCGAGCTGCGTGGCGCCCGTCCACTGCGCGGTGCGCTACGCGCCCGGCAAGGGCGGCTGGCAGATCAGCGACTTCACCACCGGCGGAACCTCCACCTGGATGAGCGTGGCCAAGGGCTCGGTGGTAACGGTGGGCACGGGCGCGGACGCCGCGCGCTTCAGGCTGGATTAGGAGGCGGGCATGGGACGTAGGACGGGGCGAGGGCGAGGCCCGTTTGAGCCGGAGGACTTCACGCACGGCATCTTCTTCAAGCTCTGCGTGGTGTGGCTCGGGTTTATAGTGCTCGTCTACGTGGGCATACTCGTTGAAGGGGTTAACACTTACGACCCCATGACCCACATCACCATTGCTTTGATGCTTGTCATCCACCTCGTGTTCTGGGTGGTGGGGGACATTGTGAAGTTCCGCGGGGACTTCCTGCGAGCGCTTGGGTATCAATTCGCTCTCGTGGCCAAGGCAGTGCTTGCGGCCGGTGCGTTCGCGGCGTTCGTGCGCTTTGTGGTGGTCCCGGTGGTTGGGTTTGTGGTGCCCATTGTGAGCCCGTGGGTGGACGCCTTCGTGGAGGACCTCCTCATGTTCGTCTTTGTCGTCTTCATCATGCCGATGATGCTCCTCTGCATACTGGGCGGCTTCTCGGGCCGCGACCTCTTTGACATCTGGGCGCTGCACCAGATCTTCAAGGACGACGACGAGTAGCGCGGGCGACCCCGATCGGGGCACGGTTACGACCGGCACGAATGGGGTAGGTATTCCATACACGCCATGGGCTGGCGTGGTCGGGGGACGCGCCATCCCACCAGCTCACGAGAAGGGCCCCGGTCGCAACCATCTGCGACCGGGGCCCCGTTGTGACGGAGCTGCTGGAACGACCCCTGGTGTCTTGCCGGCCTAGCGGGCCTCGCCGCGAATCGCCGCGTCGCGCCCGGCCTCGAAGGCGGCGAGGTTGGCGTCCACGGTCGCCGCGGGCACGCAGGCGCGCACGGCGTCGCGCCAGAGCTCGGCGTCGAAGGGCAGCGCCGTGGAGAGCGCGCCCACGAGTACCACGTTGGTGGAGCGGGGGGTCCCCAGGCCGCGGGCGATGACGCCGGCGTCCAGCAGGTGGGCGCCCATCTCGCGCAGACGTTCGTCCACGCGCTCGGGCATCTGGAAGTTGCCGATGTTCACGGAGACGGGCGTGATCTGCTCGTCGTTGACGAACATCTTGCCGCCGGGGGCGAGGAAGTGCTGCGCGCGCAGGGCCTCCACGGCCTCGAAGGCCACCACCACGTCGGCACAGCCGTCGTCGCATACCATGGTGGAGACGTGCTCGCCCAGGCGGATGACGGTGGAGACGGACCCGCCGCGCTGGCTCATGCCGTGGATCTCGGATACCTTGACGTCGAGACCGGCGTCGGCTGCGACCGTGGCGAGGAGCTTGCCGGCGAGGATGGTGCCCTGGCCGCCCACGCCCACGAGCAGGATGGTCTTGGTGCCCGTGACGAGGGCGCCGTTCTTCTCGGTTTCTGCCATGGGTCTACTCCTTCGTGATGCAGCCGAACGGGCAGGACTGGACGCACTGGTCGCACCCGACGCACTGCGTGGGGTCGATCACGGCCGTGCCGTCCTTGGCGCGCCCGAGGGCGGGGCAGCCGATCTTGACGCACTGGCCGCAGGCGCGGCAGTCGCGGATGGTGGGCAGCTTGCCGCGGCTGCGGTCGATGAGGCGGCACGGCGCCTTGAAGACGATGACGCTGAGCTGGTCGGCATTGGCAACGGCGGCCTTGAGGGCGGCGCGCACGGCCTGGAGGTCCTGGGCGTCGACCTCGCGCACGTCCTCGACCCCCATCGCGCGGCACAGGGCGAGAAGGTCGAGCGCCTTGCCGGTGGGGTTGTCCAGCGGGCCGATCTTGTGCGAGCTGTCCGTGAGGGTGACGCCGTTCACGGGGTTGCCCTGCGTGCCGGTCATGGCCGTGGTGCGGTTGTCCAGGATGCAGAGCGTGCCGGTGCCGCCGTTGTAGATGGTGCCGAGCATGCTGGTGATGCCGGAGTGGGCGAAGGTGGAGTCGCCGATGACGCCGATGACGGGGCGGCCGGTGCGCTCGGTGGCGCCAGCGAGCTCCATGCCGTGCGCCATGGAGAGGGAGGCGCCCATGTCGATGACCGTGTGGCACGCGCCGTAGGGGGCGACGGCCCCCAGCGTGTAGCAGCCGATGTCGCCGGTGACGATGGCCTTCATGCGGCGCAGCTCGCAGAAGACCAGGCGGTGCGGGCAGCCGGGGCAGAACGCGGGCGGGCGCGGCGGGAGGTCCGTCGCGGCGGCGAGGTGCTCGGGCTCCGCCACGCCAAAGGAGGCGCGGATGAGGGCGGGCTTGAGCTCGCCGGCAACGGGGAGCGGCGCGGCGGGCGGCTCGGCGAGCTCGATGCCGAGGGCGCGGACGCGCGAGGAGAAGTAGTCGCTGGCCTCCTCGATCACGTAGCACGCGTCGACGGACGCGGCAAAGTCCGCGAGCGCGCGGGCGGGCAGCGGCCAGGCGAGGCCCAGCTTGAACGTGGAGGCCTCGGGCAGCGCCTCGCGGACGTGCTGGTAGACGGCGCCGGCGCAGATGACGCCGATCTTCTCGCTGCGACGCTCCACGCGGTTGAACGGGCAGGTCTCCGCGTAGGCCTCGAGCTCGGCCTGGCGCTCGTCCACCACCACGCGGCGCTTGACGGCGTTGGCGGGCATCATGACGTACTTGGGGATGTTGTCCTCGTAGGGGCGCGGCTCAACCGCCTCGCGCGCGCCGGACGCCCCCACCATCGTGCGGGTGTGCGCGATGCGCATGGTCTCGTGCAGCATCACGGGCGTGTCGAAGCGCTCGGAGAGCTCGAAGGCGGCGCGGGCCATCTCGTAGCACTCCTGCGAGTCGGCGGCGTCGAGGCAGGGGATGCGGCCGAAGGCGGCGTAGAAGCGCGAGTCCTGCTCGTTCTGGGACGAGTAGCAGGACGGGTCGTCCGCGGCCAGGAGCACGAGGCCGGCGTTCACGCCCGTCGACGCGGCGGCCATGAAGGGGTCGGCGGCCACGTTGACGCCCACGTGCTTCATCGTGACGAGCGAGCGCGCTCCGGCGACGGCGGCGCCCAGGCCCACCTCGAAGGCGACCTTCTCGTTGGGAGACCACTCGCAGTAGACGTCGTCCTTGCGCACGAGCGCCTCGAGCGTCTCGGTGGACGGCGTGCCGGGATAGCCCACGCCAACGTTGACGCCGGCCTCCCAGGCACCCTGGGCGATGGCCTCGTTGCCGGACATGAGGTTCTTGTCCATGTCTCTCCTCTCCTGCTTGACAGGGGGACAGTCCCTTTGTCAAGTCTTGCGCATAACGTGACAAAGGGACTGTCCCCCTGTCAACATTAGTGGCGCGTCTCGCGCGCGACGATGGCGTCGGCGCCGTACTTCGCGCGCAGCGCCGGCTTCTCGATCTTGCCCGTGGGGTTTCTCGGCACGGGCGCAAAGATGACCTTGCGAGGCCGCTTGTAGCGCGGCAGCCTCTTGCAGAACGCGAGGACGTCCTCCTCGGTGAGGCGCTCGGCCTCGGGCTTGAGCTCCACCACCGCGGCCGGGATCTCTCCCAGGCGCTCGTCCGGCAGGCCGATAACGGCGACGTCCTTGATGGCGGGGTGCCCCATGAGGAAGCCCTCCACCTCCACGGGGTAGATGTTCTCGCCGCCCATGATGATGACGTCCTTCTTGCGGTCGACGAGCCAGTAGAAGCCGTCCTCGTCCTGGCGGGCCATGTCGCCGGTGTGGAGCCAGCCCCCCACGAGCGTCTCGGCCGTGGCCTCGGGGTCCTTGTAGTAGCACTCCATGAGGCCGGGGCCCTTCACGCAGAGCTCGCCCACCTCGCCGGGCGCGACCTCGGCGCCGGCCTCGTCCACGATCTTGCACTCCCAGCGGTAGCCGGGCACGCCGATGGCACCCACGTGGTCGATGTTCTCCAGCCCCAGGTGCACGCAGCCCGGCCCCATGGACTCCGAGAGGCCGTAGTTGGTGTCGTAGGCGTGGTTGGGGAAGACCTCGCGCCAGCGGCGGATGAGCGAGAGCGGCACCGGCTGCGCGCCGATGTGCATGAGCCGCCACTGGTCCAGGCGGTAGTTCTCAAGCCGCACCGTGCCCTCCTCCAGGGCCACGAGGATGTCCTGCGCCCACGGCACGAGCAGCCACACGATGGTGCAGCCCTCGTTGGAGACCGTCTCCAGCACCGTCTTGGGGGAGACGCCGCGCAGGAGCACGCCGCGGCCGCCCACCATGAGGCTGCCCATCCAGTGCATGCAGGCGCCCGTGTGGTAGAGCGGCGGGATGCAGAGGAACACGTCGTCGTGCGTCTGGCCGTGGTGGCGCTGCTCCATCTCCGCCGCCTGCGTGAGGCTCTGGTGGTGGTGGAGGATGGCCTTGGGGAAGCCGGTGGTGCCGCTGGAGAAGTAGATGGCGGCGTCCTCGTCCTCCGAGAGGGGGACGCGCGGGTCCGCCGACGAGCAGAGGCTCGCCAGCTCGCGGTAGGACTCCGCCCAGGTGGGGCAGTCGTCGCCCACGTAGAAGAGCAGGCGCCCTGCCTGGATGCGGTCGGCGATCTCCTCCACGCGGCCGATGAACTCCGGGCCAAACACGAGGATGTCCACGTCCGCCTTGTCCAGGCAGTACTCGATCTCGTCCGCGGAGTAGCGGAAGTTGAGCGGCACCACCGTGGCGCCGGACTTGAGGACGCCAAAGTAGAGCGGGAGCCACTCGATGCAGTTGTAGAGCAGGATGGCGACCTTGTCGTCCTTGCGCACGCCGCGGGAGAGCAGCAGGTTGGCAAAGCGGTTGGCCTTCTCGTCAAAGACCGACCACGTCATCTCGCGGCGGAAGGGCACGTCGTCGGTGGTCTCCACCAGGTCGTAGTCGCGCCACGTGATGTGGCGGTTCTCGCGCCGCTCCGGGTTGACCTCCACGAGGGCCACCTCGTTGGGGTACTTCTCGGCGTTGGCGCGCAGCATGTCGACGATGGTCATGTCTGGCCTTTCGGTCTCGTCACACAGTTTTCCCATCATAGTCCGCCGGCGGGCGAGAAGGACGGGCGTGCCGCAAGCGGTAACAGGCGTGTGACGTGGACGCGGCGGCCGGGCAGCCGGGTGCGTTGCCAAAACCGGAGCTATGTCACGGATTCGGTCCACGGTGTTGCCAAAACCGTGGCCATGTCATGACCGGGGTGTGGCGTGCGGTGCGAACCACATGCGCCAACTGGGCTTTTGTCATTGAGGCTGTCAGCGAGAGCGTCCTTCTCGCCCGGAGCCGTCGACACGCGTGACACGGCCCCGTTTCTGACAACGCCTCGGTGCGGCCGTGTGACATAGCTCCAAATCTTGCAACGCCGGCGGCCAGGCCAGGCGGGCGAGAAGAACGTGGCGTCCCGGCCGTGTGCTACCCTTGCCAGCAATCACGAGACGGGAGGTGCCCATGCGACGGCTTTTGGTGGTGGAGGACGACGCGCGCCTGCGCGACGAGCTCTGCGTCCTGCTGGAGCGCAACGGCTACGAGGCCGCCGCGATCACGGACTTTGGGGACGTCGCGGCCCAGATCCTGGCGGCGGCGCCGGACCTCGTGCTCCTGGACCTCAACCTCCCGGGCGTGGACGGCCAGTACGTCTGCCGCGAGGTGCGCCGCCGCAGCGCCGTGCCCATCGTGGTGGTGACCTCCCGCGACAACGACGTGGACGAGCTGCTCACGCTCTCCCTCGGCGCGGACGACTTCGTGCCCAAGCCCTACAACGACCAGGTTCTTCTCGCCCACGTGGCCACGGTCCTCAAGAGGAGCTACGGCGAGGGCGCCGCCGCGGCGGAGATCTCCCACGCCGGCGTCACGCTGGACACCGCCCGCTGCCGGGTGAGCTGCGCCGGGCGCACCGCGGAGCTCACCAAGAACGAGCTGCGCATCCTCGCGCTGCTCATGCGCAACGCCGGCGCCGTGGTGAGCCGCCAGCGCATCCAGGAGGAGCTCTGGGCGTCGGACGAGTTCGTGGACGACAACACGCTCACGGTGAACGTCTCCCACCTGCGCTCCACGCTCGCGAAGATCGGCGTCGAGGACTTTGTGCTCACCAAGCGCGGCATGGGCTATCTGGTGGAGTGACGGGGGAAATGGGCTTCGGGGCGTATATCGCAGATCGCCTGGTGCCGCTCGCGGTTGGTGCGGTGGCCCTCGCGTTCTGCGCGCTGGTGATGACGGTCTACGGGCTCGACCCGGCCGCCACGGCCTTCGTGTGCGGCGTGCTCGTGCTCGCCGGTGCCTCCGCGCTGGTGCTTGACTGGCTGCACCGCCGCCCGTTCTACCGGCGGCTCTCCCAGATGATGGACTCCCTGGACGAGTCCTACCTCGCGACGGAGCTCGTGGACCGGCCCTCCTCCCTCGAGGAGGAGCTCTTCTACGACGCCCTGGACCGCGAGTCCAAGGCCATGCGCGACCGCATAGCCGCGGCGCGCCGGCGCTCGCGCGAGTACCGCGAGTACGTGGAGACGTGGGTCCACGAGATCAAGACGCCCATCGCCGCCGCGCGCCTCATAGCCAAGAACAACCCCTCGCCCGTCGTGGACTCCATCGACGCCGAGGTGGACGCCATCGAGGGCTACGTCGAGCAGGCGCTCTACTACTCGCGCGGCACCTCGCTCGAACGCGACTTCCAGATTCGCGAGGTCGACCTCGGCGAGGTCGTCCGCGACGCGCTGCGCCACAAGGCGCGCACCCTCATCGGGGCGCGCGTCACGCCCGAGCTGGGAGAGCTCGGCTTCACGGTGCACGCGGACCCCAAGTGGCTCTCCTTCGTCATAGGGCAGGTGCTCGTCAACGCGGCAAAGTACCGCAGCGAGAAGGACGGTCGGGGTCACGTGCGCATCTGGGCGGAGCGAGACGAGACGGGCCTGGACTCGTGGGCAACGCGCCTGGCGATAGCGGACGACGGGGTGGGCATCCCCGCCTCGGACGTGGAGCGCGTCTTTGACAAGGGCTTCACCGGGGAGAACGGGCGGCGCTTCGCCCGCTCCACGGGCATGGGCCTCTACCTCGTGCGCGAGCTCTGCCAGAAAATGGGCGTCGACGTGTGGCTGGAGTCCGCGGAGGGGGAGGGCACCACGCTCTACCTGAGCTTCCCGGACATGGTCGAGCGCGCGTGACGGGGG
>NZ_NFIZ01000030.1 GCF_002159625.1 Olsenella sp. An285
CGGCGTTGTGCGCACTTGTTCGCGTTGTGTACACTCGCCGGCGTTGTGCGCACTTCTCGGCAGCGCGTCTACCTGCGCATCTGCCGAGAAGGACCTCTGGGGCCGTGTAGACATCGCCGGAGGGTGCGCACAACGCCGTAAGGACGGCCCGCCGCCGGCACCGGCGCTACCGCGCGGCGGCGAGCACCTTGTCGTAAACCTCGGCGCGGGGAAGCGAGAAGGACTTGGCCAGCCGCTTGGCCAGCGCGCTCTTGGGCTCGCCGGCGGCCAGGCCCGCGGCGATCTCCTCCTCGAGGGTGCCTCCGGGGCCGGCCGCGGCCGCCCGGCGCTGCTCGAGCTCGCCCGCGTCGGGCGCGGCGATCACGATCACGCACTCGCCGCGCAGCTCCCCACGGGCGGCCACGAGCTCGGCGAGCTCGGCGGCCTCGCCGCGGACGACCTCCTCGTGGAGCTTGGTGAGCTCGCGCACGAGCGCCACGCGCCGGCCCGGCATGACCTCGGCGATGCGCGCGAGGGTCTCGGCCGCGCGCCGCGGACTCTCGTAGACCACGAGCGTGCCCGGCACGGCGGCGAGCTCCTCCAGGCGCGAGCGCTGCGCGCCCGGGCGCCGGGGAAGGAACCCCTCGAAGAAGAAGTGCTCGCTCGCCAGGCCGGACGCCACCAGAGCGCACGTCACGGCGCTCGGCCCCGGTACCACCTCGACGCGCAGCCCGGCGTCGAGCGCGGCGTCCACGAGGCGCTGGCCCGGGTCGCTCACGCCCGGCATGCCGGCGTCGGAGACGAAGGCCACGCGCTCCCCCGCCGCCAGGCGCTCGAGCACGCGCTCGACCTTCTCGGCCATGACGTTCTCGTCGCAGCGCTCCAGGCGCACGTGCAGCCCAAAGGCGGACATGAGCCTGCCCGTCACGCGCGTGTCCTCGCAGAGGACCACGTCCGCCGCGGCGAGCGTGTCCAACACGCGGGGGGACGCGTCACGGAGGTTCCCGATCGGCGTCCCCACCACGGAAAGGAGTCCCGTGCTCTCGGAGGCCTCCCCCATCAGACGATCATCCCGCGCTCGAAGGTGGCCATGGCCACGCGGGCGTCCCACCCGGCGAGCATGCCGCTCGTCTTCCAGGTGTTGAAGAACCACGCCGGGCACTTCTCGTAGGTCCCCAGCTGCTCGGAGGTGTACACGCGCTCCAGGGCGATGCGGCCCTCGGGCGTCATCTGCGAGTCCGCGATGGGAAGCGAGGACGACCACTTGCCCACCATGACCGGCATGCCGGAGCGCTTGGCCTCGCGCAGGTGCTTGGCGTGGGCGGCCACGAGCCGGCGCACGCCGGAGGGGCCGGACACGTCCACGCGGGTGGCCGGGCGGTCGAGGTGGCAGTCGAGCCAGACGTTCTTGTAGTGGCGCTGCGCCATGAAGCGGCCCCAGCCGCCCGGGACGCCGCCGTCGGGCATGATGACAACGGGGTCCTCGCCCGCGGCGTTGCGCACGAGCTCATAGGCCTCGCGGTAGTAGTTGCGCAGGCGGTGCTGGGGG
>NZ_NFIZ01000031.1 GCF_002159625.1 Olsenella sp. An285
TCCGGTTTTCAAGGTTCGCCGCGCAGGTCGTTCGCGTCGCCGCGTCGCTGCGCGGGGATTAACTATACGCACCCCGCGCCCCTCCGGGGGCGTGAATCGGGAGGTTCACAGAGTCTACACATTGTGCTTGAGGAGTCTCATGCATTCGAATGTCAGCTGCGTCCTGGACGACACGCGTGCTTTGGGATACTGCGCGTTCCCAGCAAAATAACTTGGACTGCTAAAGCATTGAAGAACGGCTGCCATCGAGCACGCCGCCGCCCTTTCCCGGATCAATAAATCGGAAGTCATGGATGGTGCATAACTGGCCAAAAGATGAAATGCTGCAGTGACATCGGGCAGCAGCTATCCAGCCAGGCATATTCAGTCGCAACATAGGGCCGTTAACCAATATGCCCAGGAGGAATCGAAGTCATGGAGGTATAGTATGCACAACCAACCCGTCGGAGCACCCTTAAAGAAGGGCGGTCATCATGGGCGAGGTCTTTACGAAGTCACCAGAGCGATGGCTATCCATCGCTATCTGGGCAGGCGCGGTAACTATTATTCTCGCCATCGTCTTGGCCATAGTTCTTGGCTTCAGACACCTTTTGACGGGAGGGGTCAAACAGTCCGACTGCACGGAACGCACCGTGGGAATCATTCAATCGGCCAAGCAAACCAACCTACGCGTCAACGAAAGACCACAGTTCATCGTCAACGTTGACGCGATAGCTGACGACGGTTCCTCATTTCCAACAACGGTACGGAAAATCGTCTCCTTCTCAGAGATTGACAGCTTATCAAGGGGCAGAGTTGTGCCCATTAAATACAACCCCATAGATACCTCTCAGGCAATTTGGGACAAGAGCCCAGATCGCGCACGCTCACAGGAACATCTTGCGCTCTACCTGAGCGTCAAACACCCCGGTGATCTTTCCTACGAGCGTAGGTTGGACATCGAAAATAGAGGGGTGACGAAGAAGGCACTTCTGGAAAACTTCGGACTGACGGGCCGCGAAGAAAACGGCGACTGGGAAGCAGAGGCCACAATCCAAATCACGGACACGCATGGGGAAAGCACCTCGTACACACGAAGACTCTACGTAACGAGCGACGAGTTAGATCAATTAAAAAAGGGAATGTACCTTAGCGTCAGATTTGTTCCTGGGAGGGAGAAGGAGTTCATATTCCTCCTCAGCTGTTCTGCAGTGATCTACGAATAAGGGCCTAACCAAAGGCTTCAAACCATCACTCCAGGACCCCCCCCCGTCACAGGAAAATGCCCCTTGTTGGTCAGCGACGTCCTGCTCTCCCACGGACTGACTCCGCAGTACCATCGGCGCTCGGGGGCTTAACTTCCGGGTTCGGAAT
>NZ_NFIZ01000032.1 GCF_002159625.1 Olsenella sp. An285
GTCGGGCTCGCCCGGGGCTCCGCCCTCCCCCAGCACGTCGCGGTGGAACACGGCGAACATCTTGGCGGCCTGGTCGCGCTGGGCGGGGCGCTGGGGCAGCGCCAGGGGCTCGCCGGTCGACAGGTCGCCCGTGAGCACGCCCGCGTCCACGGCCCAGGCCATGCCGTCCCAGAGGGTGACGGAGGAGGCGTCGGCCATCGCGGCGAGCGCCGAGCCGTCCGAGGAGGCGTCGAGGCCGGCCACGCGCGACGCGTGGCGGGCGAGCATCGTGGCCAGCTGCTCTCGGGTGACGGGGTCGGCGGGGCCAAAGCGGCCGTCCTCGTAGCCGGAGACGACGCCGGCGGCGCGCGCCCAGGAGACGGCCCTCCCGTAGAAGGACCCATCGGAGTAGTCGCAGTCCGGGAAGCGCGCCGCCCCCTCGGGCGCCGCGGGCGAGCCCGCCGCGCGCCACAGGACCGTGGCCACCTGGGCGCGCGAGAGCGGCTCTGCCTGCCCGAAGGTGCCGTCGCCGAGCCCGGACATGAGCCCCTCGGAGGCGACGTAGGCTATGTAGCCCTGCTCGGCCGCCCAGTCCGAGGGCGACACGTCGGCGAAGCCGAGGTAGTCGGCGCGGGCGGGCGCCGGGGCGAGCAGGGCC
>NZ_NFIZ01000033.1 GCF_002159625.1 Olsenella sp. An285
TTCCGAACCCGGAAGTTAAGCCCCCGAGCGCCGATGGTACTGCGGAGTCAGTCCGTGGGAGAGCAGGACGTCGCTGACCAACAAGGGGCATTTTCCTGTGACGGGGGGCAGTGGATAGCGTTTTGTGAATAGGGCGCCAACAGGGGTTGGAGCCCTATTTTTATAGGTTGTCGCCCGTGCGCGGTATTTCTTGGGCTTGTTCTGGCTGCAGAAGGCTTTTATCTCCAGCGCGTTCTCCAGTATTTTTCGGGCTTCTTGAGGTTAATGCCATCAGGTCTCTCTTGAGCCCTATTTGGAGGTCGCTGCGTTCTTATGTCCTGGCTCAGGTGTGTCTCAACAATGAATCTCGATCCTGCCCACTGGCTCTCTGGGCATTTTTGGGACAATGCCTCGTCCTCGCTTTCCGTATTGGAGAGCTCTCTCGCATACAGCATTGCCCATCAAGACGTTTGTTTGTGTAGGAATCGTGAACCTCCCGATTCACGCCCCCGGAGGGGCGCGGGGTGCGTATAGTTAATCCCCGCGCAGCGACGCGGCGACGCGAACGACCTGCGCGGCGA
>NZ_NFIZ01000004.1 GCF_002159625.1 Olsenella sp. An285
CCGCCCGCCCGCCCGAGCTCCAGGCGCTTCTCTCGTCGCTCTTCCTGTCCCCGGCACCCGCGGTGTCACCCACGGGCGCCCTTCGCGTGCTCCTTCCCGCCGGCCCCTCGGCAGAGCCGGAGCTCGTCGCGCGAGAGGTGGCCTCCCTTGCCAGGGACGGCATGCGCGACGTCGTCGTCGTTGCCCCGGACCCCGTCGGCGCGTGGTCGGCCCTCGCGGGGCGCCTCGTCGCGCGCGGGGTCTCCGTGCGGGCGCAGCTCTCCGTTCCCGTGGCCTCGCTCGAGCTCGGTCGCGCGTACCTCGAGTACGTCCGGGCGGTCGCGCGCCTTGTCGAGCTCGACGGGGCATGGCCTCCTGCCGAGGTCGTCCCTGACGCCCCGCGTTCCGGCACCGTCCGCGTGCGCCTGGCGGACATGTCGTGGTGGCCGCCGCGGGACCTCTCGGACTTCCTCATCTCCGGCGCCTCGCACATGGACTCCTCCCGAGCGCGCCGCCTGGACGCCGAGTGGCGGGCCAACCGTCTGCTCACGCCCGCCGCGGTACTGACGCAGCTCCAGTCCGAGAGGGACGTCTCCCCGGAGGTGGCCTCCGCCACGCGCGAGCTCCTCAGGGGGCGCCTGGGGTCTGCGGCCTCAAAGCTCTTCTCGCCCTACGTGCAGGGAGAGAAGACGTCAGCGCCCGTGGCCCACGAGGCGGCCGCCGTGCTCTCCGCCATACTGGGCGTGGCCAAGAGCCTGAAGGAGCTCGGGCTCTCGGCGGACCCCGCCGAGCCGGGCCACGTTGGGCTCCCCGAGCTGGTGGAGCTTGCCGTGGACGTCATCTCCCGCGCGCGGGCATCGCTCCGACCGGAGCGCGTTGTCGCCGGCGCCACGTGCCAGGCCCGTCTGATGTCCCCGCGAGCGGCCGCCCGCCTCGCCCCCCTTTCCGCAGACGCGCTCCTGCTCCTTGGCCAGACCTCGACCGAGTCGCCCGTCTCCGCGCCCGACGACGTGCTCCACGCCCTTCTCGACGCCTATGGCGTGGAGCCCGGCTCTGGCGCGATGGACGAGGCGCGCGCCCGCCTTGCGGCGGTGGTGCGCGTTCCGAGGGAGGGTCTCGTTCTGGAGAGGACCCTCTTTGGCGCGGACGGAAAGGAGCGCTACCCCTCGGTGATGATGACCGAGCTGCTGGCCTGCTACGGGCTTGCGGCGGACTCGTCGGCGGAGGAGATCGACGACGCCCTGGGCTCCGGGCGCGTGGGCTCTCGCTCGGAGGCCCTCGTGTGCGAGAACGTCTCCTCCACGGGAGAGGCGGCCCCTCGGCAGGGGAGCGAGACGCCGTCTCCCGCGGGCAGGATCGACCCCTCGGAGCGCGAGTGCGTCTCCCCGCCGCCCGAGGGCGTCGCCGCCGAGGATGCCAGGCCGCTTCTCTCCGCCTCGCAGATCGAGACGTACCTCGAGTGCCCCTACAAGTGGTTCAGCCTCAGGCGCCTGAGGCTGCGCGACGCAGACGCCGGCTTCACCGGAGCGGAGATGGGCACCTTCGCGCACCGCGTGCTCGAGGTCACCCGCAGGGAGCTTCTCGCCCGCGCGCAGGAGCGCGCCCTCGACGGGCACGAGCTCGCGGACCTTCGCGCCGCCCATGAGGGCGCGATGCAGCTCGCCTCCTACCGCGAGGCGGTGGGGCGCCTCGAGGCGAGGGCGCAGGAGGACCCCGCGGCTCGCCTGATGGGGTCCTCGGTTGCCGACCCCGCGGCGCTCGAGGAGGCGCGCGCCGTGCTCGGGGAGGAGTTCGACGCCCACCTCTCGCATCAGTACCAGCTCGAGCGCGGCCGCCGACCCCTGCCTCAGGCGCTCGTTCCGCACGACGCCCGCCAGGCCGGGCAGCTCCGCGCGCTGCGCCGGGACCTCTCGACGCTCCTGGACTACGAGGCGGGCGCGCTCGTTGGGTTCGAGCCTCGCTACTTCGAGTGGGGGTTCGGGCGCGGCGGTGCCGAGGTCGAGTATGCGGGCGTGCGCCTCACGGGCACGATCGACCGCATAGACGTGGACGCGCACGGCCAGGCCGTGGTCATCGACTACAAGCACAAGTCGGACGTCGGTTTTGCGGGGGAGTACGACGTCTTTCCCAGGGACGGTGCGGACCCCTCCGCCCTCCAGCTGCCCAGACGCGTTCAGTCGCTCGTGTACGGCCAGGTGGTCAGGCGCGCGTTCCCCGGCCTCAGGGTCCGGGCTGCCGTGTACCTCTGCACCAAGGGCGCCCACGCATTGGCCGGGGCGGTGGACGAGAACGTCCTGGACAACGTGTTTGGCTCGTGCGCCCCCTCGTCGCGGCGCCTGCCGCGCATCGCGGTCCCGCGCGACGCTGCCTTCGGGCGCGAGGGCCAGTGCGGCATGGAGGCCCTTCTCGACGCGTGCGAGGAGCTCGTCGCCGGCCGCATCGAGCGCATGCTCGCCGGGGACATAGAGGCCGCGCCCGTCGACGCGGACGCCTGCCTCTTCTGCCCGGTACTCAACTGCGAGAGGAGGCTTCGCAAGTGAGCGAGAAGAACCGGACGGCCTCGCCGGCGCCCGCGATCGACCTCGCGGGGCTCAATGACCGGCAGCGCAGGATAGCCGAGACGCTCGACGACCCGCTCTTCGTCGAGGCGGGGGCGGGGTCGGGCAAGACGTTCACCCTCACGCAGCGCATAGCGTGGGCGCTCGCTCCGGGCTCCGGGGAGGGTGGCGAGCCCTTCCTGGAGGGGCTCGACCAGGTGCTCGTCATCACCTTCACGGAGGCCGCCGCTCGCGAGATCAAGGAGCGCGTGCGCTCCACGCTCCGCCGCGCGGGCATGGGGGAGGCGGCGCTCGCGGTGGACGACGCGTGGATCTCCACGATTCACGGCATGTGCCGGCGCATCCTCGTGCGCCACGCCCTCGACCTGGGACTCGATCCGTCCTTCTCGGTGGTAGCGGACTCTCGGCAGGCCGCTCTCTTTGACCGTGCGATGGACGATGTCATGCGCGTCGCCAGGAGGGACGAGGGGCTCGCCGGCGTGTTCGAGGAGTACGACCTGGGGACCTACTCACCGCAGACCGGCTACACCGGGCTGATGGGCCTCGTGGAGCGCCTCGTGCGCGAGGGCGGCTCGCTCCCCGGGGGCGTGGGCTCGCTCGAGCCCGCCCCAGGCGGATGGGACGCCGCCGTCGACGCGGCGCACGAGCTGGCCATGCGGATGGAGGAGCTCGGCGCGGTGCCGCGGCTCAGCGCGTCCGCATCGGCCGCCGTGGGGACGTCCCTCGAGGCGCTTCGCGCGCTCGAGGCCCTTCCTCGGCCGGAGCGAACGCCCGAGGCAGTTGCCGAGGCGCTCTCCTCCGTCAGCGTGCCGCGCTCGTCGAAGGCCATCGCTGCCGAGGTGACGGCCGTCAAGTCGGCACTCGCGCTCGCGAGGGCGGAGCTCGCCTTTGCCCGGGTGGCGCCGCTGGCGCAGCCGCTTCTCGAGCTTGCGCGGCGCGTGGAGGCCCGCTACGCGGAGGTCAAGCGCGAGGAGCGCTGCCTCGACAACGACGACCTCGTTCGCCTTGCCCTGATCGCCGTGCGGGACCACGAGGAGGTCCGGCGCGACTACGTCGGGCGCTTCCGCCTGGTGATGGTCGACGAGTTCCAGGACACCGACGAGACGCAGCTCGAGCTCATAGGGATCCTCTCCGGCGACGGGGCGCGCCATCTCTGCACGGTTGGCGACGCCCAGCAGTCCATCTATCGCTTCCGCGGCGCCAACGTCGGCGTCTTCCGCGGCCGCGGAAAGGAGGTCCCCGAGGGGGGCAGCGTCCGACTGGACACCAACTACCGGAGCCATGCCGACGTGCTCGCCCTGGTGGAGCGCGTCTGCACGGGCGGCGAGGCGGCAGGTGCCCGCGGCGCGATGCCCGACTTCATGCACCTCGACGCCAACCCCGAGCGAGAGGACGCCTATCGCGCCCGCGAGCTCCCGCGCATCGACGTCGAGGTGTGCGCCGGACCCGGCGCCTCCGGGTTCGCCACGAGACACCAGACCTCGACCATGGCGGCGCAGGTGGCCGACGCGCTCGCGCGCTATCGGGCCGCAGGCGAGCGTCCTGGAGACATGGCGCTGCTCCTGGGGGTCACCACCCATGCGGACTCCTACATCGACGCCATTCGCGCCCGGGGCATGGAGTGCGTGGTCACCGGCGGCTCCACCTTCACCTCAACGGACGAGGTCAAGGTGGTGCGCGCGCTGCTTCACACTCTCGCCAACCCGGCGGACACCCAGTCCGGGCTCTTCCCGCTCCTTGCCAGCGAGATGTTCGGCCTCGATGCCAACGACTTCTGCGAGCTTGGCACGCGGGCACAGGAGAAGCTCGACGCTCCCACCAAGCGGGGGATCGATCGCGGCCTCTCGGACATGACCTTCTATCGCGACCGCGAGCCGTCCGCCCGTCTCCGCCGCGCCCATGAGGTCATCGTCCGCGCTCTCGAGGACGTGCGCACGCGCCCCGTGGCAGACGTCTGCGAGGACGTGGTGCGAGACTCCGGCTGGCTCGCCCGCCTCGAGGCCGGCGGGCCCGAGGGCCTTGCCCGCGCGGCCAACGTGCTCGCTGCCGTGCGCTATGTGCGCGACCTCACGTCCGAGCTCGGTCTCGGCCCCGCACGCGCCGCCGTCGAGTTCGACCTCTGGCTCGACGCCGCAAAGGTGCCCCCCGCATCCCTTGCGGGAGCGGAGGGTGCCGGCGGCGGAACCGTGCGCGTCATGACGGTTCACGCATCGAAGGGCCTGGAGTTTCCGGTCTGCGCGGTGGCGGAGTGCTGGGGCAACCCGCGCTCTGACGCGCAGGTCGCATGCGGGCGCTCGGGCGCCGGCAAGACCTTCGTGCTCAGACCGGCGAATATGGACTCCAAGCTCCTGGCAGGCATAGGCTCCGAGGAGCTCGAGCCCAGCGCGGATCGCTCTGCCGCCATGCCGCTCTCGGCGCGCTACCTCGCGCTTCGCGCCCAGAACGACGAGGAGGAGGCGCAGGAGAAGGCTCGCCTGCTCTACGTGGCGCTCACGCGCGCCCGCGAGGCGCTCATCGTGGGCGTGAACGCGGCGTCCGGAAGGGGGGGCGTCTCCTCCGCGCTCGCGGGGGCCGCGCTCGAGGCGCTTTCGGGCGGGGAGTGGGTTCCCGAGCCGGGCGAGCGTGCGGTGGACTACGGCGGCTCGGCCCCCGCGCGCCTGCGATGCGTGACGGTTGGCTCCGAGGGCAAGGGGCCCGATCGCCGCGTCGTCGCGTGCTCGGGCGGCACGCTCCCCGGCTTTGACGGGCCTCTTCCGGACGACCCGGCGGAGGTTCCGCGCTGGGGTCTCGGGGACGCCGAGAAGGACCTCGGCCAGGAGGGCCCCGCTCCCTTCGACCTCTACGAGACGGACGTCTCCGCGCGCCCCGCAGCGCCCTGCTCATGGCGTGCCCGTGAGGGCGTCTTCAGCTACTCGAGCGTTCACGCCGCCCTTGCCGAGGCGGGTCCCCGCCCGCCCATGCCCACGCGCGAGCAGCGCGAGGCGGAGGCTGCGGGAGCCCCCTCGACCGAGGACGCCGACCGCGCCACCAACCTGGGCTCTGCCTTCCACGAGCTCGCGCAGGCCATGGTGGAGCGCGGCGGCCCGGTGGGGGAGGACCGCATTGCGGCGCAGGTGCGGCGCTGGAACCTCTCCGCCCGCGCGGAGGCGCGGCTTCGTGCGGCGCTCGAGCGCTGGGAGGGCTCGGGCCTGCGCGCAGAGGCCCTCTCCTGGCCGCTCGTGCGCCCCGAGGTGCCGTTCTTCCAGCGCGTGGATTCCCCGTACGGCGACTACCTCGAGGGTGCCATCGACCTGCTCTGCACCGACGCCTCCACGCGCCGAGCACTCGTGGTGGACTACAAAACCGGCGACGCCGGGCTCTCGCCGGAGGAGGTCCGCGAGCGTCACGCCATGCAGGCGGAGTTCTACGCGGGGGTCCTTCTCACCGAGGGGTTCGAGCGCGTGGACGCCGCCTTCGTCTGCGTGGAGCGGGACGACCCCGAGGCTCCCGACCAGCCTCTCGTGGCCCGTTACTCCTTCGGCGCGTAGGGGCGCGGCGTCGCCCGTCTTCGGGCGTCCGTCCGCGCCCAGGACCAGCTGAACCGTTCCGGCCTTGGGCGCGCGCCGGGAGAGCCCGGGCCGGCCGATGGAGATAATCTGCACCCGCGACCTGCGAAAACAAAATGAATCGCAGGTCAGGCAAGCACCCTCGCCCGCCACCGCCCGTGCCCAAACGGCTATCCTAGAAGAACATGACGCCAGACGGACACCAAGCTGACGGGACACCATCACATGGCCTTCGTGCACCTCCACAACCACTCGGACTTCTCGATCCTCGACGCTGCCACGCGCGTCTCCGACATGGTCAAGCGCGCCGTTGACCTCGAGATGCCGGCGCTCGCCCTCACGGACCACGGCTACATGTTCGGCATCCCGGACTTTGACATGGAGTGCCGCAAGTACAACGACGCCCAGAAGGACATGGGCCAGTGGCGCCACGACGTCGAGTGCTTCCAGAAGGGCTGGGAGCTCGAGGAGCCGGAACCGGACGCCGAGGACGCCAGGCCGCACGACCGCGTGCACGCCCAGTGGGCCTCCGACGTGCGCATCTGGAACGAGACCCATGACCTCGACGCCGTGCGCGCCAACCGCCCGTCGCTGCTCATCAAGCCCATCTTTGGCTGCGAGGCCTACTTCATCACGGACGACTGCATCGAGAAGGGCACGCGGCAGCACCGCTACCACCTGATCCTCCTGGCAAAGAACGAGACCGGCTACGTCAACCTCATGAAGATGATGAGCGAGGCCGCCTCGGGCGAGATGTTCTACTACTACCCGCGCACCACGCTCGACATGCTGCGCCGCTACCACGAGGGCATCATCTGCACCTCGGCGTGCGTCTCGGGCATCATTCCGCGCATGTACTTCCAGGGCCGCCCGGACGAGGCCAAGCGCTGGGCGCTCACGTACCAGGAGATCTTTGGCGAGGACTTCTACCTCGAGGTCCAGGACCACGGACTTGCGGACGAGGCCTGGGGCGGCTTCACGGACCGCACGCTCTCCGAGCAGATCGTGCGGCTCGGCCAGGAGCTGGGCATCAAGGTCATCGCCACCAACGACAACCACTACCTCACGCGCGACGAGGCGCCCACGCAGGACGTGCTCAGCTGCATCGGCACGGCCTCCAAGGTGGACGACGTCAACCGCAAGCGCATGACGGGCACCGAGTTCTACATCAAGAGCGAGGCCGAGATGCGCGAGCTCTTCTCGTGGTGCCCGGAGGTCATCGACAACACCCTCGAGGTAGCGGACAAGTGCTCCTACGAGCTGGACTGGACGCACATGTACCTGCCTAAGTTCCCGGATCTCGAGCCCGGGGAGACCTCCGAGGAGCGCTTCCGCAAGGAGTGCGAGACCGGCCTCGCCCGACGCTACGGGGAGGACTGGCGCGAGCTCACCATCGGCGGCGAGAACGTGCGCGAGCGCTTTGAGTACGAGTACAAGGTCATCTGCGAGAAGGGCTTCGCGGACTACTTCCTCATCGTGCAGGAGTACGTGCGCTGGGCCAAGAGAAACGGCATCGGCGTCGGCCCCGGCCGCGGGTCTGCCGCGGGCGCCATCGTGGCCTACGCCATGGACATCACCACGTTCGACCCGCTCGAGAACGGCCTCATGTTCGAGCGCTTCCTCTCCCCGCAGCGCTCCGAGATGCCGGATATCGACATGGACTTCGACGACGAGCGTCGCCTCGAGGTCGTGGAGCACGTCCGCCAGCTCTACGGCCCCGAGCGCGTCTGCCACGTCATCACCTACTCCACGATTAAGGCCAAGCAGGCCATCAACGACGCCGCGCGCGTGCTGGGCTTCCCCGTGTGGCAGGGTCAGCGCCTCTCCAAGATGCTCAACAACGACCCCAAGCTCACGCTGGACAGCGCCCTGCACAAGAGCGAGAAGCACGCGGACCAGTACTCTCCCGACTTCGAGGACGCCTACAACAACGACGCCGACTCCCGCCGCATCATAGACGCGGCGCTCTCCATCGAGGGCCTGCACCGCGGCGAGGGCGTCCACGCCTGCGCCGTCCTCATCGCCCCCACGCCGGTGAACGACCACGTGCCCACCAAGATAGACACCAAGGGCGGCGTGGAGATCACCCAGTACGAGGGCCACTCGGTCGCGGACATGGGCCTGCTCAAGATGGACTTCCTGGGCCTTCGCACCCTCACCGTCATCTCCAAGGCCCTCGCCAACATCAGGGCCAACCACGGCGTGGACATCAACGTCGACGAGATTCCCTTCGACGACCCGGAGATCTACAAGCTCATGCGCGAGGGTCGCACGGCGGGCGTCTTCCAGATCGAGTCCGCGGGCATGACGTCCACGATCAAGAACATGCGCCCCACCGAGTACAAGCAGGTGGTCGCACTCATCGCCCTCTACCGTCCCGGCCCCCTGGGCGCCGGCATGGTCACGAGCTACATCAACCGCATGAACGGGCGCGAGGAGGCCGTCTCCTACGACCCGCGCCTCGACGACATCCTGGGCGAGACCTACGGCACGATGGTCTACCAGGAGCAGGTCATGAAGATCTCGATGAAGATGTCGGGCTTCTCGGCCGGAGAGTCCGACTCGCGCATCCGAAAGCCCGTGGCCAAGAAGAAGATCAAGCTCCTCACCTCCACCGTCTTCCACTGGGACGACGGCAAGGACGAGACCACCTATGACCACTGGATGAACGGCGCGGTCACCAACGGCTACAAGAAGGAGATCGCGCAGCGCATCTGGGACGACGTCCTCGAGTTCGCCTCGTACGCGTTCAACAAGAGCCACTCGGCCGGCTACGCCATCCTCGTCATGCAGACGGCCTGGCTCAAGGCCCACTACCCGCGCGAGTACATGGCCTCGGTCCTCACGTCCTACATGGGCAAGACCGACAAGATCGTCCACTACGTCACGGCCTACCGCCACGAGGGCGTGGCCATCCTGCCGCCTGACATCAACGAGTCCGGCCGCGACTTCACCGCCACCTCCGAGGGCGTGCGCTTTGGCTTCGCCGGCATCCGCGGCGTGGGCGAGGGCGTGGGCGAGGCCATCATGGCGGAGCGCGAGAAGAACGGCCCCTTCGAGAACCTCCACGACTTCGTGGAGCGCATGGACACCGGCCAGGCCAACCGTCGCGTGGTGGAGGCGCTCATCTGCTCGGGCGCCTTCGACTCCACGGGCTACACCCGCATGCAGCTCATGCGCTTCGTGGACAAGGCCAATCCCGAGAACATCATCGACGCCGCCGCCAAGCGCCAGAAGACGCGCGCCGCGGGACAGTTCTCCATGTTCGACCTCTTTGGCGACGTGGAGGGCTCCGGCTGGGAGAGCACCGTCCCCGAGCCGGACGGAGAGGAGTGGGACCGCTCGACCAAGCTCGCCAAGGAGCACGAGGTCCTGGGCCTCTACGTCTCCGACCACCCGCTGCGCCCCTACGAGTACGCGCTCGCCAAGAACCGCGACTACACCATCGCCGACATCGAGGTCGCCGAGGAGGTCACGGACGCAACGGGCGGCGTCCACGAGCGCTTCAAGGTACCCGAGGGCAAGGTCATCCGCCTGGCCGGCATGCTCGGCGCCATCCAGAAGAAGACCACCAAGAACGGCGACTCCATGGCCATCGTGACGCTCGAGGACATGGAGGGCGAGGTCACGCTCGTCATCTTCCCCAAGCTCTACAAGAAGTGCGCCCAGACCCTCGCGGGCGAGGTGGACGAGGAGACCGGCGAGAGCACGGGCGACGTCTTCGTCAAGGTGGAGGGCAAGCTCGAGCGCTCCGACCGCGGCAACCAGATCATCTGCATGTCCGTGGAGCCCCTTATCCTGGACGAGAAGTCCAACCGCCCCAAGGTCATGGAGGTCAACATCCCCGCGGGCCTGCTCACGCGCCCCTACATGGACAGCCTGGGCCAGATCCTCGGCCGCTACCCCGGCCTCGACCACGTGGAGCTGCGGGTGGAGTCGTCCTCCGGCGACGTCATGCGCATGGAGCTCCCCACGAGGATCGACGCGCGCAACATGGTGCTCCTGGCCGAGATGGTGGACCTCGTGGGACGCCAGGGCCACGTGAAGGTGGCGTAGGGAGGGCCTCCCGCCGGTATGGCGCCCCCCTCCGCTGGGTACGAATACGGGTACGACGTCGCAGTGGGCGGCGCCGCCCGGGAGAGAGAGGATCTGCCATGGCCGAGGTCAAGTTCTACCGCTGCAACCACTGCGGCAACGTCGTCGCCGTCGTGAGGGACGGGGGCGTCACCCCCAGCTGCTGCGGCGAGCCCATGGAGCTGCTCGTCGCCGGCTCCACGGACGCAGCCACCGAGAAGCACGTGCCCGTCGCCACCAGGGACGGCAACCACATCGTGGTGCGCGTGGGCGCGGTCGACCACCCCATGGCGCCCGAGCACTACATCGAGTGGATCGCGCTTGCCACGGACGGCAAGCTCTGCCTCAAGCACCTCAAGCCGGGCGACGAGCCGGCCGCCAAGTTCGGCGCCTGCTGCGCCGAGGGCGGCACCGTGTACGCGTACTGCAACCTCCACGGCCTCTGGAAGGCCGACCTCTAGGGCGCACCCCGGCGGGCGCGCGCCCGCCCAGGACCGCTCGCGGCGACTCGGGCCCCGGGAGACCGGGGCCCTTTCCGTTGCCGCGCGGAGGCTGTGAGACAATGAGGAGACAGAAGAGGGACGATTCGTCGACGGGAGCCCAAGCATGAGGATCGCAATCGCACAGACGAGCACGCGTGCCGGGGACTTCGAGGCCACGGCCGCGCACATGGTCGAGCTCTCCGCCCGTGCGGCGGAGCAAGGGGCCGACCTCCTCGTCTTCCCGGCGCCCGCGCTCTGCGGGACGTCTCCCGTGGCGTACCCGGACCGGGAGGGCTACCTGCTCGATCTTGCCGAGTGTCTCGTGCGCCTGGCGGACGACCTTGCGTGTCCCTGCCTCGTGCCCGTGCTCACGGACCTCGACGGCGTGCCCCTGCCCGAGGCCATGCTCATCGCGGACGGAGACATCACGCCCGTGCGCCTCTCCACCTACATCGCCTCCATGGCGCAGGGTGACGGTGAGGCGGACGCGCGAGCCCTTCCGGAGCTCGAGTTCGCGGGAGCGCGCCTGGGCGTCGCCTTCACGTACGACGATCTCGACGATTACGACGACTACCAGTACGACGTCGACGTCATCCTCTTCCTCTCCGGCTACGGCTTTGCCACGGACGACCCGTCGAGCGCGCTCGGCAGCTCGCTCGCAGAGGGCCGCTACCTCGCGGACGCGGAGGCCACCGGGGCCTGGATCGTGGGCGTGGGTCCGCTCGGCTGCTACGAGTCCCAGGTCTTCTGCGGCTCGAGCTTCGTCCTCGCGCCGTGGGGCGAGCTCGCGGCGCAGGCGCCGAGCCTCGAGGAGGCTCTGCTCGTGTGCGACGTGGACCCCTCCGCCGAGGGCCCGCTTGCCGAGCCCCTCACGCCCGAGGTCTATGACGCGCCGCTCGCCACGTGGGGCGCCCTCGTGAGCGGCCTCTCCGGGGCGATCGAGCGCTCGGGGAGCGACGGTGCCTGCGTCCTTCTGGACGGGAGCCTGAGCTCGCTTCTCGTGGCGACGCTCGCCACGGACGCGCTCGGCCCCACGCGCGTTCACGCGCTCGTGGCGGCGGGCGAGGCGTCCCGCTCGGCAGCCGAGCAGTCGGTCCGCGCGCTGCGCCTGCCCGACGGCGCCGTGACGCGCCTCGACTCTCCCGGGGAGGGGGACGCCCAGCTCGCGCGCGACATCGCGCAGGTCCGCCTCTCCGAGCTCGCCCGGCAGACGGGCTCGCTCGCCCTGGGCTCCGACGACAAGACGACGCTCGCGCTCGAGCCCCCGCTCGGCGTCACGGCAGCGCGCCTCCAGCCCGTCGGCGACCTCTATCGCTCGGACGTCGTGGCCCTCGCGCACCTTCGCAACACCATCTCCCCCGTGATTCCCGCCTCCGCCTTCGCCGGTCTGGCAGCGCCCGACGTAGAGGGGCTTGCGGAGGCGTTCCCCTCGGTCGAGGGCAGGGTGGAGTTCGTCGACCTCGTGCTCTCGAGCAGGGTGGAGTGGGAGCTCCCGCTCACGGACATCGTCTCGGAGCGCGGCCACGCCGAGCTCGTCACCGCCATCATCGAGCGCTTGAGGGAGACGGCGCCCGCGCGCGCGGGTCGCGGCGCGGTGCTGGCCGTCTCCTCCAAGACGCTCGAGGAGGCGCGCGAGCCGTGGGGCCTCGCCTGGGCGGACCACGTGCGCTCCCGGGACGAGCGAGCGGGAGAGGGCATCATGCGCGCGCTCGCCAGGGGCATCGGCAGCATGGGTGCCGAGAGCCAGGGGGACGAGAAGGACGAGGAGCCCCGTGAGCCGACCGAGGCCGAGCAGCGGCGCGACATGAGCGATCTCCTGGGGTACCTACGGGACTTTCTCCCGGGCGGGGGCTTCTCGGGCATGGGTCCCATGGGCCCGGCGGCTGCGGACGAGTCGCGGGGACGACACGACGGCGAGGACGGCCCCTCGCATCCCCTGTGGGACGGGCCCTTCTCCGAGAACTGACCCCGTGGGAGCCGCTTGCCTTCTCCTCTGTCCGTGCTATGATGGAACGAACGTTCGTATTGCGAGACGCGCCTCTGGTCTCGCGCGTCTGCACAGGGGGAGGTGACGGGACCTGGTCGTCCTTGGCATAGACCCGGGGCTGGCCCACACGGGCTGGGGCGTCGTCGAGACGCGCGGGTCCGTGTGCCGCGCGCGAGCGTACGGCTGCGTCACCACGCACGCGAGCGAGCCCATAGACATGCGCCTCGGAAGGATATACGCCGAGCTCAGGCGTGTCATAGAGCGCTATGGTCCCACTGAGCTCGCCATCGAGAGCATCTACTTCGGCGAGAACACCAAGTCCGCCATCGCCACCGCCCAGGCCCGCGGCGCCGCCATCGTCGCGTGCTCCACGGCGGGGCTCTCGGTGGGGGAGTACACCCCCATGCAGATAAAGCAGGCGGTGGTGGGCACCGGTGCGGCTGACAAGCGCCAGGTCATCTATATGGTGAGGAGCGTTCTCGCCCTCGACCACGACCCGCGACCCGATCACGCGGCGGATGCCCTGGCCGCGGCGGTCTGCCACGCCAACGTAACCAGAACCAAGAGCCTCGAGGAGGCAAGGAGGGTCCTCACGTGATAGTTCAGCTCACCGGCACGCTGTTGGAGGTGCTCCCCAGTCGCATAGTGCTGGACGTGGGGGGAGTGGGCTACGAGCTCGGCGTCTCGTCCACCACGGCCGCGGCGCTCCCGCACGCGGGAGAGGCGGGCGTGACCGTGCTCGCCCGTATGATCGTGCGCGAGGACGCGATGGAGCTCTACGGCTTTGCCACGCGCGACGAGCGCGCCCTCTTCGACCAGCTTCGCGCCATATCCGGCGTGGGGCCGCGCCTTGCGCTCGCCGTCCTCTCCACGTTCACCCCCGCCGCGCTCGCCCAGATCGTGACCGCGCAGGACGCCTCACGCATGGCGCAGGTCCCCGGGGTGGGCCGCAAGAAGGCGAGCCGCCTCATCGTTGAGCTCTCGGACGTCTTCTCAAAGAACGCTGAGCTCAGAGGTCTCGTGGGGCTCTCCGAGCCCGGTGCGGCGTCGCTTCCCCTCTCCCAGGCCGCCGCAAGTGCGGGCGTGGAGGCGGACGCGACGGAGGCGCTTCTTTCCATGGGGTTCACCTCGCAGGAGGCCGAGCTCGCCCTCGAGGGCCATGCGGAGGCCGGTGCCAACACCATCGAGCAGGTGCTCGCCTACGCGCTGCGCCGCCTGGGGAGTGGTAGGTGATGTGGGAGGCGAGCGAGAAGGACCTCTTTGCCGGAGCCGCGGCGCCGCGACCCTCCGGGCCGCGCGACGTCACGGGCGAGCTCACGGCGGACGACCTTGACCAGGACCGCACGCTCCGCCCGCGCACCCTCGACGAGTACATCGGCCAGGAGCGCGTGCGCGAGAACCTTCGCGTGCTCATCCAGGCGGCGCGCGACCGCGGGGAGTCGCTCGACCACGTGATCTTCTCGGGCCCCCCGGGGCTGGGCAAGACCACGCTCGCGGGCATCGTGGCAAACGAGATGGGCGCCAAGATGCACACCACCTCGGGCCCCGCCATCGAGCGCGCGGGGGACCTCGCCGCCATCCTCACCAACCTCGAGCCCGGTGACGTCCTCTTCGTGGACGAGATACACCGTCTCAACCACCAGATCGAGGAGGTCCTGTACCCGGCGATGGAGGACTTCTTCCTCGACATCGTCATTGGCAAGGGGCCGGCCGCGCGCTCCATCAGGATCGACGTCCCGCACTTCACCCTCGTGGGCGCCACCACGCGCACGGGCCTGCTCACGGGCCCGCTGCGCGACCGCTTTGGCATCTCGTACCGCCTCGACTACTACACTACCTCCGAGCTCGCCGTCATCGTCACGCGCTCCGCCACCATCCTTGGCGTGGACATAGACGCCCAGGGCGCGGCGGAGATCGCCTCGCGCTCGCGCGGCACGCCGCGCCTCGCCAACCGCCTTCTCAAGCGCGTGCGCGACTACGCGCAGGTCAAGCGCGAGGGCAGCATCACCTGGGACGTTGCGGCGGAGGCGCTCGAGTTCTTCGAGATTGACGCCCTCGGCCTCGACACCATGGACGTGAGGATACTCACCGCGCTCTGCCAGACGTTCCGCGGGCGCCCCGTGGGGCTCACCACCGTTGCGAGCGCCGTCTCTGAGGACCCCTCGACGCTCGAGGACGTCTACGAGCCCTACCTCCTGCAGCGCGGTCTCATCGTGCGCACGCCGCAGGGCAGGCAGGCCACGCTCGCCGCCTTCGATCACCTTGGGATCGAGCCCCCCTCCCAGTAGGGGCGGATTGTGGGGAGCTTCCCAAGGGCCGCTTTTTTTGCTCGGCGCGGGACGGCACATGTATCATGGGGTGGAGGCGTCTACCACCATCCCCGCGGGGATGAAACAATGGAACAGGGGGCTCACGTGAGCGACTTCGTCAAGGCAGAGAACGTCTTCGTGGAGAGCGGCATCAAGACCCGCGAGGACATGATTCGATTCATCTCGGAAAAGGCCGTAGAGCTCGGCGTGGCCGACGACGCTGATACCGTCAACGCCGCCTTCCTCGCCCGCGAGGACATGGGCGAGACCGGCATGACCGACGGCTTCGCCGTCCCGCACGCCAAGAGCGCCGCCATCAAGAGGGCGGCCGTGCTCGTGGTCAAGAACGACGAGCCCATCGACTGGCCGAGCTTCGACGGCAAGCCCATCGACGTGGCAATCGCCCTTCTCGTCCCGGACGACGAGGCGGGCACCGTCCACATCCGCCTGCTCTCCAAGACGGCGGTCCTTCTGATGAAAGACGAGTTCAAGGCCCTCGTGCGCGGCACGGACGACCCGCAGTCCATCGCAGACGCCGTGAACGCTGGAATCGACGACGAGTAGGCCGCCCGCGCGCCCTCAAGGAGGCACCATGTTCAAGCAGGCAACAGACAGTCGCGTGGCCGTGTTCATCGCCCCGGGGCTCGAGGAGATCGAGGGCCTCACGGTGGTGGACCTGCTCTATCGCGCAGGGATTCCCTGCGATACCGTGGCCGTCACGCCCGAGCACGAGGTCACGTCCTCCCACGAGGTGGCCATCGTCTGCAAGAGGTCCATCGCAGACGAGGGCTTCTCGTTCGACGACTACGACATGCTCGTTCTGCCCGGAGGCATCCCCGGAACGCCCAACCTGCGCGCGTGCCAGCCGCTTTGCGACGAGGTCTCGGCGCGCGCGGGCGCCGGCCGTCCCGTCGCGGCCATCTGCGCCGCTCCCTCCATCTTTGCCGAGCTCGGTCTTCTCGAGGGGCGTCGGGCCACCTCAAACCCCGGCTTCCAGCACGTCCTTTCCGAGCACGGTGCGGAGCTCCTGCCCAACGAGCCCGTGGTCGTGGACGGCAACCTCATCACGAGCCAGGGGGCGGGCACGGCGATGCTCTTTGCCCTTGAGATCGTGCGCCACTATCTAGGGGACGAGGCGGTGGAGCGCGTTCGCGCGGGCGTGGTGCTGTAGCCCCGACGTCCCTTTGGAACGCCCCTTGCGCCGCCGCCCCTCCTTGGGGCGGCGGCGCTTCTCGTCGGCGCCTCGTGTACCATGGACGCATGGAGAGAAGAGAGCTCACATATCGCGACTACGCCGCGTTCGCCCGGCAGACGCCCGATGAGATCGCGCGTGACTGTGAGGTGCAGGTCTTTCGCGCCACGGGGCCGGGTGGGCAGGGCGTGAACACGACCGACTCGGCCGTGCGCATGCGCCACGTTCCCACCGGCATCACCGTGGTCTCTCGCGAGTCTAGGAGCCAGCTTCAGAACCGCGAGCGCTGCGTCCGGAAGATCCTGGAGACGTGCCGACGCCGCTCCGTTCCCCCGCGGCCCCGCAAGAAGACTCGCGTCCCCGCGTCTCAGAGGCGCAGGCGCCTGGAGTCCAAGCGCTCCCGGGGTCAGCTCAAGCAGCTTCGTCGCCGCGTGGACGGGGAGTAGGGGACGATCGTCGCCGCGCTCGTCCGAGGACTCGTGCAGGGGGGGCAAGCATGTCGGCTGTGCTGAGGGACTGCGTCTACGGGCAGGCCGTTGCAGACGCGCTGGGCGTGCCGTACGAGTTTCGTGCGCGCGACACGTTCCGCTGCGAGGGGATGGTGGGCTACGGCAGCCACCACCAGCCCGCGGGCACCTGGAGCGACGACACCTCGATGGCGCTCGCACTCTGCGACAGCTATCGCGAGCTGGGCCGCATTGACGTGGGGGACATCCGGGAGCGCTTTGTCGCGTGGTATTGGACGGGCGTCTACACGGTGGACGGCATGTTTGACATCGGCGGGGCCACGGCTCGCGCGCTCGAGCGGGGCCGCGGGTGCGACGGCCCGCGCGACAACGGGAACGGGTCGCTCATGCGCACGGTCCCCCTTGCCTTCACGGGCGCAGCGGACGATGAGGTGCGCGCGGTCTCTGCGATCACGCACGCGCACCACACCTCGACGGAGGCCTGCGTGAGGATGGTGCGGGTGGCGAGGGCGCTCGCCGCCGGCGAGCCCCTCGAGAGCGCGGTCCCGGACTTCGACGCCCTTCTCGCCACTCCGCGGGAGCGGGTCGGATCGGGAGGCTACGTGCTGGACACCTACCGGGTGGCGCTCTGGTGCCTCGTCACCACCAGCAGCTACGAGGAGTGCGCACTCGCCGCGGTCAACCTCGGGGAAGACACCGACACCACCGCCGCCGTTGCCGGCGCGCTCGCGGGTATCGTCTACGGCATGGAGGGGATTCCGGAGGGCTGGCTCTCCGCTCTTCGCGGCAGGGACGTCATCGAGGCGTGCCTGTTCTGAGCTCTGCCGCCGCAGGGCGCCGGGCGTCTGCCGCCCGCGATCATTTTGCCTGACCTTGCGCGTGGCCTGGTGGGGGCTAGACGTTTCCGACCCAGCGGTTCACGTCAGCCCCTGCCGTCACAAGCAGAAAGGCCGCCGCGACGGACGTGACGGCGGCAAGCGCCCAGAGGTCGAAGGCCGCGTCGAACGGCGCTAGCTGCACGGGAAACATCACGCGCCCTCCGACCTCGGGGTCAAGGCCGATCATCGTGAGCACCAGGGTCGCCACGGCAACAAAGACCGAAATCACCGCGACCATGCCAAAGAGAATACGGCTCATGAAGAGCGCGCTTGTCCGGGACGCCTCGCGCGCCTCGTCGCTTCTGTGTGCGAGGCCGCGCAGGTTGAGCGCGCGGCGGCGCATGACGAGATAGCCCGTCAGCGAGACAAAGGCGAGCACCAGGTGAAAGAGGGCAAAGATGCCTATGCAGGGGTTGACCACGCCGAGCAGGCAGGAGCAACAGAGAAGTCCGAACCCGATCCAGAACGCCCGTGACTGTTTCATCGCGCGAAGCCTCCCGATTGTGTGAGAATGGGCAGAGACGATTGTCACACAGAAGAGGGGCCGCCATGCCCGTCGTCCACACCTACTGCAGCGCACCCATCTCCGAGTCCGCGCGCGAGGCGCTCAAGACCGCGTACGGAAGGGCCATCGAGGCCGTTCCCGGCAAGTCCGAGGCATGGCTCATGTGCCTCTTCGAGGGCTCGACGCCCATCTACTTCGCGGGGGACGACTCCGAGCCCTCCGCCTACGTCGAGGTGGGCGTCTTCGCGCGCTCCGAGGTTCCCGCCGCCGCGTGGGAGCGCTTCACCGAGGAGGTCACCCCCGCCATCTCTCGTGAGCTGGGCGTCGACCCCTCGCGCCTCTACATCAGCTACGGCTGGACGCCGAGCTTTGGCTGGAACGGGGCGAACTTCTGATGGAGGAGGGGCACCTGGGGGATGCGGAGCGCCTTGCGGCGTACGACGCCTTCGCGGAGGACGTGCGCGCCGAGCTGGCCGCCACGAAGGAGCGCATGGCCGAGCTCGCTGCCGCGGGCAAGGTGAAGACCGCGACCTATCGTCAGCTCTTTGCCGCGCGCGTGACCCTCAAGGAGATCGACGCGCGCCTCGCCGAGCGCGGACTGTAGGCTGGTCGCCTCCGCCTGCCTGCAATTTGGGCCTTCGGGTCAGTAACTTGGACCCCTCGCTGCAAAAGCTCGCTTCGGGTCAGTGGATTTCTGTCTCCACGAGACAAATAGATTTGATACTTGATACTATTTCCTGGCATGACATTGATATGCGTTTTTGGGAATATGCTGTGAGGGACTTATTTCCACCGTCCCGAAGCCGTGTTTTGCAGAGATACTCGGAAGCCACTGTCCCGAAGGCGTGAATTGCATTGATCCCTTCCGGTCGACTAGGGCGATTTCCTGAGAGACGGGGATTCCCGCCTGCTAGCGCCCCGCAGGGCCGAGGCAGCGCTCGAGGCCGGCTGAGGAAAGGCGCGCGCCCAACGAGGCGCGCTCGCGAAGCGCCTCCTCGTCGAGGGGCTGCTCGCCCATGACGGCGTCGTCGTAGAAGCGGTAGAACCCGGCGCTCACGAAGCGCAGCGCGTCCCCGGCCTACTCCGCCGGAGCGAACTGCGCCTCGTAGATCCTCTTGTAGCGGCCGCCCGCGGCGAGCAGCTCGTCGTGCGTGCCGCGCTCGGCGATGCGGCCGTCCGCCACCACGCAGATGAGGTCGGCGTCGCGCACGGTGGAGAGGCGGTGCGCCACCACGAAGCTCGTGCGGCCCTCCATGAGGCGGGCGAGCGCCCGCTGCACCAGCAGCTCGGTGCGCGTGTCGATGTTGCTCGTGGCCTCGTCCAGGATGAGCATGGCCGGGCGCGCCAGGACCACGCGCGCGATGCACAGGAGCTGCCGCTGCCCAGCGGAGAGCGAGGCGGAGCCGTCCAGGACGGTGTCGTAGCCCTGTGGCAGGCGCATGATGAAGTCATCTGCGTAGGCCTCGCGGCAGGCCGCGCGCACCTCGTCCAGGGTCGCGTCCCGGCGGCCCAGGGACACGTTCTCGCGCACGGTGGCGCGGCGAACCCAGGTGTCCTGCAGCACCATGCCCCAGCCCGCGCGCAGGCTCTCGCGCGTCCAGTCGCGCACGTCGCGCCCGGCGACCACGACGGACCCACCGGCCACGTCGTAGAAGCGCATGAGCAGGTTGATGAGGGTGGTCTTGCCGCAGCCCGTCTCGCCCACGAGGGCGATGCGCATGCCGGGGCGCACGGCGAGGTCCACGTCGCGCAGCACCAGGCGGTCGGCGTCGTATCCAAAGGCGACGTGGCGGAACTCGACGTCGCCGCGCGGGGCGGACAGCGTGGCGGCCTCGGCGGCATCGGGCACCTCGGCGGGCTCGTCCATGAGGGCGAAGAGGCGGCGTGCGCAGGCGACCGAGTTCTGCAGCTCGGTGGCGACGCCGGAGATGTCGTTGAAGGGCTTGGCGTACTGGTCCGCGTAGCCCAGGAAGGCGGAGAGGCCGCCCACGGTGATGCCGCCGGACATGGCGACGAACGCGCCAAAGATGCCGATCGCCGCGTACACGAGGGCGTTGGCAAAGCGCGTGGTGGGGTTCACCAGGGACGAGAAGAACACCGCCTTGAAGCTCTCCTGGCCAAGGGCGGCGTCCGTCTTGGCAAAGCGGGCGTGCACGCTCTCCTGCACCTCGAAGGTCTCCACGGCGGAGATGCCGCCCACCATCTCCTCGACGTAGGCGGTGAGCTCGCCGCGCAGGCGCGTCTGGCCCGAGAAGTGCTTGGCGCTGTGCGTCGCGATGAAGCGCGCCGTGAAGATGGAGACGGGCGTGAGCAGCGCCACGACCGCGGCGATCGCCGGGTTGAGCGCAAACATGAAGACGAGTGTCACCACGATGGTGAGCACGCCCACCGGCAGCTGCTGGAAGGCCATGAGCAGGCCGTTGGTGAGCATGTCGGCGTCCGTGACGATGCGGCTGGCAAGGTCCCCGTGGCCGTGCGCGTCAAGGTAGGAGAGGGGGAGCTCCTGCAGGTGGTCGAAGGCACGACGGCGAAGCTCGAGCGAGGCCCCGAAGGCCAGGCGGTTGGTGACGGCGGTGAGCGCCCACTGGCAGGCGGCCGTGAGCGCGAGTGCCAGCGCTATGAGCGCGAGGGTGCCCTGGAGTCCCGCGAAGTCCACCTCGCCCGGGCCCACCACGCAGTCGACGGCGCGTCCGGAGAGCACGGGGAGCGAGAGCGTCCCCACCACCACGGCAACCGTGAGCAGCGCCGCGAGCGCAACCTTGCCGCGCTGGGCAGAGAAGAGCCCCAGCACGCGGCGCACCGTGTCGTCCCCGCCGGCGTGGGGGGCCGTGTCGGCCCGAAGGTCCTTCTCGCTCATCGCGCCACCTCCTCTGCGGTGAGCTGCGACTCGCAGATCTCCCGGTAGACCGGGCACGTGTCGAGCAGCTCCTCGTGCGTTCCCAGGCCCACCTGGCGCCCGCCGTCAAGAACGAGGACCTGGTTGGCCTGGCGGACGGTGGTGACGCGCTGGGAGATCATGATCACGGCCGCGTCCGCACAGTCGCGGCGGATGGCGCGGCGCAGGGCGGCGTCGGTGGCGAAGTCGAGTGCGGAGGAGGCGTCGTCCAGCACGAGGACGCCCGGTCTCCTGGCGAGGGTGCGCGCGACGGCGAGGCGCTGGCGCTGGCCGCCGGAGAAGTTGCGGCCGAACTGCTCGACCTCCGCCTCGAGGCCGCCGTCCTTGCCGTCCACCACGCCCGCGGCCTGTGCGGTCTCGAGCGCGGCGCGCAGGTCGCCCTCGGTGGCGTTCGGTCCGCCCCAGCGCAGGTTGGAGGCTATCGTGCCCGAGAAGAGCGTGGCGCCCTGCTCCACGAGCGAGACCGCGCGGCGCAGGCTCGAGCGCGTGAGGTCGCGCACGTCGGAGCCTCCCACGCGGACGGAGCCCTCCGTGACGTCGTAGAAGCGCATGGCAAGGCTCGCGAGCGTGGACTTGCCCGAGCCGGTGCCGCCGATGACGCCGAGGGTCTGCCCGGGCATGAGCGAGAAGCTCACGTGGTCGAGCGCGTGCCCGGCGCCGCCGGGGTAGGTGAAGCTCACGTCGTCGAAGGCGATGGCGGGCTCCCCGGGAAGGAGGGCGGCCTCGTGGGAGCCGTCAGTCATGGACGGGGCGGTCTCGAAGACCTCGTTTACGCGCCGGGCGCAGGCCGAGGCCTTGGAGAGCAGCATGATGAGGTTCGTGAGCTTGAGGAGCTCCACGAGCGCCTGGCTCACGTAGCTCACGAGGGCGACGAGCTGGCCCTGCGTGAGGTGCCCGACGTTCACCTGACCGCCGCCCACCCACAGGAGGGCGATGAGGCCGCAGTTGATGGCGGCGTACGTGAGCGGGTTCACGAGGGCGGAGATGTCGCCGGTGGTGACCTGCCGCGCGCGCACGGCGTCGGCCGCCTGGGCAAAGGTGGCGCGCTCGGAGTCCTCGCGGCGGAAGGCCCGCAGCACGCGCACGCCCTCGAGGTTCTCCGCCACCCGGAGCTGGACCTCGTCGAGCCCGCGCTGGATCTGGCGGTAGCGCTCGGTGGTCACGCGCATGAAGCCCATGACGATGGCGCCCGAGACGAGCACCGCCGCCAGGAGCGCCGCACCCTCCACGCCGTCCACCAGAAACGCGGCCACGACGGTGCCAAAGGTGACGAAGGGGGAGCGCAGGATGAGCCTGAAGAACATGTTGAGGCCGTCCTGCACCTGCTGGGAGTCGTTGGTGATGCGGGTCACGAGACTCGCGCGCCCGATGCGCTCCACGTCCTCGCGCGAGAGCTCGAGCACGTGGCGGAAGAGGTCGTCGCGCATGGCGGTTCCAAACGCGGAGGCGAGGCGCGAGCAGAAGTACTGCGCCGTGACCGAGATTACCCACGCGAAGACGCCCACGCCCACGAGCAGCGCGCCGTGCCAGAGCACGTATCCCGCATCGCGGTTGGCAATGCCGACGTCTATGACCTGCGCCATGACAAGGGGGACGAGGAGCTGCAGCAGCGCCTCCAGCCCCTTGAAGAGCGGGGCGAGCACGCACTCGGCGTAGTGCCCCGCAAGGTACCTTCTGAGCTTGAACATGCGGCCTCCGTTGGGTCTGCAACCCTTTCATTCTAGCGTGTGGGGCGCTCCGCACGTTCTTCTCGTCGTGCGGCATCCCATACGGGCGTGTCTGGTCGTGGGAGGGGGCGACCGTGGATGTGGACGAGCGGGCCCTGCCAGGCGCTCCGCGATGCGCAAAACCCCGGCGATTGGGCAGTGCGGGCAGGTTGCGTCCCCGGAAGGACCCTCCCGGCGGATTTGCCATGCGATTGGGCAACATCTTTGATATAGGAAGATTACGTAATCAAGTATGTTGCCCAATTGCCCTCTCAGACGGACGAGAGTGGGCGAGAAGAACAAGCGGGACGTTAATTTGAGCGCCGTGCCTTGCCGCACGGCAGCGAAGGCATCAAAGGTATTGCCCAATCGCCGCGGATTTTCGCGGGGTGTCGGCGCGCTCCGTCAGGCTCCGTCGTGCCCGGGGCCGTTCCGTGCCCTACCCGCTGTTCCGTTGAGGGCCGGGTCGGCGGGGCGACGTGCCAAGGTTTCACGGCAGAAAGGGCTCGCCCGAGGCCGCGCTGACGAGCGGCCTCGGGCGAGCCGGAGAGAGGTCGAGCGAGATGGGTGCGGCTACTCCTCCGCGAGCACCTTGCTCGGGGTGATGGGCAGGTCGCGCACGTAGCGGCCCGTGGCGTGCGCCACCGCGCTCATGACCGCGGGGGAGGGCGTGTTGATGACGACCTCGCCGATGGACTTGGCGCCGAAGGGGCCGGTGGGCTCGAAGCTGGGCATGAACTCCACGCGGGGCTCGGGCACGTCCATGCGGGTGGGCAGCTTGTAGGTCATGAAGCTGCCCGTGCGCAGGTTGCCGCGCTCGTCGCGCGAGACGTCCTCGGTGAGCGCCATGCCGATGCCCTGGGCGATGCCGCCCTCGGCCTGCACGCGCGCGAGCGCCGGGTTGATGACGGTGCCGCAGTCCACGACGGCCGCGTAGTCGGTGACCGTGACCTTGCCCGTGGCCTTGTCGACCTCCACCTCGGCGACGCCTGCCATGTAGGGCGGCGGGGAGGTGGGCTGGGCGTTGGTGCCGTGGCCCTCGAGCATGCCCGGGTGCAGGCCAAAGCCGATGAGCTTGTTGGCCAGCGCGGCGACGGTCATCTCCTGCTCGGTGCCGTCCTCGGCGACGCAGCGCACGGACTCGCCGTCGAACTCCACGTCCTTCTCGTCCACGCCAAAGACGCGGGCCGCCTGCTCGCGGATCTGGCGCTTGAGGTCCTCGGCCGCGCGAACGACGGCGCCGCCGGTGGTGTAGGTGCCCGAGGAGGCGTAGGCGCCGGTGTCGAAGGGGGAGGTGTCGGTGTCCACGCCCTTGGTGACGATGCGGTCGACGTCGCAGCCCAGGGCCTCGGCGGCCATCTGGGCGAGGATCGTGTCCGCGCCGGTGCCCACGTCCGTGGCGCCGATGGAGAGCACGTAGAAGCCGTCATCCTCGAGTCGGATGTCAACGTTGGCGATGTCCACCATCGCGATGCCGGAGCCCTGCATCGTGAGGGCGCAGCCGATGCCGCGCACGCGGTCGCCGAGGTCCTCGCTGAGGGGCCGGTCGCGCCAGCCCACCATGTCCATCGCGCGCTCGAGGCACTCGTCCAGGCGGCAGCTGTAGAGGTGCTCGTCGTTCAGCTGCCAGAGGGTCTCGCCGGGCTTCACCAGGTTCTTGAGGCGCAGCTCGCACGGATCCATGCCCAGCTCATCGGCCATCTCGTTGACGGCGGACTCCACGGCGAAGCAGCCCTGCGTCGCGCCGTAGCCGCGGTACGCGCCGCCCGGCGTGGTGTTGGTGTAGACCACGTCGTAGGAGAAGCGGCTGGCCGTGGCGTGGTTGTAGACGGGCAGCGCCTTGCCGCCCACGAGCGTGACCGTGGTGGTGCCGTGGTAGCCGTAGGCGCCGGCGTTGGAGAGGGCGTAGAGGTCGATGGCCTCGATCGTGCCGTCGCGCCGCGCGCCCATGCGGACCTTGAGGACCATCTCGTGGCGCGTGTTGGAGCAGCACATGGTCTCCTCGCGCGTGTAGGTGCACACGCACGGCCGGCCGGTCTTCAGCGCGGCGAAGGCGGCGAAGGGCTCGTTGCAGCCGCTCTGCTTGGCGCCAAAGCCTCCGCCCACGCGCGGCTTGATGACGCGCACCTGGGACTTGGGGATGCCGAGGGCGTTTGCCACCTGGCGGCGGATGTGGAAGGGCACCTGCGTGGAGCTCACCACGGTGAGGCGGCCGAAGGCGTCGGTGTAGGCGAAGGATCGGAACGTCTCCATCATGGACTGCTGCGTGGCCTGCGTGCGGTAGGTGCGCTCGATGACCACGTCGGAGGCGGCGAAGGCGGCCTCGAGGTCCCCGTGGACGCGCTCGCCGTGCGCCACGAGGTTGCGCGCCGGGTCGCCGGACTTGTCCCCGCCGTAGGTCCAGTCGTCCTCGTCGTGGATGACGGTGGCGTTGTCCAGCGCCTCCTCCACGTCCACGATGGCGGGGAGCTGCTCATAGGTGACCTTCACGGCCTTCACGCCCGCGGCGGCCGCGGCCTCGGTCTCTGCCACGACCATGGCCACCTCGTCGCCCACGTAGCGCACGTGGCGGTCGAGAAGGACGGTGTCGTAGGGGCTCGGCTCGAGGAAGGACTGGCCGGCCAGGGTGAAGCGGTTGTGCGGCACGTCGTCCGGGCCAAAGACCGCCACGACGCCCGGGACCTCGAGCGCGCGGCTCTTGTCGACGTCCGTGACGATGGCGTTGGCATGGCGGCTGCGCACGAGCTTCACCACGAGGGCGCCCTCGGGCGCGAGGTCGGCGGTGTAGACGGGCGCGCCGGCGAGAAGCGCCCCGGAGTCCTTCTTGGCCACCGGGCGGGCGATCTCGCGGTGCTCGGTGCCGGACTCGGTGGTGGCGTCCGCGGGCACCTCGCGCGGCGGCAGCTCGCCGCCGTTCGCGTGGCGAGCGAGGAAGCGGCGGATCGCGCGCATCTGGCTCGCGTAGCCGGAGCAGCGGCAGAGGTTGCCGGAGAGGTAGCGGCGCACGGTCTCGTCGTCCGCGCCCGGGTGGGCGGCGTCGAGCGCGAGCACGGCCATCTCCAGGCCGGGAGCGCAGAATCCGCACTGCTCGGCGCCCTCCTCGGCGAGGCACTGGGCCAGGAGCTCGCGGCGGCCGTCGCGCATGCCCTCGAGCGTGGTGACCTCGCGGCCGTCGGCGCGCGCCATCATGACGGAGCAGGAGAGCACGGGCTCGCCGTCAAGGAGCACGGTGCAGAGTCCGCAGTTGGAGGTCTCGCAGGCGCACTTCACGGACTTGTAGCCGTGCGCGCGGCAGAAGTCGAAGAGCGTCATGTCCGGGCGGACGTCCTCCGAGAGCGCCACGCCGTTCAAGGTGAGGTTGACGAGCATCGTTTACGCCTCCTTCTTGGCGCGGGGCTTCGCGGTCGCGCGCTCCACGGCGCGACGGACGAGGACGGGGGCCACCTTGCGGCGCCACTCGGCGGTCCCGCGCAGGTCGTCCCCAAAGTCCAGGCTCTCGGCGAGCTCGCACGTGGCGTCGAGCTCGGCGGGGGAGAAGTCGCGGCGCAGCGGGATGCGCTCGCCGCCGGTGATGAGCGTCGCCTTCTTGGGGCGGGCTCCCACCGTGACGTGCCAGGAGCCCTGCCAGCAGGCCGCCGCCGCGTTGAGCGCGGAGAAGTCCGTGGCCGCGTTGCGCACGGACTCGAAGGCGGCCTGGTAGCGGTGCTTGCGCACGACGATGTGGGTGAGGACGTCGTTTCTCGCCCCGCGCTCCACGAAGGGGATGATGGGCATGACGCCCGCCCCCTCGAGCACGACCTCGGTGTCGAGGGCCAGCAGGGCGCAGACGATGTCCGAGAAGCCCATGCGCGCGTAGAGCGAGCCGCCCACGGTGGCGAGGTTGCGGAACTGCGTGCCCACGATGTCGCGTACGGCCTCGGTGAAGATGCCGCAGGTCGACGCCGCAAAGCCCTCGTGGTTCTCCAGCTGGCCGAGGGTCACCATCGCGCCGATGCGCCACGCGTCCTCGGTCTCCTCGATCTTGTCGAGCCCGCAGCGGGAGAGGTCGATCCCCAGCGGCGAGGTGCGGTCGGCGAGGCGCAGCCACATCATGCCGCCGATCACCGTGGCCATGCGGTTCTCCTGAAGGAGCTCGTACGCCTGGCGCGTGGTGCCGGGGCGGACGTACTTCTCGAAGGTGAGCACGTGTCCTCCTCTTTGTGTTGTGGCGGGAACCTCTCAATGATACCGCAGGTATCGGGCATCGTCTTCAAACGCGTTATCCTTTTGGGAGCGCAACGCCGCCGGACGTCCGACGCGCCTCGCGGGCGTCTTCTGGCGCGCCTCGCGGGCGTCTTCTGGCGCGCCTCGCCCGGCAATGTACAGAAATCTCGGAGCTCCCTGGGCGCCAACTGGGGGAACGCCAGGCGAACTCCGGGTTTTCTGTACATTGCCGAGAGGGACGCCCCCGGAGACCCGCCGGACGGTGGCCTCCGCATCCCCGCGTCGGGGCGGTCGCGTTGCGGGTAGAATGGGTGACCGTTTGTGCTGACGCAAGCGAGAGGGGGCGAGATGGGCGAGATGGCCGTTGAGGCGCGCGGGGTCTGCCACGCGTACGTGCCCGGCAGGCAGGACCTGCGCGACGTCTCGCTCGATGTCGCCCCCGGCGAGCTCGTGGCAATAGTGGGCGAGAACGGCTCCGGAAAGACCACGCTCGCCCGTCACATCAACGCGCTCATCCCCCTGCAGGAGGGTGAGATCAGGGTGTTTGGCCTCGACGTCTCCGACCCCGCGCTCGTGTGGGAGGTGCGCCGTACCTGCGGCATGGTGTTCCAGAACCCGGAGAACCAGTTCGTCTCCTCGGTGGTGGGAGAGGACGTGGCCTTTGGCCCCCTCAACTTCGGCGCGGCCGAGAAGGACGCGCGCGCCGCGGCCGCGGCCGCCCTCGCCGCCGTGGGCCTTCCTGGCTTCGAGCGGCGCGATGTCCACGGGCTCTCCGGCGGGCAGCAGCAGCGCGTGGCGCTCGCGGGCGTGCTCGCCTCGGGCCCGCGCGTCATCGTCCTGGACGAGGCCACCTCGATGATCGACCCGCGCGGCAGAGACGAGCTCATGGCGGCCGTCTCCCGCGTCCGCCGCGAGCGCGGGACCACCGTCGTCTGGGTCACGCACGACATGGAGCTCGCCGCCCGGGCGGACCGCGTGGTGGTCATGCGCGCGGGCGAGGTAGCGGCGGCGGGCGCCCCGGAAGACGTGCTCGCGGACGAGGCGCTGCTGGAGGGCGCGGGCCTGGAGCCCCCGCTCGTGGTGCGCGCCTGGCACGAGCTCGAGCGCGCCGGGGCGGTCCGCGGGCCCGCGCCCGTCACGGTGGAGGGGCTGGTGAGCGCGCTGTGCGGCTGACGCTCGAGGGCATACGCCTCACCTACGAGGGGCCGGCGGGGGAGCGCGTGGCGGCGCTCGACGACGTCTCGCTCGAGGTGTCCGGCGGGGTGACGGGCCTCATGGGCCAGACGGGCTCGGGCAAGACCACGCTCCTCGAGGTCATGGCCGGCGTGACCCGCCCGGACGCGGGCCGCATGCTCGTTGACGGGGCGGAAGCCTCCCACGGGGCCGGCGCCCGCGCGATCGCCTCCTCGGTGGGGCTCGTCTTCCAGATTCCCGAGCGGCAGTTCTTCGAGCCCACGGTGGCAGACGAGCTCGCGTTTGGCCTGCTCGCCCGCGGCGCCTCGGGAAAGGAGGCCCGCGAGCGGTCGGCGCACGCACTCTCCCTCATGGGCCTCTCCCTGGACGAGCTGGGCAGGCGCTCTCCCTTCGCCCTCTCGGGCGGGCAGCAGCGTCGCGTGGCCGTTGCGTCGGTCCTCGCCACGCGGCCGGGACTCCTCCTTCTGGACGAGCCCACCGCGGGGCTCGACCCGCGCGCCCGCGACGCGTGCCTCGCCGCCGTGGCGGCCGCGGCGCGGGAGGGCGCCACGGTGGTGATGGCGAGCCACGACGCCAACGCCCTCGCCTCCGTGGCGGACCGCGTGGTGTGCCTCGACGCCGGGCGCGTGACGCTCGACGGGCCCGCGCGGGAGCTCCTCGGCAACGCCGCCCTCATGCGCGACCACGGCCTCGAGGCGGCGTGCGCCGCACGCGCCGCCGCGGCGCTCAGGCGCTCCGGCGTTGCCGTGGAGGGGAACCCGCTCACGGCGGAGGAGCTCGCCCGGGCCGTCCTTCGGGGGAGGGGGCTCGCATGAGGGGGGTCTCCGGATACGTCTGGGCGGACTCGCCCCTGCACCGCATGGGCGCCGGTGCCAAGCTCGCAGGTCTTGTCGCCTGCGTGGCGCTCGTGGTGCTGGCCTCCTCGCCCCTGGAGCTCCTCCTGGTCTGCGCGCTCGTGGCCGCGCTCGTGGCGCTCTCGCGCGTGGGATGGCGCTCGGCCGCGCGCTCCGCGTGGGGCCTCAGGTGGTTCCTCCTTGCGGTGCTCGTCATGAACGCGTTCTTCTTCGGCGCAGAGGACCCCGTCATCTCGGTTGGTCCCGCGCACCTCACGGTTGCCGGCGCCGCCCAGGGCGTTCGCGTGGTGGTGCGCACGCTGCTCGTGGTGGTGCTGGGGACCCTCCTCACCGCGACCACGCGCCCGCAGGAGCTCATCGACGGCGTGCGCGCGCTGCTGCGGCCGCTCGCCCGCGTGGGATTTCCCGCGGAGGCCGCGGCGCTCGCCGTTGGAGTGACCGTGCAGTTTGTGCCCACGCTGCTCCGCGAGAGCCGCCAGCTCATGAGGGCGCAGACAATACGTTGCGGAACCGTCGTCTCTCATGCTATTATGCGACGCGCCGTCAGTTATATGCGGCTGCTCGTTCCTATATTCGTGTCCGCGATCCGTCGCGCCGACGAGCTCTCCGTCGCGATGGAGGCGCGCGGGTACCGTCTGCCCCCGTCCCGGCGCGCCGCCGACGGGGGAGAAAGGGAGATGCACGCATGAGTCAGGTCAAGAGAATCGTCATCGCCGCGGTGTGCGCCGCGCTCTGCATCGTGCTGCCGATGGCGTTCCACTCCATCCCCAACGCGGGCGCCACGTGGCTGCCCATGCACATCCCGGTGATGATTTCCGGGCTCGTGGCCGGGCCCGTGGCGGGTGCCGTGACGGGTCTTCTGGGTCCCGTGCTCTCCGGCCTCCTCACCGGCATGCCGGCCGCCCCGATGCTGCCGCCCATGACCTGCGAGCTCTTCACCTACGGCCTGGTCTCGGGCCTGCTCTCCAGGTTCGTGCGCACGGGCAGCGTCACCCGCGACCTCTACGTCGCGCTCATCGGCGCCATGCTCGCCGGCCGCGTGGTGAACGGCGTCCTGCGCGCGCTGATCTTCTCGCCGGGCGCCTACTCGCTCGAGGCGTGGGTCGCCGCGTCCTTTGTCACGAGCCTCGTGGGCATCGTGCTGCAGCTTGCCGTGGTCGTGCCCATCGTGGTGTCGCTCGAGCGCGCCGGACTCGTTCCGCCCCGCTACCCCGAGAAGGACGCGTAGGCGCGAAAGCGCGCCAAGCCTGTGCGTCGAACCTCTCGCTTTGAGGCGGGAGTGCGACCCAGGGGGCACCTGATGCCCGCACATGACAACAGGTTCCGTGAGAGACCCCGCACTCCCGCGCCGTGACTTGTCAGAATGCCCGCACCTGGCGGCCGCACATATGAGTGCGGCCGCTTTCTCTTCAAATGCCGAGAAGTGCCATCAGCCGAGGGTGCCGAACGCCGCCCTACCCGCGCGCGTAGCGCTCGAAGAACGAGAGCGCGTTCTCCGCGCAGAGCTTCCTCGTCACGGTCCCGCCAAAGCGCGCCACGAGAAGGTCCTGGAAGGCGGGGAGGGTCTGCGCGCCGTCGAGGAAGGCGGGGACGTCCGTGCCGTCGAAGTCCGAGCCCAGCGCCACGACGTCCTCGCCGCCGAGGTCGAGCCAGTGCTCGACGTGCGCGGCCACCTCGTCGAAGGCGATGCTGCGCCCGCGCTCGCCCTCGGCGCCCTCCACGAGGAAGCCGCAGCAGTAGTTGAGGCCCACGATGCCGCCGCGGTCGCGAATCTCGCGGAACTGGTCGTCCGTGAGGTTCCTGCGGTGGGCGCACACGGCGCGCGAGTTGGAGTGGCTCGCCACGAAGGGGCGTCGAGCTCGGGCCGCAACGTCGGCGAAGCCCTCGTCGTTGAGGTGGGAGACGTCGAGCACGACGCCCGCGCGCTCCATCTGGGCGAGGACGTCCGCGCCAAGGCTCGAGAGGCCCGCGTGGGAGTCGTGGCCGCTCGCGAGGGGGCCCGCCGCGTTCCAGGTGAGCGATGCCATGAGGAGGCCGCGCTCCGCGAGGCGCTCCACGAGGCCGGGGTCGGCGGCAAAGAGCCGCGCGTTCTCGATGGTCCTCACCGCCACGAAGCGGCCGGCGTCGAGGGCGGGCCTGATGTCCGCCGCGCCCCGGGCAAGGGTCACCGAGCCCGCGTTCTTCTCGGCCTCCCGCTCGACGCAGGAGAAGACGTGGTCACAGAAGGCGACCGCCTGCTCGGGCGAGAGCTCGTCAAGGATGAAGCACGCCATGCACTGGGCCCACGGGGTGTCGCCCACGCGCTCGAGCGAGACGTGGCAGTGGTTGCGGGCGAGCTCGGCGCAGCCCGCGGGGTCGGCCTCGTCCTCCGGGCCATAGAACTCGAGGCCCGTCGCGGCGCGCAGCTCGGCGGGAAGCGAGCGCCACGCCAGGCGGTCGGCGGTGTCGCAGTGCAGGTCGAAGACGGGAAGTGCCATGGGTGCCCCTTTCTTGGTCTGACGCGGGGCACAGTCTAGCACGCTCGCGGCCGCACGGGTCAGGCCGCGGCCCTCTCCAGCATGGCTCCGAGCCGCGCCACGCAGAACGCCGCGCCCGCAGCGGCGACGATGCCTCCGACCACACCCACGAGCCCGATGCCGGGACCGTCGCAGACGAGGCCGCCCACGACCGACCCCAGGCCTATGCCCACGTTGAAGAGGCCCGAGAAGATGGACATGGCCACGGCCGACGCGCCCTCGGGGGTCACGCGGATGATCTCTGCCTGGGCGGCCACGTTGTAGGCGGTGGCGCTGACGCCCCAGAGGGCGCAGACGACAAAGGGGCCGGCGGCGAGCCCGGCGAGGGGCGCGAGGGCGAGAAGCGCCGCGGTGATGCCCACCATGGTGGCAGAGAGGAACGCGCGTCGGTGCGCGTCGAAGAGGCGGGCGAAGAGCCAGCTGCCCGCGAGCCCCGCCACGCCAAAGACCGTGAGCGCCACGGTGACGAGCTCGCTTGGGACGTGGGCGACCTGCTGCAGGAAGGGCTCGATGTAGCTGTAGGCGGTGTAGTAGCCGCACGAGAAGAGGATGGTGGCCAGATAGATGCCCAGAAGCGGGCGGTTGCTCCCGAGCTCGGGGAGGCGGGCGAGCGTGAAGGGCTCTCCCTTGGGGAGGCGCGGGAAGAGGGCGAGAAGCCCGACGAGCGCCACGAGGCCCATGGCGCAGACGCAGGCGAACGTCATGCGCCAGCCAAGCGCGAGGCCGAGGGCGCGCCCGAGGGGGAGGCCAAAGATCATGGCCACGGAGGTGCCCGTGACGATCATGGACATGGCGAGGGAGGCGTGCTCCGGGGCGACGAGGCGCACGGCGAAGGGGGAGGCAACGGACCAGAAGACCGCGTGCGAGGCGGCGACCACAAGGCGCGCGAGCACGAGCAGCTCGAAGGTGGGGGCAACGGCGGAGGCGACCTGACCTGCGCAGAAGAGGGCGAGCACCGTGGTGATGAGCCCCTTGGGCGGAATGCGGCTCGCCGCGATCATGAGCGGCAGGGAAAGGGCCGCGACCGCCCAGGCATAGACGGAGATCATCAGCCCCGCGCCGGACTCGGAGAGGCCGAAGGCCCCCGCGATGTCCGTGAGGAGCCCAATGGGCACGAACTCCGACGTGTTGAGGAGAAACGCGGAGAGCGTGAGCGCCAGGAGTGGCAGGAGCTCGCGCGCGGGCATCGCTGCCCGGTGCGGGGCGGGGGTGGGGGAGGTCACGGTGCTTCCTCTCTGGCAGGTCGGGTCGCGCAGACTATAGCGCAAAGACACTGAGGTCTGATAGTCCTATTGGGGTATATCGCATGCGAATCAGCATGTATTTCGCCGAAAGACGCAAAGTTGATGCACAAAAGGGGACGTGCCGGTTGCATGTTTGGGGACGTGCCTGAAACGTGCAGAATGTTGCACGTTTCAGGCACGTCCCCAAATGTGCAAATCGGGCGCCGTCCCGTGGGGGCGACGCCCGAGGCAGTCGTTCTTCTCGACTGATGCCTAGCGCTCGGCCTGCTCCTTGATCTTGCCGGAGAGCACGAAGCACGCGATGGCGAAGACGAGCGAGACGACGTACAGGACGGTGTCGGTGCTCACGCCGTCGAGCGCCACGCCGAGCAGCATGCCAATCACGGCGAAGATCACGGCGACGAGGCTCATGACGCGGAAGGGGCCGATCTTGCGCGGCGTGTTCGCGCCGCGGATGCCCGCGAAGGCGTAGATGAGGTAGAAGATGCCGGACACGATGCCCCAGATGCCGAAGATGATCGACCACGCCTGGAGGTTGAAGTCGATTCCGCCGACCGCCACGGTGTCGGCGGGGTCGAGCAGGGACATCCCGGCGAGCATGATGCCGCCGAAGACGAGAAACGCGATGGCGTCGAGGACGTACAGGAAGCAGATGATCTTGAGGAGCTTGCGCTCTTTTGACATGGGTTCCTCCTTGGCGAGGACGGGCGCGGGACCCCGCGCTCCGCAGGGTTTCAACTGACGGAATAACTATACAGCGAAGCCCGGCGCGGGCCCCCTATAATGAGCTGTTGCGCAAATTACGACGAGAGGCACGGCATGACCAGGGTCGCACTTCTGTTTGGCGGCGTCTCGACCGAGCACGACATCTCCTGCAAGTCCGCGGACAACGTGATCAAGGCCCTGGGCGGTCGCTTTGACCTCGTTCTCGTGGGCATCACGCGGGAGGGGCGGTGGCTTCGCTACTCCGGTGACCCGTCCGAGGTGACGGGCGACTGGGAGGGCCACGACTGCGCGCCCGTTGCCGTGGTGCCCGGCGGAGGGCTCGCGGAGCTCTCCTCGGACGGCACGGTGCGTCCACTTTCCGTTGACGTCGCGCTGCCCGTCCTCCACGGACAGGGCGGCGAGGACGGCACGGTGCAGGGGACGCTCGAGGTCGCCGGCGTGCCCTACGTGGGCTGCGGCGTCATGGCCAGCGCAATTTGCATGGACAAGGACGCGTCGCACCGCCTTGCGGCGTCAGCCGGGGTGAGGTCCCCGCGCTGCGAGGTGCTCTGGCGCGGATGCTCCGCCGATGAGCGTGCCGCCGCGGCAGAGGCCTGCGGAGGCTTTCCCGTGTTCGTCAAGCCCGCGCGCGGGGGCTCCTCCATCGGCGTCTCCCGAGCGGCGGACCAGGAGGCCTACGACGCCGCCGTCGACGCCGCCTTCGAGCTCGACGAGAAGGTCGCGGTGGAGGAGGCCATCACCGGCGTGGAGGTGGGCTGCGCCATCGTGGGCGACGCCGTGCGCGGGACCTGGATGGGCGAGCCCGACGAGATCGTGGTGTCCGGCGACGGCTTCTTCAGGATCCACCTGGAGAAGGACCCAGGCGCCAACACGGAGCTGCGCTGCCCCGCCGCCCTGCCCGATGACGTGATGGGGCGCGTGCGCGCCGCCGGCACGGCGGTCTACGAGGCGCTGGGCTGCGAGGGCCTCGCCCGCGTGGACCTCTTCGTCACGCCCGAGGGGGAGGTCGTCTTCAACGAGGTCAACTCCATGCCCGGGCTCACGTACTACTCGCGCTTCCCGCAGATGATGCGCGTCGCCGGCCACGAGCTCGGGGACGTGCTCGCGGGGCTGATCGAGGATCGTCTGGGGCGCGCCTAGCAGCGCTCCCTCACCATTACGCTAAGGAGAAGAACATGCAGAGAACCCCCAACATCACCCGTCGCGGCGCCGTTGCCTCCGCCGGCGCATGCCTCGCCCTTGCCCTGGGCGCGTGCTCGAGCCCCGATGCCGCCCAGGACCAGACCGACGAGAGGGGGGAGACGGGCACTGTGAGCGACCGCGCGCCGGAGGGGGACGAGCCCCAGGCGAGCGAGGAGCCCGAGGAGGCCGTCTCCGAGGTCGACAGGATCGTCTCCGGAATGACGCTCGAGCAGAAGGTCGCCCAGCTCTTCGTCGTGCGGCCGGAGGCCATCACGGGCGTGGAGACCGCCGTCGCGGCGGGGGAGACCACCCGCCAGGCCCTTCTCGACATGCCGGTGGGCGGCATCGTCTACTTTGCCGCGAACCTCGTCGACTCCGATCAGACGCGCGAGATGCTGCGCAACACCGCGGCCTACTCCGAGGAGGCGAGCGGCCTTCCCATCTTCCTCTGCGTGGACGAGGAGGGCGGCACGGTCTCGCGCGTGGGTGGGAGCTCCGGCTTTGGCGTGGACAACGTGGGCAACATGTGCGACGTGGGCGCCACCGGGGACACCGACTACGCTCGCGAGGTGGCCAAGCACATTGGCACCTATCTTCAGTACCTGGGCTTCAACGTCGACTTTGCCCCGGACGCGGACATCGCCAACAACCCCGAGAGCGACACGATGCGCCTGCGCTCCTTCGGCTCCACCGCCGACGTCGTGGCGCCGATGGTCGAGGCGCAGGTGGAGGGCTTTGCCGAGGCGGGCGTGCTCTGCTCCGCCAAGCACTTCCCCGGCATCGGCGGCGCGATGGGGGACTCGCACGACGGCCGCATCTACTCCGAGAAGACCCTCGACGAGATTCGCGCCGAGGAGCTCAGGCCCTTCCAGGCCGCCATCGAGGCGGACGTTCCCTTCATCATGGTGGGCCACCTCTCCATGCCCACCATCACCGGTGACGGCGACCCCGCGACGATCTCCAGCGAGATCATCACCGACCTCCTTCGAAACGAGCTCGGCTACCAGGGCATCATCATCACCGACTCCATGGCCATGGGTGCCGCGCTCGAGTCGCTGACCCTGGACCGCCTTGGCGTGGCGCCGCTTCTCGCCGGTGCCGACATGGTGCTCATGCCCGAGGACCTCCAGGCTGCGTACCAGGGTGTCCTCGACGCCGTGGCAGCCGGCGAGCTCACCGAGGAGCGGATCGACGACTCCGTGCGCCGTGTCGTGAGGACCAAGCTCGAGCGTCTGTGACGGGGTTACGGGCCTGCCGGTTGGGGAGAAGAACGCCCCCTCCCGCCAATGTACAGAAAAGTCGGACTTTCCCGCGCGATTTCCCTGATGGGCGCCGGGGAAGTCCGACTTTTCTGTACATTGGCGGGAGGGGGCTGAGGCCCCTAGTTCTTCTCGACGCGCATGCAGCGCATGGCGTTGAGGATGGCGATCATCGCCACGCCCACGTCGCCGAAGACCGCGAGCCACATGTTGGCGATGCCCACGGCGGCGAGCGCGAGGATGAGGAGCTTCACGCCCAGTGCGAAGACGATGTTCTGCCACACGATGCGCATCGTCTTTCTCGCCACGCGCATGGCCTGCGCGATCTTGGAGGGACGGTCGTCCATGAGGACGACGTCCGCGGCCTCGATGGCGGCGTCCGAGCCCATCGCGCCCATGGCGATGCCCACGTCTGCGCGGGTGAGGACGGGGGCGTCGTTGATGCCGTCGCCCACGAAGGCGAGCCTCCCGCCGTCCTTCTCGCCCGCGAGCAGCCGCTCGACCTCGGCGACCTTGTCCTGGGGGAGGAGCTGCGCGCGCACCTCGTCGATGCCCAGGCGTGCGGCCACGGCTTCCGCAACGTCCTGGCGGTCGCCGGTCAGCATGACGCAGCGGTGAACGCCGGCGGCGTGAAGGTCGGTGATGGCCTGTGCGGCGTCATCCTTCACCACGTCCGCGATCACGATGTGGCCCACGTAGGCTCCGTCAACCGTGACGTGCAGGATCGTGCCCGTGAGGTCGCAGTCGTGCCAGCTGGCGCCGTGCTCCGCCATGAGCTTGTCGTTGCCCACCATGACCAGGTGCTCGTTCACGCGCGCGGAGACACCGTGCCCCGATTCCTCGCGCGCCCCCGCGATCTTCTCGCGGTCGATCTCGCCGGAATAGGCGGCGCGGACGGATATGGCGATGGGGTGGTCAGAGAAGGACTCGGCGTGCGCGGCCATCGAGAGCACGTAGTCCGGGTCCACGCCGGCCTCGGGATGAACGGCGACCACGTTGAAGGTGCCGCTCGTGAGCGTGCCGGTCTTGTCGAAGACCACGGTGTCAACGTGGGCGAGGAGCTCGAGGTAGTTGGAGCCCTTGACGAGGATGCCCAGGCGCGACGCGCCCCCGATGCCGCCGAAGAAGGAGAGCGGCACGGAGATTACGAGCGCGCACGGGCAGCTCACGACGAGGAAGGTGAGGCCGCGGAGGATCCAGTCGGACCAGGCTCCCATGCCGGCGAGCGGCGGTATCACGGCGAGCGCGAGCGCCGAGAGCGTGACGACGGGCGTGTAGACGCGGGCGAAGCGGGTGATGAAGTTCTCCGTGCGGGCCTTCTTCTCGCTTGCGTTCTCCACGAGCTCGAGGATGCGGGAGACGGTGGACTCCCCGAAGGGCTTGGTCGTGCGCACGCGCAGGACGCCGGTCATGTTGACGCAGCCGGAGATGACGTCTGCTCCCGTCTCCACGTGACGCGGGACGGACTCGCCGGTGAGCGCGGCGGTGTCGAGCTGGGAGACACCATCTGTGACCACGCCGTCGATGGGCACGCGCTCGCCGGGCTTGATCACGATGACGGTGCCGGGGGCGACCTCGGCGGGGTCGACCTGCTCGAGCTCGCCGTTCCTCTCGACGTTGGCGTAGTCCGGGGCGATGTCCATCATGGCCGCGATGGACTTCCTGCTCTGGCCGACGGCGTAGCTCTGGAAGAGCTCGCCCACCTGGTAGAAGAGCATGACCGCGGCGCCCTCGGCCATGTGGGGCTCGGTCTCGGGGAAGAGGACCATCGCGAAGGCGCCCAGCGACGCGACCGACATGAGGAAGGCCTCGTCGAAGGGGTCTCCGAGGCGGATGTTGCGCGCCGCCTCGAGCAGGGTCTTGTATCCCGCGATGAGGTAGGGGACGAGGAAGAGCGCGAAGCTGGCATAGACGTCTCCCGGCGTGCCGAAGGCGCTGGCGAGAAGCCCCGTCTCCTCCACGACCATCACGGCCGCGAAGATGACGAGCGCGATGATGATGCGGTTGCGCCACTTGATTTGCTTCTTGTTCACGACGGCTCCTCTGCAAATTGGGTCTGCAAATTGGGGACAGTCCCCATTTCACATAAAACTTTTCTGCAAATTGGGGACTGTCCCCAATTTGCAGACCTAGCGGACGATCTCGCAGTCGGGCTCGATTTTGGCGGCGAGGGCCACCACGCGGTCCAGCACGTCGTCGAAGCGGTCATCGGGGGCGGTGAGCGTGAGCTTCTGGGTCATGAAGTTGACCTTTGCGTCGTCCACGCCGTCGACCTTCTTGATGGCGTCCTCGAGCTTGAGCGCGCAGTTGGCACAATCGATCTCGTCGAGCTTGAATGACTTGCGCATGGCGTTTCCTTTCCCGCGGGCTCCGCCCGCTACTCGCAGATGTGGGACATGCCCTGGTTGAGCATCGTGTAGACGTGGTCGTCGGCGAGGGAGTAGACGACGTTTCGCCCGTCTCTCTGGAACTTCACGAGCCGCGCCTGCTTGAGGGTGCGCAGCTGGTGGGAGACGGCGCTCTGCGTGCTCCCGGTCTGCTCGGCGATGTCTGCGACGCAGAGCTCGCGGCCCATGAGGGCAAAGAGGATCTTGATGCGTGTGGTGTCGCTGAAGACCTTGAAGAGGTCGGCGAGGTCGTAGAGCAGCTCCTCGTCCGGCATCTCGTCGGGCGTCTCCCCAACGGTCAGCTTCTCCGCCATGTTCGCTCCTTCCAAATGAGCATATGAACACGTGCTCATATATTACCTACGGATGATTATATGAGCATGTGTTCATATGTCAAGGGAGAATTCCGCAGAACGGAGAAGAGGGGGGGGGACTGGCCTACGCGAACTCGATCTCGCCGGTCTCGGCGTTCATGGACTTCACCACTGCGAGGGACTCCACCTGGTAGCCGCGGCGGCGCAGCTCGTCGCCCCCGGGCTGGAAGCCCTTCTCGATGGCGATGCCGATGCCCTCCACGATGACGCCCGCCTCGTCGCAGATCTCGAGCAGGCCGTTCATCGCGCAGCCCATGGCCATGAAGTCGTCGATGATGAGCACGTGCTCGCCGGGGGAGAGGAAGCGCTTGGCAACGATGACCTGGTACTCGCGTCCCTTGGTGTAGCTCGTGATGTTGGTGCGGTACTGGTCCCCGTCCATGTTCTTGGACTCGGTCTTGCGCGCGAAGACCACCGGGACCCCGCCGAAGTGCGTCGCGGCGACGCAGGCGATGCCGATGCCGGAGGCCTCGATGGTGAGGATCTTGTCGATGCGCTTGCCGGCGAAGAGGCGCGCCCACTCGGCGCCCATGTGGTCGTAGAGGGCCACGTCGCACTGGTGGTTGAGGAAGTTGTCGACCTTGAGGACGTTTCCCTCGCGTACGATGCCGTCCCGACGGATGCGATCCTCAAGCTCCTGCATGTGCGTGCCCTCCCTCGCGCGTGTTATGTCCCAACCATTATGCACGCGCGCAGGAGGTTTTGGCAGCTCGTCCGAAAACTCGCTGAAATCGGGGAGGGGTGCGCGGTGTCGCGCGGCGGCGTCTGGGGCTATCGCGCCTTGCGGCCGAAGAAGGGGAGCCTGGGCAGACGCCCGCGGAAGGGGCTCACGAAGTCCTCCTCGCCGATCTGCTCGGCGGCCTCCACCTCGGGGGGCACCGTCTGGACAACGCCGTTGGGGACGTCTGCCACGGGCATGTCGGTTATGTCCGGCACGACGGTGGCGACGGAGCGCTCCTCGCCGGCCGCCGTCGCCACCGCCTCGGCCTTCTCGCGGTAGCGGACCATCATGTCGCGCTGGAGCTCGGTGACGCTGGGGGGCGCCCAGATGAGGGCGTTCGCGCCGGAGGCGATGGTGGTCGCGGCGGTCTCGTCGTCGCGCCCGCCGGTGGCGATGATGGGGAGCGCGGGGAAGGCGGCGCGAAGCTCCGCGATGACCTCGGGGGTGCGGCGCCCGGCGGCGACGTTGATGATGCGCGCGCCCGCCTGGACCTTCTCGGCGGCCTCGTTGTCGAAGCGCGTGATCGTGGCGACCACGGGGATGTCCACGGTGGAGACCACCTGGCTCACCATCTCGGGGGTGGCGGGGGAGTTGAGCACCACGCCGGCAGCGCCCTGCATCTCCGAGACGGCGGCGAGCTCGGCGGCGCGCCTGCCGGTGGTGGTGCCGCCGCCCACGCCCACGAAGAGCGGGGCCTCGGCCACCGTGAGCAGCGCCTGCGTGATGGCGGGCTGCGCGGTGAAGGGGTAGACGGCAAAGATCGCGTCCGCGTTCGAGTTGCGGATGGCGGCGACGTCGGTGGAGTAGAGCAGGGTGCGGATGCGACGCCCGAAGAGCGTGAAGCCGGAGCACCCCTCGTAGTTCTCGGGCACGCGCAGCGGCGCCTTGCGCAGGCGGCCCTCGATGGGCATGGGGCCGTCAGCGGCGGGCACGAGGTCGTGCGCGCCGCCAGCGGGAAAGATGCCGGGCTTGATGACCTGCTCGGAGGCCTGTCTGGTCGTGCTCTCAGGGTCGTGCATGGGGCCTCCTCGACATGTCGTTTCGAATGTGTGGTCGATCGGAACTTTCAGCCACTACCGTATTCCCCGTGAACGCGTTACGTATTCACGGGGAGCGGGAACGTGACAGGCTGGTAAGAATGGGCTGACGCGGCGCTTACTCCTCGGCCTCGAACTCCGCCGCCACCCCGCGCAGGAGCTCGCGGATGGGCAGGTGCTGCGGGCAGGCGCGCTCGCAGGCGCCGCAGCCGATGCACTCCGAGGCCAGTCCGTGCCCGTGACCGGTGTGGACCGCCTTGTAGTAGAAGCCGGCCGAGTCCTCGCCGTAGGCGCGCTTGGCGTTGAGGCAGGAGAAGACGTCGGGGATGTTGATCTTCTTGGGGCAGCCGTCCACGCAGTAGCGGCAGGCGGTGCACTCGATTGCGTTCTGGCCGCGCAGGATCTGCGTGACGCGGGCGACGGCCTCGCGCTCGGCGGGGGAGAGCGGGACGAGCGGCGAGAAGGTCGACACGTTCTCGGCGATCATCTCGGGCGTGCCCATGCCGGAGAGCACCATCTCAACGCCGGGGAGCCCGGCGGCGAAGCGCAGGGCGTAGCTCGCGGGGGAGCCGGGCCCGGCGGCGGCGAGGACGTCGCGCGCCTCGTCGGGCAGGTTGACCAGCCGTCCGCCCTTGACGGGCTCCATCACGATGACGGGCTTGCCGTGCGCGGCGGCCACCTCGCAGCACTCGCGGCTCTGGATGACGCCGTTCTCCCAGTCGAGATAGTTGACCTGCAGCTGGACGAACTCGACGTCGGGGTGGTCGGTCAGGATGCGGTCGAGGAACGCGGCGTTGCTGTGGAACGAGAAGCCCACGTGGCGCACGAGCCCCGCGTCGCGCGCGGCAAAGGCCTCGTCGTAGGCGCCGCAGCGCTGGTACTTCTCGTAGTTGCCCATGCCCTGGGAGTGCATGAGGTAGAAGTCGAAGTGGTCCACGCCGCAGGCGCGCAGCTGGTCCTCGATGAGCGGGCGGATGTCCTCGCGGCGCTCGAAGTTGCCGGGGGAGAGCTTGTCCGCGAGGAGGAACTCGTCACGGTCGTGGCGGGAGGCGAGCGCCGCCGCGACGGCGGGCTCCGAGTTGCCGGAGTGATAGGGGCGCGCGGTGTCGAAGTAGTTGAGCCCTCCGTCGATGAAGGCGTCGACCATCTGCGAGAACGTGGCGATGTCGACGCTCTTGTCCTCGTTCACGGGCAGGCGCATGCAGCCAAAGCCGAGCTTGCCGCGCGCGGCCTCGAAGGGCGCGGCGTGCGTGGTCGTGGTGTCGCTCATGAGATCCCCTCTCGATCGTCGTGTCTGGTGGACATTCTACGCCGCCGCCTGCACGAAACGGGACGTGCCTGAAACGTGCAAGCTCTTGCACGTTTCAGGCACGTCCCCCTTCGTGCAGGCGCTACGAGAGGGCGAGCTGGGCCAGCTTGATGAGCGCCACGGCTATCGACCCTACGGCAACGATGCCCTTGAGCAGAGGCGCGTTGATCCGGTGCGCGTTGAAGCTTCCCAGGAGGACCCCCGCCCCGTGCGCGAGCAGCGCCACGGGCAGGAGCGCCCACACCTCGGTGCCTACGCCGCCGCCCAGGAGGTAGCCCGCCGCCGCGGGGACCGCGATGGCCACCGAGTCCAGGAGCGACATCCCCACCGCCATGCGCGGCCCCACGCCCATGAGCATGAGCACGGGCACCACGAGCACGGGGCCTCCCGCGCCAGAGGCGGCGCACACGACGGCGGTGATCAGGCCGACGGCAAAGAGGCGGCCGGCACCGGGCATGGGGGCGCGGGACGCACCGTCCTTCTCGCTGCCGCGCATGCGGAGAAGAACGGAGGCCCCGGAGCCCAGGACCACGAGGTAGAGGACGACGGTCAGTACCTCAGCGGGCAGCACGACCCCCACCTGCGTGCCGGCGAGCGCCCCGAGGAAGCTGCCGGCGAGCAGCCCCGCGCTCGCACGCAGCGGGAGGTCCCCGGTGCGGCGGTAGGCGGGGCAGCCGAGCGTGCCGGAGACGACGAACGCGGCGAAGGAGAGGGCGAGCCCCTCGACGGGCGCGAGGCCGAGAAAGCCGGCGTAGAACATCGGGAGCAGGAAGCCCGCGATGCCGGTGAGCCCCACACAGGCTCCCACGAGGGCGTTCGCGAGGGCGACGAGGGCGAGCGTGTCGGCGCCCACTACGCGACCGCCCCGCTCTTCTCGGCGGAGCGCGCCGCGGCTTCGGCCATGTCGTCGAGGTGCGCCTGGTAGCCCGCGGCGCGCTCCATGATGGCGGCCTCGTCAAGCGTGAGGACCTCGCGGTCGCGCATGACGAGGCGGCCGTCCACGATCATGTCGCGCACGTCGGCGGCGCCCGCGCACTCCACGAGCGTGTTCACCACGTTGCCGGTGGGATACATGCCGGGGTTCACCAGGTCCACGGTGATGAGGTCCGCCACGGCGCCGAGCTCCACGGCGCCCGCGCCCTCCGTGCCCATGAAGGCGGCGCCGCTCTCGGTGGCCATGTTGACGATGGCGCGCGCCGGCATGACGGCCGGGTCGGCGATGGGCACGCCGTGAGTGACGTTCATGATGGATCGGAAGAGGCGCATCTCCGCCCAGAGGGAGAGGCCGCCGTGGGCCGCGCCGTCCGTGCCGAGGCCCTCGATGACGCCGCGGCTGCGCAGGCTCGGCGTCTCGGGCGTGGCCTTGGCGCAGTTGGAGAACGGGCAGTGGCACACCTTGACGCCGCGCTCCACGAGGATGTTCTTCTCGACCTCCGAGAGCATGAGGCAGTGGGCCCCGAGGAAGCGCTCGGAGAGGACGCCGCCCAGGCGCTCGAGATACTCGAAGGGGCGCACGCCCTGGTTCTGCAGGGTGTAGTTGACCTCGGTCGCGTACTCGTTCATGTGGGCCTGAAGGAGGGCGCCGCGCTCGTTGGCGTGGTCGGCGGTCTTGCGGATGAGCTCCTCGGAGCAGCTCATGAGCGCGCGCAGGGCGTAGGCCACGCGGATGCGGCCATTCGCGGCGCCGTCCCAGCGCTCGTAGAGGTCGTCCGCCGCCGCCACGGCCTCGTCGCAGGTCATGGCTATCGAGGCGGGGAGCCCCGGCTGGTCCATCGTGGAGACGGAGAGCGTGGCGCGAAGACCCGCAGCCTCGTAGACGGAGGCGGCCTCGTCCATGAAGTAGCTGCCGGCGTCCACGAGCGAGGTGGTGCCGGACTTGATCATCTCGAGCGCGGAGAGCTCGGCGGAGAGGCGCATGAGCTCGGGCGTGAGCGTGGACTCGAAGGGCAGCATGATGCGCGTCCAGATCATGGGGAGCTCGTCGAGGACGCGGCCCTTGAGGAGCTGCTGGCCCGTGTGGGTGTGGCAGTCCACGAGGCCGGGCATGACGAGCCTGCCGCGCCCGTCGATGCGCGTGGCGGCCTCGAGCGCGGCGTCTGCCTCGGCGTCGGCGGCGCGCAGCAGGGCGATGCGGCCCGCCTCGACGCCGACGGTCTGGTGGCGCGCGACGCCCGCCGCGTGGGGGAGAAGGACGGTCGCGTCAGAAATCAGAATATCAAGCATGGTTGCCTCCAATATGACAAGGGGACAGTCCCTTTGTCATGTTATGTGGACGAGGGGGGTGATCCCGCTGCCCCTTGGCGCTAGATGGCGCCGGTGAGGGTGAGGAGAAGCTGCGAGATGATGGCCGTGATGACGAAGGAGCCCGTCATGAAGACGATGCCCACGACGACCATCTTCCAGCCCTGGCGAGCGAAGAAGCCGAGCTGGTCCGCCACGCCGATGCCGGCGAACGCGCCCACGAGCGCGAGCGGCGCCGTAAGGTTGATCACGCCCACCGAGGCGATGACGAAGTCGCGCACGGGGCTCCAGGGCCCGGCGACCAGAAGGCCCAGGACGGAGACATAGGCCACGATCGGGAGCTTGAGCGGGATGAGCTTGGTGCACGCCATGCCCGCGAGCGAGAGCGCCACGAGGATGAGGATGCCCGGCAGGCTCTCCACGATGCCCACCTGGAAGCCCACGAGGTTGGCGAGCGCGATGCCCACCGCGGAAACGAGGAAGAGAAACGCCCACTCGGTGCTGCGCATGCTACTCACCGTCCTTCTCGGCCGTGCCGTCCGTGCCTGCCGCGGCCTCGCGCTCGGCGAGCACCGCGGAGGGCTCGTGGCGCAGCGCCGAGAAGCGCGGCTCGAGCGTCCTGTAGAGCCAGGCCGCGAGCGGAAGCGCCACGAACATGGCGAGGTACACGCCGTCGATGCCGGCGATGGTCTGGCTCGCGGAGGCGAGCGCCGTGATCTGGTCTGCCTGGCCGGGGTAGATGGCCCCGAGCACGCCCGTGGCGGCCGCCATCATGATGCCGGCACCCACGCCGGCGGCAAGGCCAAGCGAGAGCGGGTCAAAGAGCCCGAACGCGGCCACGAGGCTGGCGAGAAGCCCGAAGTAGATGGTGCCGAGCATGCCGCCCACCACGTAGATGGCGAGGCTGCCCTTTGCCTCGGGGCTCTCCGCGCCGTAGACGTCCGTGGTGACGGCGAGGTTGGTCTCTCGGTTGATGGAGCTCGCGGCGCCGATGGTCTCGCGCTTGAGGCCGAGGGCCAGCGCCACGGGCACGGCGATGAGGATCGTGAGGATGTCGCCGAAGGCGTGGGCGAAAAGCGCCGGGCCAGCGGAGATGACGGTGTCGAGCGAGGCGCCCGCGTTGATGCCGAGCTTGGCGATGAAGGGGCAGATGGCCACGATCACGAGCTTGGAGGCGGCCTTCACCTGCGGCGTCTTGAAGATCTTGGCCACGCTGGGGCCGGAGAGGATGCCCAGGATCAGGGAGTAGAAGATGGGGAAGAGGATGAGCGTTCCGGGGCCTATGGGAATCGAGATCTGGCCGATGGCGCTTGCCACGACGGCGAAGACCAGGGCCACGAGGTAGATCTTCCACTCGGCGCGGATGCGCTCTGCGAGTGACGCGTAGGACATGGTTCTCCTCTCGCTGCTTTGGGTTTGTGTGCGAGAAGAGATTGGCACGTTATGCGACGTAAACCGTGGGGCTTGCACGAAACGGGACGTGCCTGAAACGTGCAAGCTCTTGCACGTTTCAGGCACGTCCCCCTTCGTGCAAGCGCCCCCTCGGCTCAGTACAGGGCGAGCGCCATCTCGAAGGTGTCGAACAGGTCCTGCTCGTCCACGACCCACGTGTCGTCCACGAGGTCGAGCTCGAAGGTGTACATGTAGGTCTCGGCGCCCTCCCCGAGGTCGGCGAGGACGTCCTCGGCTGCGGCCGCGACGTGCGCGCGGTGCTCGTCCGTGGGCGTTCCGTCGCTCCTGCCCCAGAGGTCGTTGTCGATCAGGTACGTGCCGAAGGCGTCGTCGAGCGCCCAGAAGAGCTCGCTTGCGCCGGGCGAGGTGACGTCGGCGCAGCCCGACGCGGTGCCGTCGCTGAAGGCGTACGCGTAGCTTACCTTGGCGTCCACGTTCTCGAGGAGAAGCGTCGCGAGCGCGCCCGCGTCGAGGCCGAGCTCTGCGGCGCTGTATCCCTCGATGTCGAGCATCTTTGCGTCGAGGTAGGCGGTCACGGTGTCGTGGAGCCTCCCGGAGCCGGGGTCGGCGAGGAGCTCGTCCAGGCGCGCCTGGAGGGCCGTCGCTGCCGCCTCGTCGTCGGCGTCCTGCTCGGGGACGTACTCCTCCCAGTCATCGCTCGCCCAGTCGTCCCCGTCGTCCTCGAAGAAGACGTCCCCGAGGCTCTCCACGGCCTCGCCCGCCCCCTCCACCGCGCTGCCCACGAGGGACGCGGCGCAGCTCACGAGGGAAGAGCCAAAGCTGACGATAAGAACGAGCGCTATGACGACCTTGGTGACGAGGCGCCGGTCCTTCTCGGTCCTCTGCTGCACCTCGCCCGTGGCATCCGCCCTACGCCGTGGGGCTCCCCGCCTTCTGCGCGCTGTCCTGCGGGGCTCGTCTATGGACGGCGCGTCGTAGTCGTGCCCGCGGGCGACGGGCGCCTGGTAGTTGTCCTCGGGCTTGTGGGGCGTGCCGCCGGGCTCGCCGTGCGCGGCGTACTCGACCTCCGGCTCATCGTCCTCGGCGAGGAAGTCGGGCTCGCCGCCGGGCATCTCGGGCTCGCCGGCGTTGAAGGGGTCCACCTGGGACTCGTCTGAGCGAGAGAAGCGGAACGCGGCCACGGCTGCCCCCTCCGTACGGCGAAAATGTTGGTATCAGTATATTGAAACCCGGCCGCGTTGGGTATGCTGTGAGGACCTAACGGGCGTTCTAGGGAGTGCCAATGCCTCAGCTCATCGGTCTCGTTCTTCTCGTCCTCGTGGTCTTTCTCGTTGTCGGCCTCGTGACCGGCAACCTGTTCTTCGTGGTCAAGCAGCAGCACGCCGTGATCATCGAGCGGCTGGGAAAGTTCTACAAGATCGTGGGCGCGGGCTTCCACGTGAAGATTCCGTTCGTGGACCGCAAGGCCGCCACGGTCTCCCTGCGCACGATGAAGAACGGCTTCAACATCGATGTCAAGACCGAGGACAACGTCACCATCGGCCTCGAGATCTCCGCCCAGTACCACGTGAGCTACGAGCGCGGCGAGACCCCGCAGCAGTCCGGCGTCTACAAGAGCTACTACATGCTCCAGCAGCCCGTGGCGCAGATGCGCGACTTCATCACGGACGCCCTGCGCTCCTCGATTCCCGTCTACACGCTCGACGAGGTCTTTGCCAAGAAGGACGACATCGCCAAGGACGTCAACGCCACCGTGTCCGAGCAGATGGCGGCTTACGGCTTCACGCTCGTCTCCACGCTCATCACCAAGATCGCGCTGCCGGCCGAGGTCGAGGACTCGATGAACCAGATCAACGCCGCCCAGCGCACCAAGGCCGCGGCGCAGGACCTGGCCGAGGCGGACCGCATCCGTCGCGTGACCGAGGCCGTGGCCGAGGCCGAGGCCATGGAGAAGGCCGGCGAGGGCATCGCCAACCAGCGTAAGGCCATCGCCTCCGGAATCTCCGAGTCCCTGGCCACCATCCAGGAGACGGGCGTCTCTGCCGCCGAGGCCAACCAGCTCTTCATGTTCACGCAGTGGACGGAGATGATGTCCGACTTCGCCAAGACCGGCAAGAGCTCCACCGTGGTGCTGCCGAGCGACTTCACCAGCACGGCGAGCATGTTCGAGCAGATGGTGGCCGCCGGTGCGGCGGGGGAGGGCGCCAAGGTCCCGCCGGTGCCGCCGATTCCTCCGACGGAGAAGTGACGCACGGCTTCACGGGAAAGACCGTCGCGCCGCCGCACCCGATTGGTTGAGGTGCGGCGGCGCGACGCTTTTTCGGGCCGGTCTGTCGTCCTTTCGCACCGGACGGGTTGGGGTGCGGGAGGACGACGCTTTTGCGGCTGGATTTGTCGACTTCTCGCACCTGATTCAATGGGGTGCAAAAGAGCGACGGAACGCGACGCGGAAGTGTCGTCCTTTCGCACCTGCCCCTGCGCTCCCGACGTGGCGCGGGGCGAGAAGGACCGTCGGCTCGGGTGTCAGCCCAGGATCGCGGCGGGCAGCTCGCGGAGGCTCCCCAGCACGGCGGCGCAGCGTTCGGTGAGGTCGGACGTGGGCGTCGCCCACTCGGGAATGAGGTAGGTGGCCATGCCGGCCGCGCACGCCGCGAGCGCGCCGTTGACGGAGTCCTCCACGGCGGCGCACGAGCGGGGATCGAGGGCCATGCGGCGCGCCGCCTCGAGATAGATGTCCGGCGCCGGCTTGGCGTGCTCGATCTGGTCGCCGAAGGTCATGGACGAGAAGAACGGGGACATCCCAAACCGGTCCATCAGGGGCAGGGCGTGCTCGCGGATCGTCGAGGTGGCGAGCGCCACGGTGATTCCGGCTTCGGTGAGTGCCCGCAGCGCCTCGAGGGCGCCCGCGCAGGGCTCGAGGCTCTCCTCGCGAATGGCGTAGAAGAGCTCCACCTGGTGCGCGAAGAGCCGCTCCGTGAGCGCGGGATCCCCGAGGTGCTCGTTCATGATTGCGCGGGCGTTGGGCAGGCTGCACCCCACGTATGCGTCCCAGATGCGGTCGGGCACGTCGAGTCCCAGGTCAGCCGCGGCTCGGCGCCACGCGGTCTGGCTCACGCGCTCGGTGTCCACGAGGGTGCCGTCCATGTCAAAGATCACTGCCTGCGGCAGGGCGTGCGATGCGCTCATGTGGGTCCTTCTTGGTCGTCGGGGGCGATACCGACGTGGCATTGTATCTGCCCGTGCCCCGGCCGTTCCGCGAGAAAGAGCTTTTGACAAAATCACGACCGTTTGGGACGCGATTTGTGGCAATAGCTCTTTTTTGACGAGCCTGACAGCCTGACAGTTGGCCCCGGGGTTGACAGTTGGCCCCGGGCCAACTGTCAACCCCGGGGCCAACTGTCAGGCTCAAAGCACCTCGCTGCGGAGGGCCTCCACGAGGTCGAGGGCGTGCGTCTTGCGCAGCGCGTAGGCCACACTCGCGGCGAGCACCGCCACCACCACCGCAAACGCAAGTGCCAGGTGGCTCCAGGGCACCACGAACGCAAGGCCGCTCACCGAGAGGGACATCGCCCGCCACAGGGCAAGCTCCACGACGAGCGCGAGCGCCGTCCCCAACGCGAGCCCGCGCAGCGCGTAGTCGGCGCACTCCGCGAGGATCATGCGCCGGAACGCCCGCTCTCCCATTCCGGCGGATCGCAGCGCGGCGAACTCGCGCGTGCGCAGCATCATGCCCGAGGCGATGGTGTTGAAGACGTTGGCCACGGCAATGAGCGCGAGGATCGCGGCAAAGCAGACGAGGAACACCTGGACGGTGAAGGACATTGCGCGGGCGTCGCGCTGCTGGGCGATGAGGTTGCTGGTGCCGAGGCTCTCGACGCCGGGCAGGCCCGAGGCTGCGTCCTGCATCTGGCGCAGGACCTCGGCGTCGTCCGCGCCTGCCGCAAGGCGAACGTGGTGGCACGCCCACGGCGTGCGCGAGCCGTCGAGAAGCGCCTCGAGCGCGCCGGGGGACTCGCGCACGGCGCGCGCCGGCATGACGAGGGCGGGGAAGTCGCCCTTGAGCTGCGCCGCGCTCACGGAGACGTGCTCGCCGAGGTCGTCGGGTGAGGTTACCGTGACCGGCAGGCTCGCGGCGACGTGCGTCGCCTCCCCAACGGGAACCTCGACCTGCCCGGAGAGGTCCGAAGCGCCCTCCGGCACGTAGTAGGCGGCCGGCTCGCCGTCGCCCCAGGCGATGAGGGGGTCGCCGTAGCCCTCGCGCGCGTCCAGCGCGAGGAGCTCGACCGCGCCGCTCGTGCCGGGCGCCAGGAGCTCGCGCTCTCCGTAGCGCATGCCGTCGGTCGCGCTCACGGTGCTCACGAGCAGGGCGGAGAGGCGTGCCGGGTCGGCGTTCTCCGCGGCTACGACGCCGGCGTCCGCGAGCGCGCGCCAGCTTGTGTCGTCCACGAGATAGATGCTCGCGGAGGCGGTGCCGTCCGCAGAGGCGTTGACGCCGCCGCTCGACCCCGGGACGACGCCCTCGGGCGTGACGGGGACAAGAGCCTCGGAGAGGCGCACCGTGGCCTGGGCCTGCACGTCGTAGGCCGCTGTCGAGACCCCCTCGATCGCGGCGATGCGCCCGAGCATGCCGTCTGCGGTGTCGAGGGCCGCCGAGCGCGCGTCCTTCTCGCCCGCGGCGTCTGGTCCGCTCTCGTCGGCGACCGTGAGCTCGAGGTCGTATGCGAACGCGCCCTCGCCGTAGGCCACGCCCACGGCGCCGGAGAGCATGTCGTTCACCACGCCCGCGGTCACCAGAAGCGTCACGGAGACGGCGAGGGAGAGCACCGCCACGCGGGCCTTGCCCGCCGAGACCAAGAGGGTGCGGCGGGCGAGAAACGCCGGCATGCCGCCGAGTCGCGCCGCGAGGCCGCGCGGGCGGTGACGATCGGGGGAGAGGTCGTCCAGGGCGCTGTGGCGACGTCTGAGGGCGCGGCGCAGGCGGCGGTTCGGACGCACGTCGGCAGCCTGGCGGATGGCGTCCACGGCTGAGACCCGCCCCGCACGCACGGCCGGCACCATGGCGCTCACCAGCAGCGCGAGCACGGCGAGAAGGACCGTGAGGCCCACGCACCACGGGCGCACGGAGAGCGTCACCGCGGAGGCCGTGCCGACCATGCGGGCCCAGCCCGTCCCGGTGACGGCGAAGGCGGCTGCCGCGCCCGCCAGGCCGAGCAAAACGCCGAGCGGGATGCCCGCGGCGCCCACGACGGCTGCCTCCACGAGCACGGCGTGCCTGAGCTGGCGGCGCGACGCGCCGAGCGAGGAGAGCAGGCCAAACTGCCGCGTGCGCTCGGAGACCGAGATCGTGAAGGCGTTGGTGATGAGGCTCACCGCGGCCGCCACCACGACGGTGGCGAGCGTGGCTGCGAAGATGCCCAGCGTGTCGAAGATGAGGCGGTCCGGGGTGAGGCCCTCGTAGGTCAGCAGGCCCGTGTTGAGGGCGGTCGGACGGTCGTCGTCCGCGGGGCGCAGCGTCTCGACGAGCCCCTCGAGCTCCTCGTAGCTTGCGCAGGAGGTCGAGAAGTACGCGGTCTCGCGGGGGATGGTCGCGCCCCCGGTGGCGTCGGTGCACACGTAGGCGGTGTGGCCCGGGATCTCCCAGTCGGGGTCGACGAAGCCGACCACGGTGTAGGTGCGCGGCTCGGAGGCGCCCTCGAGCGTCTCGGCGATCTGGCCCTGCTCGACGTTGGGCGAGCCGTACGGGTCGGTGCCCACGATGACGCTCTGGTACATGACGCTGTTCTCGGCACCGACCTCCTGGGCCGCCCCGTCCTCGTAACGCGCGACGCGCCGGCCGAGGACGAGCGTGACCTCGGAGCCCACGGCGAGCGGGCCCTCTGCCGCCACCCCGGCATCGACCCCGGGGAGCTCCGAGGCACCGGGAGAGAGCTCGACGCCGCGCAGGTTGGAGGTGAGCGCGATCTCGCCGTCCCTCTCGGGCAGGCGGCCGGAGTCGAGGGCGGGGCTCGGAATCACCTCGTAGGCAAGGTCGCCCCGGGCGCGCGCGGTCCCGCCCTGCTCCTGCGGCAGCGTCAGGACGGAGAGGTAGGTGCCGCACGCCTTGGCGTCATCTGCCGAGAAGGGCGCGGCGCCGAGGTCGCGCCGGGTGGCCAGCCGGTCGAGTCTCGCGCCCGCGACCTCACGCAGCCGCTCGAGCTCGGCGTCGTCGGTCTCCCAGAGCTCAACCTGCCAGACGCCGCCCGTCTCGCGGCTCTGGTTGGCGAGCCCCTCCTGGAGGCTCGTCACGCTGGCGAGCACGGCCATGAGGAGGCCCGTTGCCAGCGCGATGCCCACCACCGTGACGGCGGTGCGTACACGGTTGGCAGCCAGCGACCTCAGCGTGTACCTCACGAACACGGAGTGTCCCAAAGAGGGACAGGACACTTTTGGGACACGGGGAGCGGGGCCGCCGGGACTTTTGGGAACGCCTGTCCCGTATCCCAAAAGTGTCCTGTCCCTCTTTGGGACACCCATCACATCACGTCCGATCTGAGGGCGTCCACGAGGTTGAGGGCGTGCGTCCTGCGCAGCGCGTAGCCGGCGCTCAGGGCGAGCACGGCCACCACCACGGCAAACGCCAGCGCCACGTGGCCCCACGGCATCTCGAGCACGAGCGTGGAGATCGAGCCGCTCATCGCCTGGAAGAGGGCGTAGTTGATCAGCGTCGCCAGGGCCACGCCGCCAACGAGCCCCTTGACGGCCACGTCGGAGCACTCGGCCACGATCATGCGCCGGAAGCTGCGTCGCCCCATGCCCGCGGACTGCAGCGCCGCGAACTCACGCGTGCGCAGCATGAGCCCGGAGGCGATGGTGTTGAAGACGTTGGCGACGGAGATCGCCAGCGTGATGGCCACGAAGCAGTAGAGGAACACGTTGACGGTGAGCTCCATCGCGCGGCTCTGGCGGGCCAGCTCCGCGAGGTTGTAGGCCCCCAGGGAGCCGTAATCCGCGACGTCCTCCAGCGCCTCTTCCAGCGCGTCGAGCGTCTCGGCGTCGTCGGCCCCCGGCGCAAGCGTCGCATAGACCGTGCTCGAGGACATCCCCTGGCGCACGGTCTCGTTGGCGCCGCTCGCCGCCACGGCGCGCGCGGGCATGATGACGTTGGGGGCGTTGGCGCCCAGGTCGTCTGCCGAGAAGGACGAGGCATCGCCGAGCCCCTCCGCATATGCGGCCACGGGCACCTGAGCGACGGCGGCCATCCCCAGCTCGTCCGCCGGCGCGGCCAAGACGGTCTCCATCGTGTCGTCGTCGGTGGTGACGAGGCCGAAGGTGCCGTCGTCTGCGGGCCCGAGCCACTGGTCAGCGGACATGTTCTCGGGGTCGGCAAGCAGCTCGATCGTGTCAGCCGCTCCCGTGAAGGGACGCACCGTGCCATAGGTCTCGTCGTTGGTGACGCTGGCGGCGTTGAGGACGACGCAGGAGAGCTCGGCAGGGTCCTTCTCGGCATCCGAGAGTCCGAGCGACTCCGTGAGCGCGCGCCACGTGGCGTCGTCGAGCAGAACGAGATGCGCGGATCCGTAGCCTGAGGCGTCAAGGTAGTATGCGCCGTAGGGGCTCTCCTGCATGAAGGTCTCGAGGGCATCCCCGTCCACGCCGGCGGCGTCGAGGTGAAACGCCGCGGAGCCCTGTGAGGTGACGCTCGCCGCCGACACGCCCGCGATCTGCTCGGTGCGCCCGGCGAGCGCGTTGGTCTGCGCCACGAGGTTGCCGACGGGGAGGTAGTCGTCGTCCGTCTCGGCGAAGAGGCTCACCCTGAGGTCGGCGGTGCCCGTGTCGATATAGCCCGTGGCGCCGTGGAGGTAGTCGCTCACGAGTCCGGCGGTCACGAGCAGTGCCACGGAGACGGCGAGGGCGATCACGGAGACCCGCTGCTTGCCGGCCGAGACCGCGAGCGTTCGCCGGGCGAGAAACGCCGGCATGCCGCCGAGGCGCGCTGCGAGGCCGCGGGGCCGGCGACGGTCGGCGGAGAGGTCGTCCAGGGCGGTGCGGCGTCGCGCGAAGACGCGGCGCAGGCGGCGGCTCGGGCGGATGTCGGCCGAGGAGCGGATCGCGTCGACGGCAGAGACCCGACTCGCGCGCAGGGCGGGCGCGAACGCGCTCGCGAGCAGCGTGACCGCCGAGAGCCCGACGGCGAGCGCGAGGTCGGCGGGCGCCACGACCAGGCTCACCGAGGTCGTCTCCCGCAGCATCGCCGTCCAGCCGTCGGCCGTGACGGCAAAGGCGACGGCGGCCCCGCCCACGCCGAGCGCGAGCCCCAGCGGGATGCCCACGAGCCCGAGGACACCGGCCTCCACGAGGACGGTCCTTCTCAGCTGGCGGCGCGACGCCCCGAGCGACGAGAGCAGGCCGAACTGGCGCGTGCGCTCGGAGATGGAGATGGTGAAGGCTCCCGATATGAGCGAGACGGCGGCCACCATGATTACGACGGCGAGCACCGCCGCGATCTGCGCGAGCGAGTCGATGATGGCGCGGCCTCGGTCGAGGCTCTGATAGATGAGAAGGGTTGTGTTGTAGCTCCACGAGTCGACGCCGGCGGAGGTGATGGCGTCGCCAATTTGGCCCGCGCTCTCATAGCCGACGGTCGAGAAGTACGCGGTGCCGGCGACCTCTCCGGAGGCGGTCGCGGCGGGCTCGTCGTAGCAGACGAAGGCGGCGCTGCCCGTCTCGTAGCCCGTCTCGACGAAGCCGACCACGGTGTAGGCGCGCGGCTCGCCCACGTCGGAGAGCGTCTCGCCGTCCATCAGCGAGGCGCCGGAGTGCCAACGGTGCGTCGGGTCCGTTCCGTCATGGCGCTGCCCGAGCGCGAGCGTGACCGTGGAGCCCATCTCGAGCGGGCCGTCTGAGACGGCGCCCGCCTCGACTCCGGCGATCTCGGAGGGGCCGGCGGTGAGCTCGGCCCCCTGAAGATACGTGGGCAGCGCGATTTCGCCCGCTCGCTCGGGGAGGCGCCCCTCGGCCACGGTGGGCCCTGGGATGACAGCGTACTGGTCGTCGCCGGCAGAGCGCGCGGTGCCGGCCTGCTCCTCGGGCAGGGAGAGGACGCCGAGATGCGTGCCGTTGTCCTCGGCGCTCTCGACGCTGAGCACGGCGGCCCCGAGGTCGCGGCGCAAAGCGAGCCGGTCGAGGTGCTCGCCCGTTGCGGCGCGCAGCTCGTCCACCGTCTCGTCGTCCTCGTAGGTGAAGCCGGCCTGCCAGACGCCGCCGGAGGCGCACGACTGGGCTATGAGCGCCGCGCGCAGGCTCGTCACGCTCACGAGCACCGCAGCGAGCAGCCCCGTCGCCAGCGCGATGCCCACCACGGTGACGGCGGTGCGCACGCGGTTGGCCGCTAGCGACCGCAGCGTGTACCTCACGAACACGGAGTGATTCAAAAGGGGCCTGCCCCCAATTGAATCACGCAGGTGCCTGGCGGCCATGGCTAGCGCACCCTCGTGTCGGAGGCGATGCGCCCGTCCTCGAGGGCGATCACGCGGTCCGCCGTGAGCGCGATGTCCTCGTCGTGCGTAATCACGATGAGCGTCTGCCCGAGCTCCCTGTTGGACTTTCGAAGCAGGGACATGATCTCGGCCGAGTTCCTGGAGTCGAGGTTGCCGGTGGGTTCGTCCGCCAGCACGACGGCCGGCGCGTTCATGAGGGCCCGGCCTATGGCCACGCGCTGCTGCTGGCCGCCGGAGAGCTGGTTGGGGAGGTGGTGCTCGCGTCCCTCGAGGCCGAGCACGTGGAGCATGTTGGTGAGGCGCCTCTCGTTGACGGCCCGGCCGTCCATGAGGACGGGCAAGCACATGTTCTCCACCACGTCGAGGACGGGCACGAGGTTGTAGAACTGGTACACCAGCCCCACCTCGCGCCTGCGGAAGACCGCGAGCTGCTCGTCGGAGCGCTTGAAGACGTCCTCGCCGTTGAGCCTCACGGTGCCGGAGGTGGGCCGGTCCACGCCGCCCATCATGTGGAGCAGCGTGGACTTGCCGGAGCCCGAGCTGCCTATGATCGCCACGAACTCGCCCGCCCCGACGGAGAAGCTCACGTCGTCGAGCGCGCGCACGGCGGTGTCGCCGCTGCCGTAGGTCTTGGTGAGGTGCTCGATCTGCAGGATGTCCATGCTGCCTCCTCGTTCTTGTCGTCAATTCTATGATGGGGGAGGGTGGCTGCGCGGCCGTGACGCGCACGTGACGGATTCGTCACGCTGGACGCATCGCCGCCGCGAGTCGAGCCGCGAGGGTATGCGCGCGGCCCCGGAGGGTATGTACACCCAGCCATCGAGTGCGGGCAGAAAACCCGCAGGTCAGAGCTCTGCCGAGAAGAACGCGCCGAAGGGAAGGCGTACATACCCTCGAGGGGTGGCGTACACACCCTCTCGAGTCGGGGCCGGCGCCCGGAGCCGGGCGTCCCCGGTGCCCGTCCTACACCACGGCCTTGAAGAACACGACGTCGAAGCGCGCCCCGCCGCCCGCGGCGCTGCCCGCGCGGATGGATCCGCCCTGGGCGACGACGAGGCTTTGCGCAAGTGCAAGCCCGATGCCCACGCCCGCGGGGTCGACCTCGGAGCCCGCGCCCGCCGCCCGCGCGTCCTTCTCGCCCCCGCGATAGAAGCGCTCGAAGACGTGCGGCAGGTCCTCCGGGGCGATGCCGGGTCCCGTGTCCTCCACGCAGAGCCTGAACGCGAGCGCGTCCTCGGCGCAGCTCACGCGCACCTCGCCGCCCGCGGGCGTGTGCTCGAGGCAGTTCTTGAGCACGTTCTCGAGCGCCTCCGCGGTCCAGGAGAGGTCCCCCTCAAAGCCCGCCCCCGCCGGAGTGTCCACCACCAGCCGCACGTCCGCGAGGTCGAAGGCCACGGCCAGCGGCTCGGCCGCCCGCGCCACGAGCTCGGCGCCCTCCACGCGGGCGCGCACGAAGCTCACCACGCCCGCATCGATGCGCGCGAGCTTGAGCAGGCTCGCCACGAGCCACTCCACGCGGTCCTCGAGCCGCTCCATCGTGCGCAGCCGCGCGACCTCCGCCTCGTGCGCGCCTGCGGCCACGAGGTCGCGCCGCACGAGCGAGGTCATGAGGGCGAGCGAGGTGAGCGGCGTCTTGAGCTGGTGGGATATGTCCGCGAGGGCGTCTGCGAGGGCGTTTCTCTCGTGCTCGAGGTCCTCGTTGGCGAGGGTGAGCCGGCTGCGCATCTTGTCGAGCTCCGAGGCCAGGATGGCCAGCTCGCCCTCGCGCATGCGCTCGAGGCTCACGTCGCGCGAGCCGTGGAGGATGTCGTCCACCTGCGCCGCCAGGCGCGCGAGCGCACGGTAGCGCGCCCGCGTGGCAACGAGCCACACGACGAGCAGGGCCGCCGCTGTTCCCGCGACGCACGCCGCCGCCACCGGCCCCGCCAGGTGCCACGCGCAGACGGCGCCGGCGGCACCAACGACGACGGACGCCGCGACCGTCCTTCTGACCTCGCGGTTGCGCAGGAGCACGACCGTCACCTACTCTCCGCCGCCCGCGCGGTAGCCCAGGCCCCTCACGGTGACTATGAGGGAGGGGTCGGACGGGTCGTCCTCGAGCTTGTCGCGCAGGCGCTTGATGTAGACCGAGAGCGTGTTCTCCTCAACGTAGGCGCCGGCGTCGTCCCAGAGGGCCTCGCGCATCATGTCGCGCGTGACCAGGCGTCCCGCGTTCTTGGCAAAGAGGAGCAGCAGGCGGTACTCAAGGGCTGAGAGCACGACCTCCCGCCCGTCCTTCTCCACGTGCGCCCGGTCGGGGTCTATGGTCACGCGCCCCAGGCGCAGGACGGTGCGCTCCGGGTGCGCGCGGCGGATGGCAGCGCGGATGCGCGCCACGAGCTCGCGCGGGCGGAAGGGCTTGGCCACGTAGTCGTCGGCGCCCATGGTGAGCCCGGTCACGGTGTTGAGCTCGTCGTCCGCGGCGGTGAGAAAGATCACGGGGACGCCCGGCGTGGCGGACTTGATGGCGTTGCACACGGCAAAGCCGTTGCCCTGCGCGAGCGTCAGGTCCACGAGCGCGAGCGCATAGTCGGCGTGCGGGCGACAGGCGAGGGCCACGGCTCCCGCCTGGGTGGGGGAGGAGTCCACGACAAAGCCCTCGTTGGCCAGGAGCTCGGAGAGCCCCTCCACGATGAGCGGATCGTCCTCGGCGAGCAGAATGCGCGGCTGGTGCACGGGTCTCCCTCCCTCGTCTCCTGCTCTGAGTATAGGCGCCGAGAAGAGCGCGGTCCCGTGACGGTTCCGTCACGGTGGCGAAGCCCCCGTCCCCCGTCACGTTCCGTGAACGGTATGTTTCTCGCCGGTTAGCGGTCAGAAACCATGTCCGTAACGCGTCAGGCAGACAGATGTTAAGCGCGCAACATGTCGTGCGGTTCCAACGATCCGCAAAGGGGGAAACATGAACGGAATCGTCATCGTGCTCGTGGCGGCCGTGGTGCTCGTCGCCGGGTACCTGCTCTACGGCCGCTGGCTCGCGCGTGCGTGGGGCATCGACGCCGAGGCCATCACGCCGGCACGTCGCCTGGAGGACGGCAAGAACTTCTCGCCCGCCTCGTGCTTCACCGCCTTCTCGCACCAGTTCAGCTCCATCTGCGGCGCCGGCCCCGTCACGGGCACCATCGCCGCGATGATGTTCGGCTGGCTTCCGGTGCTGCTGTGGGTGCTCGTGGGCGGCATCTTCTTCGGCGCCGTGCACGACTTCGGGGCGCTCTACGCCTCGGTGCGCAACAACGGCAAGTCGCTCGCCCAGCTGATCGAGAAGTACATCGGCCACACCGGCCGTCGCCTGTTCCTGATCTTCTCCTGGCTCTTCACGATCATCGTGATCGCTGCCTTCGTCGACATGGTCGCGGGCACGTTCAAGGCGACCTTCGACGCCGCGGGCGCCGTTGATGCCGCCGTCTCCTACGCGGGCGGCGCGGCCGGCACGATCTCGATCCTCTTCACCTTCGTGGCCATCGCCTTCGGCTGGATAAACCGCCGCTTCGGCCTCTCCGGCTGGAGGGAGCTCCTGCTCGCCGTGGTCCTCTTCGTCCTGATGTTTGCCGTGGGCATGCAGTTCCCGGTCTACCTGGACAAGAACGGCTGGTTCGCCGTCATCATGGTCTACCTGCTCTTTGCCGCCGCCATGCCAATCCAGACGCTCAAGCAGCCGCGCGACTACCTCACCTCCATCATGATGCTCGTCATGATCGCGTGCGCCGTCATCGGCGTCTTCGTGCTCGGCGCGGGCGGCCAGGCCACCATGACCGCGCCGATGGTCGCCGACCTCGACGCCCTCGCCGCCAAGGGCAGCTACGTCTTCCCGCTGCTCTTCGTCTCCGTGGCGTGCGGCGCGCTCTCCGGCTTCCACAGCCTCGTCTCCACCAACACCTCCTCCAAGCAGGTGTCCAGCGAGAAGGACGCGCTGCCCGTGGGCTACGGCGCCATGGTGCTCGAGTCCTTCGTGGGCGTGCTCGCCATCGTCTTCGCGGCGATCATGTTCTCCGACCTCAACACCGCCGGCACGGGCCTGCTCAACAACGGTGCGGCGGCGACCCCGTTCCAGATCTTCTCGCAGGGCGTCGCGCGCGGCATGACGGCCTTCGGCGTGGACTCCACGCTCGCCACCGTCTTCATGACGATGTGCGTCTCCGCGCTCGCGCTCACCTCCGTCGACGCCGTGGCGCGCATCGGCCGACTCTCCTTCCAGGAGTTCTTCGCCAAGAGCAACGATGCGGCAGAGGAGGCCGGCGCTGGAGCGACCGGCGCGGCCAGGTTCTTCTCCAACACCTGGGTCGCCACCGTGCTCACGCTGGCGCTGGGCCTCGCCCTCGCCTTTGGCGGGTACAACAACATCTGGCCGCTCTTTGGCGCGTCCAACCAGCTGCTCGGCGGCATGACGATGATCATGCTCGCGGTCTTCTGCAAGTGCACGGGCCGCAAGGGATTCATGCTCTACGTGCCGGTGGCCTTCCTGCTGCTGAGCACCTTCACCTCGCTCGTCCAGAGCATCATCGGCTGCGCGAGCGCCCTCGCCGCGAGCGGCGCGGCCGTGATCGCGACCTCGGGCCTGCAGCTCGTCTTTGCCATCCTGCTCGTGGTGCTCGGCCTCATCGTGGCCTACAACTGCCTGAAGGAGCTCTTCACCAAGGATGCCGGGTCGCTCCCCGACGAGGAGCCCGAGTGGTCCGAGCTCGGTCGGGAGCACTGCGCGTAGCGGTCGCGCGCTGATAGCCCTCCCGTGGCCCCGCCGTCCCTGGGACGGTGGGGCCTTTCTCGCGTCGGGCGCCGGCCCGGGTCCTGCCGCGTTGCGGGATTCGGGGCTGTGGCAGCCGGCGGCAGGAGAGCGTTGCGGGTTCCGGGGCTGTGGCAGCCGGCGGCGGGGGAGCGTTGCGGGATTCGGGGCTGTGGCGGGGATTGCTCTGCCATGAGCCCAGATTCCGCAACGGGGGCGGAGAGATTCGCAGGTCGCCTCTCTTCTCGCATGCCACAGCCCCCAATGACGCAACGCCGCGGGCGAAGGGAGTGCCATGGCCTCCGATTCCGCGACGGCCTGCGCCCGCCGCGGGCGAGAAGGACGCGCGGCCGCAGGTCCTTCTCGCCGAGCGTCGGGCGCTACTGGATTCCCGGGACGTGCGGAATCGTGGCGAAGCCGGCCTCGAGCTCCTCGTCGGTGGGGACGTGGTCCTCCATCTCGCCGCGGTTGTATCTGTCGTAGGCGACCATGTCGAAGTAGCCCGTTCCCGTGAGGCCAAAGAGGATGGTCTTGGCCTCGCCGGTCTCACGGCACCTCTCGGCCTCGCGCATGGCCACGAGGATGGCGTGGGCGCTCTCGGGCGCCGGCAGGATGGTCTCGAGCTTGGCGAACCGCTCGCCCGCCTCGAAGACCTCCGTCTGGCGCACGGCCACGGCCTCGAGGTAGCCGTCGTGGTGCAGCTTGGAGACGATGGGGCTCATGCCGTGGTAGCGGAGTCCTCCCGCGTGGTCGGGGCTGGGGATGAAGCCGTTGCCGAGCGTGTACATCTTCACGAGAGGGCAGGTCTGGCCCGTGTCCGCGAAGTCGTAGGCGTACCGGCCGCGCGTGAGCGAGGGGCAGCTCGCGGGCTCCACCGCGACGAAGCGCGTGCCGGGACGCTCTCCGCGCAGCTTGTCGCGCATGAAGGGGGCGATGAGGCCGCCGAGGTTGGAGCCGCCGCCCGCACAGCCGATCACGACGTCCGGGTACTCGCCTATCGCGCGCAGGGCCTCGTAGCTCTCGAGGCCTATCACGCTCTGGTGGAGCACCACCTGGTTGAGGACGCTGCCGAGCTGGTAGCGGCCGCGGTTCTCCGGCACGTGGAGGGCCCGCTCCACGGCCTCGGAGATGGCGGTGCCGAGCGAGCCGGAGGAGTCGGGGTGGGCGGCCAGGATGCGCCGTCCCGCCTCGGTGGTGTCGCTCGGCGACGGCGTCACCGTGGCGCCGAAGGTCTCCATGATGTTGCGCCGGAACGGCTTCTGCTCAAAGGAGCACTTGACCATGAAGACGTCGAGGTCAAGGCCATAGTGCGCGGCGGCCTCGGCAAGCGCGGTGCCCCACTGCCCCGCGCCCGTCTCGGTGGTGATGGTGGTGAGGCCCTGCGCGGCGGCGTAGTAGGCCTGTGCGAGCGCGGAGTTGAGCTTGTGGGAGCCGCTCGTGTTGTTGCCCTCGAACTTGTAGTAGATGTGCGCGGGCGTGTCGAGCGCGCTCTCGAGGTTGTACGCGCGGCACAGTGGGCTCGGCCGGTAGACCTTGTACATCTCGCGCACGGGCGCGGGGATCTCGACGTAGGCGGTGTCGTCGTCGAGCTCCTGGTCTATCAGCGCGTCCGCGAAGACGGGCGCGAGGTCCTCGTGCGTGGCCACGGCGCCGTTTGGCAGGCGCATGGGCTCGGGCTTCTCCGGCATGTCCGCCCGCAGGTTGTACCAGGCGGTGGGAATCTGGCTCTCGCCGAGGTAGGTGCGGTAGGGGGTGGTGCCGGTCATGACGCGCTCCTTTCGCAGTGGGTTCTTCTCGCACAAGAAAAGGGCCCCCGGAACTGAGTCCGAGGGCCCTTATGCATGCGTGAGTGGCCTCGTCAGTCCGAGAGGGGAGTCGTCCTTGTCCACCACCACGCGCCAGCGCCGGCTGCGGCCGGAGCGCCGAGAAGAGCGATGTGCGCGAGACGGGACATGGGCGGCATCCTTTCGGTGACGATTGAGGAAAGGCTACAGGTCCCGTGTTTCCGCAGCGTTGCCGGGGAGAGAAGTGCCCGTTGCCGCCAGCTCCCGCGCCTCCCGGCGAAGGAGGGCCCGCGCGGCGCGCTCGTTGGGGTACGCGCGGGCGAGAAGAACGTGGAACCTCTGGTTGTGGCTCGGCTCGAGAAGGTGCGTGAGCTCGTGGGCCAGCACGTAGTCGAGGCAGGTGGGCGGGTAGGCGGCAAGGCGCACGTTCACGCGGATCCGCCCCGTGCGCGGGGTGCACGAGCCCCAGCGCGTGGACATCGCGCGCAGCTGCCAGGCGGTCGCGCGGGCGCCCACCGCCTCCTCCGCGCGCTCGACCGCCGCCGGCAGGGCGCGCGCGAGCTCGGCGCGGTAGAGCTCGTCGGGGGCGGTGCCGGCGGGAAGCGTCACGAGCGCGCCCCAGAGGGGGACGAGGCCGTCGTCCGGCGTCCCCTGCGACCGGCGCGCCACGTGGGTGCGAAGCCACGCCTCGTGCCCCTCCAGGAAGCCGCGCGCCTCCGCCAGCGAGGTGCGCGGAGGTATGGAGAGGTGGGCGGTGCCGTCCGCGCGCACGCGCAGGTTGAGCCTGCGGACGCGCTTGCGCTCGACCTCGACCTCGACGCCCCCCCACGACGAGGGTCCGGGTTGCCCGAGCTCCCACGCCCTAGCCGCCGACCCTCATGAGCGCCTCGATGGCGAGGGCGAGCGGCACGCCCTTGAGCGCCCAGCCAAGGAAGGTGAGCGGGTACTCGTTGTCATCCGGGCGCGCGCCGTTCTCGATGTAGTCGGCGACGTCGCGCGCCGTCTTCAGGCCCGCCTCGCGCTCGAGGGAGAAGGCGCGCCAGGAGAGCCACAGCGTGGGCAGGAGGAGCGCGGCGTAGACGGCCCAGTGCACCTGCCCGAGGCCGAGGATGCGAGCGATCTCGATCGCGAACACGGCCACCCAGCCGAGGCAGAGGGCCCCGTAGATGGTCTTGAGCTCCGAGCGCGACGCCTCGGCGAGCTCCGCCATGCGCCTCCTCTCGTCCTCGCCCAGAAGCTCCGGGAGGCCCATGCCCAGCGTGGATGCCGCGCCCACGAGGCTCTGGATGTCGGGGAGCGTCTTGCCGCGCTCCCAGTTGGAGACCGTCTGCCTCGAGACGTGGAGCTCCTCCGCGAGCGCCTCCTGCGTGAGGCCGCGCCCCTCGCGCGTCTGACGCAGCCGCTCGCCCACCCGCTCCCTGTCGCAGTCCTCCATGCGCACCTTGCCCACGGCGCACCTCCCTTCGTCCGCTCAGAGTATGGCACGACGGCGCGACGGTGTCTGTCAAAAGTCTTTTGCGGCGCGGGTTTTCCGAGGTCGCGTGAGAGGGACAAACCGTGCGACCGAGCCACCCGGTCGTGCGGGCAGGTCTGCGCGAGGGGTCGTTTGGGTACCATGAAGTGGTCGAGGCACCATCTGGAGGACCCATGCTCGAGCTCAAGGACATCTGCAAGCGCTACACCACCGACTCCTTCACCCAGGTCGCGCTCGACCACGTCTCCGTCGCCTTTCGCGACAACGAGTTCGTGGCCGTGCTGGGGCCCTCGGGCTCGGGCAAGACCACGATGCTCAACATCGTGGGCGGCCTCGACCACTTTGACGAGGGCGACCTCGTGATCGACGGCATCTCCACCCGCGAGTACCGCGACCGCGACTGGGACACCTACCGCAACAACCGCATCGGCTTCGTCTTCCAGAGCTACAACCTCATCCCGCACCAGACGATCCTCGCCAACGTGGAGCTCGCGCTCACGCTCTCGGGCGTGGGGCGCTCCGAGCGCCGGCGCCGCGCGCTCGACGCCCTCGCGCGCGTGGGCCTCGCCGACCATGTGAACAAGCGCCCGAGCCAGCTCTCCGGCGGCCAGATGCAGCGCGTGGCCATAGCTCGCGCCCTCATCAACGACCCCGAGATCCTGCTCGCCGACGAGCCCACGGGCGCCCTCGACTCCGCCACCTCCGTGCAGGTCATGGACCTCCTCAAGGAGGTCGCGCGGGACCGCCTGGTGGTCATGGTCACGCACAACCCCGAGCTCGCGCGCCAGTACGCCACCCGCATCGTGGAGCTGCGCGACGGCCACATCACCGCCGACTCCGACCCCCTCGACCCCAACGCCGTCCCCCGGCGCGAGGCCAAGCGGGCGCGCCGAACCTCCATGAGCTTCCTCACCGCGCTCGGGCTCTCGTTCAACAACCTCATGACCAAGAAGGGCCGCACCATCATGACGGCCTTCGCCGGGTCCATCGGCATCATCGGCATCGCCGCGATCCTGGCGCTCGCAAACGGCGTGAACGACTACATCGCCAAGGTGGAGGAGGACACCCTCTCCAGCTACCCGCTCTCCATCACCAAGCAGAGCATGGACATCTCCGGGATGCTCTCGGAGGACGGGACGAGCGAGGGCCAGGCTGCCGAGAAGGACGACGACCCCACCCAGATCCCCGAGTTCATGATGCTCACGGACATGTTCGCCTCCGTGGGCTCCAACGACCTCTCAGGGCTCAGGTCCTACCTCGAGACGAACCCCGATGGCCTTGACTCCCACGTCAACGCGATCCAGTACGACTACGGCCTCACGCCGCTCGTCTACAAGCCCGACACCTCGGGCGGCGCGGTGCAGCTCAATCCCAACGCGCTCGGCACCGCCATGACGGGAGGCGCCTCCGGTGCGGCCACGGCCGGCATGTCGACGGGGGGCATGTCCGTCTTCAACGAGATGATCGACGACCAGGAGCTCCTCGAGTCCCAGTACGACGTCGTGGCCGGCCGCTGGGCCACGGGGGCGGACGAGTGCGTGCTCGTGCTCACGCAGAGCGGGCGCATCAGCGACTACACGCTCTACGGCATAGGCGTCCTCGACCCGGCGGAGCTCACGGAGATGGTTACCTCCGCCATGAGCGGCACGGCGGGGGAGACGGACATCGAGCAGGGGGAGGTCGACTTCACCTACGACGACGCCCTGGCGCTCTCCTTCAAGGTCATCAGCCCCGCGGACGAGTACCGCAAGAACGAGGAGACCGGCGGCTGGACGGACATGTCCTCCGACGAGCAGTTCATGGTCGATGCCGTGAACAATGGCCTCGACCTGCACGTGGTGGGCGTCGTGCGCCCCAACGAGTCCTCGGACGCCAAGGCGCTCTCCGCGGGCATCGCCTACACCCCGGCGCTCACGACCGCGCTCATGGAGCGCGCGGACCAGTCCCAGATCGTCCAGCAGCAGCTGGCCAACCCCGAGGTGGACGTCTTCACCGGCAAGAGCTTCGACACCCTCCAGGAGGAGGCGCGGGCGGGCGTCGACCTCGAGAGCCTCTTCTCCGTTGACGAGCAGCAGCTTCGCTCCGCGTTCTCCTTCGACACGAGCGGGCTCTCGGCCGCGTTCGACCCGTCGGGCATCGACCTCTCCGGCGTCTCCGTCGACCTCTCGAGCGTGGCGAGCTCCGTCGACGTGGAGTCGCTCGTGGCGGGCGCGCCCTCACCGGACTTCTCCTCCATCCTCGAGGAGGCGGTGACGGACCCGCCGGTCACGCTCGAGCAGCTCGAGGAGGCGGCGCGCCTGGGCGGCGAGCTCACGAGCGGCTTCGTCCGCTGGTGGGGCGAGAACGCGGGCGCCCTCGACCCCAACGACGAGGGCTTCGTCCAGGGCGTCATAGACCTCATGGGGCAGTACCTGGAGACCGAGGAGGCCCAGGTTCTTCTCGCCCAGATCGACGAGGTGGCGGGCCAGCCGGTGCGCGAGCGCGTGGAGAAGATCGTCTCCGACTACGTGGCGGACGAGCTCGCCCCGTACCTGCAGACCTTCCTCCAGAGCATGTCCGCCCAGATAGGGGACGCCATCTCGGCCCAGCTCCAGTCCGCGATCTCGCAGATCATGGGCAGCTACGCGAGCCAGGTCTCCGCCGGCCTCTCGGGCCTGCAGGACGCGTTCTCCGTGGACGTGGACGCGCTCTCCTCGTCCATACACTTCAACATGGACGCAGAGGACCTGACCTCGCTCATGGAGAGCTACGCAAACGCGAGCCAGCTCACCTATGACAACAACCTCCAGACGCTCGGCTACGCCACGCCGGACGATCCGGCGGCCATCCAGATCTACCCCAAGGACTTCGAGGCCAAGGAGAGCGTGCTCGACATCATCGAGGGGTACAACGACGAGCAGCGTGCGGCGGGCAACGACGACGCGGTAATCACCTACACGGACTACATGGGCGTCATCATGGGCAGCGTGACCGACATCGTGAACATGATCTCGCTCGTGCTCATCGCCTTCGTGAGCATCTCCTTGGTGGTGAGCTCCATCATGATCGGCATCATCACCTACATCTCCGTGCTCGAGCGCAAGAAGGAGATCGGCATCCTGCGCGCCATCGGCGCCTCCAAGGGCAACGTCGCGAGCGTCTTCAACGCCGAGACCTTCATCGAGGGTCTCATCTCCGGCGTCTTTGCCATCGCCGTGGTGGTGATCGTGTCCGTTCCCGTGAACGCGTGGGTCCTCGCGGACTTCAACGTGGAGAACATCATGAGCCTGCCGTGGACGTCCGCGGCCGTGCTCGTGTGCATCTCCGTGGCGCTCACGCTGGTCGCCGGCCTCATCCCGTCGAGCGCCGCCAGCCGTCGCGACCCGGTGGAGGCCCTTCGCAGCGAGTAATGGCGTAACATGACAAAGGGACTGTCCCCTTGTCATGTTACGTGAGGAGCTCGCATGCTGCAGAAGGACTACATCCTTGAGATAGTCGGCCAGTTCGTGGATGGCGTGTCCGACGCGCTCAGGCGCGCCGTGGCGGGGGAGGCCTCCGGCACGGACGACGTCGAGCGCCAGATCGGCGAGCTTCTCGAGCTCGACCCGGCCACCGCGCTCGTCCTCGCGCCCGACTCGCTCGTGACGATGATGGTGATCTCCGGCATGGCGGACTCCGTGGCGAGCTACGTCTGCTACGCGCTCGACCGCCTGGCGACCGTGTACGAGCGCGAGGGCAACGACGACCTCGCCGGGCTGCGTCGCCTCCAGGCGCAGGCCGTCGCGGATTCGTTCGGGTGCGACCCCGCCGACGTCCCCCAGGAGCTCGCCGCGCTCGACTCCGAGCTCTTCTCGTAGAGGCTCGGGGGTCTCGCGGACCGCATCCCTTTTCTGCGCGTATGGGCCCTTCCGTGGTGTACGATGGAAGACCCGCGACTGCGCTCGACGGCCTTTACCGCGGGGACCGCGGATTGGTCGTTGACTCCTACCGCCAGACGGTTCTTGAAAGGCTCCGACCGCGGTCCCCCGCACTTCTCGCCCCTCCGCCCCTCACATCCTCTCCCAAACGGGAAGAGTCTACGTGTAGGCAAGACTCGGCCCCGGGAGGTGGAACCATGATCGCCGTTGGCATCGACGTGGCTAAGGACAAGCACGACTGCCTGGTCATCGGGGGAGGAGGGGAGATTCTCGCGGACTCCTTCGTCATCCCCAACAGCCAGGAGGGCTTCCTGCAGCTTCTGGGGAGGATCGGCGAGTGCGTCGAGGGGTGCGAGCGCGGGCGCGAGGAGGTGCGCGTGGGCCTCGAGGCGACGGGCCACTACGGCACCAACCTCCTGGCGTTTCTCGTCGATGCCGGCCTCTCCGTCTACGTGCTCAACCCCCTCTCCACCAACCTCTACCGCAAGAGCCTGAGCCTGCGGAAGACCAAGACCGACCGCGTGGACGCCCGCACCATCGCCGCCATGCTCATGTCGGACTCCGGACTCGTCCCGTACCGCGCGGAGGCACGCCGCACGGAGGACCTCAAGTCGCTCACGCGCTACCGCTTTGACAAGGTGCGCGAGCGCGCCAAGCTCAAGCAGTCCATCTCGCGCCTCGTGTGCATACTCTTCCCCGAGCTCGAGAGGATCGTGCCCTCGCTCCACATGCGCTCGGTCTACGAGCTGCTCGGCGCCTTCCCCGGGGCCGAGCAGGTGGCGGGCGCCAGCGTCTCGGAGCTCTCGGACCTCCTTGAGCGGAGCTCCAAGGGCCACTACAAGCGCAGCGCCGCGGAGGAGATACGCGAGGCCGCGCGAGCCTCCATCGGCACCCGCGCGCCCGCAAAGTCCCTCGAGCTCCAGCACACCATCCGCCTCGCGCGGGAGCTCGGAAGCGAGGTGGACGAGGTCGAGCGCTTCATCAAGGCGATCCTGCTCGAGATCGCCTCTCCCATCACCACCATCCCCGGTCTGGGCTTCAGGATGGCGGCGATGATCATCGCGGAGGCGGGGGACTTCTCGCGCTTCGAGTCCGCGGACAAGCTCCTGGCGTACGCGGGGATGTCCCCCTCGACCTACCAGTCCGGCCAGCTCAGGAACTGCTACCCCCACATGGAGAAGCGCGGGTCGCGATACCTGCGCTACGCCCTCTACAACGCCACCAAGCACGTCTGCCGCTACGACCCCACCTTCGCGGCGTACCTGGGGAAGAAGTGCTCCGAGGGCAAGCACTACAACGTGGCCATCTCGCACGCGTGCAAGAAGCTCGTGCGCGTCATCCTGGCGCTGGAGCGCTCCGGCGAGCCGTACCGCCCGGCGGCGTAGCGCGGGGCGCCGTGGTATCGTGGCGGAACCTGACAGTTTGCCCGGGCCCGGCCTGACAGTTTGCCCGGGTCCAGCTGTCAAGTTGGCCAACAGCTTGACAGCTGGACCCGGGCAAACTGTCAGGCCGGGCCCGGGCAAACTGTCAGGTTGGCGGCTGGCGAGAAGAACGGGGGTCCCATGGCGAGGTCGTTCTGCATCACGGATCGCGGAAACGCGGCGAACGAGGACTTCGTCCGGGTGGCGGACTCGTACGGGGTCGTGATCGACGGGGCCTCCGGACTTGCGGGCGCCCCGCTCTTCGCGGGCCGCTTCGCCTCGAACGCGCAGTGGCTGGCTCACGTCGTGGGCGCCGCCGTCTGCGAGGCGCTCGACGCGGGCGCGCGGGCGGAGGAGGCGCTCGAGGGGGCGGTCTCGCTCGCTCGGGGTGAGCTCGAGACGGCCGCGGGAACGCCCCTCGCGGAGATGGACCCCCTCGCCGTCCCCTCGGCGACGCTCGCGCTCGTGGTCGTTGGCGACGAGTCGGTCGAGCTCTACGGCCTGGGAGACTCACCCATGGCGGCCCTCATGCGGGACGGCTCGCTCGTCGTCTCCACCGACGACGTCCTCGAGGAGCTCGACGCGCGAGCGGTCGCCCTCATGTCGGAGCGCGACCCCGGCCTCGCCCTCACCGGCCCCGAGCGCCGCCGGCTCGTGGACGACGTCGTGCGCGCGCACCGGCTGCTCCGCAACACGGAGGGCGGCTACTGGAGCCTGGATCCCACGGGGGCGGCCCTCGCGCACCTGAGGCGCCGCTCGCTCCCCAGGGACGAGGTGGCTTCCGTCGCGGGCATGAGCGACGGCTTCTGGCGCGCGTTCGCGCGTTCCGGCCCCGCTGCGTTTGGCGTGGCGGACCCGGCGGCGGAACTCGCCCGCCTCACGCCCGAGAGGTCCCGCACTATCCTGGTGCGCCTCCGCGAGCTCGAGGCCTCGGACCCCGACTATCTCCGCTTCCCGCGCCTCAAGCGCTCCGACGACGCAAGCCTCTTCTGGCTCGAAGGCTGACAAAGGGGACAGGGTACTTTGTCATGTCCGGCGCCCACGCCCCCTTTTGCGAAGTTAGATTCAGGTGATCTGTCCGTACTACGAGGCGATCTTTGTGCGCGGCCTTCCCGGGCGAGCTCCCTCTTGAATCCTGCGCTCTACGCTGGTCACGGTCACGTATGTGTGACGTCCGATTCGATACCCGTCAAGCGCGCCCGATGCGATCAGGTGCGTTACGCGCCCCGCGCTTACTCCGAGTCTGCGCGCGGCTTCCGCTGCGCTCATGCGCTCCCCAGGCACCACATATGAGGCGTCCGTCTCAAAGTAGACGGGAACTGCTTCCTCAGATTCGTCAACCTTGGCAAACGTCGGCTCGGGGAGCGGACTGCCATGGAGCATGAGCGAGGCGACATAGGTCCTCATGGCGTCTGCTGCCATGGCGAGGGCGGACATGCGGTCGTCCCCAAACGAGAAGCACCCTGGAAGATCGGGCACCCTCACGTCATAGCCGCCTCCTTCTGCGGGGGAGAGCACAGCTTCGTAGATGTGTCCGGTCATCCCTTGTTGCCTCTCTCTTCGAGCCATCCCGCCGCGCGCGCTATGTTTCGCCACGTGCCAATGGGCAGCTCCCTCTTTGACGTCGGCACAACCAGTATCCTGCCCGCTCTTCGGAACACGACGTGGCTGCCGCGACCGGGCTCAGACTCCCAACCCTCTCGCGCGAGTCTGCGAAGAACCTCTCGCACCTCACGTTCCTTGGGCATGCGTGCACCTCTCATAAAAGATAAACACTTGACAGTTATCGGTCAAGTCGCATCGCGTCTCTGATGTGACTTCAAGGTCACCGATGCTAGCGGGCGTCGTCGAACGCCGTCTGCCCGTTTGCTTGCACGGAGCTCCCACGGCAGGTGGGGACATGGGGAGCCTGTGTGCTGTCGCTCGGTATTCGGTAAGTGGCCCAGTATGTCCGCTAAACGCCGTTGCACCTGACGGATTCCTCGGGTCAAACTCTCAAGTGTGGGCAAGCTCCTGACAGCTTGGCTCGAGGAATCCGTCAGATCCACGCGCGGGAGCGGACGAGGGGAGCGAACATGGACGAGCTCGAGAGGACGCGCCTGGAGGGGTTGCCGGAGACGGGGCCAGAGTACGAGGTGCCCGAGGAGTTGGCACCGCGCCCGGACGTCGTGATGGACGGGATCTATCGCTGGAGGAGGGTGCTCGCGGCCGTCCTGGTCCTTCTCGCCCTCGTGTCCGCCCTCCCGCTGGCGGAGGTCTTCTCCAGGCCGGAGACCTATGCCGCAACCATTGAGACGCTGGACGAGAAGAAGGCAAACGTCACGGCGCTCGTTGCCTCGTCCACGGGGCTCTCCGCCGCCATCACGGCCATCCCGGACGACGTGGGCACGCCCGTTGCGGACAAGCTCATGGACGTGAGCTCCGATCTGGGCATCGTCCTCATGGTCATCTACCTCGAGAAGTACCTGCTCACGATCTTTGGCCTCGCGGCCTTCAGGGTGCTCGTCCCGGTGGGCTGCGCCCTGCTCGTGGGCTCGCTCCTTCTGATGCGGCGCTCGGCCGTGACCGGCCCCCTCGCGCGCCTTGGCGTGAAGGCCCTGCTCATGGCCGTGGTGCTGTTTGCCGTGGTCCCGGCCAGCGTGGCCGTGACGGACATGGTGGACAGGACCTACGAGGTCTCCGCACAGGCCCAGGCCGCCGCCGAGCAGGGCGCGGACGACGCCGGAGAGCAGTCCCAGGAGGAGGGAGACGGCTCCATCCTGGACTTCATAACCGGTATCCCCGAGATGCTGGCAGACGGCGTCTCCAGCCTCACGGACGAGGTGCTCGACCAGGTCAACCGCCTCATAGAGAGCCTCGCCGTCATGATAGTCACCTCGTGCGTCATCCCCGTGGTGGTGCTCCTGTTCTTCCTGTGGGTGGCCAACGCGCTCCTGGGCGTGGACATGTCCGGCGCCCTCGGGGCCGCGCGGGGACGCGTGCGCGGCGCCGCCCGCTCCGCCCGCCGGCAGGCGCAGGCCGCCGTGGTCGGGCGTCATGGAGGGTCTTCCAGGTAGCCCCGCCCGGGGCGGGTGGCTCCCGTCCCTCGGCTACAATAAAAAGTTCGACAGACGGCCGCAGATCCCGCGGCCCGGAAGAACGAGCCGAGAAGAACGGGAGGCCGCCATGCGCTACGCGAGCGTCGCGCTCGACATACCAACGCGCCAGCTCGACGGCACGTTCTCCTACGCCGTGCCGGACGAGCTCGCGGACGCCGGCGTGACGACGGGCGCCACGGTGCTCGTGTCCTTCTCGCGCAGGCTCGCCGTGGGCTACGTGATGGCGGTCTCCACGGAGCCCCCCGAGGGGGTGGACCCCACGAGGGTGCTTCCCGTCGAGCAGCTCCTGGCGCCCCCCGCCTTTGACGACGCGGCGGCGCGCGTTGCCACGTGGATGGCGCGGGAGTACGCGTGCCCCCTCTGCGAGGCGGTGCGCCCCTTCCTGGCTCCCGGGCAGAAGGTGCGCGTGACCCGCGCCTCGGACGACGCCCCCTGGGAGCTCGTCTGCGAGCGCGCGGGCGCCGTGGACGCGCGCTGGGCCGCGCTCGAGCCCGCTGCCAACGACTACGTCCCGCCGCGCACGGCCTCTCGCCAGCGCGCGGTGATCGAGGCCCTGCGCGAGGGGCCGCAGCGCGTGTCCGAGCTCTCCGCCACCATACCCGGTGCCGCGAGCGCCGTCTCCGCCCTGGAGCGCCGCGGCGTCGTGGCGGTCACGCGCAGGCGCGAGCTGCGAGGGACGGGCGACACCACGCTCTCTTCCGCCTCCGCCCCGCGTCCCGAGCGCCTCACCGCGGGCCAGCTCGAGGCGCTTGCTGCCATCGACGAGGCTCGCGCCGGCGCCCGGGGGGACGTCGTGCTGGTCGACGGGGTCACGGGCTCCGGCAAGACGGAGGTCTACCTCGCCGCCATCGAGCGCGCCCTCGCGGCGGGTCGCGGCGCGCTCGTGCTCGTGCCGGAGATCTCCCTCACTGCCCAGACCGTGGGGCGCTTTCGCAGCCGCTTCGGCGACGAGGTTGCCGTGCTGCACTCGCGCCTCTCCGCGGGCGAGCGCTTCGACCAGTGGGACCTCGTCCGGGCGGGGCGCGCCCGCGTGGTGGTGGGCGCCCGCTCGGCGCTCTTCGCGCCGCTCGCGGACCCTGGCCTCATCATCATCGACGAGGAGCACGAGGGCTCCTACAAGCAGGACAATTCCCCGCGCTACCACGCCCGCGAGGTCGCGGCCGAGCTCGCGCGCGAGCGCGGGGCGGCGCTCGTCCTGGGGTCTGCCACGCCCTCCCTCGAGGCGCTCGCGCGCTGCCGCGAGGGCGCCTTTCGCGGAGCGCGCTGGGTGCGCGTGGAGATGCCGGAGCGGCCGGCGGGCTCCGTGCTGCCGCGCGTCACCGTGGTGGACATGGCGGAGCAGTTCCGCTCGGGGGGCCGCTCGATCTTCTCGGCACCGCTTGTCGAGGCCCTGCGCGGCGTGGTCGAGCGGCGTGAGAAGGCCGTCCTCATGCTCAACCGCCGCGGCTTCGCCAACTTCCTCATGTGCCGCGAGTGCGGGTGCGTGCCCGAGTGCCCGCACTGCTCCACGGCGCTCACCTATCACGAGCGCGGGCACATGCTCGCCTGCCACACGTGCGGGAGAAGCTGGCCCGTGCGCGCCTACCCCGACCCGTCCACCACGTGCCCCAACTGCGGCAGCCGCTACCTCGCCGCCTTTGGCGTGGGCACCCAGCGCGTGGAGGACGAGCTCTCCATGCTCCTGCCCGCAGACGTCGAGGTCATCCGGATGGACGCGGACACCACGCGGGCGAAGGGCGCCCACCAGCGCCTGCTCGAGCAGTTTGACGCGGCCGAGTGCGCCGTGCTCGTGGGCACGCAGATGATTGCCAAGGGGCTCGACTTCCCGGAGGTCACGCTCGTGGGCGTGATCAACGCGGACACCATGCTCAAGCTGCCGGACTTCCGCGCCGCCGAGCGCACCTACGACCTCCTGGAGCAGGTTGCGGGCCGCGCGGGGAGGGGCAGGCGCCCCGGCGAGGTCGTGGTGCAGACGTACTGGGCCTCGCACCCCGCCATGCGCGCCGTTTCCGCCCACGATCGCGCCCTCTTCCTCGAGCCCGAGCTCGCGGAGCGCGCCGAGGCCAGCTACCCTCCCTACAGCCGGCTCTCCAACGTGGTGGCGTGGGGCCGCTCCGAGCGCGACGTCCGCGCCGCCACGGCAGACCTCGCCGACGCCCTGCGCGGGCGCGTGGGCACGACCCCGGGCTGGGAGGTGCTGGGCCCCGCGGACTGCGCGCGTGCCCGTGCCAAGGACCAGGTGCGCCGCCACGTGATGGTGAAGGCCCCTCCCGGCGCGGACGTGGGTCCCGTGCTCAAGGAGTGCGTCGCATCGCTCGGGCGGCGCGCGGGTATTAACATTGCTGTGGACGTTGACGCGTACGACATGATGTGACGCCGACCCACCCGGCACGACGCCGGGGCCGGCAGAAGGAGGAACCCATGAACGAGCTCAGCCAGATCGTGCTCTCGCCCGACCCGCGCCTCAAGGAGGAGTGCGCGCCCATCGAGGTCATCGACGACGAGGTCCGCGCCCTTGCCAAGCGCATGCTCAAGGTCATGTACGCCGCGGACGGCTGCGGCCTCGCGGGCCCGCAGATCGGCGAGATGCGCCAGATCGTGGTCATCGACGTCGACTACGCCGGCAAGGGCGGCAAGAAGAACCCCTACGTGCTCATCAACCCGCGCATCATCACGGCGGACGGCCCCGAGCGCGAGGGCTCCGAGGGCTGCCTCTCGTTCCCCGGCGTCTCCGTGCGCGTGAGCCGGCCCTCCCACGTGGTGGTGCAGGCCAAGAACCTGGACGGCGACCTCATGCAGTACGAGGCGGCGGACAACCTGCTCGCCGTGTGCCTCCAGCATGAGATCGACCACGTCCACGGCGTGACGATGTTCGACCATCTGGCGCCGATGCGCCGCGCCGAGGCGGAGCGCGAGTACCAGGAGGCGCTCGCCGCGGGCGCCCGCCCCGGCGACACCGAGGTCTAGGGAGGCTCGCATGACTGCCGAGAAGAACGTGGGTACGGGGGCGGACGGCGCCAGGCTCCGCGTGGTCTTCATGGGCACGCCCGACTTCGCCGTGCCCTCCCTCGAGGCGCTCGCCGCGGCGCACGACGTTGAGCTCGTGCTTACGCGCCCGGACGCCGTGCGCGGCCGCGGGAGGGCGCTCGTGCCCTCGCCGGTCAAGGCCCGGGCGCTCGAGCTCGGCCTTCCCGTGCTCGAGGCCTCGCGCGTGACGCCCGAGGTCATGGACGCGCTGCGCGCCGCCGCGCCCGACGTGGTCTGCGTGGCCGCCTACGGCTGCATCCTGCCGGACGAGGTCCTCGAGCTCGCGCCCGCCGGCTGCGTGAACGTGCACGCCTCGCTCCTGCCGCGCTGGCGCGGCGCCGCCCCCATCCAGCGCGCCATCCTCGCCGGGGACGCCGAGACGGGCGTCTCCATCATGCGGATAGGCCACGGGGTGGACACGGGCGCATACTGCGCGCAGGCAGCCACCGCGGTCGCCGGGAAGGGGACCGAGGAGCTCACGGCCGAGCTCGCGCGCATGGGCGCGAAGCTCCTGGCGGAGACGCTGCCCTCGGTGGTGGACGGCACTGCCGTCTGGACGGAGCAGGACGAGGCGCTCGTCACCCATGCCGCCAAGGTGGGCAAGGCCGAGATGCTGCTCGACCCGGCGGACGCGGTCGAGAAGAACCTCGCGCGCGTGCTCGCGTCCGGGGACACCGCGCCGGCGCGCTGCTCCGTGGCTGGTCGCGGGGCGCGCGTGTGCGCCGCCGCGGCAGGGGAGAGGGACGTGGCCGCCGGGTCCGTGCTCGTGGCGCGCGGCCGCGTCTGGCTCGGCTGCGAGGGCGGCTCGATCGAGGTCCTGCGCGTGAAGCCGGACGGCAAGCGCGAGATGGAGGCCTCCGCGTGGGCGGCCGGCCTGCGCGGGGACGGCATCTCCTGGGAGCGGGCGTAGTGGCCCGCGCCACGGCGGCCCGTCGCTGCGCGCTCGCCCTGCTGGGGGAGCGCCGGCGCCGCGACGCCCGCGCCCGCGACCTCCTGCGGGGGTCCGAGGCGCTCTCGGGGCTCCCCGAGCGCGACCGCGCCTTCGCAACGCGCCTCGTCCTTGGCGCCACCGCCGCCGAGGACGCCCTCGACCGCGCCGTCGACGCGCACCTGCGCCGTGGCGCGCACCTGGAGCCCCGCGTGAGGGACGCCCTGCGCCTGGCCGCCTTCGAGCTCCTCTATCTGGGGGAGCGCTCGGACGTGGCGGTGAGCCAGGGGGTCGAGCTCGTGCGCGGCGTGGCGCCGCGAGCCGCCGGACTTGCCAACGCCGTGCTGCGCCGCGTGGCCGAGGGTGACGCCCCCGCGCTCGCCGCGGCGCGCGAGCGCGTGGCGAGCGGGAGCTCTGACGCCTCTGACCTCGCCCTCGTTGGCGCTCTTCCCGAGTGGCTCTGCGAGCGGGCGCTTGCCTCGCTCGGACCCGCGGACGCCTCCGCGTGGGCGATGGGCGCGCTGGGCCCTGCGGGCGCCTGGGTGGCCGCCAACCGCGCGCGGCTTTCCCTCCGCGAGGCAGAGACCCTTCTCGCCAAGGCCGGCTGCGACCCCGTCGCGGGCCCCGTGGCGGGGTCGTTCCTGCTGGGCGCGCCCGCGCGCCTCGCACCCTCCGGTCTCGTCGAGCGCGTGGACGTGCTGCCCTGTGACCTTGCGGCGCAGGAGGCTGCGCTCGCCGCCGCGCCCGAGCCCGGCAGCCGCGTGCTCGAGGTGGGGCAGGGGCGTGGCACCAAGACCGTGCTGCTCGAGGGCGCTGCCGTCGCCGCGGGAGGCCCCTGCGAGATCGTCGCCGTGGAGCTCGGCCCGCGCAAGTCCGCGCTCGCGGCGCGCCGCATGGAGGCCGCGGGGGTGGCGGAGCACGTCGCGTGCGTTGCGGCCGACGGGCGCGCGCTTGGCGGGGATGACCTGCCCGACGTTCTTCTCGGTACGTTTGACCTGGTCTTTGTTGATGCGCCGTGCACCGGCACGGGCACGCTCGCCCGCCACCCGGAGATCGCGTGGTCGCTTGAGTCGAGCGCGCCCGAGGAGCTCGCGGCGCTGCAGGGGGAGATTCTCTCGGCTGCCGCCGCGCGCGTGGCTCCCGGCGGCAGGCTCGTGTACGCCACCTGCTCCGTCCTCGCCGAGGAGGACGAGCGCGTTGTCGACGCGTTTCTCTCCAGTGCCACCGGCGCGGGCTTCGAGCTCGTGGCGGCGTCGCGCACGCCCGTCCGCCCCAACACGGACACGCACTTCCACGCCGAGCTTCGCCGGCGGTAGGGACTGTCAAGCGCGCCTGCCCGGAGGCGACGTCAAGCTTGCGTGGTGGACTTCCCCGCGGTTCTGGGGACGGGGCGTCGATCGTGCCTGTCATAATCGCCCTGCGATTGGGTGGTCCGGGCTCGCCGCGTTCCTTGTTCGCGCCCCTCCGTGCAGAATCCGGTGCGATTGGGCAATGTCTTTTATATCAAGTCCCGACGTAATCAAAGATGCTGCCCAATCGCGCCCGCTTTCTGACGAGAAGAACAAGCGGGACTTTATCTCTCCGCTTGCGCTTGCCCGCAAGATGGCGAGCCCATCAAAGATGTTGCCCAGTCGCAAGGGGATTTCGCAGGACGCCGCGTGAGAGGGGACTCCGGGGGAGAGCGGCATGCCTGCGAGGAGCGCAACGCCTGTGGGGAGTCGCCGGCGGAGGACGGGGTGCCGGTAGAGATGCGCTCGGGGCGAGAAGGTCGCGGCGCGCCTGGCCTGGCCGTCTGGCCTCAGCCCACGAGCCCCTCCCAGCCCTCGATCGCAAGGTCCGCCTCGCGGCGAAGCTCGCCCCAGGGCTGACGCGGGTCCTCGCAGCGCACGGCCACGGCGCGCATGCCCGCGCGATGGGCGGACATCACGCCGGGCAGGATGTCCTCGAAGACGCAGCAGCCCTCGGGGGCAACGCCCAGCCGACGAGCCGCCTCGAGGTAGATGTCCGGATGGTCCTTGCCGCGCGCGACCTCGCGCCCGCAGACCACCATGTCAAAGAGGCCGTAGACGTCCACGTGCCGCATCGCTCCCAGCACGTGCGGGTCGTTGGTGGTGGCAAGGGCCAGCGGGACGCCCGCCCCTCTCAGCGCCCGAAGGTACGCCTCGGCGTCCGGGCGCAGCTCCACGGAGGTCTCGTAGAGGGCCGCCCCCAGGCGATTCCACTCGTCCACGATGTCGGAGACCTCGTCCCGCAGGCGGTAGCGCTCCACGCACCACTGCGCCCCTGCGGCGAAGCCCAGCGTGGCCAGCATGGCCGAGGCGTCCTCGTCGAACTCGAGCCCCCGCGAGGAGAAGAAGATCTCGTCCACCCGGCGCCAGAGGTGCCAGGTCTCTGCAAGCGTGCCGTCGAAGTCGAGAATCGCGGCCGAGAAGGACGGCGGCCAGAGGCCCGCCCGGCGCTTCGCGCTGCTGCCCGGCGTCATCGGTCCGGCTCGTCCTCGATCGAGCGGAGCATGCCAAAGTGGACGTCGTCGCGGGAGAGGGCGCAGAGCTCGCGCATGAGGTCGCGCGCCACGGTGAAGACACCGGCGTTCGTGGCGGCGCGGGCAGCCTCCAGGAGCGCGGTGCCCACCTCCTCCGTGGGGGCGAGCGGTATGCCCGCCGCGCGCAGGACGGAGTCGGCCTGGTCCCCCTCGAGCGAGCTCCCGGCGGAGAGCCCAACGTGGCCGATGAGCGCCACGACGGCGAGTCCCGCCATGAGGGCGGGGGCGCCCAGGTGGCGCGTCGCGCGCTGGTAGCACGCCTGGGCGGCGAGCACGTGGCCGTGCTGCCACTGGAGCTGCGCCATCCCCAGGTAGCCGATGCCCAGGCCCTCGGGGTCGTGCGCGAGCGAGAGGAGGCGCCTGAGCTCCTCCTCGGCCGCCTCCGTGTCTCCCGCTGCCTCGAGGCACTGGGCGAGGTTCGCGCTCGCCTGCGAGGAGAGCGGCGCCACCTCCGCGGCGCGTCGGGCGTGCGCGACGGCGTTCTCAACCCGCCCGCGCGCGATGTCGGCCGCTGCGGCGATCATGTGGGCCTCGAGGTAGGGTGCCGGCGCGAGCCGGCACTCCTCGCCGGGGCGGGCAAGGAGCCGGTTGTAGAGTGCGCGGTCCGTGTACGATCCAAACGAGCGCCAGCTCACGGTATCCGTGTCGTCATAGGTGCCGAGCCCGTCGACAGGCAGGAGCGCCTCGGTCACGGCGCGCCCCGCGGCGTCGAGGTCGCGCGAGACGAGGGCGTCCCGGGCGCGCGAGCAGGCGCGGGCGAGGTCCGTCCCCTCCACGAGTGCCTCCTCGATGGCGAAGGGGTCGTCCGGGAGCGTGCCTTCCACCAGCATCGAGGCGCAGCGGCGGGCGGCGTCGAGCACGTCCTCGTGCCCGTCCTCGCGCGCGGCGGAGAGCAGCATGCGCACGTTCTTCTCGGTGGAGTCGCCGAGCTCCCTCACGAGCTCGGAGGCGACGCGCTGCCGGTGTGCCCGCTCGTTGGCAGAGAGCCCGTCCACGCGCGCGCACCCCAGGGCGCTCGCCGCGGCCCCTCCCAGCGTGCGCTCGGAGAGCTCCGGCGGGTCGTAGCGCTCGGGCGGGCAGAGCCGCTCGTCGTCGAGCGAGAAGGTCTGGCGGACCGGCGAGAGCGTCCTGTCGTCCTCCTCCAGGGCAAAGCCCGCCGCACGCAGCACGGCGAGGGCGTCGAAGGAGCCCGTGAGGTCCACCTCGGCCAGTCCCGAGCGCCTGAGGGTGCCGGAGTAGTAGCAGGCGTGGTCAGAGGACGTGTCCACCACGCCGGCGATCCACACCTCGGAGACCTGTGGCGCCACGGCAAAGGCGTAGCCCGCCGCCAGGACGGCGAGGCGGGCGTTGTAGTCCGTCGCGGCGCGGCGGCGCATCTCTCGCGTGGCGGGCACGATGCCGAGGCCGTCCACGTAGCACGTTGCCGCCCAGGCGTCGGGCGGCACGAGGTCGAGCTCGAAGGCGGCGGTGCCGCGGGCGACGTTCACGCGGAAGCGCGCGGTGAGGCGATAGGGGAGGCGAAAGGACTCGACGCCCAGGGCAAGGGCGCGGCGGACGTCCCACTCGCCCACGGCGGGCGCGTCGGCGTGCGAGACCACGTCCGCCACCTGCGCGGTCACGGAGCGGGCGACGCGCTGCTCGGCGCGCACGATCTCCTCCAGCGTGGCGTCGTCGGGGCTCGGCAGCACGCGGCTGGCAAGGAGCACGGAGTTCAGCGCGGCCTCTATGCGGATGACGCGGACGAGCGCGAGGTATGAGACCTGGGAATCGTCAAGGCGCAGGTAGAAGAGATCGGAGGTGCGCGGCCGGACGACGTGGAGGCTCGGGAGCTCGACGTCGGTCTCGAGAAGGCCCGCCTCCACGAGGCGCGTGGCGAGGTGGACCTCGAGCGGGCTCGGCGGCAGCACGGGGGAGCCGCCTGAGGCGTCTGCCCCGATGCGGCCCCTCACGTCCACCACGAGGCCGGATAGGAGCGCCATCGGGTCGGGCGAGGCGGCGAGGGAGCGCGAGAGGCCCTCGACGTCGAGGACGGTGGTGTTGCCGTCCGGTGCGCTCGCGCCGTCCGGGGAGTCCTCGCCCACGTTGGGCAGGGGGTCGTCGTCCACGCTCACGAGCGCGGCGAAGAGCCTGCCCAGCCTTCCGCGGCCGCTGGTCTCGTCTGACATGGCACCTCCCTCGTCCTTCTCGCCCCGCGCGTCGTGCCCGCGGCCTACCCCTGCTGCTCCAGGCGCCTCTTGGCGGCGTCGAGCACGCTCTCCCGATGGCTTACGCGCCGGATGAAGAGCCCGCTCATGAGCTTGGGCTCGAACCACGTGGACTTGGGCGGCATGAGGAGGTCGGCGTCCGCCACGTCCATGAGCTCGGCCACCGAGGTGGGGAAGAGCGTGAAGGCCACGCCCCCCGTGCCGGCGCGACGCTCGAGCCCTGCGGTGCCGGCGGTCCTGCCCACGAAGGAGACGCGCCCGTCCTCGCGCGGGTCCCCGACGCCGAGGACGGGCCCGAGCACGCGGTCCTGCAGGAGCGACACGTCGAGCGAGGCCACCGGGTCGTCCGGGCGCTCGCCGGCGAAGGAGAGCTCGCGCCACGCGCCGAAGGCGTACATGCCCAGGCGCCCGCGCACGGAGGGCTCGACGGCGGTCCCGCGGCGGGGCCCCACCACGAAGCCCGCCCCCTCGAGCGCCGCGACGAGCTCGTCCTCCGAGAGGCCGCCCGCGTCCGCCACCACGCGGTCGTAGGGCAAGACGGTGAGCTGGCTCGCGGGGAAGAGCGCGCAGAGCAGGAAGTTGTATGCCTCGGTGCCGGTGTGGCGCCCTCCCGCCTCCGTGCGCATCCGCTGGCAGACGCGCGCCGCGGAGGCGGCCCTGTGGTGGCCGTCCGCGATGTAGGCGCGCGGCACGTGCTCGAACATCATGCGCAGCGACTCCACCGCCGCCGGGCGCGCCACGCGCCAGACGGTGTGGCGGACGCCGGCCTCGTCCGTGAAGTCAAAGAGCGGGTCGGCCGTCTTGGCGGCCTCGATGAGCGCCTCGAGGACGGGGTTGTCGCGGTACGCGAGGAAGATCGGCCCCGTCTGGCAGCCCGTCGCCTCTATGTGGCGCGCGCGGTCGTCCTCCTTGCTCCTGCGCGTGAGCTCGTGGCGGCGGATGATGCCGTTGTTGTAGTCGTCGAAGGAGCACGCGGCCACCACGCCCGTCTGGGCGCGGCCGTTGCGCACGAGGCGGTAGAGGTAGAAGCACGGGGTGCCGTCGCGCAGGAGCGTGCCGTCTGCCACGCGCTCCGCCAGGAGGTCGTGCGCCTTCTGATAGACGTCGTCCGCGTACATGTCGTGCTCGGGCGGGAAGGCGGTCTCCGGGCGGTCGATCGCGAGGAACGAGGACGGGTGCTCCGCCACGTAGGCCGCGGCACCCGCGCGGTCGAAGACGTCGTACGGAGGCGAGACGAACTCCGCGACGGACTCCGGTCGCGGGCGGTAGCAGGTGATGGGCTCGACGCGCATGGTTCCCTCCAGAGGTCATGGGATGTAGCCATGATACCCCGTGCGCGGCGTCTGTCCTCATGACTCGCCGGACGGCCCCCTCGGGCCGGTGCGGCCCGCAACGGCCGCGACGTGCTACGCTTGGCACGGCAAATTCGGCGGGAAGGGGGCCTCATGGCGCTCACGGGCGAGGACGTCACGGGCCGCGAGCTCGTGATCTTTGACTTTGACGGCACGCTGGCGGACACGGTGGAGGGCATCTGCGCCACGGCGCGCACGGTGCTCTCCGCCCACGGCGTCCCCGAGGAGGACCTCGAGCGCGTGCCGCTCATCATAGGCCCGCCCTTCCCGCAGGCGTTCTCCCTCGTCTTTGGCCTCTCGTCCGAGGAGGCGGGCCAGGTCACGGCCGAGTACCGCGCCATCTACAAGGACCTCGGCATCGAGGGCTGGCCGCTCTATCCGGGCGTGCGCGAGCTCCTGGAGGACCTGCGCGCCGCGGGGCGCCGGCTCGCCGTCGCCTCGTCCAAGCGCGAGCCGCTCGTGATGCGGGCGGTGGCGGACAACGGCGTGGAGGGGCTCTTCGACGTCTGCCTCGGCAAGACGTCTGACGAGCAGGCGGACAAGTCGCAGACCATCGCCCGCGCGATCGAGGCGCTGGGCCTCGCGCCGTCCGATGCCGTCATGGTGGGGGACCGCTACCACGACGTCGACGCCGCTGCCGCCTGTGGGGTGCCGTGCGTGGGCGTCACGTACGGGGGCACGGCCGCCCCGGGGGAGCTCGAGGGCGCGGGCGCCTGCGCCGTCGCGTCAAGCGTGGAGGGGCTCAGAGAGGTTCTTCTCGGCCGCGAGTGACGCCTGCCCGGCTGAGCGCCCCGTCACCGAAATCCCGGCGCACCGGATGGGTAGAAGGGTGACCATAAAGCTGACGCGTCGGGCGTCTCCAGAACGCGAGAAGGGAGCACACCATGTCTGACTTCGATGTGACCGAGGGCCTGAAGAAGCTCTTCCTTGCCAGCGTCGGCGCCGTTGCCATGGGCGCCGAGAAGTCCCAGGAGGTGGTCGACGACCTCGTGAAGAAGGGCGAGCTCACGGTGGAGCAGGGCAAGACGCTCAACCAGGAGCTCACGCGCAAGGCCAGGGAGGTCATCGACGGCACCGCCGACAAGGCGCTGCGCTCCCGCCTCGAGGCCATGACGCCCGAGGAGCGGGCGGCCTATGCCGCCAAGGTGGCCGAGATGTCCGCCGAGCTCGACGCCCAGGCCGTGAAGGTGGACGTCGAGGAGGCCGCGGACGAGGCCGGGGACGACGACAAGTAGCCGCTAGGGGAGCCGCGTGACGCAAGCAGGACGCGAGGACGACCGGGAGCTCGGGGAGAACCGGGCCCCGGTCGCCGAGAGAGAGGACGAGAAGAACGACGGGCCAGCGGAGGGCGCGACGTCGCCCGACGCCGGCTCGTCTGCTGCCGTCTCGCCGGAGCCCGCACCCGCGTCCGGGCCTGTGTCCGAGCCGGAATCGACGGCAGCGTCCGAGCCCGAGCCCGCCGCCGCGGGCGATGCCCCCGCGTACGTCCCGCGCCCCAAGCCCGAGCCCGCCCCCGCCGAGGAGCGCCGCTCCTGGGGCAACATCATGGGCACGGAGCTGCCGCGCCGGCAGATGCCCACCACCTCCAAGACCCCTGACGACATCCTCGACGCCTGGTACGCCGCCGTGAAGAAGCGCGAGGCGCGGCGCGAGCCCTCCCAGACGATCGGCATCTTCGGGGGGCGCGCCGCCGGCGCGGAGGACTACGGGCTCACCACCGCCTCGCGCCTCGCCCGCATAGGCGAGATGGTCAAGATCGTCCGGCGCTACGACATCTTCCACGGCCTCACGCCCGAGGGGCTGCGTCGCATGCTCGAGGAGCTGGGGCCCACCTTCGTCAAGGCGGGGCAGATCCTCTCCATGAGGTCCGAGATCCTCCCGGAGAGCTTCACGCGCGAGCTGGGCAAGCTCAGGACGAGCGTGGAGCCCATGGACCGCGAGACCGTGATCGAGGCCATCCGCGCGGAGTACGAGACCCCGCTCGAGGAGATCTTCGACGCCATCGACGACCGTCCGCTGGGCTCGGCCTCGGTGGCGCAGGTCCACAAGGCGCGCCTGGTCTCGGGCGAGCTCGTGGCCGTCAAGATACAGCGCCCGCACGTGCAGGAGATCATGGCGCAGGACATCTCCATCATCCGCTCGCTCGCGCGCTACGCGAGCCGCTTCATGGGGGACGACCAGTTCGTCGACCTGCAGTCCGTGGTGGACGAGCTCTGGCAGTCCTTCCGCGAGGAGACGGACTTCCTCGTGGAGGCAAGGAGCCTCGAGGAGTTCCGCCGCAACAACGCCGGCTGCGCCTTCATCGACTGCCCCAAGCCCTATCCCGCGCTCTGCACGCGGCACGTGGTGGTCATGGACTACGTCGAGGGCATCCCCATCAACGACACCGCGCGCCTCGTGGCCGAGGGCTACGACCTCGCCGAGATTGGCACCAAGCTCGCGGACAACTACACCACCCAGATGCTCGACGACGGCTTCTTCCACGCGGACCCGCACCCGGGCAACCTCGTGATCCGCGGGGGCAAGATCGTCTACATGGACCTCGGCATCATGGGACGCCTCTCCGCGCACGACCGCCAGGCCGTGAGCGACATGGTGCTCGCCGTGGGCAGGCGCGACTCCGCCGCGCTCGCGGACGGCCTCATGCGCTTCTCGGTCTCGAGCATCGCCAACGTTGACCAGGCGCACCTGCTCGCGGACCTCGACGCCATCGTCGCGGACTACGGGACGGCCGACCTCTCCGAGCTCGACATCGGCGCCTTCATGAACTCGATCATCTCCATGGCGCAGAAGAACGGCATCGAGCTCCCCGGCTCCATCACCATGCTCGCGCGCTCGCTCGTGACCCTCGAGGGCGTGGTGCACCAGCTCCTGCCGGACGCCTCGATCGTGGACATCATCCAGAGCCACGTGCGCGCCCACACCGCGCTGGACCAGCTCACCGCCGACGAGCTCAAGCGCCTCGCGAGCGAGAGCGTGGCCGCCACGCACGGGCTTCTCGGCGCGGCGGGCGAGCTCGGCCTTGCCATGCGCATGCTCACGCGCGGCCAGCTCCGCGTGAACCTCGACCTCGCCGGCACCGAGGACCCGCTCGAGGACGTCTCGCGCATCGCCAACCGCCTCACGATGAGCGTCATCGTGGCGGGCCTCTTCATCGGCTCCTCGGTCGTCTACTACGCGCGCATCCAGCCGGTCATCTTTGGCATCCCCATCATCGGGTTCGTCGGCTACCTGGTCGCCTTTGTCCTGGGCGTCTGGGTTGCCCAGGACATCCTGAGGGAGAACCGCCGGCGCCGTCGTCGCTAGGTTTCGCGTGCGACCGCACTTCTCGTTGTTGCCCTCCGGTGCGACCGCACTTCTCGATGTCTGCCGGGAGCGGCCCCGCACTTCTCGATGTCTGTTGTAGGTGCGGTCTGGCCCGCACTCCTTGCGCGCACCTGCGCGTTTCGACCGAGAGACTGGCCGCACTTGGCGCAGCGAGGCCCCGGATTTGCCCGCACTCCTGGCGCCTCGCTCCCGGCGCGAACGCACGTCTCGTGCGGGGGCGCCCCCCGAAAAAAAGATCGTTGTCCCGTGCAAGAATCTGGCCCCCTGAATCGTGTCTGTAGTGAGGGGCGGATGCCCCGTGGACACGAGAGGGTGGTAGAGATGCTGAGAAGAGCAAGGGCGGCGCTGGCGGTTGCCGGGGCGCTTGCGCTGGCGGGGCTCGGACTCGCGGCGCAGCCGGCGCTCGCGACGGGGCGCGGCGCGGCGGGGTCGGGCGGCTCGTGCCCGACGGAGTGCTGCCCGACGGAGTGGTGCCAGACGCAGGGCTGTCGCGTTGCCGATGACTGCCGCGGCGGGGGCTGCGGATACGTCGACGCCGACGGCGACGGCGTCTGCGACAACCGGGCGGACGGCGAGGGACGCGGAGCAGGCATCTGCCATGGCGCCGGCCACCATGCCGGGCATCGCTGCGGGCGCTGCGGCTGGTAGCATGTGACGGGAGACGGACGCTAGGAGGGTGCGTGAGGGACTCGCGGGACGTGGAGCGCGCGATGGGCGAGCACGCTGACGCCGTGTGGCGCGCGTGCCTGCTCTACCTGCCCGCGTGCGACGCGGAGGACGTCTTCCAGGAGACGTTCCTCAAGCTCGCGCGTCGCGACAAGCCCTTCCGCGACGCCTCCCACGAGCGCGCGTGGCTCCTGCGCGTGGCCATGAACGGGTGCAAGGACCAGCTCAGGTCTGCGCACAGGAGGGACGTCTCGCTCGACGAGCGGCTCGAGCGCGTGGGGGACGAGGGCCTGGGTGCCGAGGCTCCCTCGGAAACCGGCCTGCGCGAGGTGCTCGCCGCGATGGACGAGCTCGGGGACCCTCCCCGGACCCAGCTCTACCTCTCTCTGGTGGAGGGGTACGGCGCGCGGGAGATCTCCAGGATCTGCGACATGCCGGTGGGGACGGTCTACTCCTGGATCTCCCGCGGCAAGAGAAGGCTCAGGGAGGTGCTGTCATGAGCGGTGCCAGGCGGAACGGGGCGGAGCGTCGCGTGATCGAGGCCTTCGAGGGCGTCCATGCCCCGGAGGACCTGAAGGCCCGGACGCTCGCCAGGGTGGAGGACGCCCGTCGCGCCGAGAAGAGCGAGGGCGCCCCCGACCTCTCGGCGGGAGGGCAGATCGTCCCCTTCGACGCCCGTGCGGCGCGTCGCCGGTGGCTCGTCCCGCGCGCCGCCGCCGTGGCTTGCCTCGTCCTCGCCCTTCTCGGCGTGGGCGGGGCGTACGTGGCCCTTACTCCCACGGCCTACGTGGACATCGACGTCAACCCCTCGATCGAGCTCGGTGTGAACCGCTTTGACGGTGTGGTGAGCGCGAAGGCGCTGAACGAGGACGGCGAGCGCGTGCTCTCGGAGGCGAGCGTGCTGTGGCGCGGCTACGAGGACGCCGTCGAGGCGCTGGGGGAGGAGCTCGAGGAGGCTGGCTATCTCACGGACGGCTCCGTGGTCTCGGTGACGGTCTCGTGCGACGACGAGCGACAGTACGCTGCGATATCGTCCGCGAGCCACGAGTGCCTGGCGGGATCTGCCGGCGAGGTTCGCTGCGACCATGCGAGCGAGGAGGAGCACCACGCGGCGCACGACGCCGGGATGGGCGTGGGGAGGTGGCGCGTCTGGCGGGAGCTCGTCGACTCCGGCGTCGACCTCTCGGCCGAGGGCGCCTCGGAGATGACCATGCGCGAGCTCCGCGACCTCTGCGAGGGATATGACTCGGCCGACACCGAGACGGATGTCGCGTCGCCCGGGGGAGCGTCATCCTCCCAGGGGCATCACGGCTCCGGTCGGGGTCACCACGACTGAGCCACTTGACAAAGGGACTGTCCCCTTGTCAAGTTTTACACCACGTTGACTTCCCTCAGCTCTCCGCGGGTGCCCTCGTAGCGCGAGACCGAGTACTCGAAGGGCGTGCCGTCGTCGAGGAAGCCCACCTGCGCGATCTCCAGCATGGGGACGCCCGGCCTGGTGTCGAGCCGCTCGGCCTCCTCCTCGGTGGCGGGGACGGCGCGCAGGATGCGGTGGAAGCTCGAGATCTTGAGCCCCAGGGTGTTCTGGATGTAGTCGTAGACCGAGGCGTAGAGCTGCGAGCGCTTGAGGCCGGGGATGAGGTCGAGCGGCATGTAGGTGTACTCGATGACCATGGGCTGATCGTCGAGGCAGCGCGCGCGGCAGTGGTGGTACGCGAAGTCCTCCGGGTGGATGCTGAGGTGGCGGGCGATGTTCGCCGGCGGGTTCACGATGGAGAAGTCGTATACGACGGAGGAGATCTTCTTGCCCTCGCCCTCGTGCTCCTTGGTGAAGCCCGCGGCGCGGTCGGAGTGCGAGAACGCGAAGGAGTCGTCGTCGACGTCCGCCGCGGTGCCGTCGATGCGCTCGATGCCGGTCTGCTCGAAGAGCTCGGTGGTGTTCTTGACGTAGGTGCCCGAGCCGCGCCTGCTGGAGATGAGGCCCTTGTCGGTGAGAAGGTCGATGGCGCGCTTGATGGTGATCTTGCTCACGCCGTAGGCCTCGCAGAGCTCCACCACGGTGGGGAGCTTCGAGTTTGGCCGCAGGGCGCCCGCCTCGATGCTGCGCTGGATGTCCGCTGCGATGGCCTGGTACTTCAGCATGGCGACCTCCCTCGGTGCTCGGGACGCCACTCCTGCCGCCCGCGAACGGTAGATAATGAGCCGTCAACGGTTCTTCTCGCCAAATCATCGAAAAAAAATGTCGAACGTTCACCGCAGTGCGCTCACGAAACAGCCAATAAACCGCTGGTAGAAACGATTTGCTAGCGCTGTTGTACCTATTATGGCCCAAGCATCGCGCTTCTATACCTAGAAAATCCCCCTCCTTAGAAATAATTAGAGCGCTATAATCATGCCAACAAAGCGTGATAGCTGAAAAGGCGTCACGCGAGAATTACAGGAGCACTGTTGAACGGAGGGCACATGTCAGAGCTTACCCTACCGGAGAGCTTCTTCTTCGGTGCGGCCATGTCTGGTCCGCAGACGGAGGGCGGATGGAACGTGGGCGGCAAGCTGGAGAACCTCTGGGACACCTGGTCCATGGAGGACATCAGCTCGTTCTACAACCAGGTCGGCTCCTACGTGGGCAACGACTTCATGCACCACTACAAGGAGGACCTCGTCCTTCTCAAGAGCATGGGGATGGACAACTACCGCACCTCGATCCAGTGGAGCCGCCTGCTCGACCAGGACGGCAACATCAACCCCGAGGGCGCGGCGTGGTACCACGAGCTGTTCGCCGCCTCCAAGGAGGCCGGGCTCGAGGTCTTTGTGAACCTCTACCACTTTGACCTGCCCACCTACCTCTACCGCCGCGGCGGCTGGCTCAACCGCGAGGTCTGCGAGGCCTACGCCAACTACGCCTACAAGGCGTTCTGTGAGTTCGGCCAGGAGGTCCGCTGCTGGTTCACGTTCAACGAGCCCATCGTCGAGCCCGAGAACCGCTACTGGCACCCCATCTGGTACCCGCAGCACCACAGCTTCCAGGAGGCCTGCACCGCCCAGTACAACATCTCGATCGCCCACGCGCTGGCAGTTGCCCGCTACCACCAGGCCGTCTCCGAGGGCCGCATGCTCCCGGACGCGCGCATCGGCATGATCTGCAACTTCAGCCCCTCCTACACCAAGGACGACCCCACGCCGGCCGACCTCGAGGCCCTGCGGATGAACGACGGCCTCACCAACCGCTGGTGGCTCGACCTCGTGACCAAGGGGGCGCTGCCCGAGGACGTCATCAAGACCCTGACCGAGGACCTCGGCATCGTGCTGCCCATCCGCCCCTATGACGACCAGGTCCTCGCCAGCGGCGTGGTGAACTGGATCGGCTGCAACTACTACCAGCCGAGCCGCGTCCAGGCTCCCTCCAGGAGCCACGACGAGTGGGGCAACCCGCTCTTCGCCGAGCCCTACATCTGGCCCGAGCGCGTGATGAACGAGTCCCGCGGCTGGGAGATCTACCCCAAGGGCATCTACGACTTTGGCATGAAGTGCAAGAACGAGTACCCCGAGCTCGAGTGGTACGTCTCCGAGAACGGAATCGGCATCGAGCGCGAGTACCTCAACAAGGACCCGAAGACCCAGCAGGTCATCGACGACTACCGCGTCGACTTCGTGCGCCAGCACCTCGAGTGGATCTCCCGCGCCATCGCCGACGGTGCCAAGTGCGTGGGCTACCACTACTGGGGCATGATCGACAACTGGTCCTGGGCCAACGCCTACAAGAACCGCTACGGCTTCGTCGAGGTCGACCTCATGGAGAACTACGAGCGCAGGCCCAAGAAGTCGGCCGCCTGGCTCACCGAGGTCGCGACGTCGCACGTCGTCAAGTAAGTCCTCCTTCTTGCGCGGGCGAGAAGGACGGTGAGGCCAGCCTCCGTCCTTCTCGCCGGCGTATCCCTCGCGCCGCCCGGCGGCGCACGACCAATCTTGTTGCAAGGGACGCGCTCTTCAGGGAGAGGGAGCGTCTGAAGTAGGCACTGTTCTAAAGGTAAGGAGTGAAAACAATGGCCAACGGTCAGAGCTTCCTTGACAAGTTCTCGGAGGTTTCCGCAAGGATCGGCAACCAGGTGCACCTCCGCTCGCTGCGCGACGGCTTCGCCACCATCATGCCGGTCTTCATCCTCGCCGGTCTTGCGGCACTGTTCAATAACGTCCTCTTCACGTTCCTGTGGAGCGTCAACCCCGCGAGCCCGGGCATCTTCCCCAACGCCGACATCCTGGCGACCGCCCAGTACTGGGGCGCCGCGCTCTCCCAGGGTGCGCTCTCGATCTCCGCGATCCTGCTGTGCGGCATGGTCGGCTACAGCCTGGCCACCAACAAGCGCTTTGACAACCCGATCTCCTGCGTTGTCGTCTCGCTCGCCGTGTTCTTCATCATGATGCCGCAGACCGTGACGGCCAACCTCGCCGCCACCTCTCCGCTCGTCACCGATGAGGTCACCTCCGCTGCGGTCACCGGTGCCTTCATCACCAACTACACGGGTACCAACGGCATGTTCACCGCCATCATCATCGGCCTGCTCGCGCCCACGCTCTTCATCAAGGTCTCGGGCGTCGAGAAGCTGCGCATCAAGATGCCCGAGGGCGTGCCCCCCGCGGTCGAGAAGTCCTTCAACGTCCTGATCCCGATGCTGCTCACCCTGGGCGCCTTCGGCGTGCTCTCGATGGTTCTCTACGCAGGCTTCCAGACTGACGTCACTGCTCTCATCAACACCTTCATCCAGACCCCGCTGCGAGCCCTCACCACCAACCCGATCGGCCTCGTGGTGATCTACTCGCTCGGTGTGTTCCTGTTCACCCTCGGCATCCACCAGTCCACTATCAACGGCGTGCTCGTCGAGCCCGTCCTCACGATCGTCCTCACCGAGGCCATGGAGCTCTACGCCACCGGCGGCATAGACGCGGTCATCGCCCGCCCGGACCTCTACCTCAACATGAACGTCATCAACGTGTACGCCCTCATGGGCGGCTCCGGCTGCACCCTGGCCCTGCTCATCGCCACCTTCATCTGCGGCAAGTGGAAGCCCTCCAAGGAGATCGCCAAGCTCGGCCTCCTGCCCGGCATCTTCAACATCAACGAGCCGGTCATCTACGGCTACCCGATCGTCTTCAACATCCCGCTGATGGTCCCGTTCGTGCTCAACACCATCATCGGCATCCTCGTCGGCTACTTTGCCACGGTCATCGGCCTCGTCAGCCCTACCTGCATCCAGGTCCCCTGGACCACGCCGATCATCGCCTCCGGCCTGCTCTCCACGGGCATGGACTGGCGTGCGGCCGTCCTGCAGGTGGTCCTCCTTGCCCTCTACGTGGTGATCTACATCCCGTTCATGAAGGCTTCCGAGGCTGCCCAGCGCAAGCAGTTTGAGATGGCGGAGTAGCGCGCGCCGCTCGATACCATCCCGGGGCCGCAGGCGAATCCACATCTCCCTGCGCCTGCGGCTCACCCTTTGAGTTAGCATTACCTTTGAACTGCACGTTTGCCCGCAAGGGCTGAGTCGGGGCGCAAGCCCCAGAGAAAGGAGCGTCCCATGAAGATCATGCTCTGCTGCAACGCTGGTATGTCGACGAGCCTGCTCGTGCAGAAGATGCAGAAGGAGGCGGCGTCCCGCGGCCAGGACGTGACCATCGAGGCCCGTCCCATGAACGAGGCCATGGACCACATCGACGAGGCCGACGTCATCCTCCTCGGGCCCCAGATCGGCTATGCCAAGGGCGACTTCGAGAAGGCCGTCAACGGCCGCTGCCCCGTCACCGTCATCCCGATGGTCGACTACGGCCGCATGAACGCGCCGAAGATCCTCGACGACATCGCCGCCCTTCTCGGCTAGTTCCGCGAGACCGACACCAAGACAGGGGGAGGGACTCCAATGGACGAAGAGATGGAGATGATCTGCTTCCAGATCATCAGCTGCGTGGGCACCGCCAAGTCCTGCTACATCAACTCGATCGCCAAGGCCCAGGAGGGCGACTTCGAGGCGGCGGCCGAGCTCGTCAAGCAGGGCGACGAGGCCTATGCCGGCGGCCACGACGTTCACATGCAGCTCCTGACGGCCGAGGCCAACGGCGAGCGCAAGAGCACCCCGCTGCTGCTCCTGCACGCCGAGGACCAGATGGCCGGCGCCGAGACCTGCAAGCTCATGGCGCAGAACTTCGCCAACGTCTACCGCGAGCTCATCGAGCTTCGCGCCAAGGTGGCCGAGTAGCCTGAGCGACGTCGGCGCCGCCGCGCCGCGACAACCGCATGCACATCGCACTTTGAAGGGCGCTGCCGGAGACGGTAGCGCCCTTTTGAGAAATCTGACAGCTTATTCCGACAGAAGGGAGCCAGAACATGGCCGAGAAGAACGTGGGCGCCCCGGAGCGCCGCCCGATCAAGATCGCCACCATCGGAGGCGGCTCGAGCTACACCCCGGAGCTTGTGGAGGGCTTCATCAAGCGCTATGACTCCTGCCCGGTGCGCGAGCTCTGGCTCGTCGATATCCCCGAGGGCGAAGAGAAGCTCAAGATCGTGGGCGGCCTCGCCCAGCGCATGGTCAAGGCCGCGGGCCTGCCGATGGAGGTGCACCTCACACTCGACCGCCGCGAGGCGCTCGCCGGCGCCGACTTCGTGACCACACAGTTCCGCGTGGGGCAGCTCGACGCCCGCATCAAGGACGAGCGCATCGCCCTCAAGCACGGCCTGATCGGCCAGGAGACCAACGGCGCCGCGGGCATGTTCAAGGCCCTGCGCACCATTCCCGTGATCTTCGACATCATCCGCGACATGGAGGAGCTCTGCCCGGACGCGTGGCTCGTCAACTTCACCAACCCGGTGGGCATCGTGACCGAGGCCGTGCTGCGCTACACCAACTGGAAGAAGATCATCGGTCTGTGTAACTGCCCGATCTCGATGCGCTTTGGCATTGCCAAGTGGATGGACGTGGACCCCGACCGCGTGCGCATGGAGCTCTCCGGCCTCAACCACCACTTCTTCGTGACCGACGTCTTCATCGACGGCAAGAGCCGCTTCGACGAGGTGCTCGAGCGCTACTGCACGCTGCCTGTCGACGAGCTGGGCACCATGAAGAACATCATGGCGATCCCCTGGTCCAACCGCCTGGTCCGCGGCCTGCACGCCATCCCGGTGTCCTACCTCAACTACTACTTCTCCACGCGCGAGGAGCTCGAGCAGCTCGAGAAGGACTATCAGGCCCACGGCGTGCGCGCCGAGGTTGTCAAGCAGTTGGAGGCCGGGCTCTTCGAGCTCTACAAGGACGCCGAGCTGCACGTCAAGCCAAAGCAGCTCGAGGAGCGCGGCGGCGCCCACTACTCCGATGCCGCCTGCTCCGTGATCGACTCCATCGTGAACGACCGCGGCGACGTCCAGTACGTGGACGTCCAGAACCGCGGCACGGTCACGAGCCTGCCCTACGAGTCCGCCGTGGAGTGCGCCTGCGTGATCACCGGGGACGGCCCTAAGCCCATCGTGGTGGGAGAGCTCTCGCCCGCGATCAACGGCACCATCCAGATGATCAAGAGCTTCGAGCGCATGGTGGCAGAGGCCGCCGTGACCGGCAACAAGGACGTGGCCGTGGCGGCGCTGGTTGCCAACAAGCTCTGCGACTCCGATGCCGTTGCCAACGAGGTGTTCGACGAGCTCTGCGAGGCCCACAAGGACTACCTCCCCGAGTTCAACTAGCGGCCTTCCGCCCGCACCTCTCGCCACAATCCGAGTGACTGGCCGCACCTCCTTCTGCGCCCTCTGAGTGCGCTCTGTCGCGCACTCAGAGGGCGCACTTGCGTGTGAAGCACGGGAGCGTGGCCGCACTTGAGCAGGGGTCGCAGGATATTAGCCCGCACTCCCGCACCGCACCTGCGCTGTTCGGTCCACGATGCTGGGGTGGAGCATGCCTGGACCGAAGCGCCTAGTGCCGTCTCCTCAGGAGATGGCGGACCCTCAGCGCCGCGCCCACGACGGCCACTCCTGCCCCGAACACGCCGAGCAGCGGCGCGGGGTCGGCCTCTCCGGTGCCGGGGAGGGATCCTCCGTCCGAGGCCGTCACCCCAGAGCCTCCCGAGGTCGGTCCGGACGGGCCGATCGTCTCGTCCGTTTTGTCCTTCTCGCCCGTCACGCGGACCTCCTCCGTGGAGGAGAGGGGCTCGTCGAGCTCCGTCGCCTCGAGCGTGGCCGTGTTCTCGAGCGTGGTCCCGGCAAGAGAGTCGTCCTCGACGGTGACGCGGTAGGAGACCTCGACCGTCTCTCCCGCGACCAGGTCTCCCAGCTCGATGGAGAATCCCGTGCCGTCCATGGACGGGGCCACGTCCTCGAGCGTCTCGCCCGCCACCGTCACGACGATGCTGTCCTCGTCTATGGCCGTGCCCTCGGGCAGGCCGGAGTCGGTCACCACCGCGTTCGTGAGGTCTTTCTCCGGGGTGACGGAGACGGTGTAGGCGACGTCCTCTCCGACGTTCGCCTCTTCCCCGTCCGCCTCCTTGGCGATGATTTCCCTCGGTTCGCCCTCGGGGTCGTCTCCCGGCTCCTCCTCGTCCCTCGTGACGTCCACCACCACGGTGTCCTCCGCGGGCTCCGGGAGGTCGGGGCTCTGGAGGGAGGCGGTGTTCGTCAGGTCCTCCACCTCCTCGGGCAGGGACTCGACCACGGCTTCGTAGGCAAGCTCCACGACGTCCCCGGCGCTCAGGTCTCCCAGCGCTACCGAGAAGTCCGTGCCCTCGAAGATGGGCTCGCACATGACCTCCTCGCCGCTCACCGTTACCCTGAGGCTCTCCGGGTCTATCGCGATGCCCCCGGGAAGGCCGGAGTCGGAGAGGGTCGCCTCGGTGAGGTCTGCGCCCGCGGTCGCAACCACGGCGTAGACGATGGAGTCCCCAACCTGAGCGCTCGTGACGGAGGCGGCCTTGTCGAGGACGGTCTCGCCCTCGTCGGCAACGCGGACCGTGGCGTCATCCTCGAGGGGCTCGTCCAGCGAGTCGCTCGTGAGCCTGGCCACGTTCGTCACGCTGGTTCCCATGTGGGACTCGTCGCGCACCTGGGCGCGGTAGGTGATGGTGACGTCGCCTCCTGCCTCGAGGTCTCCCAGGTGGGTGGAGAAGCCGTTGCCGTCCCACTCGAGCGCGTCGTGCGTGACGTCCGCGCCGTCCTTCTTGACGGTGATGGAGTCTTTGTCGATGGGCATGGAGTCCGGAAGGCTCATGTCGCTGATCACGACGTTCTTTGCCGGACTGTCGGCCACCTGGGCCCTGATGGTGTAGGTGGCCCACTCCATGAAGCGGGCCGTCTCCCTGTCGACGGACTTGTCGAGCGTGACCGTGGCGTAGGGGTCGACGACGCTGACGAGGTTGTCGTCGGTTCCGCCGACCGTGTTGGTCGCGTTGGCCTGGGCGACGTTGTGGAGCGTCGTTCCGGCCTTCTCGAAGGTGACGTCGTAGGTGACCGTGACGGACTCCTCGTCCGCGAGGTCGACGCCGGTCGCGAGCGTGAAGCCCACGATCTTGCCGGAATCGTCGGAGACGTACTCGGGCTCGACCGCGATGGGCTGCCCGTCGGGGCCGGTAGCCTTCACGGACCCGTGGACGATGGAGGCGACGTCGCGCTCGTCCATGAGGTCAGAGATTACGACGCCCTTCGCGACGTTATCCTCGCGCGTCTGCGTTGCCACGAGGGTGTAGCGCGCGGTCTCGCCCACCTGGTAGAGGTCCCTGTCGGAGGACTTGGCGATGACGAGCTTCGGCCCCTTGACGTCTACGACCTCGTCGTCGGTCGTGGAGGTGTTGGGCTCGTCGGAGACCACGAGCGCCGTGTTGTCGACCGTCTGGCCCGCGAGCTCGCCGTCGTTGATCTTGACGCGGTACTCGACCACGAGCTCGGTCTCGCAGGAGAGGCTGCCCATGCGCGGGTTCTCCCAGTCGATGCCGAGCGGGTTGGAGCCGTCGAGCCACTCGATGGCGCCGTCGCGCCAGGTGGGGCGACCGGGGACGGCCTCAGTGACGCTGTCGTGGTCCGCCCCCTTGTCGTCCTCGACGGCCTGGCGGATCTGGGCGCAGGTCTCGTCGAAGCTCGCCTCGTCCGTGCAGGCCATGAGCTGCTCGTAGAGGTCGCGCACGTCATCGGTCATGCCCGCGACGAGGTCGCGGTGCGTCTCCACGATGAAGGTCTCGGCGTCATGGGGGTTGTTCTTGTAGGAGACGGTGCAGGTGTCGGTGATGTCTCTGCCGGTGGTGTCGTACACCCTGATGGTGTCGTGCAGGAGCTCCACGCCCTGCGTGTGGGCGAGGTCGGAGACTACGACGTTGCGCCCGAGCGTGCCGGGGGTCGTGTTGGTGACCTTGACGCTGTAGAGAATCTCGTCGTTCACCTGGAAGCGGTCGTTGGACGCCTGCTTGTCGATGGCAAAGTGCGGCTGGTTCACCCATACGACAGCAATGTCATCGTCAGGTTGGGAGTTGTCCGCCGTGACCTCGGCCCTGTTCTCGATCTCCCAGCCCGAGACGGAGCCCTCCGGGTAGGCTCGGTAGACGACCTTGATGTCATGGCCGGATGCCAGGTGGTCGATCGTCATCTTCCAGCCGGTGCCCTTGGGGCTGATGCTCCACTGGGGCGTCACGGCTGCGGTCTGGTCGTGCTCGAAGTCGCCCTCGTGTGGGTCCTGGTCCGCGGCCTCGCCCACGCGGTACTGGATGTCGGAGAGCGAGCCCGAGTACCGGTCCTGGTCCTTATTCATCTGGACCTCGGCGTCGTTCTCCCTCACGGACGTGATCATGAGCGAGCCGTCGTCATTCCGACCGAGCCTCATGCCCTCGGGGAGGCTGTCGTCGGTGAGTACGACGCCGTTGGCGACGGTGCCGGCCTGGGTGTTGCGAAGCGTCACGGCGTACTCGAAGAAGCCCGGGTCCTCGTCCGAGGGGCCCACATAACCCTCGTAGCGGTCCACGTCCTTGGTGACCTCGACTTTGGCGGTGTTGGCCCAGATCTCCTCCGGGTCGTCGGCGTCCATGGCGTTGTTGGCGTGGATGCCCGCGTTGTTGACGATCTCCTCGCCGTTGCCGGACTGCCGAACGCGCGCCTGGTAGGTGACCACGAGCTCGTCCCCGAAGTTGAACTTGTCAAAGTCGAGGGACCACTCGTTGCCGCTCGTCTCGATGGGAGGGAGGTCCTTGGTCCCCGTGGCCTGGACGGTCTCCGGCAGGAGCTCGAGGAACTCGGGGAGGTTGTCGGAGACGATAGTCTGACGGGCCTGCGCGTTCTCGACGGTCTGCAGGTAGGCGACCCTGTAGGAGACGACGTCGCCGACCTCGTACTCATAGGCGTCCGCCCCCTTGTCCACCGTGAGGACCGGTTCGAGGAGGTTGGTCACGACCTCGTTGGAGTGGTTCTTCTCGGTCCTGTTGATGAGCGCATAGGAGCCGTTGGTGACAAAGAGATAGCCGTTGGCTGGGTACTCCGTGAGCACTGCCCGGAAGACAAAGCGGTAGTGCTCGCCCTCCATGGGCATCTGCTGCAGGTAGTCTGCCTCGAACTCAAAGCGCACCGTGTTCTCGGTCGGGTTCTCGTTGTCTCCCTCGTAGATGACGGTGCCCGCGCGCTCGGTGACGTCGGCGCCCGTGGAATCGTAGAGGCGTCCGGAGCCGTCCACGTAGCGCATCTCCGCCGGCAGAACGTCCACGAGGTCGAGCGCCGTATAGTGGTAGCCCCACCGGCAGTTGAAGCCCTGCTCGTGTGCGGTGTAGTCGATGGTGTACTCGACCTCGTCGTCAATGGAGATCCTGTCCTCGCCGGTCTTGTCGGCGGACTTCACAATCTCCGTTGGCTCGTCGTTGGGCGGGGGAGAGGTGATGTACTCCGTGTTGAGGAAGAACACCGACTCCGCCGTGTCCCCCGCGCCCCACGAGGTGCCGAACCAGAACAGCAGGGGCTCGTCGGCACGGTCTCCCGTGGTGTCAAAGTACGCCTCGACGAGGCCGTTCCTGTAGTCAACGGGTTCTTGGTCGTCGAGCCAGTGCGCGCCTGAGTCGACCGTGGTCCCGTTGTCCACGATCTCGAGGACGTCGTTGTCTGCGGCGATCTTTCCCCTCGTGCACGCGCCGCCAAAGGAGAATCGCTGGTAGACGTCAAGGTCGGTCGTGGTGAGGTGTCCCATCATCTCCACGGGGTCCGACGTTCCCGCATGGACGAAGCGCACGCTCACCACCAGCTCGTCAAGGCCGAGGGTATAGAAGTTCCAACTGTCTATTCCCTCTCCGGAATCGGCGAGGGTGTGCCACTCGTCCGCGATGTAGACTCCGGGTCTGAAGGTCTCCCAGTAGGAGCTCTCGCCGCCGTACTGCGGGATTGAGGAGAATCCTCCCGGCGGCTCTCGATAGGTCCAGTCCTCGAGCGTGACGATGGCATCGATGGGCGTGCCCTCGTAGCTGCCACCCGTGTAGCGCAGCGAGAAGGACCCCTTCTCCGTGTTCCCGTCGATGAACGCGGCGTAGCCCGGGGTTCCCACGTACTCGTTGCGGAACCCCTCGGACACATGGCCTCCCGCGCTGAGGTACTGCCCTATGTTCTCCTCCCGGCTGAAGCCCTCGATGACCTGAGATTCCTCGAAGCCTATGGACCAGGCGTACCCGGGGTCCTCGAACTCGTCCTCGGCAATCTCGTCGATGGTGACTGCCGGAAACGGGCTCGTCACCGCACGGGCGTCCCGGGGCAGCGCCATGCCCATCAGACAGCTGAGCACGAGCACCAGCGTCGCGATCACCCAGCTCGGATGCTCGCCGCGCCTCTTGCGGGGGCGCGGATCCCTTGTCGCTCTCATTCTCCTTCTCATGTCCCTTCCTCTCGCCGCGGGCGGACGCAATCCGCCCCTGCCGTTTTCTTGGATCTGCCTCCTTTCCAAAGAGGTGCGTGTCCGATCGCCTGTCCTTCGACGGGGCGCTCCGATGCGGGCGTGCGGCGTCTGTGCTTCGTTTTGGCTGGGACGTTGGTGCGGCAGGCTGCTCGCCTCGGGTGGCAGGGGAGCGTATCACGGGGCAGCTTGCGCGCGTCTCCTTCCATGCGTACACGGAGCTGCCGCGGCCGCTCTCGGGATGGGCGAGCCGTGAAGGTTTCGAACTCTATCGGCGGGCGGTGTCTTTCCGCCCGCGGGCGCGTGCCGTGAGAGGGGTCGTCCACGCAGGGGATACCATTGGTGCCCAGACGTGACCGGAGGCAACGGAGGCCCCGCTATGCCCTTCTCGATAGTCAGGAACGACCTCGCGCGCGTGCATGCGGACGTGCTCGTAAACGCCGCCAACGAGCGGCTGGCTCCCGGGGGAGGCGTCTGCGGGGCGATCTTTGCCGGCGCGGGCTACGACGACATGCTCCGTGCGTGCGAGGAGATTGGCGGCTGCCCCACCGGATCGGCGGTCACCACGCCGGGCTTCGCCCTTCCGTGCTGTTGGGTCGTCCATGCCGTGGGGCCTGTCTGGCGTGGGGGAGGGCACGGCGAGGAGCGGCTTCTCAGGGGCTGCTACCAGAGCGTCTTTGCCGAGGTCGATCGCCTTGGGGCGGCGTCCGTGGCTCTGCCCCTCATATCCGCCGGGATCTTTGGCTACCCGGCGCGAGAGGCGCTCGAGGTGGTTCGCGAGGAGGCGGACGCCTTCCTCGGCCCCCACCCGGACGTCGACGTGACCCTCGTGGTGTTCTCCCGGGACGTCGTTGCCGCGGGCGTGGGCCTCATGGGCGCGCTCCGCGAGTTCATCGGAGACGCCTATGTGGACGAGAGCCCCTTCATGTACGACCGCCGCGTGGAGCTCGAGCGCATGGCGCCACCTGCGGGCATGGCTCTCGGAGCCCCGCGTCTTGCGGAGAGGGACGACCTGGCGGAGCGCCTCTCCCATCTCGACGCGTCCTTCTCGCAGGCCCTTCTCGCCCTCATAGACGAGCGCGGCCTCACGGACGCAGAGGTCTACCACCGCGCCAACCTGAGCCGCCAGCTCTTCTCCAAGATTCGCTCACGCGCAGACTACAGGCCGAGCAAGCCCACCGCGGTGGCCCTTGCCATGGCGCTCGGGCTCACGCTGCCGGAGACCCGCGAGCTTCTCGCCCGCGCGGGCCTCGCGCTCTCGCGAAGCAGCAAGTTCGACGTGATCGTGGAGTTCTACCTCTCTCGCGGCGTGCGTGACGTCATGACGGTGAACGAGGCGCTCTTCGCCTTTGACCAGCCGCTCCTTGGCTCCTCCTAGGCCCTGGGGGTCCGGGTCGGTCGCAGATGTCGCCTCTCGGTTTACCTCTTGCCGCACGGGACCGCGTAACCTTCCAGTCGTACCGCAGGTCACGACCGAGGAGGCAGACATGGGCAAGAACGTGCAGCGGGCGGAGATCGTCTTCATCCTGGATGCGAGCGGCTCGATGGCGGGCTTGGAGGACGACACGGTCGGGGGCTTCAACAGCCTCGTCGAGAAGAACCGCGAGGAGCCGGGGGAGGCCACGGTCTCCACGATTCTCTTCTCCAGCGAGTCTCGCGTGGTCCACGACCGCCTGGACATCCGTCGAGTGCCGCGCCTCACGCGAGACGACTACCGCTGCTGCGGCTGCACGGCGCTGCTCGACGCCGTGGGTGGCGCCATCAAGCACGTCGACCTGGTGCAGAGCGTGCTGCCCGAGGGCTATCGCGCGGACAGGGTGCTCTTTGTCATCACCACGGACGGCATGGAGAACGCCAGCCGCCGCTTCACGTACTCCAAGGTGAGGCACATGATCGAGAGGAGGCGCCAGAGGGGGTGGGAGTTCCTCTTTATTGGCGCCAACATCGACGCTGCGGCAGAGGCGGGGCAGCTGGGAATAGCCCCCGACCGCGCCGCGGACTACCTCGCCGACGCCCGCGGGACAAAGGTCCTCTACGACGCCATGGCTACGGCGGTGGCACAGGTGCGCGCCTGCGCGCCTGGCGCGGCGTTTGGCGACGCGTGGCGCGAGGGGATAGACGCGGACGTCCGGGCGCGCAGACGGTAGCATGTGCGGCAGCCATTCTCAGCTGGCGGCTGAGGTCCGGGCCGCCCGTGTGGCGTACCATGACGTCATCTCGATTGGGGGAGGGAGCCATGGGCTGTCTGGGGACGCTTTTCAACATCATCTGGATCCTGACGGGCGGGTGGATGACCGCGCTCGCGTTTCTTGTCGCCGGAGCGCTCTGCTATCTCACCGTCATTGGCATCCCGCTGGGGCGCCAGGCGTTCAAGATGGCGTCGCTCACGCTCGCACCGTTTGGAAAGACGATCTCCTACGGCGGCGGCGCGCCCTCGCTTGTTGCCAACGTGATCTGGGTCGTTCTCGTTGGTCTCTGGACCGCGATCGGTTACGCCATCGAAGGCGCGCTCTTCTGTTGCACCATCGTTGGCATCCCCTTTGGCCTGCAGCTCTTTAAGATGGCCAAGCTCGCCCTGTGCCCGTTTGGCGCCACGGTGCGGTAGGGGCAACGCCAGCTCGTCGCGCTGGCTCGCTCGTCACGCTACACTGTGAGCTCCCTGCTCTTTTCACCGACGAAACGGAGCCACATGACCGCGCTCGACCTCATGCGCTCGGACGAGCCGTACGCCATCCACTACCTCGACATGCCCAACCACCTGCAGGGCGCAGCACAGGAGCTCTGCTGGCGGTTCAACCAGCTGCGGCCCTCAGACGTGGAGGGCCGCTCGGAGATTCTTCGGGAGCTTCTGGGCACCTGGCATCCGCGTGCGACGGTCAAGCCCGTCTTCCGGTGCGACTACGGCTTCAACATCCACTTTCGCGGCTTCGCGCTCGTGAACTACAACTGTGCGTTCCTGGACACCTCGCCCATCCGCATCGGCGAGGGAACGTTCATCGCCCCGGGCTGCGTGCTCGCGTGTGCGGGACACGCCGTTGACCCGGCGCAGCGCGCCGAGGGCGTGCAGACGTCGGCGCCCATCACCATCGGTGACAACGTCTGGCTGGGCGCCAACGTCACCGTGTGCGGCGGCGTGACCATTGGTGACGGTGCGGTCGTGGCGGCGGGGAGCGTGGTCACGCGCGACGTGCCCGCGTGCGTGCTCGCCGCCGGGGTGCCGTGCCGCGTGATTCGCGAGGTGGGGCCGGACGACCGCGTGACGCCCGTCGTCCCGGACGGGGAGTAGGGGCCGTGCACGACCTCCTCTCCGCGGCAGCGCCCGAACCGCTGCCGGTCTACCTCGCGGTCATGAGCCTCGCGACGCTTGCGGTTTCTGCTCTGGACGGGTGGCGGCGAGGCCGTCGCGGACAGGATGCGGGCGTCTCCCATGCGGCGCTCTCGCTGCTCTCGTTCGCCGGCGGGGCTGCGGGCGGCGTCCTTGGGTTTCTCCTGTTTGACCGGCGCAGCAACAAGCGCAACGTCACGTGGCACGTCTTCTCGCTCGTGGCCCTCATGGCCTGGGCGCTCGTGCTCGTCTCCCTCTACGTGGGGCCGCTCGACGCCGGCGCGCTGCGCGGGGCGCTCGCGCGCGACCACACCGTCCTTCTCGCCTATCTTGGCGGGGCGAGCGCCGTGACCTTTGTCGCCTTCGTGGCGGACAAGCTCGTGGCGATGCACAACGGCCGCGGGCATGACGCCTCTCGCCTGCCGGAGATGCTGCTCCTGCTGCTGGCGCTCGCGGGCGGGGCGCCGGGAGGGCTGCTGGCCATGCTCCTTGCGCGGCACAAGATCAGAAAGCCCGCCTTTGCCGCCGGGCTTCCCATGATGCTCGTGGTCCAGGCGGGCGCGGTTGCGTACCTGATTCAATTTGGGCTGGCGTAGGGCGCGCCCCGTGTTTCCGACGTCGAAAAAATGTCGCAACCAACCCTCCCAGCTGTCCTATAATGCAGGCCGGCGCTCATCGCGCTGACGTTGACAAGCAAGCTGGGGGTGCTCGCACGAGCTGAGAGGGACGTCTCCCAACCCCTTGAACCTGATCTGGTTTGTACCAGCGTAGGGAAGCTTTCTCGCGCCCGTCTCCTGACGGGGCGGGGGTTTGGGGCGTGCCCCTTCAAGTGGCGGAGACCATCGCGCGGCTGGCGCGGCATCCCGCCGGACGAAGGGGAAGCCATGACGCAAAGCTGCTCGTGCTCGTGCAACCGCGACGACCTGCCGTGGGCCGGTCGCGGCACGGACCTCGACATCTCGGGGTGCCGCTTCACGCTCTATCCCATGAGCGACGACTTCATCGACATCATCCTCGGCGCGCTCGAACAGACGGACACCTCGTACGTCTGGAGCCAGACCGACGCCCTCTCCACCGTGTACCGCGGCAAGCTCCCCTACGTGATGGACGCCGTCGCGGCCCTCTTTGCCAACGCGTGGCGCGAGGGGGTTCACATGGCCATCGAGGGCCAGATCTCCAAGGGCTGCCCCGGCGACATCTCGGGGGACTCCGTCCTCACCTGCACGGGTGACGCCCCCAACGCCCGTGTGGTGGCCGAGCGGGGAGACCATCCCGTCCACGCCAAGTTCGCCCTCTACCCGCTGGGGGTCGAGGACTACATCGACGACATCGCCCAGGTCTGGCGCCTGGCCGAACAGCGCGGCCTCGAGCCCACGAGCGTCCACTACTGCACGCGCCTCGAGGGAACCATCTCCGAGGCCTTTGCGTTTCTCCAGGAGGTCTGCGAGCTCATGGAGAAGACCGTCTCGCACTACGTCGTGCACTTCACGATGAACGTCAACAGCCCCACCGAGGAGGAGTAGCCATGGCACAAAGCAAGGGCGCGGAGAAGAAGGACTACGGCTGGAAGCTCCAGGAGATCGTCTTCGTGGCGATGAGCTGCATCGTTTTGGGTGTCGTCTACCTGGCGGCGGTCTACCTCTCCGCCTTCATCAACACCGCGGGGACGCCCGTGGGGCTGGGCTTCCTCGGCAACGAGCTGCTCTTTGGCGTGTGGTTCATGGCATCGACCTTTGCCGCCTACATCATCCAGAAGCCGGGCGTGGCGCTGGTCTCCGAGATTCTGGCCGCGCTCATCGAGGTGCTCCTGGGCAACATGTACGGCCCCATGGTCATAGTCACCGGACTCGTCCAGGGCATCGGCTCGGAGATCGCGTTCGCGGCGTTCCGCTACCGTCGCTTCGACTGGACGACCATGACGCTCGCGGCCTTCCTCTGCTGCGTCATCAGCTTCGTCTGGAGCTTCGTTCGCTCCGGCTACGGCGAGCTCGCCTTTGGCCTGCTCGTGCTGTTCTTCGTCATCCGCCTCGTGAGCTCCGTCGTCTTCTGCGACGTCATCTGCAAGGTCGTGGCGGACAGGCTGGCGGGCACGGGTCTGCTCAAGGGCTACGCTCTCGGCCGCTCGCATGAGTAGGGCGGACGAGAAGAACGAGGGCCTCGCAGCTGCCGGGACGGGCTCCGCCGCCCCGGCGCTCGCGTGCCGCGATCTGACCTTCCGCTACGCCGAGGGGGACGAGCCCGTCTTCGAGCGGGTCTCCCTCACGGTGGGGAAGGGGGAGGTCGTGCTCGTGATGGGGGCCTCCGGCTGCGGGAAGTCCACGCTCGCGTACTGCCTGGCCGGGCTCTACCCCGACTACGCGGGCGTGCTCGAGGGCTCCGTCGAGGTCGAGGGACACCCCGTCGCCGAGCTCGGCCCGCAGGAGCGATCGCGTGCGGTCTCCATCCTCTTCCAGAACCCGGACAACCAGTTCTGCATGGACACCGTCCGCCACGAGGTCCTCTTTGCCCTGGAGAACGTGGACTACGCCGGCGACCTCGAGGGTCGGGCGGCGGAGCTCCTGCGCGAGGCCGGCCTTTGGGAGTATGCCGAGCGCCCCGTGCGCGAGCTCTCGGGCGGCACCAAGCAAAAGCTCGCCCTGGTGACGGCCCTTGCCACCGGAGCCCGCACGCTCGTCCTGGACGAGCCCTTCGCCAACCTCGACCCCATCTCGTGCAGGAGGCTCGCGGGCGAGCTGCGCACCCTCAACGAGCGGGGAATCACCCTGCTCGTGGTGGACCACCGCCCCGGTTGGTGGCTCCCCTTCGCGGACCGCGTGGTCTTCATGGAGCGCGAGGGCTCTCTCGACGAGAGGTCCTTCTCGCCCTCCGGGGTCGCCGCCCGTCGTGACGAGTTTGGGGAGCGCGGACTTTTCCTGGGGTCGGAGTGGCTGCGGGGCTACGCGCCTCCAGAGGTCTCAGCGGATGCGCCCGCGGCCCTGCGGGCGCGCGGGCTCTGCGTCGGGCACGGCAGGCGGGACGTTCTCTCCGGGGTCTCCCTCGAGCTTCCCCGCGGAAGCGTCACGTCCATTCTCGGCACGTGCGGCTCCGGCAAGTCGACGCTGCTCATGGCCCTTGCCGGTGCCGCCAGGAGCACGGGGGACCTCAGGGTCTCCGGGCACGTGGGGCTCGTCTTCCAGAACCCCCGCTTCCAGTTCCTCGCGCTCAGCGTGCTCGAGGAGGTCATGGTGACGCTCCGCGCTGCGCGGCCCGGCTCCCCGGACGAGGAGCTCGAGCCCGAGGCGCGGGAGCTCCTGGAGGAGTTCGGGCTCTCCTCGCGCGCCGCGGCCTCGCCCTACGAGCTCTCCCAGGGCCAGCAGCGTCGCCTGGCGCTTCTCTCCATGCTCGCCGCATCCTGCGACGTGCTGCTGCTCGACGAGCCCACCTACGCCCAGGACGAGCGCTCCACGCGCTTCATCCTCGACCTCCTCATGGAGCGCGTGGCCCGCGGGCTCGCCGTCCTCGTTGCCACGCACGACGTCGAGCTCGCCCGCGCCATCTCCAACCAGGTGCTCCTTGCCGAGGACGGCGCTGTTCGCGCGCTGTCCCCGGCCGAGCTGGACCGCTACGTCGGCGAACGAGAGGAGCCCGCATGCGATCTCTGAACCCGGGCCTCAAGCTGCTTGCGACGGTGATAGCCTCGCTCATGCTGTCGCTCACCTACAACGTGCCGGTGAACCTTGTCGTGGCGGCGTCCTGCCTCCTGGTGACGCTCCTCACCCCCGGCGTCAATCGCAGGAGGCTCGCGCTCACGATGGTCCCCTTTGCGCTCACGGCGCTCGCCTTCTTCACCACGGGGCTCTTCTTCGGGACGGCGGGCGATGCCTCGGGCGTCCAGACGAGCGCGTTTGGCCAGCGCACCCTCTACGCCACGGACTGGACCACCGCCATGCAGCTTGCGAGCCGCGTTCTGGCGTACGGCGGCCTGGGCGTGCTCTTTGCCTTCACGAGCAACGCGTTCGAGCTCGTCATGAGCCTCATGCAGCAGTTCAGGCTCCCGCCCAAGTTCGCCTACGGCGTCCTTGCCGCGTACCACTTCTTTCCCGTGGTGACGGAGGAGTTCACCGTCGTGGGTGCGGCGCTCAAGGTGCGCGGCGTGAGGGCGTCGCCCTTCTCGACAAAGCGGCTGCTGCCCATGCTGGCGCATGCCCTCGAGCGCTCCGAGAGCCTCGCCATGGCGATGGAGTCTCGTGGGTTCGAGGACGGAGCGCCCCGCCGCGTGGCGTTTCGCGTGCCGGTGAGGGCGCGCGACGTCTTCTTTCTCGTTGCCGTTCCCGCGGCGATAGCCGCGGGGCTGATCCTTCTTCGCTAGGGGTTGACAGATGGCTCAGGGCAAACTGTCAAAGGTGGGGGAGATGGAGCGGCTGCTCTCCGAGCACCCGTCCTTCTCGCCCTTCGCGCTGCTCAAGATTTCGATGACATGCCACGGTGCCCGGCTGTCCCGCCGCGCGCTCGAGCGGCTCCAGGAGCCTGACTATCGCTTCGGCACGCCCGAGGCGGCATCCCCCGGAGGCGCCGCTTCCAACTCCTTCGACATCGAGTTCGAGGGGAGGCCCGCCGGCCTCGTCATGCCGGGGGCGGTGCTGCTGCGCGACTCGACCTTCGTCTACGTCAACTGGGGAGAGACCTACGAGGATCCCTTCCTCGTGGACTACGACCCGGAGCTCGGGGCGTTCCTGCTCAGGGAGTCCCTCGAGGGGGACCCTGCCATAGACGTGGTGGACTTCGTGCCTCGGCCGGCGATCTTTGGGCGACGGACCTCGCGCGGGACCCTCATGGACTCGCTCGTTGACGTGAGGCCGCAGAAGCTCATCTTCACCGCGTACCGCCGCTGCAGGTTCTGGGAGGGCGGGGAGCAGTGCCTCTTCTGCGCCTTCTTCACCAAGGACCCGGCCGACCCCGCCGTCGACCCCGAGGACCTCTACGAGACGGTCCACGCTGCGCTCGAGGAGCCGGGGAGGTACTCCGAGCTCTACCTCTCCGGCGGGACGGACTACTCCGGCTCCGAGCCCTTCGAGAACGAGGTGGAGCGCTACATCCGCTGCCTGCGCGCGATGGGCCGGGACTTCTCCGGCGGACGCTTCCCCTGCCAGCTCATGGCGCCCGCCTACCCGCGCCACCTGCTCGAGCGCATCCGGCGCGAGACGGGGATAACCGCCTACGGCGCGGACATCGAGGTCTGGGACAGGCGGCTCTTCGAGTCGCTCTGCCCCGGCAAGGCCCGCGTTGTGGGCCGCGACGAGTGGGTGAGAAGAACCGTCGACGCCGTGGAGGTCTTTGGCCGGGGGAACGTGTACACGCAGGTCGTGGCGGGGGCCGAGCTCGCGCGCCCGGGCGGGCTGCCGAGCGAGTCCGCGGCGCTCGCGTCCAACCTCGAGGCGTGCGAGTTCTTTGCGGAGCATGACGTGAACTGCATGTTCATCATCTGGCGACCGCACCGTCGCGCGCTCCTGGGCTGGCAGGAGATCCCCTCCGTGGACTACTACGTCCGGCTGGCGGAGGGCTTCCACGACATTCGCGCCGCGCACGGGCTCTTCTCCGCCGACGACGACTACAAGACGTGCGGGAACCACCCCTGTGCGGACCTCGAGAGGACGGACGAGAGATGCTGGGCGTAGGGGACTTCCTCCCGGTGGGCGAGGAGCTGGCGGCGGCGCTGGGCGATGGGGTGGCGCGCGCGGCGGTGACGGTGCCGGGGCACGATGGCGCGATTGCCTGCGACCTGCTGCTCGTTCGCGCGAGCGACGCCGGGGCGGGAAAGCTCGCGCTCGTGCTGGCCGTTCGCGAGGAGAGGACCGACCTCGGCGCCGGGCTCGTGCGCGGGCTCTGGTACGACGCTCCCGTGGAGGTGCGGGCGTGCCTGGGGGACGGAACGTCCTGGCTCGTTGTGGCGCGCGTGTGGCGCTGCTGCATCGCGGGGAGGCTCTTCTCGGACGTCCTGGGGCGCGAGCGCACGGCGGGCACGGAGGATGTGGCCTCCGCGTGGGAGCTGCGCGTGCTCGGCGCGAGGAGGGTCGAGGGGTCCGACGTCCCTGCGGCCGTCGAGCCGTCCCGGGCGCCGCGCGAGGAGCTCCACCTGGACGTCCTCGCACGGCGCGGCGGGCTCTCTGGCTAGCCGTCGCTCCTGGAGAAGGCGTTTCTCATGCGCATGCTGGCCTCGTAGAGGACCTTGTCGAGCAGGTCCTCCGTCTGGCGGCGGCACTCGTCCGCGATCGCGGCGTTGCACGCCTCGAGGCTGCCGCCCTTTGCGTCGCACGCGCGGATGAGCGCCGCGCAGCGTGCGGGGAGCGCCTGCTGATAGCGCTCCACGTGCGGCAGGCACGCGCCGTAGGCGGCGTCGGCGAGCGCGCCCACCAGGCGGTTTGCCCAGTAGAAGCTCTCGCTCGTCACGCGCGTGGTGGTGTCCTCGAAGTACGCCGGAGTCTCCGTGACGCTGGCGTAGAGCGGAACGAGCGCGTTGAAGGCGTTGGAGCCGTACGCGATCCACTGCAGAGCCGCGCGCTCCGGGGCGACGTCGGGGCGCAGCTGCAGGACGGCGAGCTGGCTGTTGCGGTTGATGCCGATGGGCCGGTAGCGTCCGCGCACGCCTGCGTGAGCGGGGTTGGTCCCGTACGGGTCGTAGGGCGTGCCCTGGTAGTGGAGGGAGAGGACGTACTTGACGTCCTCGATGGTCACCTTGCGCTCTGGCTCGCGGCACCAGGGGATGCGGTCGCTCTCCGGGCCGAAGTCCGCCGCCGGTGCCGCCGTGTCCCAGGGGCCTGCGTGCGGGCTCAGGAAGCGCTGCATCGCCCAAGCGCGCGGCGTGTTGTAGACGTGGTCGGAGTCCGAGTGGCTGCCAAACGCCTCGCGCGGGTTGAAGTGGGAGCCGCGCACGCCGAGCGTGAGGTCGAGGTGGTTGGCTGCCATCCACTCGCGAAGGTCCGCGGAGCAGAGGTGCTCCCCCTGTGCTCCGAAGGCGTCATCGAGATCGAAGTCGTCGATGCCGAGCTGGTTGGGCATGGTGACGTAGGAGTCGTCCGGGACGCGGCGCGCGATCCAGTGGTGGCCTCCCACGGTCTCGAGCCACCAGATCTCGTCCGCGTCCGAGAAGGCGACGCCGTTCATCTCATAGGTGCCGCAGCGCTCCAGAAGCGCGCCCAGGCGAAGCACGCCGTCGCGGGCGCTCGTGGCGTAGGGCAGGACCAGCGTGACCATGTCCTCCTCGCCGATGCCGCCGGGGGTGCCGGTTGCGGCGTCGTAGCGCACGAGCGGGTCCGCGGCGAGCACGCGCTCGTTGGTGGTGATGGTCTCCGTGGCGCTCATGCCCACGTTGCGCTCGTTGAAGCCGGCCTCCTCCCAGAGGCCCTCCTTGAGGTCGGCGTTGGGCATGGCGGTGTAGCGCATGCCGGGCTCGGAGAGCTCGATCTCCAGGTGCGAGATGACGCTCCTGTAGACAGCGCCAGCCTTAGGCGCCTCGCGCGCCACGAAGCGCTTGGGGCAGAACTCCCCGTTGGAGGAGTCCTCGTTGCGGGCGACGATCGTTGAGCCGTCGTAGCTGGCCTTCTTGCCAACAAGGATGGTGGTGCAGGGCATGGTGCCTCCTTCGTGCGCGCCGTGGGCACGGCACGCCGTCGTTTGCTTCGGCATCATCTTAGCGATTGACCGGACTCGTGGCACGGCGATACCCTGCGCGCAAAACCATCGTTCGGGTCAGTGGTCCTGCGGCGCAAAAGCAAAACGGGCCTTCGGGCCGGTGGATTTTGGGCTCTGTGGCGCCCCACTCATGGGGATGCTTTTCATAATCCAGGCAGAACGTTGTGATCTAGGCCGTCGAGGACGAGACGTTTCGCCAGAATCCACCGACCCGAAGACCCGTTTTGCGGCGGAGTCTCCCATCCGCCGGCCCGAACGCGTTATCTGCAGAAGAATCTGGGGACGCCAGCCCCGTAGAAGGCTGGCAGCCCGGAAGAGGCCGTCATGTCCCGATTCGTCTTTAACATCGGTTTTCGGCGTTGTGCGTCCGCTGCCCGACGCGCGATAATACAACGCGCACGTCCCACACGCCCGGAGGTAACACATGGCAATGAAGTTCAAGCGTCTCCTTCCCATCCCCAAGGACATCCGTGCCGAGATGCCTCTCTCCGAGGAGATGGCTGCTCGCAAGGAGGCCTTTGACGGGAGCGTGGCCGACGTTCTCACCGGGCGCGACGACCGCCTGCTGCTGATCATCGGCCCGTGCTCGGCGGATCGCGAGGACTCCGTGCTCGACTACGCCTGCCGGCTCGCCAGGCTGGCAGAGACGGTCAGGGACAAGATCGTGGTCATCCCGCGCGTCTACACCAACAAGCCGCGCACCAAGGGCACCGGGTACAAGGGTCTGCTCCACAACCCCAACCCCGAGGCGGCCGACGACCTGCTCGAGGGCGTGAAGGCAATCCGTCGCATGCACCTGCGCGTTGTTGAGGAGACGGGGCTCTTCACCGCGGACGAGATGCTCTATCCCACGAACTACCAGTACCTCATCGACGTGCTCGCCTACATCGCGGTGGGCGCGCGCTCGGTGGAGAACCAGGAGCACCGCCTCGTGGCCTCCGGCGTGCCCATGCCGGTTGGCATGAAGAACCCCACGGGCGGCTCCACGGACGTCATGCTCAACTCCATCTACGCCGCCCAGCAGCGCCAGACCTTCATCTTCCGCAACTGGGAGGTCAACACCACGGGCAACCCGCTCGCGCACGCGGTCCTGCGCGGCTACGTGGGCCTGGACGGCATAAACTACCCCAACTACCACTACGAATACCTCGAGCGGCTGGCGGAGAAGTACACGTCTGCGAGCTTCGAGAACCCGGCCGCGATTATCGACTGCAACCACGACAACTCGGGCAAGCGGCCGTTCCAGCAGATCCGCATCATCCACGAGGTACTCGACTCGATGAGCCGCTCGGATACCATCCGGGGGCTCGTGCGCGGCTTCATGGTGGAGTCCTACCTCGTGGACGGAAACCAGCCCGTGGGCGGCGGCACCTACGGGCAGTCCATCACGGACGCCTGCATAGGATGGGAGAAAACCGAGCGTTTGGTGAGGGAGATCGCCGAGCGGGCGTAGGCCCTGGCCTTCCTGGCCCTGTCAAGAATCCCGAGCTGCGCGTTCTTCTCGCCACGCGTAGCTCGGGTTTTTTCCCAAGCGGGCACAAATCCCGAGTTAGGCGTGCAAAACTTCAAACCACGTCATACGTAGCTCGGGATTCTGGGCGTACGGCACGCGCTACTTTCCGCGCTCGGCCCGGCGCGCGGCGCGTGCGGCGAGCGCCACCTGGCGCAGCTCCTTCGCACGCGCGGCGTTCATTGCCTTCACGCCCTTGAGGGGGTAGTCGATGCCGAGCTTCTCGTACTTGGTCTTGCCGAGCGTGTGGTAGGGGAGGAAGTCGAGCCCCACGACGTTGTCCCAGTCGCCGATGATGCGGCCCACGGCGGCGCACTCCTCCTCGGAGTCGGTGAGGCCGGGCACGACCACGTGACGGATCAGCGTGGGGATGCGCCTGCGGGCAAGCTCCTCTCCGAGCTCGATGGCATGGCTCGCGGGCAGGCCGCAGAGGGTCTCGTGCAGCGCCGGGTCCGAGGTCTTGATGTCAAGGAGCACCATGTCGGTCGCGTCCAGCAGCGCGGAGAAGCGGTCGGCGTGCTCCGCGGAGAACGTGGCCGCCGAGGTGTCCAGGCACGTGTGGATGCGCCCGGCGGGCGCGGCGTGCGCGGCGCGGAACAGGGCGGCCACGAAGTCGGGCTGCGCCATGGGCTCGCCGCCGGTGACCGTGATGCCGCCGGTGCGGTAGAAGGGGCGGTTGCGCTCGTAGCGCTCGAGGAGCTCGCCGACGGTCACGCTCGTGCCGGGGCCGGTGCCGTCAGCGCGGGCGAACTCCCAGGTGTCGGGGTTGTGGCAGTACTGGCAGCGCATCGGGCAACCCTGGCAGAACACGACGAACCGCGTGCCGGGCCCGTCCACCGTCCCAAAGCTCTCGGTGGAGTGAACCCGCCCGATCACGTCGACGTCCCGCACGTTCTTCTCGGTATCCACAGTCACATCCGCACCTTCCACCCAGACATGCAACAAGACGATGATAGACAGAAGCGGGCCGGGAGATTGCGAAGCAGAGCTTCTGAGCGCCGAAAGGCGCGAAGCGCTCTGCGGAGCAACCTCCCGGCCCGCCCTACGGACAGGTCAGGTTGACCTTACATCGCCTCGTGGAAAGTACGGGAGATGACGTCGTCCTGCTGCTTCTTGGTGAGGGAGTTGAACTTCACCGCGTAGCCGGAGACGCGAATGGTGAGCTGGGGGTACTTCTCGGGGTGGGCCTGGGCGTCAAGCAGCGTCTCCTTGGTGAAGACGTTGACGTTGAGGTGGTGGCCACCCTCCTCGACGTAGCCGTCGATCATGCTGACGAGGTTGTCGACCTGCTCGGCAGAAGCGCTCATGTGAGTTCCTTTCTCGTATGGGTCGCCCGCGAGGGGCGACCCGCTGTTTCTCACAGTGTACCCGATAATTGCCACCATGCTAGTAACAATTACCGAATCTGCAAATTGGGGACTGTCCCCAATTTGCAGGACTAGCAGCAGCCGCAGTCGGGGGCGGGGTTCTCGATCTGGATGTCCACGCCGAGAGCGTCGAGGTCGAGCTCGCCGAACATGACCTCGCCGTCCTTGCCGAGGGCGTTGGGCACGATGGAGAACGTGTTGGAGATGCCGTCCTGCGCGTCCTTGAACGGGAGCTTGGCGACGGAGGCCAGCGAGGCGACGGCGCCGTGGGTGTCACGACGGTGCATCGGGTTGGCGCCCGGGGCGAAGGGCTCGCCGGCGCGACGGCCGTCGGGCGTGTTGCCGGTGGCGTTGCCGTAGACCACGTTCGAGGTGATGGTGAGGATCGAGGTCGTGGGCACGGAGTTGCGGTAGGTGTCGGTCTCGCGGACGTACTTCATGAAGACCTCGACCACGTCGTGGGCGATCTGGTCCACGCGGTCGTCGTCGTTGCCGTACTTGGGGAAGTCGCCCTCGACCTGGTAGTCGGTCACGAGACCGGTCTCGTCACGGACGACCTTGACCTTCGCGTACTTGATCGCGGAGAGGGAGTCGGCCACGACGGAGAGGCCAGCGATGCCCGTGGCGAACCAGCGGTGGACGTGCTCGTCGTGCAGGGCCATCTGCAGGCGCTCGTAGCAGTACTTGTCGTGCATGTAGTGGATGATGTTGAGGGAGTTGACGTAGACCTCGGCCAGCCACTGCATCATGTCGCGGTACTTGGAGACGACGTCGTCGTAGTCGAGGTAGTCGCCCTCAACCGGACGGAACTTCGGGCCCACCTGCTCGCCGGTCTTCTCGTCGCGGCCGCCGTTGATGGCGTAGAGGAGGCACTTGGCGAGGTTGGCGCGGGCGCCGAAGAACTGCATCTCCTTGCCGATGCGCATGGAGGACACGCAGCAGGCGATCGCGTAGTCGTCGCCGTGGTAGACGCGCATGAGGTCGTCGTTCTCGTACTGGATGGAGCTCGTGGTGATGGAGATCTTGGCGCAGTAGCGCTTGAAGGCCTCGGGCAGGCGGGTGGACCAGAGCACCGTGAGGTTGGGCTCGGGGCTGGTGCCCATGTTCTCGAGGGTGTGGAGATAGCGGAAGGCGGTCTTGGTGACCATGGAGCGGCCGTCGACGCCCATGCCGCCGATGGACTCGGTGACCCACTGCGGGTCGCCGGAGAAGAGCTCGTTGTACTCGGGGGTGCGGGCGAACTTGACCATGCGCAGCTTCATGACCAGGTGGTCGATGATCTCCTGGGCCTCGGCCTCGGTGATCTTGCCGGCCTTGAGGTCGCGCTCGGCGTAGATGTCGAGGAAGGTGGAGTTGCGGCCGATGGACATGGCGGCGCCGTTCTGCTCCTTGACCGCGGCGAGGTAGCCGAAGTACAGCCACTGCACGGCCTCCTGGAAGGAGGCGGCGGGCTTGGAGATGTCGAAGCCGTAGATCTTGCCGAGCTGGTTGAGCTCCTGGAGGGCGCGGATCTGCTCCGCGAGCTCCTCGCGGTGGCGAATGGTGGCCTCGTTCATGGTCTTCTGGGTGCCGGCGTGCTCGGCCTTCTTCTCCTCGATGAGGCGGTCGACGCCGTAGAGGGCAACACGGCGGTAGTCGCCGATGATGCGGCCGCGGCCGTAGGCGTCGGGCAGGCCGGTGATGATGTGGCTGTGACGGCAGGCGCGCATCTCGGGCGTGTAGCAGTCAAAGACGCCCGCGTTGTGGGTCTTGCGGTAGTTCGTGTAGATGTTCACGATCTCCGGGTCGACCTCGTAGCCGTTCTGCTTGCACGCGGCCACGGCCATGCGGATGCCGCCGTTGACCATGAGGGCGCGCTTGAGCGGCTTCTCGGTCTGAAGGCCCACGATCTTCTCGAGGGGCTGGTCGATGTAGCCCGCGGGGTGCGAGATGATCGTGGAGACGAGGTCGGTGTCCATGTCGAGGACGCCGTTGTGCTCGCGCTCCTGCTGGAAGAGGTCCATGACCTCGTCCCAGAGCTTGGAGGTGTTCTCCGTGGGGTCGGCGAGGAAGGACTCGTCGCCGTCATAGGGGGTGTAGTTCTTCTGGATGAAGTCGCGGACGTCAATCTCGTGCTCCCAGTTACCGCCGACAAACCCTTCCCAAGCTGCTACCTGACTCACTTGTCACGCTCCTTTGACGTGGTCGTTGCGTAGCCGTTGCTGTAACGGCACCCTACAAACTACCAGATATGTGAAGCGTTTGTGAGACAAATAAGTTAGAAAAGGTTGTCACCTTGCAAACTACACAGTGAGACACAGCATGTTGTGTCATGCCTCGTCATGTGACTCAACTTGTAGTGGTATGCGTGACAGGGGGACGGGGCTTTGTCACTGCTCCGTCCCCGCCGCCTCCTGTCGCACGCCCCCTTACTTGCCCGGCGCGATCCAGAGCTTGAGAACCGGGAAGCTCACCACCACCGCGAGCAGCGTGTTGACCACGGAGGCGATGGTCCCGGCGAGCGTGGCGTCGATGCCGAGCGTCTGCTGGCAGAAGCTCATCACGTAGTTGGGAAGCAGCAGGTTCACCACCACAATGACGACGGCGAGCACGGCGTACTTCCACGCGGTCTCGCGGTAGGATGCGTCGGACTTGAAGACGAGCTTCATCTGGACAAAGAAGTTCACCACCTGCGCCATTACCTCGGCAATGAGAAACGCGATGAACGCGCCTAGGCCCGTGTCGCGGTAGTCGAAGATGAGAAACTGGAACGGCTGCGTCATCTTGAGCGCCTCGACGAAGATCGCCGTTCCCGCCGCCGTCAGCGCGATGCGGGTGATGGTGGAGATGTTGGAGAGCACGTTGAACTTGATGAACTCCCAGAGGCCCTGGTGCTCCTCGGTCCACGTCTTGAAGCTCATGATGCGATCCTTTCTGCGGGGTGTGCAACGGGCGTGCAAAAGTGCCTGTCTCCTTTGCACGGCTAGAGCTTGCTGGCGAGCGCGCGGTTGCGGATGAGGTTGGCGAGAAGCGCCCAGAGAATCGGCGCCACGATCCATGCCAGCCAGAGCAGGAGCCCCGCGACGGGCCCCCAGCCCAGGACAAGCGACAGGATGAGAAGAGCGATGCCGCCCCAGCCCCATCCGCGTGCCTCGCGCAGGATGGCGTCCACGACGCCCATGTCGGTGATGCCGCCGGTCATGATGCCCATGGCGCGCAGGGGCATGTTCCAGATGAACAGGACGTTGATGTCCGAGACCCCGCTCTTCTCTATGGCGCGCACGCGGGAACGTAGGACCAGCCACACGAGCCAGAGGATGCCCGAGCGCCCGTGATTGAGGTCTCGGAAGCACATGTTGGGGCCGATTTGTGGCGCGGCGTCGGGCACGGGTCGGCCGAGAAGCGCGGCGAAGTGCGCGTCGCTCACGTTGGTCACGTCGGCAGTCTCGTATGGCGCCACGTCGACGCCCTCGTAGGGGTTCGGCGCACCGGTACCGGCGAGCTCGACCGTCCCCACAAGACGGACGTCCTCGCTCGAGGCGCCCACGCGGACCTCGTAGGTCCCCGACTCGATCTCCCAGCGGGCGGTCGCCACGTTGAAGTAGGAGAAGGCACGCTCGTCGAGCGCGATCTCCACCGTTCGGGACTCGCCCGGGGCGAGCTCCACGCGGGCGAAGCCGCGCAGCTCCTGCTCGGGGCGGAAGACCTTGTGGTCGGGCTTTGCCACGTAGAGCTGCGCCACCTCGGCGCCCGAGCGCGTTCCGGTGTTGGTGACAATGAAGCTGGCACCGTGCTCGGTGGCCTTGAGGTCGGAGTAAGAGAAGGAAGTGTAGGAGAGGCCGAAGCCAAAGGGATAGGCCACCGGCACGTGCGCCGTCTGGAAGTAGCGGTATCCCACGTAGATGCCCTCGCGGTACTCGGCGTGCAGGTCCTCGGCGGGGTAGTTGGCGGAGGAGGGGACGTCCTCGAGGCGGACGGGCCAGGTCTCCGTGAGCTTGCCCGACGGGCAGACGGCCCCCGTCACGACGTCGAGCGCCCCGCCCGCGCCTGCCTGGCCACCAAGCGCGCAGTAGAGGAGCGCGGGGGCGTCGGACGCCCAGTCGCTCTCGACGCAGGAGCCCGCGCAGAGCAGCACCACGATGCGCGGGTTGACCTGGGCGAGCGCGTGGAGCAGCTCGACCTGGTTGGCGTTGAGCGCCATGGTGCGGCGCTCCGCCCCCTCGGTCTCGGCGGCCTCGTCGAGGCCAAGGGCAAGAAGCACCACCTCGGCGCGCGCGGCGAGGTCGAGCGCGGCCCTGAGCTTGGCGCGGTTCTCGCCGCCGTGCCGCTCGAAGCCGGGCTCGTACCCCACCAGCTCGAGGTCCGTCTCGCCCATGAGGCCGAGCAGGCTGTCCACCTTGGTGCTGTTGACCGCGGAGGAACCCGCGCCCTGATAGCGCGGGGTCTCGGCAAAGTCGCCAATCAGTGCAACGCGGGTGCGCGGAGCGAGCGGCAGGAGGTCGCCCTCGTTCTTGAGCAGGACGCAGCCCTCCGTGGCAGCCTTGCGGGCGAGCGCGTGGTGGGCCGCAGCGTCGAAGGTGGCCGGTGCCGCCTCGAGGCCTGCGCGTGTGGAGAGCACGAGCTCGATGGCCTCGTCGACGCGCTCGTCCACGTCCTTCTCGGCAAGCCGTCCGGAGCGTACGGCTTCGATGAGCTCGCGAGCCTCGCCCAGGCCGGGCGCCGGCATCTCAAAGGTGGAGCCCGCCGCCACGCCGGCGGCGTGGTCGTTGGAGCCGCCCCAGTCGGTCACGACGGCGCCGTCGAAGCCCCACTCGTTATGCAGGATGTCCTTGAGCAGGTGCTCGTTCTCGTTGGCGTAGGTGCCGTTCACGAGGTTGTAGGAGGTCATGATTGTCTTGGGAGCGGACTCGCGCACCACGGTCTCAAAGCTGGCAAGGTAAATCTCGCGCAGGGTCCGCTCGTCGATGACGGAGTCCGACGCCTGGCGGCGCGTCTCCTGGCTGTTGACGGCAAAGTGCTTGGGGCACGCCGCGATGCCGTTTGACTGCACGCCGCGCACGAAGGCCGCGGCCATCTTGCCGGACACCAGCGGGTCCTCCGAGAAGTACTCGAAGTTGCGGCCGCAGAGCGGGTTGCGCTTGATGCAGAGGCCGGGAGCGAGCAGTGTGCCCACCTTCTGGACGGCCGCCTCCTGGCCCATGGCCGCGCCCACGCGCTCCTCGAGCTCCTCGTCCCAGGTGTTGGCCATGGTGACGGCAGTGGGGAAGCACGTCGCGGGCTCCGAGCCGGAGAGGCCGAGGTGATCTGCGTGCTCTCCGGCCTGGTGGCGCACGCCGGACGGGCCGTCGGAGAACTCCATCTGCGGGATGCCCGCTTTCTCGAGCGGCCAGGTGCCGAAGGGCGTGGCGCCCTGCAGCAGGACGCACTTCTCCTCGAGCGTGAGCTTGGCGATGATGTCTGCGTGCTTCATGCGTCCTCCTCGACGGCGTCTGAGTCAGATGATACGGGGCGATGGAGCCCCGCCTACCTCTCTGTCACAACCGGCGCGCTGCGCGGCACAATCGGCGTTCCTCTCACGGAATCGAGCGCACAGAGGGTCGCGCGCGTAGCCAGGATGTGCATGCGGTACCAGTAGTCGTCCTTGTGCCAGCGCAGGGCTCGGTTGAGAAAGAAGGTGCCGTAGAGATCGCGAAGGTACATGAGCTCCGCCTCGCGACGGGTGAGTCCCCCGCGGCCCATGTAGAGCGGAACCGAGTTCTCGATCTCGGCCTGATAGATTCGGTGAATGACGTGCTCGGCAAGAGACTCGTCCATGAGAAGCGGCAGGTACTTCTCGTCGTTTGCCAGTCGTTGGCAGGCGGGCAGCAACGTCTCGTGGGCGCGAAGCTCGTTGGGTTCGGTCATTGCGGCGACGCGTCGGGCGTTGTCGAGCGTGCCCCCCGGCCCTCCGCTGCGGGTGTTTCTGCTTGAAACCTCGAAGCAGGCGTCAATGAGCTCGTCCACCACATCGGATAGGTTCGCGAAGTGCCTGTAGAACGTGGAACGCGTGACCCCCGCCTCGCGACAGAGCTCGGAGACGGAGAGCTCGTTGAACCCGCGGGAAGCAAGAAGGACGAGCAGAGCGTCCTTGATGCGACCCTTTGTCCTGCGCGACCTCTGGTCCTCCGCACGCGTCCTCTGTCCTCTCATGGCACGCCTCCTCCAGTCCAGAGGGGACCGCCCCCTCACAAATCATTGTGTTCCATCTGCGCGCTCGGCGGTGAAGCACAATCGGACAACCTGTAGCGGAACTCGCCCGCTGGCGGAGGTGCGGGCGGTGCAGGTGGGGCAGCGGTGCGACCATTGCCCCAGGAAGTTCGTGAGAAAGGGGAGAAGAACATGCTGCAGATCGACATGGAGGACGTCTACGCGGTCCTTGGCCTCTGCCTGCCCTACCTCGTGGCAATCGGCGTCGCGCTCGTGGCGCTCGTCGTGGCCTTGGTGGCGGTCCGCGGCTTGCCCGGGCCCAAGAGATTCCTTGCGCGCTCCCAGGCCGCCATCGCCTGCGTGCTCGTGGTGGCAGTCTCGCTGAACCTGCTCTGCCTGGGGCCCATGGCAACGCTCATCGGGCTTGCCACGAGCCCGGCGCTCACCGTCAGCGAGGAGACCGCCCAGGAGGCCCGCGACCTCACCGAGCGCATCACCGGGGAGGGCTTCGTCCTGCTGGAGAACGAGGGCGGCGCGCTGCCGCTTGCCCCGGACGCGAAGGTCAACCTCTTTGGCTACGCCTCCGAGAACCCCGTCTACTCCGGCGTGGGGTCCGGTGGCATCAACGACCTCTACGAGAAGGTCTCCATCAAAGACAGCCTCACCGCCGCCGGCATCGAGTACAACGAGGAGCTCAGCCAGTTCAATGCGGACTTTGGTGCGGGCCCGGAGGTGAGCGAGCTCTCCCAGAGCTGGGACCTGCCCCAGCCCACCGTTGACGAGTATCCCGATGAGCTGATCTCCGGCGCGCGCGACTTCTCTGATACCGCCGTCATCGTGATCTCGCGCCTGGCAGGCGAGGGTCACAACGACATGCCCACGGACATGACGCAGGTGGCCTACGACAACAACTCCGACGAGTACGCCGACTTTGAGGCCGGTGACCACTTCCTGCGCATCTCGCAGACCGAGAAGAACATGGTCGAGATGGTCTGCGACAACTTCGACGAGGTCATCGTGGTCTACAACGGCTCCAACCCGATGGAGCTCGGCTGGGTGGAGGACTACGACCAGATTGCCGCCGTGATCTGGGCCGCCGGTCCCGGCAACACCGGCTTTGCCTCGCTTGGTCGCATCCTCACCGGTGAGGTCAACCCCTCTGGCCGCACTCCCGACACCTTTGTCTACGACATCATGGAGGCCCCGTACTGGGAGAACGCCGTCAAGGCCGACTACACCAACATGGCGGACATGGGCGTTGAGGGCATGAACAACGGCGTGCCGCAGACCTACTACCCGGCCTACATCAACTACGCCGAGAGCATCTACGTGGGCTACAAGTTCTACGAGACCGCCTACGCCGAGGCAGAGGCGGGGCGCATGGACTTTGACTACGACTCCTCCGTGCAGTACCCGTTTGGCTACGGTCTCTCCTACACCGCTTTCGAGCAGGAGATGAGCGACCTCACCGTCGACGGGGACACCGTGAGCTTCGACGTCACCGTGACCAACACCGGCGACGTCACTGGCAGGGACGTGGTGGAGGTCTACTACACCCCGCCCTACGTCGACGGCGGAATCGAGAAGGCCGCGGCAAATCTCATTGACTACGACAAGACCGAGCTGCTCGAGCCCGGAGCGTCCGAGACCGTGCACTTTGAGCTGGACGTGGAGGACATGGCCTCCTTCGACGTTGACGGTCGCGGCTGCTACGTGCTCGACGCCGGCGACTACGAGGTGAGCATCCGTGCGAACAGCCACGATGTGCTGGACAGCCGGTCCTTCTCGCTTGCCGAGGCCGAGGTCTTTGACGAGTCCAATCCGCGCGAGGGTGACGAGGCGGCGGCGACCGCGCGCTTTGCCGATATCGCCGGCAACGTGACCTATCTCTCTCGTGCGGGCGGCTTTGCCAACTACGACGAGGCGTGCGCGCCTGCCGCGAGCACCGAGATGACCGACGAGCAGCGCGCCGCGTACCATCTCAACTCCACCTTCGACTACACCACCTACCTCGACCCGGACGCCGAGATGCCCGTCACGGGCGCCGACAACGGCCTCGTGCTCGCCGACCTGCGCGACGCGGACTATGACGACCCGCGCTGGGACCAGCTCCTGGACCAGATGACTGTGGACGAGATGGTGGAGCTCATCTCCATGTCCGGCTACCAGACCCCTGCCGTCGACTCCGTTGGCAAGGTCCAGACCATCGATGCGGACGGTCCCACCGCAATCAACCAGAATTTCACCGGCGAGGGGTCCATCGGCCTGCCGATTCCGGTGGTGCTTGCCTCCACGTGGAGCCCCGACCTGCAGCACGAGTACGGTGAGGTCATGGGCAAGATGTGCCGCGAGATGGGCATCGAGGGTTGGTACGCCCCCGGCGTGAACATCCATCGCTCCGCCTTCGGCGCGCGCAACTACGAGTTCTACTCCGAGGACGGTACGATGTCCGGCCTCGTCGCGGCAGAGGCCGTCGCGGGTGCGCAGACCCAGGGCGTCTATGCCTACGTCAAGCACTTCGCGCTCTACGACGGCAACGCCAAGATGGTCTGCGTCTGGGCGGACGAGCAGGCTGCGCGCGAGATCTACCTGCGCGCCTTTGAGATTCCCGTGAAGGATGCCGGGGCGAACGCGGTCATGGTGTCCTGGAACTTCCTCGGCACCCGCTGGAGCGGTGAGAACTCCGAGCTCATGAACGGCGTGCTGCGTGACGAGTGGGGCTTCCGCGGCATGGCGCTCACGGACTTCTTCCGCAACAACGGTCACGGCTTCATGAACGCGGACGCGGCTCTTGCCAACGGCGTCGACGCGATGCTCTCCACCTACGGCGGCGGCCCCAACGTGCCGGCCGACGTGACCGACGCCTCCACGGTCGCCTATATGCGCCAGGCATCCAAGAACATCATGTACACCGTGGTGTCGAGCTGGGCGTACGAGGGTGACGGGACGCAGGACGGCCTGCCCGCGTGGCAGATGGCGCTCATCGGCGCAGATGTGGTGCTGGCGGCCGCTCTCGTGGGCTGCGAGGTACTGGTGCTTCGCGGCTACAAGAGGCGCATCTCGTCATAGAGGCGGATGAGATTCCCATGGTCCTGCGGCGGTTCCCTCTCCGCCGCAGGGCCTCCCGCCTTGCGGAGAAGCGTCCGCTGCCCGTGCGCTGCGGGCATCCGATGTGGCGGGCTTGGCGAGACGTTTTGCTGTTATGGATAAAGTACCAGTTTGTAGGTTTATGGGCCGAGAAGAACTGGCGAGGTCTGCGCGCTGCTTCGCGATGCTGACGCCGTCATCATTGCCGCGAGCAATGGGCTTGACGTCGCCGACGGCTACAACCAGTTTTCCTGTGATCGGGAGTACCTGCGCGTCTTTGGCGACCTGCGACAGAGGTACGGCGTGGGAAGCATACTCATGGGCCTTGCGTCCACCTGGGCGAACGAATCGCATCGATGGGAGTTCCTCAAGAGGCTTATCACATATGGGTACCGCTGCTATGTGCCGTCGCCGGCCATGCGGGCGCTCGACAGGCTCACGGCGAGCGTTCCGCGCTTCGTGGTGACGTGCAACTGCAACGGTCGCTTCGAGCGCGCGGGCTTCTCGTCGGACGGCATCCTGGAGACCGAGGGCAGCTACGCGCGCCTGTGCTGCTCGGCCGGCTGCTCGGACGAGACGTACGACGCCCTTGCGTTTTTCGGAGCGTCTGATGTCCCCCGTTGTCCGCGCTGCGGGGCGGCGCTCGACGTTGCTGTTGACGACACGGGACGCATCTCCCGCCTCGAGCCCTTTCACTCGCAGGAAGCGAACCTCCGTGCGTTTCTCGCCAGGCACGCAGACGAGCGCGTCTGCGTTCTCGAGCTTGGCGTGGGCCAGCGCAATCAGGCGATCAAGGCGCCGCTCATGGCGTGGGCGGAGTCGGCTCCGCTCGCGAGCTATGTCGTGCTCAATAGAGAAGACCCCATTCTCCCGTCTCTTTCGTCCGAGCGTGTCGCCTCCGCGTGCGGTGACCTTGGAGAGGCCCTTGTTGCCCTGGCGGAAGGAGCGCGATGAGTCGCCTCATGGGGCTCTATGCCCAGCATCTTGGAGCCGAGCAGCGAAGCCCCTATGCAAGCAGGGGTGAGTACGAGGCTGCCGTCGCGCGCGCAGCCGAGCTTCTTGAGCGGGCGGACTACGTGGTTGCGGGCATCGGCTCGGGCATGTCGAGCGCGTGCGGGTACGACCACTATCACCCCATTAGGGACTTTGAGGAGGGCGGTCGCCTCGAGCGCTTCCGACGAGCCCACGGTTTCGAAACCCTCATGGACGGCTACTACCATCTCTACGCCTCGAACGAGGAGCGATGGGGCTTCATCGCGGCTTACGTCGACTACGTGGAGTCGGCTCCGGTTGGCCGACCATATCGCCAGCTCGCCGGGCTTCTCGCCAAGAAGGAGCACTTCGTGCTCACCACTAACGTGGACGGTCAGGTCCGTCGCGCTTTTGCTCCGGGGCGCACCTGGCTCTTCCAGGGTGACCTTGCGTTTCTGCAGTGCTCCCAGCCCTGCTGCGACGAGCTGTGGCCGGCAGACGGGTTTGTGCGGCGCGCCCTCGATGCCATGGGGGAGGGCCACGTCTCGGCGCCCTCCGAGCTTCTGCCGCGCTGTCCTCGCTGCGGTTGGCTCATGGCCCCCTGGGTGCGCGACGAGACGTTCCTCGAGGGGAGCCTCTGGCAGGAGCAGCGCAAGCGCTACGAGGCCTTTGTCGGGGAGGCCCTGGCGAGCGGCGGATGCGTGCTCTTTTTGGAGCTTGGCGTGGGAGGAATGACGCCTGGCGTGATAGAGCTGCCGTTCTGGGACATGACGGCACACAACGACAATGCGTTCTACCTGCGCGTCAACCTGGGGAAGATCGATGAGCCGCGTCAGCTGGGGGAGCGCTCGCTCACGGTGTGCGCAGACATCGCGGATGTGACGGACGGGATGTGCGCGCTTCTCGGCGTGCGGGAGGAGGAGCGATGACCCCGTATGAGCAGCTGGTTACGGCAACCCAGATGAACTTCGAGCGCTACCACGCCGCCTATGCGGCGGGCAGCGCACCCTACGAGCTCGCCGGCCCCGCGTCGCTCACGTACGACCAGCAGGTGCAGCGCCTGGTGCGCGAGATTGCGGAAGCTGACTGCGTGCTCGTGGGCGGCGCGTCCGGGCTCTCCGCTGCGGGCGGCGGCGACTTCTACTACGGCGACACGCCGTCCTTCCGAGAGCACTTCGGCAAGTTTGCCGAGAAGTACGGGGTGCGCGGCGCCTTCGACGGGAGCTTCCGCCGATGGGAGACGCCCGAGGAGAGGTGGGCGTACCTCTCCACGTTCCTTTACACCACGCAGACGGCACCAGTGCGCGCGCCGTATCTGGATCTTGACGCCCTTCTCGCGGGCAGGGAATTCTTCGTGCTCACCACCAACCAGGACACGCAGTTCGTGAAGCTCTACCCTGAAGGACGGGTCGCCCAGATTCAGGGAGACCACCGCTTCTTCCAGTGTGCGCGCTGCTGCGTGGACGACACCTGGGACGCCGTGGAGCCTGTGCGTCAGATGGTCGAGGCGCAGGGAGACGACACGCGCATCCCCACCGAGCTCATCCCGCGCTGCCCGCACTGCGGCGGCGAGGCCTTCCCGTGGGTGCGCGGCTACGGCAACTTCCTGCAGGGAGAGAGGTACGAAGAGCAGTACCGCAAGGTCTCCGACTGGCTGGCAGCGCATGCCGAGAGACGCCTGCTGCTCCTGGAGCTGGGAGTCGGCCGCATGACGCCGATGTTCATCCAGGAGCCGTTCTGGAACCTCACGCTGTCGCTTCCGCACGCGCGTTACGTGGCGGTGAACGACAAGCACGACCTGCTGCCCGCCCAGATTGCCGACAAGGGCATGGTCATCGTTGCCGACATCGCGCGCGTGCTGGCGGATGCACGTGCGATGACGGGCGCGTAGGGGGAATTGCCGCCCTACGCGTTCTTCTTGGCCTTGCCCTCGCGCAGTGCCGGATAGCTAGGCTGCGCTCTCTCTGAGCTTGGCCCCGGGTCGCGGAATGGCACGGCCCGGGGCCTTGCGTGCTCGCAGTCCGCATTGTTTGTCGGCGTTGTCTCATTTGGGGCTATGGCAGCAAATCGCGTCAGGGCGTTATCGAATCTCGGGTCATGGCAGCTGGAGGGGGAGGGCCTTCCTTATGCGGGGCTGCCATGACCAGAGATTCGACAACATGCGCGGAGCTCACGGCTGCCGCAGCTGTCAAATCCGCAACTTTCCGGCGCCCTTGCAGCCGTCATACGGAATCCTCGCCGCCATGGCTCGAATTATCGCAACGCGCTTTCGCCAAGAGCTGCCCTGGCCGCGATAAACGCAACGCCAGCGGCCCGCCGCACGAAGAAAGCCGAGAAGGACGTCTGACGGAGGCCCTTCTCGGCTGTTTGGTGTGGGACAGATGGGAGCGGCGGCTACGCGTCCTTCTCTTCCTTGCCCTCGCGCAGTGCCGGCAGGATGCGCTTGACCACCCAGAAGATCACCGCCACGATCACGATGGCGATGATCACGTACTTGACCACGTCGGAGACCCACTCGGCCTGCTCGGTGACGGTCTCCCAGGCGCTGCCGGCTGCGGCGCCGAGCGAGCAGAGGATGGTGTTCCACACGGTGGAGCCCAGTAGCGTGTAGAGGGAGAACTTGAGGACGTTCATCTTGGCGGTGCCGGCGGGGATGGAGATGAGGCTGCGCACCACGGGGATGCAGCGGCAGATGAGCACCGTGACCTGGCCCTTGCGGTCGAACCAGTCCACGGCGCTGGAGATGTCCTCGGGCTTGAAGCCCAGGAGGCGCATCGGGCGCGTGCCGAAGAAGGCCATGAGGCGCTCGCGCGAGAGGATGCGGCCCACGCCGTAGAGGATGTAGGCGCCGGTGACCGATCCGATGGTGGCGGCGATGATCACGCCCGGGAGCGTGAGGTCGGTCGTGGTGGTGAAGAAGCCCGAGAGCGGCAGGATGAGCTCGCTCGGGATGGGCGGAAAGACGTTCTCGAAGAAGATGAGGAACCAAACGCCGATGTAGCCGAACTGGCTGATGAGGTTGGTGAACAGGTCCTCCATGGGACTCCCTTGTCTCGGAGACACAACGTTCCTATTATCGCCGCGCCACCGCGCTGCGGGGGAAAATCAAGGATTGCACAGAAGTGGGGCGCGGGCCGGGCGGCCGGCGGGCCGAGCCCTGGGTGCGAGCGGACGGTTTTGGCGAGAAGAACGTCCGCGCGCACCCAGGACGCCGCTGGCAGCGGGGGTCTTGGGCGCACGCGGACGCCTCCGAACACGAAAACGTCCCGCCGCGCCCAGAGCCGGGCGCGGCGGGACGTCGTGACGTGCGGGCGGGACTTGCCTACAGGCAGGACTCGTAGATCGCGCGGGCGTCTTCCATCGTGAGGCGCTGGAGCTCCCCGAAGACGGCACCCTTGTTCTGCTCGAGGGTCCCCAGCAGCGCGGGGACGTCCTCCGCGGTGACCCCGAGCTCGCCGAGCGTGCACGGCATGCCCATGGAGACGAAGAAGGCCTGGAGCTCGTCGATCGTGGCGGCAACGGCGTCGGCGACGGCCTCCTCGGGCGTCACCTCCACGCCGTCGGCATCGGCGTCGACCGGCTCGATGCCAAAGACGTCGCGCCCGAAGGAGAGGAAGCGCTCGGGGGCGCTGTGCCACACGTAGCGCATCCAGGCGGGGAAGACCACGGCGAGACCGGCGCCGTGCGTGATCTGGGTGTGGTGCGCGGAGAGCTCGTGCTCGAGGCCGTGGCTCTCCCAGCCGCCCGCGCGCCCGCCGGGCTTGGTGTTGCGGCCGAGGCCGGCGATGTCGTTGTGCGCGAGGGCGCCCGCCCACATGATGTTGGCGCGCGCGTCGTAGTCCTCGGGGTTCGCGAGGGCGCGCGGGGCCTCCTCTATGAGGGAGCGAATGATGCCGCAGGCGATGTTGTCCGTCACGGGGACGGGGCCCACGCCGGAGAAGTAGCGCTCCATGATGTGGGCGATCATGTCCGTCACGCCGGCGGCCGTCTGGTACGCGGGCAGGGTGTAGGTGAGCTCCGGGTCCATGAAGGCGATCACGGGGCGGTGCAGCTCGCTCGAGAGGCCGCGCTTGAGGCTGAGCTCGTCGTTGGAGATGACTGCGGACGCGCTGGACTCGGAGCCGGCGGCGGGGATGGTGAGCACGCACGCCACGGGGAGCTTGCCCTCGGCAACGGGCTTCGCGGCGCCGGAGAAGAGGTCCCAGACGTCGCCCTCGTACGGAACCCCGAGCGCGATGGCCTTGGCGGTGTCGATGACCGAGCCCCCGCCCACGGCGAGCACGAGGTCGGCGCCGCAGGAGCGCGCGAGCTCGACGCCCTCGCGCACGAGGCCGACCTCCGGGTTGGGGCGCACGCCGGAGAGCTCCGTGTGGGCGATGCCCTCGGCGTCGAGCGTGGCCGTCACGCGGGCGAGCGTGCCGGTGCGGACGACGGAGCCCTGGCCGTAGACGACGAGCGCGTGGCGGTACCCGTCCGCGGCGAGCTCGGAGCCCACGCGGTCCGTGACGCCGCGCCCAAAGACGAAGCGGGTGGGTAGCTGGAACAAGAAGTCGTTCATGGTGGTCCTTTCGACGGTTGCCGAGAAGAGCTTACCGCGTCGAGGGCCGGACGGACGTCACTTTCGAGCTCTGGGGTGGGCGACGGGGGCCATTGTCAGCCCAGGGCGGTGCTCCTGGCGGGCCTGCCGGCGGGATGGGGCGTGTTGAACCGCTCGATGACGTCGGAGGCCGAGATCATCCTGGCATTGCCGCTCTTGACGCTTCGAAGCTTTCCTGCGGCGACGAGCGCGTGGATGCGGGCTCGGGTAACCCCGAGAACGTCTGCCGCCTCCTGAACGGACATGGTCTCGTCGAAGATGCTACCGGGTTCGGCGAGCGTCAGGATGCCCACCGTCATGCCTCCCGCGGGGCATTCGCCGCTGAACCCGCCCCTTTCGGGGACGTTTTTTCCCTCGGCAAGAAGCGTCGAGATGCGCAGCGCCAGCGCGTCCTGAGCCATGTAGGCGGCGTCCGCGACGTCCTCTCCCTGTGTGACGATACCAAGGCTCGGGACGCGCGCCTCCCAGCCCTTCTCGCGGGGCTCAAGGATCGCCTCGTAGAAGTATCTTCCCATGTCAGCCTCCTTCGCGCCGAGTTCCTTGGACCTTTCTCCTGATGTCTTGCTCGACTCCGGAAGAGAGGTCTCCGCGATGCCGGGGGACCATGACCCTGTCTCCCCAGGGCATGGTGAACTCGTCGTGCTCCCTGTCGTGACCGGTGAAGACGCCCCCGCGCGCTCTGATGAGCTTCACGGCAGAGCGGTATATCAGGGGCATCGCGCCCCGCCTCCCCGTCGCTCTGATTCATGGTACCGCACCTTTCATAAATATGACTCGTGGATATAATTTCAAGGGCACGGGGGACGAGCGTGTGCGCTAGATCGGGATGCCGTCGTAGTCCGCGTAGTCTTCGTAGTCCTCTTCATCCGGATCCCCGCAGCCCTCGTAGCCGTCGAAGCGGCTGAGGTCGTCGTCGGGGTCCGCCTCCGGAGGCTCGGGCCCGTTCTTCTCGGCCTGTCCGTCGAGCACGGTCTGCCAGCGGACGCGGTCGTCCTCGAACTCGGAGAGCCGCTCGCGCGCCACCTCTATGTTGAAGGGGAAGAAGCCGGTCGCATCCGCCCGGGAGAGCGCCCGGATGACGTTGCGGCTGCTGCCATAGAGCTCGTTCTCGAAGGCGTCGAACCCCTCCACGCCCACGACCCACTCCGGCGGCGCGTCGCCCACGCCGTCGACGAGCTGCGGTCCCATGCCGGAGACTCCCTCGTGTACCTCGAGCACCGTGACGAGGACCTCCCAGGGCGTGCCGTCGCCGTAGCTGTACGTTGCCTCCTGCGTCCTGGGGAAGACCTCGCCCAGGCGAAGCTCCGACGCTCGCCTCTCAACGAACTTCTTCCTGCGGGTCTTGGGCAGGGGGATGGCGCCGAATGCGCCCCGCTCGCCAATGAGCAGGTTGCCCCTGCTGTTTGAGAGCAGGAACCCAAACGGCCTGAGGTCCCTCCAGCAGAGGCAGCGCTGGATTATGAGGTGCAGGTCGAGGAAGGTGAGGCCCGCGGGCACGAGGACCTTTCTCCAGCAGGTCCGGTCGCGCTCGCCCGAGGGCGAGTACCCGTAGTAGTTGCTGAAGTGATATCGCTGCGGCGTCCCCTTGCCAAGCTTGAGCTCGAGGCGCATGAGAAGCGACCGGGCGTCCTGCGTGTCGCGGTGATAGGAGGCGGGAGGGTCAGGGAGCGCGGTGGGCAAGAAGGACGGGCGCGGCTCCGGGCTCAGCCGCCCGGACTCCCTCACCGCTGCCACGAACTCCGACATGGTGAGAGGGCCCGCCCCCGCGGCGGCCTCGTCGGCGAAGAGCCTCGGCCAGGCGCACCTGATCTCGTCGTGGGAGGCGCCCACGGACGGTCCCAGCGCGAGCTGGAGATATTTGAGCGCCCCCATGGCCTCCCGCTCCCCCTCGGCGGTGATGCTGAGGTGGTTGCCCGCGTCCGAGTACTCGACCAGCCCGTAGCTGCGCAGCGTCGCGAGGACGCCCTCGTCAAGCGATCGCGTGGACTGGCACGCGCCGTGGCGGGCCGCCTCCTGGTCCAGGTTCAGGTAGGCGACTACCAGCGTGAAGAGGCAGTTGAGAAACTGGTTGAGGTCTTGGTGCTGCATGGCGGCTCCTTCTCTCGGCGACTGCGGTGAGGCGAGCCTACCCGTTGGGAGCCGGCGTTGTCTGCCCGCTGGCGTACACGGGGCTGCCGCCGCAGGCAGGTGCGTGACGATGTGGTGATGGTTGAGAGATGTATCGGCGGGCGGTCGCGGTGGGGCCGCGGGCGAGCGGCTGGCGCCCCAAGGCGAACGGGGGCGTTCGCTCCGCGCACAAAGCTGTCAGAGCGCTTACCTGGCGCTGACGCGCGCGACGTAGCGTGGTGATAGGTAAATGAGATGCGGAGGTGTGCCATGCTCGAGCGCGTGATCGGTTCCGAGGCCTCGTACCTCAGGAGGCTCGGTGCGCTGAGCGCCCTTCTCTGTGGGGCGTGTGCCCTTATCGGCGTCGTGCTCGCGATTGCCCAGCCCTGCGCGTCCAACCTTGCCGCCACGGCCCTTGCGGCGCTGATCGCCCTTGCCGGGGCGTTGGTCGCCAGGCGCTCGTAGCTGCCGCCCCTCAAGCCTGCACTCGTTCTTCTCGCCGTACGAATCGCGGCGCCTGCGTAAATGCCGCCTCTCTCGCTTCTTCTGTCTGGGAGAATCGTCTGTGACGGCCCGCGCCTGATGGGCCTGCGTGCGAGGAGCCATCATGTTCTGTCCAAGCTGTGGTTCACCGGTTGAAGATGACGCGCGGTTCTGCACCTCATGCGGGGCAGACCTTGCTGTCCCGTCGCCTGCTCCTCCATCCTTGGAGTCCATTCCTCCGGCCCCGTCGCCCGCTCCTCCCGCCTCGGCGCAGGGTGGAGGAGCTCCGCGGCAGGGGGGCGTCCGCTGGCAGATCGTGGCAATCGCGCTCTCGCTGGTGGTCATCATTGTGGCGGGTGCGGGCATCGCCATGCGACTTTTGGGAGGGGAAGACGGCTCGTCCTCGCCCACGTGCGTGTTTGGGGCGCGTGAGTCCGTGAGCGTCTCGCGTGTGACGCGCATCGTGCCCGCCGCATCCGAGGCCAATCCGCTGCAGAACTACGTTGTGTGCGTGCGTGAGGCTACTGGTCTGGATGGCCGGGCCATCGACGTCTCGGGCATTCCCCGGCTCGACGTCGAGGGCGAGACCGGCTTCTCCATGGCTGACTTTGGGGAGATCGCCGAGGGGATCTATGAGGTGACGGTTACTCCTGACGACGGCGCTCCGCAGTTCATCCCTCCAGTCAGCGTCGTCGACGGGGAGCCTGGGGGCGACGCCGGCGGGGAGGCGAGCGGGGGAGATTCCGATGCGGTAGAGCTTCCTGAGGAAATCATCGTGGTGCCGCCCGATCATTCAGAAGGCTCCGGGCATGATCTTTCCGTTCCGATGCGCCTGGGGCGCTACGGCGCCTACCTCGACAAGGTGAGGGAGCTTCAGCTGGTGCACGGGGAGGTGAGCGTGGTCACCACCTCCGATGGAGGGGACGTGTGGCTCTCGGGTCTCTGCTACGTTGGCCTGGTCGACTTTGGCGACGGCGCCGAGCGTCTTGTCGTGGCATACGGCGATTCCGAACTGGTGAGCAGGCACCCCTATCTTGACGAGTCCTATGCAGTCGAGGTGTGGGGCTATGACGTGGAAAGTGATGAGGCCGTTCTCGAATGGTCTGGAAAGCCGAGCTACACCAACGGAGGGTATGCCCACCTCTCCTTCTGGTATCCCGTGGACGGGACGGGGCCGTATCTCGTCCAGGAGTCTCCTGACAGCAGCTTTGTGGTCACGGGTGTTTCCGAGGATGGCGCGTTTGGGGTGGCGTACGAGCTTGCGCAGACCTTCTCAGATCCGACGGACGCCCTCACCCTGGTCAATACGGTCAACGGAGAGGCGGTCGAAGGTGCAGCGTTCTCCCGGATCATGACCGAGCTTGGCTTTGATGCTGCGACGCGCGTTTTTCTCATGACGTCCTCGTTTGATGGTTCCATGGGGGATCCGTCGGACGTTGCGGGCATCACGCAGGAGACTGTCGCCCTTCTTGAGAGCCTGGCGGGAGACATCGTTGACGCTGCCTTGAGGGAGGACGGGGACCGGACCGGCGAGGCGGAGGAGCCCGTCAACCCCGCGACGCTCACGTATGCGGGGGAGGAGGTCACCGAGGTCGTGAGCGTTCCCGCTTATAACAACGCGGACCTGGCGCCCATGGACCCGATTGAGCGGACGTGGGGCTACCTGGTCTTCTCCGCAAGTGGGGAGGGGTCTGCGGTAGACAGGGTCAACGCGCGACTCAAGGGTGACTTTGACGAGGAGCTCGCCGCAACGCTCGCATGGACGTATGGCTCCGCAGAGCCCGAGTGCCTCCGGCAGCGTTCCTCACTTGACTACCTTGCTGGCTCGGTTGCTGGTTATCGCATCTATCGCAACGTCACGCTGTGGGGCGCCCATGGCAACTCTGAGACCGAGGGGTACGTCATCGACCTCGCGACGGGCGAGGAGCTGGAGCCCTGGGAGGCGCTCGGAGTTGATCGCTCGGAGCTCGACGAGGCCGCAGCGGGCCTTTTGCGGGACTACGTGCTCTCCACGGAGGGCGCCCTTTATGACGAGGGGACCATCGGGAACACTCCTGAGGAGTTCCTCGCGGGAGACCACTACATGCTCACGGAAGACGGAATTACCCTCTATCTGGGCGATTACGACTTCTTCGCGTATGCCGCGGGACACCACGAGATTTTGGTCTGGCCGACGGGCGAGAAGGCGGCTGGGACGGACGTCACGGCGGCCTACGCGTTTCCGTATGAGTGATGGTGACGTCATCTCTACTACAGATGCTCCGCTGGGTTCTGTGCACTTGAAGAGATGGTCTCCGTCCCGTGTCTGGGCTGTTTGAGCTTCTTCTCGGGGCACGGTTTGACGCGTACCCCCACGGGGTATATAGTCGAGACAAGAAACCCCTAGGGGGTATCAAGCAAAAGGAGTCTCGAATGGACGAGAAGAACCTCGACACCGTCGCCTGTCCCCGCTGCGGCTCGCTCAAGCACACGCCGCGCTCGCCCGAGCTCAAGGCTGACGTCACGCGCCGTATCAACCGTGCCGTGGGGCAGCTGAACGGCATCAGGGCGATGGTGGAGGAGGACCGCTACTGCGGAGACGTCCTCACGCAGCTCGCGGCGGTGGAGTCCGCCGTGAAGGCCATCTCGCGCGAGGTCATGCGCGACCACCTGGAGACCTGCGTCGTCGAGCGCATCCAGGCGGGCGACACCGAGGTGACCGACGAGGTCATGGACCTCTTCCGCAAGTTCATGTGACCTGTGAATTGGGGACAGTCCCCAATTCACATAAAACTTTTCTGCAAATTGGGGACTGTCCCCAACTTGCAGAACCCGGGAGGGCAGCGATGAGGGAGACGTTTGACATCACGGGCATGACCTGCGCGGCGTGCTCGGCGCGCGTGCAGAAGGCGGCGGGCGGCGTGCCCGGCGTCGCCTGCGCCAACGTGAACCTGCTCAAGAACTCGATGGAGCTCGACTACGACGGCTCCCCGGAGACCGCGGCAGCCGTGGTGGAGGCCATAGAGGAGTCCGGCTACGGGGCCTCGCGCCGCGCCCGCACGGGCGAGAAGGGCGCCGTGCCGGCAGAGCGCCCCGGCGCCGCGGCGGAGCGGGCCATCCGCGAGAAGCGCAACCAGCTCATCGTCTCCGCGATCTTCTCGGTCCCGCTCTTCTACGTGGCCATGGGCCCTATGTTCGGCTGGCCGCAGCCGGCCGCGCTCGCGGGCGCGGCCAATCTCGTGGCCCTTGGCCTCACGCAGCTCCTGCTCTGCGCGCCGATTCTCTTTGTGAACCGCCACTACTTCATCACCGGCTTCAGGACGCTGGCGCATCGCGCGCCCAACATGGACTCGCTCATCGCGCTGGGCTCCGCCGCCTCGGCGGCCTGGAGCGTCGCGCAGCTCTATCGCATGGCGTGGGCGGTGGGCGCAGGCGACATGACCACGCTCCACGACGCGGCACACAGCCTCTACTTCGACTCCGCTGGCATGATTCTCACCCTCATCACGCTGGGCAAGTTCTTCGAGGCCCGCGCCAAGGGCCGCACCACGGACGCCATCGCCGCCCTCATGGACCTCGCGCCCAAGACCGCCACGGTCGTGCGCGACGGCGGGGAGACGGAGGTCCCCACCGAGGACGTTCGCGTGGGGGAGCGCGTGATCGTGCGCGCCGGCGAGTCCGTGCCGGTTGACGGCGTGGTGCTGGAGGGCGCGGCCGCGGTGGACGAGTCTGCCATCACGGGCGAGCCCGTGCCGAGGGAGGTGGTCCCGGGAGACCGCGTGACCGGTGCCACCGTCTCCATGCGCGGCTGGTTTGCGATGGAGGCGCGCGCCGTTGGCGACGACACCACGCTCGCGGGAATCATCCGCCTCGTGGACGAGGCCACGAGCTCCAAGGCCCCCATCGAGCGCATGGCGGACAGGATCGCCGGCGTCTTCGTGCCCGTGGTCATCGCCATTGCGGCGGTGACGTTCGTGGCGTGGCTCGCGCTCGCGGGAGACGTGGCCACGGCGCTCACGCACGCCATCTCCATCCTCGTGATTTCCTGCCCGTGCGCGCTCGGCCTCGCCACGCCCACCGCCATCATGGTGGGCACCGGCCGCGGCGCCGCCAACGGCATCCTCATCAAGTCCGCCGAGGCGCTCGAGACCGCCTGCAACGTGGATGCCGTGGTTCTGGACAAGACCGGCACGGTGACCGCCGGAGCCCCGCGGGTGACGGACGTGCGCCTCGTCGAGGGCGTTGCCGAGAAGGACCTCCTGCGCGCGGCCGCTGCGCTGGAGCGCAAGAGCGAGCACCCTCTGGCCGGCGCCATCTGCGCCTATGCCGACGAGCGCTTCCCCGGCGCGGACGCCGGCGCCGCCGTGGCGGACTTCGAGCAGGTTCCGGGCGGCGGGCTCTCCGCCCTCGTGGGCGGCGCGCCCGCTCTCGCCGGCAACGCCCGCCTCATGGAGGCGCGCGGCGTGGGGCTCGGCTCCCTCGCGGACGAGGCGGCCGCCCTCGCGGACGACGGTAAGACCCCGCTGTTCTTCTCGGCCGGCGGGCGGGCCCTGGGCATGATCGCGGTGGCGGACCCCGTGAAGCCCACGAGCGCCCAGGCGATCGCGCGCCTGCGTGCGATGGGCGCGCGCACCGTCCTTCTCACCGGCGACCAGGAGCGCACAGCTGCCGCCGTGGCCCGTCGGGTGGGCGTGGACGAGGTCATCGCCGGCGTGCTGCCCGCGCAGAAGGAGGCCAAGGTGCGCGAGCTCCAGGAGGCGGGGCACGTGGTCGCCATGGTGGGCGACGGCATCAACGACGCCCCGGCGCTCGCGCGCGCGGACGTGGGTATCGCCATCGGCGCCGGCACGGACGTGGCCATCTCCTCGGCCGACGTGGTGCTCATGCACTCCGACCCGGCTGACGTTGCCACCGCGATGGAGCTCTCCCGCGCCACGATGCGCAACATCAAGCAGAATCTCTTCTGGGCGCTCTTCTACAACGCCATCTGCATTCCCGTGGCCGCGGGCGCGCTCTCGCCCTGGGGCGTCACGCTCAACCCGATGATCGGGGCGGCTGCCATGGGCTTCTCGTCTGTCTTCGTGGTGTCCAACGCGCTGCGCCTGCGCACCTGGAAGCCGGCCGAGCGGCCCGAGTCAACGGCAACGCCGGTTGCGGAGGTGTCCGTGACCGTCGAGGACGTGCCGGTCCCGGCACGAGACGAGAGAGAGGAACCAACCATGACCAAGACCCTGAACGTCACCGGCATGATGTGCCAGCACTGCGTCGCGCACGTGAAGAAGGCCCTCGAGGGCGTCGAGGGCGTGAGCTCGGTGAACGTGGACCTCGAGGCGGGCACCGCAACCGTGGAGGCTGCCGAGGGCGTGGCCGACGACGCCCTCGTGGCCGCCGTCGTCGACGCCGGCTACGAGGCCTCGGTGGCGTAGCCGCGCGAACCGTGCCGGGTGCCCTTCGCGTCTCGGCAGCGAGTCAAGGATCATCGAGAAAGAGCTTCTGCCAACAATCCGGCCCGATCGGCCGCGAAAAGTGGCAGAGGCTCTTTTTCGGCGTCGCCGCCGGAGCGCGCTCCGGTACTACAATGGGTCGGCTCTGCAACTACCGCCCGAAGGACCCGCCCATGAGCTTCACGCCCGACCAGAAGCGCGCCATCTACACCCTCGGCTTCTGCGGCCTCGTCTCGGCCGCGGACAACTGGTTCGTCTCTCCGGCGCTGCCCGCCATCGCAAGCGCGCTGGGGGTCGCCGCGTCCGCCGCAACGATCGTGCTCACCGCCTACCTCGTTCCGTACGGCCTGCTCCAGCCCGTCTGCGGGACGCTGGGCGACCGCTTCGGCCGCCTGCGCGTGCTCCGCGTGATCGTGGCGGGGCTCGCCGCGGGGACGTTCCTCTGCGCCGTGGCGCCAACGCTCCCGCTCCTGGTGGCGGCGCGCGTGGTCACGGGCTGCTTCGCCGCCGGCATCATCGCCGTCTCGCAGGCGCACGTGGGCGACGTCGTGGGGTCCGAGCGCCGCGGCGCCGCGGTGGGCGTGCTCATGGGCATCACGTTCACCGGACAGGGGCTCTCCTCCGGTCTGGGTGGCATCATCACCGACCTCATGAGCTGGCGTGCGGCCTTCGCGTGCTTCGGCGTGCTGGCGCTCGTGGCGCTGGCGCTGCTGTGGCGCCTTCCGTCGGTTGGCGCGCAGGGCGAGAAGAGCGCGCGGGGCGAGAGGTGCCACGTGCCGCCCGCCGTCCCCGCCGCGACCGTCGCCACCGTCCCGAGCGGCTCGTTCTTCTCGCGCGCCGCCCGCATCTTCTTTGGCACCCACCGCGCCGTGTACCTCGTGGCCTGCTCCACCGGTCTCGTCTTCCTGGGTGTCTACGGCTTCATGGGGACCTTCCTCTCCGAGCGCTGCGGCCTCGGGTCCACGCAGGCGGGGCTCATCATGATGCTCTACGGCGTCATGTGCCTCGTGGGCGGATCGGTCTCTGGGCGCATAGGAGCCGCGCGCGGACCTCGCGGCGTCATTTACGTGGGCGAGGCGTCCGGGCTTCTTGCCATCGCGTCGCTGGCGGCGGTCTCTGTCACGGGCTCGTGGGCGCCGGCGCTGCTCGCCGCGGGTGCCCTGGGCTTTGGCTACATCCTCACGCAGCCCACCCTGGTCTCGCTCTCCATGGATGCCGACCCCGCGCAGACGGGCCTCTGCACGGGTCTCATCGGCCTCGGTGTCTTTGCGGGCGGGGGCGTGGGCTCGGCGCTCGGTGGGCAGCTCGTGGCGGCGGCGGGATACCCTCTGCTGTGGGGCGCAGCAGCCGCGCTCCTGGTGGCGCAGCTGGTTCTGGGCGGTCGCGCCCTGGCCGCGCTGGAGCGCCGCAAGGGATAGGCGTGCCGTCCGTTCTTCTCGGCGTTCCCGGGGGCTTCCGCCGTTTCCGCGCGGGATCGGTCATCGTCCGGCCCATGCGCTACCATGGTGGGCCGAGAAGAACCGCGAGGCTGGCAAGGAGCTCCCATGGCAGACGAGAAGAACGTGCAGGTCCAGACGTCGCTCTTTGGCGACGACGTTCCGACGGAGCCTGTGGAGGCGCCGCAGGAGCCGCGCGTCTCAGGGTCCCCGCGCGCACGGCACGCGGAGCTCAACCGCATCCTCTCCCACGCTGCCTACGCCTACTACGCGCTCGACCGCCCCGAGATGTCCGACGCGGAGTTCGACCGCACGCTGCAGGAGCTCCTGGCCCTCGAGGCGGGACACCCCGAGCTCGTGACGCCCGAGTCCTACACCCAGCGCGTGGGCGGCTATGTGTCCGAGCAGTTCGAGCCCGTCACGCATGCGGCGCGCATGTACTCGATGGACGATGCCATGGACCTCGCCGAGCTGGACGAGTGGCTCGCCCGCACGGACGAGGCCCTGGGCGCCACGCCGGAGCGCCCGGTCGCCTACACCTGCGAGCTCAAGATCGACGGCCTGGGCGTGGCACTCACGTACAACGACGCCCAGTTCGTGCGCGCCGCCACGCGCGGTGACGGCACCACCGGCGAGAACGTGACGGCAAACGTGCTCACGGTTCGCGACGTCCCGCGCGCGCTGGCGCCCGCCGGCCTCGCGCGCCTGGCCGAGGGCGGCCTCGGCCGCTCCGTGGAGGTTCGCGGCGAGGTCTACATGCCGCGGCGCTCCTTCGCGCGCCTGAACGAGGACGCGGACGCCGCCGGCACCGCGCCCTTCGCCAACCCGCGAAACGCCGCCGCGGGCAGCCTCCGCCAGAAGGACCCCAAGGTGACGGCCCACCGCGACCTCGAGACCTTCATCTACGCCGTGGCCGATGAGGCGCCCATCGACGTGCACACGCAGTGGGACTTCCTTCGCTGGCTCGCGGACTGCGGCTTCTCCGTGAACGACCACGCTGCGCGCTGCACGAGTGCCGCCGAGGTCCATGCCTACTGCGAGAATGCCCTCGCGCACCGCGACGAGCTGGACTATGACATCGACGGCGTGGTGGTGAAGGTGGACTCCTTCGCAAGCCAGGCGGCGCTTGGCTTCACGGCGCGTGCGCCGCGCTGGGCCATCGCGTTCAAGTTCCCGCCGGAGGAGAAGCGCACCGTGCTGCGCGAGATCCGCGTACAGGTGGGCCGCACGGGAGTTCTCACGCCGGTGGCCGAGTTCGACCCCGTGACCGTGGCCGGCTCCACCATCGCGCGCGCGACCCTCCACAACGTGGACGAGATCGAGCGCAAGAACGTCCGCGTGGGGGACACGATCGTGGTACACAAGGCGGGTGACGTCATCCCCGAGGTGGTGGGCCCGGTGCTGGAGCTGCGTCCCGAGGGCTCGCCGGAGTTCCGCATGCCCGAGACCTGCCCCTCCTGCGGCAGCCCCGTGGTGCGCGAGGAGGGTGAGGTGGCCTACCGCTGCGTCTCCATCGACTGTCCGGCACAGGCCGTGGAGCGCCTCATCCACTGGGGCAGCCGCAAGGCCATGGACATCGACGGCCTGGGGGACGAGATCGTCGCCCGCATGGTCGAGCAGGGGATCCTTGCCGACGTCGCGGACTTCTACGACCGCCTCACCGAGGAGGCGCTGGCAAACGTCTGGACCGGGCGCCAGACCGTGGAGGGCGAGGACATCGTCGTGGGACCCGTCATCGCGGCCAAGATCATGGCGCAGGTGAGCGAGTCGCGCGGCCGCGGCCTCGCGCGCGTGCTCTTTGGCCTGGGCATCCGCCACGTTGGCGAGACGGTGGCGCGACAGCTCGCTGCGCACTTCGGCAGCATGGCCGCGCTCGCCGCCGCCACGGAGGAGGAAATCGCCTCCGTCGACGGCGTCGGGCCCAAGATCGCGGCCAGCGTGCGCGGCTTCTTCCAGGTCCAGAAGAACGTGGCCGTGGTGGAGCGCCTGCGCGAGGCGGGCGTGGTGCTTGAGGAGGAGCGCACGGAGCCCGAGCGTCCGCAGTCGCTCGCGGGCCTCACCTTCGTGCTCACGGGCACGCTCGAGCGTCTCAAGCGCGATGAGGCCAAGGCGGCACTCCAGGCGCTGGGCGCCAAGGTCACGGGCTCGGTCTCCAAGAAGACGAGCTACGTGGTGGCGGGCGCGGCGGCTGGATCCAAGCTCGCGAAGGCGGAGAGCCTGGGCGTGCCCGTCCTCGACGAGGCCGCGCTCGAGCACATCCTCGCGACCGGCGAGGCGCCGGCATAGCTGCTGTTCTGTGAATTGGGGACAGTCCCCAATTCACAGACCACCTCTTTGGAAGGGACGCACATGGCGTGTCATGACGCGCGGCCCAATCACGGCCGCATTGACTTCGAGGGCCTGCCCAACACGCGCGACCTGGGCGGCCTTCCCGCCGCCGGTGGAAAGCGCGTTCGGCGCGGGTTGCTCCTGCGCTCGGGCACGCTCTACTTCGCCACGTCAGCCGACTGCCGGCGACTGATTGAGGACTATCACCTTCGTACGGTCGTCGACCTGCGCGGGGAGGACGAGCTCGTGGAGTACCCCGACGGCATGGAGCGCCTTCCGGGCGTGAGCTACGTGCATGCGGACGCCCTCAAGGACGCCATCGCCGGCATCTCGCAGAACGCGGAGGCGCGCGCCCGACTGGAGGCCGCCCGCTCCAACACGGACGACCCGGCGCTCTTCATGGAGACGGTCTACCCGCACATCCTTCTGGGAGAGTCCGGCGTCTCCGCCTACCGCACCCTCCTGCGCCGCGTGCTCGAGACCACGGACGGCTCCGTCCTCTGGCACTGCCACTTCGGGCGAGACCGCTGCGGCATGGGCAGCATGCTGATCGAGGCCGCGCTCGGCGTGACCGACGAGGCGATGGGGGAGGACTACCTCGCCACCAACCTCTTCAACCCCGACCCGCCGGATGAGCGGACGGACGCCAACCCGCGCTTCATGCGCGCAGCGGTTGCGGCGGTCACGCACGAATTCGGCGGCGTCATGGACTACCTGCGCGAGGCGCTGGGCCTGGACGACGCAGACATCTCCGAGCTGCGCGGGCGCTACCTGGAGCCGGCGTCGTGAACGTGCTCGCGCGCATGAGGCTCGGCGAGGGCTTCTCGTCAGGTGAGAGGGCGCTGGCGGACGTCATTCTCGCCAGCCCCGACGCGTTTCTCTCCAACGGGTCCAAACAGCTCGCCGCACGCGCCCACGTCTCCAAGTCGACGGTCTACCGCCTCTGCGAGAAGCTCGGGCGCTCGGGCCTCTCCGAGCTCAGGGTCCGCGTGGCGTCCGAGCTCGAGGCCTATCGCAGCGAGAGCCCCGCCGTGGACGCCAACTTCCCGGTGCGTGCCGGTCAGACATCTGCCGAGGTCATCGTTGGTATCGAGAAGGACCTGGCGCAGACGCTCGCCGCCACGGCAAACGTTCTCGACCCCGCCGGTCTCGACCATGCCGCCGAGCTCGTGCGCTCCGCCTCGCACGTGGACATCCTCGCCACGGCGGGCAACGTGGCCTTCGCGCAGAACTTTCGCTTTCAGATGGCGGAAATCGGGCGCACCGTCTCGGCGCCCGTGGACGAGTACGAGCAGCGCCTCCTCGTGGCATCTGCGGACGAGAGCCACGTTGTGATTCTCGTTTCCTTTGGCGGGCGCGGGTTCCTCTCGCGCCCGGCGGCGCGGCAGCTCGCGAGGAGGGGAGTGCCTCTTGTGCTGGTTGCCTCCGCCGAGGCGACGCCGCTCGACGAGTTTGCCACCGTGAAGCTCGCGCTCTCCCCGCACGAGGACCACGCGCGCAAGGTCTCTCCCTTCGGGACGGGCGTCTCCGTGCTCTTTGTCCTAGACGCCCTCTTCGCGCGCTGCTTCGTCGAGGACTACGACGCCAACCTCGCACGTCGGTTCGCCTATTACGAGCGCATCGTAGACTCAGGCGGATGCTCCGGCAGGTGAAGGTACGGCCACCTTGTTTGGCTCAGGAGATTTTGAGATCGGCCCCGAGTCGCTTGCTTGCAAAAGTCGTCTTCGGGACAGTGGCCCCGGGCCCGCGCTGCAAAAACCGGCTTCGGGTCAGTGGTTTTGCGTCCATTAGGCGCAAATCCGTCGATATCGATACAACTATTGATATTACTATCAGGGATAACGCAACTATGCTCTCGGATGGCTCACGAAAATCCACTGACCCGAAGGCGAGAATTGCATCCGAGCGAGAGAATTACCGGCCCGAAGGGCATTTTTGTCCATTGACCACGCGCGGAAGCTAGGTCTGCTAGAACCGCATCGGCCTAGGCTCGCCCTTCTCGTACGTGCACACGCCCTCGAAGCCGAGCTCTGCGAGCTCGCGATAGGCGAGGCGCAGGTAGGAGCCCAGGTGCTCGGGCGCATGGGAGTCCGATCCCACGGTCACCAGCGTGCCGCCGAGGTCCCGATAGAGCTCGAGGATCTCGCGGCGCGGCTGGAAGTCCCCCAGGCCGTAGCGGATTCCCGAGGTGTTGACCTCGATGCCCTTCCCGTCCGCGATCACGCGCCGCAGAATCTCCGCCACGACGTCGCGCACCCGCTCGAAGGGGTAGTCGCCAAAGGGGTCGTAGCGGCGGATGAGGTCCAGGTGCCCCAGCACGGAATAGCCTCGGAACGCCTCGACTACACCGAGCATCTCCTCGTAGTAGGCGGCGTGAATCTCCTCCTGTGCGCGGCCGCGCTGGAATTCGCCGTTCCAGTACTCGAGGTTTCCCACCTGGTGGATGGAGCAGATGACAAAGTCGAGCCTCTTCCCGAGGCGTTCCACAAGCGCCTTGTTCTGCGCGAGGGTCGTCGTCTGCACGCCCAGCTCCAGGCCAGCTCGCAGCGTGATGCGCCCGTCGAGCTCCTCACGCATGCGATCGAGCTCTTCGAGGTATGCCTCATAGGGGCAGTTGGTCACCGGGTGCCCGTCCTCGAAGCGCGCGCCCTCCGGCTCGTTCCACTCGGGCTTCACCCCGTAGTCGACGTGCTCGGTGAAGCAGAGCTCATCGAGGTTAAGGCGAACCGCGTCAAGAGCGACCTGCTCGAGCGGGTAGGTGGAGTCGTCGGAGAATCCGGTGTGGACATGGTAGTCGGCGAGCATCTGCGTCCCTTCGTCGCGGCGGTACGGTTCAGAGGATAGCCTCTGCCATGTATTCCGGTGGCCTGGCGGACCATCCTGGGAAGCAATTCCCCTTGGCGTGTCTCACGCGGGCCTTTGGCTGAGACGGACGTCTCGCGCCCGCGCAGAATCGCCGCTCGCGCAAAGTCCCGCGGTCGGCGACCAGCGACCTCGACACGCGAAGGCCCCCGGATTTCCGAAGAGAAGTTTCGCGAAGCGCACTTCTCGAAGGAAATCCGGGGGCCTTCCCCACGCGTTCGAGGGCGAACGCAGCCTACTTCTTGACCTTGCCCTGGTTGGCGACGGCGTTGATCTTGGCCTCGATGGTGGCCGGATCGCCGATGTAGTGCTTGTCGACGACGTTCCAGTCCTTGTCGAAGGTGTAGGAGCACGGCACGCCGGTCGGGATGTTGACCTCGAGGATCTCCTCGGGGGTCAGCTTCTCGAACTGCATGACGAGGGCGCGCAGGCTGTTGCCGTGAGCGGCGATGAGGACGCGCTTGCCGGCCTCCATCTGCGGCTTGATCTCCTTCTCAAAGTACGGCCAAGCGCGGGCGATGGTGTCCTTGAGGCACTCGGTGTAGGGGAGGTCCTCCTTGGGGACGTCGCGGAACATCTCGAGGACGTGCGGGTCGCGCTCGTCACCGGGCTCGAGGGCGGGCGGGCAGACGTCGAAGGAGCGACGCCAGATCTTGACCTGGTCCTCGCCGTGCTCGGCGGCGGCGTCGGCCTTGTTCAGGCCCTGGAGGGCGCCGTAGTGACGCTCGTTGAGCTGCCAGGCCTTGTGGACGGGCAGCCAGTTGCGGTCGAGCTCGTCGAGCACGCAGTTGAGCGTGTGGATGGCGCGCTTGAGGAGCGAGGTGTAGCAGACGTCGAAGTCGTAGCCGGCCTCCTTGAGGGCCTTGCCGCCGGCGTGCGCCTCCTCGCGGCCGGTGTCGGTGAGGTCGACGTCGGTCCAGCCGGTGAAGAGGTTGAGCTTGTTCCACTCGGACTCGCCGTGACGGACGATGACGAGCTGCATGGTCTGATCGTCGTTCATTGGAGACACGTCCCTTCTTATGCGGAGTTTGTGCGGCCCCTGTTGCCGCCCAACAACTACAGTATGACGCATTGGGTATAGTTGCCTATGGTTAACATCGAACTTTTCGTTACGGCGGGGTGATTTCGTGGGACCGGTGGACGTCGTCATTCTTGTTGCGGTTCTGGCCCTCGTGGCGCTCGCGATTCGCTCGGTGGTCCGCTCCGGGGGCGACTGCTCGAGCTGCGGGAGCAGGGGATCTTGCTCCGCGCACGCGTCGGGCGGCACGTGCACCGCCGCCCAGCGCATGCTGCGCGACGCGGAGCGGGCGCTGGGCAAGCGGGAGTAGGCCCCGCGCGTCCCCGCGGCGCCCGCGCGGAGGGGCGCGCGGCCCGCGGTTCTTCTCGCCGTGGACCGCATAACAGAAACAGGCGTGAAACACTCATGTGAGAACCTATCTCGGACTATGAACTGACGGCCCCCGGAGAACCGTGGAGGTTTCTGCATGAGCAGCGAGAAGGACATTGACTTCGTACTGCGCACTGTCGAGAAGCGCGACATTCGTTTCGTGAGGCTCTGGTTCACCGACGTGCTCGGCAACCTCAAGTCCTTCGCGATTTCCCCGGAGGAGCTCGAGGAGGCCTTCGAGGAGGGCATCGGCTTCGACGGCTCGGCCGTGGACGGCTTCGCCTCCCTCGAGGAGTCCGACATGCTCGCGTTCCCGGACCCCGACACCTTCGCGCTGCTCCCGTGGCGCCCCAAGGAGTCCGGCGTGGCGCGCGTGTTCTGCGACGTCTACACCCCGGCGCGCGAGCCCTTCGAGGGTGACCCGCGCCGCTGCCTCAAGAACGTCTTCGCCCACGCGGAGGAGAAGGGCTACGTTCCCAACGTCGGCCCCAAGATGGAGTACTTCTACTTCGACAACGACCTCGATCCCGTGCCGCTGGACAACGCCGGCTACTTTGACCTCACCCCCATGGACACGGCCAACGACCTGCGTCGCCAGACCACCCTTACGCTCGAGAAGATGTCCATTCCGGTGCAGTACTCCTATCACGCCGCAGGACCCTCCCAAAATGGTGTGGAGCTGCGCTTCACGGAGGCCGTGAGCTGCGCGGACAACATCATCACCGCGCGCCTGGTGATCAAGCAGGAGGCCGCGGCCCAGGGTATGTACGCCTCGTTCATGCCCAAGCCCATCGCCTCGGTGCCGGGCTCGGCCATGTTCCTCTACCAGTCCCTGCTGGACACGCACGGCGAGAACCTCTTCTGGGCCCCCAAGGAGCACCACGAGGCGCACCTCTCCGACCTCGCCCAGCACTACGTCGCGGGCATCCTCAAGTACGCCCCGGAGTTCACGCTGGTCACCAACCCCACCGTCAACTCCTACAAGCGCTTCATCTCCACCGGCGAGGTGCCCAACTACGCCACGTGGGGCCGCAAGAACCGCTCCGCCCTCGTGCGCGTGCCCACGCACAAGCCGGGCAAGCACATCGCAACGCGCATCGAGCTGCGCAGCCCGGACGCCACGGCCAACCCGTACCTTGCGCTCGCCGTCACCATCGCGGCCGGCCTGCGCGGCATCGAGGAGGGCCTGGACCTGCCGGAGGAGGTCGGCAACGAGACGCTGCAGCTCTCCGAGCGCGAGCTCGCGGCCCGCGGCATCGAGCGCCTGCCCCGCACCCTGGGCGAGGCGGTCGACCGCTTCGAGTCCTCCGAGCTCATGCGCGAGGTCCTCGGCGAGCACATTTTCGACTACCTGGTGCGCGAGAAGCGCCAGGAGTGGTACGAGTACTGCACCGCCGTCACGGACTGGGAGCGCGAGCACTACTACGGCGGCTTCTAGCGCAAGCGCGTCGGACCCGCTCCCTCGGACAGGGGCGGCGGGGCGATAAGAACCTGGATGCCGTCGGGATCGGCCGATCCCGACGGCTTCTCTTTTGCTCGCGGATTCCTTCGGGCTCCTGCGTGTCGCGTGGGACCGCGCCTTCGCGTTTAAGGGGTCGTCCCCGTTCCCAAAAGGCCCGCGCTCTCCGACAAGTTTGAAACTGCGAAAAGCGTTTGCGATTGGGCAACATCTTTGATGATTCGGAAGGTCTCACGTCCTCCTTTCAAAACGAGTTAAAGCAAAACTTGTTTTTCTCGCCCCCACGCGCGTCCTTCTCGCCAAGAAATGGGGACGACTGGGCAACGTAGTTGATTACGTAATCGCTTGATATAAAGGATGTTGCCCAATCGGCCACGGAAGTCGCCGGGGAGTCGTCCGCCATGCGCGCGGGAGGCTCAAGTCGAGAGCCCGATACGTGTCAATCCTGTTAAGAAAGTCCATGACCTGCATATTTCGCTGCCGCTTGAACCAAACTGAACACTTGGCGACGGGCGGGGCTGCGGCCTCGACACGGGGAAGACCCCGTGCCCTCCGTCGGGAAAGGGCGTGACCACGCGCCAAAGCATTGGGGGAAGGACCCAGACATGAAGCTCTCCAGCCGTTTTGCGGGCGGCCTTGCCGTCGCCTGCGCGCTAGCCGTGACTATTGCGGGATGCAGCGGGGGAGGGCAGACAAGCACCCCCTCCACCACCGACGACGCCACCGAGGCGTCCTACACCCTCGTCGAGGACGGCACGATCACCGTTGCCTCCGACCTGGCCAACGCCCCGCTCGACTTCGTGGACGAGAAGACCGGCGAGGCCCAGGGCTTCGAGATCGACCTCATCAACGCCGTAGCCGACAAGCTCGGCGTCGAGTGCGAGGTCCTGCCCGCGATGAAGTTCGACACCATCGTCCCGCTCATCGAGCAGGGCGGCAAGGCCGACGTGGGCGTCTCCAACATCACCATCACCGACGCCCGCATGGAGCAGGTGGACTTCACCGACTCCTACATGGACTCCAACCAGGGCCTCGTGACGCTTGCGGCAGATGCGGACGTGACCGAGGACGACCTCAACGTCGAGGGGACCAAGATCGCCGTGCAGGCCGGCACCACCGGCGCCTCCTGGGCCGAGGAGAACCTGCCCAACGCCGAGATCGTGGCGCTCGACGACCCCGTGGTTGCCGTGACGGGCGTGCAGACCGGGCTCTACGCCGCCGCCGTGGCGGACCTGCCCGTTATGACCTACCTCTGCTCCAACTCGTTCACCGACTGCGCGGTGGCAATCGAGATCCCCACCGGCGAGCAGTACGGCATCGCCGTAAACAAGGACAACCCCGGCCTCACCGAGGCCATCAACGGCGCCCTGGCCGAGCTCGAGGAGGAGGGCTACATCTCCGAGCTCGAGGTCAAGTGGCTCGGCGCCGAGCTCTAGCAACCTAACATGACAAAGGGACAGTCCCTTTGTCATGTTATGTGACAAACGATACGGGAGGAAATGAAATGACCAGCATGAACAGGCGCAACTTCGTCGCCACCCTCGGCATCGCCGGCACCGCGCTGCTCGCCGGCTGCAACGGCTCCGAGGAGGCCACCCAGACCACCGACGACGCCCAGACCACCGACGACTCCGCCGAGGAGGCCTCCTACACCCTCGTGAAGGAAGGCGTGCTCACCAACGTGGCGGAGCTCGGCTTCTCGCCCTTCGAGTACATCGACGAGGACGGCAACACCGTGGGCTTTGACGTCGACCTCTCCAACGCCATCGCCGAGAAGATGGGCCTCACCTGCGAGTGGCTGCCCAACCAGGCCTTCGACACCCTGGTTCCCACCATCAAGCAGGGCGGTAAGGCCGACATCTCCATCGCCGGCGTCACCATCACCGACGAGCGCCTCGAGGACGTGGACTTCTCCGACCCCTACCTCAACTCCAACCAGGCCCTCATCGTAGCCGCCAGCTCCGACTACGCCACCGAGGACCTCGACGCCGAGGACATCCAGATCGCCTGCCAGACCGGCACCACCGGCGACGCCTGGATCCAGGAGAACCTGCCCAACGCCACGCGCGTGCCGCTGGCTGACGTCACCGCCGGCATGATGGGCGTCTCCACGGGCTCCTACCAGGCCATGGTCATCGACCTGCCCGTCGCCCAGAACATGCTCGCGCAGTCCTTCTCGGACCTCACGATTCTCGAGGAGATCCCCACCGGCGAGCAGTACGGCATCGCGGTCTCCTACGACAACCCGGGCCTCAAGGACGCCATCAACGCCGCCCTGGCCGAGATCGAGTCCGATGGCACGATGGACGAGCTCAAGCAGAAGTGGTTCGGCACCACCGACATCTAGGCGAGAAGAACGAGCGGCCGCGGTCTGTCAGTTGGGGGCAGGCACCTTTTTGCAGGTAAAACCTGCCAAAAGGAGCCAGTCCCCAACTGACAGGCCCCTTTGCACGACTGGAAACGGAGGAAGCATGCAGCACAGACGGGGGGCTCTTCTCGTTGCCCTCGCGCTGGCGCTGACGGGCGTCTTTGCCACGACGCTCGCGGTGCCGCAGCCCGCCCAGGCGCTCACCACCGAGAAGGCCACCGCCCGCCCCAACGAGGACGGCGGCGACGGCGTCATCGGCGGTCTGGACACGCGCCTCACCTGGGAGGGCACGGTCGAGCCTGGCGAGGAGGTCACCTCGGTCACGCTGACCCTGCCGGAGGGCTCCACGTTCGACGGCTCCACGACGCGCATCACCGCGCTCGAGGGCCTCAAGCGCATGGACGTCACCGGCGAGGCCGCCCCCGCGGGCGAGTCCATCACGGTGAGCTTTGACCAGCCCGTCCCCGAGGGGTCGCTCCTGCGCCTTGAGATCACGAACATGCAGTTCCCCTCGGAGGGAGGGGAGTGCGTCGTCTCCGGAACCTATGTGAGCGGCGGTGAGACCCACGACCTCACGGCATCCAAGCCCATCGAGACCATCGCCAACACCCCGCTGCAGTCGATCGTCAACTGGCTCGACGAGCAGCCCTGGGTGGAGGCGTGGAACTCCAACCAGTTCCTCGGCATGTTCCTCAAGCCCCAGCTGCTCGTGACGTCCTTCTCGTCCCTCGCGCCGGGCTGGATCTTGTGCCTGGGCATCGTGGTGGCTGCCTACCCGTTTGCCATTGCGCTCGGCCTGCTGTTCGCCATGCTCAAGATCTCCAAGTGGCGAATCCTGCGTGCCGTCGCGGTGATCTACATCAACGTGCTGCGAGGCACGCCGCTCTTCCTGCAGATCTACATCATGTTCTTTGGCCTGCCGATGCTCAACATCAACATCGACAACAACATCCTGGGCATCATCGTCATGGCTATCAACTCCTCGGCCTACCTGGCCGAGATCTTCCGCGCGGGCATCCAGTCCATACCGCAGGGTCAGTACGAGGCTGCGAGCTCGCTCGGCATGAACTACGTGCAGACGATGTTCACCATCATCCTTCCGCAGACCGTGCGCCGCGTGATCCCCACGGTGACGAGCGACTTCATCACCGCGTTCAAGGACACCTCGCTGCTCTCCTCGGTGGGTGTCATGGAGCTCATGATGTTCTCCAAGAACCTCACCACGGTCTCGGGCAACATCACGCCGTACGTGGCCGCCGGCATCTTCTACCTCATCGTCACGCTGCCTCTGATCAAGGTCGTGAGCATCGTGGAGGAGAACATCGCCCGTTCCGAGCGCGGGGGCGGCCCGCGCCCCAAGCGCCGCGCCGACGTCGCGGACAACGCCGCCGCACAGATTGCCGCCCAGTCCAAGGAGGTCGCCGCCGATGTCTGCTAAGCTGCGCCACCGCGCCCCGGCCATCGAGGTCCCGCCCGCGCTGCCGGCGGAGGAGGCCGCACGCATCGCCTACGCCAACGACCAGGGCCTCACGAGCCACCACTTCACGCCCGGCGAGCACCCCATCGTGCGCATCGAGCACCTCAACAAGAGCTTCGACGACACGCTCGTGCTCAAGGACGTCAACCTCAACGTCTGGCCCGGCGAGGTCGTGGTGGTGCTGGGTCCCTCGGGCTCCGGCAAGTCCACGATGCTGCGCTGCATCAACCTGCTCGAGACGCCGAGCGCCGGCCACATCCTCATCGAGGACGACGAAATCACCAACAAGAGCTCCGCGGAGGTCAACAAGCTCCGTCGCGACGTGGGCATGGTCTTCCAGCAGTTCAACCTCTTCCCGCACCTCACGGCCAAGGAGAACGTGATGATTGGCCAGACCAAGGTGCTCAAGCGCTCAAAGGAGGAGGCCGAGGCCGAGGCGCTCAAGCAGCTTGCCGCGGTTGGTCTGGCGGACCGCGCCGACTTCAAGCCCGCCCAGCTCTCCGGTGGCCAGCAGCAGCGCGTGGCCATCGCCCGCGCCGTTGCCATGCATCCCAACGTGCTGCTCTTCGACGAGCCCACCTCCGCCCTCGACCCCGAGCTCGTGCGCGGCGTCCTCGACGTCATGCGCGACCTCGCGGAGAACTCGGGCATGACCATGATCGTGGTCACGCACGAGATGGGGTTCGCCCGCGACGTGGCCGACCGTGTTGTCTTCATGGAGGACGGCGTCGTGGTGGAGCAGGGCCTGCCCGAGAAGGTCTTCGACAACCCCGAGAACGCCCGTACGGCGGAGTTCCTCGGCAGTATCAACTAGGCTCCCCAGCTGCCGCTCGTTTGAAACCTTTCATTTCAGAACTGTTAACCGCGCTTTCGAGACCGTTTCCGAGCTGCGGTTCGTTTACGAAGTTCTGACAACGCCCCCGTATCATTCGGGGGCGTTGTGCTAATCTTTTCCAATACATGTGCACATTATCCGGGAGGCCAGAGGATGCACCACAAGAACATCCTGCTCATATCCGCCACCACGCGCCTGCACGATCGCATGCGCGAGCTCTCGCATGCCATTGACGTCTCCATCGCTCTCGCGACCGAGGAGACCTTCTCCCAGGCCGTCTCGTCCGGCCACGAGTTCGACCTCGTCATCCTCGACGGCGAGGGCATGAGCCAGGACATCCTCAACGCGGTGGACTCGTTCGTGGCGGAGAACGGCTTCGTCCCCATGCTGCTCGTCCAGGACCCCGACAAGCTCTCGACCCTGCGCATGCCCATGCAGGGCAAGAACGACTTCATCCTCTCCACCGCTGGCGTCGCCGAGTTCGAGGTGCGCTGCTCGCTTCTGCTGTGGCCCGGCGAGGAGAGCGCGCCCGCGGACATCGTGACCGTGGACAACATGACCATCAACCTGGCCACCTACCAGGTCTACATCGACGAGAAGCCCGTTGACTTGACCCTCATGGAGTACTCGCTGCTCTCCTTCCTGGCCACCCACCCCTCCCGCGCCTACTCGCGCGAGACGCTCCTCCATCGCGTGTGGGGCTTCGAGTACTGTGGCGGCACGCGCACGGTGGACGTGCACATCCGTCGCGTGCGCTCCAAGGTTGGCCCCCAGGTGGCGAGCCACATCGTCACCATCCGCGGCGTGGGCTACCTCTTCCGCGTGTAGCCCCCGCATGGCCCGGGGCGCGCCCGCTTCAGGGTCTTTCAGTAAACCGAAAGCGTCGTGCCGGGAAGATGGTCTTCCCGGCACGCTTGCTATCGGGTCCGCGCACAGGGGTACATTCCCACTTGGAAGGCAACCCCGCGCCGCCCGGCGCGAGTCTTTGAAGGAAGGCAGACATGAGCGACTATCCGTTTGACTCCTCCAACCAGGGCTCCCAGAGCCCCCAGAGCCCGTACGAGCGCACCGACGGCGCCCACGCGGGCCAGTCTGGCTCCGGCAGCCCCTCGAACGGCTCCTCCGGCAGGGTCCCGCCCTCGCCCTTCGAGTCCGTCCCCGGCTTTGATGACGACGCCCAGGGTGCCGGCCAGACCCGGAGCGGTCATGCCCAGCACGCCCAGACCCAGGCGCAGCCCAAGGTGAGCGTCGAGGGCCCGCTGGCGCCCGCGCCCGAGCCCCCCAAGGAGAAGAAGCCCCGTCCCGGCCTGCACGCTGCGCTCGCCGGGCTCCTGGGTGGCGTCGTGGGCGCGGCGGCGCTCACGGGCGCGCTCTATGCTGGCGGCGTGATCGGCCCCACCACCGTCGTCCAGCAGACCGGGGCCTCCGGTCAGCAGGTGACCATCAACCCCAGCGATGAGGACACCACCGTCGCCAACGCCGTCGCCGCGAAGGCGCTGCCCTCCGTGGCCACCGTCTACTGCACCTACGCCAACGGCGAGGGCATGGGCTCAGGCGTCATCTACGACACCGAGGGCAACATCATCACCAACAACCACGTGATCGAGAACGCGGAGAGCATCACCGTCACCATCAACGGCAAGAGCTACAGCGCCTCCCTCGTGGGCACCGACCCCTCGAGCGACGTCGCCGTGGTCAAGGCGGACCTCCAGGGCGACTCCGTGACCCCCATGGAGATCGGCAACTCCGATGACCTGCAGGTGGGCGACTGGGTCATGTCCGTGGGCAGCCCCTTCGGCCTCGAGAACTCCGTCTCCCAGGGCATCGTCTCCGCGCTCTCGCGCAACACCCTGCTCGAGAACTCCGAGGGCAACACCCTCTACACCAACCTCATCCAGACCGACGCCACCATCAACCCCGGCAACTCCGGCGGCGCGCTCGTTGACGCCGAGGGCAAGCTCGTGGGCATCTGCACGCTCTTCTCGTCCGACACCGAGAGCTTCGCGGGCATCGGCTATGCCATCCCGGGCAACTACGCCACGGAGATCGCAGACAAGATCATCGCGGGCGAGACGGTCACCCATGCCTACATCGGCCTCACGATGCAGACCGTGAACGCGCAGAACGCCTTCCGCAACAACCTGTCTGTCGACCAGGGCGCCTACGTGGTCGAGGTTGCCGAGGGCGGCCCCGCCGCCGCGGCCGGCATCCAGACGGGTGACGTCATCACCAAGATCGGCGACGAGAGCATCTCCTCCGCCGACGCGGCCATCCTGGCCGTGCGCTCCCACAGCGAGGGCGAGACCGTGCCCGTGACCGTCATGCGCGGTGACCAGGAGATGACCTTCGACGTGACGCTGGGCTCCGACGAGGCGCTCCAGGAGCAGCAGGAGCAGCAGAACCAGACCGTTAACGTCAACGGCCAGGACGTCTCCCTCGAGGACCTCATCGACCTCTATCAGCAGTACCAGGAGCAGCAGTACAGCCCCTTCGGCGGACGCTAGCGCCCAACAGGACCGGCGACTCGGGGACCCGCGGAGCACCTCCGCGGGTCCTCTTTTTGGGCTACCCTAGAGGAAGTCAACGAAACGGGGGAGCCATGGCAGAGATCAGGTGCCCGCACTGCGGCGAGGTCTTCCAGGTGGACGAGACCGAGTACGCTCAGATCGTGCGGCAGGTGCGCGACGCCGAGTTCAGGCGCGAACTCGAGGCTCGGGAACGCCTGGCGGAGCGCGAGCGCGCGAGCGCGGTGGAGGCGGCGGAGGCGCGCGTGCGCCAGGAGGCCGAGCGCGGCATGGCCGAGAAGGACGCCGAGCTCGCGCGCCTTCGCACCGAGGTCGAGCGCGGGAAGGACGCCCTCTCCCTGGAGCGCGCGGCCGCCGAGAAGGACCTCGCTGAGCGCCTGGCCGAGTCCCAGCGGCGCATATCCGCCCTCGAGGCCCAGCTCGAGGCTCGTGACGCCTCCTTCGCCACCGAGAAGGAGCTGGCGGTCACCAGGGCCACCGGCGAGCAGGGCCAGCGCATCGCCGAGCTCGAGGGCGACCTCCGAGCGGCGAGGCTCGAGCGCGACCAGGTTGAGGCCTCGCTTCGCCAGCAGCTGGTGGAGCAGGCAAACCACAAGGACCAGACCATCCGCGACCGTGAGGACGAGATCGAGCGCCTGCGCAACCAGCGCGCGCGGCTCACGACCAAGCTCATCGGCGAGACGCTGGAGCAGCACTGCGAGATGGAGTTCAACCGCTGGCGGTCCCTGGGCTTCCGCGACGCCGAGTTCCACAAGGACAACGAGGTCGTGGGCGGCTCAAAGGGCGACTACGTCTTCCGCGAGACGGGCCCAGACGGCGTCGAGGTCGTCTCCATCATGTTTGAGATGAAGAGCGAGGAGGACGCCTCGACCGAGCGGAGCCGTCACAAGAACGAGGACTTCTTCCGCAAGCTCGACCAGGATCGCCGCAACAAGGGGTGCGAGTACGCGGTGCTCGTGTCCCTCCTCGAGCCGGAGAGCGAGCTCTACAACGCCGGCATCGTGGACGTCTCCTACGAGTACGAGAAGATGTACGTCATCCGCCCGCAGTTCTTCATCCCCATGATCACGCTGCTCAGAAACGCCGCGCTCAACGCCGTCGAGTACCGCAGGGAGCTCGCTGAGATTCGCCAGCAGAACATCGACATCACGCGCTTCGAGGACGCCCTCGAGGACTTCAAGGACAAGTTCGGAAGGAACTACGAGAGCGCGAGCCGCAAGTTCAGCGCCGCCATCGAGGAGATTGACAAGGCCATCGCGCGCCTCCAGAAGGTGAAGGAGAACCTCACCTCGTCCGAGAACCAGCTGCGCCTGGCCAACAAGAAGGCCGACGAGCTCACCATCAGAAAGCTCACGTGGAAGAACCCCACCATGCGGGAGAAGTTCGCCGAGGCCAGGGCGGAGGCCGCGGGCGCGACGGCGGGGAAGGACGAGAAGACCGAGAAGGACGAGAAGGACGAGAAGGACGAGAAGGACGAGAAGGACGAGAAGGACGAGAAGGACGAGAAGGACGAGGCCCTGGAGCCCGACGCCGTGGAGTAGGCTTACGTGCGAAGCAATCCCAGGACGTCCGCGGTGACGCCCTCGACCGTCATGCCGCAGCGGCCGAGAAGGACCTCGGGCTCGTAGCGGTCCTCGAACGCGAGCGGCAGGCCGTAGCAGCGCACGCGCACGTCGTGGCAGGCGAGGGCACGGGCGACGCGCTCCCCGAAGCCGCCCTCGAGGACGCCGTCCTCGAGCGTGACCAGCAGTCCGTGGTCGGCGGAGAGCCGGCTGAGCAGGCCCTCGTCGGCGGTTGTGGCCTGGCGCGGGTTCACGAGGGTCGCCCTCACGCCGCGCTCGGCCAGCGCATCGGCGATCTTCTCGCCCAGCGGAAGGAGGTCGCCTAGGGCGAGGATCGCCACGTCGCCGCCGCGCCGCACGATCTCCCAGCCGCGTGCGTAGCCGGCGGCGGGCCGCTCGAAGTTGGGGCGAGACTCCACGCTCGCCACGGGCACGCGAATGGCCACGGGTCCGTTCTCCTGCTCGAGCGCCCACGAGAGCATGTCGAGGTACTCCTCGCGGCAGGTGGGGGCGAGGTAGGGGAGGCCCGGCATGGCGCCGAGCATGGGGATGTCAAAGAAGCCGAGGTGCGTGGCGTCGGTGGTGCCGTACGCCGAGGCGCCAAAGACCAGCAGCACCGCCGGCATGGCGTTGAGGCAGAGGTCGTGCCAGAGCTCGTCGTACGCGCGCTGGAGGAACGTGGCGTAGACGCCCAGCACGGGGCGGGCGCCCCCACGGGCGAGCCCGGTCACGAAGGTGACGGCGTGCTCCTCGGCGATGCCCACGTCCACGAAGCGGCTGCCCGCGCGCTCGCGCATCTCGGGCGTGAAGCCCATGATGTAGGGAGTGGCGGCGCTCACGGCAACGAGGCGGGGATCGCGCTCCATGCGCTCAGCAAGATACGCACCCGTGATCCTGGCGTAGTCCTCGCTCGCGCCGGGGACGGCCGGGGCGCCGGTGGCCACGTCAAAGGGGACGGCGTGGTGCCAGCTCTCGGGGTCGGCCAGGGCGGGGGCATAGCCGCGGCCCTTCTGCGTGTGAACGTGGAGCACCACGGGGCGGCCGCAGCCCCGCAGCTCGGAGAGGGCCGCCTCGATGGCGGAGACGTCGTGCCCCTCGCCGAGGTAGCGGTAGTCGAAGCCCAGGGCGCGGAAGACGTTGTGCGCCGCGGCGCCCCGGGTGGCGCGGAGCTCGGCGAGGTTGCGGTAGATGCCGCCGTGGTTGGGGGCGATGGACCACTCGTTGTCGTTGATGACCACGATGATGCCGCTGCCCAGGGCGGCGGCGTTGTCGAGGCCCTCGAAGGCAAGCCCGCCCGAGAGCGCGCCGTCGCCGATGACGGCCACCACGTCGTACTTCTCGCCCGCGAGGTCGCGCGCCGCGGCGAGGCCGCAGGCGAGGCTCACCGAGGTCGAGGTGTGCCCCATGGCAAAGAGGTCGTGCTCGGACTCGCGCGGGTTGGAGAAGCCGGAGACGTCCTCGTAGTGCGCCGGGTCGAGAAACGCGAGCGCTCGCCCGGTGAGCATCTTGTGCGGGTAGGTCTGGTGGGAGACGTCAAAGACCACCTTGTCGCGGGGCGTCTCAAAGACGCGATGGAGCGCCACGGTGAGCTCCACGACGGCGAGGTTGGACCCCATGTGGCCGCCCACGGCGGCGGAGCTCTCGATGACCGCCCGGCGAATCTCCTCGCAGAGCGCGGGGAGCGCGGAGGAGGGGAGCGCGCGAACGTCACTCGGGGCATTGATCTGCTCGAGGTACATGCTCCCCCTCTCGTTCCCTTCCACTATCAGTTGCAGCTTACTAGCTTCTCACATTTGAGCCCCCAAGTTGTGTTGCGTCTGCGGAAAGGGGGCCAAAGGCGACTGCTCGCCGAAACGCTCGGGCCGCCCGTGGGAGAGGGCTGCGCGCGCAGGTACACTTTGCATACTTGAGCGCCGAGACCCGAGAGGAACAGACAACATGGCAGACATCGTCATCACCGCCGAGACCGGCTGCGACGTCCCCGCCGCTGAGGCCGCCGAGCTTGGAATCGTGCTCGTCCCCATGCACGTCTCCATGGGGAGCAGGACCATCGACGACGGCGAGCTCTCCGCCGCCGAGATGCTCGAGCAGTGCCGCCAGCTCGGCGTGCTGCCCAAGACGAGCGGCTGCACCCCAGGTGACTTCCAGGTGGTCTTCGACCGCATCCACGAGGAGCGCCCCGACGCGCAGATCCTTCACCTCGCGTACTCCGCGGTGACGACCTGCTCCCTGGAGTCCGCCATCGCAGCCTCGCAGGGCCGCGACTACGTCACCGCCATCGACACCGCGCACGTGACCATTGGCCAGGGCCTCGTCGTGCGCGAGACGCGCCGCTGGGTGGCGGAGCACCCCGAGGCAACGGTGGACGAGGCGCGCGCCTTTGCCGAGGACCTCTCCTCCCGCGTGCGCATGGCGTTTCTCCCCGGGGACCTGGGCTACCTGCGCGCCGGGGGGCGCCTCTCCAACGCGGCCTTCCTGGGGGCCACGCTCCTCAAGATCAAGCCGGTCGTCGAGCTTCTGGAGGGCAAGCTCGTGGCCACCAAGAAGCTGCGCGGCTCCATGTCCTCAGCGGCACTCGCGCTGGTGGACTACCTCGTCCTGCGCGAGGAGTTCGACCCCGCGCGCATCGTCTTCGTGAAGTCCCCGGGCCTGCCGGACCAGGTGCGCGACCTTGTGACCGACCACGCGAGCGACCTGGGCTTCCGGGAGATCGAGTGGTACGACACCGGTGACGTCATTACCTCGCACTGCGGGCCGGGCGCCCTTGGCGTGGCCTTCGCGGTGAGGGGGTAGCGACGCCGCCTACGCAACCCGCACGAGGTTGCGGAGCTCCTCGCCGGCCTGGAGGCGCCGCAGGTTCTCCGCGGCTATGCCCACGATGTTGTCGAGCGTGACCGCGAGGTGGAACCAGCCGGAGACGTGCGGCGTCACGAGGGCGCCCGGCGTCTCCCAGAGCGGGTGGTCCGCCGGAAGGGGCTCGGGGTTCGTGACGTCGAGCGAGGCCCCCGCCAGGTGCCCGGACTCGAGCGCCTCGATGAGGTCCTCCGTGACCACGAGGTCGCCCCGGCCGCCGTTGGCGAAGTACGAGCCCGGCTTCATCGCGCCAAAGAACTCCGCGTCCGCGAGGCCGCGCGTCTCGGGCGTGCTCGGCAGGAAGGCGACCACGACGTCGGCCTCGGGCAGGAGCGCGGGGAGGTCCTCCATCGTGGCCATCCGCTCGAAGGGGGCCCTCGCCTCCACCGGCGTGCGCCTCACGCCGGTGACGCGCGCGCCGAGCGCGGACGCGAGGTCGGCGAAGTGCGTGCCGATGTCGCCTGCGCCCAGCACGAGGACGCTCGAGCCGCGCAGCGTGGTGACGCTGCCCTCGTCCGTCCAGGTGTGGGCGTGCTGGTCGTCGTGATAGGAGGGGAGGCGCTTGATCTGGGAGAGCACCATCGCGAGCATGTGCTCGGAGACCGCCTGCCCGTACGCCCCGGAGGCGCAGGCCACGCGCGCGCCCGCCGCCATCGGGGCCGTCACGTAGTTGTCGTAGCCGGCGGAGTGGAGCTGCAGGAAGCGCAGGCGCGGCGCCTCCACGAGGCGCGCCGGCGCCAGGTTGCCCACGATGACCTCGGCCTCGGCCACCTGCTCGGGGGCGACGGCGCGCTGGTCCGCGTAGATGAAGCTCGCCTCGGGCGCCGCGGCCTCGAGCCTCTCGCGTTGGGCGTCGTCAACGGGGAGCAGCACTAGGACGTTCATGGGGCCTCCTCGGGCTCGTGCCGCGGAGCGCCGTCGGAGCGGCGCGGTCTTCCTGGCATCTTGTTCTTCTCGCCCATTCTAGCCCGGGGTTCGGCCAAATGCGTTGTGCCAGGGACCATGTCTCGGGCTACAATGGCGTCCGAACGGAGTCACGGAGAGGAACCCCATGAATCTTGACCAGCTCGAGATTGGCAAGGACGCGGTCGTGGCGTCGGTGGACTGCGACGAGCCCTCGCTGCGCCAGCACATCCTGGACATGGGGCTCACCCCCGGCGTGGAGGTCACGCTGATGAAGCGGGCCCCCATGGGCGACCCGCTGGAGATCCGCCTGCGCGGCTACGAGCTCACGCTGCGCCGCGACGACGCGGCGCACATCGCGCTCACGCAGGTGCACGACATGCACGATGCGCCGCGCGGCAACGAGCGCCTTGAGGCCGCGCCCCACCCTGCCATCGGCGAGAGGTACGCGCCGCGCAGCGCGGGCACGGCAATCCCCGAGGGCCGCCCGCTCAAGCTGGCGCTCGCCGGCAACCAGAACTGCGGCAAGACCACGCTCTTCAACGCGCTCACGGGCTCCAACCAGCACGTGGGCAACTTCCCGGGCGTCACCGTGGACCGCAAGGACGGCCAGATCAAGGGTCATCCCGAGGTCACGGTGACGGACCTGCCGGGCATCTACTCGCTCAGCCCGTACACGAGCGAGGAGGTCGTCTCCCGCCGCTTCATCCTCGAGGACAACCCGGACGCGATCATCGACATCGCGGACGCCACCAACATAGAGCGCAACCTCTACCTCACGCTCCAGCTCATGGAGCTCGACCGGCCGATGGTGCTCGCCCTCAACATGATGGACGAGCTCACGGCCAACGGCGGCACCGTGAGCGTGAACCGCCTGGAGGCGGCGCTCGGCATCCCCGTGGTGCCCATCTCCGCCGCGCGCGAGGAGGGCATCTCCGAGCTCGTGGAGCACGTGCTGCACGTGGCGCGCTTCCGCGAGCATCCGGGGCGCGTTGACTTCTGCGCGGCGGACGGGCCGGACCACGGCGCGCTCCACCGCTGCATCCACGGCATCTGCCACATCATCGAGGACCACGCCGCCGCCGCGAGCCTTCCGGTGCGCTTTGCCGCGACCAAGCTCATCGAGGGCGACCAGCTGGTCATGCGCGCCCTCGGCCTGCAGCGCAACGAGCTCGACGCCGTGGAGCACATCATCACGCAGATGGAGGAGGAGTCCGGGCGCGACCGCATGGCGGCGCTGGCGGACATGCGCTTCTCGTTCATCGAGGGCGTCTGCGCCGAGTGCGTGGTCAAGCCGCACGAGAGCCGTGAGCACGCGCGCTCGGTGGCGGCCGACCGCATCCTCACGGGCAGGTACACCGCCATCCCCGTGTTCGTGGGCATCATGGCGCTCGTCTTCTGGCTCACCTTCGACCTCATTGGCCAGCGGCTCTCCGACCTCCTGGCGCTGGGCATCGAGTGGGTGACCGCGCAGGCGGACGCGGCGCTCACGGCCTTTGGCATCAACCCCGTGGTGCACAGCCTCGTGATCGGCGGCGTCTTCGCGGGCGTGGGCAGCGTGCTCAGCTTCCTGCCCATCATCGTGGTGCTCTTCATCCTGCTCTCCATCCTCGAGGACTCCGGGTACATGGCGCGAGTGGCCTTCGTTATGGACAAGCTGCTGCGGCGCCTGGGCCTCTCCGGCCGCAGCTTCGTGCCCATGCTCATAGGCTTCGGCTGCAGCGTGCCCGCCATCATGGCCACGCGCACCCTGCCCTCCGAGCACGACCGCAAGATGACGGTCATGCTCACGCCGTTCATGAGCTGCTCGGCAAAGGTCCCGGTCTACGCGCTCTTCTCGGCCGCGTTCTTCCCGGAGGCGGCCCCGCTCGTGATGATCGGGCTCTACCTCATGGGCATCGTGGTGGGCATCCTCGTGGCGCTCGTGCTCAAGGGCACGGCCTTCAAGGGGGACCCGGTCCCGTTTGTGATGGAGCTCCCCAACTACCGCATGCCCGCGCCGCGCACCGTGGCGCGCCTGGCCTGGGACAAGGCCAAGGGCTTTGCCACCAAGGCGTTCACGATCATCTTCGTGGCGAGCGTGGTGATCTGGTTCCTGCAGAACTTCGACATCCGCCTCAACGTGGTCACGGACCAGAGCGCGAGCATGCTCGCCGCGCTGGGCGCGCTCCTGGCCCCGCTCTTCGCCCCTCTGGGCTTTGGCTCGTGGGAGGCCGCGGCGGCGCTCGCGGCGGGCTTCGGCGCCAAGGAGAACGTGGTGGCCACGCTCACGGTGCTCATGGGCGGATCCACGGCCGGGCTCTCCACGCTCTTCTCGCCCCTCACGGCCTTCACGTTCCTGACGTTCACGCTCCTGTACACCCCGTGCGTGGCCGCCGTCTCGGCCGTCAAGGGCGAGCTGGGCACGCGCATGATGTGGGCCGTGATTGCCATGCAGTGCGGCGTGGCATGGGTCGTGGCCCTGGTGGTGCGCCTCGTGGGCCTGGCGCTCGGGCTCTCGTAGGGCTCGTGGCCCAAAACGGGTACACAAAGGCTATGGCGCAGCTTACCCGCAGCTGACGCCGGGCGCGTAACGTAGAGCGCCCGACCAGAGGAGGCACCATGGCAGACGAGAAGAACTTCGACCTCACCGCCCCGCACGACGAGCCCCTGGGCCAGACCTACCACCGCGGCCCCGTGATTCTGCGCGGGCCGATGATTCCCAGCAACACGACCACGGGCAACCTGCTCGCGCCCGAGGGGGACACGGACTGGCTGCACATGGACCCGTGGCGCGTCCTGCGCATCCAGGCCGAGTTCGTGGACGGCTTCGGCGCGCTCGCGGAGCTGGGGCCGGCGGTGAGCGTGTTCGGCTCCGCCCGCACCCCGCGCACGGACCCGACGTATCGCGCAGCGCGCCACGTGGGACGAAAGCTCGCCGAGGCGGGCGTGGCCGTGATCACGGGTGGCGGCCCGGGCATCATGGAGGCTGCCAACTGCGGCGCCGCTCGCGCGGGCGGCACGTCGGTGGGCCTGGGCATCGAGCTCCCGCACGAGCAGGGCATCAACAAGTGGGTCAACCTGGGCATCACCTTCCGCTACTTCTTCGTGCGCAAGACGATGTTCGTCAAGTACTCGAGCGGCGCGATCATCTTCCCGGGCGGCTTTGGCACGCTGGACGAGGCCTTCGAGCTGCTGACGCTCGTGCAGACGCACAAGGTCACGCGCGTGCCCGTGGTGCTCTTTGGCTCGGAGTACTGGAACGGCCTCATGGGGTGGCTCGAGGAGACCGTGGCAGGCTTCGGCAACATCTCGCCGCTCGACCCCGACCTCGTGATGGTCACGGACGACGAGGACGAGGCCGTGCGCGTGGCGCTCTCCGTCATCCGCGGCTAGCTTCCGTCGGTAGAAACCTTACCAAAGCGTCACCCGACAGTAAGCCCAATCGATGGGCATGTGCCCTCCTAGCTGGGAGAATGGGGTCAACCCAGAGCGGGGGGCACGCATGACTCGGACGTGCCCCTCTCGCTCGGGGTCCTGCGGATCCAACGAGAGGGGCACGCCATGTCGCATCACCTGTCAGAGAGGTCCATGCTCGTCTGCTGTCTTACGCTCTCGCTCTTCCTGGGCGGCGCGGCGTTTGCGATGCTCGTGCACGCGGCGCGCGCGGCGGGGCTGTAGGGGCGCCCATGCTGGCCATGGGGCACGCGCTCGCCGCCGCGGCGCGGCTTGGCCACCTGGCGCGCATCGCGGCGCTGGGCGTCGCGCTCTTGGTGGTGGCTCGGCTGCCGCGGGGCGGTGCCCGATCGGGCGGGCTCCTCACGTAAGCGTCCTGCAAGCGTTGGCTCAGGGCGTGGCGCAGGAGCGCCGCTCATGGCACTATGTTCTGGCGAAGGGAGACGGCGTGAGCAAGAGGACCGCTGACAACGAGATTTCCGCGCGGGGCGACGCGCGCGCCACGGCCGAGAAGGACGCGGCCGCCGCGGGCGCCGACGGGAGCCTCGCGCGCCGCCGTGCCATCGTGCTCGCGGTTGCCGCAGCGGTGCTCGCCGTCCTCGCGGCGTGCTGCGTCATCTGGATGCCCGAGGTCTACGCGTGGGCGTCCGACCCGGCGGCCGTGCGCGCCTTCGTGTCCGAGCACGCGGTCCTCTCGCGCCTTGCCGTGGGCGGCATCAACGCGCTCCAGATCGCCCTTGCGTTTCTCCCCGGGGAGCCCGTGGAGCTGGCGAGCGGGTACGCCTTCGGCTTCTGGGAGGGGACGCTCGTGTGCATGGCGGCGAGCGCCGCTGCCTCGAGCGCCATCTACTGGGCGGTGCGCCGGTGGGGCTGGTCGCTCGTGGGGCTCTTCTTCGACCGCAGCCACCTCGACCGCTTTGCCTGGCTCCATGACGCGCGCAAGCTCGAGCTCGTCATGCTGGTGGTGTTTCTCATCCCGGGCACGCCCAAGGACTTCCTCACGTACTTCGCCGGGCTCACGAGCATGCGCTTCCCGGCCGTGCTCGCCATCACCACGCTCGGGCGCATCCCGTCGATCGTGACCTCCACCGTGGCGGCGTCCGCCTTCGGCAGCGGCAACTACGGGGTCGCCGTGGGCTCGGTCGCGGTTGCCGTGGCGCTTGCCGCTGCGGGTGGCGCGCTGTACCGGCGCTTCGAGGCGCACGTCCGCGGGTAGGGTGCGAGCCCGCGTTCTTCTCGCCCGCCGCGCGCGACCATCTCATCGCTAGAACGTCTTGAGCAACTTCTCTATGGCAACGCTCGCCGTTGCCTCGTCCGCGCCCTCTACGCGCACGACCACGTGCTGCCCCGTGCGCACCCCGAGCATCATGAGCTCGAGCGTCTGCTTGGCGTCCACCGTGCGCCCCGCGTGCTCGAGGGTGACCCGGCTGCGCCACCGCGCGGCCTCGCTGGCAAGGAGCACCGCGAGCTGCACGTGCAGCCCCAGCGGGTCCGTGATCTCACAGGGTAGCTCTACCATGGGGTTCCTCTCGGGGGAGGGGCGGTCATGCCCATGACTACGTTACGCTCGCCCGGGGTGCGCTCACCCGGAGAACTCGCCGAGCGCGCGGCGCGCCGTCGGCGGACGGTAGCTTTGGGGCCGCGAGCGCGCTACCATGGGCCCATGGCAGACTACCAGCGCATATCCCACGGGTTCGACCCGGTCTTCGACGAGCACAGCCGCGTGCTCGTGCTGGGGTCGTTTCCCTCGGTCCTCTCGCGTGAGAACCGCTTCTACTACGGCAACCCGCGCAACCGCTTCTGGCGCGTCATGTCAGACGTCCTGGGCGAGCCGGTGCCGGCGGTGGATGACGTGGACGCCAAGCGCGCGCTCCTCCTGCGACACGGCGTCGCGCTCTGGGACGTGATCGAGTCCTGTGACGTGCGGGGCTCCTCGTACGCCTCCATCAGAAACGTCGTCCCCGCGGACGTGGCTCGGATCACGGGCGCGGCGCCCGTCGGTGCCGTCCTCTGCAACGGGGGCACGGCGGGTCGGCTGTATCGTCGCTGGCTCGAGCCCGTGACGGGCATCGCCGCCGAGGTGCTGCCCTCCACGAGTCCGGCCAACGCCTCGTGGTCGCTCGAGCGTCTGGAGGCGCGCTGGCGCGAGGCCCTGCTCGCCGCGCTTGGGTAGGGCCAGACCGGGGGACGGCTCCCGGTTGGCTGGCCGGCGGGCGCGGGGCCGCTCTCGGGCGGCGCCCGGGCACGTTCCCGGACACGTTTTCGGGCACGTTCCCGGACACGTAACAGTCACCGTTTGAGTTTCTCCCGATTTTTATCTCGTGATATAGAACACTAAATCAAACGGTGAGTGTTACGTGATGAGTGCGGGCACGGGCGCACGCGGGCGTGACGGGCGCACGTGGGCGTGACGGGCGCCCGCGGGCGCACGCCGCGCGGGACGGCGCAGCAAAAAGCCCCCGGCGCCGCGAGGACGTCGGGGGCAGGGGGAGAGCCGTGGCGCGCCGCCTAGGCGAGAAGGGCCTCGACCTCGGTGCGCTCGGGCATGGCGGGGATGGCGCCGCGCTTGCGGACGCAGAGCGACGCCACGGCGTTGCCCAGGCGCGCGAAGCCCGCGGCGTCCTCGAGCGTGACCTCGCCCGCGGCCTTGCCGCTCTCGCAGAAGCCCGCGAGGAAGCCGCCCCAGAACGAGTCGCCGGCGCCCGTGGCGTCCACGGCGTCCGCGGGGAAGCCCGGGACCTCGGCGCCGCCCTCGGAGGTGCGCACGTAGGCGCCGCCGGCTCCGAGCGTCACGGCTACGACCTTGGGACCCTGGGCCAGGAGCGCCTCGGCCGCCGCGGCCGGGTCGGCCTCGCCCGTGAGCAGCGCGCACTCCTCGTCCGAGAGCTTCATGAGGTCCATCTGCGGCACCACGGTGCGCATCTGCTCCACCGCGGCGTCGACGGAGGGCCAGAGGTTGGCGCGGTAGTTGGGGTCGTAGGAGAGGGTGCAGCCGGCCTCGCGCGCGCACGCGAGCGCGGCGAGCGTGGCGGAGCGGGCGGGCTCGTCCGTGAGGGAGAGCGAGCCCACGTGGAAGACGCGCGACGCGGCGATCACGTCACGAGCCAGCTCGTCGGCGGTGATGCGGGTGTCCGCGCCGGGCTTGCGGGCGAAGGAGAACTCGCGCTCGCCGTCGGCGGAGAGCGCCACGAAGGCGAGCGTTGTGAAGGCGTCCGGGTCGCTGATGAGCCCCGTGGTGTCGATGCCCTGCTCCTCCAGGGTGGCGCGCAGGAACTCGCCGTGCATGTCCTGGCCCACCTTGCCCAAAAAGGCGGTCTTGTGCCCGAGCTTCTGCAGCGCCACGAGCACGTTGGCCGGCGCGCCGCCCGCGTTGCGCTCGAAGAGGCGCTGGCCGCCTGCGGAGGTGCCGGCGTCGGTGAAGTCTATGAGGAGCTCGCCCAGTGCAGAGACGGAGAACATGAGGGGTCCTTTCGGTTGCGGAATCGATTTCACCTTCCAGTATGACGCTCGCGCCCCGGTCGCGCGGCTCTTCTCGGCAAACGGTCCTCCCTGCCGCCCGCCGGCCTGTTGGTGACGCAGGCATGGCGTCGGGGGCCGTGGGGGCGATGCCGGGCCGGCACGGGCCTGGGCCCGTCGCGCCAGGCGCGGCCGGCACCCGCCCTGCGAGCCCCCGTTGGGAAGCGGCTTCGGCCGCGCTACCCGCGCGGTCGGCGCACGGCCAGCCGGCTCGCTCGCAGCGTGCCGCCCTCGGCAACGAGGGCCAGGGCGCGCGGGCCTGGGCCGGGCAGGCTGTAGGCGCTCAACATCTGGGCGCCGTCCCCAACAAAGACCTCGACCGACCCACGGTCGAGAAGGACGCGCAGCGTAAGCTCTCCGCCGGCGAGCTGGCTCTCCGCGACCGGAGCCGCGCGGTAGCCGCGCTCGCCCGCGCGCGCCGCCAGGCGGTCGAGCGCCACGCGGCGGGTCTGGTCGTCGTAGCCCACGTAGGTGAAGCCGCCGTCCGCGGTGGCGTGCACCTTGAGGCCGCAGCGCTCGGCCGTCGAGGCCCCCAGGTCGAGCGTGACGTCGACGCAGCCAACGGCGAGGTCCCCCGCGACCACCAGCTCCTCGTTCGCCGCGAGCTCGAGCGCTCCGAGCTCGCTCGCGGGGCCCCAGAGCGCCTCCAGCTCGCGCGCGGGCGCGCACCGCAGCGCGCCGTCCGCTCCCAGCGCAAGCTCGCGCGGCACGGTGAGCTGGCCGCACCAGCCGTCATCCTGCGTGGGCAGCGCGCCGCCGTTGGGGCTCATCCACCCCATGAGGATGCGGCGGCCGTCCGGCGCCTCGAGCGTCTGCGGCGCGTAGAAGTTCTGGCCCCAGTCGAGCGGGCGAAAGTCCCCCTCGGGCACGAAGGGCCCGCCAGGCCGCCACGTGCCCACCAGATAGCCGGCATTGTTGAAGTTGCGGAAGCGGTAGCCGCTCGGCCGAGCGCCCATGGCGGAGAAGCAGAGCACCCAGCGGCGGGCTCCGTCCGGTGCCTCGAGCTCAAAGAAGTCGGGGCACTCGAGCATGTAGACGCTTGGGTCGGGGTGGCGGTAGAGCACGCCCGCGGGGCGCCAGGAGAGCAGGTCCTCCGAGCGATGGAGCACGATCTCCCCGCGGCCGTCCGGGGAGCGACGGCCAACGACCATGAGCCACGCGTCACCCTGGCGCCAGACCTTGGGGTCGCGGAAGTCCCGCAGGCCCTCGGGGTTTCCCACGACGACGCCGCGCTTCTCGAAACGGATGCCGTCCGCGGAGGTGGCCAGGCACTGGACCTCGAGGTTGCCGTCGTCCTCGTTCACCCCGTTGCGCCATCGGTGCGCGGTGTAGAACGCGTAGAGGAGCCCGTCCGGGCCGGTCAGGGCGGATCCCGAGTAGACGCCTGCGCGCTCCGCCTCAAGGCTCGGCGCCAGGGCGACGGGCTCCGGGCGCCAGTGGGCGAGGTCGGCGCTCGAGGCGTGCCCCCAGTGCATGGGGCCCCACTGCGTTCCAAAGGGGTGCAGCTGGAAGAACGCGTGCCAGCGGCCGTTGTAGTGGCACAGGCCGTTGGGGTCGTTGATCCAGCCGCCGGGGGAGGTCACGTGGAAGGTCGGGTACCAGCGGTCGAGCCTCGTGGCGGCTTGCTCGGCCACGCCCTGGTCGGCGCGGGCGAGCGCCTGCTCGTGCGACGTGAAGGGGGCATTGGGATCGTCCCGAACCATGGGACCTCCTCTGGGGCGCGCCCGTCGTGCCGGGCTGGATCGTTTTTCGAAGTCGTCTCAACCCCAGTATGACGCATGCGAGAAGGACGTGCCGCCCGCGGGGGGGGGCGACCATGGGGCGCCCGAGCGCACGCGAGGCAGGTGGGGCGCCCCCCATGACGTGCGCGGGTGCCGGAGCGTGGCGGCCTAGCGCGTGGAGTTCCTCGTGACCACCTCGTAGCCCATCTTGATCTTGCGGGAGACGTACTCCTCGCCGGTCATGAAGCCCACGAGCATCCGGGCGGCCTCGGTGCCGGAGGTCTTGTAGTGGTTGTGCACGGTGGTGAGCGTGGGCGTGACGATCTGGGAGATCTCCGAGTCGTCTATGCCCGTGACCACCACCTCGTCGGGCACGCGGTGCCCGTACTCGCGCAGGCACGTGAGCGCCCCGTAGGCGATGGAGTCGGTGGCGCAGACGATGCCGTCGAGCTCGGGGTACTCCTCCAGGAGCGCCTCCGCCTGCTCGTAGCCCGAGTCCACGGTGAACTCCGCCACGCGCATCGCGCGCTCGGGGACCTCGACCCCGGCCTCGACGCAGGCGGCGAGAAAGCCCTTCCGGCGCATCTGGCCCACGGCCACGTCCGCCTCGAAGACGCCGATGTAGGCGGGGTGCCGGGAGGTGCGCAGGGCCACGGAGGCCACGTCGTGCATGGCATCGAGGTCGTTCTGGAACACGCAGGAGCAGCACTCCACGTTCTGATCGAGCACCACCACCGGCACGGGGAGGGAGGCGATGGCCTCCTCGTGCTCGGGCGTGACCACGGTGGCTATGAGGATGACGCCGTCCACCTGGTTCTTCTCGGAGAAGAGGCGGAGAAACTCGACCTCGCGCGCCGCGTCGTTCGAGGTGTTGGCAAGCAGCACCTGGTAGCCGGCCTCGTTGAGCACGGGCGTGATGCCCGCGACCATGCGGCTGACCGATGCCGAGTTGATCTTGGGTATGATGACGCCCACGACGTTGGTCTTGCCGGTGCGCAGCGTCTTGGCCTGGCGCGACGGCACGTAGCCGGTCTTCTCTATCACGCGGCGAATGGCCGCGCGCTTCTCCTGGCTCACGTAGCCGTCGTTGAGGTAGCGCGAGACGGTGGCGCGCGACACGCCTGCCATCTGGGCAATCTGGTTGATGTCCATGTGTAACTCCCCCTTATCCAGAGTGTATCTCAGACGACTCTGGGGAGGTGAGAACAATCCCGGGTGACAAGCCACGATTGGGGCGGCGAACATCCTTGGGCGGTCTGGCGGCGCCGGAACGTTGGAAGGGTACCATGGTGGCGAGAAGAACGGCGTGCCTGCAGGTTCAAGCACGTGTGACGGGATATGTGACGGCGTGGGGGAGCGCTGGCGGGGATGCCACTGGCGCGCCGATTTGCCGTGGGAGCTGCGATTCTAAACCGTGCCTTGAGGGAAGCCCGATGAGCTGGGACTGATTTGGCCCTGTGGGATAATACTAAGGCTATTCATGTCAACAATGTGTTGCCTACAGGTTTCGAGGGACCGTTCGTGAACATTAAGCAGCTCAGGTACGTTACCGCGATTCTATCCACGGGGAGCTTCTCCTCCGCAGCAGCATGCGAGGGCGTCTCCGTGCAGGCAGTCTCCAAGGCAATGTCGGAGCTCGAGGGAGAGGTGGGCGAACCGCTCTTCATCCGAACGAGCAGCGGCGTGAGCCCCACCCCGCTGGGGGAGGCCTTTGGCTCGCGCGCGAACAAGGTCCTCGCCGAGTTCGACTCCCTCGAGCGTTTCGTCCGCTCGCACGACCGCGGCTCCGGCATGGGCGGACGCTTCTCCATGGGGTTTTGCATGCCGCCCTTTCAGGAGGTCGACCGGTACTGCTCGCTCGTGAAGGTCGTCGCGGAGCGCGCGCTCGGCTGCCAGGTCGAGGTCCTTCTCACCAACGGCGACGACTGCGTTGAGGAGCTCAGGGCCGGCCGCTTTGACGCCCTCATCACCGTCGGGCCCATCAAGGCGGACGGCGTGGTCTGCGGGAGCCTGGGCACCATGGCCCCCATGGTGGTCATGTCCCAGGACAACCCGCTCGCCAAGAAGAGCGAGCTCACGATCGAGGACATCAGCACCTGCCCGGTGCTCCTTGCCCCTGACTTCGAGCACTTCAACGAGAGCGTGTGCATGGCCTACGTCTGCCGGGGCGTCACCTCGGAGCTCGTGGAGGTCTGCGACGGCGAGGCCTATCGCACCTTCCTGTTTGACCGCAACGGCCTCTCCTTCATAATGGGCAGCGAGTTCCTCGGCAAGCTCGAGGGGTGCGTGGTGCGCCCGATTGCCGCGCGCGACAGGCTGGCGGTTCCCATCTGCTTCTCCACGCTCGCGGGGTCCGGCCTGAGCTACCTCGAGTTCGCCCGGGCGCTCGTGAAGATGAAGATTCTCTCGTAGCGGGCGTCCATCGAACGAGGAAACCGGGACAGGGGGACGGAGCGGTGACAAACCCTCCGTCCCCCTGTCACGTCTAGACGAGGAGCCAGGCGAAGCCCCACCCGGGGAGCTCGAAGCTCGCCACGTCGTCCTTCTCGCCCGTCAGCAGGTCGGTGCACGTGGTCTTCCAGGGCATCCAGAGCGTCTTGCCCTCGTCCGAGAAGTTGAACACGGCGTGGAGCTCGCGGCCGCCCTTGCGACGAATGACCCAGAGCACCGAGGGGTCGTCGTAGTCCTTGGTCCAGACGGTGGCGTCCGCGTCGAAGACGGGCTCCGAGGCGCGGGTCTTCTCGATCTGCGACAGGGACGAGAAGAGCCTCTGCTGGACGCTCCCCGGCTCGTCGATCTTCTCCGCGAGGGACCAGTCGAACCTGCCTCGGTGGACGTAGCGCGAGTCCTCCGCCTTCTCGGGGTCGTCGTGGTACGAGTAGTCGTTCACCTGGCCGACCTCGTCCCCGCTGTAGAGCATGGGGATGCCCGACTGCGTGAGCACGAAGGCGTGGAGCGTGACGTCCTTGCGAATGGCGTTTGCCATCGCCTCATCGTCGCCCTCGAAGCCGGCCGCCTCGATGCCACACATGGAGGCCGTGGTGCCGCAGAAGCGGGCGTCGCCGCTCACGGGGTCCGCGTTGTAGAGCTCCCCGCGGGAGACGCTTCCCGGGGTGAGGCCGCAGAAGTAGTCGCTCAGGTACCTCTTGTGGGGGACCTCCTGCATGCCCCACTGCCTGAGCGTGGCGTAGTCGAGGCCCCAGCCGATGTCGTCGTGGCAGCGCAGGTAGTTGAGGAACGTGTACTCCTTGGGCAGGCCGGAGACGATGTCCGTCTGCCTGCGGAGGAGCCGGGCGTCGCGCGTGGCCACGGTGCTCCAGGTGGTGCACATGGTGGTGGCGTTGTAGAGCATGTGGCACTCGGGCTTCTCCACGGGGCCGAAGTAGGGGGCGAGCTTGTCCGGCTCCATGACCACCTCGCCCAGCAGCACGATGCCGGGGCACACGATCTCTCCGATGAGGCGCATCATGCGCACGATGGTGTGGACCTGCGGGAGGTTGCGGCAGTTGGTGCCGAGCTCCTTCCAGATGTAGGGGACGGCGTCGATGCGGATGACGTCCATGCCCTGGTTGGCCAGGTAGAGGAAGTTGTACATCATCTCGTTGAAGACGCGCGGATTGCGGTAGTTGAGGTCCCACTGGTAGGGATAGAACTGCGTCATCACGCTCTGTCCGAGCTCCGGGAGGTAGGTGAAGTGCCCCGGCGCCGTGGTGGGGAAGACCTGGGGCACGTCGCGCGTGTAGCGGTCGATGACGGACTGGTCGCGCTCGAAGAAGTAGCGGCTCATGTACTCGCCCTCGCCCGCACGGGCGCGGCGCGCCCACTCGTGCTCCTCGGAGGTGTGGTTCATGACGAAGTCCATGCAGACGCTGATGCCGCGCTCGTGGCACTTCTCGGCAAGGCTCGCGAGGTCCTCCATGGTCCCCAGGTCCGGGCGAACGCGGCGGAAGTCGCGCACCGCGTAGCCGCCGTCGGAGCGGCTCCTGTCCGCCGGCGTGTCGAGGAACGGCATGAGGTGCAGGTAGCGCACGTTGCAGCGCTCGAGGTAGCCGAGCCTGGACTCCACGCCGCGCAGGTTGCCGGCAAAGTTGTCGATGTACATCATCATGCCGATGGTGTCACGCGTGCGGTACCAGTCGGGGTCCTTCTCGCGCTGCGCGTCGAGCACGCGCAGCTTGGCGCCGCGGGCCTCGTGGTAGGCGCGCATCTGGTCGCAGAGCTCGGCGAACATGTCGCCGTTGTCGTAGAGCTCCATGTAGAGCCAGCGGAGCTCGTCGTGGTTCTTCTCCAGGCGGCGCCGGAACGTCTCGTCCGCGCGCGCCTGGGCGGCAGCGGCCTCCAGGGGCTGGGTGCGGGGCGCCCGGGGTGCTTGGGGTGCTTTGGGTGCGGCGGTCTTCCTGGCGGGCGACGCCTTGGCGGCGGTCTTCTTGGTGGGCATGTCGAGGATCATCTCCCGATTTGCGCGGGCCTTCGCATTCCGGAAGCATTCTAGTCGCGCAACGGGGCGTCCCCCATGTGCAAACCGCCGAGCGGGCGGATATGGGGTGGGAGCGTTCTCACATGCTGTGCGCTGCGGCGCGTTCGTACGGGAAGAGCGCTGGGTCGTCCGTTCTTCTCGTTCCGATGTTGCCCCGCGCCGGCACGCGCGGGTCGGGATTCCGGTTTTCCGGGCTTACGCGTGCAAAGGCTTTATCTATCGCACGCGCAAGTCTGGATTCGTCGCTCAAATGCAAGGAATCCCGACCTACGCATGCCGAGAAGAACGCGCAAGTCGGGAAAACCGGAATCCCGGCCTGCGCGTGCATCGGGCGGGGAGCCGCGCGGCTGGCCCTAGCGCACCGTCCTGCCAAACTCGAGGTAGGCCATGCTGGCGAGGTCCGCGTAGGAGCCTGGCAGGGCGTCGTCCTCGCCGTAGGCCACCCACGTGCCGTCTGCGAGCTGCGTCCCGATGAGGCTCAGCGAGGGCAGCTCCTCCCGCACGGCGAGCTCCGCCCTCTGGAAGGTCGTGAGGGGCATGCCAATGGTCTCGGCGAGCGAGGCCCCGAGGTAGCAGACGCTCGTGTCCCGCACCTCGCGCGTCGTGCCGCCCGCCACGTCGTAGTTGGCCCACATGAGGTAGACGGTATCGTGCGTGCGCAGGTTGTGCGCGAGGTCGTCCTCACCGGAGAAGAGCGCGTCGTTCACGATGGTGGAGAGAGCGGGCTGGTGGTCGCCAAAGAAGAGGAGCGCGACGGGGCGGTCCAGCGCCTCGAGCTCCTCCACGAACGCCGCGAGCGCTCGGTCGGACTCCTCTATGCAGGCCAGGTACTCGGAGAGCCGGTCGTTGTCGTACTTGCTCATGCCGTCGACCGCGTACTCCGGGACCTCGCCGATGTTCTCCTGGTCGTAGGCGGAGTGGTTCTGCATCGTCACGTCGAAGATGAACTGGGGGCCGTCTTCCTCCTCCAGGAGCTCGAGGATCTTGTCGTAGGTGGCCGCGTCCGAGACGCCGCTGTGGAAGCGCTCGGCGCCCTCGAAGTCGTCTATGGAGAGGAACTCGTCGAAGCCCAGCGCCTCGTAGACACGGTCGCGGTTCCAGTTGGTGGCGTAGTTGGGGTGCATGGCCGTGGTGGAGTAGCCGAGCTCGGAGAACTGCCGGGCGAGGCTCGGCGCATCGGAGAGGTCGTAGAGCGAGTAGGGGTACTTGCCGTCGCCCACGTAGGAGAGGGGGACGCCGGTGAGGAACTCGAACTCCGAGTTGCAGGTGCCGCCGCCGATGACCGAGACGGCGAGGCTTCCGCTGGCGAGGGTGCCGTCGAGCGAGTCGTAGCGGCTGGGCCCGTCGTAGCCCCAGGCGTCGCCGCCCAGGACGGAGAGGTCGGCGAAGGTCTCGTTCATGATGCAGATGACGGTGGGCTGCGTCTCGGCAAACTGCTCCTCGGCCGCCTCGCGCGACGGGGCCGCGCCGAGCGTCTCGTCGTAGCGCGCGGCGTAGGCCTCCTCGGTCTCCTGCGCCGCGGAGTCCGAGTAGCTCTCGGGGACGTCAATGGGGAGGTCCTGGGCCACGGCCACGAAGGTCGTGAGGAAGCCCTGGCGCTTGTAGTAGTCCATGGAGTACCAGTACTCCATTCCCACGCCCAGGTCGTCGAAGTAGCTGGGCAGGGTGACGCCCGCCCAGAGGCCCGTGAGGGCAACGAGCGCACAGGAGAGGTTGACGAGCGTGCGCCTCACGAGCGAGCTGGAGGACTCGGCGCGCGCCGCCGCGACGAGCGAGCTCACGGCGGAGGCGAGCATCACGCAGGAGAGGCCCAGCAGCACGGCCCCGTCAACGGAGTAGACGTAGCTGGAGCTCACGGCCGCCGCCGTCTGGAGCACGAAGAGGTCGTTGGGCAGGATGGCGGAGGCCTTGAAGCGCGCGACGAAGAACTGCGCGAGGCCAATCGCCCAGCATGCGCCCACGCCCAGGACGAGCCCCGCCCCGTGCCGCTGGAAGAGGAAGAAGAGGACAAGAAGGGCGCCCAGGATGAGCCCCATCTGGATGGCGGCGTAGTTGAGCGCGATGGAGAGCGCCTGGGGGTTGTAGGGGAGCTCCATCGCCAGGAAGCCCAGCACCACGCAGGCGAGAATCGCCACGAGGGCGAGAAGGGCGCGCACGGGCGGGCCCGCCTCGGGGCTGCGGTCCGCCAGCCGGTCGACCCAGAGGGTCGCGCGCCCGCGCAGGAGGGCCGCCCCGCCGGCAGCGAGGGCGGAGGCGCACAGGATGCCCAGTTCCGTCGGGCCTCCCTCGTAGAGCCCGAGCGCGCACCACGCGGCTGCGCCCACGAGCGCGGCAACGGGGACGACGAGCCAGGCGAGCGTCCGCACCGAGGGGCGCGCGTCGCGCGAGCGCCTGCGGCTCACGTAGAGCGCGGCGCCGGCGGCGAGGAGGGCGAGGGCGACGAGGGGCATGGCGAGGAGCATGGAGGTCCTTATCCTTACGTTGGGCTTACATGGGTATGGTACCCCCTTGGGGCGCCCGTCACAGATTGCCCGCGAAGACAAGGCCGGTGGCGGCGAGGGGAGGGGCGCCGAGGTGTACCATGTTCTGAGTACGAGCCGCGACGGAGGAGGAAACCATGAACGAAGTCCTCAGTGCCATCAGGAGCCGCCGGAGCGTCCGCGCCTACACGGACGAGATGCCCTCGCGAGAGCTCATCGACCAGGTGATCGAGTCCGGCATCTGGGCGGCGAGCGGCAAGAACCTGCAGGGCCCCATCGTCGTGGCCGTGACCAACCGCGAGCTCAGGGACAGGCTCTCCCGGATGAACCTCGAGGTGCTGGGCACCCCCGGCGGCAAGGACCCGTTCTTCGGGGCTCCCGTGGTGCTCGTGGTGCTCGCCCCGCGCGAGCAGGCAAACCGCCTCTACGACGGCAGCCTCGTGATGGGCAACCTCATGCTCGCCGCGCACTCGCTCGGCCTGGGCAGCTGCTGGGTCCACCGCGCCCGCCAGGAGTTCGACACCGAGGAGGGCGAGGCCATCCTGGCCGAGCTCGGCATCGAGGGCGACTACGAGGGCATCGGCCACTGCGTGCTCGGCTACCCCGCCGAGGAGCCCGCCGACCGTCCGCGCCGCGAGGGACGCGTCTTCTACGCCGAGTAACGTGCAAAAGGGACAGGCACTTTTGCGCGCCGCTTTTGCACGCCGACGTGCTAGCCTAGAGGGTCGTCGGGCATGCCCGGCGGCCCTTTTCGTACGTCGTCGAGAGCGGTGACCAGTGGACCTCAGCCAAGCCATAGAGTGCGCGAACGCCTTCGTCTTCCCGGGATTTCTCACGGACGACGCCTCGCTTTCCGCGGAGCGCGCCAAGAACGAGGAGGCCCTCGGCGTCCTTCGCTCCGCCTGGGCGGATGCCCCCGCGGGGAGGGAGCCGTTCCCGTACGACCTCGTCCTCTCCCTCGCGGACCGCAACCGCGACGTCTGCGACCGCTTTGGCATAGAGAAGCTCCGCGACGTCTCCCCGTCGAGCCTCGCGCGCGGCCTCTCCAGCGCGGACCTCATCCACGCCGTCGCCGTGCTGCAGCACAAGACCGACGCACAGGTCACGGCGCTCTCCGGTCCCGACGCGCGCGACCTCAACGTGGCCTGGGTTGACGCCCCGGTCTCGGGCATGGTGGTGGGCATCGACATCGAGACCACCGACCGCGACCCCGCGCGCGGCTACATCATCAACGTGGGCCTCGAGTTCATGACCGTGGGGCCCAAGGCCAAGCCCCACGACCCCTTTGCCGGCTACTTCGGCCTTCCGCAGATGTACGCCGAGAAGGGCGTGCCGCTGGCGGACATCCACAAGATCCAGTGGTCGGACCTCGACGGGCGCAGGCCCTTCCGCGAGGACAAGCAGGTCCAGGCAGCGCTTCTCGCCGCGCTCACGGCCTATCCCTTCATGGCGCACAACGCCGCCTTCGAGGACTCCTGGTTCATGTTGCACATAGACGGCTACGCCGAGGCGCGCAAGGCGGGCCGCGTGGTGCCCATCGACACGCGCGACATCTGCCGACGCGTGGACCCCGAGACCAAGACCCTGCCGCACGAGCAGCGCCCCGCCTCGCTCGAGAGCTGGGCGCGGCGGCGCGGCACGCTCAAGGCGGGGGAGTCCGAGCGCCACCTCGGCCTCGACGACGTCGAGCTCATGCTCGCCACGGTGCAGGCGGAGTTCAAGGCCCGCAACATGCTGTAGGCCCGACGGGCGACGGTCCGATCGCGCGCGGGCGCCGCGCCCGTCTCCGAGGGTATGTGCACCGCCCCTGAGGGTATGTACAGTATCGCGAGACGGGCGTTCTTCTCGCCAGCGCTCTGACCAGCGAGTATTCTTCTGGGGGCTTTTGGCGGGGTGTACATACCCTGAAGGGGTGGTGTACATACCCGCTCTCGTGATGCCGCCGGGCGAGAAGTGCTAGGCTTAGCGGCCGAATGACCGCGAGAGAAGGAGAGCTATGAGCGAGAAGGACGCGGCAGCCGGGCTCGTCGAGTTTGTCCGCGCGTGCCCGAGCGCGTTCCACGCCGCGGCGGAGATCTCCCGCCGCCTTGACGCCTCCGGGTTCACGCACCTCCCCGAGGGCGGTGCCTGGCGCATGGAGCCGGGCGGGCGCTACTACACGACGCGCAACAACTCGAGCGTGGTGGCCTTCAAGGTCGGCTCCGAGCTGGACTCCTATCACTTCCAGATGGCGGCGGCGCACGGCGACTCGCCCTCCTACAAGGTCAAGACCGTGCCCGAGCTCGAGGGGCCGGACGGCTACCTCCGCCTTGACGTGGAGGCGTATGGCGGCGCGCTCGACTACACGTGGTTCGACCGGCCGCTCGGCCTCGCCGGGCGCGTTCTCGTGCGCGAGGGCTCGCGCGTCGAGAGCAGGCTCGTCCACCTTGACCGCGACGTCTGCCTCATCCCCAGCGTGGCCATCCACTTCGACCGCACCCGCGGCCTTTCCCCGCAGCTCAACCGCGCCGTCGACCTCGTCCCCATGCTCTCTGCCGGGGCGCTCGGACGAGGCGCCTTCGAGCGCATGGTGGCCAACGAGGCGGGCGTCGAGCCCACCGACGTGCTGGGGCACGACCTCTACCTCGTCGTGCGCAACGAGCCGCGCGTCTGGGGCGAGGCGGGGGAGTTCGTCTCGGGCGGGCGCCTCGACGACCTTCAGTGCGCGTATGCCGCGCTCGAGGCCTTCCTCGCCGCGGAGAACGAGCACGACGTCTCCGTGCTCGCCTGCTTCGACAACGAGGAGGTCGGGTCCGGCACCAAGCAGGGCGCGCGCTCCACTCTGCTGGCTGACGCGCTGCGCCGCACGAGCGCGGCGCTCGGTCGAAGCTATGACGAGCACCTCCGCGCGCTTGCCGGATCCATGCTCGTGAGCTGCGACAACGCGCACGCCGTCCATCCCAACCACCCCGAGGGGCACGACTCCGCCAACCGCTGCCGCATCAACGGCGGCCTTGCCATCAAGGAGGCGGCGAACCAGCACTACTGCACGGACGCCTTCAGCCGCGCGGTGATCCTCGCCATCCTGGACAGGGCGGGCGTGCCGCACCAGGTGTTCGCCAACCGCTCCGACATGGCGGGCGGGTCCACGCTGGGCAACCTCTCCAACGCCCAGGTGAGCGTGCACGCCATCGACGTGGGGCTCCCGCAGCTCGCGATGCACTCCGCCTACGAGACCGCGGGCGCTCGCGACACCGAGCTCGGGATTGCCGGCCTTCGCGCCTTCTTCGACACCAACGTGGTCATCGACGGCGCCAACGCCGCCGACCTCCGCTGATTGCACAGAGGGGGACGTGCCTGAAACGTGCAACAACTTGCACGTTTCAGGCACGTCCCCATTCGTGCATTTCGACTAGACTGTCTCCCATGGTCAGGGGCATAGGCATAGACTCGGTGGACATCGAGGAGATGAGGCGGCTCTGCGCGGATGCGGAGGGGGCCTTCGTCATACGCGCGTTCACCGAGGCGGAGCGCGCGCAGGCCTTTGCTCGCCATGATCCCGCGACGTGCCTAGCGGGCAAGTTCGCCGTCAAGGAGGCGGCGTTCAAGGCGCTTGCGCATCTCACGGCGTGTGGCTTCGACTTCAGGCTCGTGGAGACGCTCGAGGACGAGTGCGGCTGCCCTTGCGTGACGCTCGACGGCCCCCTCTCGCCCGTGCTTGCGGAGGCGGGCGTGACCGAGCTTCTGGTCTCCATCACCAACGAGCGGGGCGTGGCCACCGCAATCGTGCTCGCCCAGTGACGGGTGTTCCGCATGGGTGCGCGACGGGTCTCTCGGCGTCTGCAATTTGAGCTGCGGAACATGTTACGCCTCGCGGAGGCGTGGAATACTCTAAGTCACAGAGACCCCTTCGCGTCCCGTTTGCCATGCCGGGACGCGAGGGGGTCTTTCTCGTGCGGGGTGCGGCGCGTTCCGCGCCTGCGCATAGGCTACTCGTCGCCGAAGCTGATGCCGAGGGCCTTGGCCTCCTTGACGAGGTCGCCCTTGGGGTCGACGTACTTGAGCTTGCCGGCGACCTCGGTGAGCGGCACGCGGGTCATCTTGCCGTTGATCTGGGCGATCATCACGCCGAACTTGCCCTTGAGGCAGGCGAGCGCGGCCTCGACGCCGCACTGCGTCGCAAAGATGCGGTCCTGCGCGTCGGGGGTGCCGCCGCGCTGCGTGTGGCCGGGAACGGCGATGCGGATCTCGCGCCCGGTGCGCTTGTCGATCTCTTTTGCGATGTCGTAGGCCACCGACGGCGTGGTGCGGGCCGCCACGAGCTTCTTGTACTCCTTCTTGGAGAGCGCGGCCTCCTCCTTGGAGATGGCGCCCTCGGCCACCACGACGATGGTGAAGCGCGAGCCGGCCTTGTCGCGCTCCTCGATCACGCGGATGACGTTCTCGATGTCGTAGGGGATCTCGGGGATGAGGATGACGTCCGCGCCGCCGGCGACTCCCGCGTAGAGCGGAATCCAGCCGACCTTGTGGCCCATGATCTCGATTACGAAGACGCGGCCGTGGGAGCTCGCCGTGGTGTGGATCTCGTCGATGCAGCGGGTGGCGACCTCGACGGAGCTCGTGAAGCCGAAGGTCATGTCGGTGCCGTAGGTGTCGTTGTCGATGGTCTTGGGCAGCGCGATGACGTTCAGGCCCTCCTGGGAGAGGCGGTTGGCCGTCTTGGTTGAGCCGTTGCCGCCGAGCATGAACAGGCAGTCCAGCTTGAGCTTCTTGTAGGTGTCCTTCATCGCCTGGACCTTGTTGACGCCGTCGGCCTCGGGCGTGTCGAGCAGCTTGAACGGCGTGCGGCTCGTGCCCAGCACGGTGCCGCCGCGGGTGAGCAGGCCGGAGAAGTCGCGGTTGTCCATCATGCGGTAGCGCTCGTAGATGAGGCCCTGGTAGCCGTCCTCGAATCCGTAGACCTCGACGGGCTCGCCTGCCTGGCGATAGAGCGTCTTGACGATGCCGCGCATGGTGGCGTTGAGCGCCTGGCAGTCGCCGCCGCTCGTGAGAAGGCCGATTCTCAGCATGATGGTTCCCTTCCTGCCGTTCCAGTGATGACGAAATTCTTGCACTTCCGTCGACGAAAGGTAGGCGACTATCCGCCAACGGTATCGTTCTCATTTGTGACAGGGGGACGGGGGCATTGTCACTGATGCGTTCCCCTGTCACACTGTGTGATGTGTCAGCGGGGGAGAGGGGAGACATGACACCAGACGAGAGGAACGAGGTCTCCGAGGCCGTGGCTGCCGGGCGTCGCGCGCTTGCGAGCCTCGAGGAGGCTGCCGACGCGCTGGAGAGCGCGAGCAACTGGGGCGCCTTCGACCTCTTTCTCGGTGGTGCCATCTCGAGCCTCATCAAGCACGCGCGCCTGGGAGGCGCCCGGGAGGCGCTCGAGGCGGCGCGCGACGACCTCTACGACTTCACGCGCGAGCTGCGTGACGTCTCCGACATCGAGGTGCTGCGCATGGACGTGGGCGCTCTCGCCACCGCGCTGGACGTCCTCTTTGACAACCCCTTCGTGGACCTCTACGTGCAGAAGAAGATCGAGGACGCCCGCGACAACGTGGCGGCAGCCATCCGTGCCACGCAGACGGTCCTCGCGCGGCTCGAGGCTGTGAGGTAGCCTCCCGTCCGCCGCCGCGCCCTTTACGCGCTTCCTTCGGAGCCCTCCTTTCATTTTCGGGGTGTTTCCCGAGGGGCTGCTCAAGTACTACCCATTGTGTGACAATTCTGTGAGCTGCGGAAACGATGCCGAGCATTTGTTGGGTATTCGGATTCCCCCTCTCGAAGTACCCCACAAATGGGGCGGAGCCCGTCTGGCGCCGTCCCCGTTTCGGTTTTCGAACGGCTTGCGAGTAACGGGTTCTTCTCGTCACGAATTCGCCCTAGAATCTCCACATCCGTGTACCACCAGGAAAGGGCAGGCAGAGATGCAGGAGATTCTCCACGCGCCCCACGAGAAGATCGAGGAGATCCAGCTCGAGGGCATCAAGAAGACCGTGATTCAGTGCTATGAGAACGTCGCCTTCTACAAGAAGAGCTTCGACGAGGCGGGCTTTGACCCCTACTTGGTCAAGAGCCTCGACGACCTCAAGAAGGCGCCCTTTGTCACCAAGCAGGACCTGCGCGACAACTATCCCTACGGGATGTTTGCCACGCCGCTCTCCGAGGTGAAGGAGATCCACATGTCCTCCGGCACAACCGGAGTGGCAACGGTGGGCGGCTACACCCAGCACGACCTTGACATCTGGGGCGAGTGCTTCGCGCGCGGCATCGAGTACGCCAACGGCGGCAAGGACGACGTGGTCCACGTCTGCTACGGCTACGGCCTCTTCACCGGCGGCCTGGGCGCGCACTACGGCGGCCTCTACTCCGGCGCCACCACGATTCCCATGTCCGCGGGCAACACCGAGCGCCAGATCCGCGTGCTCAAGGAGATGGGCTCCACGATCATCTGCTGCACGCCGAGCTACGCCATGCACATCGCCGACACCGCCCTCGAGATGGGCATCGACCCGGCGCGCGACTTCCACCTGCGAGCGGGCATCCACGGCGCCGAGCCCTTCTCCGACAACTTCCGTCGCGACCTCGAGCGCAAGCTCAACTACCACGTGCTCGACGTCTACGGCCTCACCGAGACCATGGGTCCGGGCGTGGCCATCGAGTGCTGGGAGCAGAACGGCCTGCACCTGGCGGAGGACCACTTCTACGCCGAGATCATCGACCCCAACACCGGCGAGGTCCTGCCCGACGGCGAGTGGGGCGAGCTCGTGCTCACCACCATCGACCGCGAGGCCTCCCCGGTCGTGCGCTACCGCACGCGTGACATCACGCGCATCCTGCCCGGCGAGTGCGCGTGCGGCTGCACCCACCGCCGCATAGACCGCATCCACGGCCGCACGGACGACATGCTCATCATCCGCGGCGTCAACGTCTTCCCGAGCCAGATCGAGGACGTCATGAAGACCTTCGACCAGGTCTCCTCCTGGTACCAGATCGAGGTCGATACCGACCACCGCTCGCTCGACATGGTCACGCTCAAGGCCGAGGTCAACCCCGACTTCGCCTTCGACTCCGTCGCCGCCGTCGAGCGCCTGCAGAAGGAGATCTCTGCGCGCCTCAAGACCGCGCTCTCCGTGGGCGTCAAGGTCAAGCTCGTTGAGCCCAAGACCATCGCGCGCAGCGAGGGCAAGGCCAAGCGCATCGTCGACCTGCGAAAGGGGATCAAGTAATGATCGATCAGATTACGGTTTTCCTCGAGAACAAGCGCGGCCGCATCGCGTCTCTGTGCCGCACCCTGGGTGACGCAAACATCAACATGGCCGCACTCTCCGTGGCGGACACCACCGAGTACGGCATCGTGCGCATCATCTGCAGCGACACCGCCGCTGCGCTCTCCGCCCTCGAGGCCGGGGGCTACCGCGCCATCAAGACCAAGATCATGGCCATCGCCGTCCCGCACCATCCGGGCGGCGCTGCCGACCTGCTCGAGAAGCTCGACGATCTTGACGTGGACATCGAGTACTTCTACTGCTTCTCCACCACGGACGACATGGCGGTCCTGGCCCTCAAGATCGCCGACCCGGCGAGCGCCGCGGAGGCCAGCTGGGCCATCGAGAAGGCCGGCTTCCACGTGTTCGACCAGGACGAGGTCGAGTAGCGGCTTGCTCTTCTGGTCATGAGCCTCTGATGCCAGCAAGGGGGTGCCATACATTTCTTGTATGGCACCCCCTTCCATTATGTATTTTACGGTTGCCTCGGCCGCGGCTAGGATGGGATGCGTTGACAGGGGCGTCGCTCTCAGGAGGCGGTTGGCATGGTTCTTGGCATGGGTCCGATGGAGCTTGGCATCATCCTTCTCGTGGTTCTGGTGATCTTTGGTCCCAAGAACCTGCCCAAGCTGGGTTCGGCCATTGGCAAGACGGTCAAGAACGTGCGCGAGGGCATGGAGGAGGGCGACTCCGAGGTCGCACCCGCAGAGCCCCAGGTCTCCCAGTCCGCTGTCGAGAAGAACGAGGGCGTCGAGTAGCGACTCCTCGACGTCATCCTTTCCTCCCAGCCCCCGGCACCCTTTCCCGCCGGGGGCTCGCTTGCACACTTGGGGACGTGCCTGAAACGTGCAAAGATTTGCACGTTTCAGGCACGTCCCCAAGTGTGCAAGCGAGCGGGCTAGCAGAGCTCGCCGAGAAGGGCGACGGCGCGCTCGGCGAGCGGGGAGAGCGTGCGATCTGCCTTCCAGATGACGGCCGCACGGGTCTCGAGGTTCTTCTCGGTGACGGTCTTGATGAAGCAATCTCCCGTGTCGCAGACGGTGAGCAGGGAGCGCGGGACCAGCCCCACGCCCAGGCCGCCAGCGGCGCACGAGCAGACGGTGCGGCAGTCCTGCGCCAGGCATGAGACGGCGAGCGACCCCTCCCGAGCGCCCGGGGCGGCAAGCAGCGACTCTGCGGTGCGCCTGTCGCAGACGATTGGGGAGCCCCTGAGCTCTGCGAGCGAGACCTCGAGCTCGCCCCCGCGCTCGAGCGCGGGCGGCATGACGGCAACGAGGGGCTCGGCCGGGGCGTAGCGGCAGCGCAGGCCCTGGCTGGGGAAGGGCGTGCGCACCACGCCGATCTCGGCGATGCCTCCCGTGACGAGCTCGATGACCTCCGGAACGTCCCCCTCGCGCACGTCGAGCCTCACGTCCGGAAAGCGCGCCGCGAGCTCCTGGAGGCGCGGCCCCGGCGCGAGCCCTGCCGTCGAGGGGCAGCACGCGAGTCGCAGCGTGCCCGTGAGACCTCGACCCACGCTCGACACCTCGTGCTCAGCCGCCGAGGTCATTTCGAGAATCCTCGTGCCCCGCTCGTAGAGGAGCCGCCCCGCCTCGGTGAGGGTGACGCCCCGGGGCCCGCGCCTCACGAGCTGGGTCCCCAGCTCGTTCTCCAGGCGGGCGAGCTCGTGGGAGAGCGGCGGCTGCGAGATGCGCAGACGCCGGGCTGCCGCCGTGATCTGCCCCTCCTCCGCAACGGCCATGAAGTAGCGAAGCTGCCTCAGGTCCATGGCGCCCCCTACACCCGGGCGCTCTGCTTGCGCCACTCGCGGGGGGAGACCCCGTAGATGCCCTTGAAGGCGCGCGAGAAGTGCAGCTGGTTGGGATAGCCAACTGCCTGGCCCACCTCAGCCACCGGCATGGCGGTGAGCTTGAGGAGCTCGGCCGCCTTGGTCATGCGAAAGCCGATGAGGTACTGCTGGGGGGACTTCCCCACGGCGGCCTTGAACACCTTCCCAAAGTAGCTGCGGTTGAGACCGGTCCTGCGGGCGATGTCCTCTATCGAGATGTCACGGGCGTAGTTCTCCTTTATGAAGTTGATGGCCTCGCGGATGTAGAAGTCCTGCAGACGGTTTGCCGCCTGAGCGGGCAGGTGCTCTATGGAGCGCAGGAGGTAGTCGAGGAAGAGGTACGTGTGGCCGATGAGGTGAAGGGGGCTCGCGTCACGGTGCGTCACGAGGTAGCGCATCTCGGCCTCCATGGCGTCGCGCAGCTCGGTGGAGCGGGAGCGATAGATGGGCCGGGAGGGGGAGAGGCCCGCGAGCTCCAGGCTCTCCTTCACGTGAATGCCGTCGAACTCTATCCACACGTACTCCCACGGGTCCTTCATGTCCGCCACGTAGGTGGTCACCTGCTCGGGGAAGATGAGAAAGCCCTCGCCCCCCGTGAGGTCGAAGTCCGTCCGGAGTCCGCTCTCGTCCGTGGACATGAGCGTGCCGTGCCCGGAGATGACGTAGTGGAAGAGGTAGTGCGTCCTGCGGGCGGGGCCGAAGGCGTGCCCGGGCTCGCATGCCTCGCGGCCGTACTGGTAGGGCATGAGGTCGACGAAGTGGCCACTGGGAAACGTTGAGAACTCAAGGTCGTGGGCGGGCACGGCAAGCCTCCTTGTGGGATGGGTCCCATAAGCTGGGAGTTGTCTCATTTGGTGCAGTATAGCACTAATTCGGACATACAAAAAACGATATATTCATCCAAAAATGGTATAAACATGAGAACGGTTACAGAAATCACTGGTCTAGACAACTGTTTTTGACACCCCTTCTGAACTGGGGCGCTAGATTATGAAGAAACCGTTTAGCCGGCCAAATCTCCCGTTCACCGTTTCGAACAATCCGTTCTTCTCGCAAAAACAGCTCAAACAACTGGGAAAAGACGCATAAAAACTAGACATATACCCAAAAACATGAGAAACATCACAAAAATGTCTGTCTAGAATAATCGCAACGTAAGGTGGGGCTCGGGCCGGCACGAGCGTCGGACGGGCAGGGAGAAAGGGTTCGCAAATGGCGAGTCTCTCACTGGAACACGTAGGGAAGAAGTACCCGAACGGCTATGAGGGGGTGAAGGACTTCAACCTCGAGATCGCAGACAAGGAGTTCATCATCTTCGTCGGCCCGTCCGGCTGTGGCAAGTCCACGACGCTGCGCATGATCGCCGGCCTCGAGGACATCACCTCCGGCACCCTCAAGATCGACGGTCGCGTGGTCAACGACGTCGAGCCCAAGGACCGCGACATCGCGATGGTCTTCCAGACCTACGCCCTCTACCCGCACATGACGGTCTACGAGAACATGGCCTTCCCGCTCAAGCTCCGCAAGGTCGACGCCGACACCATCGACAAGGCCGTCCGTGAGGCTGCGCGCATCCTCGACCTCGAGAAGCTCCTCGACCGCAAGCCGTCCGCCCTCTCCGGCGGCCAGCGCCAGCGCGTGGCCATGGGCCGCGCCATCGTCCGCGCCCCCAAGGTCTACCTCATGGACGAGCCTCTCTCCAACCTCGACGCTAAGCTCCGCGTCCAGATGCGCGCGGAGATCTCCAAGCTCCACGACCGCCTTGGCGCCACGATCATCTACGTCACGCACGACCAGACCGAGGCCATGACGCTCGGCACCCGCATCGTCGTCATGAAGGACGGCGTCATGCAGCAGGTGGACACTCCCACCAAGCTCTACAACGAGCCCTGCAACCTCTTCGTGGCCGGCTTCATCGGCTCCCCGCAGATGAACTTCATCGACGTCCAGGTGAGCGAGAAGGGCGCGGGCGTGGCCCTCACCTTTGGCTCCAACACCATCACCCTCACCGGCCCCAAGGCTGACGTGCTCAAGAAGGGCGGCTACGTGGGCAAGGTCGTCGTCATGGGCATCCGCCCGGAGGACGTCGTCGAGGAGCACGAGTACGCCGAGGGCCGCTCCCTCTCCGAGACCTTCCCGGCCAACGTCACGGTCTACGAGCTCCTGGGCTCCGAGGCCATGATCTACGCCGACGTCGACGGAGGCCAGATCTCCGCGCACCTCTCCGCCTCGAGCGCCGTGCGCACCGGTTCCAAGATCAAGTGCGCCGTGGACCTCGCCAAGATCCACCTGTTCGACAAGCAGTCCGAGCTGGCCATCGCCCACTAGGGAAGGAGGGCCTAACCCATGCAGAGAAGATCATTGACGCGTCGGTCGTTCCTCGGGCTCTCGGGCGCCGTGGCCGCGGGGCTTGCGCTCACGGGCTGCGAGGGAGAGCGCTCCGACGGCAGGACCGAGGTCGAGTTCGTCTCGTACAAGCGCGAGGCGGTGAGCATCTTCGAGACGCTCATGGCCGAGTTCAACGAGACCAACGACCACATCTACCTTAACTTCACGAGCCCCAACGACGCCGTCACCATCATGAAGACGCGCTTCGTCCGCGAGGACTACCCCGACGTCGTGGCCATCGGCGGCGACGCCTCCTACGCCGACTTCGTTGACTCCAACATCCTTGCGGACGTCTCCGAGTACCCCGGCATGGCCAAGGTGCAGCCGGCCTACCAGGAGATCATGAAGAGCGTCACCTACGTCCCCATGGACGGCATCTACGGCGTGCCCTACATCGCCAACGCCGCGGGCATGCTCTACAACAAGGACATGTTCGCCGAGAAGGGCTGGGACATCCCGGAGACCTGGGACGAGTTCATCGCCCTGTGCGACCAGATCAAGGCAGAGGGCGAGGTCCTTCCGCTCTACCTCGGCTTCCTCGACACCTGGACGATTCTCTCGCCCTGGAACTCCATGCTCGTGGAGCTCGTCCCGTCCGACCACATCCGCAAGGTCAACGCGGGCGAGGCCAAGTTCGCCGACTACTATCGCGAGCCCGCCGAGAAGCTCCTCAAGCTCCTCGAGTACGCCGAGGACGGCCCCATGGCCTACAGCTACGAGGACGCCTGCACCGCCTTCGCCCGCGGCCAGTCCGCGATGTTCCCCTGCGGATCCTTCGCCGTGCCGCAGATCCTGGGAGCCAACCCCGAGATGAACATCGGCCTCTTTGCCATGCCGGCGTGCGACAACCCGGACGACCGCATCATCGTCTCCGGCGTCGACCTCTGCTGGAACATGACCACGGCCAACGAGGACCATCGCGAAGAGATCTACGAGGTCATCGACTTCCTCAACGAGCCGGAGAACCTCCAGACGTACTGCGACGACCAGAAGGCCATCCCCTGCATCGAGGGCGACTTCACGCTCGACCCGCTCTTCGACGACATCCAGGACTTCCTGGACGAGGGCAAGGTCATCGACTACCCCGACCACTCCTACCCCTCCGGCATGGCGTGCGACGCGCAGCTCCAGGCCTTCCTCATGGACGGGGACGTGGACGCGTTCCTCGCCAACTGGGACAACCTCTGGCAGCGCTACAACAAGACGGTCATCCGCAAGTACGCGGAGTACATGGAGAATCAGGGATAAGGAGGGAAACACATGGCAAGCACCGCTGCATCAAAGGCGGGATCTGACAGGAACCGCACCTTCCTCGCAATCCTGATTCCCGTGCTGATCCTGTTCTGCGCGTTCAACACGGTCCCGCTGCTCACCGGCTTCTTCTACAGCTTCACCGACTCCAAGGGCTACGGCGCCTTCGAGATCGTGGGCATCCAGAACTACATTGACCTGTTCCAAGATGCGCGCGTGGGCAACTCGTACCTGTTCACGTTCAAGATCTCCGTCGTGGCCACCATCCTCGTCAACGTGATCTCGCTCATGCTGGCCATCGGCCTCTCGAGCAAGATCAAGTTCAAGAGCGCCCTGCGCGGCATCTACTTCGTGCCCCGCATCCTCGGCGGCCTCGTCGTCGGCTACGTGTTCAGCTACTTCTTCACCTACATCGTCCCGGCCCTCACCGGCACGACCTCCATGCTGGCGAGCACCGAATGGGCGTGGGTGGCCATCGTCGTGGTCCTCGTGTGGCAGGCCTGTGCGCAGACCACGATCATCTACATCACCGGCCTCTCCTCGGTGCCCGAGGACGTCTACGAGGCGGGCTCGCTTGACGGCGCCACCGGCTGGGACAAGTTCCGCTACCTCACGTTCCCGCTCATCATGCCGTCCATCACCACCAACATGGTGCTCGTGATGAAGGACATGCTCATGACCTTCGACCAGATCGTGGCCATGACCTCCGGCGGCCCGGCGCAGTCCACCGAGTCCATCTCGTACCTCATCTACCAGAACGGCCTCAACAACAGCCAGTTTGGCTTCCAGTGCGCCAACGCCGTGGTCTTCTTCATCGTCATCGCCGTGATCTCCATCGCCCAGACCAAGTTCCTGAACAGTAAGGAGGAGCAGCTCTAATGGCTAACAACACTGTTCCTGCCAAGGTCAAGGAGCGGGTCAACTGGCCCATCACCATCCTGCTCATCGTCGGCCTCATCACCATCATCTTCCCGCTCTATATGGCCGTGGTCATCGCCTTCAAGGACCCGTCCGAGATGACCAACGACATCGCGGGCATCCTGTCGCTGCCCTCCACGTGGTCGCTCGACAACTTCATCGAGGCCATCCAGGTCACCGACTTCGCCCACTCGTTCATGAACTCGCTCATCATCACCGTGGCCGCGGTCGTCATCTCCATCCTCGTCCACAGCCTCGCGGCGTACGCCATCGGGCGCAACATGGACAAGAAGAAGCTCTTCAAGGCGTCCTACTACTTCATCGTGGCCGGCATGTACGTGCCCTTCGCCATTCTGATGATGCCGCTCGTCAAGCAGACCGCCATCCTGCACCTGGACAACATGGTGGGCGTCATGATCCTCTACGTGGTGTTCTACATGCCCATGAACATGATGCTCTACACCGGCTACCTGAGGAACATCCCCACCGCACTCGAGGAGGCCGCCCGCGTTGACGGTGCGTCCACCTGGACCACCTACTGGAAAGTCATCTTCCCGCTCATGAAGCCCATGCACGCCACCGTCGCCGTCATCACCGGCCTGGCCGTGTGGAACGACGTCATGACCCCGCTCGTCATCATGGGCGGCTCCGGCGTCAACACCCTGCCCCTCGCGCAGATGAACTTCCAGACCGCCTTCGCCACGAACTACAACCTGGCCTTCGCCTCCTACCTCCTGGCCATGCTCCCCATGATCATCTTCTACATCGTCGCGCAGAAGCAGATCATCGGCGGCGTCACCAACGGTGCCGTGAAGTAGCCCCAGGCCCTTCTCGACAGGCGTTCGAACGTTCCCCCTGGCGCCCGGAATCCATCCATTTTGTGGTGGGTTCCGGGCGTCCCCCAGACGGCGCCACATGCGCTACACTCTGCCCGGTCTTTCACATAACGAGAGAAAGCGAGGAGCTCGATGCCCCTTTCGTACGATGCCCCCAAGCGCATCTTCACGCTCTCGACGGAGCGCACGACCTATCAGATGAGGGTCGACGAACACGGATACCTTCTTCACCTCTACTACGGCGCTCGAACGTCTGGGGACATGTCCTATCTCGTCACCTATGCTGACAGGAGCGGCATGTGCGGCTGCCCGCACGACGTGGCGGACCGCACCTTCTCGCTCGACGTGCTCCCGCAGGAGTACCCCTTCCAGGGCGAGGGAGACATGAGGAGCCCGCTGCTCATGGTGCGCGGAGCCGACGGCACCTTCGGCTGCGACCTCCGCTTCCGCTCCTATGAGATCCGTGAGGGCAAGTACTCGCTGCCGGGCCTGCCCGCCGTCTACGACGAGAAGGGCGACGGCGCTCAGACCCTCTCGATCACCCTGGCAGATGACCGCCTGGGCCTCGAGGTGGAGCTCCTCTACGGCGTGCTGCCCGCCTGCGACGTCATCACCCGCGCCGCCGTTATCCGCAACGCGGGCGAGGGGCGCATCACCGTGGAGAAGGCGCAGACCGCCTGCCTCGACTTCGTGACCGGGGACTTTGACGTCATCACCTTCGACGGGCGCCACGCCATGGAGCGCCGTCCTTCTCGCCACGCGGTGGGCAACGGCTCCTTCAGCGTGGGCAGCCGCCGCGGCATGTCCTCCAACCAGTACAACCCCGTGATGGTGCTCTGCGACGGCGACGCCACGGAGACCTCCGGCCGCGCCTGGTCCATGAGCTTCGTCTACAGCGGCAGCTTCCTCGCCGAGGTCGAGCGCGACCAGTACGAGCAGACCCGCATGCAGATGGGCCTTGCCTCCGACCTCTTCTCCTACCCGCTCGAGCCCGGCGAGAAGATCGTCGCGCCCGAGGTCATCATGACCTACTCCGGCTCCGGCCTCGAGCGGATCTCCCACAACCTGCACCGCTGCATCCGCGAGCGCGTGTGTCGCGGCCCCTGGCGCGACAGCCCGCGCCCCGTGCTCATCAACTCCTGGGAGGCCTGCTACTTCGACTTCACGGGCGACAAGCTCGTGGAGCTTGCCAAGAAGGCGGCCGACCTCGGGCTCGACATGCTCGTCATGGACGACGGCTGGTTCGGCGCGCGCAACGACGACCACCGCGGCCTAGGCGACTGGCACCCCAACATGGAGAAGCTCGGCGGCACCGTGGCGGACCTCGCGCGCCGCGTGAACGAGGTGGGCCTTGGCTTTGGCATCTGGGTCGAGCCCGAGATGGTGAACGAGGACTCCGACCTCTTCCGCGCGCACCCGGACTGGGCGCTCGCCATCCCCGGCAAGGCGCCGGTGCTGGGCCGCGACCAGCTGGTGCTGGACCTCTCGCGCGCCGAGGTGCGCGACAACCTCTTCGAGCAGCTCTGCGCCGTTCTTGACCAGGGCGGCATCGACTACGTCAAGTGGGACTACAACCGCTCCATCGTGGACGTGCACTCCCGCGTGGCCACGGACCAGGGCAAGGTCCTCTACGACTACATGATCGGCCTCTACGACCTGCTCGAGCGCGTTCGCACGCGCTACCCCGAGCTCCTCATCGAGGGCTGCTCCGCGGGCGGCGGCCGCTTTGACGCCGGCATGCTCTACTACACGCCGCAGATCTGGACTTCGGACAACACGGACGCCCGCAACCGCCTGGAGATCCAGTACGGCACCTCCTTCGGCTACCCGTGCTCCGCGGTGGGCGCGCACGTCTCCGCCTGCCCCAATGAGATCACCGGTCGCACGGTGCCTCTGGGCGCCCGCGGCACCGTTGCCATGGCCGGTGGCGCCTTCGGCTACGAGCTCGACCTCATGGAGCTGAACGAGCGCGCCTGCGAGCACATCCGCACGCAGGTCAAGACCTACCGCGGCATCGAGCACCTGGTTCGCGAGGGCCTCTTCTACCGCCTCACCGACCCCAAGTACTCCGACGTGGCGGCATGGGAGTTCGTCTCCGAGGACGGCTCCGAGGCGCTCGTGTGCGCCGTGGTCACGCGCGTGGACGGCTACGCCAAGGCCAACTACGTCGTGCCGCGCGGCCTCACGCCCGGCGCCACGTACCGCATGGTGAGCAACGGCACCGAGTTCTCCGCAGACGCCCTCATGGACATGGGCCTTCCGCTCACGGTGCCCAACTCGCCGTACGAGAACTTCATGTACCGCTTCGAGCGGGTGGACTAGCTCTTCTCGCATTTTGCGTTCCCCTGGGGCGACGGCGTCTGCATGGCGTGCCGTCGCCCCTTTGCCGCGCGCCGGGGTCCATGCGTAACTCGGACTTTCCGGAGATCCCGGTCTGCGCATGGCGGCTGGCGAGAAGGACAGGGGGCCGTCGCTGGCGACCCCTCGTTCTTCTCGCCCTGCGCCCGCCGTATCGCGCCCGCCGCCCTCATGCCCTCGCCCGCTGCCAGAACTCCCTGCGATTGGGCAACATCCTTGATGCGACGAGTCTCCGATCATCAAAGGTGTCGCCCAAATGCAGGACAATCTTGGCGAGAAGAGCCTGTATGCGTCCCGGGGGACCTCCTGGGACCGACTTTGCATCAAAAGTGTTGCCCAATCGAAGGGGTTTCTCGTACGGGCGGCCTTCTTGGAAGCGCGGACGGAGCCGATTACCCAATCGCGGGGGTTTTCTGCGCGGGAAGCGCCTTCGAGTGCGATGGCGGCCAAGGCGAGAAGGACGGGCCCCCGGACGAGCAGGGGCGTCGTCCGGGGGCCCGGCAGGGGGGGCGGTATCGGAAGCGGTTAGCGCACGACCCAGGCGGTGGCGTCCCGGGGCAGGCGGTCGCCCAGGAGCTCGGCGCTGGCGAGAAGGACCTCGCCCTCGGGAAGCTCGACGGGTGCGTCCCCGAAGTTGGTCACGCTCGTGAGCGTGCGGCCTCCTGCGACGGGCCTGCTGTAGGCGATGACCTGGTCGCCGAAGCCGTGACACCACTCGAGCGAGATGTCGCCCGTCACCGTGAGCGTCTCCGCGCGAAGGGCGAGCGCGCGGCGGTAGAACCAGAGCATCGAGCCGGCGTCGGCCTCCTCTACGTCCACGGCGTGCTCTGCGAACCACGCGGGCTGGGGCAGGTGGGCGCGCTCGTGGTCGTCCGGAGCGGAGAACCCAAAGTCGCCAGAGGGGTCGGTTGCCGCCCAGGGGAGCGGCACGCGGCACCCGTCGCGGCCCTTGATGGCGTCCCCGTGGCTGGACATGAACGCCTCGGGGTCCTCCAGCTCGCCCCAGGGTATGTCCGCGACCTCAAAGAGGCCGAGCTCCTCGCCCTGGTAGAGGTAGACCGACCCGGGAAGGCCCAGCTCCATGAGAAGCGCGGCGCGGGCGCGGCGCGTTCCCAGCTCGCGGTCCTCGAAGTAGGTAGTGCCGTCGCGGAGCAGCCAGTCGGTCACGAGCTGGTGGTGCACCGAGGAGCGCACCTGCGGCAGGCCGTAGCGCGTCGGGTGGCGCGGCATGTCGTGGTTGGAGAGGACCCACGTGGTGGTGGAGCCGGACTGCTCGGCGGCATCGAGCCCCTTCTGGATGGCGGTGCGGAGCTCGTCGGCGAACCAGCCGGCGTTGGAGAGCTGGAAGTTGAAGACCTGCCCCAGCTCCTCAGGAGAGGCGTACATCCACTGGTGCTCGGGCACGACCCAGGCCTCCGCCACGGCAAAGCGCGCCGGCTCGTACTCGTTGAAGACCTGGCGCCACTCGCGGTAGATCTCGTGGACCTCGGGGCGGTCCCAGAGGGGGTTCTCGTCACCGGGCTCGCCCTGGTCGGGGTCGTCCGGCCAGTCGGCGAGCGGGCGGCTCTCCAGGTCCTTGGCCAGCGCGTGCGCCACGTCGATGCGGAAGCCGTCCGCCCCGCGGTCGCTCCAGAAGCGCAGCGTGCGCTTGAAGTCCTCGTGGACGTCAGGGTTCTTCCAGTTGAGGTCCGCCTGCTCAACGGCAAAGAGGTGCAGGTACCACTCGCCGTCCTCCACGCGCTCCCAGGCGGGGCCGCCAAAGGTGGACTTCCAGCCGTTGGGGGGCAGCTCGCCGTGCTCGCCCCTGCCGGGACGGAAGATGTAGCGGTCGCGCTCGGGGGAGCCGGGGCCCGCGGCGAGGGCGGCCTTGAACCACTCGTGCTCGGTGGAGGTGTGGTTGGGGACGATGTCCACCACCACCTTCATCCCCGCCTCGTGAGCGGCGGCCGTCATGGCGTCAAAGTCCTCGAGCGTGCCCAGGCGCGGGTCCACGTTGCGGTAGTCCGCGACGTCGTAGCCGCCGTCCGCGAGCGGCGAGGGGTAGAAGGGGGAGAGCCAGATGGCGTCTATTCCCAGCGACTTGAGGTAGCCCATGCGCGCGGTGACGCCCCGAATGTCGCCGAGGCCGTCTCCGTTCACGTCGTAGAAGCTGCGCGGGTACACCTGGTACACCACCGCCTGCTTCCACCAGTCCGCGCTCAGGTTGTTGCGGGTCATGTCGTTCTCCTTTCAGGTCTGCACAAAGTGGGACGTGCCTCTTTTGTGCAACTATTTGCACGTTTCAGGCACGTCCCGTTTTAGGCAAGGTGCCAGATGTCGCGGTCGTACTCGCGGATGGTTCGGTCGGACGAGAAGAACCCGGACCTTGCGACGTTCACGAGCATCTTCTGAGCCCAGGCACCACGATCCTCGTAGTCCGCCAGGCAGCGCTCCTTGACGGTCACGTAGTCGCGGGCATCGAGCAGCGCCATGAACCAGTCCTTGGCAATAAAGTCCCGGTAGACGCGGGTGAGGCATCCCGCGTCGCCGCGGGCGAGAAGCTCGGGCGACACGATGAGGTCCAGGACCTCGGAGAGCTCGCCGTCCGCCTGCCAGACGCCCCAGGGCCGGTAGTCGCCGCTCTCGTAGAGGCCGATGACGTCCTCGGAGGACCGGCCGAAGAGGTAGATGTTCTCGCGTCCCACGAGCTCGGCGATCTCCACGTTGGCACCGTCGAGCGTGCCGAGCGTCACGGCCCCGTTTGCCATGAACTTCATGTTGGACGTGCCGCTCGCCTCCTTGGAGGCAAGCGAGATCTGCTCGGAGACGTCCGCAGCCGGGATGAGGTGCTCGGCCGCCGTGACGTTGTAGTTCTCGACGAAGACCAGCTTCAGCCAAGGCGCGACCTCGGGGTCGTCCCCAAAGAGTCGACCTAGGGCCAGGAGCAGGGCAATCGTGTCCTTGGCCAGCGCATACGCGGGGGCCGCCTTGGCGCCGAAGACCATGGTGAGCGGTCGGTTGGGAACGTTTCCACGCTTGATCTGAAGATACTTCCAGATGGCGTACAGGGCGTTCATCTGCTGTCGCTTGTACTGGTGCATGCGCTTGACCTGGACGTCGAAGACCGAGTGCGGGTCTACCTCGACGTTCTTCTCGGCCTTGAGCCATGTGGCGAGCGAGAACTTGTTGCGCTGCTTGATGTCGAGGAGGCCGCGCACGAAGGAGCCGTCGTCGCGCAGGGCCAGGAGCTCTTCGAGGCGGCTCGCGTCGCGCTTCCAACCGTCGCCGATGGCCGCGGTGATGTGGTCTGCCAGGGGCTGGTTGCAGCCCATGACCCAGCGGCGGAAGGTGATGCCGTTGGTCTTGTTGGAGAACTTCTCCGGGTAGAGCTCGGCAAAGGGGCGCAGCTCCGAGGTCACGAGAATCTGAGTGTGGAGCGCGGCCACGCCGTTCACGGCATGGGAGAAGTGCACGTCCATGTTTGCCATGTGCACGACGTCCGCGGCGTCGACGATGGCAACGGCATCGTTGGCGCAGCGCGTGCGTGCGAGCGCGTCGAGCTGGCGAATCACGGGCGCGATGCCGGGCGCCACGCGCTCGATGTACCACATGGGCCAGGTCTCGAGGGCCTCCGCCAGGATGGTGTGGTTGGTGTAGGCGCAGGTGCGCTCCACGATGCCCGCCGCGTCCTCGAAGGCCACGCCGCGCTCCACGAGAAGGCGCACGAGCTCGGGGATGACCATGGAGGGGTGCGTGTCGTTGATGTGCACCGCCACGTGCCGGTCGAGCTCCTCCGGGGCAATGCCGCGCTCCTCGAGCTCCGCCAGGATGAGCTGCGCGCCGGCCGAGACCATGAAGTACTGCTGGTAGACGCGCAGGAGCCGTCCCGCCTCGTCGGAGTCGTCCGGGTAGAGGAAGCTCGTGAGGCAGCTGCGGACGTCGCCCTTGTCAAAGGCGATCCCGTGCTCGGGCGCGGGCGCGGGGTCCGCGACGTCAAACAGGTGCAGGCGGTTCACGGTGCCGTTGTCGTACCCGGGGACCTCGATGTCGTACATCCTCGCCTCGAGGTCGCCAAACCCAAAGGGCACAGAGAAGGACCTCTGCGCGTCGACGAGCCAGGAGTCCGGGGCGATCCACGGGTTGGGCTCCTCGCGCTGGACGCCCTCGGAGAGGTCCTGGCGGAAGAGGCCGTAGTGGTAGTTGAGGCCCACGCCGTCGCCGGGCAGCCCGAGCGAGGCGATGGAGTCGAGGAAGCAGGCGGCGAGCCTGCCCAGGCCCCCGTTGCCGAGCGAGGGCTCGGGCTCGCAGTCCTCCACCTCGGCGAGCGAGGTTCCGCGCTCGGCGAGAAGCGCCTCGACCTCGTCAACGAGGCCCAGGTTGATGAGGTTGGCGCGCAGCAGCCTCCCCACCAGGAACTCGGCGGAGAAGTAGTAGAGCTTGCGGTCGCCCGCGGCGGGCTTCATCTCGAGCTCGAGGTCACGCGTCGCCCGCAGGAGCGCGCAGAAGAGTTGCTGCTTGCTGGCGGCCTCGAGCGAGGTCCCCATGTCGGCGAGGGCGTTGCCCAGCCTTCTCTTGAAGTCCATCTCTCAGTCCTCCTTGTCCTTCTCGGCGGCGACTTGACAAAGGGACTGTCCCTCTGTCAAGGGCAGGCGGTGGTAGAGCTCCATCTGGCGGTGCACGCGCGCGGCGAGCTCGTCGGAGTCAAAGCCGGGCAGGGCGCGCCAGAGCCAGTTCTTCCCCAGGGTCGAGGGCGTGTTGATGCGCGCCTCGCTGCCAAGGCCCAGGAGGTCCTGCATCTGCACCACGGCGAGGTCCGCCGCGCTTGCCCAGATGGCGCGCATCATGCCCCAGCCCTCGCCCTCGGCGGGGTCCAGGTGGAGGTACTCGCGCGCGAGGGCGGCGTCCTCCGCGGGCGCGGTCTCGAGCCATCCGAGCGCGGTGTCGTTGTCGTGCGTGCCGACGTAGGCCACGCAGTTGGTGGGGTAGCGGTAGGGCAGGTACGCGCTGCCGGTGCCGTCGCGCGTGTCGAATGCGAACTCGAGGACCCGCATGCCGGGAAAGCCCGAGTCCTCCAGCAGCTGGTAGACAGAGGGAGTGAGGTATCCCAGGTCCTCGGCCACGATGTCGCAGCGGCCCTCGCGCTCCTCCAGGGCGCGGAAGAGCTCGATGCCGGGGCCCTTGCGCCACCGGCCGCCCGCCGCCGTCTTGGCGCCCGCGGGGATGGCGAAGTACGAGTCGAAGCCGCGGAAGTGGTCGATGCGCAGGATGTCGTAGAGCTTGAGCTGGAAGGAGATGCGCTCGCACCACCAGGCGTACCCCTCGTCCCTCATGCGGTCCCAGGTGAAGAGCGGGTTGCCCCACAGCTGGCCGATGTCGGAGAACCCGTCGGGCGGCACGCCGGCGATCTCGCGGGGCCTGAGGTCGTCGTCCAGCTGGAACTGCTCGGGACGGCTCCAGACGTCTGCGCTGTCCTCGGCAACGTAGAAGGGGAGGTCTCCCATGATGCGCACGCCGCACTCGGTGGCGTAGGAGCGCAGGCGCCCCCACTGCCGGAAGAAGAGGCACTGGACGCCCTGCCAGAAGCGGACCTCCTCGTCCAGCTCGAGCCTGGCCTCGGCGATGGCGCGGGTGCGCCTGAGGCGAAGGTCGTCCTCCCACTCCGTCCACGGGGCGCCGCCGTGGCGCTCCTTGATCGCCATGAAGAGGGCGTAGTCGTTGAGCCAGGAGCCCTCCACGTCGCAGAAGCGGTCGAGGTCGGCGGCGTTGGTGATGCCAAAGCGGCGCACCGCCTTGCGCAGCACGTCAAAGCGCTGCCGGTAGAGCCTGCCGTAGTCCACGCGCTCCGGGTCGTCGCCCCAGTCGATACCCTCGTAGTCCGCGGGGTCGAGCAGACCCTCGGCGGCGAGGTCGTCGAGGTCTATCAGGTACGGGTTTCCGGCGTAGGTGGAGAAGGACTGGTAGGGGGAGTCCCCGTAGCTCGTGGGCACGATGGGGAGGACCTGCCAGACCGAGACCCCCGCCCTCACGAGGAAGTCAACGAACAATCGGGCCTCTTTGCCCATGGTCCCCACGCCCCAGGGGGAGGGGAGGGAGGTCACGGGCATCAGGACGCCGGAGCTTCTCATGCGCGCGTTCCTTTCTCTTGACGGCTCATGCCTTGCCAGCTCTTGTCGAGCTGATTGCTGTTCTGCGCGCGGTCGGTCGCGGCGCCCGGTGGCCCCTCGGTCCCTGCGGGCGCTGCGTCAGACGGCGCGCACGCTCTCGCGCTCGACGAGCTCGTAGGGCACGAGCTCGTGCACCGCTGCCGCGCCCCCCC
>NZ_NFIZ01000005.1 GCF_002159625.1 Olsenella sp. An285
TTCCGAACCCGGAAGTTAAGCCCCCGAGCGCCGATGGTACTGCGGAGTCAGTCCGTGGGAGAGCAGGACGTCGCTGACCAACAAGGGGCATTTTCCTGTGACGGGGGGCGCCGACGGGGTCGGCGCCCCCTTTTCGTATGCAAATTTGTTCGACTGCGCCGTGATCTCACTCTAGTCGTCAGACTATATTTCCAAATTGTTTCGCATTCTTCCCCGAAGCTTCTTTCTATCATCCCTTACGCACACAAAACAAAAGTTGAAGAAACCGAATAATTAACTTGAATTCGAGCACTAGAGAGTTACTTTGTATGTACTTAATAACCGCTTAGTGCTTGGAGGGTCTTATGTCGGAGACGACGGGTTCGCAGATTGTTTCTCGACCTGAAGCCCAATCGCTCGCTGCCATTGCAGCCTCGCTGTCCCAGCGCAGCTTTTCCTCTCTCTTCTTTGACGGTCGTAACGTTGCTGGAATGATTGCGCTGTGTGCAGAGCCTGGTCTTTGCCAGGAGGAGGTCGTTACTGCGCTTCTTAGCGACTGCCTCTGCAGAGGATATAAGGTGTTTCGATATGATCTGCGACTTAAGGAATGCACCTCTGCTACTGACTTGATGGTTCGCGTGGCTCGCCGTACCTCCCGTCTGGGATCTTGCGTTGCTGTTGCTTTCGAGCACATTCCGCCCTCTGATGAGTCTCAGGTCCGGCGTCAGGTGCGTGCGTTGAGAAAGATGTGGGAAGCGGGCGTTTCCGTTATTCTGTCTCTGCCTCCGGAGGGCATCCAGCTTCTTGAGCCCCTTCCAGAATGTGCCGTGATTCGATCGCACGATTTGCTGCTGGAATCTGTTATGGGTCTCGGAAGGAGCTCACCCCTTCACCGTCTTGGGGAGCTGTCTTGGGGCATCCCTTCGCTTGTCAGGGCCCTTTCGCCGTCTATGGATTCTTTTGGCGAGATCCCCTTGGTGCCCTCCTCATATTATGAGCAGCTTGGAAACCTCGTTGAGACCTCTCTGCGCCTTTCTCTGCCCGACGAGGAGCTGCGCCTTAGGTTGGCGCTCTACCTGTTGGGCAGCGGGTCAAAGGAGGACCTGATTGCAGCGCTCGGATGTGATCCCGGGGAGCTGCTCGACATGGTTCGCGACAATGTTCCTCTCGTCTCTTTCAGCACCGATTTCTCCCGTTTTCGTTGCCTGACGGATGTTTGTTCGGATGCCCTCGATGCATGTCTGGCCTCGCTGTCGGCCTCTTGCGCGATGCTTGACTCAGTTTGCCCGGCCTGCATAGGCGTTCTTCTCGACAGGGGAGCTATGGCGAGAGCCGCGAGCCTATTTGCGCTCCCGCACTCGGATTTGGCCCACGGCTTTGCCCTCCTTCATGCGACGGAGCTCATTGATATTGGCAACACCGAAGTTCTGGGGGCAGCGCTCGAAAACATCCCGTTTGCCGATGCGCTTGCGCCGGACTACAGGTCTGTTCTGAGGTCTGCCGTTCTCGAGCTGGGCGGAAGGGCCGCTGACGCTGGTTCGAATCTATGTTTGGGAGGGGAATCCTCCGACCGAACGGGGCGTTGCCGCGACCTTCAATTGTTCCTCGAGGCAAAGCGGGTCCTTGGGGCAAAGGGGTCCCTAACTCGCTTTGAGGAGTCCGGTTGGACGGCCTTGGGACGGCGCCTCCTCGCGCATCGAGAGGTATGCGACCTGATGGTCGAGGGGCGCTTCTCTGCAGCTACGAGGTTGCTCGTTGCCAATCCCGTGAATGCTGTGGAGGCCAGAGTGTCCTCCGCCCTGCTCTGCCTGGACCTTGAGCTCGCAAGGCTTCTTCTCGGAGATGCCCCGGCTGCCGAGCGAGAGGAGGTGGAGGCGGCTTCCAAGCTGCTCTCCTCGGAGGGCGTCGCGGGGCTGAGCGGGTACGTTGACTGCCTGGGGCTGGTCAGGGCGGTGCTCGTGGGCGCAGCGGAGGTTGGCGTCCTTGCGGGGCGGCTCATTTCTCAGGCGGAGCGTCGAGGCGATTCACTGGTGCAGCTCATCGCGCTTCTGGCGGGGTGCGTGACGGATCTCCGGACCGGGGCGGTCGCGCGAGCCGGCGTCAGGGCTACTTTGGCGCTGGCGGTGGCGAAAAGGTTCTCTCTCGACTACCTTGCACGCATAGCGACGCTTTTGAGCAGGGTGGCAAGATTTCTTCTTGGCGAGACGCTTGCCATGCGGGAGGGCGGTGCGAGGTGCGACGACCTTGAGGAGGTCCTTATGCTGGTGGACGAGGTGACGCTTCCCGAGGAGGACGCGATGGTCATGGGGGCTAGGCCGGCGGAGCGTCCGCCTAGGGAAGCCCTCTGGGTTCTGCTTGTGCTGACCGAGGGCATGGGGACGCTCTCGATGAGGCTCGAGGAGGCGGCTCCCCTTGAATGGAAGAGGGCCGTCTCCGCGATGCGGATGCGTCTGACGTCTGGTGGCGAGGGCGAGCTCCATCTTTGCGGCGGCTTCGCGGAGGGGCGTCTCTCCCTGGGGAGGCTTGGGGGAGGGCGTGGTGCGCCCCCTATCGAGCTGCAGCTGCTGGGAGGATTTGAGCTGCTGGTTGGAGGCGTTCCCGTCCTTGACGGCAGGCTGGAGCACAGGAACGCCAAGCCCATGCTCGAGTACATCGCCCTCCAGCGCGGGGCCACGGCAAAGCGCTACCAAATCGTCGAGCAGGTCTGGCCCGAATGCGACTATACGACGGGCTTCAACAGGATCTATCAGGCGACGAGCGTTCTTAGGGCTGCGATTGGGGAGATGAGGCCCGGCCTCGACCCCTTTGTGATTGGCCGCTCGACAAAGGCGATTACTCTAAACAGAGGGCTCATGGGCTGCGACGTCGACGAGTTCAGACTGTGCGCCCGAGAGGCGGCGGATGGGACGGGCGACGAGAGGGTTCTCGAGATGGCCAGACGGGCAGAGAGGCTCTATGCGGGGGACCTCTACATGCCGAGCGTGGATGCCACGGGCTTTGTTGCCGCCGCGCGCGACGAGTTGCGGCTGCTCTACACCGATGCCATGGTGGCGGGTGCGGAGGCAGCGCTGAGGCTTGGGAAGGGGCGCACCTCGGTGCGCCTGGCAAGCAATGCGCTCTCGATTGACGACATGCGAGAGGACGCCGTCCTGGCGCTCGTCCGCGCGCTCAAGGCAAGCGGGAGAAACTCCGAAGCCGAGCAGAGATATCGCAGGTACGCGGGCAAGCTCATCAGGGCCTCCGGCATGCCTCCCTCGAAGCAGCTGCGCCGGGCGGTGGGCGACGCATCGGGAGGCTCCCGACGCACCGTCATCAGTGACGCGGTGATGGCCTGAGGCATGTGCGGGCGCTTGGGTGCGCTTTTGGTGAGAGCGGGCAACTGTAGGGGCCTGGCCCAGGGGTAGCGAGTAAAGTTGTGAACGTGAGTGTGTCATGGGGGCGGAGCCCCCGGATTCATAAGGGAGTCACATGCCTAACTTTCTCTCCAAGCTGCTCTCGCTGGGCTCTGATCGCGAGCTCAAGGAGTTCGAGCGGCTCGTGGCAAAGGTGAACGAGCTCGAGCCCAGCTTCGAGGCCATGAGCGAGGAGGAGCTTCGCGGCTGCACGGAGAAGTTCCGTGAGCGCTACAACCAGGGTGAGACCCTCGACGACCTGCTGCCCGAGGCCTTTGCCGCGGTGCGCGAGGCGTCCAAGAGGACGATTGGGCTGAGGCACTTTGACGTTCAGCTCATCGGCGGCATGGCGCTTCACCGCGGGACGATTGCCGAGATGAAGACCGGCGAGGGCAAGACGCTCGTGGCTACGCTCGCCGCCTACCTCAACGCCATCCCGGGCAAGGGCGTGCACGTCGTCACCGTCAACGACTATCTCGCCAAGCGAGACAGCGAGTGGATGGGCAGGGTCTACAAGTACCTCGGCATGACCGTTGGCCTCATCCAGAACGGCATGAGACTCAACCTCAAGAAGCCCGCGTACCAGGCGGACATCACGTACGGCACGAACTCCGAGTTCGGCTTCGACTACCTGAGGGACAACATGGTCACCCGCGCGAGCATGCGCGTCCAGCGCGGGCACCACTACGCCATCGTCGACGAGGCGGACTCCATCCTCATCGACGAGGCGCGCACGCCGCTCATCATCTCTGGCGCCGGCACCAAGTCCGCCACGACGTACAAGGACTTCGCGCGCGCGGTCCGCGGCCTCACCCCCGAGGTCGACTACGAGATGGACGAGGCGAAGCACACCATCGCGACCACCGATGAGGGCCTCAAGAAGGTCGAGCGTGCTCTTGGCATCGAGGACATCTACGCGGACGTCTCCGGTCAGCTGGTCAACCACCTGCAGCAGGCGCTCAAGGCCGAGTACATGTTCCACCGCGACCAGCAGTACGTGGTCATCGACGGCGAGGTCAAGATCGTCGACGAGTTCACCGGCCGCATCATGGAGGGCAGGCGCTACTCCGAGGGTCTGCACCAGGCAATCGAGGCCAAGGAAGGCGTGATCGTTCGCGAGGAGAACCAGACCCTCGCCACCATCACCCTCCAGAACTACTTCCTGATGTACGACAAGCTCTCCGGCATGACGGGTACCGCCATGACGGAGGACGCGGAGTTCCGCGAGGTCTACCACATTCCCGTTCAGGTCATCCCGCCCAACAAGCCCGTTGCGCGCGTCGACCACGACGACCTCGTCTACCGCACCATCGAGGCGAAGTTCGCGGCGGTGGCGGAAGACGTCGTCGAGCGCCACGCCAAGGGCCAGCCCGTCCTCGTGGGCACCGTCTCCATCGAGAACTCCGAGAAGCTCTCGAGGATTCTCGACAAGCGGGGCGTGAAGCACAACGTCCTCAACGCCAAGTTCCACGAGCGTGAGGCTCAGATTGTCGCCCAGGCCGGCCGCGAGGGCGCCGTCACCATCGCCACCAACATGGCCGGCCGTGGTACGGACATCCTGCTTGGCGGCAACCCCGACCTCATTGCCGACGACGACCTCCGCGAGCAGGGCGTCGAGCCCGAGGAGGCCACCGCCGAGCAGCGCGCGGCCGTTCTCGCCAAGGCCAAGGAGGCCTGTGCGAGCGAGCGCGAGCGCGTCATCGCGGCAGGCGGCCTCTGCGTCATCGGCACCGAGCGCCACGAGAGCCGACGCATCGACAACCAGCTCCGCGGCCGCTCCGGCCGTCAGGGAGACGTGGGCGAGACGCAGTTCTACCTTTCCCTCGAGGACGATCTCATGCGCCTGTTCGGCGGGGACCGCATGGACCGCATCTCCCAGATGATGCAGCGCTACGAGATGCCCGACGACATGCCCATCCAGGCAAAGATGGTCACCAAGGCCGTCGAGAGCGCCCAGCGCAAGGTGGAGGAGGTCAACTTCGCCATGCGCAAGAACGTCCTCGACTACGACAACGTGATGAACACGCAGCGCCAGGTCATCTACGAGGAGCGCAACAAGATCCTCGACGGCAAGGACCTGACCGCCCACATCGACGAGGTGACGCACGACACCGTCCAGCGCGAGGTCATGACCTTTGCCCCGCAGGACCATGACGAGTCCTGGGACGCCCGCGGCCTTGGAAGGTGGCTCGAGGAGCTCACCGGCCGCAAGGACGTGCCCGTTGTCGACCCCGAGGAGGACCCGGAGCCGGACGAGGTCGTGGACAGGGTCACCGAGTTCGTACGCGAGTGCTTTGCCGATAAGGCGGAGAGGCTCGGAGACGAGGCCATGCAGGCGCTTACCGCCCAGGTCATGCTGCGCGTCATCGACACGCGCTGGATGGCGTACCTCCAGGAGATGGACTACCTCAAGACCGGAATCGGCCTGCGCGGCTTTGGCCAGCGCGACCCCCTCGTGGAGTACAAGGGCGAGGCGTACGCCGCCTTCTCCGAGCTCGTGAACACGATGTACGAGGACTTCCTGCGCACCATCCTGCGCCTTGAGATCATGGTCAAGCCCGCTGCCCCGCAGGCCGCCTCCGAGGACGAGCCCGACGAGCTCCGCGGCGCCCGCTACTCGGGCCCCGCCGAGGCCGACGGCGCCCAGGGCGCGAGCCGCGTGCGCGCGGCCGTCGCTCCGGCCCCGCAGGGCGCCAACCCCGGGGCCTCCAAGGTGGCGACGTACCGCAAGTCCGACGACCCCGATCCCTATGTGGGTGTGGGCAGGAACGACCCCTGTCCCTGCGGCAGCGGCAAGAAGTTCAAGAACTGCCACGGCAGGAACCACTAGATGGCCGAGAACGGCTCGCAGGCCATAGCGGCCCTCGAGAAGCGCCTCGTCGAGGTCGAGGGCTACCTCCACATCGAGGAGCGCCGCAACGAGGTCGCCGAGCTTGAGGCAAAGAGCGCCGAGCCCGGGTTCTGGGACGACGCCGAGCGCGCCCGCTCGCTGATGGAGCGCCTTGCCGCGGCACGCGACGACGTGAATGGCATCGAGGCGGCGCGCTCTAAGCTCGAGGACGCCCGCGCGGCGCTCGAGCTCGGCGAGGAGACGGGGGACCCCGATCTTCTCGCCGAGGCGGACGCGCTTGCCTCCGGCCTCGAGCACGACCTCTCGGAGCTCGAGCTCTCGAGCTGGTTCACGGACGACCTCGATCACGGCGACGCCATCGTGACGGTCACGCCCGGTCAGGGCGGGCTCGAGGCCCAGGACTGGTGCGAGATGCTCTTCCGCATGTACCAGCGCTACTGCGACCGTCGCGGATGGAAGGTCACCGTCAACGACGCCGTGCCCGGAGAGGCCATCGGCCTCGACCGCGCCACGTTTACCGTGAGCGGCCACAACGCCTACGGGATGCTGCGCGCCGAGCAGGGCGTCCACCGCCTGGTGCGCATCTCGCCCACCGACGCGAAGAAGCGCCGTCAGACCACGTTTGCCGGCGTCGAGGTGCTGCCGGTGCTTCCTGATGACGTCGAGGTTGAGATCGACCCGAACGACCTGCGCATCGACGTCTATCACGCGAGCGGCCACGGCGGTCAGGGCGTCAACACCACCGACTCCGCCGTCCGCATCACGCACCTGCCCACGGGCATCGTGGTCACGTGTCAGAACGAGCGCAGCCAGCTCCAGAACAAGGCGTTTGCCATGAGCGTCCTCAGGAGTCGCCTCTACGAGATGGAGCTCGCGCGTCGCGCGGAGGAGCTCGACGAGCTGCGCGGCCCCAAGCACGACATCGGCTTCGGCAACCAGATCAGGAGCTACGTCCTCTACCCCTACCAGCTCGTCAAGGACCTGCGCACGGGCGTGGAGACGGGTAACGTGGACGCGGTTCTCTCGGACGGTGACCTCGACCAGTTTGTCGTGGGCTATCACCGCTGGGCGGTCGGCGGGGGACTGGAGCAGTGAGCCGCGTCTCGTGGCGCGTCGCTGCTCGGGACGCCCTTCTCATCATTCTTGGGTCGCTCGTCTTTGCGGTGGGAGTCGACAGCTTCGAGATTCCCAACGGGCTGGCAGCCGGCGGCGTGACCGGCCTTGCCACCGTCTTCTACGCCATGGCGGACGCCGCCGGGTTCTACCTGCCCGTGGGCCTGCAGACCATCGTCATGAACGTCGCGCTGCTCTCCCTGGTCATCCGTTCGGGCGACAGGGGCTACATCGTCCGCACCGTGGCGGGCATCGTCGCCTGCGGCATCCTCACCGACCTTCTGGCCCCCGTGGTGCCCGTGTTCTCCAACGAGCGCGACCTCTTGCTGTGCGCGCTCTGGGGCGGCGTCGTCACGGGACTCGGTCTTGGGCTCGTGTTCCGCACCGGCGGCAACACCGGCGGCACGGACATCGTCTCCCAGCTCCTGGCCAGAAAGACCGGCATGCCCGTGGGAACGGCGATCATCATCGTGGACGGCATCATCATCGCCTTCTCCGCCACGGTCTTCTCGATAGAGCAGGCGCTCTATGCCGCTGTTGCGATGTTCATCTGCGGCAAGGTCATCGACATGGTCGTGGACGGCCCCCGCACGCAGCGGGCGGCCTACATCATCTCCGTCGAGCACGAGAAGATCGCCAACGAGATTCTCTACACGCTCAACAGGGGGTGCACCGAGCTCCAGGCACGCGGTGTGTGGAGCGGCAACCCGCGTCCCGTCCTCTTCTGCGTGCTCGGGCGCTCCGAGGCGGTGCGTCTCAAGCAGATCGTCGCGGAGGTCGACCCGGAGGCCATCGTCATCATCTCCGAGGTTCACGAGGCGTTTGGCGAGGGCTTCAGGCAGATTACCGGGGGCGAGTAGCGGGTCCTGCCGGGGTGCGCGGGCTCGCCTCAACGTGGACTTGAACAAGTCCCTCACAGACGCGCCTCGTCCGGGCCCCGCATCCCCCAACGTGTGGTGAGGTTTTGCTAAATATGGCCGTCTGGCCGGGGTCAAGAGGCGAGAAGCTGGGCTTTTGCTAGACTACCGTACGTATCTGTCACTTGCGAGACAAGAGAAGGAGCTTCTGTGGCCAGTCACTTTCGCAGCGCTGAGCGACAGGGGTCCGAGGACGTCGAGCAGCTCGAGCAGGCCGAGCCGCTCGCTCAGGACGAGCAGCCCGAGCTCGTCGCGTCCGAGGAGGCTCCGCAGGCTGAGCAGCCCGCTCCGGTCGATGCCCTGGACGTTCCCGTGGACGAGGGCGTGAGCGCGCCCGAGCCCGCCGAGGTCCAGGAGACGGTCGAGCCAGCCCCTCTGGAGGAGGTTCACGTCGTGACCGCCTCCGAGCCCGCGGAATCCACCGAGCAGCCGGGATTCAACAGCGTGTTTGCGCCCCTCGCGGACGACAGCGCGCCGGCGGTCCCCCGCACCGGCACCCCCACCGTGTCGTTCAAAAACGTCACACTCATCTACCCGGCCCAGCCCAACAAGCCCGCCCTTGACGACGTCAGCCTCGACATCTATCCCGGGGAGTTCGTCTTCGTCGTCGGCCACTCCGGGTCCGGCAAGTCGTCCCTCCTGCGCCTGATCACGCGCGAGCTTCGCGCCTCCAAGGGCCAGGTCATCGTGGCGGGGCAGGACCTCACCAAGATGCGCAACCGCAAGGTTCCGTACCTGCGTCGCCAGATTGGCACCGTCTACCAGGACTTCAAGCTGCTCCCGGACAAGACGGTCTACGAGAACGTCGCCTTTGCTCTCGAGTGCATCGGCAAGCCCAAGTCCATCATCAAGGCGCAGGTCCCCGAGGTCCTTCGTCTCGTTGGCCTGGGCGAGCGCATGAAGCACTTCCCCGACCAGCTCTCTGGCGGCGAGCAGCAGCGCGTCTCCGTGGCCCGCGCCATGGTCAACCGCCCGCCCCTGCTCGTCTGCGACGAGCCCACGGGCAACCTCGACCCCGCCATCTCGCTCGGCATCATGAAGCTGCTCGACCGCATCAACCGCGCGGGCACCACCGTCGTCATGGCCACCCACGACCGCGAGATGGTCGACTCCATGCGCAGGCGCGTCATCGCGCTCGAGGCCGGCCATGTCGTCCGCGACCAGGAGAGGGGAGGCTACGGCTACTATGGCGCCCTCTAACATCGGATACTCGCTGCGCGAGTGCGGCCACCACTTCCGCCGCAACTGGACCACGGTGCTCGGCGCCGTCGTCACCATCTTCCTCTCGCTCTTCATCATCGGCGTCTTCGTGCTCGGCTCCGCCATGCTCGACAGCATGCTCGGTGGCGTCGAGGACCAGGTCACCATCCAGGCCTTCCTCTCCGACGAGGCGGACCAGGCCGACGTCGACGCCTATCAGGCGGAGATCGAGGGCTGGGACAACGTCGAGTCCGTGACCTACAAGTCCAAGGACGAGGCGCTCGAGGAGTTCCGCACCTCCATGTCCAACCGCAACGCCGCGGACGCGGTCACGGCGCTGGACGGCGAGAACCCGCTTCCGGCCTCCCTGGTGATTCGCATGGTCGACCCCCAGCAGGTCGAGGCCACGGCCGAGCGCATCATGAGCGACCCCGCGTTCGCGGAGATCTGCGACGACTCCAGCAACCCCGCTGGTGACGTCCAGTACGGCCAGGGCACCGTCGAGCGCCTCTTTAGCGTCACGGTGTACATCCGCATCGCCGCCATCGCGCTCGTCGCCCTGCTCACCTTCGTGGCGTTCGTGTTCATCAACAACACGATTCGCCTTGCCATCACCGCGCGCAGGCGCGAGATCGGCATCATGCGCCTCGTCGGCGCCTCCAACGGCTTCATTCGCGGGCCGTTCATCACGGAGGGCACCATCGAGGCCATCCTCGGAGCCATCCTCGCCATCGTCGCGCTCTCCGTGGGCGTTCACACGCTCCTGCCCACGCTGGCGGAGAGCCTCTCGTTCCTCTCGTTCGAGATCGCCCCGATGACGCTCTACGCCACCTATGCGGCGCTCCTGGTCATCGGCGTCCTCATCGGACTGTTTGGATCGGCCATCGCAATGGGGCGCTACCTCAAGGTCTAGGCCATACGCACATGCAACGGGTGGGCCCCCGGGATTGCACGCGGAAGTGCACTTCGTGAAACTTCCGCTTAGCAATCCCGGGGGCCTTTCGTATGGGTGCGTATGGCCTGGGCCTTGAGGTGGCGCGCGACTGGCCGTGCAAACTACAATCTTGGGTGATTGAGGGCGAGAAGAACGGGGTGGCCGATGGGTCGGAAGAGGCCGCATCGCGGGAACAGGCGCCGCGGGCGCTCGGGAGGGCCGCGGAGCCAGAGCCATACGCTGACGGGCATCCTCGTGGTGACGCGCCCGGGCTCGGCGCGCGTGGAGACGCCCGAGGGTACGTTCGAGCTCGTCCGTCACGGCCAGCGCGAGGCCATGAACGGAGACGAGGTCGAGGTCGCGCTCGTGGAGCGGCGCGGCTCTCCGGCGCGGGCGGTGGTGCGCTCGGTGCTCTCCCGCGCGGTGACCACCTTTCTCGGGCGCTTCTCGCCGGCGGGCCCGCTCGGTGCGGTCACGCCGCTGGACGCCCGCATCGGGCACGACTTCTTCGTCGTGCCCGAGGACCCCAGCCCGGAGCGCCTGGGCGTGCGGGACGGGGACGTCGTGGTCGCCCGCATCACCGAATACCCAACGAGGAGAAGCTCTGCCGTCGTGACCCTCGACCGGCGCGTTGGCTCCTCGGACGAGCTCGACCTCAACGTCGAGGCCGTCATGGCCTCCTACGGGCTCCCCGGGGACTTTCCCGCCTCCGCCCTCGAGGAGGCGGAGGGGATCGAGGCCCGTGTGGGAGAGGCGCTGGAGGGGGACCGGGGCCGCCGCGACCTTCGAGAGCTCCTCTGCGTAACCATTGACCCCGCGGACGCCCGGGACTTCGATGACGCGGTGAGCGCGCGCAGGCTTGGCGATGGAGGCTTTGAGCTGGGCGTCCACATTGCCGACGTGAGCCACTACGTATGCCCCGACGGACCCATCGACAACGAGGCCAAGCGCAGGACGTGCTCGGCCTACCTCGTGGACCGCGTCATCCCCATGCTGCCCGAGCGCCTCTGCAACGACGTCTGCTCGTTGCGCCCCGGGGAGGACCGCCTTGCCATGAGCGTCATCATGACGCTGGACGCGCGCGGGAAGGTCGTTCGCGCACGGATGTGCAGCTCCGCGATCCGCTCCGCGGCGAGGCTCTCCTATGACCAGGTGGACGCCCTTCTGGAGGGCTCGCTCGAGACGGGCGGGCTTCCGTGCGCGCCCGGAACGGCGCAGGAGGTGGCTGAGCTCCTCCGCGTCCTCGACGAGATTCGTTCCCTGCGGGAGCGCGTCCGCAGGGAACGCGGCGCCATCGACTTCGAGACCGTGGAGGCCAAGGTGCAGCTCGACGAGAAGGGCCGTCCGACGGGCGTCTTGGTGCGGCGGCGCACGTGCGCGACCGGTCTCATCGAGGAGGCCATGCTCCTTGCCAACGAGTGCGTGGCGAAGCGCCTCTCCGAGGTCGAGGCCCCGGCCGCCTACCGCGTGCACGAGCGGCCCACCCCGGAGGACCTGCGCGCCTGCGTGCAGCCCCTGCGAGAGCTCGGGCTTCTCGACGGTGAGACGACCTCGGGCCTTCTTGCGGGCGACCCCTTTGCCGTGCAGGGCATCCTCGAGCGGGCGCATGGGACCTCCGCCGCCCCCATGGCCGGGGCGCTGCTGCTTCGCGCCCAGAGAAAGGCCGTGTACCTGCCGCACAACGACGGGCACTACGCGCTTGGCGCGGGGGCCTACTGTCACTTCACCTCGCCGATCAGGCGCTACCCTGACGTTCTTGTCCATCGCGCCCTCAAGGCGCTTCTTGCCGGCCGCCTCGGGGGCAGGGAGATGCGCGCCCAGGCGGCGGCCCTCCCGCAGCTCTGCTTCACGTGCTCGGAGCGCGAGCGCGCGGCCGATGCCGCCGAGCGCGCCTCGCAGAAGATCAAGATGGCCGAGCTCTTCTCCGAGCGCGTGGGCGAGCGGTTTGCCGGCACCGTCTCCGGCTGCGAGCGCTTTGGCCTCTTTGTGACCCTCGATGACACGTATGCCGAGGGGCTCCTCCCCACGAGGGCGCTGGGCGACGAGTGGTTCACCTATGACGAGGCCCGCATGACGCTCACGGGGGAGGAGACGGGCACGGTGTGGCGGCTCGGGCGCCGCGTCGCGGTGGAGGTCACGGACATCAACGTGGCGCGCGGGCAGATAGACTTCGCCCTCGCGCGGGGCGGAGTGGCGGGGCGGCGGCCTCGCGCCTGATCGAATTCGGCGTCGGTCGCGCCGTCCTTCTCGCCGCTCTTCTCGTCCTCGCGTTGGTCGTGATGGATAATGGGTAGACGAAAGGCCTAGGGAGAGCGCGGCTGCCGCCGCCAGGAGGTTGCATGGAACGTAGCGATTTGACAGACGAGCTCGAGCGCGCCGAGGGGCTCATGCTCCAGGGACAGCCCGAGCAGGCGGCCGACCTGCTCGCGCGCCTTGCGGAGGACGCCGAGGAGTACGTGGACAAGAACTGCCCCACCACCGAGGAGGTCCAGTGGTTCAGCTTCCCCACGCTCTTCGAGCGCCTCGCGTACCGTCGCGTGGAGAAGGACCCGCGCGAGCTGCGTGACGTGGGCGAGCCCCTTGACAGGCTCTACAACGACCTCGCCCTCGCCAACGTTCACGCTGGGGACTACGACGAGGCCATGGAGGCCCTCAAGCGCGCGGTGCGCTGGAACCCCATGGACTGCAGCTATCGCCTCAATCTCGCTGATCTCTTTCGCGTGGCGGGGGACATGCAGGAGTACCTCGCGCTTACCTATACCGTCTTCGAGCGCGCGAGCGACGCCCGCCATCTCGCGCGGGCCTTCGTGAACTTCTCCGGCTGGTTCGCCGCCTCGGAGAAGCCTCGCACGGCCGCCGCGGCGCTGCGTGCGGCGCGCGCCCTTGACGCGCGGGACTCCTCGCTCGAGGCTGCGCTCGACCAGGCGGCGGGGACGGAGCGCGACCCCGATCTGGTCACGGATGCGGAGATGCGCGAGCTCCTCGCGGAAGAGGGCCTCCCCGACGGCGCCAACGCCGACATCGCGGTCTGCCTGCTCATGTGCGCGGGAGACGCCATGAGGGACGGGGAGCGCGACGTGGCGGCCACGCTCACGCTCAGGGCTCGCGACCTGGTGGGAGAGCCCGCGGCCCGCGCCCTTCTCGAGCTCATCCACGAGAGCGACGCGGAGGGGGCGGACGATGCGACAGACTAGGCCGGAGAAGAAGACCGTCGCACGCAACCGCTCCGCCCGTCACGAGTACTTCATCGACGAGACGTTCGAGGCCGGCCTGGTTCTCACCGGAACCGAGGTCAAGAGCCTCCGCGAGCGCGCCTGCCAAATCACGGACGCCTTCTGCCTCGTGCGCGGCCACGAGGTGTGGCTCCACGGCGTCCACATCCACCCCTACTCCAACGGAGGGGTCTGGAACGTGGACCCGGACCGCAAGCGCAAGCTCCTGCTCCACCGCAGGCAGATCGACTACCTGGACGGGAAGCTCCGTCAGAAGGGCCTGGCGCTCGTTCCGCTGGAGATCTACTTCGACGAGCACAACCGCGTGAAGCTCTCCATCGGCCTCGCGCGGGGCAAGAAGCTCTATGACAAGCGCGCGGACATGGCGCGGCGGGACTCCGACCGCGAGATCGCCCGCGCCCTCAAGGAGATGAACCGCTAGGCCGCAAAAGGGGACGGGTCAAAGGGGGCGCGTGGCTTTTGGCCTGTCGGGAAAGGAGAAGAGCATGGACGCAACGGCACTGTTCAAGTTCTCATCAGGGCTCTACGTGGTCTCGGCGGATGACGGGGAGCGTCCCGGCGCCTGCCTCGTGAACACGGGGCTCCAGGTCACCTCCTCGCCCCTGCAGGTCTCCGTCACCGTGAACAAGGAGAACTTCACCTGCGGCGTCATCCAGCGCGCAGGTCACTTTGCCCTCGCGGTGGTGGACGAGTCCGCCGACATGCTCTTCGTGGGGCGCTTTGGCTTTCGCACCTCCGCCAGCGAGGACAAGTTCGACGGCATCGGCAGCGCCGTGGCCGCCACGGGGGACCCGTACCCCACCGAGCACGTGGCCTCGTTCGTTGCGTGCAACGTGGTTCAGACCGTCGACGTGGGGACGCACCTCACCTTTGTGGGCGAGGTCGTGGACGCGGGCAACCTTTCCGAGGTGACGCCCATGACGTATGCCTACTACCACGGTACGCTCAAGGGCAAGACGCCGCCGAAGGCTTCCTCCTATGTTGGGGGTATAAGGTAGGTCGGGGCGAGAGGCGCCCCTCAGACATCGAAAGGAGATTGGCATGGCCGAGGAGAAGAAGTACACGTTCCGCTGCACCGTCTGCGGCTGGGAGGTCACCGTCGACACCCCCGAGCTGCCCGAGGACTTCGTCTGCGAGGTCTGCGGCGTTGGCCCCGACATGTTTGAGCTCGTCGAGGAGTAACCCTACGACCTGACAATAGGGACAGGGTACTTTGTCATGAAACCGCCGGTGGGGCGGCCTTCTGCGGGAGGCCGCCCCACTCTCGTGTTAGCTTGACAGTTTGCTCAGGTCAAACTGTCACGCAAGCGCCGCAGACTTGACAGTTTGACCTGAGCAAACTGTCAAGCTGTCAGGTGCGAAAAGCGGCCGCCGACCCGGAGGGGCCGACGGCCGCGAAGCGTGCATGGTGGAGGTGCGGAGAGTCGAACTCCGGTCCAAAGCAGACCCCTGACAGGTGTCTCCAGGCTCAGTTACCGGTTGGATCTCGGGCGCCGCGCACCCGGTTACCCGCGCTTGGCGCCCCAGCCGGTTCGGTCTTTTCGGGCGGCATACCGGCTACGTCCGCCCGAGCATCTCCCTAAGATGACACCGCACCGGGGACGGGAGCGACCCCCGGATTGGCGCGCCTGCTAGTAATTAAGCGGCGAGAGCCAGCTGAGGCTCAAAAGAGTTGTTGTCGTCAATTCAATTTGACGGTACCCCTGTTTAACGTGGCGAGGAGACCACGGCCTGCTGCCCATCTCAGACCCACCCTGTCGAAACCAGTCACCCCCACGAGTGGAATGGAAGGACTGCCACCATGCGGCTGTCAACGTACGCGCCGCTCTCGCGGCCGTGGGGGTATTCTACCCGTTTGGCGCGGGCGACAACGCGAGGTTTTTCTCGCCGCGCGAGCTCGGGCCGTGGCCGCGGACACGCGAGATGGCGCATGGGGTATAAAGTGGGGCGAGAAGAACGAAGAAGGGGGGATGCCGTGCCAACCGAGAAGACCAACGTGCCGGCGCTCGTGCTCGAGGGCGGCGGATTCAGGGGCATGTTCACGGCGGGCGTGCTCGACGTCCTGCAGGAGCGGGGCCTCTACGGCTTCTCGAGCATCTGGGGCGTCTCGGCGGGCGCCATCAACGGTTCCAACTTTCGCGCGCGCCAGATCGGTCGCACGATGCGCGACATCCTCGCCTTTCGCGACGACAAGCGCTTCATGTCGCTCTGGTCGTTTGCCAAGACGGGCAACGTCGCGGGCGTTGACTTCATGTACGGCGAGGTGCAGGACCGGCTGGACCCGTGCGACCTGGACACCTTCAACGAGTCCGAGACGCCCTTCTTCGTGGTGACCTCAGACGTCACCTTTGGCACTCCCGACTACCTGCCCGTGAGGCGCTACCCCGATGACCTCGTCAAGGTCCGCGCCTCCGCGTCGCTGCCCACGGTCTCGCAGATCGTGGAGATCGACGGGCATCGCTACCTCGATGGCGGCACCACGGACTCCATCCCGTACGAGACCGCGATGGGCCTTCCCGGCGCGCGCGAGGTCGAGGGCCACGTGCCGGCCGAGCGCGCCCTCGTGGTGCTCACGCGAGAGCGCTCCTACGAGCGCGGCGCCGGCTCCGAGGCAATCGCCCTGAAGTCCCACCGCTACGATCGCTACCCCTACTATCTGGACGCGCTTCGCACGCGCGCCGAGCGCTACAACGCGCAGCGCGAGCGCCTCTGGGAGCTCGAGCGCGAGGGCCGCTGCCTCGTCATTGCCCCGGAGGAGCCGGTGACCGTGGGGTCCTCCACGCGCGACGGCGAGTCCCTGCTCTCGCTCTACATCGCGGGGCGCCGCCAGACCGAGGCCCGTCTCGCGGAGATCGACGCCTTTCTCTGCGAGGGCCTGTAGGGCGTGCGGGGGGCAGACCTCCCTCGCACACATAAAAGATTTGTGCTAATTGGGGACTGTCCCCAATTTACATACAGAGGAGAGTGACATGCGAATTGACTCGGAGCGCCCCAACCAGGTGCTCCTCTCCATGCCCGCTGGCGAGAAGAGCGTCGAGGGTCGCATCGCATTTCTCGACGAGGGCATCGTCCGCGTGACGCTGGACCCCACCGGCGAGTTCGCGCCCTATGCGAGACCGCTCTCCCCGGACCACCTGGCGCGCATCCAGGCGCAGCCGGACAACTCCGACGCCTACGCGCGTCCCGCCGCAGTTGCGACGGAGGAGGGCGGCGAGCTCGTTGCCCGTGCGGGCGGGACCTCGGTCCGCGTGGACCCGTCCTCGGGAATGATGGCGTTTTGCCTCGGCGGACGCACGGTGCTGCGCGAGACGGCGCCCGTGCGCCTGACGTCGCGGGGGTCCACCCAGACGCTCGAGCTCACGATTGGCGAGCGGTTCTTCGGCGGCGGCACGCAGAACGGCCGCGTCGACCATGCCGGCAGCGTCGTGCGCATCGTGACCACGCCCATGAACAGCAACCAGTGGGGAGATGGCGGCGTCGCCTCGCCGAGCCCGTTCTTCTGGTCGAGCGCGGGATACGGCGTGCTCAGGAACACGTTTGCCCCCGGCTCCTATGACTTTGGCGCCACGGGCGACGCCGTGGTCGCGGAGCACGACGACCCGGTCTTCGACGCCTACGTCTTCCTGGCCGAGCCCGGCGACCTGCGCTCCACGGCGCAGTCCATCCTGCGCGCGTACTACAGGGTCACGGGCGCCCCCGCCCTTCTCCCCGAGTTCGCCTTCTACCTTGGCCACCTCAACGCCTACAACCGCGACGCGTGGTCTCGCGAGCCGGAGGGAGGAGCCCAGGCCTGGACGGTGCGGGGGTCGGCCCCTGCGGGCTCGCCGGGCGTCACGCGCTACGAGCTGGGGCGCCGCCGCGGCTACGTGGTGCCTGAGGGCCACGACGCCGAGTCGCTCAACGGCGAGGACGAGGTGCTGCGCTCCTCCGCCCACAGGTATCGCGGACACACCCCGTACGAGTTCTCCGCTCGCGCCATCGTGGACGAGCACGCGCGCTACGACATGCCGCTCGGATGGATTCTCCCCAACGACGGCTACGGGGCGGGCTACGGGCACAACGGCTACGAGATGACGGGCGGGGTGGACGACGCCGGCCAGAGCTCGCCCGAGCGCCTTGCTGCCATCGCGGCAAACGTGGACAACCTCGCGTCCTTCTCGGCCTATGCCAACGAGCGGGGCGTGGAGGTGGGCCTCTGGGCGCAGTCCCAGATCACGCCCTCGTCCGACCCCTCCGTCACCTGGCAGAACCTGCGCGACTTCCACGCCGAGGTCTCCCGTGCCGGTGTCCGCGCCCTCAAGACGGATGAGGAGTGGGTGGGCGACGGCTACTCCTTTGGCCTCAACGCCACGCGGCAGGGGCACGAGATCCTGTCGGACCTAACGGGTCAACGCCCCTTCGTGCTCACGCTGGACGGTTGGGCCGGCACGCAGCGCTACGCCGCCGTGTGGTCCGGGGACCAGGACGGCTCCGACTGGGAGTACATCCGCATGCACGTCCCCACCTATGTGGGGCAGGGCCTCTCCGGCAACCCCAACGTGGGGTCGGACGTGGACGGCATCTTCGGCGGCAGCGAGGTCGTGGCCACGCGCGACTTCCAGTGGAAGGCCCTCACGCCCATCATGCTGGACATGGACGGCTGGGGCACGCTTCCCAAGCTGCCGTATGCCGCCGGCGACCCCCACACCGGCATCCGTCGCATGTACCTCAAGCTCAAGAGCCGCCTCATGCCGTACATCCTCACCTGCGCCGCGTCCGCCTCGTGCGTCGAGGGCTGGCAGGGCAACGACGACCTTGCCCTGCCCATGGTGCGCTCGGTGCTGTTGGAGGACGGTTCTGCGAGGGGCGAGGACGCCGAGAAGTACGAGTTTCTCCTGGGAGATGCGCTCCTCGTGGCGCCGGTCTGGCGCGCCGTGAGCGCCGACGCGGCGGGCAACGACGTCCGCGACGGCATCTACCTCCCCGGCACCGAGAATGACGTCTGGGTCGACTGGTTCACCGGGGAGCGTCACGTTGGCGGGCAGGTGCTCGACGGCTTTGACGCACCGCTCTGGAAGCTTCCGCTCTTCGTGCGAGAGGGTGCGATCGTCCCCTGCTACGAGGCTCACAACAATCCCCGGCCGGCGGGGCCGCTCAACCCCGGTGGCCTGGACCGAACGCGCCGCGTCGTGGAGTTCTGGCCCGCGCCTGGCGAGAGTCGCTTCGCGGCATACGAGGACGACGGCCGCGTGGGAGGCGGGCACGTGACGACCGCGTACTCGTGCTGCTGGGCCGGGGGAGAGGTGACCCTTCTGGCGGAGCCCTGGCGCGACGACTGCGACGGGTTCGACCCGCTGCGGGTCACGACCTTCCGCGCGACGGTGCGCTCTCGACCGGCGCGCGTGAGCGCCTGGCTTGGGGACGAGGAGCTCGAGCTCGTTGAGGTTGCGGACGCCGCGGCGCTGGCGGCGGAGCCCGCGCCCGGCACGGCTGCGTGGCTCTACGAGGAGGCTCCTGCCGTCGAGACGTTCGCTCCCGAGGAGGAGCGCGCGCTCGCCGACATGGTGGCCGGCACTCACGGGGCGCCGCGCGTGAGCGTGCGCTTCCCGCGTGCCAACGTGGCGGAGCTCTCCCAGCGCGTGGTCCTTCTCGACTGAGGGGCTTGCGCGAAAGGGGACGTGCCTGAAACGTGCAAACTCTTGCACGTTTCAGGCACGTCCCCTTTCGCGCAAGCTGCCCTGTGCACACAATTTGAATGCGGTGTGGACGAGAAAAACACCCGCTCTCAGCGGCTGCGATGCGCTATACTCTTACAGCTTTTCCACAGAGCCCCGTAATCTCTGACACAAAAGCAGCGGCGGTTTGTCCAGAAGCCGCCATTTCAGCAGGTACGTAGGAGGAGTCAAGTGAAGAAGTCGACTCAGTTCGCCAAGAACGGCGAAGTCGAGCGCAATTGGGTGCTCATCGACGCCGAGGGCGCCACGCTCGGCCGTCTGGCCACCACGGCTGCCATGATTCTTCGTGGCAAGAACAAGCCCCAGTACACGCCCAACGCCGACACCGGTGACTTCGTCGTCGTGATCAACGCCGACAAGGTCGTCCTCACGGGCGTCAAGGCTGATCACAAGCAGTACTGGCGCTACTCCGGCTACCTCGGAGGCCTCAAGCTCGAGAGCTTCCGCGAGGCTATGGAGAAGCACCCCGAGCGCGTCATCGAGCACGCCATCAAGGGCATGCTCCCCAAGACCACCCTCGGCCGCAAGCAGGGCATGAAGCTCAAGGTCTACGCCGGCCCCGAGCACCCGCACACGGCCCAGAACCCCGTCCAGATCGATTGGAGGGCCTAACCGATGGCTGAGAACACCGTTGTTTACACCGGCACCGGTCGCCGCAAGGAGGCCGTCGCCCGCGTCCGCCTGGTCCCCGGCACCGGCAAGGTTGTCGTGAACGGCCGCGAGGCCATCCAGTACTTCGGCCGTCAGCAGCTCGTTGACAACGCCGTTGCCCCGCTGCGCCTCACCGAGACCGCCGAGCGCTTTGACGTCCTCGCCAACTGCGACGGTGGCGGCATCACCGGCCAGGCCGGCGCCCTTCGCCTGGGCATTGCCCGCGCCCTTCTCGACGCCGGCGAGTACCGTGACGACCTCAAGAAGGCCGGCTACCTCACGCGTGACTCCCGTGCGGTCGAGCGCAAGAAGTACGGCCTCAAGAAGGCCCGCAAGCGTCCGCAGTTCTCCAAGCGCTAAGGCTTTCGCGAGATATTCGCACCCTCGGACCCGTCGCTTTCACGACGGGTCCTTTTTTAGTATTTACACAACCGTATTCGCGCGACCCGGGCCGCGCGAGTAGGATGGTGTGTGAGAAGCCTGTCCCCACATTCGCACGGGAGGGAACCAAGATGAAGTACTTTGGCACCGACGGGTTCCGCGGTCGCGCCAACGAGGGCCTCGACGTCGAGCACGCCTTCAAGATCGGCCGTTTCGTGGGCTGGTACTACGGTGCGCGCCAGGAGAGGAAGGCTCGCGTGGTGGTGGGCAAGGACACCCGCCGCTCCAGCTACATGTTCGAGTCCGCCCTCGTGGCGGGCCTCGTTGCCTCCGGCGCCGACGCCTACATGCTGCACGTCATCCCCACGCCGGGCGTGGCGTACGAGACCGTGGACGGCCGCTTCGACTGCGGCATCATGATCTCCGCGAGCCACAACCCGTACACGGACAACGGCATCAAGCTCGTGAACGGCGAGGGCTACAAGATGGACGAGGACGTCCTCGAGCTCATCGAGTCCTACATCGACGGCGAGATCGAGGTGCCGCTTGCCACGGGAGACGCCATCGGCGCCACCGTTGACTACATGCAGGGGCGCAACCGCTACATCGCGCACCTCATCGCCAGCGCCAACTTCTCGCTCCAGGGCGTGAAGGTGGGCCTGGACTGCGCCAACGGCGCCGCCTCCTCCGTCGCCAAGCCCGTCTTCGACGCGCTTGGCGCTGACGTGCGCGTGATCAACAACAGCCCGGACGGCTTCAACATCAACGTCGACTGCGGCTCCACGCACATCGACCGCCTGCGTCGCCACGTGGTCGAGCAGGGTCTTGACGTCGGCTTTGCCTATGACGGAGACGCGGACCGCTGCATCGCCGTGGACGAGGCCGGCAACGTGGTGGACGGCGACCTCATCCTCTACATCTGCGGCGTCTACCTCAACAAGCACGGTCGCCTCTCCGCCGGCACCGTGGTTCCCACAGTCATGAGCAACTACGGCCTGTTCAAGGCGTTCGACGAGGCGAGCCTCTCCTACGAGACCACCGCGGTGGGCGACAAGAACGTCTACGCCTGCATGCGCGAGAACGGCTACAGCCTGGGCGGCGAGCAGTCCGGCCACATCATTTTCGGCGACATTGAGCGCACCGGCGACGGCATCATGACGTCCCTGCGCGTGATGGAGGTCTACCGAGCCGAGCGCGAGAAGCTCTCCCAGCTCTGCGCGCCCGTGAAGCTCTACCCGCAGGAGCTCGTCAACGTGCGCGTGACGGACAAGGACGCCGCCATGGGCGACGAGGCGGTCCTCGCCGCCGCCAAGCAGGCGGAGGAGTTCCTCGCCGGGCGCGGCCGTGTGCTCGTGCGCGCGTCCGGCACCGAGCCCCTGGTTCGCACGCTCGCCGAGGCCCCCACGGAGGAGCTCTGCAAGCAGGCGAACGCCTTCGTCCTCAAGGCCCTGGAGCCCTACAAGGCATAGCGCGCGGGGCCAGCCTCCCTTTGAGCGTCGGGCGCGGGGCCGGGTTCTTCTCGGCTCCGCGCCCTCTTTGCCCGCATGACAGTTTGCCCGGGTCAAATTGTCAAGTCAGCAACTTGACAATTTGACCCGGGCAAACTGTCATGCGGGCAGACTGCCAAGTCTCGGCAAGGGTTACAACATGTCGTGGTTTCCGGTCGGGCCGTAGGGGCCGCGTCGCCCGCACTGGTACAATCAGAGCACGTGACTCAAGCGCAGCTCAAACGTACCCGTCTTGAGGAGGGCCGCATGTGCGGAATCGTTGGCTATACCGGTAGGGACCAGGCCGTCGGCTATCTTCTCGAGGGCCTCTCGGCTCTCGAGTACCGCGGCTACGACTCCGCCGGCGTCGAGGTCGTGGGGACCGACGGCGCCCTCCACGGCGTCAAGTGCGCGGGCCGCGTCTCCGTGCTGAGGGAGCGCTGCGAGACCGCCAACCTCGTGGGGACCACGGGCATCGCGCACACGCGCTGGGCCACGCACGGAGCCCCCACGGACAGGAACTCCCATCCGCACCGCGACTGTACGGGGCGCATAGCCATCGTGCACAACGGCATCATCGAGAACTTCCGCGAGCTGCGCTCCTATCTTGCTCGAAACGGCCACGCGCTGGCGTCGGACACGGATTCCGAGGTCATCGCCCACCTCATCGAGGACGCCTGGGCGGGTCCCTGCAGGGGCGACCTGGTGACCGCTGTCCGTCATGCCGTGCGCAGGCTTCGGGGCTCCTGGGCCATCGCCGTCGTCTGCGCGGACGCCCCGGGCGAGATCGTCTGCGCCCGCAACGGCTCCCCGCTCGTGGTGGCGTCCACGCCCGATGGCGCCTTTGCCGCCTCTGACGTGACCCCGCTCGCCGGCGTCACGTCCCGCGTCATCCAGCTTGAGAACGGGCAGCTCGCCCGGCTCCGCGCGTCCGGGGAGGTGACGGTCTTCGACGAGGAGGGCGCCCCCGTAGACGCCCCCGCCGTCATGGAGATAGACTGGGACGCCTCGGCGGCGACGCTCGGCGGGTACGCGGACTTCATGGCCAAGGAGATCGCCGAGCAGCCCGAGGCCCTCGAGCGCCTGCTCTCCGGGCGCCTGGGCGAGAAGGGCATCCTCCTGGACGAGCTCTCCATGAGCGAGAAGGACCTCGCGGACGTCGACCTTGTCTACCTCATTGCCTGCGGGACGTCCTATCACGTGGGCCTCATCGCCCGCACCCTCATCCAGACCTGGGCGAAGGTGCCCGTCATCTGCGACTTTGCCTCCGAGTTCAACTACGAGCAGGACGTCCTGGTGACGCCGCACACCCTCTGCGTGGTCATCACGCAGTCCGGCGAGACGGCGGACACGCTCACGGCCGCCCGGCGCATGAGGGGGATGGGCTGCAAGGTCTTTGCGGTCACCAACGTGCTCGGGTCCACCGCCGCGCGCGAGGCTGACGGAGTGCTCTACGTCCAGGCGGGCCCGGAGGTGTGCGTCGCCTCCACGAAGGCCTATACGGCGCAGATGGTGGCGAGCGCGCTTCTGGCCCTGCGGCTCGCGCAGGCCAAGGGGGAGATGGGCCGTCCCGAGGTCGAGCGGCACTACCGCGACCTCTGCGCGCTCCCGGGCCTCATTCGCGAGGTCATCTCCCGCTCCTGGCAGGACAAGCGCGCCGCCGCGGTCTTCCGCCGCGCACACTCCGCCCTCTTCCTGGGCAGGGGCGTCAACGCCACCACTGCCTCCGAGGGCGCCCTCAAGCTCAAGGAGATCAGCTACCTCCACGCCGAGGCCTATCCCGCGGGCGAGATGAAGCACGGCCCCATCGCCCTTCTCGAGCCCGGCTTCCCCGTCGTGGCCATCGTGCCGGCGGACCGGGTCCACGACAAGACGGTCTCCAACATCCAGGAGGTCATCGCCCGCGGCGCCGTCTGCGTCGCGGTTGCCACGGACGGAGACGAGGATGTGGCCTCGCTCGTGGAGCACGTGCTCTGGATTCCGCCTGTGGGAGACGAGCTGCTCGTGCCCATCGTGGCCGTCGTGCACCTGCAGATGCTCGCGCGCTACGTTGCGCGGACGCGCGGCTGCGACGTGGACAAGCCGCGCAACCTGGCCAAGTCTGTGACGGTGGAGTAGCCATGGCAGCTGGTATTGGCGTTGACATGCTCGAGATCGCGCGCATGGAGCGCGTGCTGGAGAGGCGCCCCAACTTTGCGCGGCGCGTCTTCACGGATGAGGAGCGCGCGTACTGCGACAGGACCGCGCGACCGGCGGAGCACTACGCGGCGCGCTTCGCGGCGCGTGAGGCCGTTCTCAAGGCGCTGGGCACGGGCTTCTCGGGCGGCATCGGGCTGAGGGACGTCTCGGTCACGCGCGACGAGTCCGGCCGGCCGCGGGCGCTTCTCACGGGGCGCGCGGCGGAGGTGGCGCGCGAGCAGGGCGTCCGCGAGATTGCGCTCTCCATCTCGCACACCCACGACGTAGCGGTGGCAAACGCCCTTGCGGTGACCGACGACGTCCGTCCGGCCCCGCCGGCGCGCGACGAGGCCGCGCGGGCGCTCGCCACCTCCTTCAAGGAGGCCAGGTCCGTTCTCGACGAGCTCGAGCGCGTGCAGGAGGCGGCCCTCGAGGGGCTGGGCCCCGCCGCGTCGGCCCCGTCGGGGGCTACGGACCACACCGCTGGACAACCTTCTTCCGAGGAGTGATCGCATATGCAGCCCGTACTCAACAACGAAGACGTCAAGGGCGTCGAGGTTGCCCTCACGCGCGAGGGCGTGAGCGTGTCCGAGCTCATGCACCGCGCCGGGTACGCCGCCGCGCAGGAGGTGCTGGAGCTGGGTGACGTGGACAACGTCGTCGTGCTCGTCGGCCTGGGCAACAACGGCGGCGACGGCTGGGTCGCCTCGGAGGCGCTGCGCTCGCGGGGCGCCAACGTCAAGGTGGTGACGCCCATCGAGCCCGACGGCCTGGCCGGAGACCTGGCAAGGCAGGTGGCCCAGGCGGCCATCAAGTCCGGCGTCCCCACGGTGGTGGGCCCCTCCCGCGACGAGCTCGAGACCCTGCTCGCCACCTGCGACGTGGTGCTCGACTGCATGCTCGGCACGGGCTTCCACGGTGACGTCCGCGCCCCCTTTGACATATGGATCGAGTGCGTCAACGCGTGCCCGGCGCGCGTGATCTCCGTCGACGTCCCGAGCGGCCTGTCCAGCCAGACGGGCCACGCCGGGAGCGCCTGCGTGATCGCGGACATGACGGTCACCATGCTCGCCCTCAAGCCCGGTCTCCTCGCGGACGACGGGCGCGACGTCTGCGGCGCCATCGTGGTGGCCCCGCTCGCGGAGCAGACCGAGCGGCTCGTGGTCGAGGCCGACCCCGTGGCGTGGCGCACCGACCTCGCCGACTACCTCGACGTGCTCTCCGCGCCCACGATGTCCGTCGACAAGTTCTCCCGCGGGTCCGTGCTCGTGGTGGGCGGCTCCCGCCGCTTCCCCGGCGCGGCGATCATGGCGGCGCGCGCAGCGGCGCGCATGGGCGCCGGCTACGTGACGCTCGCCGTTCCCGCCTCCGCAGCCCTGGTCGCGCAGTCGCACCTGCTGGAGATTCCCGTGGTGCCCCTGCCCGAGGATTCCGACGGAACCCTCTCCGCGGAGGCGGCGGACGTCGTCCTCAAGCTCGCGGAGGGCAAGTCGGCCGTGCTCGTGGGCCCCGGCATGCGCGTCTCCACTGCCACCGCCTCCGTGGTCTCCGCGCTTCTCGCCACCGAGGTCCCGCTCGTCGTGGATGCGGACGGGCTCAACTGCCTCGCGCGTCTCACCAACGGCGGACTGCCCGAGTTTCCCGAGGTCACGCGCCGCAACGCGCCCCTCGTGCTCACCCCGCACCGCAGGGAGCTCGGCAGGCTCGTGGGCCAGCCGGACAACCCGCCCGCCTCGCTCGTCGACCAGCTTGAGGCGGCTCGCAAGATCGTCTGGGCGGACGGCGGCTCCGAGCTCGTCATCGTGACCAAGGGCACGGCAACGGGGTGCGTGAGCGTCGAGCAGGCGGTCCTGCCCAAGCCGGGACCGGCCGCCCTGGCCACCGCAGGCTCCGGGGACGTCCTCGCCGGCATGATGGCCTCGGCTCTTGCCCAGCGCCACGGCGAGGAGACCGACCTCACGCTGCTCGCTGCGTACGTGTGCGAGGTCCACGGCTACGCGGGCACCCTCGCCGCCGAGCGCGTGGGGTCCCGTGCCGTGATGGCCTGCGACCTCATAGACGTCATCGGCCTCTCCGTTGACGCCGTTGAGGAGCACGTGACGTATCAGGGCGACCAGGACGTCGCGTAGGGCGTAGAGTTGGTAGCGTGGAGGTGACCATGGTGGAGAGAGGAAGAGTCGAGAGCCCGGAGACGCGCTGGTCGTGGGTTGAGGTGAACCTCGCCGCCCTGCGGAGGAACACGGCCGCGTTCAGAAGGCAGATCGGCCGGGGCGTCCAGATGATGTGCGTGATCAAGGCGGACGCCTATGGTCACGGCGCCGTCCCGTGCGCGAAGACCATGCGCGCGGCGGGCGCGGACCAGTTTGCCGTGGCAACCGTGAACGAGGGCGTCGCCCTGCGCGAGGCGGGCATCGAGTGGCCCATCCTCATCCTCTCCGAGCCCCCCGTGGACTGCGTGGACACGCTCGTGGCCTACGACCTCATGCCCGCCGTCTACACCGCCGACTTCGCGCTCGCCCTTGGCGAGGCTGCTGCCGCGCGAAACCGCGTGGCCCGCTACCACCTGGCAATCGACACCGGCATGACGCGCATCGGCGTGCGGAGGCAGGACGTCGTCGAGCTCAGGCGCACCATCGACTTCCACCGCGGCCTCGAGTGCGCGGGCACCTTCACGCACTTCGCCACGGCGGACGTGCTCGACGACTGGGACTTCGCCCTGCAGCTCAACCGCTTCGAGGAGGCAATCGAGGCGCTGCGCGGCGCGGGTCTGGACACGGGCCTCGTCCACTGCGACAACACGCCGGGCACGATCATGCACCCGGAGTGCCACTTCGACATGTGTCGCGTGGGCATCGGCCTCTACGGCCTCCACCCCGCCGACGTCACGCGCCCGCGCATCGACCTCGAGCCCGTCATGAGCGTGCGCGGCCGCGTGGTGCGCGCCCTCTACCCCAACGTGGGCGACGGCGTGGGCTACGGGCTCACGTATCGCGTGCCCAAGCAGAACATCCAGATCGCCACGGTGCCCATTGGCTACGCGGACGGTCTCGCGCGCGAGCTCTCCAACAACATGGACGTGCTCGTGAACGGCTTCCGCTGCCGCCAGGTCGGCAACATCTGCATGGACCAGTTCATGTTTGCCGTGGACGTGAACAGCGCCCGTTCTTATCGGCCCAACCGCCCGGTGGAGTACGGCGACGTGGTGACACTCATTGGCGAGGACGGCGACGAGCACATCTACGTCGAGGAGATGGCAACGCGCCGCAACACCATCAACTACGAGGTCGTCTGCGACTTTGGGATGCGCCTTGAGAAGATCTACACCTAGCGGCTCCGCCGGCCGCCCGAGCGCGGCAGAGAGAAGGGGACTCGACCTCATGTCCGTCATGCACATTCCCGGCCACGAGCACCAGCGGCCGAGGGAGGTCACGCTGCAGGAGATTCGCGACCTCATGGGCAACTGCCAGCTCTGCCCTCTGGGCGCCACACGCACCAACCTCGTCTTTGGCGTGGGCAATCCGCACGCCCGCGTGATGTTCGTGGGCGAGGGCCCCGGGCGCAACGAGGACCTCCAGGGAGAGCCCTTCGTGGGCGCCGCCGGCCACAAGCTCGACGCCCTGCTCTCCTGCGCCGGCCTCACGCGCGAGGAGATCTACATCGCCAACGTGGTCAAGTGCCGCCCGCCCGGGAACCGCAACCCCAAGCCCGAGGAGATCGAGGCCTGCTCGCCGTTCCTCCGCGAGCAGATCCGCTCCATCTGGCCGGACGTCATCGTGTGCCTGGGCAACTTCGCCTCGCAGTTCGTGCTGCGCACGAACAAGGGCGTGACGTCGCTGCGCGGCCAGCTCTACCAGACCGGTCACTTTGTGGTGTGCCCGACCTTCCACCCCGCCGCCTGCATCTACCATTCCGACTGGCAGCCGCTGCTCGAGGCGGACCTGCGCATGGTGGGCGCGTGGCTGGCCGACCACCCCGTGCCCGCCGAGGGAGGTGCGCAGTGAGCGAGAAGAGCTTCCGCACCGCGTCTCGCGAGCAGACCATCGCGCTGGGGGAGCGCCTGGGGCGCGCGCTGCGCGCGGGCGACGTGCTGGTGCTGACGGGCGACCTCGGCGCGGGCAAGACCCAGCTCACCAAGGGCATGGCCGCCGGCATGGGCGTGACCGACGACGTCACGAGCCCCACCTTCACCATCGAGATGGTCTACAAGGGCGCCGAGATGCCGCTCTACCACTTTGACCTCTACCGCCTGGACGACCCCGACCAGCTGGAGGACACGGGCATCTTCGACGTGCTGGGGGCGGACGGCGTCTGCTCCATCGAGTGGGGCGAGCAGTTCGCGGACGAGATCGGCGACGCGCGCGTGGACGTCTACGTGACGCGCCTGGACGACGAGACCGCGCCCGGCGAGGAGCCGCCGCGCGAGGTGCGCCTGGTCGCGCACGACGCGCGGGGCGAGGAGCTTCTTGCCGCGCTGTAGCGCGCCATATGACAAAAGGGACAGGGTGGTTTGTCAGAACGCGCCGGTCCTTCTCGCCGTGCGCCGTTCTCCCTTCCTGGGGATAACACTCACAGTTTGCAAAGTGCGTTTTCGCCAACTGATCATATAGAATATCGAAGCAAACCGTGAGTGCTATCCTCTCGCCAAAATTGAGAAAAATTCTCAGTTGATACTTAGTCTCAATATGATATGATGCTCTCAGACACAAGGGAGGTGGGACATGTCAGCGAGAAACACCGTGCAGCGGCAGATCATCCAGGACGCGCTGCGCACGCTTGCCAACCATCCCACCGCGGACGAGGTCTACGACGCCGTTCACGAGGAGCATCCCAGCGTGGGGCGAGCGACCGTCTACCGCACGCTGGGAAGGCTCGCGGACGAGGGGGAGATCGGGCGGGTGCGCATCAACAACGGCGCGGACCGCTTCGACCACCAGTCGTTCGCGCACTACCACGTGCGGTGCACGAGCTGCGGGCGCGTGGACGACGTGATGATTCCGCTCCTGGACAACGTCGACGAGGCGGCCGAGAAGGCATCTGGGTACAAGATAACCAGTCACTCGCTGCAGTTCGACGGAATCTGCCCCGCGTGTCAGAGGAACGAGGCATCTCCGGCCTAGCGCCGAGTGCATAGGAGAGGGCGGCGGGGCGCATTGCCCCGCCGTACACAAACAACAAGGAGGTCACCATGGACAAGTGGGTCTGCAAGGTCTGCGGTTACATCTACGAGGGCGCCGAGCCGCCGGCGGAGTGCCCGGTCTGCCACGCCCCGGCCAGCCAGTTCGAGAAGGTCGAGGGTGAGCTCAAGCTCGCCGCCGAGCACGAGTACGGCATCTACGACAAGACCGTCAAGGACAACCCCGACATCTCCGACGAGGACAAGGCCTACATCCTCGAGCAGCTCAAGGCCAACTTCACCGGCGAGTGCTCCGAGGTGGGCATGTACCTCTGCATGGCGCGCATCGCGCACCGCGAGGGCTACCCCGAGATCGGCCTCTACTGGGAGAAGGCCGCCTACGAGGAGGCCGAGCACGCCTCCAAGTTCGCCGAGCTCCTGGGCACCGAGCTCGAGCCCAACATGAAGGCCACCACCAAGGACAACCTGGCCTGGCGCGTCGACTGCGAGTTCGGCGCCACCGCCGGCAAGGTCGAGCTTGCCACCTGCGCCAAGAAGAACAACCTCGACGCCATCCACGACACCGTCCACGAGATGGCGCGCGACGAGGCTCGTCACGGCAAGGCTCTCAAGGGCCTGCTCGAGCGCTACTTCGGCTAATGGCCGGCAAGCCTCAGAAAAAGGCTGCCCGCAAGAAGGTCAAGCCCTCGGGGCCCGCGGCGTGCGCGGTGCTCTGGGGGCTTGACCCCTCTTCCGAGAAGGGCACGGCGGTGCGCGGGGTGCTGCGCGAGATGGGCGTGGTGGCTCGCACGGCGCTGCCGGAGCGCCTGGGGGACGCAGCGGGCGCCTTCGCGCGGCTGCCCGGCTTCAGGCCGGCGCCGCTGCCGTACGCGGGGCCCGCGCCCGCTGCCGACGAGTTCGTGCTGCTCTGCGGGCTCACGGATGCGCAGGTGAACGAGTTTCTGGCGCGAAGCCGCGAGGCCTCGTGCGTGGTGGGCCCCAAGGCGCTGCTCACGCCAGCAAACCGCGCCTGGCCGCTCGTGCGGCTGATCGAGGCCGTGGCCGCCGAGCACGCCGCCAACTCCTAAGGGGACAGGCACTTTTGCACCATAGCGAGAAGAACGCGCGGTTCGGGGTGAGTCCCGGGCCGCGCGTTCTTCTCGCCGGCGTCATCGTGGTGTGAAAAAGTCTCTGAAACCGGAGATTATTTCTAGAAAAAATCTCCTACAAGGGAGATTAATTCAAAGAGAGGGTGGCTTCCCCTTTGCGCTGCACGAGCGCTTCATGGGTCTCTACCGGAACCATCTGCTGGTTGGAGGCATGCCCGAGGCGGTGGGGGAGTTCGCGCGGGAGCGCCGGATTGCGGACGTGTCCGGCGTGCAGCGTGGCATTCGCGTGGCGTACGCCGCGGACATGGTGAAATACGTGACCTCCGCAGATGCTGCAAAGATATCCGCCTGTTGGGAAAGCATTCCCGCGCAGCTGGCAAAGGAGAGCGGCTCGACCAAGTTTGTCTGGCGCTACGTTGCGAGCGGGGCAAAGGCGGAGCGCTACGGCAGTGCAGTCGACTGGCTCGTGGCGTCCGGAATCGTGAGCAAGTGCACGCAGGTCTCCGAGGGCGTGTCTCCGCTCAGGTCCTTCGAGAACGAGTCCTCGTTCAAGCTGTACGTTGCGGACACGGGCCTGCTCGCCAACGCATACGACGCCGTTCCGGCAGATCTGGACGACAGGGGGACCCGCAGCGCGCTTCCGCGGGGGCATGGCGGAGAACTACGTCATGCAGCAGCTCGTGGCCTCGGGCCAGAGGCCGTACTACTGGGGCGCGCAGTCGACCTACGAGGTTGAGTTCGTGCTGCGCCTGCGCGACGGCATTGTGCCCATCGAGGTAAAGAGCGGGACGCACGTCAGGTCCACGAGCGCAAAGAGGTTCGCCCAGAAGTACGGGTGCCCGTACGTGCTGCGCGTCACCGGAAAGAACTTTGGCGCCATGGGAGAGGTGCGAAACGTCCCCCCTGTATGCGGCATGCCTCATCGGCGAGCTCGCATAACGTGACAAAGGGACTGTCCCCTTGTCACGTTAACGGCGCGTCCTTCTCGCCCTGCGAGCGCTACACTAAAAAGGTTGCATCACAAGCGAGAAGGGCCGTCATGAGCGCATCTGCCGAGAAGATCATCCTTGCCGTAGACACGTCCACGGACATGCTGGCGTGCGCCGTGGGGCGCGTGGGCGCGGACGGCGCCGTGACGGTGCTGGCCGCGCGCGACCATATGTGCCGCCGCCAGGCCAACGTTGAGCTGGTGACCACGGCGCAGGAGGCGCTCGCCGAGGCGGGCCTTGCCATGGGCGACCTCGACGCCGTGCTCGTGGGGCGCGGCCCCGGCTCGTTCACGGGCGTGCGCATTGGCATCGCCACGGCCAAGGGCCTCGCCTGCGGGGCGGGGCTGCCGCTGTACGGCACCTCGGCGCTCGACGCGATGGCATGGTCCGCGTGGGACGCGGGCGCCCACGGCACGCTCGCAGTGGCGGGCGACGCCATGCGCGGCGAGGTCTACCCGGGCATCTACGAGCTGGACGACGCCGGCGCGCACCGCATGTTCCCGGCCGAGACCGTCCTCAAGGCCGATGCCTGCGTTGCGGCATGGGCCGAGCGGGCGGACGCGGACGAGCTCACGCTCTCGGGCAACGGCCTGGTCAAGTACTGCGCACGCTTCGAGGTCGCTGGGCTCGCGTCCTTCTCGCCCGAGGAGGCGTGGTATCCCACGGGCGAGGGGCTGCTGCGCGCGGCCGTGGAGGCCGGGGTCTTTGACGGGTCCGACGCTCAGCCCGGCGACCCGGCGCTGGTTCTTCCCATCTACACGCGCCTCTCTGACGCTGAGGAGGCCGAGCGCACGCGCCTTGGCCTCAAGAAGCCGGCATCCGTGGAGCTCACCGGCGTCGACGACGCGCTCGCAGGCATTCACCTCCAGCTGCGTCCGATGACGGTGAACGACACCGCCGCCGTGGCCGCGCTTGAGGCGGCCACCTACGAGGGCGCGGCGCACACGCCGTGGACCGAGAAGATGTTCTACGAGGAGCTCTCCCAGCCCGGCCGCAGCTGGTGGGTCGCCCACGACCAGGGGACCGTCATCGGCTTTGCGGGCGGCGTGCTCGCGGGAGCGGACTTCGAGGTCGAGGAGGTCGTCGTGGACGCGGCGCGCCGGCGCGAGGGGATCGCCACGCGCCTCGTGGCCCGCGTGGCCTACGACGCGCAGATGCTCGGTGCGCAGACGATCTCGCTCGAGGTGGACGAGAAGAACGAGGGCGCCCGCGCCCTCTACGGTGCGCTCGGCCTCGCGGAGGAGGGGCGGCGCCCCGGCTACTACCCGGCGGCTGCCGGCGAGCCCGCGCACGACGCCCTCATCCTGCGCGCCCCGCTGCCGCTCGCGGCGGACGCCGTGATCGCAACCGGTCGCCCGGAGCCGGCGCCTTCCATCCGCCCGTGGCCGATTGTGCCCGGCGAGCGCACGCCCGAGGCCGCGGCCGCGCTCGCTGCCGCCGGCCCGCTCATCCTCACGATCGAGTCCTCCTGCGACGAGACCGCCATGGCCGTGACCGACTCCCACGGCGTGGTGTGCGCGAGCGTCGTGGCCACGCAGATCGACTTCCACGCGCGCTTCGGCGGCGTGGTGCCCGAGATCGCCTCGCGCAAGCACACCGAGGCCATCGTGGGCGTCTTCGAGGAGACGCTCGCCCGCGCCGGCGAGCACTTCGGCGTGGACACGCTCACGCCGTCTGACCTGGCCGCCGTTGGCGTCACTGCAGGACCGGGTCTCGTTGGCGCGCTCGTGGTGGGCGTGGCGTTTGCGAAGGGTCTCTGCGCGGCCGCTGACCTGCCGCTCATTGCCGTGCACCACCTCGAGGGTCACCTCATGGCCAACCTCTTCGAGACGCCGGACCTCGAGCCGCCCTTCGTGGCGAGCATCGTCTCCGGTGGCAACACCATGCTCGTGCACGTGCGCGCCTGGGGCGACTACGTGCTTCTTGGCGCCACAATTGACGACGCGGTGGGCGAGGCCTTCGACAAGGTTGCCAAGGCTCTGGGCCTGGGATATCCCGGCGGCCCCGTGATCTCCAAGCTCTCGGCCCAGGGCAACCCGCGCGCGGTTCACTTCCCGCGCGCGATGATGCACAGCGGGGACTACAGCTTCAGCCTCTCCGGCCTCAAGACCGCCGTCATCACCTACATCGAGGGCGAGAACCGCGCCGGCCGCGCGATCAACCTGCCCGACCTGGCGGCGAGCTTCGAGGCCGCGGTCATCGACGTGCAGGTGGCCAAGGCCGTGACGGCCGTGGAGGAAACCGGCGTGACGGACTTCTGCGTCGGCGGCGGCGTGGCGGCCAACCCGGGTCTGCGCGCGGCGTACAAGAAGGCGCTCGAGAAGCGTGGCGTGCGCGTGACCGTGCCGCCCATGCGCGCCTGCGGCGACAACGCGGCGATGATTGGCATTGCGGCGCTGCGCAGCTACAACGCCGGGTCCTTCTCGCCGCTCACCCTGGACGCCGACCCCAACGCCGCCCTGGGAACTTGGTCAACCCCCAACGCCCCCGTCCCTCCCACCTGGGAATGATACAAAGGGACAGTCCCTTCGTAACATTTTGCTTTTGGGTTGATTTGGCGCAGCGTCTGTTTTGCGCAAAAGCGGCGTCCGTGCCACAAACGGACGAGCTGTTGTGCAAAATGGCCGCTCGTGCCACATCAAATAGCGTGAAAATGGATTTCCGATTCCATAACTTATATACTTAACTGGGAAAACCTTGCCAGGCTACTCGGTCGGACCCCCAAAACATGTGGCACGAGTGAGGTTTCTGCACAGCGAGTCGTCCGTTTGTGGCACGAGGGGCGATTTTGCGCAGATCTGCGGACTCGCATGACAGGACCGCTCGCTCCGCAGAAGGGAGGCAGGGTGTTCACCTGCGACTACGAGTCTCCACTCGGGAGGATGTTGCTCGCTGCCGACGACGCCGGTCTGGCGGGCGCGTGGTTCTACGGTCAGCGCTACTTTGCGTTTGGACTGGAGGACGCCGAGAAGAGCGCGGAGACAGATGCCTCTGCTGACTCGCCGGTTCTTTTCGCCGCACGCCGTTGGTTGGATGCCTACTTTGCCGGCGGCCGTCCGTCCGTGACTGATGTCCCACTTGCTCTGCGCGGCACTGCCTTCCAGCGCCGCGTGTGGGGCGTGCTTCTTGCCATTCCGTACGGAGAGACTCGCACGTACGGCGAGCTTGCAGCTGTGCTGTGCTCCTCACCGCGCGCCGTTGGAGCCGCCGTGGGCAAGAATCCCGTCAGTGTAATCGTCCCGTGCCACCGCGTCCTGGGCGCGGGCGGCTCCCTCACCGGCTACGCCGGTGGCCTCGAGCGCAAGCAGGCGCTGCTCGCGCTGGAGGACACATGGACCTGACGGGTGGACTTGGCTGGCGTGCCGCCTCGGGGGATTTCGACGCATATCCGAAGAGTCTAATTTGCACTGTCATAGTGCGATTCAGTTGGAATATCGCACTATGACAGTGCAATATCACGCGGGCGCTCGAGACGGACATTCCCCAGTACGCCAGCACGATCGCAGCGACGGGCAGAAAGCTCAAGATACTCATTAAAGTCATCAGTACGTTTGCCCCGCTCAAGCCCAACATGATGAGTCTGAGCAGCCAGATTCAGACAAACCGCAGCAATGAGGAGAGCTGCCTGCTCTACATGAAGAGTGGGCCAAAAGGGAAATAGCCCCTCTTGGCTCTGTTAGCCGTAAAGGAGGACTGCTCCTTTTCATGGCCTAACCGCTCGCGACCGTCAGCGTCCCGCTCGCCGATGCTCCGCCAATCGTCGGCTTCTCAATCGACATACCGGTATACTGGAACACCAACGGGACAGCAGATGCCCGGACCACGAAGGAGGAACGATGCAAACACGGAAGCTGGGGACCCTGGAGGTCTCTGCCATGGGCATGGGCTGCATGGACTTCTCGCACGGACACGGTGATCCGCCCCCGCGTCAGGAGTGCATCCGCCTCATGCGCCTTGCGCATGAGCTGGGCTGCACGATCTACGACACGGCCGATGCCTACGCCGACGGCCACAACGAGGTGCTGGTGGGGGAGGCCCTCGCGCCCATCCGCAACGAGGTGTGCATCTGCACCAAGTACAACCCGGAGCTCCGCCCGGTGACCGACCCCGCCAACGGTCCGGTGAAGGACCAGATTGAGGGTCGCCTTGACGACTCGCTCAAGCGCTTGGGCACGGACTACGTGGACCTCTACTACATGCACCGCATCACCGATGACGTTCCCTTGGAGGAGGTCGCCGGCTACATGGGCGAGTTCATTGCCAAGGGTAAGATTCGCGCCTGGGGCGTCTCGCGCGCGTCCGCGGAGCAGGTTCGCACCGCGCACGCAGTGACGCCGCTCGCCGCCGTGCAGAACGAGTACTCCATGATGGAGCGTGCCCCCGAGGCCGAGGTGCTGCCCACCTGCAAGGAGCTGGGCATCGGTTTCGTTCCGTACATGCCGCTGGCCCTCGGGTTCCTCACGGGCAAATACAAGCCAGGCATGACGTACAAGAACGATGACGCCAAGCGCTTCGCCGCACGCTTTTCGGACGAGAACATCCGTCGCAACCAGCCGATTCTGGAGATCCTGGACGCCCTCTCCAAGGAAAAGGGATACTCCTACGCTCAGCTCGCCATCGCGTGGCTCATGCACAAGGAGGACTTCATCGTGCCCATCCCCGGCATGATGAGCGAGGAGATCGTGCGCCAGAACTTCGAGATTCCGAGCATCGTCCTCACGCCCGAGGACATGGCCCGTGTGGACGAGTCGCTCTCCAAGGTGACCGTCTACGGCGAGTGGGACGAAAGCTGCATCGGCAAGCTCAAGGAGGTCCTCAAGGAGGAGGGCTACGAGCCTGGCGTGAAGTCCTGGGGGCACGAGTAGCCCTCGCGTGCCCGCCCGGGGCGCGGCCATCCTCCGCCGCGTCCCGGGAAGGCCGCCCTGCGGCCCCGTTGTCCGGGCGGCAGCGTCGTGAAATAATGGTTGGTACAAGGCGGTATACCGGGACGTGAGGGAGCGCACGATGGCAAACCTGCTGCGAGATGAAGCCTACGAGCGCCTTTCCGGGCTCATCAAAAGCGGAGCGCTCGAGCCAGGAGTCACCTACTCGCTCAACGCCCTCGCGGCAGATATGGGAATGTCCCGCACGCCCGTTCGCGATGCGGTTCAGCGTCTCGCGGACGAGAGCCGCGTGGACGTGCTGCCCAGCCGTGGCATCCGCCTGCACGAGATGAGCGAGGCCGAGCTCACGCAGCACTATCACTTCAGTAGTGCCGTCGAGGGCTATTGCGCCTGCCAGCTGGCCAAGCGCCAAGCGGCGGGCGAGGGCGACGAGTGCGTGGCGCGCCTCGCGAGCATCCAGGCCGCAATGGCGGAGCTGCTCGACGAAGCCTCGGACTTCTCGGCGTACTTCTCGCTTGACCAGCGCTTTCATGCGGAGCTGCTGGACTCTCTCGGGGACGCGCAATTCAGCGGCTTCAAGAGCTCGCACTTGGGCTTCTACGGGCACCCGGAGCTCCAGCGCGCGGACGGCGAGGTCACTCGGCGCGCGGTCTTCGACTGTCACCAGGCCATCCTCGACGCCATCTCCGCGGGCGATCATTTGGGCGCGTTCGACGCGCTGCAGCGCCACGCCGAGCTCATGACTCGCGCGTATCGGCGCGGCTAGCTCCACGGCGGGAGAAGTCTGCCCCTCCCGCCCTTTTTCGGCTCTTCGGCGTTTCTAGTGGGCAGCACATCCTGACGCCAGCTGGGCCGAGAAGTCGAGCCTCCCCAGCCTGAGGAATACCATCGTGGTGAAGTAGCCGACGTTCCCGAAGCCCCTCGAGGCGCGCCTGAGCGACCGGATGACCGAGTTCATGCCCTCCGGGAAGCCGTTGGTGGCGCGCGCCGGGAACCAGTTGAGGACCCCCTCGCGCTCCGCCCCGATGCTCCTCGCCGCCCTCTTCGTCTCGGGCACGTCGGAGTGCGTGATCCAGGAGAGCGCCCGGTCGAGCCCGGCGGCGGCCTCCTCCCTCGTCTCGCACGAGTAGACCGCGCGCACCGCCTCGACCATCGCGCACGCGCGCGCCGTCAGCAGGTGCTCGGAGACGAGCGGCGCGCGCTTGGCCGCCTGCCGCCCGGCGAGGTTCTCGGGGCGCTTGAGCCACACGTACTTGGTGCCCCCGAGCAGGCGCCTCTTCTCCTCGCAGCTCTTCGCCTCGGCGCGCCTCGTCCTGTCCAGCGCCCTCGTCAGCAGCTGCATCACGTGGAAGCGGTCCACGGTCTGGGCCGCGCCCGGCATCGCCTCGGCGCAGTCCAGCGAGCAGGAGCTCGCCATGTCGCGCGTGACCTCGGCGACCGCCGGGCGGTCGCCGCCCCGCGCCTCGAGCCGGCCGCAGAGCCTGCCGGGCGCGCCGCGGTCCCCGCCCTCGGTGACGGCGGCCACGCGCCTGCCGTCGACGTCGGCCATCACCGATATGTGGCGCTGGCCCCCGGCGCGGGCCGTGTCGTCGACGCCGACCCCGGTCACGCCGGAGCGGTCGGCGCCCTCGCGCGCCTCGGACACGGCCCTCCCGAGCATCGCCCACACGCGCGAGTCCGACTCGCGCACCTGCGCCGATATGGCGCTGACGGCCATCCCCGACATCGCCATCACGAGGACCCGCGCCTCGAAGAGCGCCGTGAAGCGCGAGTTCGGGCGCACCTCCCAGGGCACCCTCACGGTCCCGGGGCCGTGCTCCGGGCAGTCGGCGCGGGGCACCCGGCAGTGCACGACGGTGCGGAGCTGCCAGATGTCGAGGTGGCGCCAGGTTCGCTCGCGCGCGTCGTAGACGCCGCGGCGGGCGCCGCACTCCGGGCACGCCACGGCCGCCCCGGGCGCCCTGCCCACGCGGATGTGCGGCTCCTCGTCGCCGGACTCGGTCGACTCGAACCACACGTCCTCGACCCGCCACTCGGGCCCCAGGCCCATCGAGCGCTCGAAGAGCCTCGCCAGCATCCCGGCCTGCGCGTCCATGTGGGCACCTCCCGTCGCCGCCCGACGACAGAATGGTACCGCTCGGGGTCACGCGGTCACGAGGGGCTGGGTGCGCTACCCACTAAAAGTTCCGAAGAGCCCAGTTTCAACCGCTATCGCAAGGACAGTTTCTACTGGTATCAGAAGGTCATTGCTAGTAGCGGAGCGGATTTGGCATAGCTCTAGGTGAGTTGTGGTCGGTCCGAGACGGGGCCGTCCACAACTCGTCCCTAACCGTCCTCGCGCCGGAGGGAGCCTTAGCACGCGCCGGACCCGCACATGAGCTCGATGATCGTCCGGTCCGTCTCGCGCATGCCCTGAGCGGCCAGAACGCCCACGTTGCGGATCGTGTTCTCCACGCCCTTGACCACGATGCCGTCGCCGCCATAGAACTGCTTGCCCTGCTTCTGCATCTGCATTCCCAGCAGGCCCGCCTCCACCGCGCTCGCGATCTTGGCCGCGCAGCTTGCCTTGGCGCCGTCGCAGACCATGCCGGAGTCGATGGCGATGGCGTTCACCACGGTGTGCGCGATCTCGTTCGCGCGCCCGCCGTAGAGGTAGGTGATGCCGGCCGCCGCGCCCGCGCCTGCGCTCGTGGCGCCGCAGTAGGCGGAGAGGCGCCCGATGCCGGTCTTGAGATGGATGGTCACCAGGTTGGACACCACGAGCGCGCGCAGCAGCTCCTCGTGGGAGACGCCCAGGTCCTGGGCGTAGACGATCACGGGCACGCTGGCCGTGAGGCCCTGGTTGCCGCTGCCGGAGTTGATGACCACGGGCAGCTCGCAGCCGCCCATGCGGGCGTCGGAGCCGGCGGCCGCCCAGGCCTTGGCGCGGTTGGCCACGCCGTCGCCGTACGCCTCGAGCAGCACTTTGCCGATGCCTGCGCCCCACGCTCCGTCCAGTCCCTCGCGCGCGATGGCCATGTTGCAGGCGATCTGGCGGCCGAGCAGCTGCTTCACGTCCTCGAGGTCCACCTCGTCGGCAAACTCGACGATCTTCTCGATGGAGAGGCAGCTGCGGTCGACGCCAGCGTCCCTCTCGCCCGCAGCATCCTCGAAGGGCGTATCGAGAAGAACCTCGCCGTCGCGCTCCACGTGGATGACGTTGGTGTGCGAGCCGGCGATCTCGCAGAAGGCGGCGTGGCCGGCACCCGAGACGCGCACCTGGATGTCAAAGATCCACGGGCGCTCGCTCGGCACCACGGTGACCTCGTGCGTGGCGAGAAAGTCGCGCATCTCGGCAATCTCCTCGCCGGTCACGCCTGCCAGGACCTCGAGCTTGGCCTCGGCGTCTCCTGCCACCACGCCCGCCGCCGCCGCGGCCTCGATGCCGCGCGCGCCGCCCGTGTTGGGCACGACGACGCTCTTCACGTTCTTGATGATGTTGGCGGACGCCGCCACGTCCACGCGCTCCGGCAGCGCGCCGAGCGTCTGGCGCGCGAGCGCGGCGCAGTAGGCCACGGCGATGGGCTCGGTGCAGCCCATCGCGCAGACGAGCTCCTCCTCGAGGATGGCGACGTAGGCGTCGTAGGTCTCCTGGTCCATGGCGCTCCCTCTTCCGGGCAGTCGGTTGACAGGGGGACAGTCCCTTTGTCAAGTTATGCACCCACATAACGTGACAAAGGGACTGTCCCCCTGTCAACCGTCCCACCCGTTACGGCGGTGTTTCCAGAATGGTAGCAGCTTGTGGTTCTTCTCGCCCCGCGGTATCCTGCCGACGTGCGCGTAACTTTCTCGCATTAAGTTGCAAGGGGGAGGGGAATGGGTCCCCTCCGGTTGCGTCGCGCGGAAGGGGATTACTCAAAAAGGGAAAGGAACCACCATGAAGGCCACCCCGCACGTGTACGTATCTGACAGAGTCTCTCGCCGCGACTTCCTCAAGCTCTCGAGCCTCGTGGCGGGCATGGGAGGCGTGATGGTCCTTTCCGGCTGCGGCCCCGCCGCGCAGGACTCCACCACGGACACCGCCGATGACGCGGCCGACGACGCCGCCGACACCACCGAGGCCGCCACGCTCGGCGACGGCAAGACCCTCCGCGTTGGCATGGAGGCCGCCTACGCCCCGTACAACTGGCAGGTCTCCGAGGAGTCCGAGTTCACCATCCCCATCGAGAACGTCTCCGGCGCCTATGCCGACGGCTACGACGTGCAGGTCGCCAAGCGCATCGCCGAGGCCCTGGGCATGGAGCCCGTGGCCGTGAAGCTCGACTTCACCGGCCTCATCGACGCCCTCAACAACGGCCAGATCGACATCGTCTGCGCCGGCATGTCCGTTGACCCGGAGCGCTCCCAGTCCGCGGACTTCTCCGACTCCTACATCGACGACGACATCGTCATGATCAGCACCAAGGACTCCCCGTACGCCGGCGCCACCACGTTCGCCGACCTCGCGGGCGCCTCGATCATGGGCCAGGCGGCCACGATGTTCAACAACGTCATCGAGCAGATCCCCGACATCAACCACATGACGCCGGGCGAGACCGTGCCCGTGGTCGTGGAGAGCCTCGCCTCCGGCACGAGCGACGTCATCACCTACTCGATGCTCTCCGTGCCCAAGCTGCTCGAGACCTACCCCGACTTCGTGGAGCTCGAGATGACCGACAAGTTCGAGGGCTCGGTCATGCCGGACAACGCCGCCATCGCCAAGGGCCAGGAGGCGATCCTCGAAGAGATCAACGAGGTCATCAACGCCATCCCGGAGGACGAGCGCCAGCAGATGTGGAACGACTGCATGGACCGTCAGCCGGCCTAATGTGAAGAAGGGGTAGTCCCCCGCAACGTTGCGTAAGATAGGGGCGCGCGCCGCATACGAGGGCGCGCGCCCGCACGCATGAAATACAAAGGAGATACAAGATGAGCTCCGCTCCCTCCGGCGAGCAGACGGCGAGAATGACGCGTGGTCGCGTGGCCTCGTTCTTCCTCGACGACCATCGCTACGTTCTTCTCGGCACGAGCGCTGCGGCGTTCGTGGGCATGCTGCTCTCGAGCTCGCCCCGCCCGGCGATGAGCTTCCTCTCTCAGGCGTTCACCGTCGAGCTCGTGATGTACTACCTGCTCGTCGCCTGGCTCGTGGTGAGCGCCGTCGCCCTCGTGACCAAGCTCGCAAAGTGGCGCGACTACGCGTCCTTCTCGCCCTTTGCCAAGCCCGCCGTCCGCCGCGCGCTGCGCTACGCCTCGTACGTGGTGTGGGCGATCGTGCTCGTGCTCTTTGTCGACCGCGCGGTCATGGGCGTGGCCTCGGCCTGGAACGTGGCGGTGGCGGCGGCAAGCATGGCCGACCCCAAGCGCCCCGAGCCCATGCTCGAGAGCATGTGCTACATCCTCTACCAGGGCCGCGACACCTTCTTCACCGGTCTTGTCACCACCGTCGAGCTGGCGGTCTTTGGCACCGTCATCGCGTTTTTCCTGGCGCTCCTGCTGGTCTTCGCGCGCATCCAGACCATCGACCGGCCCGACAACGACTTCGTGCGCTTCTGGAAGGTCGTGGGCTCGGGCTTTGCCAAGGTCTACTCCACCGTGGTGCGCGGCACGCCGATGATGGTCCAGGCGATGATCATCTACTACGGCGTCTTTGGCATCTTCCGCATGACGAGCCTCACTACCACGCAGATCAACGGCATCTGGACGACCTTCCTCGCCGGTCTGGTGACCATCACGCTCAACTCCACCGCCTACATGATGGAGGTCCTGCGCGGCGGCATCGAGTCCGTGGACAAGGGCCAGACCGAGGCGGCGCGCTCGCTGGGCCTCTCCCAGTGGCAGGCCATGGCCAAGGTCGTCTTCCCGCAGGGCATCAAGTACTCGATCCCCGGCCTCTCCAACGAGCTCGTCATCAACATCAAGGACTCCTCGGTGCTCTCCGTCATAGGCACGTTCGACCTCATGTTTGCCACCACCACCGTGGCCGGCATCTACTACCAGCAGTTCCAGACGGCGCTCATCTCCACGGTGGCCTACCTCATCCTCACGATGGTGGCGTCGTGGCTGCTCGGGCGCTTTGCGCGGAGGTTTGACGTGAGGGTCGAGGCCGTGGGCAGCACGTCCGACACGCCCGTGAAGGTGGAGGAGTAAGCCATGAGCGAGAAGAACCTTAACGTCGCGGCCGCCCCCGGCTCCGCTGGTACCGCCCCCGGCTCCGTCGAGCCCATGGTCCGCATCGAGGGCCTGCGCAAGTCCTTTGGCGACCTCGAGGTCCTGCGCGACATCAACCTCGACGTCATGCCCGGCCAGGTGGTCACGATCATCGGCGCCTCGGGCTCGGGCAAGTCCACGCTCCTGCGCTGCATCAACCTGCTCGAGACGCCCGACGCCGGGCACGTGTGGTTCCACGGCGCCGACCTCGCGGCCGAGCACGTGGACGTGAACCGCCTGCGCGAGAAGATCGGCATGGTGTTCCAGGGCTTCAACCTGTTCAACAACATGAACGTGCTCGACAACTGCACGCTCGCGCCCGTGACGCTCAAGAAGATGGGCAAGGCCGAGGCGCAGGAGGTCGCGATGCGCCACCTGGAGTCCGTGGGCCTGGCGGACTTTGCGCGCGCGGACGTCAACAACCTCTCGGGCGGCCAGAAGCAGCGCGTCGCCATCGCGCGCGCCCTCTGCATGCAGCCCGACCTCATGCTCTTCGACGAGCCCACCTCGGCGCTCGACCCGGAGATCGTGGGCGAGGTTCTCGAGGTCATGCGTCGCCTTGCGGCGGAGGGCATGACGATGGTCGTGGTCACGCACGAGATGGCGTTTGCCAAGAACGTCTCCGACGAGGTCGTCTTCATGGACAAGGGCGTCATCGCCGAGAAGGGCGCGCCCTCCAAGCTCTTCACGTCCCCGGAGCACCCGCGCACCCGCGAGTTCCTCGCCCGCTATCTCGAGGGGTAACTTGACAGGGGGACAGTCCCTTTGTCATGTTATGTTGTGTTTGCTGTGGTATAACTATCCCATTAATAGAACTATGAACGGGAATAGCTATGCCAAGAACAGAAAGAAGAAAGTCAGCATCTGGCTTCTATCACGTAGTGATGCGTGGAAACGGTCGGCAGAACCTCTTCGAGGATGATGCCGACCGTCGCTCGTTTCTTTCCTACCTGCGAGGGGACGCGGAGAGGTTCGGCGTGCGCGTCCTGGTCTGGTGTCTCATGTCCAACCACATTCACCTGCTGCTCGAGGATCGAGATGACAATCTGAGCGAGATGATGCGCTCCCTCGCGACGAGCTACGCGCTGCGCTTCAACAGGCGCGGTGGGCATGCTGGCCACGTGTTCCAGCAGCGTTTCTACAGCAATCCCATCGAGGACGAAGCATATCTTCTTCAGGCCATGCGCTACATTCACGACAATCCTGCCGAGTCGGGCGTATGCCCCGCGGACGAGTATCCCTGGAGCAGCTATCACGAGTATGTCGGGACGTCGGAATATGCGGACACAGGGCTCCTGCTCGAGATGCTCGGAGGGCCGGAGAGGTTTGCGGAGTTCTCAGCGCGCGGCTGGGAGGGGGCGTACCGTCTCCCCGGTCGCCCCCGAGTGCCCGACGCCATGGTCGGGAGTGTTGCGGGAGACGTGCTCGGTGCGATGCCGGCGTCTGAGCTCAAGGCGCTTGATAGGGGACGTCGCAACGCGTTTCTCCGGAGGCTCTGGGAGGAGGGGCTCTCGGTACGGCAGATCGAGCGCCTTACGGGCATCGGCCGCGGAACCGTTCATGCCGCAGTCAGAACTTGACAAGGGGACAGTCCCTTTGTCAAGTCGAGGTAGCAGCATGATACGATTTCAGTATTCAGGGCGACATAACATGACAAAGGGACTGTCCCCTTGTCAAGGAGGAGGCAGAGATGAGAGACGGGTTCGTCAAGGTCGCGGCGGTGACGCCGGAGGTGCGGGTCGCGGACGTCGCCTTCAACGTGGAGGCCTGCGTTGCCGCGGCGCGCGAGGCGGCCGAGAAGGACGGCGCCGTCGTCATCGTGCTGCCCGAGCTCGCGCTCACCGGCTACACCTGCGAGGACCTCTTCTGGCAGGACGCCCTCATCCGCGCCGCCGACGCCGGCCTCGGCGAGTTCGCCGCCCGCACGGCGGACCTCGACGCGCTCCTCCTGGTGGGCGTGCCCGTGCGCGCGGGCGGCAAGCTCTACAACTGCGCCGCCGTCGTCTCGCGCGGCATGGTCCTCGGCCTCGTGCCCAAGACCCACATCCCCACCTACAACGAGTTCTACGAGGGCCGTCACTTCGTCTCCGGCCCGGTGGACCCCGTGCTCGTCTCCGCGGGCGGCGAGAAGGACGTGCTCATGGGCACCAACCTGCTCTTCTCGTGCCTGGAGCTCCCCGAGCTCGTGGTGGCGGCGGAGATCTGCGAGGACCTCTGGGTGGCCGCGCCGCCCTCGGTCGCGCACGCGCAGGCCGGCGCCACGCTCGTCTGCAACCTCTCCGCCTCCAACGCCGTGGTGGGCAAGGCGGACTACCGCCGCAGCCTGGTGACCGGCCAGAGCGCTCGCCTCGTGTGCGGCTACGTCTACGCGAGCGCCGGCACCGGCGAGTCCACGCAGGACCTGGTCTTCTCCGGGCACGACCTCGTGGCGGAGAACGGGCGCCTGCTCGCGGAGGGCAGGCCCTTCGGCGACGGCCGCGCGGTCTCAGAGGTCGACGTCCGCTTCCTCGCGCAGGAGCGCACGCGCATGTCCACCTTCGAGTGCGCCGCCGCGCCCGAGGAGGTCGGCTACGTGACCGTGCCCTTCTCGCTGGGCGCGGACGCCGCCTCCCGCGAGACCCCGCTCACGCGCTGGGTGGACCCGCACCCCTTCGTGCCGTCCGACCCCGCCCGTCGTGCGGAGCGCTGCGAGGACGTCTTTGCCATCCAGGCCCACGGCCTCGCCAAGCGCCTCGCGCACACGTGCTCGCGCACGGCCGTCATCGGCGTCTCCGGCGGCCTCGACTCCACGCTCGCGCTGCTCGTGACCGTGCGCGCCTTCGATCTGCTGGGCCTCGACCGCGGCGGCATCATCGCCGTCACCATGCCGGGCTTTGGCACCACGGATCGCACGCACGACAACGCCACGCTGCTCTCGCAGGCGCTCGGCGTGCAGCTGCGCGAGATCGTCATCGGCCCGTCCGTGCGCCAGCACTTCGCCGACATCGGGCACGACGAGTCCGTCCACGACGTCACCTACGAGAACGCCCAGGCCCGCGAGCGCACGCAGATCCTCATGGACGTGGCCAACCAGGAGGGCGGCATGGTCATCGGCACCGGCGACCTCTCCGAGCTGGCGCTGGGCTGGGCCACCTACAACGGCGACCACATGTCCATGTACGCCGTCAACGCGAGCGTGCCCAAGACGCTGGTGCGCCACCTCGTGCGCTATGTGGCGGACACCTGCGGAAACGCGGCCGAGTCCGAGGTCCTTCTGGACGTCCTGGACACGCCGGTCTCGCCGGAGCTCCTGCCCGCCACGGGCGACGGCAAAATCGCGCAGAAGACCGAGGACCTCGTGGGCCCCTACGAGCTGCACGACTTCTTCCTCTACGAGGTCCTGCGCCGCGGCACCAATCCGGCAAAGGTCTACCGCCTCGCCCGCTACGCCCTTGGCGAGAAGTACGACGACGCCACGATCCTCGCCTGGCTCAAGGTCTTCTACCGGCGCTACTTCGCGCAGCAGTTCAAGCGCAGCTGCCTGCCCGACGGCCCCAAGGTTGGCTCGGCGGCGGTGAGCCCGCGCGGCGACCTGCGCATGCCGTCCGACGCCTGCTCCGCCCTCTGGCTCTCCGAGCTCGAGACGCTGTAGGGTGGTTGACAGGGGGACAGTCCCTTTGTCATGTTATGCGACCACATAACATGACAAAGGGACTGTCCCCCTGTCAACCTCCGTCAGCTTCGGACGGTGAAGACGTACGTGGCCTCGCCGGCGTCGAAGTACGCCTCGACGGCGTAGCGCCAGCCCGGCTCCACGGTGAATACCACGTTGCCGTCAACGATCTTGCGATCGTCGACGGTCCAGACGTCTCCCTCGACGCTGTCGATCTCGACCGCCTGGGCAGACCCCGCTGCCTCCGCCGCCGCCTCGAGCTCGTCCTCGGGCCAGCGCACGATGCCTGCTGCCGTGCAGGGCACGTCAAAGCTCACGGTGACCTCCGTGGGGCCGTCCACGCGCGCGTCGGGCAGCTCGTCCGCCGCCAGCTGCGTTGGGTGCGGCGCGTCCACGGTCACGGTCTGGCCCACGTCGCCCTCCTCGTAGCTCCACGTGTAGCCGTACGTCTCGAGCATGACGGACGTCGCGGCAAGATCCGTGGTGTAGTCGAGCGAGGCCAGCGGCGGCTCGGTCGGGTCCTTCGGCTGCCAGATCTCCGCCACCAGCTCGTCGTACTTCTCGGCATCCGCCGGCGTTCCCTCCTCGATCACCTCGACGCGCGTGATGCCCGGGTACTGCGCAGGGTAGCTCTCCAGCATGATGCCGTTGCCGGTCACGCGCACGATGTTGCCGACCGTGAGCTCGGGCGCGTCTGCCGGCAGGCTGGTGGGGTAGTAGGGGGTCCCGGTGTCCTGGTCCACAAAGAGGACCTCGCCGTCACCAAAGGTTACGACCATCGCGGTGGAGACGAACTCACCCGCCTCGCTCATTCCGGCTCCCTCCGGGTCAAACATACTCCTTGGCGTCAAAAAGGTACCCGGCGTCTCCGCCCTCGAACCAGGCGCCCACGTAGTAGCGCCAGCCGGGCTCGATCTCAAAGGAGGCGGCGCCGTCCTCGAGCGAGCACTCGACGCCCTCGAGCGTCCCGTCCTCCGCGTAGCGCACGATCTCGACCTCCGTCGCCGGCTGCGAGAAGGACGCGCTCACCTCGGCCGCCCCCGAGACCTCGACGTCGGGAACGTCGTTATCGGCGAGCTCCGTGGGCGGCACCGGGTCTACGGCAGCGTTGTCCCACGAGTAGCCGTGCGTGAGCATAGCGGCGTTGACCACGGCCTCCTCCGCCTCGAGGCGCACGGTGCCCGTGGGCGGCTCGCTCTTGGAGCACGCGGCAAGGGGCATGACAAGAACGGCGGAAAGCGCGGTGGCGAGAAGAACGGTGGGCTTGCGGCTCGTCATGGGTCTGCCCTCCCGTGGTCGGTTGCCCTGTTGTAAGAGTGTTCCCCTTGTCAGCGGGCTTTAAGCGAGGCTCATAGGTTTTTCGCTGCTTGACGGGGGGACAGTCCCTTTGTCATGTTATGCGACCACATAACATGACAAAGGGACTGTCCCCCTGTCAACCCGGCTCGCATGCTCCGGCACGCCTCAGAAAATCTAAGTGCGTCTTGGAAGATTTTTTTACGCGAGGTGGTATAAGTCCGCCTGTCTGGGTATGATTCTGAACGTTGGCTAGCGCGGTGCGAGACATCATCGGCACCGCGGAAATCCCGCCCGAACGGGCGCAAGAAGGAGGTTCTTGAACATGACTCTCAAGCCGCTGGGTGATCGCGTTCTCGTGAAGCCGGCCCCCAAGGAGGAGAAGACCTCTACGGGCCTCTACATCTCGAGTGGCGCGCAGGAGAAGCCGCAGCGCGGCCAGGTCGTGGCCGTGGGCGCCGGCAAGATGAACGACAAGGGCGAGCGCATCGCCATCGACGTCAAGGTCGGCGACGAGGTCTACTACGGCAAGTTCGGCGGCAACGAGGTCAAGATCGACGGCGAGGACTTCCTGCTCCTCCGCGCCGACGACATCTACGCCGTCATCGAGGACTAACTGATCCAAAAGGGGATAGACCCCTTTTGAATCATTCGCAGAAACTTGGAGGAACAAGAAATGGCTAAGGACATTCTTTTTGGCACCGACGCTCGTGCCAAGCTCGCCAAGGGCGTCAACACCCTCGCTGACGCCGTGACCACCACCATGGGCCCCAAGGGCCGCTACGTGGCGCTCCAGCGCTCCTACGGCGCCCCCACCATCACCAACGACGGCGTCTCCGTGGCCAAGGAGATCGAGCTCAAGGACCCCATCGAGAACATGGGCGCCCAGCTCGTGAAGGAGGTCGCCACCAAGACCAACGACGCCGTGGGTGACGGCACCACCACCGCCACGCTCCTCGCCCAGGTCATCGTCAACGAGGGCCTGCGCAACGTGGCCGCCGGCGCCAACCCCATCGCCATTCGTCGCGGCGTTGACAAGGCCGTGAACGCCGTCGTGGAGGAGATGCGCAAGAACGCCCAGGACGTCTCCACCAAGAAGCAGATTGCCTCCGTCGGCACCATCTCCGCCTCCGACCCCGAGATCGGCAACAAGATCTCCGACGCCATGGAGGTCGTGGGCAAGGACGGCGTCATCACCGTCGAGGAGTCCCAGACCTTTGGCATCGACATCGACACCGTCGAGGGCATGCAGTTCGACAAGGGCTACATCTCCCCGTACTTCTCCACCAACAACGAGACCATGACGGCCGAGCTCGACTCCCCGTACATCCTCATGACCGACCAGAAGGTCTCTAACATCCAGGACATCCTGCCGATCCTCGAGGCCGTCCAGAAGCAGGGCGCGCCGCTGCTCATCATCGCCGAGGACGTGGACGGCGAGGCCCTGGCCACCCTCATCCTCAACAAGCTCCGCGGCGTCCTCAACGTCTGCGCCGTCAAGGCCCCCGGCTACGGTGACCGCCGCAAGCGCATGCTCGAGGACATCGCCATCCTCACCGGCGGCCAGGTTGCCATGAAGGAGCTCGGCGTCCAGCTCACCGACGTCACCGCCGAGATGCTCGGCCGCTGCAAGTCCGTCAAGATCTCCAAGGATGACACCACCATCGTCGGCGGTGCCGGCTCCAAGGAGGCCATCGACGAGCGCATCGCCCAGATCAAGGCCGAGTACGACGTGACCACCTCCGACTTTGACAAGGAGAAGCTCCAGGAGCGCCTTGCCAAGCTGGCCGGCGGCGTGGCCGTCATCAAGGTCGGCGCGGCCACCGAGGTCGAGCTCAAGGAGATCAAGCACCGCATCGAGGACGCCCTCCAGGCCACCCGTGCGGCCGTGGAGGAGGGCATCGTCGCCGGCGGCGGCGTGGCGTTCCTCGAGGCCTCCAAGGTCCTCGACACCGTCGAGACCGTCGACTCCGACGAGAAGATCGGCGTTGAGATCGTCCGCAAGGCCCTCGAGGCTCCCGTGAAGACCATCGCCAACAACGCTGGCTACGAGGGCTCCGTCGTGGCCGAGAAGATCAAGAGCCTGCCCGCCGGCCAGGGCCTCGACTCCGCCACCGGCGAGTATGGCGACATGATCGAGATGGGCGTGCTCGACCCGGTCAAGGTTGCCCGCGTGACCCTGCAGAACGCCGCCTCCGTGGCGTCGCTCATCCTCATCACCGAGGCCACCGTCTCCGACGAGCCCAAGAACACCACCATCGAGGAGGCCATCTCCGCGGCGGCTGCTCAGGGCGGCCAGGGCGGCATGTACTAGGATCGCGCCTGAACTAACCTGACTCGGCGAGGCCCCGGGTTTCCACGAGGAAGTGCGCTATGCGGAACTTCCTCTTTGGAAACCCGGGGCCTCTTCTCGTTGGTTCACGTGCGCGGCCTCGACCGCGTTTTGAAAGGCTGGGCTTTCTGTACATTGTTGCCCCGCCTCATGGGAGGGGCCGAGAAGAACCTCACATCTGCGCAGGTCAGACGACCGCACGTTCTTCTCGCCCCATCGAGTGCCCTCGCAATGTACAGAAAAGCTGGAGTTGGGTGGCGTGTTTTGCGGCGGGACACCTAGGCGACGATCTTGTCCCAGTCTTCCAGTCGCAAGCGCGGGACGCGCTTGAACTCGCGAGCGGAGCCCGATTTCCGAGTTGCTACCCCCGCTTGCAGACGAAGGACATGAGGGGCGCGTCTACGAGGCTCGCAACGTGGCCGCACTTGGTCATGAGGAGAAAGTAGACGTCCTCGCGTCCGCAGCCGTCCACGAGCACCTCAAAGTTGCCCATGCCCTTGCTGATGACGAGATCCGCGTCATAGAACGTGCGACGGAACTCCTCGGTGCTGGCCGAGAGCACGGTTGTGGGGGTTGCCACGCCGCTGGAGAGCACGCGGGCGACGTCCGCCATGCCCACCTGCGCCGCATCCTCGAGCGTGACGTCGTTGATGGCGGGGCCGCCGCGCACGCCGTAGGTCACCTGCGCGTCGGGGTTCTCGCGCGCAATCTCCTTGATCATGAGCTTGTCCAGGACGATCTCGCCGCAGTTGTCCCCCAGGTACATGATCGCGCGGGCGGAGCGCACGGCATCCAGCAGGGCCGCGGAGTCGTCCACGGCAAATGAGATCTCGGGCACGCGGTCGATGAGCGCGGTCACGTCGTCGCGCGTGAACGCGTTCTTTCCGCCAAAGTCCACGAGGTTGCCGGCCACGGCGTAGCGCAGGGCAAGCTGGAAGGGCTCGCCGGCCGCCTCGATGCGCGCGACGCACTCCTGCTCCCGGTCCAGCATGAGCTGGTTGTACTCGCGCTTGATGTCGCGGTAGGGGTCGTCCGTGCCCAGGAGGGGAGTCACGCGCCCGAGCAGCTCGCCCATGCGGTCCGGGCGGATGCGCTCGCCGCCCATGCCGGCGAGGACCTCGTCCTTTATCGCAAGCATCCTGTCGAGCGTCGCGTCGTCAAGCCCGCAGAGCACGGCAAGCTCGCGCATCTGCTTCTCGTAGCACTCCCTGCAGTCGGGCTTTTTCGGGGTCGTCTCACCCATGCGTCCTCCTGACCTCGGCTCTACCAAAACGATAGCACGCCGCGCAACCAACAGTTGTTCTTGCTGGTAAACGGGTAGAATCGTAACTCGTCGGATGGTTGGTGGAACTCAACCGAGGGGGATGTCACAGTGGGAGCCGCGCGCAGAAACCCGAGGAAAGGACCATCAATGGACGAGAAGAACGAGACGCTGGGACGTCGCATCGCGCGGCTGCGCCTGGAGTACGGCATGACGCAGGAGCGCCTCGCCATGAAGATGGGCGTGACGGCGCAGGCGGTGAGCAAGTGGGAAAACGACCTCAGCGCGCCCGACATCATGCTGCTGCCGGAGCTCGCGCGGACGCTCGGCGTGACCGTGGACGAGCTGCTGGAGGGTCGCAAGAGTCAGGAGATTGCGCTGGCGGAGCCCGCGCCGGAGCCTGAGCCGGAGCCGTCGCGCACGGATGGCTCCAAGCCCAAGAAGCTCCACATCCAGGTGGACAGCAGCGACGGTGACGTGGTGAACAACAACGTCCCCTTGGGCATGGCGAGCGCCGTGCTCGGTGCCAGCTCCAAGCTTCCCGGCGTCGTCAACCTGAACCTCAACGACGCCGACGTCGACATGACGCTCGTCGCGGAGGCGATCAAGCACGGCGAGAAGGGCACGCTCATCGAGGTCGACGGCGGTGACGGCGACCACGTTGTCATCTCGCTGGAGTAGCGCACGGACCTAGGGGAGGAGCGACGTTGGACGAGAAGCGCATCACGGGCATCGCACGCCTTGACGTGGCAATTACGCGTATTGCTGGCGCGGCGGTCGCCGACGGCCTATGCGAGGCGGTTCTTCTCAAGGGCTCTATCGCCCGCGGAGACGCGGACGAGTTCTCCGACATCGATCTCTACCTCGTCGTCTCTCCCCAGAACCGCGATGCCGTGTTGGAGCGGCGCGAGAAGTACCTCAGCGCCTATGGTGACGTCGTGTTCGTCGAGGACGTCGACTTCGGCCTGCCGCAGAAGGTGGCCATCTTCTCCGACGCCCTCCACGTGGACCTCTACGTGGCCGAGCCCAAGCAGGTCGGCAGCCTTGACCCCGTCGTTGCGGCGTACGACCCGGCGAGCCTCTTCGCGGACGTGGCGCCCGTGCGTTCCGACGTGACGGACGAGGAGCTCTGCCGGCACTTCTCGTCTGTGCTCTACTGCCTTGTGGAGGCGAGCTCAGCGTACGGTCGCGGGAACGACGCCTGGGCCGCAAAGATCATGAGCGACGCGGTGGGGGAGCTTTCGGTTCTGGTGCGCAGCCTCTACGACCGGCGCTACGCGTTTCTCGGCCTGAAGAAGATCAACGAGGTGATTCCGGCTGAGGACTATCGGCTTCTCGAGGACGTCTATGCCAGCCTTGGGTGCGGCAACTTCCCGGGAGCGGCCCAGACCATCCTCGGCGTCCTCGACGCGTTTCTCGCCAACGCGGACAACGGCCTCGTGCCGAAGCTGGACACGCGTTTTCTCACGTGGGCCAGGGAGGGTCTCGGCGCCTTGCTCTTTGCCGAGCGCGGCAACGTGCTGAGTGTCGATGCGCCCATCACGAGCCCGCACACATACGAGGAGTTCTGCGAGGGGCTCGACTCGGGGGAGCCGCGACCCATCGCCTGACAGAGTGTCTCCGCCTCCGCAACCTCGAGGACCTCGGCTGGGAGTGACGGATTATGCGGCCCGCACTCATAAGTGCGGGCATCAAGTGCGGGCAGTATTTCGGTGATGGACTGGGGAGTGCGACCTGCCTCTCGAGTCTTGTGCTCAAGTGCGCGCATCGAGTGCGCTCTAGCCCGCACTCGATGGCGGGGCGCTTCGGCGGGCGCCGCCAAGTGCGGGCGACACCCCGCCAAACCCGGTAGACGCCCTTCGGCGGTCCCAGACGAGAAGAATCTCAACCTCGGCAGCAAAAGGCCCTCCCGGTTTCCTAAGCGGAAGTTTCGCGAAGCGCACTTCCGCGTGGAAACCGGGAGGGCCGTCAGCTACGACCAGACGTTCTTCTCGCTACCCGACGAGCGTCCTCGTGATGCTTGCCGCAGCAGTCTTGCCGGCGCCCATGGCCAGGATGACCGTGGCCGCGCCGGTGACGATGTCGCCGCCGGCCCAGATGCGCGGGTCGGAGGTGCGGCCGTCCTCGTCGGCGATGATGTAGCCCCACTTGTTGAGCTTGATGTCGCCAATCATCTTGGCAAACGGGTTGGCGTTGGTGCCGATGGCGGAGATGGCCACGTCGCAGGGAATCTCCTCGACGGCGCCCTCGATGGGCACCGGGCGACGGCGCCCGGAGGCGTCGGGCTCGCCGAGCTCCATCTTCTGGACGCGCACCGCGCAGACGGCGCCGTCCTCGCCCTTCACGAACTCCAGCGGAGCCACGAGCGGCATGACCTCGACGCCCTCGGCCTTGGCGTGGTGGAGCTCCGCGCGACGGGCGGGCATCTCGTCCTCGGTGCGGCGGTACGCGATGATCGCGCGCTCGGCGCCCAGGCGCTTGGCGGTGCGCACCGCGTCCATGGCGACGTTGCCGCCACCAAAGACCACGACGTTCTTGCCGTGCTTGGTGGGGGTGTCGTACTCAGGGAAGCGGTTGGCCTTCATGAGGTTCACGCGCGTGAGGTACTCGTTGGCAAAGAAGACGTTGGGGAGGTTCTCGCCCGGGACGTTGAGGAACTTGGGCAGGCCCGCGCCCGTGGCGATGTAGATGGCGTCGAAGCCCTCCTCAAAGAGCTCCTCGGCGTCGGTGATGCGGCCCACGACCGAGTTGTACTCAAACTTGACGCCCATCTCCTCCAGACCGTCGATTTCGCGCTTGACGACGGCCTTGGGCAGACGGAACTCGGGGATGCCGTAGACGAGCACGCCACCGCCGGTGAAGAAGGCCTCGAAGACGGTCACGTCAAAGCCGTTGCGGGCGAGCTCGCCGGCGCAGGTGATGCCGGACGGGCCGGAGCCCACGACGGCGACCTTCTTGCCGTTCTTGGGGGCCATCTTGGGCTTGGAGGCAAGCTCGGGCTGGTCGCCGAGGAAGCGCTCCAGCTGGCCGATGGCCACCGGGTCGCCCTTCTTGCCGCGGATGCACTTGCCCTCGCACTGGTTCTCCTGCGGGCACACGCGACCGCAGATTGCGGGGAGCATCGAGTCCTCGCGGATGATGTCCAGCGCCTCGCCGAACTTCTCCTCGCGGATCTTCTCGATGAACTTGGGGATGTTGATGTTGACGGGGCAGCCGTCAACGCAGAACGGCTTCTTGCAGTCCATGCAGCGCTCGGCCTCGGCCAGCGCCATCTCCTTGGTGAAGCCCTTGTCGACGGGGCGGAAGTCGCACGCGCGCTCGGCTGCCGGCTCCTCGTTGTCCGGCGTGCGCGGGGACTTCATGTCCGGAACAAAGCGACCGTTTACCTGTGGCATGCGCAGTTCGCCTCCTCATAGGCCTTGAGGGACTGGCCCTCCTCGGTGAGATACGCGGCCTGACGCGCGCGAAGGTCGTTCCAGTCGACCTTGGTGGCGTCGAAGTCGGGGCCGTCGACGCAGGCGAACTTCGTCTGGCCGTCGACCTCCACGCGGCAGCACCCGCACATGCCGGTGCCGTCGACCATGATGGGGTTGAGCGATGCGGTGATCGGCGTGTTGTACTTCTCGGCCGTGAGGGCGGAGAACTTCATCATCGGAACGGGGCCGACACAGAAGACCTGGCTGACCGCCTTCTCCTGGAGCAGGCGCTCGAGCGGTGCGGTGACCACGCCCTTCTCGCCGTAGGAGCCGTCGTCGGTGGTGATGTGGATGTGGTCGTCCGGGAGGATCTCGCGGAACTGGTCCTCGAGGAGCAGCAGGTCCTTGGTGCGCGCGCCCATGATGGCGTGGACCTCGTGGCCGGTCTCCACCAGGTGGCGGGCAACCGGGAAGGCGATGGCCAGGCCGACGCCGCCGCCGATGACCGCGCAGGGGCCGTCCGCCATCTCGGTGGGGACGCCCAGCGGGCCGGTGACGTCCTTGATGGAGTCACCCTCGTTGTAGGTGGACAGCATCTCCGTGGTCTTGCCGATCACCATGAAGATGAACTCGACCCAGCCCTCCTCGGCGTTCCAGCCCGCGAGCGTGAACGGGACGCGCTCGCCCGTCTCGTTGGCGCGCACCATCAGGAACTGGCCGGCGTGAGCGTGCTTGGCCATCCGGGGCGCCTCGATGCGGAACTTGAACACCTTCTCCGAGAACTGCGTCTTTTCGAGGATCTTGTACATTAACAGCACTCCTCTCCTGCATTCCCTCTCAAGGTTTGGTGGCCCCGAACAGGGCCTTTCCAACACCCCTCATTGTACCCGAGTGCCGGTGCATTCCAACGTGGGCAGACGAGAAGAGCGGCGGGCGGTTGTGGCGGGCGCGACAGGGGGCGGACCGCACCTAGAGGGTCTGCTCCACGAGGTCCGCCGCGCGCTCGACGGTGAGCTCGAAGTCCTCGAGGAAGTTCCCCTTGAGCTCGCGGAGCACGTAGTCGGCGACCTGCATGCGTCCGGGAGGCCGTCCGATGCCAAACTGCACGCGCGCGAAGTCGCGGCTGCCGAGCTTGTCGGCGATGGAGCGCAGGCCGTTGTGCGCGTTGAGGCCACCGCCCAGCTTGAGCTTGACCTCGCCTGCGGGCAGGTCCACCTCGTCGTGGACCACGAGGATCTCCTCGGGACGCACGTGGTGGGCGCGCGCCAGCTTGGAGAGCGGCCCGCCCGAGGTGTTCATGTAGCTCATGGGCTTGGCGAGAAGGACCTCGCGCTTCTCGCCGTCCTTGTCCGTAACCGTTATCGCGGCGACCTGGGCGCCGGCCTCGGACTTCCAGTAGCGCACGCCTTGGCGCGCCGCCACGGCGTCGATGGTGGCAAAGCCGGCGTTGTGCCGGGTGCGCGCGTACTCGGCGTCGGGGTTGCCGAGGCCGCAGACGATCTTGATGACGGCGGGCTTGGCCGCGGGCTTCTGGGCGGGCATGGGCCTCCTTTGACGTTGGCGTGCGCACCATTGTAGGGCTTGCGGGGCTGCGGACGGTCGGAGCGGTCGGGAGGATGCGTCGCGCATTTTGGGGACAGGGCACGATTTTGCCGGAGGGCGTTGTGAAAACGCGAGCCAGGGCAGCGCTGCGGTGAGCGTGGGTGTGGCGAGAAGGGCTGCGGTGCCCTTCGCGCCTGCCCCAGCCGGGATTTCCACAACGCTCGGGGCTTCGTAGGCGACGGCGCGGCCGCCCAGGCTGCCCTGGCTCGATTATCCGCAACGGGGCGGGCCGATTATCTGCCCTCGGTCGAAATAGCGTGACGCGGCGCCTTCCGCCCCGCCGCACAAGAAAACGGGGCCGCCCGAAGGCGACCCCGCTGCAACATCGAACGTTTCTGTAAATTGGGGACTGTCCCCAATTTACAGACTAGATCTCGGCGCCGGTGCCACCGAAGATCTCGGAGACCGAGCGGCGCATGTAGACGCTGTTGATGGCCTCGGCGAGCTCGTTGGCAACGGAGACGGTCTTGATCTTGGAGCCCGGCTTGTTGGCGGCCTCGCATGGGATGATGTCGGTGACCACGCACTCCACGAGCGGGGCGTCCTGGAGACGCTGGATGGCCTCGCCGGAGAAGATGCCGTGCGTGGCGGAGACGTAGATGTCGCCCGCGCCCATCTCCTTGAGCTTGCGGACGGAGTTGCAGAGGGTGCCCGCGGTGTCGATCATGTCGTCGTTGACGATGCAGGTCTTGCCCTCGATGTTGCCGATGATGCCCATGACCTCGGACGCGTTGTGCTTGGGACGGCTCTTGTGGGCGATGGCCACCTCGCAGCCCAGGTAGTCGGAGAGTCGCTTGGCCACCTTCGCGCGGCCCATGTCGGGGGAGACCACGACGGTGTTGTCCCAGTCGAAGTCCTTGCCCTTGAAGTAGTCGCCGATGAGGTAGAGGGCGGTGAGGTGCGTCACGGGGACGTCAAAGAAGCCCTGGATCTGGCCCTGGTGGAGGTCGACGGTGATGACCTGGTCAACGCCCGCGGCCTCGAGGAGGTTGGCCACGAGACGGGCGGTGATGGGCTCGCGCGCCGCAGCCTTGCGGTCCTGGCGGGCGTAGCAGTAGTGGGGGAGGACGGCGGTGAACTTGGAGACCGAGGCGCGCTTGGCGGCGTCTGCAACCACGAGCGTCTCCATGAGGAGGTCGTTCACGCTCGCGCCGGAGAGGGACTGGATGAAGAAGACGTCGTCGCCGCGGACGGACTCGTCAAAGCGGGCGTAGATCTCGCCGTTGGCGAACTTCTCGATCTTGAGGCCCTGGAGCTCGAGGTGCAGGATGTCGGCGATCTTCTGGGAAAGCACGGGGTTGCCGGTGCCGGTGTAGAGCTTGATCTCCTTCTTCAGCGGCATGGGCTCGCTCAGGTTCTCGTACATCTAAGCCTCACCTTTCTTGAGTCTCTCGAGGCGCCGGGCGGCATACCCCTCAACAATGCGCTGGTCAGCGCGCTCAAGGTAGAGCGCGTCGGCGGGGACGTCCTTGGTGACGCAGGAGCTTGCGCCAACGAGGGCCCCGTCTCCGATGTTCACGGGCGCGACCATCATGGTGTCGGACCCGATGAAGACGTTGTCTCCGATGGTGGTGCGGTTCTTGTGCACGCCGTCGTAGTTGCACGTGATGGAGCCGCCGCCAATGTTGACGCCCGCTCCCATGGTGCAGTCGCCGATGTAGGAGAGGTGGGGCACCTTGGAGCCGCGGCCGATGGTGGAGTTCTTGATCTCGACGTGGGTCCCCACGTGCGCGCCCTCGAGCACGTGCGCGCCGCCGCGGAGGTAGGCGCGCGGGCCGCAGGTGACGTCGCGCTCAATGGTGACGTCCGCGCCCACGGTCTCCTCGAGGCTGACGTTGTCCGCAACGGTGCAGTTGGTGAGGCGCGTGTTGGGTCCGAGCACGCACTCCTCGCCCACGCTCGTCTCGCCCCACAGCATGGTCATGGGGAGAAGAACGGTGTCACGTCCCACGGTGACGTCGGGACCCACCCAGGTGGTGGCGGGGTCCATCATGGTGACGCCCTCGGACATGAGGCGGGCGTTGATGCGGTCGCGCGCGATGGCGGTGAGCTCGGCGAGCTGGATGCGGTCGTTGGTGCCCAGGCCCTCGCGATAGTCCTCGCAGTGGACGATGGTGGTGGCGTGACCGTGGCCGCGCAGGATCTCCACCATGTCCGGCAGATAGTACTCGTGCTGGGCGTTGTCGTTGCCAATCTCGCCGATGTGCTCGGCGAGAAGGGCGCCGTCGAAGGCGTAGCAACCGGCGTTGCACTCGAGGAGCTCGGCGCTCTGCTCGTCCGTGCAGTCCTTCTGCTCGATGATGCGCGCGACGGTGCCGTCGCCAGCGAGCTCGACGCGCCCGTAGCCAAACGGGTCGGGCGGGGTCATCGTGAGAATGGCGGCCGCGTGGCTTCCGTCGGAGACGGCGTCGGCAAAGGAGCGGACGGTCTCCGGGGAGATGAGCGGAAGGTCGCCGTTGAGGATGACGACGGGCCCGGAGCTGACGCCGGCGGCCTCGATGGCAACGCGCGCGGCGTGGCCGGTTCCCAGGCGCTCGGTCTGCTCGACGCACTCGACGTCCTTCTCGGCGGAAAGATGTGCCCGCACCTCGTCTGCGCCATGGCCCACGACAACGATAATCCGCTCGGCCCCTGCCATGCGCGCGGCGCGCGTGACCCAGGAGACGAGCGGACGATCGAGGAGCTTGTGCAGAACTTTGGGATGGCGGGACTTCATGCGCGTTCCCTCGCCGGCGGCGAGGATGATCGCGGTCATGGGCATTTATGGGCCTCCAAGTGACGTGTGTCCCTTTACGAAACCATGATAGCGCGAGGTGGCGATGGCAGGGGTAGTAGGATTCGAACCCACATTGATGGCACCAAAAACCACTGTCCTAACCATTGGACGATACCCCTGTGCCGCCGAGAGAGATTGTATCATGCCGAGTTCGCCGACGGGATTCCCGACAGAGGGGCGACGGGGTGACAGAGGGGACTTGACAAGGGGACAGGGCAGTTTGTCGTGAACCCTTTCACGACAAACTGCCCTGTCCCCTTGTCAAGTCCCCTCTGTCACCCCGTCGGGAAAACGTTACTCGATGCCCTCGAAGGCGGCGCAGATGGCGTCGAGCAGGAGCACCGCGTAGGTCTGGGCGTCTCCCATGGTGAAGGCTCCGGTTCCAACGGGGACCTCGATGCGGGCCGCGGGCGGCGTGGCCGTGGAGCTCTGGACGGCGGTGCGCAGGCGCAGCGGCAGGGTGTCAAAGTCGTCGAGCATGACGTTGCCCAGGCCGGAGGCCACGTTCTCGGGAAGGGGCTGCGTGGAGAGCTCCACGAGCGCGCCGGACGTGGCGTCCTCGCGGCTGTCCACGAGCTCGAGCCCGCAGTCGTCCACGGTGGCGTGGGCGAGGTTCCAGATGCGGCCGGCGATGTTGCGGGAGATGGGGTCGTCCGCCGTGATGGCAATGTGGGCGGTCTCGAGCACGCTCGCGGCGCGCGCGAAGCCCATGCCGCCCATGGGGTGGGGGCCCGCCGCAGGCTTGCCGGCCCAGACGTGCTTGAGGCGCTCGATCGCGTCGAAGGTGTCGGGGAAGGCCATGCCGTCCGCGAGGACGCCGATGCTCTCCTGGAAGAGCTTGACGGCCGCCTCCGTGTGCACGCCGTAGACGCCGTCCGGCTCGCCGCACGAGAAGCCGAGGATGTTGAGGCGCTCCTGGAGCTGACGGACGTCGTTGCCGTGGAAGTTGGGGAGGCGGAGGTAGAGGGTGCGGTCGCCGAGCTGGTAGCACTCGTCCACGAGCGCCATCCAGGTGGCGGTGTCGACCTCGTCTCCCAGCTGGAGGCCGTGGTCAAGGCGGAAGCGCGCCACGGCGGTGGCGGTGGACCGCCCGAAGGACTTCTCGGCGCACTCCGCCTCGTCGATCTCGTAGCCGAGCGAGCGCAGGCGCTCCTGGATGTCCTCGACGGCGCTTCCCGCCGCCCCCTCACGAATTGCTTCCATCGTCTCTCCTATGACAGTGGGCGGGGCCGGCTAGCCCGCGCGCTCCACGAAAAAGTCTGACATAGAGATTAGCAGGTCGCGAGACTCAACGGTGATGTGACCCTCCTCGGCGAGCCTCGCCGCGCGCGTCTTGGCCGCGCTCGCCTCGGTGCGGGCCAGCTCACGGCACCTCTCGATGCCGCCGCCCAGCTCGATGAGCTCGACGGCGCGCGCGAGCTCGTCCGGGTCCGTCGTCTTCTGGTTAAGAATGGCCACGAGCTCGCGGTTCTTCTCGGCATCGAGGTGCTCGAGGGCCCAGACCACGGCGAGCGTGCGCTTGCCCTCGGTGACGTCCGAGCGGAAGTCCTTGCCCTGCGCGGCGGCGTCTCCCACCAGGTTGAGCAGGTCGTCCTGCAGCTGGAAGGCAATGCCCGCGGAGATGCCCAGGTCAAGCAGCCCTCGCACCGCCTCGTCCGAGCCGCCGCCCACGAGGGCGCCCAGGCAGAGCGGGCTCGCGACGGTGTACCACGAGGTCTTGCTCGTGACCATGTAGAGATAGTCGTCCGGGCTCACGTCCCAGCGTCCGTCGTGGACCCAGCCGAGGTCGAGCGCCTGCCCCTCGAGGGTGTGACGCTCCATGCGCACGAGCTCGGCGAGCGCGCGGACCTTGCGCTCGGGGTCGAGCGATTCGTCTGCGAGCACCACCTCGAAGACGCGGGTGAGCGCGAGGTCTCCCGCGTTGATTGCGAGACCGGTCCCCGCGGTGCGGTAGAGGCACGGCTCGCCGCGGCGAAGCTCGCTCTCGTCCGCGATGTCGTCGTGGATGAGGGCGGCGCTCTGGAAGAGCTCCACCGCCACCGCCACGGAGAGGGCGTCCTCGGCTCGCCCGCCCACGGCCTCGGCGCCGAGGAGGGCGAGCACGGGGCGCACGCGCTTGCCGCCGCTCGCGGTGAAGCCCTCGAGCGGCGAGTAAAGGTAGCGCCCTAGGTCAGATGCCACGGCCGAGTCCGTGAGCGGGGCGCCCGCGCTGTCCGCGAGCGCGCGCTCAACAAGGGGAAGCCGCCGGGCGAGGTAGTCGACGAAGGGCGCTGCCATGTTCTTCTCGTTTCCTTATCCCTCGTAGCCGTTGGGGTTGTTGGACTGCCAGTTCCAGGAGTCGCGGCACATGTCCTCGATGTCGAACTTGGCCTCCCAGCCCATGAGCTCGCGCGCCTTGGTGCAGTCCGCGTAGTTGGCCGTGACGTCGCCCGGGCGGCGCGGGTCAACCACGTAGGGGATGTCGTGGCCGCAGGCCTTGGAGAAGGCCTCGATGATCTGGAGGACCGAGGTGCCGGTGCCGGTGCCCAGGTTGAAGATCTCGACGCCCGTGCGGCCGTTCATCCAGGCGAGCGCGGCGGCGTGGCCGGACGCGAGGTCGCAGACGTGGATGTAGTCGCGCACGCCGGTGCCGTCGGGCGTGTCGTAGTCGTTGCCAAAGACGTGCACGGCGTCGCGCTTGCCGATGGCGGTCTGCGCGACGTAGGGCACGAGGTTGTTGGGGATGCCCTTGGGGTCCTCGCCCATGAGGCCCGAGGGGTGCGCGCCGATGGGGTTGAAGTAGCGCAGCAGCACGACGTTCCACTCCGGGTCGGCCGTGTGGAGGTCCGTGAGAATCTGCTCGATCATCCACTTGGTCCAGCCATAGGGGTTGGTCGCGGGCTTCTTGGGGCTCTCCTCGGTGAGGGGCAGGCTGTCCGGGTCTCCGTAGACGGTGGCGGAGCTGGAGAAGATGATGGACTTGCAGCCGTGCTCGCGCATGACGTCGACGAGCGTGAGCGTGTTGCCGATGTTGTTGGAGTAGTACTCGATCGGCTTGGAGACGGACTCGCCCACGGCCTTGTAGCCGGCAAAGTGGATAACGCGACTCGGGCGGTGCTCGTCGAAGATCTTGGTGAGCGCGGCGCGGTCGTTGACGTCGGCCTCGTAGAAGGTGAGATTGGCGGCGGCGGGCTCACCCACGATGGTCTTGATGCGGTCGCAGACCTTGGCAGACGCGTTGGAGAGGTCGTCGACGACGACGACCTGGTAGCCGCCTTGGAGGAGTTCGACAACCGTGTGGCTGCCGATGAAGCCGGCACCGCCGGTCACGAGTACGCAGGTGTCCTGGGGCGCGATCTTCTCGCTCATGGAAGTCCTTTCGTTTGGTGGTTCTTCCTGACAGTCTCCCCCTAGCGCATAAGTATACGTCGTGGAGTACAGTCAAAAGGGCGTTGGGCGCGTTAAAAGGGTCGCGCCCTTTGACGCATCTCTTTTGACCACATCGAGGGGAGGCGCGGTGAGGGAGCGGCTTCTGGCGGCGCTGGCGGAGCGCGGTCTTCTGGCGGCCGACGGCGTGACCACCGCGTTTGGCGAGCCCGCGTGGCGAGAAGTACGGGCGGGACATGAGCCTCAGGCTCTCATGGACGCCGGCGCGCTGCAGCGGCGCCTGGTCGAGTGCGCGTGCGGGACCGCGGCGATGGGGGAGGACCTCTGCGCCGCCTGGGTGGAGCGCGCGTTCTCCCGGCTGGGCATGGGCTACGTAAGTGGCGACGCGCGTGAGCTCTGTGACGGGTTCTGCCACCTCACGGACACGGCCGACCTTCTGGTGGGGATGATCGTCGCCGTGGCGCGCGACCCGTACGGCGCCGGCGGCTGGGACCACGGGCACGTGGGCCTCTACGTGGGCGACGACGCGGTCATGGACTGCGTGGACGGCCGCGTGCGCCGAGTGCCGCTCGAGCTCTGGCTCTCCGCGTACGGAGTGGCGTCCGAGCCCCGGTGGGGCTGGCTGGGCGCGATCTCGCTCGCGTGAGGGGCGCGGCCGCGACGTTGCTGCCGCGTGGTTCTTCTCGCCGTCTGCGTGCTTGCTGCCCTCTGCGCACTCACCATGTTTCTCCGGACAAAAACGGGGCGTCGAGGGGTGCTATCTGTCCGGAGAAACATGGTGATTGAAGGCGGCCCGCCTGAACGGTCCGCCGTCTTCGCTCATCGCGCTCAAACGACCGTCTTTGGCGTCGGGGGACCGCGCAAACTGGTTGTCTGAGCGCGATGAACGAACGGGGCGCGGACACGTTAACCGCGCTTGTCCAAGCGCTCGGCAGGCTCCCAAAATGAGTACACTTGCACATGGTTCTTATCGCTGAGACGGCCGGTGATCGCCGGCCCCGTGAGATGGGAGTTTCCATGGCCGAGGACGCCAAGCAGTACGCGCTCGACAAGCACCGCGAGTGGCAGGGCAAGATCGAGGTGATCACCCGCGCGCCGATCACCAGCCCCGAGGAGCTGGCGGTGGCCTACACGCCTGGCGTCGCGGAGCCCTGCCTCAAGATCTCCGAGAACGTGGAGGACTCCTACACCTACACCCGTCGCGGCAACCTGGTGGCCGTGGTCACGGACGGCACCGCGGTGCTCGGCCTCGGCGACATCGGCCCCGAGGCGGGCATGCCGGTCATGGAGGGCAAGTGCGCCCTGTTCAAGACCTTCGCGGACGTCGACGCGTTCCCCCTCTGCGTGCGCTCCAAGGACGTGGACGAGATCGTGCGCACCGTCGAGCTCGTCGCCGGCAGCTTCGGCGGCATCAACCTCGAGGACATCTCCGCGCCGCGCTGCTTCGAGATCGAGCGTCGCCTCAAGGAGTCCTGCGACATCCCCGTCTTCCACGACGACCAGCACGGCACGGCGGTCGTGACCTGCGCCGCGCTCATCAACGCGTGCCGCCTCACCGGGCGCGAGCTCTCTGACGTGCGCGTGGTCTTCTCCGGCGCCGGCGCGGCGGGCATCTCCATCGCCAAGCTCATGCAGCGCATGGGCGCGAGGGACGTCATCATCTGCGACCGCACGGGCGCCATCTACGAGGGCCGCGAGGGCCTCAACCCCGAGAAGGCCGAGATCGCCACGTGGACCAACCGCGAGGGCGTGAGGGGCAGCCTCGCCGACGCCGTCAAGGGCGCCGACGTCTTCGTGGGCGTGTCCGCCCCGGGCGTGCTCACCCAGGACATGGTCCGCACCATGGCCGCCGACCCGATCGTCTTCGCCTGCGCCAACCCCGTGCCGGAGATCATGCCGGACGAGGCGCTGGCGGCGGGCGCCGCCGTGGCCGCCACGGGCCGCTCCGACTTCCCCAACCAGATCAACAACGTGCTCGCGTTCCCGGGCATCTTCCGCGGCGCCCTCGACGTGCGCGCCTCCGACATCAACGACGACATGATGGAGGCCGCGGCCTACGCGATTGCCGGCCTCGTTGACGACGAGCACCGCGCCGCCGACTACATCATCCCCGGCGCCTTCGACGAGCGCGTGGCGCCCGCCGTCGCCGCCGCCGTTGCCGAGGCCGCCCGCAAGTCCGGCGTCGCCCGCCTCTAGCGAGGTTGACAGGGGGACAGTCCCTTTGTCATGTTATGTGGCCGCCCCGACGTTCCTTTGCGAGAAGGACGTCGGGGTGGCTTTTCTAATTGCGGGAGGAGCTGGCGGGGTCCGAGAATCGAGTTGTCGCAACATTTGCGACAGTTCAAACTGAGGGCATGAGAGAGATTGTCGTCAGGTCGAGCACTACAACGTCGACATGGTCCTTTCCGTCGGCTATCGCGTGAAGTCCGCGCGCGGCGTGGAGTTCCGCCGCTGGGCAACGGACGTGCTGCGCCGCTACATCGTGCGCTTCGGTGGGGAGGGCTCGCTCTTTGGCGTGGAGAAGGACGAGTCGTTCAAGGGCGCCATCGGCAACGTCTTCCAGAGCTTCGACGGACGCGACCTTTACTCCACGCTGGAGGAATAATGAAAAGGGGCCGTCCCTTTTCATCATCGGGAGGTGTGATGGACGAGCGGGAGCGGGAGTTCAGGGCGTGCGGGCGCAAGAAGCGCTACGACACGCGCGTGGATGCGCGCAAGGCGGCGGAGAGGAACTCTCGTCGCAAGGATGCGCCTAAGATTTTCATCTATGAGTGTCCGTACTGCGGCGGTTGGCACCTCACGCACCGCCGGCCGGGACGCTAACTCATTTGTAGGGTGTTTCTGGCGGGGTGTCTTAAGTATCACCTTACGAGTAGCAATTCAACTACCTGCGGAAACACGGTGATAAGTCACATTTGATACTCGAAAGGACCTCCGCGAAATACCCTCAAAATGAGAGACCGCTCAGTCGCGAGAAAGCGCCTTCCCATCCCGCACGTTCACGATGACGATTCCCAGGCTCACGAGCACAAGGGCCGCCACGGCCACGATGGGGCTCACCACGTTGGTCTCGCCGAGAAGGACGGCCGAGAGCAGCACGCCGAAGACCGGGTTCATGAAGCCGAAGACCGCCACGCGTGAGACGGGGTTCGCCGCCAGCGCGAGCGACCACAGCGAGTAGGCCGCGGCGGAGATGAAGCCCAGATAGGCGAGGAGCGCGAGCGCGGGCAGCGGGTTCGCGGCGTCCGCCGGAGCCACGTGTCCGCCCGCGGCGAGGCCCACCACCAGCATGATCGTCCCGCCGAGAACGAACTGCCAGCCGGAGAGCAGCACAGGGTCGTGCTCGCGGGAGAAGTGCTTGGCCAGGTTGCTCGACGTGGCGGCGGCCAGCGTGGACGCGAGCACCATGCCCTCCCCGGCCAGCGTGAAGCTGAAGCCGCCGGACTCGCCCGTGACGTTCACGAGCACTACGCCCGCAAAGCCGATGAGGCAGCCAAGAACCTTGCGGCTCGTGAGTCGCTCGAAGCGAAAGACCAACGCGGCCAGAAGCACGCAGAGAAACGAGTTGCTCGCCTCAAGAATGGAGCTCGTGACACCGGCGCAGTTGGCGAGGCCCACGTAGAAGAGGACGTACTGGAGCACGGTCTGGAAGAGCGACAGCACGCCGACGGCGGGGAGGTCGCGCCGCTCGGGCACAAACGCGCGCCGCGTGGCCACGCTCATGCCTGCCACCACCATGAGCCCCGCAATGACAAAGCGCGTACCGGCAAAGGCCAAGATCGAGGGCACGTCCGCCGCGTCCACGGCAAAGAGCTCGTAGCCGATCTTCACGCACGGGAACGCCGATCCCCACAGAAAGCATGCGGCCAGACAGGCCAGCACCACACCCGGCAGCGTGGCGATGAAGGGCTTGGACTCAGGATTGCTCACGCGATGACCTCTCGGTTGAAACTACTGGACCTGCACGCAGCTGCGCCCGGACTCCTCAACCGGCGACTTCTGGCGAAGCCAGTGAGCCGGCGAGAAGCCCGGGCGCAGCGAAGCCTGTCGTCAGGCTATGCCGTGAAGTACGCCACACCGCCCTCGATGAGCGGCTGGTAGGCGTTGCCCGGCACGTTCTTGTAGAGCCCGGCGCCGGAGCGCTCGGTGTGGCCCATCTTGCCAAGGATGCGGCCGTCGGGCGAGGTGATGCCCTCGATGGCGAGCACGGAGCCGTTGGGGTTGACGTCGAGGCTCATGCCCGGCACGCCGTCCTCGTCCACGTACTGCGTGGCAACCTGGCCCGCGGCCATGAGCTGCGAGACCATCTCGGGCGAGGCCACGAAGTGACCCTCGCCGTGGGAGATCGCGATGTTGTGGACGTCGCCGACCTCGCACTTGGAGAGCCAGGGGCTGAGGTTGGACGCCACGCGGGTGCGCACGAGGCGGCTCTGGTGGCGACCGATGGTGTTGAAGGTGAGCGTGGGGCAGGCGTCGTCCATCGGGCGGATGTCGCCGTACGGCACGAGGCCCAGCTTGATGAGGGCCTGGAAGCCGTTGCAGATGCCCAGCATGAGGCCGTCGCGCTTCTGCAGCAGCTCGCGCACCGCCTCGGTGACCTCGGGTGCGCGGAAGAACGCGGTGATGAACTTGGCGGAGCCCTCGGGCTCGTCGCCGCCGGAGAAGCCGCCCGGGATCATGACGATCTGGCTCTCGCGGATGCGACGGGCGAGCTCGTGGGTGCTCTCGGCCACGGCCTCGGGCGTGAGGTTGTTGATGACGAAGACGTCCGCTACGGCGCCGGCGCGCTCGAAGGCGTGAGCGGTGTCGTACTCGCAGTTGGTGCCCGGGAAGACGGGGATGATCACGCGCGGGCGCGCCACGTGGACGGCGGGCGTGGGACGGCTCTTGCCGGAGGAGGCGAGGTCGAACGAGATGGCCTCGACCTTCTCGCCCTCAGCGCGATACGGGAAGACGGACTCGATGGCACCCTCCCAGGCCTCCTGGAGCTCGGCGAGGTCGATCTTCTCGCCGCCGACGGAGAGCTCGTAGGTGTCCGTCGTGGTACCAAAGAGCGAGGCGGTCACGCCTGCGGGAACCTCGGGCAGCTCGGCGTCGTCAGAGAGCTCAACGAGGAAGCTGCCGTAGGACGGGCAGAAGAGGGCATCCGCGCCAAAGGCGGGCGCGAGCTCGAGGCCGATCTGGTTGCCCACGCACATCTTGAACGCGGCCTCGGCAACGCCGCCGTAGCCGGGCGTGGAGATGGCGAGCGCGTCGCCGCGGCCAACGAGGCCCTCGACGTAGGAGAACGTGTCGAGAAGGGCCTGGGCGCTGGGGGTGAGGCCGTCGTCGGCGTAGTCCGGCACGAGGACGAGCACGCGGTGACCGCTGCCCTTGAACTCGGGTGAGGTCACGCGGCCCACGGTGCCGAGGCCCGTGGCAAAGGAGACCAGCGTGGGCGGCACGTCGAGATCCTCGAAGCTGCCGGACATGGAGTCCTTGCCGCCGATGGAGCCGATGCCGAGGTCGACCTGAGCCATGAGGGCGCCGAGAAGGGCGGCGACGGGCTTGCCCCAGCGGCGCGGGTCCTCGCGCAGGCGCTCGAAGTACTCCTGGAACGTGAGGTAGAGGTTCTCGTGCTCGAAGCCGGCGGCCACCATGCGGCTCACGGACTCGACCACGGAGAGATAGGCGCCGGTGTAGCAGTTGGCGCTCATGAGGTAGGGGTTGAAGCCCCACGCCATGCCGGAGCACGTGGTGGTCTCGCCGTCCACGGGGAGCTTGGCGGCCATGGCCATGCTGGGCGTGAGCTGGGTGCGCCCGCCGAAGGGCATGAGCACGGTCGCGGCGCCGATGGTGGAGTCAAAGCGCTCGGAGAGGCCCTTGTTGGAGGCGACGTTGAGATCGGTCACGAGGGCGTGCATCCTCTCGGCGAGAGTGTCGCCCTCCCAGGTGCGGCAGAACTCCTCGGGGGCCTCAACGTGCGCGGAGGTCTCCTTGGGGGCGCCGTTGGAGGCGAGGAACTCGCGGCTCACGTCCACGATCGTGTTGCCGCGCCAGCTCATGCGCAGGCGGGGCTCCTCGGTGACGGTGGCCACGACGGTGGCCTCGAGGTTCTCCTCGTGCGCGTAGCGCATGAACTCGTCGACGTCCTCCGGGGCCAGCGCCACGGCCATGCGCTCCTGGGACTCGGAGATGGCGAGCTCGGTGCCGTCGAGGCCCTCGTACTTCTTGGGAACGAGGTCGAGGTTGATGTCCAGGCCGTCTGCCAGCTCGCCGATGGCAACGGAGACGCCGCCCGCGCCAAAGTCGTTGCAGCGCTTGATGAGGCGGCAGGCGTCCTCGCGGCGGAAGAGGCGCTGGAGCTTGCGCTCGATGGGCGGGTTGCCCTTCTGCACCTCGGCGCCGTCCTGCGCGAGGGACTCGACGTTGTGGGCCTTGGAGGAGCCGGTGGCGCCGCCGATGCCGTCGCGGCCGGTGCGGCCGCCCAGAAGCACGATCTTGTCGCCGGGCGCCGGGCACTCGCGGCGCACGTGGGAGGCCGGGGTGGCGCCCACGACGGCGCCGATCTCCATGCGCTTGGCCACGTAGCCGGGGTGGTAGAGCTCGGAGACCTGGCCCGTGGCCAGGCCGATCTGGTTGCCGTAGCTGGAGTAGCCGGCAGCCGCGGTGGTCACGAGCTTGCGCTGCGGGAGCTTGCCCTCCATGGTCTGGGAGACGGGGACGGTGGGGTCCGCCGCGCCGGTGACGCGCATGGCCTGGTAGACGTAGCTGCGGCCGGAGAGTGGATCGCGGATGGCGCCGCCGATGCAGGTGGCCGCGCCACCAAAGGGCTCGATCTCCGTGGGGTGGTTGTGGGTCTCGTTCTTAAAGAGGAAGAGCCAGTCCTGATCCTCGCCGTTGACGTCCACCTTGACCTTGACGGTGCAGGCGTTGATCTCCTCGGACTCGTCGAGGTTCCTGAGCTGTCCGGTGTGCTTGAGCCACTTGGCGCCGATGGTTCCCATGTCCATGAGGCAGATGGGCTTCTCGTCGCGCCCGAGCTCGTGGCGCATCTCCATGTAGCGGTCAAACGCGGCACGGACCACCTGGTCGTCGAACTGCAGGTGCTCGAGGGCGGTGCCAAAGGTGGTGTGGCGGCAGTGGTCCGACCAGTAGGTGTCGATCATCTTGATCTCGGTGATCGTGGGCACGCGCCCCTCGCCGGCGAAGTAGCTCTGGCAGAAGGTGATGTCCGCGAGGTCCATGGCGAGGCCGCGCTCGTCGATGAAGGCCTTGAGCTGGGACTGGTCGAGCTCCAGGAAGTCGCTCAGCACCTCGACGTCGGCCGGCTCGGGGTAGGTCTGGCGCAGGGTCTCGCGCTCCTCGAGGCTCGCCTCGCGCGCCTCGACCGGGTTGATCACGTAGTGCTTGACCGCCTCGAGCGCGGCGAGGGTGCAGGCGCCCTCGATGACGTAGACCTTGGCGCAGCGCACCGTGGGGCGCTCGCCCTGGCTGATGAGCTGGACGCACTCGGCGGCGGAGTCGGCGCGCTGGTCAAACTGGCCGGGCAGCGCCTCCACGGCGAAGACGCTCACGTCCTTCTCGCCCTTCTCCACGGGAAGCTCGCGCGAGGTTACGTCCACCTGCGGCTCGCTGAAGACGATGGGCACGCAGCGCTCGAAGAGCTCGGCGTCGATCCCCTCCACGTCGTAGCGGTTGACGATGCGCAGACGTGCGTCGGGCGCGAGCCCCTCGGTCACGACGGACGCGAGCTCGGCTCTGAGCTGCTGCGCCTCGACGTCGAACCCGGACTTCTTCTCCACGTAGATGCGTGAGACCATGCGCGACTACCTCCTGGTTGCTGAAGGTGCGGTGATAGTTCCACCATTCTACGGCAAAACGCTACCGTTCGGCGGTCCGACGGCCCTTCTCGGCGCCTAGGCCACGAGTGCCGCCGCGGCGAGAAGAACCACGAGGCCCAGGGTCAGCGCCATCGCCACGCCCTCGCGCGCGCCGATGCGCTGCTCGTGGAGGTGCGTGCGCCCGGCGCCACCCTCGTAGCAGCGGGCGTCGAGCGCGCGGGAGAGGCCGTCGGCGTGGCGCAGGCCACTTGCGAGAAGGGCCACGACCACGGGCACGATGGAGCGCACGCGCTGGACGGGGCCGCCCTCGTCGAAGGCGCCGCCGCGCAGGGACTGGGCGTCGATGATGGCAGAGGCCTCGTCGGCGAGCGTGGGGACGAAGCGCATCATGAGCGAGAAGACCATGGCGATCTCGTGGCCCGGCAGGCCCAGGCGCGAGAGCGGGGAGAGCATGCGGTCGAAGGCGTCCGCGAGCTGCGTGGGCGTGGTCGTGAGCATGATGAGCGAGCCCGTCACGAGCGCCAGGGCAAAGCGCGCGGTGTAGAGGGCCGCCGCGCGGATGCCGCCCTCGGTGATGGAGAGGGGGCCGAGCACGGCCACGACGTCGCCCGCGCGGACGAAGACGAGGTTGAAGAGCGAGAGCACGGCGAGAAACACGAGGAGCGGCCGGACGGACGCGAGCACGCGGCCGGCGGGCACGCGTGCGGCGGCCAGAACGCCCGCCACGAAGACCGCGGCGACGACGAGCTGGGGGAGGCTCGAGACGCAGAAGATCGCCACGAGCGCCACGAGCGTGCAGACGAGCTTGACCCGGGCGTCGAGCCTGTGGACGGGGGAGTCCGCGGCAAAGTACTGGCCTACCGAGATCCTAAGCGCCACCTACCTCACCTCCGCGGGTTGACAAAGGGACTGTCCCTTTGTCAAGTTGGCGACGAGCTCGTCGGTGGTGAGAGGGTCGCCGAGCGCGGGCCAGCCGCGGCGTTCCAGATCGCGCGCCACGCGCAGGGAGCGGGGGATGCCAAGGCCGCTCGCGACGAGGCGGGGCTCGCTCTCGCGGGAGAAGACGTCGCGCGGCGCATCGGCGGCGACGAGCCGCGACTGGTCGAGCGCGATCACACGGTCGCAGCGAGCGGCGTCCTCCATCGAGTGGGTGACCTGCACGAGCGTGATTCCGAGCTCGCGCAGGCGCGCGAGCACGCGTCGCAGCATGGCGCGGCCGCGCGGGTCGAGGCCCGCGGTGGGCTCGTCGAGCACGAGCACCGAGGGCTCCATCGCGAGGATGCCGGCGAGCGCGCAGAGGCGCCGCTGCCCGCCGGAGAGCTTGAAGGGAGGGGCGTCGCGACGCCCGGCGAGCCCCACGAGCTCGAGGGCCTGGGTCACGCGCCTGTCGACCTCCTGCTCGGGGAGGTGCAGGTTGCGGGGGCCAAACGCCACGTCCTTCTCGACCGACTCGGCAAAGAGCTGGCGCTCGGGGTGCTGCATCACATAGCCGATGGCGCGGCGGGCGGCCTTGCGCCCGCGGCGGGAGGAGGTGTCGTTCCCGTCCACGACCACACGGCCGCGGTCAGGGACCTCGAGCCCGCAGAGCAGGCGGAGGAGCGTGGACTTGCCCGACCCGGTCTGCCCGATGACGGCGACCGAGGACCCCTCCGCCACCTCGAAGGAGACGTCGTCGAGGGCGGGCACGCTGCGCCCGTACGAGAAAGACACGTGCTGGACCTGCAAAATGGGGACAGTCCCCAATTCACACACACTTTTGATGCGCTGCGGGTCTTCGGATATCAAAGATCTCTGCAAATTGGGGACTGTCCCCAATTTGCAGAGATTGTCTACCACGTCCTTCTCGCTGCAGGTCCAGGGGAGGCCCAGACGCTGGGAGAGGCGCGCGGCAAAGGGCACCTCGAGGCCAAGCTCGGTGAGCTCGTGGCCATGGGAGAAGACCTCCTCCGGCGTTCCCTCCAGGGCAACGTGTCCGCGATCGAGCACGATGACGCGGTCCGCCTCGAGGGCCTCCTCCATGAAGTGCGTCACGTGGACGAGGGTGGTCCCCGCGTTGGCGAGCCGCCCCATCACGCGCAGGATCGCGGAGCGACCGCGCACGTCAAGAAGCGAGCCGGGCTCGTCGAGCACGAGCACCGCGGGCTCCATCGCAAGCGCCCCGGCAATGGTCACGCGCTGCTTCTGGCCGCCGGAGAGGCGCGACGGGTCCGCGTGCGCGTAGTCGTCCATGGCAACGCGGTGCAGCTCGCGGGCTACGCGCGAGGCTATCTCCTCGCGCGGCAGGCCGAGGTTCTCCGGGCCAAAGGCAACGTCGTCCTCCACCACACTCGTGACGATCTGGTCGTCCGGGTTCTGGAACACGAGGCCGAGGGAGCGCCGCGCGCGCCGGTACGCCTCGAGGTCCGGTCTGCCGCCTGCGCACACGCGCTCGCCCGCGAGCTCCACCTCGCCCTCGTCCGGGGCGAGAAGCCCGCAGATCACGGACGCGAGCGTCGACTTTCCGGAGCCGTTTGCCCCCAGCACGCACACGCGCTCGCCGCGCGCGATCTCGAGGGAGACGTCGTCAAGCGCGACGACGCCCCCCTCGTAGAAGAGGCTCACGTGGGAGAGGCGTATGGGGGAGGGCTCGGGGCTCACGTTCTTCTCGGCACTTCCTGGTGTCGGCCGGCGCGGCTACTTGGAGACCATCTGCGAGACGGGCTTCTGGATGAGGCCCGTGACCACGCAGTTGATGACGATCTTGAGGGCGTTGAAGGGCAGCAGGATGGGCACGATCATGGCGATCACGTCGGTCGTGGAGACTGCGGTGTAGAGCGGCGTGACGATGATGTTGCCCACGATGCACGCGGCAAGCGCCATGACGGCGCCGGCGACCATGCCGGCCACGAGCCCGCGCGTCCCGCCCATGCGCCGCGCGATGATGGCGGCGGGCACGCAGAGCGCCACGCCCGCGATGATGGCCATGAGGTGGCCCCACGGGTTGAAGCTGAAGAGGGTCTTGAGCACCCAGGGAAGAACCACCACGATGGTGCCGGTGCTCGGCCCAAACGCGAGCGCGGCGACAAACGCGACGATGCCCGACGGGTCGTACATGAGCCACGGCGCGGGCGGGAAGATGGGAATCTCCACGAAGGTGAGGACGAACGCGAGGGCGCAGAAGAGCGCCGTCGTCGCGATGCGCCGGGTTGACCAGGCCCCGCCTGCGGTGGTGGAGTGGGTGTCGTGAGAGACATGCGTGGAAGCAGCCATGACGGCCTCCGTTTCTTCCATCCGGACTGTAACCGTTGGTCCCGGACTCTCACCGGGTCAGCCGCCTTTTTAGCGGGTCGCGGACTTCGGGGCGCGCACGCCGCCGTTACCGCCAGTGGGGACTTTCACCCCGCCCTGAAACTGACCTCTGTAGCGTATCACTTTCTGACGAGAAGAACCGCGTATACTGATGAGCAACCCTGTACCCGTCGAAAGGTCGACATGTCCGAGAGCGATAGCGGTCGAGAGCCCCTCGAGTGGCGCCTGCGTGCCATCGTCGGAGAGGAGAACGTGCTCGAGGGCGAGCCCATGAGCGAGCACACCACCTTCGAGGTGGGGGGTCCGGCCGATCTCTACGTGATTCCCGAGGACTTTGACGAGGTCCGCGACGTCCTGCGCGCCTGCGACGAGGCGGGCGTCGAGCGCTTTGTCCTGGGGCGCGGCTCCGACCTGCTGGTCTCGGACGAGGGCTACCGCGGCGTCATCGTTGCGGTGGCGGACGGGCTGGTGGGCGTCTCGGTGGACGGCACGGAGATGACGTGCCAGGCCGGCGTGGACCTGCGCGAGGCCTCCGAGATGGCCTGCGAGCTGGGGCTCTCCGGCCTCGAGTTCGCGTGCGGGATCCCGGGCTCGGTGGGCGGCGCGTGCTTCATGAACGCCGGCGCCTACGGCGGGTGCGTCGCGGACGTCCTCAAGTGCGTTCGCGTGGTGATGCCGGACGGTTCCCTCGACACCATCGATGCGGCCGACCTCGACCTTGGCTACCGCCGCAGCCGCGTTGCCTCCGACGGCCTCGTGGTGCTCTCCGCCACCTTTGACCTGGACAAGGGCGACCCCGAGAAGATTCGCGCCACTATGGACGACCTCATGCGCCAGCGCGAGGACAAGCAGCCGCTTGACCTGCCGAGCGCGGGCTCCACGTTCAAGCGTCCCGAGGGCCACTTCGCCGGCAAGCTCATCATGGACGCCGGGCTGCAGGGCTACCAGGTCGGCGGCGCCGCCGTTTCCACCAAGCACGCCGGCTTCGTCGTCAACGTGGGAGGCGCCACGGCGGCGGACGTCCATGCCGTAATCGAGCACGTGCAGGACGAGGTCGAGCGCCAGTTTGGCGTGCGCCTGGAGCCCGAGGTCCGCTTCCTGGGGTAGGGACGCGAGACCGCTCAGATCACAGAGGCGCGGGGCCGAGAAGAACCTCGACCCCGCGCCTCTTTCTGTCAGCTGCCGGATGCGCTAGTTCTTCAGCGAGTTGAGCGGCGCCGGGAAGCGGCCGCCACGGTGCGCGAAGACGGACCCTGCGAACTTGTTGACGGGCATGACCGGCGCGGAGCCGAAGAGGCCGCCGAACTCGAGCATGTCGCCCTCCGCCTTGCCGATGGCCGGGATGAGGCGCACCGCCGTGGTCTTGGTGTTGATGACGCCGATGGCCATCTCGTCCGCGATGATGCCGGCGATGGTCTCGACCGAGGTGTCCCCGGGAACGGCGATCATGTCCAGGCCCACGGAGCAGACGCAGGTCATGGCCTCGAGCTTCTCGAGGGAGAGCGCGCCGTCCACGGCCGCGCGGATCATCCCGGCGTCCTCGGAGACGGGGATGAAGGCGCCGGAGAGGCCGCCCACGCTGGAGGACGCCATGACGCCGCCCTTCTTGACGGCGTCGTTGAGCAGCGCGAGCGCGCAGGTGGTGCCGGGGCCGCCGCACTCGCCCACGCCTATGGTCTCGAGAATCTGGGCCACGGAGTCGCCGGCGGCAGGCGTCGGCGCGAGGGACAGGTCAACGATGCCCTTCTCCACACCCAGGCGACGGCTCGCCTCGCGGCTCATGAGCTCGCCCGCGCGCGTGATCTTGAAGGCGGTCTGCTTGATCTTCTCGGCCACGTCCATGAGGCTCGCGGTCTCGGGGAGTTCCGCCAGCGCCGCGGCCATGACGCCGGGGCCGGAGACGCCCACGTTGATGACGGCGTCGGCCTCGCCGGAGCCGTGCACCGCGCCCGCCATGAACGGCGAGTCCTCGACCATGTTGGCAAAGACCACGAACTTGGCGGCGCCGTAGCAGTCGATGTCCACCGTGCGGCGCGCGCACTCGAGGATGGTCTCGGCGGAGAGCAGCACGGCGTCCATGTTGATGCCGGCGCGCGTGGAGGCGATGTTGAGGGAGGAGCACACGCGGTCCGTGGTGGCCAGCGCCTCGGGCACGCTCGCGATGAGACGGCGGTCGGCGTTGCCCATGCCCTTCTGGACGAGCGCGGAGAAGCCGCCCATGAAGTCGATGCCCAGGGTCTCGGCAGCGCGGTCCATGGCGTGCGCGAGCGGGGAGAGGTCCTCGTCCTTGCAGCCGGCGGCGATCTGCGCGATGGGCGTCACGGAGACGCGCTTGTTGGCAATGGGGATGCCGTACTCGGCCTGCAGGTCGTCAGCGGTCTCCACCAGGTGTTCTGCTGTGTGCGTGATGCGGTCGTAGACCTTGTCGCACATGCGGCCCATGTCCTCGTCCGCGCAGCCGGCGAGCGAGATGCCCATCGTGATGGTGCGAAGGTCGAGGTTCTGCTCGGAGACCATGGAGAGGGTCTCGGCCACTTCCTGCGGTGTGATGTCCATGCGGGCCTTTCGTCGCGGGTTGCTGTAGCCGTTCATTATAGATAAGGGCAAGGGAGGGCGTGCGAGAAGAACGGGCGTGGTAGACGCCGGCACGTCATGGGGCATTGGGCCGTGGGCGGGGTTCAGGCTGCCGGTTCCCGTTGTTCCCCTCTTCGGAGCGTAACAACGGGACTCAAATCCAGGAATCGGGTAGGTTCGTCCCGGTTGTTACACCCTGCGGAGCGTATCAACGCCCCAGCGGCAGCTCGGCATCGTCGGCTGCCGCCATGCCGGGCCGGCATTGACCGTCGTGGCTCTCCGTCCTTTGCTACAGCTCGCGCCGCTCGTAGAGCTTGAGCGAGACCGCTGCGGAGATTGCCAGCACCACGGCTGAGAAGGCGACGCACGCAGTCACGCCGCAGGCCATGCCCGCCGGCGTCTCCAGCGCCTCGAGTGCTGCGGAGACGAGCTCCATGCCCGGGATGCCGCCGTCGAGCATGCCGCTGTTGCCAAGGATGACGACCGGGACTACAAAGAGCAGCACGATTACTGTGGGCAGAATCTGCGTGGCGCGCGTCTGGCCCAGGCGGAAGTAGAGTGGCGTCACCACGCTCGCCACCACCGATCCTATGAGCAGGGTGAAGCTCGTGACAAAGGCCATGGGCCCCAGCAGGTCGGCGTCGAGGGCGAACGCCTCGCCCACCTCGCCGCCGATGCCCAGCGCGCTGACCGCCCCGATGGAGATGAGGGCGCCCACCAGGCCCACGGCCATGCCGAGCAGGCCGAACGTCACGATGGCGGCGTAGCGGCCGAGCACGACGTCCCTCCGGGAGAGAGGCAGCGTGAGCCTGAAGAGCTCCCAGTGGTTGAGCTGGTCGTAGGCGGCCAGGCCCATCGCGCTCATCATGAAGAACATGCAGGTCAGCGTTGCGGGCATCGCCAGCGGGGTCTGCATGCCCAGGCCGATGCACAAGGAGACGAGAAGCCCCAGCCCCACAAGCTGGCGGGCGTAGTCGCGAAAGACCGTCATTTCAATCAGGTAGGCGCGCTTCATTATCGGACACCGCCCTTCAGGGTGAGGGTCATGTAGTCGTCGATGGTCATGCGGTCGCAGGGAATCTCCGGGAAGCGACGGGCAAAGTCGTAGCGGTCGGGGACGAGCACGTCGATGCCGTAGTCGTGGCGCAGGTAGCGAAGCTCGTGCTCTGGCACCATGCCCGCGTCCGCGATCTTCTCGAGGTCCGCCACGCGGCAGCGAGCGATGCCCATCTCGTCCGTGATGACGTCCTTGGGCAGGTCAAAGATGATGCTGCCGGCGTCGATGCAGACGATGCGGTCCGCGATGCGCTCGAGGTCGCTCGTGATGTGGCTGCTCATGAGGATCGCATGTCCCGGCTCGGCCACGAAGTCGCGCAGGCGGTCCAGAACCTCGTCGCGCGCCATGGGGTCCAGGCCCGCCGTCGCCTCGTCCAGGATGAGCAGGCGCGCGTCGTGCGCAAACGCGCAGGCTAGGCTGAGCTTCATGCCCATGCCGCGGGAGAGCTCCTTCACCGTCTTCTTGGCGTCCAGGCCAAACTCCGTGGTCATGCGCTGAAAGCGATGCGCGTCCCACGTGGCGTAGGCGCGCGCGTAGATGCGGCTGACGTCCGCCACCTTGAGGTGCTCCGGGAGCGAGATCGCGTCAAAGACCACGCCGACCTGCTCCTTGGTGGCTGCGCCCGAGGTGCGGGAGAGCTCCTCGCTCGGGCAGCCGAGCACGCTGGAGGTGCCGCCGTCGGTGGGGAAGAGGCCGAGAAGCGCCTTGATGGTGGTGGACTTTCCGGCGCCGTTCTGGCCCACAAAGCCTACGACCTCGCCTTCGTTGACCGTGAGGTCCACGCCTTGCAGCGAGAACCCGTCGTAGTGCTTGGTGAGCCCGCTGGCCTCTATGAGGGTGCTGCTCATGCTGACGTCCTTTCTACGCGAGGTTCTTCTCGCGCATCACTCCAGTGCCAGGGCGAACATCTCGCCGAGCTCGTCGTCCGTGAGGCCCATCGCGCGGCCGGCGTCCACCGCTCGCGCCATGTGCGCCTCCACCTGGCGAAGCTGCTCCTCGCGGATGAGCTCGGCGTTGCCGCCGGCCACGTAGGTGCCCTTGCCCTGCACGGTCTCTATGAGGCCGGCGGCCTCCAGGTCCGCGTAGGCGCGCTTGGTGGTGATGGCGCTCACGCGAAGGCTGTTGGCCAGGGCGCGGATGCTGGGCAGCCGCTCGCCCTCCGCGAGCTCGCCCGAGACGATCGCCGCCTTGATCTGGTCGGTGATCTGCTCGTAGATGGGCTTGCCATTGGAGTTGGAGATGATGATGTCCAAGTCGTGTCCTTCCTGCTCGCCCGTCGGGGCGTCCCCCTGGGGCGGTGGGAGCGGCCGGACGTCTCGGCCTCTCCCTCGGCATACCGTGTATATCCGATAAGTACAGTATATACTCACCTATACACAGTGCAAGGGGGAATTTGGAAAAGCGTACGCGTGTCATCTGCAAAACCGCATGCGAGTATCTTTGACGTAAAGGAGGTGCCCGTGATCTACGTCATCGATTCGCCTGAGCATCCGCTCCCTGTTGCGGACGCGTCGGAGGGACTGCGGTCGCGCGTGACGAGCGTGCCGGTTGCTAACTGGGGCGATGCGCTCACGCCGTGGCCTGCCCCCGCGCTGCGCCCGGGCGAGAGGGACTTTGGCGGCCGTGCGGACGCGACGCTCGCCTCGCTCGCCGAGCTGCTGGACCGGACTCCCGGACCCCATGCCATCTGCGGCTACTCGCTCGGCGGACTCTTTGCGCTCTATGCGTTCGTGCGCGAGCCGCGCCTCTCGGCATGCGCGTGCCTCTCGGGCTCGGTCTGGTACGAGGGCTGGGTGGAGTGGCTGCGCACGAATGCGCCGGACTGCGTCGGACGCTACGCGTTCTTCTCGGTGGGGAAGAAGGAGAAGCGCGCCGGGCTGCCGTTTCGCCACGTGGAGGAGGACCTTGCCTCCTGTGCGGACATCCTGCGAGAGCACGGTTGCAGGGTGGATGTGGCGCTCGGCCCCGGCAACCACATGCAACACCTGGCCGAGCGCCTCGCCACGGGCCTTTCTGTGCTGGACTCTGTAAATTGGGGACAGTCCCCAATTTACAGACGCATGTAGAGCAGCGGGTAGGGGCGGCCCTCCTCGTCGAGGTCGGTGCGACGGTATGTTGAGAAGCCCATATGCTCGTAGAAGCCCACCGCCTGCGGGTTCTGCTCGTTTACGGTGAGCTCGGTCACGCCGAGGCGCTCGATGCCGTGGGTGAGAAGCTGACGGCCGAGACCCTGGCCGCGCACGTCCGGGTCAAGGAAGAGCATCTCCAGGCGGCCATCCTGCGCGCCCATGAAGCCCACGGGCTCGCCGTCCCTCTCGGCTACGACAAGTGTCTCTACGCCCGCGAGTGCCTGCGGGACGAACGGCTTGATCTCGGCAATCTCGCCCTCGGAGAGAAAGTCGTGCGTGGCGCGCACGGAGCTCTCCCACACGCGGGTGAGTTGGTCGATGAGCTCCGGAGTGCGCTCGGTGACGATGAAATAGCTGTTCACGGATCCTCACATTCCCTTGAATCCAGTCTGACGCAGCGCCTCATAGAGCACGATGGCCGCGGCGTTGGAGAGATTGAGCGCGCTGATGCGGTAGTCCTCCGGGTTCACGAAGTTGCCGCAGACGTCCTGGGCGAGCAGCGCGGCGTGGTCGTCCTTCTGGGCCGGCGCGCCCCAGCTCTGCGCGTTGTCGAGTGAGGCGACGTCCGGCAGCATGGGGATGCGCTCGCAGCACGGCGCGTGCGCCGCCAGCAGCTCCTCGGTCAGGCCCACGCTCTCGCAGCCAAAGACAAGGTAGTCGCCGTCCTGGTAGCGAGCCTCGACGTAGGTGCGCCGCGCCTTCTTTGTGAGGAGATGCAGGCGCGCGTCCGGTCCGGCGGCAGTGAGAAACGCGTCCCAGCTCTCATGCACCGTGACATTGAGGTTCTCCCAGTAGCCGAGGCCCGCGCGGTGCAGGGACTTCTCGTCAAGCGAGAAGCCGAGCGGCTCCACGAGGTGCAGGCGCGATCCCGTGACTACGCACGTCCTCCCAATGTTTCCGGTGTTCGCCGGAATCTCCGGCGCCACGAGCACGATGTTGAACATCTATCTCAGCTCCTCGCTGGCGGGCAGAACTAGGGATGTGCAAAACACGCCTTCGGGACAGGATATCTCCGATTCGAATGCAAAACTTGCCTTCGGGTCAGTGGATTTTGCCTCCAGAGGGACGATATGAAGCAAAGCAATTAAAATAATGATAATCATATCTGCGATAACGCTGTCATGCTCATTGCTGACGAGCAGATTTCCACTGACCCGAAGGCGGGTTTTGCAGTCTGATGCTGGATTTACTGACCCGAAGGCTTGTTTTGCACGGCGGAAGACCGCCGTGCCGGCACGCTCCTTGCGGGTGAGGCGGGGAGCGCGGGACGCTGCACGGCGGCATGAGATCTCAGGGCTCGACGGCAGGCATCGCGCCGCCACGGCCCGCTATACTATCGTGAGCAGCAAGACAGCAACACGCAGTTCGAAAGGAACCTCATGATCAAGGACCTGGTGCACGACGACGCCATCCTCTCCACTCCGTGCGAGCCCGCGACCGCCGAGGACGCCCCCGTGGCGCAGGACCTCGTTGACACGCTTGCCTCCATTGACGACGCGGTCTGCCTGGCGGCCAACCAGATCGGCGTGACCAAGGCCATCATCGCCTTCCAGGATGACAAGGACGAAGTCCACGTCATGTACAACCCCAAGATTCTCATGGGCCTGGGTGGAGCCAAGGTTGAGGAGAGCTGCCTCACGCACGAGGAGGTCTCCAAGGTCACGCGCTTTGCCAAGATCAAGGTGTCGTTCGACGACCTCGTGGACGGGCAGCTCAAGGCCCGTCGTCGCGACTACGTGGGCTGGACCGCGCAGATGATCCAGCACATGGTCGACCACTGCAAGGGCAAGCTGGTCTAGCATGTCTCCTCGCGCCGAGGTCGCCCCGGACCACATAGAGGTTCGGGGCGCTCGCGTCCACAACCTCAAGAACATCGACGTCGACATCCCCCTGAACGAGCTCGTGGGGGTTGCCGGCGTTTCTGGTTCGGGCAAGAGCTCGCTTGCGCTGGGCACGCTCTACGCGGAGGGCTCGCGACGCTACCTCGACGCGCTCTCCACGTACACGCGCCGTCGCATCTCGCAGACGGGGCGAGCCACCGTGGACGAGGTGCTGCACGTTCCCGCTGCGCTCGCCCTGCGCCAGCGCCCCGCGGTGCCGGGCGTCCACTCGACCTTTGGCACCTCCACCGAGCTCCTCAACTACCTGCGACTTCTCTTCTCGCGCCTGGGCAGCCACGTCTGTCCCAACGGGCATCGCGTGCCACCCTCCATGGACGTCGCCCTGGGCCGTGCCACGCGCTGCCCCGTCTGCGGCGTGGAGTTCATGGGACCCGGCGCGGAGGACCTCGCCTTCAACAGCGGCGGGGCGTGCACGACGTGCGGCGGAACCGGCGTGGTGCGCACCGTTGACGAGGCCTCGCTCGTGCCCGACGAGAGCATATCCATCGACGACGGCGCGGTGCTGCCGTGGGGCTCGCTCATGTGGGACCTCATGAAGCAGGTGTGCGGCGCCATGGGCGTGCGCACCAACGTGCCGTTTTGCGAGCTCACGCCCGAGGAGCGCGACATCGTCTTCCACGGCCCCGCGGTCAAGAAGCACATCCTCTACCGGTCCAAGAAGGGCGACGACTTCGCGGAGCTGGACTTCACGTACTTCAACGCGGTCTGCACGGTGGAAAACGCGCTCTCCAAGGCCAAGGACGAGAAGGGCCTCGCGCGCGTGTCTCGGTTCCTGCGCGAGGACGTGTGCCCGGACTGCGGTGGCACGCGCCTCTCTGCCGCAGCCCGCGGCCCGCGAATCGATGGCATGAACCTCGCGGACGCCACGGCGATGACGCTCGACGAGCTCGATGCCTGGGTGCCCACGGTGCCAGGGCTCGTGCCGGAGGAGATGCGGCCCATGGCGCGGGCGATCTGCGCCGAGACGGACGAGCCCATCTGCCGCCTCCGCCAGCTTGGCCTGGGCTACCTCTCGCTCGATCGCGCGAGCTCCACGCTCTCGACGGGCGAGCGCCAGCGCGTGCAGCTGGCGCGAGCGGTGCGCAACCGCACGACGGGCGTGCTCTACGTGCTTGACGAGCCGTCGATAGGCCTCCATCCCTCCAACGTGGAGGGCCTGCTCGGCGTGGTGGACGACCTGCTGGCAGACGGCAACTCCGTCGTGCTGGTGGACCACGACGTCCGCGTGCTGCGCCGCGCGGACCACCTGATCGAGATTGGTCCCGGGTCGGGCGCGGACGGCGGTCGCGTCATCGCCCAGGGCAGCGTCGAGGAGGTCGAGAAGAACCCGGCGTCGCGCATCGGCCCCTTCCTCTCCGGGGCGCGGCGCGTGCGCGCTCGTGTACGGGCCGCGGCAGGGGAGGTCTTCTCGGCGGGGTCGCTGCGCCTCGAGACGGACGCCATCCACACCGTGCGCCCGCTCGCGGTCGAGATCCCCCGCGGGCGGCTCACGGCGGTGACGGGCGTCTCGGGCTCCGGTAAGACGACGCTCGTGCTGGAGAGCTTGGTTCCGGCCCTGCGGGCCGCCATCGCGGGCGAGCCGCTGCCGGCGCACGTTCGCTCGGTCGAGGCCGAGGGCCTGCGCCGCGCCAACCTCATCGACGCCACGCCCATTGGGGCCAACGTGCGCTCGACGGTCGCCACCTACTCCGGCGTCCTCGACGATCTGCGACGTGCCTACGCCAAGCTTCCGGAGGCCCGCGATCGCGGCCTCAAGGCTGGCGCGTTCTCGTACAACACCGGGTCGCTGCGCTGTCCCACGTGCGACGGCACGGGACAGATATCGCTCGACGTGCAGTTCCTGCCGGACGTGGACATCCCCTGCCCGGACTGCGGCGGCGCGCGCTACGCGCGGGAGGCGTGGGAGGTTCGCCTGGCAGGCGACCTGAGTCTGCCGGAGCTGCTCTCCTATACGGTCGACCAGGCCCGGGAGGCCCTGTCGGAGACGGGGCTGCGCTCCGCCAAGGGCAAGCTCGAGGTGCTGCACGACCTCGGTCTCGGCTACCTCACGCTGGGGGAGGCCACGCCCGCGCTCTCGGGCGGCGAGGCCCAGCGTCTCAAGCTCGCGAGCGAGCTCACGCGCGACCAGGCAGGCTCGCTCTTCGTCTTTGACGAGCCCACCATCGGTCTGCACCCGCTTGACGTGGAGGTCCTTCTCGGCGTGCTGCAGCGCCTCATCGAGAACGGTGCCACCGTCGTGGTGATCGAACACGACCTGGACATGATCGCCAGTGCGGACTGGATCATCGACATGGGGCCCGGTGGCGGTGACGCGGGCGGGCGCATCGTGTGCGCGGGCACGCCCGAGCAGGTTGCCGCATGCGAGCAGAGCGTGACCGGTCGCTATCTGTAAGTTGGGGACAGTCCCCAATTTACAGATAGCCCTAGCAGCGGTGGGCGCTCGGACAGATGTCCTCGAGGACGCAGCCGTCGCACTTGGGGGAGCGCGCGGAGCAGGTGTCGCGGCCATGCTTGATCCACTGGTGGTTGACCGGTCCCCAGAGCTCGCGCGGCAGCAGGCGAAGGAGGTCCTGCTCGGTCTTGAGGGGCTCCTTCTCGTGCGTCTTGGGGGAGAGCGCGAGGCGGTGCGCTATGCGGTTGACGTGCGTGTCCACCGCGATCCCCTCCACGATCCCAAAGCCCACGTTCATGACGATGTTCGCGGTCTTGCGCCCCACGCCGGGAAGGCGCGTGAGCTCCTCCATCGTGTGCGGGACCTCTCCGCCAAACTCCGAGACGATCATCTGCGCGCACTCCACGCAGTGACGCGCCTTGGACTTGTAGAAGCCGAGGCTGCGAATGTACTCGGAGACCTCCTCGGGCGAGGCGGCGGCCATGGCCTCGGGCGTGGGAAAGCGCTCGAAGAGCGCCGGTGTGACCTTGTTGACCTGCGCGTCCGTGGTCTGAGCGGAGAGCAGGACGGCAATCGTCAGGCGAAAGGGGCTCTCGTGGTCGAGAAAGCACTCGACGGGGCCGTACTTCTCGTCAAGGCGGCGGCACACCTCGACGGCGCGGTCGATTTTGGCCTGCTTGGTCTCTCGCGGCATGGCGCTCCCTCCCGGCTCTCTTGCGTGACCAAGATGATAGCTTGCACAAAACGGGACGTGCCTGAAACATGCAGAAAGTTGCATGCTTCAGGCACGTCCCGTTTTGTGCACCGTTTTGTGCAAGTTTCTGAGAAGTTCAATTTGATTCTGTGGTAGAGTGCTTGATATTGAACTTATGAGCCCATCTAGTTCAATTTGACTCTCAAATTGAACCTCAAGGAGCCGTGATGGACGGAACGACCTTCGCCGATCGCCTGCAGCAGGTGATGGCCGAGAAGAACCTCAAGCAGGCGGATCTCATCCACATCGCTGCCGAGCTTGGGGAGAAGCTCGGAAAGAGCCAGGTCAGCCAGTACGTGAGCGGCAAGGTCGTGCCGCGCGCCAATGTGATGCGCCTGCTCTCCTCGATTCTGGACGTCGAGGAGGCCTGGCTCGCCTCGGGGGACGGGGGGCGAGCTTCCGCGCGGCCTGAGACCGCCTCCACGACCCCGTCTGACAGCGCAACCACAAAGAGGAGCAGCACCATGCGAGAGTTCAAGAAGTCCAACAAGCTCGACAACGTTCTCTACGACGTCCGCGGTCCTGTTGCCGACGAGGCGGCCCGCATGGAGGACGAGGGCACGCGCATCCTCAAGCTCAACATCGGCAACCCCGCCCCGTTTGGCTTCCGCACCCCCGACGAGGTGGTCTACGACATGCGCCAGCAGCTGCCGGACTGCGAGGGCTACTCGGACTCCCGCGGCCTCTTCTCCGCGCGCAAGGCCATCATGCAGTACGCGCAGCTCAAGCACCTGCCCAACGTGACGATGGACGGCATCTACACGGGCAACGGCGTTTCCGAGCTCATCCAGCTCTGCATGAACGCGCTGCTCGACACCAGTGACGAGATCCTCATCCCCAGCCCGGACTATCCGCTCTGGACCGCGTGCGCCACGCTCGCGGGTGGTACCCCCGTGCACTATCTCTGCGACGAGCAGGCCGAGTGGACGCCCGACCTCGCGGACATGGAGTCCAAGGTCACGAGCAACACCAAGGCCATCGTCATCATCAACCCCAACAACCCCACGGGCGCTGTCTATCCGCGCGAGGTGCTCGAGCAGATCGTTGAGATCGCTCGTCGCCACCAGCTCATGATTTTCTCGGACGAGATCTACGACCGCCTGTGCATGGACGGCTACGAGCACATCTCCATCGCCTCCCTCGCTCCCGACCTGCCGTGCGTCACCTTCTCCGGCCTCTCCAAGTCCCACATGGTGGCGGGGTATCGCATCGGTTGGATGATTCTCTCCGGCAACAAGCGCTGCATGCAGGACTTCATTTACGGAATAAACATGCTCTCCAACATGCGTCTGTGCTCCAACGTGCCCGCCCAGTCCATCGTGCAGACGGCGCTCGGCGGCTACCAGAGCGTGGAGCGCTACGTGGAGCCGGGCGGCCGTGTCTACGAGCAGCGCAACTACGTCTACGAGGCGCTCAACGCCATCGACGGCATCACGGCGGTGAAGCCCAAGGCGGCCTTCTACATCTTCCCCAAGATCGACGTGAAGAAGTTCAACATCACGGACGACGAGCAGTTCGCCCTTGACCTGCTGCACGAGAGGCACATCCTCATCACGCGCGGCGGCGGCTTCAACTGGCCCGAGCCCGACCACTTCCGCATCGTCTACCTGCCGCGCATGGGCGTGCTGCGCGAGGCCATGACCGACCTGGCAGACTTCTTCGCACACTATCGCCAGGCCTAGGCCGCACGCTGCGTTTGTAGGGTACTTTTTTGGCACCTCCTCAAGTACGACCGGGGAGGTGCCATTTTTCTGCCTGCGATTTTCTGACGAGATAGTTGTTGGGTATTTAAGGCTCATGGAAAAAAGTACCCAACTTATGAATGTCCTGGCGGAGGTCGTGGGCAAGCGCCTTCTATGACGAGATTGGGACGATGCTCCATACGTCGTCGAAGGAGATGCGCTCGCGCGCGATCGAGAACGCGCGAAACTCGGGCTCCACGCTGCTCACCACGCCCGTTCGCTCCGCATAGGCGGTGCCGTCGTAATGGGTCACGCGCACGAGCTGGCCGCGTTTGAGGCTGGCAAGCTCCGCCGAGATGCGCGCCGCGTCCTCCTCCCCGGGATCGCGCCGCGGCTCGCACACGTGCTCCCTCCTGCGCACGAGGTCGTAGTAGCCGGTGAGCGCGGCAAACGGCATGAACTGCGCGGCCCTCTCCGCGCGGCGTCCCGTGTCCCGACTACTCATGATGGCCTCCTACCTGCTGGTTTCTCTCCCGTGCCGTGGCCTCCGGCCTCAGGCTGATGCCGCGCACGAGGGCGTTCTTGCCAAACCTGCGCTTCACGGCCATCGTCGCGCGGGCGAGGCTCTTCTCGGCCGTGTTTGCCGCGGGGTCCGAGAAGAGCGTGAGCTCCGCGTACTCCTCCGGCACGAGCTCCCCTGCGGCTATGTTGACGCGCCTGACGGCACGGTTGGGGTCTACGACCTCAGCGTAGAGGGTCAGAAACGCCGCGGTGAGCGCCTCGCGCGAGCTGGTGGCCTCGGCGAGCTTGCGCGAGGCGTTGGCTCCCTCCCCGCGCCGGCCGACTACGCGCGTCCCGTGCTCGCCCGTGAAGGTCTGTGCGGGCGTCCCGGCCTCGTCGGCGCCCCCGCGCTCGTGCGCGTAGCCCACGAAGAGCGAGATATGGCTGCAGACCAGGCCCTTGTCAACGAGCTCGAGCACGAGGCCGTCCACCATCTCGCGCAGGATCGTGCCGGCCTCCTCGAAGCTGTAGTCGCGCATGAGGACCTGCCCGGAGCCCATGGAGTGCGCGCGCGGGCGATACGCGTGAATCTCCGCCATGGTGCAGGGCTCGATGCCCCAGGCATGGTCTATGAGCAGCTCTGCGTTGATGCCAAACTCGTCGTAGAGCCCTCGCTCGTCCAGCAGGGCCACGCCGCCCATGTCGTGCGCCCCCATGCGGGCGAGCCTTCGCGCGATGCCCGGGCCGATCCCCCAGATGTCCGTGATGGGGCGGTGCGGCCAGATGAGGCACTTGTAGCGCTCTTCGTCCAGCTCGCCTATGTGGTCCTCCACGTGCTTGGCCGTGATGTCGAGCGCGACCTTGGCGAGGAAGAGGTTGGTGCCTATCCCCGCGGTGGCGCAGACGCCCGTCTCCCGGAGCACGAGGTCCATGAGCATCGTGGCGAGCTCCCGGGGCGTCTTGCCGTAGAGGTCGAGGTAGGGGGTCACGTCTATGAAGCACTCGTCGATGGAGTAGACGTGGATGTCCTCTGGCGAGAAGTACCTCAGGTAGAGCTCGTAGATGTCCGCGGAGACCTCCATGTAGCGCCGCATGCGCGGGGGCGCCATCTCGTAGTCGATGCCCCCCGGGATCTCGAAGACGCGACAGCGGTTGCGCACCCCCAGCGCCTTCATGGCAGGCGAGATGGCGAGGCAGATGGTCTTGGGTCCGCGCGTGGGGTCTGCCACCACAAGACGGTGCTCGAAGGGGTCCTTCCCGCGATCAACGCACTCCACGGAGGCATAGAAGCACTTGAGGTCTATGCAGAGATAGCTGCGCTCCATCGCCCCCTTGCCCCCTCGGTTGCCGAATCAAACACGTGTTCTCTTTATGAGTCTATGATGCTCCTGGCGACGGACGCGAATCGTCTGGGGCGCGCGCATCACAAAGACTGCAACACTTGTTCTGGTATAGTGACGAGAAGGACAGGAGGGTGAATGAGGGCGTTCATAGCCATAGAGCTGCCGGAGGCGTTTGCGGACGAGGTCGACGAGCTCGCGCGTGGTCTTGCGGGCGTCTGCGAGGGCCGCTTCGTGTCGCAGGAGAACCGCCATATCACGCTCGCGTTTCTCGGCGAGGTGGGAGAGGCCGAGACGCGCTCCGCCATGGGGGCGCTTGACGCTGCGTGCGGAGGGCGGGGTCCCGTGCCGCTGCAGCAGTGCGGCCTTGGTACCTTCGGACGCTCCCGTGACGCCACGCTCTGGCTCGGCATCGAGAAGGACCCGCAGCTCATGGGGCTTACCGCCCGCGTGCGCGAGGAGCTCTCCGCCCGCGGGCTCGCCTATGACGAGAAGGACTTCCTACCGCACGTGACGCTCGCGCGGCGGGCGCGCGTGCCCCGCGGGTCGCTGGGGGACCTGGCGTTCCCGCTTCCGGACGAGGCGACGCGCGTCACGCTCTTCAGGAGCATCCTCGGACCGGACGGTGCCCGCTACAAGCCGCTCTACACCTGTCCCCTCTTGGCGGGCTAGCCGTTGATCCTCTCGAGGAAGACGTCGCCGTAGCGCTCGGCCTTCTTGGCGCCCACGCCGGAGACGCCGAGGAGCTCCTCGACCGTGCTCGGCCGCTTGGCGCACATGTCCACGAGCGTGGCGTTGGAGAAGATGAAGTACGACGGCACGCCCTGCTCGCGCGCGAGCTCGCCCCGAAGCTCGGAGAGCCGAGCGTAGAGCTCCCGCCCCGCATCGTCCAGCTCGGAGACGTCCGTGGCGGCCCGGGTCTTGGCGGGGGCGGCGGGGACGCGCTCGACGCGCGGGGCGCCTCGCGCCACCTTGAGCACGAACGGCTCGTCCCAGGGTGCCTCCCGGCGCAGGAACGGCCCCGAGAGCCCGGTGAGCTCGATCGTGGGATAGTCCCCTCCGGTGCGCGCGAGGATGCCACGGAAGACCAGCTCGTCCATGATGGCGCGCACGCGCGCGGCGGGGACGTCGGCCATGATGCCGTAGGTTGAGAGCGAGTCGAAGCCGCGGCGCAGGACCTTCTCGCCGCGCGATCCACGCAGCACGTCCACGATCATGGTCGCCCCGACGCTGCGCCCGCGCTGGGCGACGCGCGCGACGCAGCTCACCACCTTGAGGGCGTCCGTGGTGGCGTCCACCTCCTCGAAGTCCGTGAGGCAGTTCCCGCAGTTGCCGCAGTAGGCTGGCGCCTCCTCGCCAAAGTAGCGCAGGATGTGGGCGCGCAGGCACTCGGTGGTGGTGGCGTAGAAGACCATCTGGCGCAGCCGCTCGGCGTCGCGCTCGGCGAGCGCCTCGACCTGCTCGGACGTGAGCCCCTCGCGAGGCTCGCTCCGCGAGAGCAGGAACTCCGCCGTGTGAACGTCGCCGGGGGAGTAGAGCAGCAGGCAGTCCGCCTTGGTGCCGTCGCGGCCCGCGCGCCCGGCCTCCTGGTAGTAGTTCTCCAGGCTGAGCGGCAGGTTGTAGTGGACCACGTAGCTCACGTTGGACTTGTCGATGCCCATGCCAAAGGCGTTGGTGGCCACCATCACGCGCGCTCGGTCGTAGAGGAAGTCCTCCTGGTTGCGCTCGCGCTCCTCCGCGGAGAGCCCCGCGTGGTAGCGCGTGGCGGCCAGCCCCTCGTCGCGCAGCAGCTCGCAGACCTCCTCCACGGCGCGTCGGCTCGAGCAGTAGACGATGCCGGAGAGACTGGCGCGCTGGCGGACAAAGGTAACAAGCATGCGGTCCTTCTCGGCAGCTCCTCGCGGGCGCGAGACGGAGAACGAGAGATTCGGCCGGTCAAAGCTCGCCACGACCACAAGGGGGTCCCGAAGCCCCAGCGCGGCCAGAATGTCCTTGCGCACGGCGCGGGTGGCCGTGGCCGTGAGCGCCATCACGGGCGGACGCGCGGGCAGTGCCTCGAGAAACTCAATGATGCGCTGGTAGCTGGGCCTAAAGTCGTTGCCCCACTGAGAGATGCAGTGAGCCTCGTCCACGGCGAGGAGCGCCACGCCGCGCGCGGAGACGGTCTCCAGGAAGGCCGGGTCGTCAAGGCGCTCCGGCGCCGCGTAGACGAGGGCGAGCGCCCCCGAGGCCATGCCGTGGAGCACGCCTGCGCGCTCGCTGGCCGAGAGCGTGGAGTTGAGGAAGCTTGCCGCCACGCCCATCTGGCGCAGCGCTCCCACCTGGTCCGCCATGAGCGAGATGAGCGGGGAGACCACGAGCGTGAGCCCGCCCGTGCGCGCGGCGAGCGCGAGCGCCGGCACCTGGTAGCAGATGGACTTGCCGGCGGAGGTTGGCATGACGGCCATGATGTCGCGGCCTGCGAGCACGGCGTCCACGATCTCCGCCTGGTGCGGCCGGAAGCTCGGGTAGCCAAAGGTGGTGCGCAGTATGTCGAGGGGCGTCGCGTCCGCCATGGGGCTCCTGTCGCCGGGTTCTTCTCGCCCCATTATGCGCCTTGGGCCGGACGGAAATCGCCCCTCGCCACGCGGCTTTGTCGCGCTCGGGTCGTGCCGCTCGTGCGTCGCCCGTAAGCCGCGGCACCGTTCGCCGCGGCTTACGGAGCGCTTACGTTCTCGTGCCGCGCGGCCGATATCCTGAACGCTTCAGGTGATTTCCAGGCGACCCCGCTTTTGCGGGGCGGCGTCCGCATCCTATCTCCGAGGGGAGCGATGAGAGAAAGCAGGGAGATAGTCGCTCGGGTTCGCGCAGCAAGGCGGGATCCGCGTGCCGCCGACGAGCTCGTACGGAGCTACCTCCCGTTCATCAAGGCGGAGACGGCAAAGTTCATGGGCCGGCCGCCGCAGGAGGGACGAGACGACGAGCTGGGGATCGCCATGTATGCCTTTCACGAGGCGGTGATGACGTACGACCGCGCGCGAGGAGCGTTCATACCCCTCGCCGCCCTGAGCATCAGAAACCGCCTGATTGACTTCAGGCGCAGAGAGAGCAGGCACGCCGAGGTGGTCTCTCTGGACGAGCGGCGCCCGGCGTCCGACGACGAGGACGACCGCCCGCTCGTTGAGACGCTGGCTGCAGAGAAGGACGAGATCTCGGAGCGCGAGACGCGTCTTGCGAGCCGGGCGGAGATAGCGGAATTTGCCTCGCAGCTCAGGGACTTTGGGATAACCCTCTTTGACGTGACGGAGAGCTGCCCGCAGCAGCGGCGCACGCTCGAGGCGTGCGGCAGGGCCCTTGCGCACGCCCGAGCCAACCCCGAGCTCCTGGAGCGTCTTCTCGCCACCAAGAAGCTGCCGATCACCGACCTTGCCCGCGGCTCCGGGGTGGAGAAGAAGACCCTCGAGCGCCACCGCACCTATCTCGTGGCGCTGCTGCTGGCCTACACCAACGGCTTCGAGATCATCCGCGGACACCTCCACAAGATTGTGGAGCGCCCGGGAGGTGACGCACGATGAGGTACCTGATCATGGAGTGCGCGCTGAGCTACGCGGTGGCCCTTGACGAGGAGGGGCGCTTCCTGCGGGTTCCCAACCTCGGATACGAGATGGGCCAGGTGGTCGAGGACGTCGTCCTCTTTGGGGAGGGGGAAGTCCTTGAATTCGGGGCCCGCTCGGCGAGAAGAACCCGCGGGCGTGTGGGGCTGATAGCCGCCGCGGCGTGTCTCGTCGTTGCCGTTGTTGCCGGTGGCGTGCTGTGGCGTCTGCCAATCGGCACGGTGTACATGAGGATCAATCCCGAGGTGAGCATGGAGGTCAACCGGCTTGACCGCGTGGTCTCCCTCGAGGGAGAGAACAACGACGGCGCCGAGCTCATCGCCGGCTTCTCCTATTACGGCCGGACGGTCGACGAGGTCACGGACGACTTGGCGGAGCTCGCCGAGGACGAGGGCTATCTCGACGAGGGCGGGACCATCGAGGTGACGGTCGAGTCCGAAGACGAGGGGTGGAAGACCGCGACGGAGGACCGGCTGATCGTGGAGCTGGAGGTGCACCTCGACCACAGGGTGACCGTGACGGTGCCGGGCGTAAGCGATGACGTCATGAGGCCAGAGCCGGGGGACGCTTGGGATGACGATGCGGCGGACGATGCGGTCGAGGGGGATGCGGAGACGCCGCCCCCGAGCGTGCCCGCTGGCGACGAAGACGACGACGGGGACGACGACTGGGACGACGATGGCGACGACGGGGACGACGGCGATGACGGGGACTGGGACGACGACAGCGACGACGACGGGGACGATGACGGCGACTGGGACGATGACGATGACGATGACTAACCCGCCTTCCGAACGGCGTCCCTAGCCCCGCGTTCTTCTCGCCAGATCTTTTTTCGAGCGACCCCGGTTTTGGTGATGCCCCCTGCGCAACCTCTCACCGCAAGGCAAGAAGAAGGCACGACAACCTCAAGGAGGACACCATGAAGAGCACGAGCCTGAAGAGCATCCTTACCAGCGCGACGATGGGCGTTGCCCTTGCGGCGGTTCTCGCGGGATGCGGGTCGACCACCACGACGAATCCCCCCGCGCAGACGAACGAGGCCCAGGTCGAGGCCCAGGCGGAGACTCCCGTCTCCCAGGCGGTGGGCACCCTGCTCCTGAGCGTCAACCCCGAGATCGAGATCGAGTATGACAACAAGGGCCTGGTCACCGAGATCGAGGGAGTGAACGACGAGGGCCGAGGCGTTGTGGGCGGCTATGGCGGGTACGAGGGGCGTGAGTGTCGGGAGGTGGTCTCCGAGCTCGTGGGGGAGATCTACGAGGCGGGCCACTTCAACCAGACCGTCGACGGACACGACCGAAACGTTGTCGTGAAGCTCGAGCAGGGCTCGAGCTACCCGGGGGAGGACTTCCTTCGCAGAATCGAGAGCGGCGTTCGCGAAACGGTCGGCGGGTTCGGCCTTGCGTCCGACGCCCTTGCGGTGGCGCCCGAGCAGCTTGACGACCGCGGGTACATCGGCCTCGATGCAGCCAAGGACATCGTCTTGTCTCAGCTGGGGCTGAGCGAGGCAAGCTTCAACGACCACGAGTACGAGCTCGATGACGGCGTCTACGAGATGGAGTTCACGTCCGGCGGCGTGGAGTACGAGTATGAGGTCGACGCTCGCACGGGCAAGGTCCTCGAGGCTGACATCGACGGCAACGACGACTGGGATGACCGCGACGACTGGGATGACTGGCACGACGACCGCTACGATCGAGACGACGACTGGGACGATCGAGACGACGACTGGGACGACGATGACGACCTGGATGACCGTGACGACTGGGACGACGACCGCGACGACGATCGCGACGACTGGGATGACGACCGCGACGACGACTAGCTGACGGCTGCAATTCACTCTCGCGTGAGGCGGGCCCGGTGCCCGCCTCGTTTTTGCGTCGTTGCGGAGCGGTCGCGAATCGCCACCATACATCCCGCGCGATTCCGGGGAAGTTTGCCCAGTTGACGAGAAGAACGTCACGCAGGATGTATGCTGCGCTCCCGCGGGCAGCCCGGCGTCCGCCGCCCTACAGCGCCACGGCAAGCGCCACGAGCGCCACGCAGAGCGCGAGCACCGCCCAGTCGCGCGCGACGAGCGGGTAGCGGCGGTAGCTGCTCTCGCGCGTGCGCAGGTAGAAGCCGCGCTGCTCGGCGGCGAGCGCCGTGGCGTCGGTCTTTCCCACGGAGCTCACGAGCAGGGGGACGCAGAGCGGCAGCATGAGCGTGAGCTTGCGGACGGGGTTTCTCGTGTCGTACTCGACCCCGCGCGCGGTCTGGGCCTCCATGATCGCGTTCATCTCCTGGGAGAACACGGGCACGAAGCGCAGCGCCGTGGTGAACGTGAACGCGTAGCGGTAGGGCACGTGCAGCACCTCCACGCAGGCGTTGGCGAGGTCCGTGAGCCTGGTCACCGTGAGCATGAGCACGAGCGGCAGCGCCACCCCCATGAGGCGCAGGCACACCTTGGGGGCCGTGGCCAGGCCGTCCGTGGTGACAAAGCCCCAGACGACCTCGCCGGTGTGGGTGAAGAGGAGCTGGAAGACAAACATCACCACGCCGAGCGGAACCACCAGCTTGAGCAGCCGCGCGAGCCGTTCCGGCACGCCGGCGTGGGCCGCGAGCGCAAACGTGAGGGCAAGAAGCCCCAGGAGCAGGGCATAGGTGTCCGCCAGCAGCGTCGCGGCCACGATGGCTGCGGCAAGGGCGAGCTTGGTCACGGGGTTCAGCCGGTGGAGCAGCGTGCTCCCGGGAACGTAGTCGATGACGCTAGTCACGGCGGACCATCTCCTCCACGGTGTCGACGATGCCGGAGACCTGGGTGATGCCCGCAAACGCGGGCGAGACGGTGCGCGCGAGCTCACCCGCCAGGCGCACGACCTGCGGGGGCTCTATGCCGGCACGGGCCATGAGGGCCTCGTCGGCAAAGACGTCGCTCGCCGGGCCCTGGGCCAGGATCCGTCCTTCCGCCATGACCACGCAGCGCTCGGCAAAGTCCGAGACCACCTCCATGTCGTGGCAGACCATCACCACGGCGCACCCGCGTGCGGCCATCTCGCGCACCGTCTCCATGACCGTCATGCACTCGCGGTAGTCGAGACCGCTCGTGGGCTCGTCCAGGAGAATCACGTCCGGCTCCATGACCACCACGGAGGCCAGGGCGACCATCTGGCGCTGCCCGCGGGAGAGCGAGAAGGGCGCGGCGTCGAGGGGCAGGCCAAAGCGCTCCGCCACGGCGCGGGCGCGCTCGCGCGCCTCGTCCGCGGGGACGCCCGTGAGCTCGAGGCCAAAGGCGACCTCGTCGAGGACGGTGTCCTTGCAGAGCTGGCGGTCGGGGTTCTGGAAGAGCGTGGCCACATGGGCGGCAAGGCGGCTCGTGGGGGCGTCACTCGTGCGGAGGCCCGCCACGACCACCTCGCCGGAGGCGGGCTTGAGCAGGCCGTTCAGAAGCTTCGTGAGCGTTGTCTTGCCGGCTCCGTTCTGGCCGATGACGCTCACGATCTCCCCGGGGCGCGCCTCGAAGGAGAGGTGCTCCACGGTGGCGCGGCTGCCCGGATAGGCAAAGCTCACGTCGTGGAAGCGAACGACGGGCTCGGCGGCGGGTCCGGCGTCCGGAGCCTCGGGCTTCGCGGCGGTGGCGGGCGCCGGGTTCTTCTCGCCCGCGCGCACGCCGCTCCGTCCGCGCAGGAGGCCCGCAATGAGGTCGCGCGCCTCCGCCACGCTGAGGCAGGGGGCGCCGGGGGCGATGATGCCGTGCTCGGCAAGGCTGTTGGAGACGCGAGCCACGCGGGGGCTGTCCACGCCAAGCGCCCGCAGCTCGCGGCCGTGCGAGAAGACCTCGCGAGGCGTGCCGTCAAAGGCCAGGCGCCCCTCGTCCATCACCAGGATGCGGTCGCAGTGCTCGCAGAGGAGCGCCACCTTCTGCTCGATGACCACCACCGTGATGCCGGCGCTGGCGTTGAGCTCCCGCAGCGTGTCAAAGACCGCGCTCGAGGAGACGGGGTCGAGCGCCGCCGTGGGCTCGTCCAGCACGAGGACGCGCGGCGCGAGCGCAAGGATGGCAGCGATGGCCACCTTTTGCTTCTGCCCGCCCGAGAGCGTGGCGATCTCGCGCTCGCGCAGGTCGGCAATGCCCGCGGTCTCAAGCGCCTCCGCCACGCGGGCTGGAATCTCCTCGTGCGGCACGCCGAAGTTCTCGAGGCCAAAGAGCAGCTCGTCCTCCGTCACGGAGGCTACCATCTGGGCATCTATGTCCTGGTTCACGCTGCCCACGATGCGGGAGATGTCCGTGAGCGTGACCTCGCAGGTGTCCCGGCCGTCCACGAGGGCGGCGCCAAAGAGCTGCCCGCGGTAGTGATGGGGGATGGCCCCGGACATGACGGCCGCGAGCGTGGACTTTCCGGCGCCCGAGGGGCCTATCACGCCAACGAACTCCCCCGACGCGATGTCGAGGGAGGCGTGGTCGAGCGCGGGGTGGTCGGACCCACCGTATGAGAACGAGACGTCCTCGAGCCTGATGATGGGGGAGTCGCTGGTCATGGTGACCTTTCTCTTTTGACAATCTGCCCGGGGCCAGCTGTCAAGTTGACAGTTTGACCCGGGCAGATTGTCAAGTCCTGGGTGGCTAGTCGGCGAGTTTGAGGGCGGCCTTGATGGGGAGGTAGAGCGCGCTCACCAGGATGGCGTTGAAGACGCCGGTGAGGACGACCACGGGAAGCATGGCCGCGGCGAGCTCGGCCGCGCCGCCCACCATGGCGATCTTGATGAGCATGAAGATCACGCCGGAGACCACGGTGGTGACAAAGGAGCCGGCGAGCGGGACGAACTTCTTGGCGGGCGAGGCCATGCCGGCGGCCACGATTCCGGCCATGAGCATGGCGGCGATGCCCTCGGCCGCGAAGTCGATGAAGGGCGAGGTGGTGGTGACCTGGATGACTGCCGCGGAGATGAGGCCGATCACGAGCGCCTGCGGCAGGTTGGGACGCACCACGAGGATGGTGAGGCAGAAGGCGGAGATGATGAACTCGGGGCTGATGAGGCCGCCGGAGATGCCGGAGATGGCCTTGCCCACGGTGAAGTTGAGGATGAAGCCCGCGGCAAGGAGGACGGCGAGAAGAACGAGGGCCTGGATGTCGAGCTTGCCGTGGTCGGCGGTGGCGACGGTGCGGGCGGCGGAGGTCTGGGCGGCGGTGTTCTCGGACATGGCGGTTTCCTTTCTGGAGTCTGGCGGGAGGTGCTGGCTGGAGGTTCTTATCGGCTTGCGGTTCTTATCGGCTTGCGGTTCTTATCGTCCTGGGCGCTGATTGCCACAAGAAAAGGGCCCCCGGTCTTCCGGGAGCCCTCTCAGCGCAAATGGGTATGGCGCGTGAGACTCACCATCGACCGAGCGAGGAGAAGTTGCGCCACCACCAGTTCATGGACGTGCGAACGTTGACGTTGATGAAGGTCTGGCTCATGTCTGGCGCTCCTCTCGTGCTCTCGTGGGCCTTACGCGTTGTGGACACGATACGCGCGCGGCGACGCGTGCGCAAGGGTATTTTCCCGCCGGAAACAATTGAGGCATCGCACCGCGGCGTCAAGGTCCGTGTGAATATCGCGTGGCTCGCTTGATACCCGGGGAGGCGGGGCGATAATGATGTTACGTAGTTAACATCCATCCATCCTTCTTGGGGATCGGGGAGGCGAGCGGCGTGACCGAGAAGCGCTTCGAGGACTTCGTCGGCATCATCAGCGCCCTTGGCAAGGAGATTCAGCGCATCAAGACGGCCGAGGCCAAGCGCCTGGGCTTTCGCGGGTCCGACGTCATGTGCCTCTACTACCTGGTCAAGCATCCCGAGGGACTCACCGCCTCCGAGCTCGCGCGCCTGGTGGACGTGAGCCGCGCCGCCATGTCGCGCACCATCGCGCACCTTGCCGAGGACGGCTTCGTGGAGGTGGGGGACGCCGAGGACGAGGACGCCTCCCGCTACCGCGCGCCCGTGCGCCTGACCGAGAAGGGCTACGAGGCGGCGCGCCCCCTCGACGACATCATTCACCGAGTGCTCGACGAGGCTGGCGGGGAGCTTGCCATGCGGCAGCGCCTTCAGATGTACGATTCCCTCAACCACATCCTCGAGCGCCTCAGGACGTTTGGGCGAGAAGGACGAGAAGAGCAGTAGCCGCCCAGGCAGAAAGGTAAGCGCCATGCCCGTTCGCATCATCACCGACTCCGGCTTTGACATCCCCGACCAGAGCGACCCGCGCCTCACGGCGCTGCCGCTGGGCATCACCTTTGGCGAGACCACGTACGCAGATGGCGTCGACCTCTCCAACGACCGCTTCTACGAGCTGCTCATCGAGAGCGACGAGCTCCCCAAGACGAGCCAGGCCACGCCGTATGCCTACCAGCAGGTCTTTGACCAGGTGCGCGCCGCCGGCGAGGAGGCCGTGGTGATCACGCTCTCCTCTGCGCTCTCCGGTACCTACCAGAGCGCTCTCACCGCAGCGGCCGACTACCCCGAGGTCCACGTTGTCGACGGCAAGAACGCCACCATCGGCCAGGGCATCCTCGTGCTCTACGCGCTGCGCCTCGCGGACGAGGGCCTGGGTGCGGCGGAGATCGCCCAGAAGGTCGAGGCGGCCGTGGGCCGCGTGTGCCTGCTCGCGCTTCTGGACACGCTCGAGTTCCTCAAGCGCGGCGGTCGCATCCCCAAGAGCGTGGGCACCATCGGCGAGCTGCTCTCCATCAAGCCCGTGGTGGGCGTGAGGGACGGCGAGGTCGTGATGCTGGGCAAGGCGCGCGGCTCCAAGAACGGGCGCAACCAGCTCCACCAGCAGGTCGAGAAGTTCGGCATCGACTTCACGATGCCGGTGCTGCTGGGCTACACGGGCCTCTCGCAGAAGCTCCTCAAGAAGTACCTGGAGGACAACCGCGCCATCTGGGAGGACGTGGTGGCCGAGGAGGACCTGCCCATCACCTCCGTGGGTGCCACCATCGGCACGCACGTGGGGCCCAACGCCATTGCGCTCGCGTTCTTTGCCAAGAACTAGCGGGGCCTGCGGGGTGGTTTCCCTCCCCCGAGAAGGGGGCTGGTCCAGGTCTTCGAGCGGCCGTTCTTCTCCTCTCTAGGGTGTAAGAACGGCCGTCTTTTTGGCGCTGGAGGGCCCGTCCCTCTCGTTGTTACACCCTCGCAAGGGGGAGAAAGAGGGGCTCGCGCCGAAAAATGGGGACTTCGCGGCCGTTCTTCCCCTCACGGGAGGGAAAGAACGCCAACGGAGGTCAGACCCCTACAGCGCGATGCGCACCACGAGGTCGATGAGGCGGTCGATGGGCATGGGGTCCTTCTCCGCCGTCCATGTGCGGATGATGGCCAGGATGCCGGAGAGGTAGAACTCGCGGACGATGCGCCTGCCCTGCTCGTCCACGGTCTCGTCCTGCAGGAAGAAGCGGTCGACGATGGGGCTCACGATCTCCTTGAGGCGCTGTCCAAAGGTGGGGTCGCCGTGCTCGCCGAGGAGCACCTCGGTGTAGGCGCGCGACCTCTGGGCAAGGCGCAGGATGAGTCCCATGTGCTGGGAGAAGTCCAGGCGGTCGCCCTTGAGCAGGTGCTCGTTCACCAGGCGGTCGATGTTGCCGAGCACCTGGTCCTCGATCTCGCCCAGCAGCTCGTAGACGTCGTGGTAGTAGAGGTAGAAGGTTGCCCGGTTGTAGCCGGCGCGGTCCGTGATCTCGCGGACGGAGATCTTCTCGATGGGACGCTCGGCGTAGAGCTCCCAGAACGCCTGGCGGAGGTTGGCGCGCGTCTGCTCGGTGACCTGCGGCTGCTTCTTCATGGCACCCTCGTCTCCGGTCAGGTTGACAGGGGGACAGTCCCTTTGTCACGTTATGCGATCACATAACGTGACAAAGGGACTGTCCCCCTGTCAACCGCCACGTGCTCGACACTTGCGGGGCGGCTGTCGAGTGATGGTTCTTCTCGCCCCGTGGCCTCAGTATACTTCGATTAGACAACACGTTGTCGAGCAATCGGAGCTTCGATGGCCTACATAGACTTCCTGGACGTCGTCCGGACCTACGGAGAGGGGTCCGCCAAGATAAACGCCCTCGACGGCGCCAGCTTCACCGTTGAGAAGGGCGAGCTCGCCGTCATCCTGGGCGCCTCGGGCGCAGGCAAGACCACGGCGCTCAACATCCTGGGCGGCATGGACAGCGCCACCTCGGGCACCGTGCGCGTGGACGGCCGCGACCTCTCCGGCGCGAGCGAGAACGACCTCGTGCTGTACCGCCGCGCGGACGTGGGCTTTGTCTTCCAGTTCTACAACCTCGTGCCCAACCTCACGGCGCTCGAGAACGTGGAGCTTGCCACGCAGATCTGCCCCGACTCGCTCGACCCGGTGGAGACGCTGGAGAAGGTGGGGCTGGCCGAGCGCCTCAACAACTTCCCCGCGCAGCTCTCCGGCGGCGAGCAGCAGCGCGTCTCCATCGCGCGCGCCCTTGCCAAGAACCCCAAGCTCCTGCTCTGCGACGAGCCCACCGGAGCGCTCGACTACCAGACGGGCAAGCAGATCCTGCAGCTCCTGCAGGACATGTGTCGCAACGAGAAGATCACCGTGGTCATCGTGACCCACAACGCCGCGCTGGCGGACATGGCCGACCGTCTCATCCGCTTCAAGAGCGGCCAGGTGACGAGCATGACCACCAACGACCACCCCAAGCCCATCGCAGAGATCGAGTGGTAGCCATGGCCGGGGCCTCGTCACACAACGCCTTCACCAGGGGCATCCTGCGCACGGTGCGCGGGAGCCTCAAGCGCTTCGTGGCGCTCGCCACGATCACGGCGCTTGGCGTGACGATGCTCACCGGCCTGCGCGCCTCGTGCGTGGACCTGCGCAACTCGGCGGACGCCTTCTTCGACGAGCAGCAGCTCTTTGACATTCGCGTGCAGTCCACGCTGGGTCTCACCGAGGAGGACGTGGACGCGCTCGCCGCCCTCAACGGGGTGGAGAAGGTCGAGGGGGGCTACGTCGAGACCGCCTACACCACGGTGGGCTCGGTCTCCGAGAAGGTCGACGTCAAGGCGCTCTCCCCCTCGGGCATGAACGAGCCGCTGGTCATGGAGGGGCGCCTGCCCCAGAGCGCAGACGAGATAGCCGTGACGCAGCGCTACCTCAAGGACTCGGGCCTCTCCATCGGCGACACCGTGACCTTCCATGGCGCCGACGACGACGCCCAGGACCAAGATGCCGAGAAGGACGAGGGGCTCGACGCCCTTGACTCCGAGTCCACCGAGGTCTTCGAGCGCGGGGAGTACGTGATCGTGGGCTCCGTGCTGGACCCGATGGACGTCAACGCCGGCGAGGGGACGATGTCCTTCCGCTCGAGCGGCGGTTCCCAGTACTCGTTCTTCGTCACGCGGGAGTGCGCCACCGCGGAGGCCTACACGGTCGTCTACCTCACCGTTGAGGGCGCGGACGAGCCGCTGTGCTACTCGGCGGAGTACGAGTCCGTCGTGGACAAGGTCAAGCAGAGCGTGGAGGACGCCCGCGCCGAGCGCGAGCGCGCCCGCGGCGAGGGCCTGCGCGCGGACGCCACCGAGGAGGTGGACGAGGCGGAGGCCGAGGCGCTCGAGGAACTGGCCGACGCCGAGCAGGAGATCGCCGACGGCCAGGCGGAGCTTGACGAGGGGCGCGCCGAGGTCGCGGATGGCCAGGCGGAGCTCGACGAGGAGCGCGCCGACGCCCTGCAGCAGCTCGATGACGCTCAGGCGGAGATCGACGAGGGTCGGGCGCAGCTCGAGGACGGCGAGGCTCAGCTCGCGGACGGGCGCGCCGAGCTCGAGGCGGGCATCAGGGAGTTCAACGAGTCCCTCCCGGGGGCCGAGCAGCAGCTGAGGGACGGCCAGTCCCAGCTCGACGCCGCGCGGGAGGAGTTCTACGGCACGACCATCGCCGACCTCGAGGCGCAGCGCGCCGAGGTGGCGGCGACGGTGGGGAGCCTGGAGGAGACCGTCTCCATGCTGGACGGAAGCGTTGCGGAGATGGCGGACGGGCTCGAGACGATGGCCGGCGCGCTGCCCCAGGGCGGCGAGGCGCTCTCCGCGGTGGCCGGGCAGATTCGCAGCTCGTGGGAGCAGGTCTGCGCGGCGGACGCGAGCGACGCGGAGTCCACGCAGGCGGCGGTCGGTGCGTTCGCGAGCTCCATGGCGCAGGCGGCGCAGGTGCTGACGCCCGTCTCCGAGACGCTCGCCCAGACCGCAGACCAGCTCTCCGCGCAGGCCGAGGAGGTCACGGCGCAGATCGGGACCATCGACGCCGCGCTCGCCCAGCTCGACGAGGGAATCGCCCAGACCGAGCAGGCCCTCGAGGCCGTTGACGCGCAGATCGCCCAGCTCGAGCAGGCTGGCACGGGCGAGCCCGGGGAGGGCGAGGGTGCCGGGGAGGACGAGGCTGAGCCCGGGGAGGACCCTGGTGTCGAGGATTCCGGGGAGAACGCGGGCCCCGGCATGGTGGTTCTGGGGACGAATCCCGAGCTCGAGGCTCTTCTCGCCCAGCGCGAGGAGCTTCAGGCGACGCTCGACGGCCTCACGGCCCAGCGAGACGAGCTCGAGGCCACCAGGGAGACCGCGCAGCAGGGCCTCGAGGCCATCCAGAGCCAGCTGACCGCCCTCGAGGGCTACCAGGTGGGCATCCAGCAGATCGTTGCGCTGGGCACCGCTGACCCCTCGAGCGACCAGAGCGCGACCGCCCTGGCGAGCGGGCGCGTTCAGGCCGCGGCGGGCCTCTCGCAGGCCACCGACGGCCTGGCGCAGCTCGATGCCGGCATCGAGCAGGCAAAGACCACGGCGGAGGCGGAGTTTGCCAAGCAGCAGGCCCTCATAGACTCGGGCTGGCAGGAGCTGCGCGACGCCTACGACCAGCTCGCGAGCGCCCAGGCGACGCTCGAGCAGAGCGAGCGCGAGCTCGCGGAGGGATGGGCCGAGCTCGAGGACGGCCAGGCCGAGCTCGACCGCCAGCGCGCGGACGCCCTGGAGCAGCTGGCCGACGCGCAGCGCCAGCTCGACGACGCCCTCGCCGAGATTGCGGACGGCCAGGCCGATCTCGACGACGCCCGCGCGACCTTCGAGTCCGAGCGCGACGACGCCCTGGCGGAGATCGCCGACGCGCGCGAGGAGATCGAGGACATCCCGGATGCCACGTGGTACGTGCAGGACCGCTCGAGCCTCTCGAGCTACGCGAGCGTCGACTCCGACGCCTCCTCCATCGAGGCCATCGGCACCGTCATCCCCATCGTGTTCTTCGTGGTGGCCGTGCTCATAAGCCTTACCACCATGACGCGCATGGTGGAGGAGGAGCGTGGGCTGATTGGCGTCTACAAGGCGCTCGGGTACTCGCGCGGCCGCATCCTCTCCAAGTACGCGCTCTACGCGCTCGCCGCGTGCGTCGTGGGTGCCATCGTGGGCAACGTGCTCGGCTTCGTGGTGCTCCCCGCCATCATCTTCACGATCTTCTCCACCATGTACGCGCTGCCCGGGTTCATGTACGGCTATGACGTGGGGAGCGCGGCACTGTCCTTCGCGCTCTTTGCGGCCGGCATCGTGGGGGCCACGCTCTTCACCTGCTGGCGCGAGCTGCGGGAGTCCCCGGCCGAGCTTATGCGCCCCAAGGCTCCCAAGGCGGGCTCGCGCATCCTCCTGGAGCGCATCGCCCCCGTGTGGAGCAGGTTCAGCTTCCTCAACAAGGTCACGGCGCGCAACCTCTTCCGCTACAAGCGGCGCTTCCTCATGACGACCTTTGGCATCGCGGGGTGCGTGGCGCTGCTCATCACGGGCTTTGGCATCCGCGACACGGTGCTCTCGCTCTCGCCGCGCCAGTACGGGGACGCCGGCGTGACCCGCTACGACCTCATGGCGGTGAGCTCCTCGGACGACCTCGACTCCGTGGTGGAGGACCTGGCTGCGGACTCCGAGGTCGAGGACCTCGTGCGCGTCTACATAGACAGCCTCACGGTGAGCTACGGGGACGACAAGGAGACCGTGCAGCTGGTGGTGGTGCCCGAGGCGACGGACCTCGAGGGCTACGCCCAGCTCGAGGACGAGGGCGGCCACGAGCTTTCGCTCTCGGGGGAGGGCGCGGTCATCACCAAGAACGCTGAGCAGGTCATGGGCTTCTCGCTCGGCGACGAGCTGGCGCTCCAGGACAGCACGCTCGCCGAGGGTGTCGCGCGTGTGGACGGCATCGCGCTCAACTACCTGAGCAACACCATCTTCATGACGGCGGACGCCTACGCGGCCGCATTTGGCGAGAAGTGCGAGATGAACGGCGTGCTCGCGCACCTCTCCGGCACGAGCGAGGAGCAGATCGAGCTCTCCGAGCGCCTCACCCAGGATGACCGCCTGCTCTCCGTGGTCTCCACGGCCAAGCTCGTGCGCGACTTCTCGAGTGCCTTCACGCTCATCAACACCGTGGTCTACGTGGTCATCGTGCTTGCCGCGGCGCTCTCGTTCACCGTGGTGTTCACGCTCTCCAACACCAACATCTCCGAGCGCGAGCGCGAGCTCGCGACGCTCAAGGTGCTGGGCTTCAAGCGCCCCGAGGTCCACGGCTACATCAACAAGGAGACGCTCATCCTCACGGGCATCGGTGTGGTGATGGGCATGCCGCTGGGCTATGCCCTCGCGCGGTCGCTCACGTGGATCCTGCGGATGCCGTCGCTGTACTTCGACGTGGTGGTGGACCCGCTCACGTACGTGATCTCCGCGGTGCTGGCCTTTGTGTTCACGCTGCTGGTGAACCTCATCACCAACCGCTCGCTCGACCGCATCGACATGGTGGGCGCCCTCAAGTCCGCGGAGTGACCCAAAAGGGGATGACCCAAAAGGGGACAGGACGAAATTGGGACATCAAGCGATATCCCAATTTCGTCCTGTCCCCTTTTGGGTCATCCCCTTTTGGGTCACTCGCGCTGGGCGAGGAACGCCCGCGTGCGGGCCTCGCGCGGGTGGTCGATGACCTGCTCGGCCGGTCCCTCCTCCACGATCACGCCGCCGTCCATGAAGATCACGCGGTCGGCGACCTCACGGGCGAACCCCATCTCGTGCGTCACGATGACGAGCGTCATGTTCTCGGCTGCAAGCTGCTTGATGACGCGTAGGACCTCGGCCGTGAGCTCGGGGTCGAGCGCGCTCGTGGGTTCGTCGAAGTAGACGATGTCGGGGTGCATGGCCAGCGCCCGGGCGATGCTCGCGCGCTGCTGCTGGCCGCCGGAGAGCTGGCAGGGCACCTTGTCCTCGTTGCCGGCGAGGCCCATCTTTGCCAGGAGCGCGCGTGCCTCGGCCTCCGCCTCGGCGCGGTCGCGCTTCTGCACGCACACCGGCGCGTCCATGACGTTGCGCAGCACCGAGAAGTGCGGGAAGAGGTTGTAGTTCTGAAAGACCAGGCCAAAGCGGGCACGGGCGGCGGCGAGCACGTTCTTGTCGCCATAGGCGCCGCCGCGGGCCACGGAGACGTCCTCGTAGGAAAGGTCGCCGCCGTCCAGGCGCTCGAGCAGCGTGAGGCAGCGTAGGAGCGTGGACTTGCCGCCGCCGGACGGGCCGATGATGGCCACGACCTCGCCGGGCGAGACGGAGAGCGAGATGTCGTGCAGGACCTCCACGTCGCCGAAGCTCTTGCGCGCATGCTCGAGGGAGACGACGGGGGCCGCCTCGCTCTTCTCGACGCTCTTCTCGGCAGGTGCGGCGCTAGTCATGGTAGTAGCTCAGCTTTCTCTCGATGCGCCCGGCGACAAAGTCCACGAGCAGGTTGAACACCCAGTAGAACGCCGCGGCGATGGCAAACGGCAGCATGCTCACCTGGCTCGCCACGAGCTGCTTGGCCACCGTGAACATCTCGATGACGCCGATGGAGAACGCGAGCGAGGTGTCCTTGACCAGGGTGATGACCTCGTTGGTCATGGCGGGCATGATGCGCTTGACCACCTGCGGGAGCACGATGCGGAAGAACGTCTGCGCCCTGGAGTAGCCCAGGACCTCGGCCGCCTCGTGCTGGCCGCGCGGGATGGACTGGATGCCGGAGCGGTAGATCTCCGCGAAGTAGGCCGCGTAGTTGATGATGAAGGCCAGAATCGTGGCGTACCACTTGCTGTCCGTGGTGAGGCGAATCCCAAAGACGTAGTACGGCACGAAGTAGATCGCGAACATCTGGAGCATGAGCGGGGTGCCGCGCATGATGGAGATGTAGAGCCTGGCGAGAAGGGCCAGGGGCCTGAACCTGCTCATGCGGGCGAAGGCCACCAGCATGCCGAGCGGCAGCGACCCCACGAGGGTGAGGGCGAAGATCTGGAGGCTCACGAGGAATCCCTCGGCGAGCATCCCTGTCATGGTGAGCGTGTCCACGCGACCCCTTTCAAGAAATGGGCCAAAAGGGGGCGGCCCCCTTTTGGCCCATTGGGAGGAACGGATGAGACGGGCCTACTCGAGGCACCAGTTCTCGTAGGAGATGCCGTCGTCGGCGTACTTGTCGCAGAGCTCCTGGACGAAGCCGTCCTCGTCCATGGCCTGGAGGGTCTCGGTGACCGTGGTGGCGGTGGCGTCGTCATCCTGCTTGAAGCCCACGGCGTAGTGCTCCTCGGAGAGGGACTCGTCGAGCTGGACGTAGGCGTCGGGCTTGGCCGCGAGCTGGTAGGCGGCGATGGAGAGATCGCAGGCTACGGCGTCCACGGCGCCGGACTCGAGCTGCATGAACGCGGTGTTGTACTCGCCGATGGTCTCGAGGCTGGCAAAGGTCGCCGCGAGGTCGGCCTGCGCGGCGTCATCGCCCGCGAGCACGTTGTAGGCGGCGGAATCGACCTGCGTGATCACGTTCTTGCCGGCAAGGTCCTCGAGGCTGGCGATGCCGGAGTCGGCGCGGACCACGATGACCTGGGCGTTGAGCATGTAGGGCTCGGAGAAGGTGTAGTCGTCCTCGCGGCCCTCCATGGTGAAGCCGTTCCAGATGCAGTTGATGGCACCGCTGTCGAGCAGGGTGTCCTTGGCGTCCCAGTCGATGGCCTCGAGCTGGACCTCCCAGTCGTTGCGGTCTGCGACCTCCTGGGCGAGCTCGAGGTCGAAGCCCGTGTACTCACCGTCGTCGCCCACGTAGCCGTAGGGAGGGTAGGAGGAGTCGAAGCCCACGATGAGGGTGCCGGTGTCCGTGGCGCTGGTGGCCTCGGTGGCGGTGGGCTCCGAGGTGTCGTCGGTGGCGGCGGGGGTGCCGCCGCAGCCCACGAGCAGGGCGGCGGCGAGCGCGGCGGTGGTGAGGCAGGTGAGGACCGAGGTGGCGCGGCGCTTCATGTGCGTTCCTTTCGGCGGCCCAGGTGGCTGGGCGGTGGACTTTACTACGCTAAAGTACAGGACCCGAATATACGCTTTAGCGTGATGGAGTGCAAGGTCGTTTTCAGGTTCGAAACAGAGGGGCTGTGGTATGATGCAGCGCACACGAGGGAGTAGTGGCATGCCGGCAGCGGCATGCGGCGCGTCAACACGCTGGCGACAACGCCTGGCGCGCCTTAATCAACGAGACTCGCGACAAGGCCTGCCTGCCGGGCGGTCCTTGTCGCGAGTCTTTTTGTTTGACGGGTGCGCCCCGCAGGGCGGACCGGGAGAGGGGACGTCATGGGAATCGTCGAGCTGGTGCTCATTGCCGTGGGACTTTCGATGGACGCGTTTGCGGTGTCCATCTGTCGCGGCCTGGGGATGCGCAGCCTCAACCTGCGTACGGCGGCGGTGCTCGCCCTCTTCTTCGGCGGCTTCCAGGCGCTCATGCCGCTCATCGGCTGGGCCCTGGGCACGCAGTTCATGTGGCTGATCGAGCCGGTCGACCACTGGGTCGCCTTTGTGCTGCTCGCCTTCATCGGCGGGAAGATGCTCTGGGAGGCGTTTCACGAGGACGCGGACGACTGCGAGTGCGAGGACACGAGCGGCATCGACCTGCGCGAGTTTCTCGTGCTGGCGGTGGCGACCTCAATCGACGCGCTGGCTGCCGGCATCTCGTTCGCGGCGCTCTCGGTGGACATCGTGGCCTCGGTCTCGCTCATCGGCGTCATCACGTTTGGCCTGTCCTTCGTGGGCGTGGCCGTGGGACACTTCTTCGGCGCGCGCTACGAGAGGCCCGCGAGCATTGTGGGCGGCGTGGTGCTCATCCTTATTGGCCTCAAGGTCCTGCTGGAGCACCTCGGCGTTCTGTAAATTGGGGACAGTCCCCAATTTACAGACAGGCCTCTGCGATGAGGCGGCGCAGCTCGTCGATGCCCTGACCGGTTTCCGAGGAGGTCACGACGATCTGATTGCGTTCGATGCCGAGCTGCCTGGCGATGGTGGCTGCCTGCTGGGCCTGCTTGGAGCGCCCGAGTTTGTCCGCCTTGGTGAGCGCCACCACAAAGGGGAGCTCACTCTCCTGCAGGAACCCCACCATCTCGTGGTCGAGCTTCTGGGCGTCGTGACGAATGTCCACGAGCGCGATCACGAGGTTGAAGCTGCGCTCCTGCGCGAAGTAGCCGGAGATAAGGTCTGCCCAGCGCTGCTTCTCCTTCTGGGAGACCTTGGCAAAGCCGTAGCCGGGGAGGTCGACAAAGCGGATGCCGTCGACGTCAAAGAAGTTGATGTTCGCGGTCTTGCCCGGGGTGCTCGAGACCTTGACCAGACCCTTGCGGTTGAAGAGCTTGTTGAGCAGGGAGGACTTGCCCACGTTGGAGCGGCCGGCAACGGCGACCTCGGGCGTGGTCGAGGCGGGAAGCTGCGCCACGGTGCCGTACGAGGCCTCGAAGCGCGCGGTCTGGTAGTTGATGCCGGCCATGTGGGTCCTTTCGGTCTGAACAGGTAAGTCATTGTACCTGCGGACTCGCTTCGGACGAGATTCTTCGCAAAAACCTCCTTCGGGTCAGTGGCCGAGGAGGCTGGCTGCAATTCTGCCCTTCGGGACAGTGGATTTTGGGCGGGGACGGCCTGGCCGAAGAGTGCCGACGCGCGTTTTCCCAGATAATGATATCAATAGTCGTACTATAATCGGACGCGCTGGCCATAATCCACTGACCCGAGAGGCCGTTTTGCATTCTAGAATCGTATTCACTGACCCGAGAGCGTTATTTGCATTTTGGAGGGCGGCCAATCGGGGGGAAGGCAGCAATGGATCAGTTCGTGAAGACGGCGGGATACGGCGACAACCTGCCCGGCGAGGCTGCGGCGCTGCGCTGGCTGGCGGAGGCGGAGCCCCATGGCGGTATCAGGGTGGCGCGCGTGCTGAGCGCCGACGAGGGCGAGCTCGTCGAGGAGCGCGTGGCGACGGGCGCCCCCTCTGCGGCGGCCGCGCGTCGCATCGGCGCCGCGCTCGCGCACATGCACGCGGAGGGCGCGGCATGGTACGGCTGCCCGCCCGACGGCTGGACGGGAGACCCCTGGTGCGGGAGGGCCAGGACCCCCTACGTCTCGCGTGAGGACGCGTCCTCGCGCTGGGGTGCGTTCTTTGCCGAGCACCGCATAATGAACTACGTGCGGACGCTCGTTGACCGAGGGGATTTCGACTCCTCCGACGAGGCGCTCCTCGAGCGCGTTGCCTCGCGCCTGGCCAGCGGTGACTTCGACGCCCCGCAGCCGACGCTCGTGCGCGACTCGGGCGCCGCCTGCGCCCGTCTGCACGGTGACCTCTGGGCGGGCAACGTCCTGTGGGACGCGGATCGCTCCGCCCCCACGGGCGGTGTCCTCATCGACCCCATGGCCTACGGCGGGCACGCCGAGACGGATCTCGCGATGCTCGCGCTCTTTGGGTACCCGTTCCTCGACGAGGTCCTTCTCGGCTATGACGAGGTCTCTCCGCTCGCCGACGGCTGGCGGGAGCGCGTGGGCCTTCACCAGCTGGCGCCGCTGCTCCTGCACTGCGTGCTCTTTGGTGGATGGTATATAGGCGAGACGCTGGCGATGGCGCGCCGCTACGCGTGACGCGGTGACCCAAATGGGGTCAGCCCCCATTTGGGTCACCGCGTCAGGAGCGGAGCAGGGCGTCCACGAGGGCGTTGTCCTCGGGGTCCGGCGAGCCAAGCGGCAGGCCGCACGCCTCGAAGAAGTGGCTTCCCGCAAACTGCCGCGCGCGGAAGGTGTCGTGCGCCCCGTCGCTCAGGTAGCGAACGCGCGAGAGGCAGTCGGTCGTTGCGCAGTAGAGCACCCCGTGCTTCTCGGCGTAGTCGAGGTACGTCTCGTCGTCGGACCAGAGGGTGACGCCCGCCATGTTCTCGAGCTCGTACGCCACGGCGTACTCCTGCCAGGGAATCTCGCGCACGCGCACGTAGCGGTCGAGCAGCGTTGCCATGCGCTTCACGCGGCTGAGCGTGGCGGCGGCGTCGATGAGTCGCGCCCCCTCGGCCGGCGGAAAGAGCGCGCGCCTCGTCATCGTGGCAAGGGCCTGCTCGCGCTCCGCCCCCTCGAGGAGCACCGCCGGCACGGAGAGCTTTATCGACTCGTCCGGGAAGAGCTCTATCGCGGAGTGCGGCACCACGGTCTCGTCGCGGGCGGGGATGCGAAAGACCAGGCTGTCATGGGCGTGCTGGATGCGACAGTCGAGCCCCTGCCGCTTGAAGGCCCGGCGCATGGCGACGGCCGTCTCGTTTGTGCGGTCGCGCGAGTAGGACTCCTCGGATGCGCGCCCCATCCTAAAGAGATAGAGGTCAAAGAGGGGGAGCTCCCTGCGGCGGGCGTCCGGCATGGGGTAGTACACGGTGCGTGCGCAGAACGCGCGCACCTCGAGGCGCCTCCGCGTGGCCTTGTCGTAGAGGTCCACGAGCGCGGTGCCGGCGGCGGGCCCGGAGGTGGAGCCCTCGCGGATTTCCACGATGCCGTCCGCCACGTAGGGCGGAAAGTCCCCCTCGAGCACCTGTACCAGAACGACGCCCTGCTCGGAGTTGGCGGGGTCGGGCAGGAAGCGCGCGACAAAGCGCGGGGCCGGCGAGACGTGCCGTCGGCAGAGCTCGCCGATGACCTGGCTCACGTCCGCCGAGGGGCGGGGGACCGGGCACACGTCCTTCTCGGCATCCGAAACGCCGATGACGAGCCAGCCGCCGCGCGAGTTGGCAAAGGACGCCACGATCTTGGGGATCTTGCGGCGGACGCTGGGCGAGAAGGTCTGCTTGAGCTCCAGCGCAAAGCCCTCCTCGAGGTCGCGCAGCTGCTCGAGGTCGGCGTACTCGACCTCGGCGATCGTCTTGGGCGTGCCCTGCTCGGTGCGGAAGGGGCTGAACATGGGACCTCCTCGCCTGCGCTGGATGTTGCCCCATTGTCTCACGTTCTGTGAATTGGGGACTGTCCCCAATTCACAGACCCGGGTCACAGCAGCGGGGTGAGCGGCCCCTGGGCCAGTACGGTGACGCGGTGCATCGCGCGGGAGAGCGCGGTGTAGAGGCGCCGGCGCGCGAGCGGCGTGTCCGGGTAGACCTCCGCCTGGGCGTCCGGCACGATGACGTGGTCGAACTCGAGGCCCTTGGCCACGCGCAGGGGGAGGAGCACCACGCCCGTCGCGGGCAGCCCCGTGTTGCTGCCAACCGTGAGGACGGCGTCGCCGAGCTGCTTGGAGAGCCAGCTCACGCGGGCGTCGGACTCGGCGATGACGGCCGTGAGGCCCTCGCCCGGCTCGGCCACCGCGGCGTGCAGGGCGGCGAGGTACTCGTCCTTCTCGGAGAACGTGCGAATCACGGGCTCCACTCCGGCGCGCTGGACGGAGGTGAGGCGCAGCTGCTCGTCCTTCTCGAGAAGGCCGGTGAAGAGCGCGGTGATCTCCGGGGAGGAGCGGTAGCTCGTGAGCAGGCGGCACTCGTCCACGCTGCCGTGGGTCTCGCGGAAGATCTCCGCGATGCGGCCAAAGGACGCGGTGCCCTCGAAGATGGCCTGGTGCTCGTCTCCCAGCAGCAGGAAGTGCGCGCGCGAGAAGTGCTTGGCGAGCACCATGAGCTGGGCCTCGGTGTAGTCCTGCACCTCGTCCACCATGACGAAGCGCGCGTCCTTCTCGCCGGTGCCGGTAAAGAGGAGCCTCAGGTAGAGCCACTCGGTGGCGGAGATGGCACCCTTGCCCAGGACGCGCATGCCAATGCGGTCGAAGCGCAGCCAGGACAGGCGCTCGATCTTGTCGTGCGCGGCGGAGTAGCGCGACTCCACCAGCCTGCGCGCGTACTCGATGGTCTGGGCCTCGTCCTCGGGGGAGATGGTCTCGCCAAAGATCTCGACCTGCTGCTCGACGTCCATGCCGAGCATCTCCTCCTGCAGCTCCTCGTCCTTGGCCATCTGCGTGAAGCGGCGCTCCAGGCGGTCGTGGAGCTCGTCCTTCACGAGCGCCGTGAAGCGCGGCCCCACGGGGAACTGCGAGAACTTCTGGACGGCGCCCTGCACCTGGCCCAGCTTGAGCAGGACCTCCCCGTCAAGGCGAATCTCGCGCAGGTCGTCCGGCTCGAGCTCGAGGTCTCCCGCCGCGGCGTCTATGCGGCGCAGCGCCTCGGGCGGGGTGTCGAGGCCAAGGTCCCGCTCGCCGGCGCCCTGGGCGTTCACGAAGGCGCGCCAGGTGAAGGTCTGGGGGTTGGCCTCGCCCATGGAGGGCAGCACCGTGTCGATGTAGTTCTCGAAGACGCTGTTGGGCGTGAAGAGCCACACCTGGCTGGGGTCGAGCGTCTTGCGCTCCTGGTAGAGGAGAAACGCGATGCGCTGCAGCAGCACCGACGTCTTGCCGGAGCCCGCGATGCCGTTGACCAGCAGCGCCGGCACGTCCTCGTGGCGCACGACCTCGTTCTGCTCGCGCTGGATGGTGGCGGTGATGGCCTGGAGCTTCTCCGTGTGGTGCTTCTTGAGGGCGCCCAGCAAGAGCGAGTCCTGGATGGCCACCGTGGTGTCGAAGTACATGTTGAGCTGGTCGCGCACGATGTCGAACTGGCGGCGCAGCAGGAGGTTCACGGTGCGGGTCTTCCCGTCGACGTCGTAGCTCGTGGGGCCCATCTGCTGGTTGTAGTAGGTCTCCGCCACGGGGGATCGCCAGTCCACCACGAGGGGACGGCTGCGCTCGTCGGTCATGCCGGCGGCGCCGATGTAGACGTCGCGCGGCGGCCGGCCCGGGCGCATCTCGAGCGTGACCTTGGCGAAGTAGGGCTGCAGCAGCAGGAGCATCACGCGGCGGAGCTTGTCCACGTTGAAGTCGTGGTGCTGGTTGTGGGCGTCGATGACGGCGTTGAGGCCCTCGATCGCGGCGAGGGTCTCGATGGTCTCGTCCGCGCCGCCAAAGTCCAGGCGCACCTCCTCGGACATGTCTATGAGGTCCTGGCGGGCGCTCGCCTCGCCGGCGCCGAGCTCCTCGGTGAGGTCGTCCCTGATCTGGAGGAGCTTGGCGTAGAGCTCCGTGAGGTGGGCCTGCTCCTGCTGGAAGATCGGGTCGTCTGCGTGAGCGCCCTGGACGCCCTCGACGTTCTCGGCCATGTGCCTCCTCCTGCCGCCGCGCGGAATATCGAGTTATCAATGGTACGGCATCCCGGCGCCCGCGTACAGGCGGGGCGAGAAGGACGGAGGCGTGCCCTTCCTGCCGTTCCTGCCGTTCTTACGCTCCCGAGAGTGTAAGAATGAGGCCCAAAGTGCCAGAACTTGGATGTTGGCCCCCGTTGTTACGCTCTCGAGGCTGTAACAACGGGGGCTGGCGAGAAGGACGGTGGCACGCTCTTCTTGCTACCCTAGAGCTCCAGAATCTCCCTTACCTTTGCGGCCACCGCAGAATCCGTCGCGTTTGCGAAGAAGAGCTCCTGGAAGCGCTCTCCGGAGAGCGCCCCTCTCGTCAGGTCTCGGTCAAGGTTCTCCAGGAGCTCGGCGAAGGGGCGGAAGTTGTTCGCGCGAACCACGTCGAGGGTCTGTCGCGCCTCCAGCTCCGAGGCCGCGCTCTCGGCGGGGTATCCTCCCCCCAGCTGCGAGGAGAAGAGCTTCTCGAAGGTGTACTTGAGGCCGAGCTCCTGTCCCAGCCCGCACTTGAGGGCCAGGGGCACGGATACCGCGTTGCCCCCATTGATCTGGGCAAAGGTGAAGGCGTCGAGCGGATCGGTCACATATCCGCAGATGACGCCGGGAAAGCTGTTGAGCGAGAGCATTGCCCCGCCGCCCGTTCCGCATCCCGTGACCACAAAGTCCGCGGCGCCGCCGTTGAGAAGGACCGACGCGAGGATTCCGGTCTGGACGTATGAGATGGGGTTCGAGTCCTCCCCGTACATCCCATAGTTGAACACCGTGTGCCCCAGGGGCTCGACTGCCCTTCTCAGCGCTCCCTCGAGCATGGGGTTCTTGGTGCACTGGCTGTCCTCGCTGACGATGGCAATTCTCATGCGACCCTCCTGTGAGCATGTCTGAAACACTACTGGTTAAACGTAACTATATGCGTAAACGTGATGTGTTTGAACGTGATGCGGACATGTTTTGCGGCGATGGCGAAAATTACAAGTGACGAAGCGTTTCTAATGAGTACAATAAGAGCCATTAGGAAGCTCTCATCAGAGGAGGCGTCATGGCCGAGAAGAACCCCCAGCCCGGAACCGGTGGCGAGCGCTACGTGCCCTACGCGGAGCGCGCGGGCAACGAGTCGATCGTCTACTTCACGCGCGACCTCTCCGCGGAGGGTCTGCGCCGCGCGTACGAGCAGGTGAGCGGCGGCGTCGGCGGCAAGGTGGCCGTGAAGCTGCACACCGGGGAGCAGCACGGCCCCAACATCATCCCGCGCCCGTGGGTGGCCGAGCTCCTGGAGACCGACCTCCCGGACGCCACCATCGTGGAGACCAACAGCTACTACGCCGGAGATCGCGACACCACCGAGAAGCACCGTGCGACCCTCGAGGTCAACGGCTGGACCTTCGCACCCGTCGACATCCTGGACGAGGAGGGGGCTACGCCCTTCCCCGTGGCGGGCGGCAAGTGGTTCGACGCGGTGCACATGGGCTCGCACCTGGCCAACTACGACTCGCTCGTCGTGCTCACGCACTTCAAGGGCCACACCAAGGGCGGCTTTGGCGGCTCTGCCAAGAACATCGGCATCGGCTGCGCGGACGGCAAGGTCGGCAAGAGGGAGATCCACACCACGCCTGGCTCCGACGACATGTGGGACATCTCGGACGAGGAGTTCATGGAGCGCATGATGGAGTCGGCCAAGGCCGTGTGCGACCACTTCGGCGATCGTATCACCTTCGTGAACGCGATGCGCAACATGTCCGTCTCCTGCGACTGCGAGGGCACCGCGGCCGAGCCCGTGGTCACGCCCAACGTGGGCATCCTCGCCTCCACGGACATCCTCGCGGTTGACCAGGCCTGCGTCGACATGGTCTACGCCATGCAGGAGGAGGACCGCCACGCCCTCGTGGAGCGCATGGAGACGCGCCACGGCCTGCGCCAGCTCTCCTACATGAAGGAGCTCGGCATGGGCAACAACCGCTACGTGCTCGTGGACCTCGACAACGGCGGTGCGCGCATCCAGCCTGCCGACGCGGTGGCCCACGTGGTGCCCTTCGAGGGGTAGCGAGCGGACGTTCTTCTCGCCTTGCCATAACGGCTTTTTTCACAACGCACGAACACGGCCATCTACCTGCACATTTACAAGAAATCGCAGGTAGATGGCCGTGGTGAAAAAACGCGTTATGGCACGCCGTGCGCCGGCAGAGCCCGCCTACTCGTCGTCCACGAAGCCCACGCGGTAGCTCGAGAACACCACGGCGCCTTCGTCCTGCGTGGCGTCGAGGTCGACGTCGCCCCAGATGCCGAAGTCGCGGTCGTCGTCGGAGTCGCGGAAGACCTGGTGCACGTGCCAGACGTGGCCCGAGCGCTCGTCCTTCTCGTCGATGGTGTAGTACGCGGCGCTGCGGGCGTCCCCGTCCAGGACGATCTCCTCGTGCTCCTCGTAGAAGCGGTCGAGCGCGCGCTGCCACACGGGCGCGCGCCAGCCCCACTCGGCGTCGAGCTTGCCGAGCTCGTCCACGCGCCCGAAGGCGGCGAGCCGCACGCGGGCGAAGAGGGCGTTGCGCACGAGCAGCGTGAGGCCGCGCCGGTCGCGCACGACCTCGTCCGCGGCGGGCGGTGCGGCGTCGAGCCCCTCCGAGGAGCCCTCCCCGGCGGCCGCCCACTCGTCCACGAGCGAGGAGTCCACCGTGCGCACCACCAGGCCCAGCCACGCGATGATGTCGCGCAGGCGCTCGTCGCGCTTGTCCAGCGGGACGGTGCGGTCGAGCGCGCGGAACGCCTCGGAGAGGTAGCGCAGGAGGAGCCCCTCGGAGCGCGCGATGTTGTAGCGTCCCACGTACTCCTTGAAGTCGCTCGCGGTCTCCACCATGTCGCGCAGGATGGACTTGGGGCTGAGCGCAAAGTCGCGCGCCCAGGGCACCTTCTCGCAGTACTCGGCAAACGCGGCATCCAGCAGCTCCTCGAGCGGCTTGGGCCACGTGACCTCCTGGAGGCGCTCCATGCGCTCGTCGTACTCGATGCCCTCGGCCTTCATCTCGGACATCGCGCGGTCGCGCGCCACGCGCTGCTGGGCGCGCAGGATCTGCCACGGGTCCTCGAGCGTGGCCTCCGCCATGGAGATGACGTCGAGCGCATAGGTCTCGGACTCGGGGTCCAGGAGCTCCAGCGCGGCCAGCAGGAACGGCGAGAGGGGCTGGTCCAGGGCGAAGTCGTCCGGCAGGTCCACGGTGGTGTGCCAGTCCGAGCCCCCGTCTGGCAGCTCCTCGCGCGTGACCACGCCGGCGTCGAGCAGCGTGGCAAAGATCTCGTCCGCGCGGGTGGCAAGCGCGACCTTCTCCTCCGCCGGCTGGGCGGACTCCTCGACGAGCGCGTGCACGCGGGCCCAGGCGTCGCCGCCCTGCTCGACCTCGGCGAGCACCATCGAGTGCGTGACCTTCATGCGCGGGCGCAGCGGCTCGGGCACGGCGGCGATGAGGCGCTCGAACGTCTGCTTGTTCCATCCCACGAAGCCCTCGGGCGGCTTCTTGGTCTTGATCTTGCGCGCCTTCTTGGGGTCGCCGCCGGCCTTGGCGAGCGCGCGGGCGTTCTCGATGTCGTACTCGGTGGCCTCGGCGATGACGTGGCCCTCGGTGTCAAAGCCGGCGCGCCCGGCGCGGCCCACGATCTGGTGGAACTCGCGCGCGTTGAGGTGACGCATGCGCCGGCCGTCGAACTTGGAGAGCGCGGTGAGCACCACGGTGTGGATGGGCACGTTGATGCCCACGCCCAGGGTGTCCGTGCCGCAGATTACCGGCAGCAGGCCCTGCTGGGCGAGCTTCTCCACCAGAAGGCGGTAGCGCGGCAGCATGCCCGCGTGGTGCACGCCCACGCCGCAGCCCAGGAGGCGCTGGAGGGTCTTGCCAAAGGTGGTGGTGAACCGAGTGCCCTTCATCGCCTCCTTGATGGCCTCGCGCTGCTCCTTGGTGGAGACGCCGTAGCTGGCCAGGGACTGCGCGCTCGCGAGCGCGGCGTCCTGCGCAAAGTGGACGATGTAGAGCGGCGCCTCTCCCGCGCGCAGGGCCAGCTCCACCGTGCCCTCCAGCGCCGTGTCCACGAACTCGTACGAGAGCGGCACGGGGCGCGGGGCGTCCGCGATGACGTCGACCGTGCGCCCGCCCGTGTGCTCCGTGAGCGACTCCGCGATGGTCGAGGTGTCCCCCAGCGTGGCGCTCATGAGGAGGAACTGCACGTGGGGAAGGGTGAGCAGCGGGACCTGCCAGGCCCAGCCGCGGTCCGGGTCCGCGTAGAAGTGGAACTCGTCCATGGCGACGCAGCCCACGTCGCACTTCTCGCCCTCGCGCAGCGCCTGGTTCGCCAAGATCTCCGCGGTGCAGCAGATGATGGGGGCGTCCGCGTTGATGGCGGCGTCGCCCGTGATCATGCCCACGTTCTCGCGGCCAAAGAGGCTCACGAGGTCAAAGAACTTCTCGCTCACCAGGGCCTTGATGGGCGCGGTGTAGTAGGCGCGCCGGTCCGTGCAGACGCTCATGAAGCACATGCCCAGCGCCACCATGGACTTTCCCGAGCCCGTGGGGGTGCCCAGGATGAGGTGGTCGCCCGCCGCCAGGGAGAGCAGGGCCTCCTCCTGGTGCGGCCAGAGCTCGATGCCGCGCGAGTCCACCCAGCCGAGGAAGAGGTCGAGCGCCTCCTCCGCGCCGATGTTGGGATAGGTCTCGTCGTCGGGCCAGGGGATGAGCCTGCCCAGCGAGCCCTCTCCGTTGGGGCCCTCGTCGAGCGTCTGCGTCTCGGGTGCGTCTGCCATGCGTCTCCTATCAGATGGTGGACCACCCATTCTAGCGCGGAGCCGGGGGTATACTCGAGGTGTCCATCGATGTGAGGAGGCTCCCATGACCGACTTCCTGCAGCTCGCGCACGATCGCTACTCCTGCCGCGCCTTCTCGGACGCGCCCGTCGAGGCCGAGAAGATCGAGGCGCTCCTCGACGCTGCCGTTGACGCCCCCACCGCGGTGGACAAGCAGCCCTGGCACATCTGGGTCGTTGAGAGCCCGGAGGCGGTGGAGCGCCTCTCCGCGCTCACGCGCTTCAACTTTGGCGCCAAGATCATCCTCATGCTGGGCGCCGCCCCCGCGGAGGCGTGGGTGCGCAAGTACGACGGTCGCAACTTCGCGGACGTGGACGCCTCCATCGTGGGAACGCACGTCATGCTGGCGGCGCACGACCTTGGTCTGGGCACCACGTGGGTGGGCCACTTCGACGCGCCGGCGGTGAAGGAGGCCTTCCCCGAGACGGCGGACTACGACCTCGTGGCGCTCTTCCCGCTGGGCTACCCCGCGGAGGGCGACGAGCCCGCGGCCAAGCACTTCGAGCGCAAGCCCAAGGAGGAGCTCGTCTCCCGCCTCTAGTGCGGCGGTGCCCGCGCTTGACAGATTGCTCAGGCCAAACTGTCAAGTTGCTTACGCTCTTGACAGTTTGGCCTGAGCAATCTGTCAAGCGCGCGACTCGTGTTGGCTCAGTGTACCAGCGGTTAAGTGACGCAACCGTCACCGATTCCTCATGCCCAAACTGGTAGGCTGAGGGTCGGGCGCCGCCCTGTCGCGTGCGTCCCCACATCAGCAGGAACCAGCACGAACGGATGGAATCAATGAGCGAGAACTACTCTCGTGGTCAGTATCAGCCCCAGTCGCGCACCCGCACGGCGCCGCCCCACCTGCGTGCGGAGGCCGCCCGTAGGCAGCCCTCCGGGCGCGGCTCCTCTCCTCAGCGCCGCAAGCCCAGCAATGGCGGCTCGGGGGGCGGGCGCGGCATCACCCTCATCGCCCTTCTCGTCATCGCCGTCATCGTGGGCGGTGGCGTATGGATGTGGCTCAACCGCACGGTCTACGTGAGCGTGAACGGGCAGTCCGCCGAGGTCAAGATCGACTCCGGCCTCACGGACATCCTGTCCGTCTCGGGCGTCTCGCCCAAGCCGGGCAACCTCGTCTCCGTGGGCGGCAACGTCCTGGAGGAGGGGGGCGGCACTGCCTTCACCGTGAAGGTCAACGGCGACGAGCTCACCGAGGGGGAGATCGGCTCCTTCCGCGCCAAGGGCAACGAGGCCATCTCCTTTGGCGACGGCACGGACGTGACCGAGTCCTCCCACGAGGAGGAGCGCGAGTCCCAGCCCAAGCTCGAGCCTGCCAGCAGCGTGGGCGCCGTCACGTTTGTCTCCCAGTACGGCAAGACGGGCCGTCAGAAGTTCACGGTGGGAGACATCTCCGGCGAGGCCATCGAGGGCGAGGTCATCGAGCCCGTCCAGAACGTGAAGATCGAGAGCGTCAACGTCAGGCCCGAGAACGGCCGCAAGGTCGTGGCCCTCACGTTTGACGACGGCCCCAGCAAGTACACGCAGCGGTACCTGGACATCCTGAGCAAGTACGGCGCGCGTGCCACCTTCTTCTGCCTCGGCTCGCAGATCCCCGGCAACGAGGGCCTCGTGCAGGCCATCAAGAACCAGGGCTCCCAGGTGGCCTCCCACACCCAGAACCACGAGCAGCTCACGCTGCTCGACCCGGACGCGCTGCGCTCCGAGGTGACGCAGACGTTCTCCGCCATCTCCTCCGCGGGCGGCGGCGACACCACGGTGCTGCGCCCGCCCTACGGTGCGCTCGACACCAGCACGTGGGCGGCCTCCGGCGGCACCTTCTCCGCCTCGATCATCTGGAACCTCGACAGCCTTGACTGGGAGCTGCCCGGCGTTGACACCATCGTGGAGAACTGCACGCTGGGCGTCACCAGTGGCAGCATCATCCTCATGCACGACGGCGGCGGCAACCGAGACCAGGACGTCGAGGCGCTGCCCCGGATCATCGAGACGCTGCAGGGTCAGGGCTACGAGCTGGTGACCATCAACGAGCTCCTGGCCACGGACAGCCGCATCCCCGAGTCGGTGGCCTCCGGAAACGCCACCATACCCGAGGGCCACGTCTGGGCCTCCGAGGTGGTGGAGTAGCTTGACAGTTTGCTCAGGTCAAACTGTCAACCCGGGAAAGTATCAGCAACAGGAGACGGGCCGGGGCGCAGCTCAAAGCGCCCCGGCCCGTCCTCGTTCGTACCGCTCTTCTCGCTACTTGACGCCGTACTGCTCGTAGTAGGCGTCGATCGCGGCGCGCAGCTCGGGCGTGATGACGGTGCCGTCGAGGGCCTCGACGACCTCGGCCATGGAGACGATGCTCGCCACGGGGAACCCGTACTTCTCCTGGATCTCCTGCTGGGCGGTCACGACGCCGCCCTTGCCCACCTCCATGCGGTTGAGGCTCACGATGAGGCCCTTGACCTCCACGTTGGCGGCGCCCGTCACCTTGGGGTAGGTCTCGTCGATGGACTTGCCGGAGGTGGTGACGTCCTCGATCATGACCACGCGGTCGCCGTCGGCGAGCTTGGTGCCCAGCAGGCCGCCCTTGTCCGCGCCGTGGTCCTTCTCCTCCTTGCGGTCGGAGCAGTAGCGGACCTCCTTGCCGTACAGGTCGTGCAGGGCGATGGCGGTGGTCACGGCCAGGGGGATGCCCTTGTACGCCGGCCCAAAGAGCACGTCAAAGTCCAGGCCAAAGTTGTCGTGGATGGCGTGGGCGTAGTACTCGCCCAGGCGCTTGAGCTGGGAGCCCGTGACGTAGGCGCCCGCGTTCATGAAGAAGGGAGACTTGCGCCCGCTCTTGAGCGTGAAGTCGCCGAACTTCAGGACGTTGGACTCCACCATGAACTCGATGAATTCGCGCTTGTAGGCTTCCATGTGCTCTCCTTCCGGCGGCCAAGCCGCGTCGTGTGCGTAGCTAGATTCTACTTGTCCGCGGCGCCCGCATCGTCCGAGAGAAGCCACTTCCACGCGGGCACCTGCGCGATACGACCGGCCTCTGACTCGTATGTCGCCGCTGGGCCGTTTCCTACCACGATGAGCCCCTCGTCGAGACGCGACTCCCGCATCGCCTCCCAGAGCGCGCGAGTCTCCCTCTTGGCGGTTTCGGGGTCATCCATGCGGTCCGTGACCTGGACGAGCTGGTACGGAGCACCATCGAGGACGTCGCCAACCACAAAGTCGATCTCGTATCCGTGCTCGTGGGTGTGGAGCGTGGATATGGTCCCCTCGCGTGCGGAGGGGTTTCGTCTGCGCAGCTCCAGATACACGGCGTTCTCGAGCCGCTGGCCTCGATCGTTCACCCCCGCCCGGCTGTTGGCGAGCGCAAGCCCCGGGTCTACCGCGTAGACCTTTGGCTGGGCGGTCGTGCTCTCGGAGAGCGAGCGCGAGAACTCCTTGACCTGAAAGAGCAGATACGCCTCCTCGAAGTACGAGACGAGACCCGCAAGGTATCCGCGTCCCGTGGCAAGGCCTGCCGAGCGCAGGTCGTTCTCGATCTTTCTCACAGAGAGCTGCCGCGCATTGAGGCCGAGGAGCCTCGTTGCCAGGGCGGAGGCGACGCGCGGGCGGGACAGGTTGTGGCGCTCCACTACGTCCTTGGCCACGACGCGCTGGGCGTATGACTGGAGCAGGGCGTTTGCCCTCGGTCGCGGCAGGTCCTGGACTGCCGGGAACCCGCCCTTGTCGAGATATGCGTCGAGAAGGGCCTGGAACTGAGCCTGGCTCGAGGGGGCGTGAATCGGCTCCTCCCGATGGGCGGCGAGCGCGGGGTCGAGGGAGACAACCTCGCCGAAGGAGAAGGGGAGCAGCTCGAAGTCAAGTGCGCGGCCGCGGAACTCGGTGGATATCTCCTTTGATAGCATCTTTGACGACGATCCGGTCACATAGATGGTCGCGCGGGTGGTGTCAACGATGCGGCGAAGCCAGCGACCCCAGTCGCTCATCTCCTGGAGCTCGTCCAGAAAGAGGTAGATTCCTTCCTCAGATTGCGTCTCGGGGTTGAGGTAGCGAAAGGTCTCGAGAAGGTCGTCGCCCGTGCGTGGGGTTACGGGACCCAATCGATCGTCATCGAAGTTGAAGTAGCAGATGCGCCTCTCGGGAACGCCCGTCGCAAGAAGCCTGTCCATCTCCTGGTACAGGCGGTAGGACTTGCCTGAGCGCCGCATTCCCGTGACAACCTTGACGAGGTTGCCCGCACGGGGGGCGAGGGGCTCGCCCAGGTCGAGGTCACGCGGCACGATGGGTCGATAGAGGTCGAGGGAGAACTCCCGGAGGATGACCGCGATGGTTTCGTTCATGCTATGACCTCCACAACTGGTAACTTCATATTACCAATATTACTAAAACTGGTAATCTTATATGACCAGTTTTCTCAAAATTGGTCATGCAGGGTTGCCAGCTGGGTGTCACGACGCTCCTTTGCCACGGGCCCTGCAAGCGCCGTCCCGTGCGTTGCGCTAGAGTTACAGAGGCTCATTACAGGCGAGAAGAACCTCGGAGGAGTACCCGTGGAACGCACCCACATCTCTCAGCTCTTCGCGGACATGGACCAGCTCGGTGGCACCACCGTCACCGTGGCCGGCTGGGTCCGCTCGGTCCGCGACATGAAGAACTTTGGCTTCGTCATGCTCAACGACGGCTCCTGCTTCAAGGACCTGCAGGTCGTCATGAACCGCGAGAAGCTCGCCAACTACGACGAGATCGCGGCCACGGGCGTGGGATCGGCCCTCGTGGTCACGGGCACGCTCGCGCTCACGCCGGACCGCCCGCAGCCCTTCGAGCTCCAGGCGGCCCAGATCGTGGTGGAGGGCGCCTCCGCGCCGGACTACCCCATGCAGAAGAAGCGCCAGACCCGTGAGTTCCTGCGCACCCAGCAGCACCTGCGCAGCCGCACTAACCTCTTCCGCGCCGTCTTCCGCGTGCGCTCCGTGGCGGCCTATGCCATCCACCGCTTCTTCCAGGAGCGTGGCTTTGTCTACGTGAACACGCCCATCATCACCACCTCCGACGCCGAGGGCGCGGGCGAGATGTTCCGCGTGACCACGCTCGACCTCGAGAACCCGCCCCGCACCGAGAAGGGCGAGATCGACTGGTCCCAGGACTTCTTCGGCCACGCCGCCAACCTCACGGTCTCCGGCCAGCTCCAGGCGGAGAACTTCGCGCTTGCCTTTGGTGACGTCTACACGTTTGGCCCCACGTTCCGCGCCGAGAACTCCAACACGCGTCGTCACGCCGCCGAGTTCTGGATGGTGGAGCCCGAGATGGCCTTCTGCGACCTCGCGGGCGACATGGTGTGCGTCGAGGACATGCTCAAGTACGTGATCAACTACGTGATGGACGCGTGCCCGGACGAGATGGAGTTCTTCAACAAGTTCGTGGACAAGGGCCTCGTCGAGCGCCTCACCCACGTGGCCACCTCCGACTTCGCGCATGTCACCTACACCGAGGCGATTGAGATTCTGCAGGAGGCCGCTGCCGCGGGCCACGTCTTCGAGTACCCGATCGACTGGGGCTCTGACCTCCAGACCGAGCACGAGCGCTTCCTCACCGAGGAGCACTTCAAGCGCCCGACCTTCGTGACCGACTACCCCGCCGCGATCAAGGCCTTCTACATGCGCCTCAACGATGACGGCAAGACCGTGGCCGCCGTGGACTGCCTCGTGCCGGGCATCGGCGAGATCGTGGGCGGCTCGCAGCGCGAGGAGCGCCTGGACGTGCTCGAGCGCCGCATCGCGGAGCTGGGCATGGAGCCCGAGCAGTACAAGTACTACCTTGACCTGCGCCGCTATGGTGGCTGCCAGCACGCGGGCTTTGGCCTGGGCTTCGAGCGCATGGTCATGTACCTCACCGGCGTCGACAACATCCGCGACGTCATCCCGCACCCGCGCACCGTGGGCAACGCGGACTTCTAACGTGAGCTTCGGGGCCGGCCGCGCGCCGGCCCCTTCGCTGTCTCGAGGTTCTTCTCGCCGCGTCCTCCCTCCGCCCCTCTCGCCACGTTCCAAACGTGACAGGTGGTGGTTCTTGCATTAAGCGCGGGAACAACTCGACAACCTTAGGGCGTTTTTAGAGAGACTACCTGCATCGTTTGGGGCCGCAGGGCGAGGGGGCGCCGGGCCGCATGGCGAGAAGAACGTGCGGCACGCCGAGAAGAACGTGCGACAATGGGGCCACGTTCGCCCCCGGCGAGGAGGTCCCCATGGCACGCATCATACTCACGCGCCGCTCGTTCTTCTCGGCCGCCGCCCTTGCGGGGCTGGGGACGCTTGCGGGCTGCTCTGCCGCATCTGTGTCCGAACCGGAGCCCGGGCGCGAGGACGTCACGATCTACGACCAGGCGTCCGGGGGAGGGGAGGCCGTCGAGCCCGCTCCGTCTCCCGTCGAGCTGGAGATTCTGGTGGTGGGGGACGTCCTGCTGCACGACACGGTGCAGGACACGGGCCTCATGCCGGACGGCACGCGCGACTATGCGCACCTCTTTGCGCAGGTGGCAGATGACATAGCTGCCGCTGACGTGGCCGCGGCCAGCCAGGAGAGCCCGCTGGGCGGCGCGTCGCTGGGACTCTCCGGCTACCCTGCCTTCAACGGCCCGCAGGAAGTGGGAGACGCGGAGGTCGCCGCGGGATTCGACGTCATCACCCACGCCAACAACCATGCGCTTGATCGCGGCATGGACGGCATCGCGGCGGAGCTCGCCTACTGGCGCTCGGCGCATCCGGAGGTGCTGGTGACGGGTATCGCGGACAGTCAGGAGGCGGCCGACGTGCCGCCCGTCATCGAGCGCGAGGGACACGTCGTTGCCGTTCTGAGCTACGCCACCATGACCAACGGCATCCCGCTGCCGGAGCTCTGGGCCGTGCGCATGGTGGACGAGGGGACCATCGCGGCGGACGTGGCGGCCGCACGCGAGGCGGGGGCGGAGCTCGTGGTGGCGTGCCCCCACTGGGGCGAGGAGTACGTAACCGCGCCGGATGACAGCCAGCGCCACTGGGCGCAGGTGCTCGCGGATGCCGGGGTCGACGTCATCGTGGGCGGCCACCCCCACGTGCTGCAGCCGTTCGAAGTGCTGGCGGCGTCCGACGGGCGCTCGGTGCCGGTCTTCTGGTCCCTGGGCAACTTCACGTCCAACCAGAACGACATGGAGACCATGGTGGGCGGGATGGCGCACGTGCGGGCGTCCCTCGCGGACGGCGGCGCGTCCGTCACCGAGTGTCGGCTCACGGCGCTGGTGACGCACAAGGCGGCGGGCACGGACTTCACCACGTACCGCCTTGCGGACTACACGGAGGAGCTCGCGGCTGTCAACAACGTGCACGTCACCGAGAGCAACTTCTCGCGCCAGGCGTGCGTGGACTTCTGTGCCGGCCTCCTGGGCGACGGCTTTGATTCCGCGAGCTGCGAGCTCACCTGGCGGCCGTGACGGGGGGGGACGGGGCTGTCAGCCCCGTTGGGCTACAGCACGCGGCGCACGGCGTCGTGCCAGCCGGCAAGAAGGGCGTCCACCCGCTCCGGCTCCATCGTCCGCCGGAAGACGTCGTCGGTCTCCCGCAGGCCGCGCAGCTCGTCCGTGCTGCCCCAGAAGCCGGAGGCAAGTCCCGCCAGGTAGGCCGCGCCGAGCGACGTGGTCTCCGTGTTGGCCGGGCGACGCAGCTCGCAGCCGAGCAGGTCTGCCTGGAACTGCATGAGAAAGTCGTTTGCCGAGGCGCCGCCGTCCACGTTGAGGACGTCGAGCGCGCCGCCGGCGTCCGCCGCCATGGCGTCCGCGAGGTCGCGGATCTGGTATGCGAGCGCCTCGAGCGCCGCCCGCGCGAGGTGGGCGCGCGTGGTCCCGCGCGTGAGGCCCAGGATCGCTCCGCGCGCGTCCGGCTTCCACCAGGGGGCTCCCAGCCCGGTGAGCGCGGGCACGATGTGCACGCCGCCCGTGTCCGGCACGCTCCGAGCAAGCGCCTCGGTCTCGGCGGCGGTCCTCACGATGCCCAACTCGTCGCGCAGCCACTGGATGAGCGCGCCCGCCACAAAGACGGAGCCCTCGAGCGCGTACTGGGTCTCGGCGACCCCGGGAGGAGCCGCGGCGATGGTGGTCACGAGGCCGTGCTCGCTCTCGCGCGCCACCGACCCCGTGTTGAGCAGCATGAAGCAACCGGTGCCGTAGGTGTTCTTGGCCTGCCCCGCGTCGAAGCAGCACTGCCCAAAGAGAGCGGACTGCTGGTCGCCGGCCACGCCCGTGACGGGGATTCCGGCGGGGAGCCCCGGATAGCTCGTCTCGCCAAAGAAGCCGGAGCTCGGGCGCACCTCGGGCATCATGGACGCGGGGACGCCAAAGAGCGCGAGCAGCTCCTCGTCCCAGCGTCCCTCGTGGATGTTGTAGAGCATCGTGCGGCTTGCGTTGGTGGGGTCCGTCGCGTGCACGAGCCCGCCCGTGAGCACCCAGATGAGCCACGTGTCCACCGTGCCAAAGAGGAGTTCGCCCGCTTCCGCGCGCTCTCGCGCGCTAGGGACGTTCTCTAGGATCCAGGCGATCTTGCTGGCCGAGAAGTACGCGTCGGGCAGAAGGCCCGTCTTGGCGCGCACCATCTCGCGCACCTCCGGCGAGCCGCAGAGCCGCTCCACCATGTCCGCCGTGCGCCGGCACTGCCACACGATGGCGTTCGTCACGGGCGCGCCCGTGGACGGGTCCCACACGATGGTGGTCTCGCGCTGGTTGTCTATGCCTATTGCGGCGACGTCCGCCGCCGTGAGCCCGTGGCGTGCCACGAGTTCCGTGAGGCACCCGATCTGCGAGAAGAGGATCTCCTGCGGGTTGTGCTCCACCCAGCCGGGCTGCGGGAAGATCTGCTGGAAGGGCCGCTGGACCACGTCCACCATGTGCCCGGCGCGGTCCACGAGGGCCGCGCGCGATGAGGTGGTTCCCTGGTCGAGCGCTATCACATACCTGGGTGTGCTCATGGCTGGCTTCCCCTCTCGTCAAGGTGCGCGCATATCCAGGAGAGGACGTCCTCCATCACGCGCGCCCCGTCCTTCTCGTTGAGGATCTCGTGGCGCATGCCGTCGTAGATGTGCACGTCCACCTCGCGCTGCCCGGCGCGCCGCGCGAGCTCGGCCGCCGCCCTCACGCCGCGACCCCTGTCCCCCACGGGGTCCTCCGCCCCGGAGACAAAGAGCAGCGGCACGTCGCGCGGCACGCGGCGCGCCCAGGAGAGGGAGCACGCGCGAGCGGTGAGCTTGGTGACGGCGGCATAGCCCCCGGCCGAGAACATGAAGCCGCAGCGGGGGTCGTCGACGTACGACGCCACGTTCTTCTCGTCATGGCTGAGCCACTCGCAGCCCGTAGGCCCGGGCACGGCGCGCGCGTAGCCGCCCACGCCCATGGCGTCGAGCAGCTTCGAGAGGTGGTCCTCGCCGCGCAGCGCGCACGTGAGCCGCGCGAGCGCGTGGCCCGCCCAGGAGACGGCCACGGGGAGCGTGCCGGTGCCGCTGAGGACGGCGCCCCAGACGCCCGCCCCGTGCTCCGCAAGGTAGACGCGGGCGATGTAGCTTCCCAGCGAGTGGCCAAAGATGAAGTGGGGCACGCCCTCGCCCGTGCACTGGGCGAGAAGGACGCGCAGCTGATGCTCGTCCTCCACGAGCGCCTCGGCACCGCCGCGCGCCGGCAGGCAGCCGTAGCGGCTCGGGTCAGCGGAGGCGCCGTGGCCGATGTGGTCGTCTCCGCAGACGACGAAGCCCTCTGCCGCGAGGAGGCGGGCGAAGGCGTCATAGCGCTCCACGTGCTCGGCCATCCCGTGGACGACCTGCACGACGCCCCGCGGCCGCCGCTCGGGCGCCCCCTCCGGCCACCAGACGAGCGCGCGAAGGGTGGAGCGCCCGTCGGACGAGGGGAAGCGCAGCCCCTCGCGCCTGAGCAGCCCCTCGCGCCCGTTCTCTGGTGCGGTCACGTGCCCACCTCCGCGCTCTTCTCGCCCTCGTCTTAGTCGCCCCTGTCCTCAGCGGCCTTACTGCTTTTTGAAGTATCCTCGTCATTCGCGGGCTCTGCACGGCTGCCCCGCCCGCCGGGAGGATATGACCGCTCGCGTTGGGGTACCATCCTCTACGGACTGTCAGAGGAGGAACCATGGGCTTTCACTGTGTCGACTGCGTCTTCGGCACCTTCACCCTTCACGAGGAGTCCGGGATGTACCAGGGCTCGTGCAGCCGGGGCTACACGCTTGCCAACCCCCACGTGCACACCAGCCCCGAGGACCACTTTGCGGAGAGTCCGCGCGACCTCGTCCCCGCGGTCGACCCGTTTGGAGAGGAGTACCTGAGGACGTCGAACGTCTGCGAGCGCTTCTGCCGTCCGCAGGACGCCCATCGGCACATCCACGAGTTCGGGCTCCACCTTCCGCACCTCCACCTTCACGGTCACGGCTCGAATGTCTCGGAGGACACCCAATAGGTGATGCATCCCAGCCCTTTTACCTGCACTTTTGATTGTGATGGCCCGTGGGCGGAGAAAAACTCACCCGTCTCGGCAACGTAACAGGCTATCTACTTCATACTGAACAAAAAACGGTACGTGAGGTTCTGGCCAGACTCGTCATCGGGGAACGGGGGCTGCCATGGCGTTGCACGCGCAACCTGCGAGCACGGATACCAGAGACCGTCTCCTCAAGGCGGCCATGAGGGAGTTCGCACTGCGGGGCTACAAGGGTGCCTCGCTTCGTCAGATCTGCGCCTCGGCCGGGGTTACCACCGGGGCGCTCTACTTCTTCTTCAAGAACAAGGAAGACCTGTTCAGGACTGTCGTGGCGCCTGTGATGGAGCCGCTTGCCCAGATGCTCGCCTCCTCGGTCGACCACGAGGTGCCGCTTTCCCGCTCCCTTGAGGGGCGCAGGGAGAAGGAGGTCCCCGAGGCCGCGCGAGACTTCCTCGAGCTGTGCGCGGAGCAGAGCGACGTGGTCAAGATCATGACGCGCGACAAGGACAACCCCGTCATGGAGATCCTCGTGAGCGAGGTCGCAGCCGACCTCGCGAACAAGATTCACGAGGGTCTGCTCGTGCCCAAGGCGGGGCGCGAGGCCGTTGAGGACAAGTTCGTGGCCAGCTGGCTTGCCGGCACCTGCGTGCGCTCCGTCATCCAGATCATCGGCGCCGAGGGCACCTTCGAGGACTCCTGCAGGCGCATGGCAACCGTCTTCAACTTCATCCTGGCGGGCCTCCTGCAGCTGTAGGGCGCGCGGGCGCGGCCCCCTTCGCGTCCCCCTTCGCGGCCCCTCCGCCGCCCCAGGGAGTATGATGGGTGACACGTTATCCGTGCCCGTCAGCCCGGCAAGAATGGGGGAGCCATGCCCGACACTTCGCGTGACCTTATCTTTCCCGCGCCCATCTTCCACGAGAAGATCTGGGGAGGCCGCAAGCTCGCGACCGACTTTGGCTATGAGATTCCGGACGGCCCCATAGGCGAGTGCTGGGCCATCAGCGCACACCCCAACGGCGACTGCGTGGTCTCCGGCGGCGCCTGGGACGGCATGCACCTCTCCGAGCTCTGGGACCAGCACCGCGAGCTCTTTGGCAACGTCGAGGGCGACCGCTTCCCGCTGCTGGTCAAGATCATCGACGCCAAGGACCACCTCTCCGTGCAGGTGCACCCGGACGACGCCTACGCCGCGGAGCACGAGAACGGCTCGCTGGGCAAGCGCGAGTGCTGGTACGTCCTGGCCGTCGACCCCGGCACCAAGATCGTGATCGGCCAGCGCGCGCACGACCGCGCCGAGCTCGCCCAGATGATCGAGGAGGGTCGCTGGGACGACATGCTCAACCTCGTGCCGTGCCACGTGGGCGACTTCTTCCCCATCGAGCCCGGCACCGTCCACGCCATCCAGGGCGGCACGCTCATCCTGGAGACCCAGCAGTCCTCCGACGTCACCTATCGCGTCTACGACTACGACCGCGTCCAGGACGACGGCAGCACCCGCGAGCTCCACATCCAGCAGAGCCTCGACGTGGTGGACTACGGCATGGAGGCGCCTGCGTCCGGCGAGGTCACCGCGCCCGAGGTGGACGGCGTGACCGAGCTCATGGAGTGCCCCAACTTCGTCGTGGACCGCGTCCGCGTGTCCGGCGAGAAGAACGTGGAGCAGGAGTGGCCGTTCCTCTGCGTGAGCGTGATCGAGGGCTCCGGCACCGTGAGCGCTTCCGAGGCCGGCGTGACGCACGAGATCGCCCGCGGCACGCACTTCCTCGCGCCCGCCGGCTGCGGCACGATGGCGTTTGCCGGCGACATGACGCTCGTGACCTCTCGCCTGCCGTAACCTGACAAAGGGGACAGGGTAGTCTGTCATGAAAAAGCGCCGCCCGACGCAATGCCGGGCGGCGCTCTTGCTTGACAGTTTGCTCAGGTCAAACTGTCAACTGTTAGGCCTCGATCTTCTCGCCGCAGTGCGGGCAGCGGGTGGCGCCGGGCTTGACCTCCTCGAGGCAGTACGGGCAGGTGGGGGCGGCCTCCTCGGCAGCGGCCTCGTCCTCGGCGTTCTTCTTGGCAAGGGCGTCCATGCGCTCGCGCATGGAGTTGAGGCCCTTGACCATGCAGAAGACCACGAAGGCGATGATCAGGAAGTTGATGATGGCAGAGATGAAGGCGCCCAGGTCGATGTACTGATCGGTGGTGCCGGGAACGAGCCAGCGCAGGCTGTTGATGGCCTCGGTGGCGCCGTCGGCCGCGCCGCCGGTAGCGGTGCTGGAGACGGTGGTCACGAGCGTGATCAGCGGCTGGATGACGTTGGTAACGAGAGAGTTGACGATTGCGGTGAACGCGCCACCGACGATGATACCGACGGCCATGTCCATGACGTTGCCGCGGGCGATAAACTCCTTGAACTCGTCGACGATCTTCATGCAAGAGCCTTTCTGTCTTGGATGCACAACATTTCAATCATATCAAGGTTGCATTCAGCCGCGCATACCAATATGGCCTCAACCAACAGATGAGGTTTCCCAGCCGAGCTCCGCCGTGTCCAGGAGAACCGTGAAGGGCCCGTCGTTCACGAGGCTCACGCGCATGTGGGCGCCAAAGACGCCCCGCCCCACGTGGCCGACGCCCAGCTGGGCCTCCGCGAGCTCGCAGAAGCGCTCGTAGAGACGCTCGGCGAGATCCGGGGCGGCGGCGTTGGTGAAGGACGGGCGGTTGCCGCGGCGGGCATCCGCATAGAGCGTGAACTGGCTCACCACCAGAAGCTCGCCGCCGGTGTCAACGAGCGAGAGATTGGTCTTGCCCGCGTCGTCCGCGCAGATGCGCAGCGCGGCGACCTTGCGCCAGAGCCGCTCGGCCAGCGCTTCGTCGTCGCCGGGAGCCACGCCCAGCAGAACGAGGTAGCCCGCCCCACAGCTGCCGACGACCTCGCCCTCAACCTCGACCTGAGCGCTCTCCACGCGCTGAATCAGCGCCCTCATGTCACCTTCCCGTCTGTCAATTGGGGACAGTCCCCAATTGACACAAAACTTTGATATCAAACATGTGTGTAAATTGGGGACTGTCCCCAATTTACAGGCGATAGAGGGTGGAGAACTTCTCGGTCAGGTAGTCCGTGTAGTAGACGGGCGAGAAGGGCTCGCCGCACGCGGCCTCGATGAGCTCGCCGGAGTCCTTGGAGCGGCCCCAGCGCCAGATGCGATCGCGCAGCCACTCGCGGATGGGCGCGAGGTCGCCGGAGGCGCAGACGCCGTCGAAGTCCATGCCGCCCGCCACCATGGCCGCCTTGAGCTGGGTGCCGTAGGCAGATCCCAGGGCGTAGGTGGGGAAGTAGCCGAAGGAGCCGTCGGACCAGTGGGTGTCCTGGAGGGCTCCGCGCGTGTTGTCCGGCACGCTCACGCCCAGGTACTCGCGGTACTTCTGGGCCCAGAGGCGCGGGACGTCCGCCGCCGCGGCCTCGCCGGAGAAGAGGAGCTGCTCGATCTCGTAGCGCACGAGGATGTGGAGCGGGTAGGTGAGCTCGTCCGCCTCGGTGCGCACGAGCCCGGGCTCGGCGCAGTTCTCGGCCAGGTAGAGCAGGTGCGGCGTCACGTTGCGGAGCTGTCCCGGGAAGCGCTTGACAAGGCGCTGCAGCAGCGGGGCGGCAAATGCCTCGGAGCGGCCCACGAGGTTCTCGAAGAAGCGGGACTGCGCCTCGTGCATGCCCATCGAGGTGCCGCCGCGAAGCGACGTGTAGCGGTACTCCGGGTCGACGTTCTGCTCGTAGAGCGCGTGGCCGCCCTCGTGCAGCATGGAGAAGACGTTGGAGAGGAGGTTGTCCTGGTAGACGTGGCTCGCGATGATCACGAAGCTCCTCGACGGGCCGCCCGTGAACGGGTGCTCGGTGCGGCCGATCCAGAGCGCGCCCTCGTCCAAGCCCTCGAGGCTCATGAGGTCGCGGGCGAGCTTCCACTGGCGCTCCTCGTCAAAGTTGCCGTCGACGCAGGAGTGCCCGGGCTTGTGGCGGCTGGCCATGCAGTCCGCCAGGAGCGGGACCACGCAGTCCTTTACCTGCGAGAAGAACCTGTCGTAGAAGGCGCGGTCGGTGCCCCACTCGTACTCGTTGAGCCAGACGTCGTACGGGTCCTTCTCGGCGTCCTTCTTGGCCGCCATGGACTTGAGGGCGGCCACGATGCGGTCGAGGTAGGGGGCGAAGCTCTCCCAGTCGTTGGCGGGCTTGGCGCGGCGCCAGACGTCGTTGGCCTCCACGGTGAGGCGGCTGAACTCGGCCTGCTCCTCCGCGGGGACGTCAACGAGGGCGGCGCGGTCGCGCTTGAGGATCTTTATCTGGGACATGCGAGTCTTGCCCACGAGCTCGGGCTCCTGCTCCAGGCGGTCGAGAAGGGCGCCCACCGCGGGGTCGCAGAGGGCCTCCACGCTGGCCTGCTGAAGGGTCGCGAGCGCCTCGGCGCGCTCCTCGGTGGCCTTGGGAGGGTCGATGACGGGGCCGAGGGAGCCGATCTCTCCCATTGCGTAGCCAAGCGAGAAGAGCGTGCGCTCGAGGGAGTCGAGCGCCTCCATGTCCGCGCGGGGGTTGGCGAGTGCGGCGTTGAGCTGTGCGGGGTTCGTTTCTGCCATGGTTGCTCCTCGGTGGTCGTGAGGGTGTCGCGGCGCGCTCGACGTGCGCCCCTCTCAGTTTACCCGTCCGCCGACGCGCTGACCCGCCCGCGCAGAAGATGGCCACAAGCCTTTCCGGGCCTCGTATCATCGAAAACTACGTATGGTCGCGGGGCGAGCGCCCGCAGCGAAGGGAGGACTCTCATGGACATGGTTCTTGGCATCGACGTGGGCGGGACGAGCATCAAGGTCGGCCTCTTCACGCCCGAGGGGGAGCTGCTCGACGAGAGGAAGATCACCACGACCGAGCTCGTGAGCGAGCAGGCATTTGCCGCGGTGACCGGCGCCATCACGGAGTTTATCGCCGAGCACGACGCCGGGCCCGAGGACGTCATCGCCTGCGGCCTCGACGTTCCCGGCCCCGTGGCGGACGACGGCACGCTCGGCATCATCGCCAACGTGGAGCTCGACCCCAAGGGCTTCGTCGCCGCCTTCAAGGCCGCCTTCCCGCAGGCCTCCATCGCCTTCGTGAACGACGCCAACGCCGCGGCGCTGGGCGAGATGTGGGCCGGCAGCGCAAAGGGCGCCACCAGCTGCGTGGTCATCGCGGTGGGCACGGGCGTGGGCGCCGGCGTCGTGGCCAACGGCAGGCTCGTGGCGGGCGCCTTTGGCGCCGCCGGCGAGGCGGGTCACGTGACCGTCAACCGCGACGAGACGCGCCAGTGCGGCTGCGGGCGCTACGGCTGCCTCGAGCAGTACGCCTCCGCGCAGGGCATCGTGCGCACCTACCTGGAGGAGTGCGAGCGCCGCGGCGTGAAGCCCGCGGACGTCGAGCACGCCACGGACACGCTCTCCGTCTTCAGGGCGCTCGCGGACGGCGACGAGTGCGCCAAGTACGCGGTCGAGGTCATGTGCGACTACCTGGGCCTCGTCATGTCCCAGATCTCCTGCATCGTGGACCCTGAGCTCTACCTCATCGGCGGCGGCGTGGCTGGCGCCTTTGACACCTTCGCCCCCATGCTTCGCGAGCGCTTCGACGCGTACGCGCTGAAGCCGTCCCGCGCCGCGCGCATCGAGGTTGCGAGCCTGGGCAACCAGGCGGCTATGTACGGCAGCGCCTACGAGGCCCTTCGCATCCGCCGCGAGTCCAGGACGCCCAGCCTGGACTAGCTTGTCATGACAAAGGTGCCAGGGTAGTTTGTCAGAATCTCGTGCAACAAAAGGCGGCGCGTCCGGAAGCTGGACGCGCCGCCTTTGCCTGCGATGTCTCGCTGCCCTACGCCTTGTTGACGGAGCCGAGGTTGGTCATGCGGACCTTGACGAGGTCGGTGATCTCCTGCATGCCGGGCTTGTTCGGCTTCTTGGGGTCAAAGGCGCCGGGGTTCTCGGCCATGTAGCCCATAAAGCCGCGCATGAAGGCCTGGCGCAGCTCGGTGGCGTAGTTGACCTTGCAGATGCCGTTCTTGATGGCCTCGGCCACCTGGTCGTCGGGCACGCCGGAGGTGCCGTGGAGCACGAGCGGCACGTCAACGACGGAGCGGATGGCCTTCACGACGCTCTGCTCGATGTGCGGGGTCTCGGTGTAGACGCCGTGCGCGGTGCCCACGCCAATGGCGAGCGAGGTGCAGCCGGTGCGCTCGACGAACTCGCGGGCCTCCTCGGGGTCGGTGTAGGGGCTCTCGCCCTCGACGGCCGGGCCGTCGTCCTCCTTGCCGCCCACCTTGCCGAGCTCGGCCTCGACGGGGATGTTCAGCGGCTTGGCGACCTTGGTCACGGAGGAGGTGAGGGCGATGTTGTCCTCGAAGGTGTCGTGGGAGCCGTCGATCATGACGGAGGTGTAGCCGGCCTTCATGGCCTGGACGGCGCGGTCGAAGCCGTCGCCGTGATCGAGGTGGATTGCCACGGGCACGCTGGCCTGCTCGGCGGCGACGCGGCACATGGCGGCGAAGTAGTCGAGGTTGGCGTACTTCACGGTGCCGGGCGTGGTCTGCATGATGACGGGGGAGCGAAGCTCCTCGGCGGCCTTCACAACGGCCATGACGAACTCGAGGCTCTCGACGTTGAACGCGCCGACGGCGTAGTGGCCGGCCTGGGCGTCGAGCAGCATTTCCTTCGTGGTGACGAGCATCGAAACTCCCTTCCTCGGAGTGGCTGATAGCGCCATTGTACGAAGGGTGGCAAACGTGTGCTCAGATGGGACGCTGTGGGCGGTTGGACCCGCTCCGCCAAAGGGAAACCAAGCGCAAGGAGCGGAGTTCATTTGTAGGGTATTTCCCGGGGGCTTACTTGAGTACACTACAAATGAAGCTGCGAGTTTCCGCAGGTCAAAAGCCTGGCAAAACTGTAGTGTACTTGCAGTCGCGCCCGGAAAATACCCTACAAATGAGCCTCTTGTCCGTTTGGGCCCCCCGGATGCCCCTACAGCCGTCTTCTTTCCAAAACGAAAGAAAAAGCAATGTGATAGATTGCCTGTAAGGAAAGAAAAGGAAACACAATTCGCACACAAACGCGCGTAACGGAGATCGTGCGTGGCGGGCGAGAAGAGCGGGCGAGAAGAACACCGAGAAGGGCGGGGGACATGGCGATGTCATCCGAGGAGCGGCGCTCCGCCATCCTGGACATGCTCGACCGCGCCACGTCCGTGCAGGTCACACAGCTTGCCGACGCCTTTGGCGTCAGTCGCGTGACGGCGCGCGCCGACCTCGACGCCCTCGAGCGCGACGGCAAGCTCCGCCGCACGCACGGGGGCGCCGTCTCGCTCTCCAAGACGCTCACGGTCTCCGTCCAGGACCGGCGCGTCAACGTGAACGCCGAGGCCAAGCGCGCCATCGCGCGTCTGGCGGCCCCCTTTGTGGAGGACGGCGACTCGGTGCTCGTGGACTCGGGCACCACAGCGCTCGAGCTCGTGCGCGCCATCTCCGGCAGGTCCGGGGTGACCATCGTGACCGATGACTTCACCATTGCCGACTACGTGGACCGCTCCGCGCCCTCGCTCGACGTCATCATCCTGGGCGGGAGTCTGCGCAAGGGTCACCGCTACACCGCGGGGCCGCTCGCCATGCGCACGCTCGAGATGCTCCACCCGGACAAGGCCTTCGTCACGCCCACGTCCTACGTGCCCGGTCGCGGCCTCATGACCAACAACCAGGACATGGCCGAGCTCAAGCGCGCGTACCTGGGCTGCGCCGCGCACACGTACGTCCTCATGGACGCGAGCAAGGTCCGGGCGCCGGGGCTCCTCTGGTTTGGCACGCTCGCGGGCGTGGACGCCGTGGTCATGGACGCCGACCCGGAGGGCCTCGTGGGAGAGGACGCCGCCGAGCTCGGTTGTCGCGTCATATACTAGGCCGGACCCAGGCCGGACTGGCCGGGTGCCTCTTGAAGGGAGAAGAACGTGGCCGTGAAGCTCATCCTCACAGACATCGACGGGACCGTCCTTCCGCGCGGGCAGCGCCGGGTCTCCGCGCGCACGGCGGCCGCCTTCCACGCGGCGGTGGACGCCGGCATCGTGGTGGGCCCCGCGAGCGGCCGCGGATACTCGTGGATCCCTGACTTCTTTGGCGGGGACCAGGCGTGCTGCTCCACGGCGCTCGCGACCAACGGCATGCAGGTCTACCTCCACGGCGAGAAGGTCATGGAGCAGACGCTCGCGCCTGACGCCCTCGAGCATCTGCGCGCCATCGTCGCCGAGACCCCGCGCGCGGGCCTCGTCTGCTTTGACGATGCGACGCCGCTTCTGGTGGAGGGCTCGCTGGAGGACCTGGCGGCGCACTTCCCGGCCTATGCCGAGCGCTGCCGCGTGACTCGCGAGCTCCCGGACTTTGCCGTGGTCAAGGCCAACGTCTTCACGGGCGCGGGCGAGCCAGCCGCGGCCGAGCTCGTGGCGCGCCTCAACGCGGAGGTCACCGAGTTCGACGTGGACCGCGCCATGCCCACCTACTCCAACATCATGCCGCGCGGCTGGAACAAGGGGACCGCGGTGGCCTGGCTCGCGGAGCGCCTGGGCGTGGGCCTCGATGACGTCGTGGTCTTCGGGGACGCGGACAACGATCTCCCGATGCTGCGCGCGGTGCCCAACTCCGTGACGGTGGCGGGCGCCTCGCCCGAGGTCGCTGCCGTCTCGCGCTGGCACATCGGCGCCTGCGAGGACGACGCCGTGGCCGCTGCGATCGAGGCGCTCGCGGCGGGGGAGTGGCCGTTTACGCACTAAGGGGCGCCCGTCCCTGAGGGTATGCACACTGCGCATACCGGGTATGTACAGTCGACCTCGAGGTCCCTCTCACAAATCCGCAGGTCAAAGACGCGGGCGAGAAGAAAGAGGGTCGGAAGGCGTACATACCCTGAGCGGGCGGTGTACATACCCTCACGGTGGGGCGGGGCTATACTGGGGGCATGAGCGAGTCAGCCGACAGCCCCCGCGTCCTCGTGGTCGAGGACGACGCCGCGCTCTCCGAGGTGGTCTGCACCTTCCTCGGGGACGAGGGCTACGTATGCGTGCCGGCCTTTTCCGGCACCGAGGCCTTGCTGCTCGCGGAGCGCGCGGGCGAGAAGAACCAGCCCTTCGACCTCGTGATTCTCGACCTCATGCTGCCCGGTCTCCCGGGCGATGAGCTTGTCGGGCGCCTGCGCACCGCCGGCGTCACAGCCCCCGTGATCGTGACCTCGGCACGCTCCGCCGTGACCGACCGCGTGAGCCTGCTGCGCCTGGGTGCGAGCGACTATCTGGTCAAGCCCTTCGACCTGGACGAGCTGCTCGCACGCGTGGAGGTCCAGCTGCGTGACCGCGCGCACGGGGAGGGGCGAGAAGGACGAGCCGCCGCAGCCCTGCGCCTCGGTCGCTGGGAGCTCGACCCCGCCGCGCGAACGTTTGCCGTGAACGGCGAGCCCGTGCGCCTCACGCGCACCGAGTTCGACATCCTCGCCGCCATGATGGCAGAGCCCGGGCGCGTCTTCACCAAGCGGGCGCTCTTCGAGCTCGCCCGCAACGAGGAGGCTCTCACGGAGGAGCGCACCATCTCCACGCACGTGAGCAACCTGCGCGCCAAGCTGCGCCCAACGGGTACGGACGCCTACCTCCAGACCGTCTGGGGCATCGGCTTCAAGCTCGAGGCGTGACAAAGGGACAGTCCCTTTGTCACATTTCTTGTCAAAGTCTTGTAGGTCTCTGGAGCGTTTGCCCAATCCTTCCGGGTAGGCTGAAAGCAACGACGGAAGGAGGAGCCATGGCCACAAACCCAATAGAGACGAGCAGCCTTTCCAGGTCCTTCTCGCACGGCTCGGTGCGAGCGGTGCGCGACGTGAGCCTCGCCGTGCCGGCCGGCTCCGTCTTTGGCATCGTGGGCAAGAACGGCGCGGGCAAGTCCACCCTGCTCAAGCTCATCGCGGGGCTCATGCGGCAGGATGCGGGCACCGTGAGCGTGCTCGGCCGTCAGCTGCGCCCCTGCGAGTCCCACCCAAGGCTCGGCGCGCTCGTGGAGGCGCCCGCGGTCTACGGCAGGCTCGACGCCTTCGAGAACCTCATGAACCGGGCCCTCGTGCTCGGGCTGCCGGACCCAAAGAAGGCGTGCCGAGAAGCGCTTGACCTCGTGGGTCTTGACGCGCGCACCGCCGGTGACGGCCGCGGCCGCGTCCTCTGGCCCCGCGGCACCTACGTCGACGACCTCTCGACCGGGCAGCGCCAGCGACTCGGCGTCGCCCTCGCGCTCATCGGCAACCCCGAGGTCCTGCTGCTCGACGAGCCGCTCACGGGCATTGACCCCACGGGCGTGGCGAGCCTGCGCACGCTGCTCGTCCGCCTCAACCGAGAGCGCGGCGTCACCGTGGTGGTGAGCTCGCACATTCTCGCTGACCTCGAGCGCATGTGCACGCACTACGGCATCATGCGCGATGGCGCCCTCACACGCCAGCTCACTGCCGAGGAGCTCGCCGACGCCTGCGCCACCTACCTCACGCTGCGCGTGGACGCGCCGGAGCGCGCGGTGGCCGTGCTCGCCGAGGAGCTTCCTGGCCTCACGGTACGCGTGCTGCCGGACGGCGCCCTGCGCGTGACCGCCCCTGGTGGGGGAGAGCCGGATCGCACGGTACTGGCGCAGGTGCTCCTCTCCGCGGGTATTGCCGTGACGGAGCTCGCCGTGAGCGAGCCGGACGTGGAGGCCGAGCTCGTCCGCCTCATTGACGGAGCGGCTGCCAAGAAGGGCAGGTGAGTGCCATGACCACCTTCGCCAATCAGCTGTGCGCCGCGTTCTTTCTTGCCTCGCACGACGCCTACGTGAAGGGCGCCTTTGTGCTGCCGGCTTTGCGCGCCGTGCTGTCCATCCTCCTGATGCTGCTCTTCCCTGACGCCAACATGCACGTGGTCTTTGAGGAGGCGGTCCTCGGTCTCGTCCGCATGGGTGCCCTCTTTGGCACCTGCCTTGCCATGGCGGGGATCGTCACGCACGACGTCTCGTCGGGCGGCCTGCGCGCGGCCATCCTCACGGCGCGCGGGCGAGAGGGGTACGTGGCATCCCGGATGATTCTGGCGCTGGTGCTCGCGGCTCTTCTCGGCCTGTGGTCCGTGCTGCTGAGCATGACCCTGTTCCTTGCTCCCGGCGCGACCTTCGAGGGGATGCCCGCGGGCGAGCTGGCGCTCCGCGTGGCGGCCCACATCCTGATGGGCTGGACATATGCCGTCTTTTGCATGCTCCTCCTGTGGCTCTCCCGACGCTCCCGCGGCTTTGCCTCGACGTTCTTCGTGGCGGTCATCCTGGGCGCCGGATTTCTCAACGTGGTGCTCTTCGTGCCGGTGATGATGGTGCTCATTCCGCTCTCCCAGGAGCTCGCCTTCGAGGCGCTCCAGCTGATCGTGCCCATCCTGCCGAGCACCCTGCTCGGCGACACCTTCGTGGCAGACGCCCGCATCGTCGTGCTGCCCGCCGTCTACGTAACCGTCTGCTGGGCGCTCGCGCACCGCGTGATGACGCGGGCTCAGCTCTAGCGTCGGAAAATAACGTACTTTGGTTTCCTGAAAAAGTACGTTTGCCCAGTTGGGCTCTATGCGATGACATTTCAAAGTACGTTAATTTTGGAGGTGCCCCATGGCAAACCAGATTCGCGCCGCGCTCTACACGCTCGCGCGCAACTACCGGACGTGGGTGGCGCTCGGATTGGTCGCGCTCGACCGGGCCTACTCCGCCTGGCGCGTGACGCAGGGCGTGACCTACGGCCTGCAGGACTCGATCTTCCGCGACAAGGCGCTTGTGCTCGTCTTCCTCTTTGCCGGGGCGAGCGTGGCCGTCTTCGACCAGCGCGGCGGGGCCCTGCGCTCTGCGTGCGGCACCGAGAGGGGGCGTCTGGACTACGTGCTCTCGCGCTTTCTCGCTGTGGCGGCGCTCACACTGGGGCTGCTCGCGGTGACGGCGGCGCTCGACGTTGCCGCCGGCGCACTGGTGCCGGGCGCGTCCGTCATCGCCGCGTCCCCGAGGATGTGCGCCCCGGAGCGCGTGGTCGCCGGCGTGCTCACGTACCTCGTGATCGCCGAGCTCGCCTTTGCCGCGGGCGTGGTCACCAGGAGCCACAGCGCGATAGCGACGGCCGGCATCGTGGTGGTTGCCTTCGTCGCGCTCTGCCTGGTTGCCCTGGCAGTCGTCCCGCCCGGATCGCCCACGCCGATGGGCGTGACGCTCTCGGAGGCCCTAGGCTTCGTGCTGCCCCTCGAGGGTCTTACGGCGAACGTGATGTTCGCGCCGTACGCCGCGCTCATGCCCCTCGACCCCCTGCGCGCCTTCGTGGTGCCGCTCGTGTGGCTGGCTGCCCTTCTCGTCCTGGTGCGCGGCGTGATGGCGCGGAGGACGGTGTAAGGTGGAGGGGGAGCCCTCCCTTTTTCGCCTGGCGAGAAGGACGGTGTGACGTGAGTGCCTTTCCCCCGCATGGAGCGCGCAGTCGCGACCTCGCGCGTCTGGCGGAGCTGCTCGATTGCGCGCCGGCCAACCCGGCGCCGCGCGCCCGCCTGGAGTCCTCGGACCCCGCCGTGGCAGAGCTCGCCCGCGCGGTGGACCGCCACCTGGACGCGGACCTCGAGCGCGACCTCCAGCGCCGCGCCGCCGACGAGCGCTTCCGTGAGCAGCTCGCTGCGCTCTCCCATGACATCCGCACGCCGCTTGCCGGGGCGCAGGGCTACCTGCAGCTCGCCCGGCGCGCCACGGATCCGGAACGTGCCGCCCGCTACCTCGAGCGTGCGGAGGAGCGCCTCGCTGCCATGCGCGTGCTCGTGGACGACCTCTTCACGTACGCGCGCGCCGCGGACCCCTCGTGGGAGCTCGAGCTCGAGCCCTGCGACCTCGCCCAGGCAACGACAGATGCGCTTGCGGCCCGCTACGAGGCCTTCGCCGCGCGCGGCTGGGAGCCGGACGTGCGGATTGGCAAGACCGCGCCCGTGCTCGCCGCGCCCGACGCGCTCGCGCGCGTGATCGCAAACCTGCTGGAGAACGCCCTCACGCACGGCGCGGGCGCTCCGAGCGTGCGCGTGGAGGGCACGGCGCTCACGGTGGAGAACCCCGTGGCGCCCGAGGACGCCGCCCGCCTCGACTCCACTCGCCTCACGGAGCGCTTCTACCAGGGGGATCCCTCCCGCAGCGGCGGCGGGACGGGGCTCGGCCTCGCCGTCGCCCGCGCGCTCATGGAGTCGATGGGCGGTGCGCTCACGGTGGGCGTCACCGCCGGCGACGCGCCGTCCTTCTCGGTTTGCCTTGAGCTCCGTCCGGCACCCGCTTGACAGTTTGCTCAGGTCAAACTGTCAAGCGGGTCAAACTGTCAAGCAATGTGCGACGATGGTGACATGCGGAGCCACGGGACGCGCCGCCCGGAGAAGGAGGAAGCATGGGTACCATCTGCACTATCTCCACCAACAAGATCAGCGTCGGCCTCACGGAGGTGGGAGGGACGCTGGCCTCGATCAAGGACGCGGACGGCCTCGAGTACCTCTGGCAGGGAGATCCCGCCTACTGGGGCGGGCAGGCGCCGATTCTCTTTCCCATCTGCGGCAGCATCCGCGGAGACCGCGCCGTCACGCAGGACGGCAGCGAGCTCTCCATGCCGCGTCACGGCGTCGTGCGCAAGCGCACCTGGGAGCTCGAGCACGCGGGCGAGAAGGACGCGAGCTTTGTCATCCGCAGCGACGACGAGACCATGGCGAGCTACCCCTATCCCTTTGAGCTGCGCAGCCGCTACGAGGTGAGCGACACCACGCTCACCGTGACCTACGAGGTCACCAACACGGGCGGGCGCCCGATGCCCTTCCAGGTGGGCGGGCACCCCGGCTTCAGGTGCCCCTTCGTCGAGGGAGACTCCTACGAGGACTGCTACCTCGAGTTCGAGCACGAGGAGACCTGCACCGCCCCGGAGCCCGTCACGGAGACCGGCCTCATCGACATCGACGTGCGCCACCCCGTCCTCGAGGGCACGCGCGTGCTGCCGCTCGCCCACGAGCTCTTCCACAAGGACGCGCAGATCCTCGACGAGCTCACCTCCCGCACCGTGCGCCTGCGCTCCAAGAACGCCGAGAAGGGCGTGGAGGTTTCCTTTGCGGACCTTCCCTATCTGGTGGTCTGGTCCTCCGCCAACGACGGCCCCTTCGTCGCTTTGGAGCCGTGGGTGGGCCTCTCCACCTGCAACGACGAGGATGACGTCTTCGAGCACAAGCGCAACATCCAGGTGGCCGCCCCCGGCGAGAGCAAGTCCTACTCCTTCACCGTCACCCTGCTCTAGCCCCTAAAGCCCAAGTCGCCCAGCAGCGCCCGACGCGCGCTCAGCCCGAAATGCGCTCCAAGTCGCCCAGCAGCGCCCGACGCGCGCGCAGCTCGACAACGTTAGCCACACAAGGCCCGGCCCGTCCTTCTCGTGGCGCAGTTCTTCGCGAAGCGAAGCTGTTTGAGCACACGAGAAGAACGGGCCGGGCCCAGTAGCGTCTTACGAACCTATGCGACCTTCTCGACCGAGGTGCCCGCGCGCAGCTCCTCGGCGACCGCCATGTCGAAGTGGCCGGTCGAGGGCGTGAGGCAGTTGGCGCTCGCGCAGGCCATCGCGTAGGCGAGCTGCTCCTCCACGGCCATGCCGCGCGCCATGGCAACGGCGAAGGCGCCCACCATCGTGTCGCCGGAGCCCACGGGGTTCACGACCTCGATCTTGGGCGCACGGCCGCGGAAGACGCCCTCGGAGCAGGCCATCACGGATCCGTCGCCGCCCAGAGACACCACGACCTTCTCGATGCCGTAGGTCTCGTGGACCTCGCGCGCAGCGGCGTAGATCTCGTCGATGGACTCGGGCTTGCGGCCCAGGATCGCCTGGATCTCATCTGTGTTGGGCTTGATCATCGTGGGGCGAGCGGGGAGGCTGCCCACGAGAAGGGCGCCCGAGGTGTCCAGGATCGCCGGCTTGCCGGCCGCGCGCACGATTTCTACCAGCTCGCGGTAGATGCCGTCGCCCGCGCCCTTGGGTACGGAGCCGTTGAAGGTCACCACGTCGGCGCGCGCCGCGATCTGGCCCACCTTCTCGCGCACGGCGGCAACCTCGTCCTCGGTCACAGGGCGGCCGGGCTCCAGGAACTCCGTCGAGCGGCCGTTGGGCTCCAGGACGTTGATGCAGCAGCGGGTCTCCGTGGCCACGCTCACGAAGTCGTGCTCGATGCCGTCTGCGTCCAGCAGCTCGCAGAGGAGACGCCCGTTGTTGCCGCCTACAAAGCCGGTGGCCACGATCTTCTCGCCGCAGGTGGCGACCGCGCGGGCCGCGTTCAGCCCTTTGCCGCCGGCGTTGTCGATGCAGGTCTCCACGCGCATGACGGTGCCGTCTACGAGCGGGCACGCGAGCTGGTAGGCCTTGTCGATGGAGGTGTTGAGCGTGACGGTAGAGATCATGGGTCCCCCTTGCTCGGAATGGTGGTGAGGCAATCATACTTCCTCGGGCGCGGGCCTTGGGGCCCCTTTGTCTGGTATGGGGAAAGAGGACCAACTGTTAGAGTCGTTACTACCAGTTTCTGCATATTCTGAGCTGCAGTTTGTTTACATTTTTGGAACAACACCACCCTCTAGCTGCGTAAATAGTGCCTACCGCTCACCAGAGAAAAACGACCGCTCACAGCAATCTTCATAAAGTGGACAAAAATATGACGAAGACATGTATGATGGCTACACTGCGTTCCGCTGTCGAGGTCACGTGAGACGAGGTGTTTCCTTTGGGTTCGAACGAGAGCGTCGCCAAGCACACCTTTGAGATTCGCGATACGTTCCTGCTCGACGGAGAGCCGTTCCGCATCCTCTCCGGATCCATCCACTACTTCCGGGTGCATCCCTCGGACTGGCACCACTCCCTCTACAACCTCAAGGCGATGGGCTTCAACACCGTTGAGACCTACGTCCCCTGGAACCTCCACGAGCCCCGTCCCGGCGAGTTCGACTTCTCGGGCGGGCTTGCGCTCGCGCGCTTCCTGGACGAGGCGGCCGAGCTCGGCCTCTGGGCCATTGTCCGCCCGTCCCCGTTCATCTGCGCGGAGTGGGAGTGGGGCGGATTTCCCGCCTGGCTCCTCGCGGACCGCTCCATGCGCCCGCGTTCGCGCGACCCCAAGTTCCTTGCCCGCGTTGCCTCCTACTACGACGCCCTCATGCCCATCCTCGAGGAGCGTCAGATCACACGCGGTGGAAACATCCTCATGATGCAGGTGGAGAACGAGTACGGCTCCTACTGCGAGGACAAGGAGTACCTGCGCGGCATCCGCGACCTCATGCTCGACCGCGGGGTGGATGTCCCCCTGTGCACCTCGGACGGTCCGTGGCGCGGATGCCTGCGCGCAGGCACGCTCATCGATGACGACGTCTTCGTCACCGGCAACTTCGGCTCCCGCGCGGGCGAGAACTTCGCCCAGCTCAAGGCATTCCACGAGGAGCACGGCAAGAACTGGCCGCTCATGTGCATGGAGTTCTGGGACGGCTGGTTCAACCGCTGGGGCGAGAACGTCATCAAGCGCGACGCCCAGGACCTGGCGGACTCCGTGCGCGAGCTCCTGGAGCTCGACGGGTCCATCAACCTGTACATGTTCCACGGCGGCACCAACTTCGGCTTCATGAACGGCTGCTCCGCCCGCCACACGCACGACCTGCACCAGGTCACCTCCTATGACTACGACGCCCCCCTCGACGAGGAGGGCAACCCCACGGAGAAGTGGTACAAGCTGCGCGACGTGGTGCGCGACCTCTTCCCGGACAACTGGACCGCCGATCCGCTGGTCAAGTCCGCGGTCGACGTCCCGGCCCAGAAGGTCGAGCTCACGGGCCGCACCGGCCTCTTCCAGAACCTCGATGCGCTGGACCCCGAGCCCGTTCGCTCGCTCTACCCCCAGACCATGGAGGACATGGGTCAGAGCTACGGCTACGTGCTCTACCGCGCGCAGGTCGAGCGCGACACGCTCGAGCCCGAGCGCATCCGCGTGGTGGACGGGCGCGACCGCGCGCAGGTCTACGTCAACGGCGAGCTCGTGGCCACCCAGTACCAGGAGCACATCGGCGAGGACATCCGCTACGCCCTGCCCGAGGAGCAGAACCGGCTCGACGTCCTCGTGGAGAACATGGGCCGCGTGAACTACGGCCACAAGTTCCTGGCGGACACCCAGCGCAAGGGCATCCGCACGGGCGTGTGCATCGACCTGCACTTCATCCTCAACTGGGAGGCGTGGCGCCTCTCGCTCGAGGACGTCTCGAAGATCGACTACTCCGCCGGCTGGGCCGAGGGGACGCCGTCCTTCTCGCGCTTCGAGTTCACGCTGGACGAGGCGGCGGACACCTACATAGACACTACGGGCTTTGGCAAGGGTGTCGCTTTTGTCAACGGGGTCAACGTGGGCAGGTACTGGGAGATCGGTCCCATCGCCACCCTCTACGTCCCCCACGGCATCACGCGAGCCGGCGTCAACGAGCTCGTTATGTTCGACACGGAGGGGACGGTGAGCGACACCATCTCCCTGCGCTCTGCGCCCCTCGTCAACCACCTCGAGAAAGAAGGAGTTGAGTAGCATGATCGTTGGAGCACGTGTTGACTTTCGTCTGATTCACGGCCAGGTCGGCAACCTCTGGGCTAACGCCCGTCAGGTCAGCCGCTTCATGGTCGTGGACGACCAGGTGGCCGAGGACGCCACCCAGAAGCAGGTTCTGCGCATGGCCACCCCGGCCACCTGCAAGCTGTCCGTCCTGCCCGTCGAGAAGGCCGCGGCCAACATCCTCGCCGGCAAGTACGACGCCCAGCGCCTCTTCATCGTTGTCAAGAAGCCCGAGGTCTACGTCAAGCTCGCCAAGGCCGGCGTCAAGTTCGACGAGATCATCCTCGGCAACATCACCTCGATGAACATCGTCAAGACCTACAACCGCAACATCAACTGCGGCCAGGACGACGTCGACGCCCTGAACGAGCTCGCCTCCATGGGCGTTCCCATGGTCATCCAGCTCACCCCGCAGAACAGCCCGGAGCCCTTCAGGCCCTAGGCTTTCGCACGGCGCTACGCGGTGAGGGGAGATGCACCGCAACCATATAGCGTGATTCGCACGTAACGTTCGAGTTGTTAGAAGGAGGAAAAGAACCATGATTCAGTGGTGGCAGATTCTTCTGCTCACGCTCTATGCGGGCTTCCAGATCATGGACGAGCTGCACTGGTACTCCAGCGCCGGCTCCGCCGTGTTCTCCGGCTTCATCACGGGCCTCATCATGGGCGACATGGCAACTGGTCTTTTCATCGGTGGTAGCATGCAGCTCACCATCCTCGGCGTTGGCACCTTCGGCGGCGCTTCCCGCATCGACGCCAACTCCGGCACCCTCATCGCCACGGCCTTTGCCGTGAGCTCCGGCATGGACCCGGAGCAGGCGCTCGCCGCCCTCGGCGTGCCCGTGGCCGCCATCCTCGTCTACACCGACATCCTCGGTCGTATGGCCAACACCTTCTGGGGTCACGCCTGCGACGCCGACGTCGAGAAGATGAACTGGAGCGCCTACAACGTTCACTACTGGATGGGCGCTGTCTCTTGGTGCCTCTCCCGTATGATCCCGGTCTTCCTCGCCCTCGCCTTCGGCCAGGGTCTGGTTGACGCCATCACCACCGCCCTCAACGGCGACCTCGCCTGGCTCGGCACCGGCCTCACCGTCGCCGGTGGCATGCTGCCGGCCGTCGGCTTCGCCATCCTGCTTCGTTACCTGCCCGTCAAGAAGCACATCGCCTACCTGATTCTCGGCTTCGTGATCGCCGCCCTCCTCGGCACCGCCTTCACGAGCATCCAGACCATCGGCGGCGACGTGGCCACTGTTGCCAGCACCGTTGACGCCACGATCAACGGCGGCTCCTTCAAGGGTCTGTCGATGCTGACCGTCGCTCTCATCGGCTTCGCTCTTGCCTACATCTACTACCAGCAGCACCAGAACGCGCCCGTCGCGGCTGTCTCTGCTGGCGCGGAGGGAGATGACGACGATGAGCTCTAAGACCACCGGCTACAAGCTCACTAAGGCTGACCTTCGTCAGATTAACATTCGCAACCTCGTCGGCTTCCAGGCTGGCTGGAACTACGAGCGTATGCAGCACTCCGGATACCTGTGGATCATCCTTCCGCAGCTCCGCAAGATCTATGGGGACAACACCGAGGCCCTGAAGACCGCCTGCCGCACCCAGTGCTCGCCGTTCTTCAACACCTCCAACTTCCTCAACACGATCATCACGGGCATCGACCTCGCCATCGAGGAGACCGAGGGCGTCGAGGGTCTCGAGACCGTCGCCTCCCTGAAGACCGGCCTCATGGGCCCGCTCGCCTCCATCGGCGACTCCATCTTTGGCTCGCTGCTCCCGACGATCTTCGGCGCCCTGGCCGCCAACATGGCCATGGCCGGCAACCCGCTGGGCATCTTCATCTGGATTGCCTCCTGCGTCGTGGTCGACTGGTTCCGCTGCAAGCAGACCTACATCGCCTACGATCAGGGCATGAAGCTCGTCACCACCATGTCCGACAAGCTCAACGCCATCACTGACGCGGCTACCGTCATGGGCGTCTTCATGGTCGGCGCGCTGATCTCCACCAACGTTGGCATCGTCCTCACGATCAACCCCAACATCGGTGGCGTTCCTCTGAACGTTCAGGACATCCTGAACAACATCTGCCCCAAGATCGTCCCCGCCGCGCTCGTCGGCTTCGTGTACTGGCTCCTCGGCCGCAAGGGCATGACCTCCACCAAGGCGATCTTCGTCGTCCTGGTGCTCGGCGTCGTGCTCGGCGCCCTCGAGCTCGTCGCGAAGGGCTAAGGCTCCTTTCGGCCTCGCGGCGCCCGGGCTCCCGGGCGCCGCGGGTCTTGGTCGCACCGTTCAGGCGGGCGCGCATCTCACGGCTCGGGACCTCGCGGTTCCCGCCCTATCTCCCGAGATGCGCGCCCGTCGTCTCTAGAAAGGCTCACTCGTCGTGGAACCAGGCGTCATCGCGTTTCTCGTTCTCGTTGTCGCGTACTTCCTTGGTACAGAGGGCTTCCGCCACTACTACGAGGCAAAGTACCAGGGCTTCTTCGAGACGGGACACTACAAGGAGGCCATCGGGGCCCTCGACAGGATTCCCGCGCGCGTGACCATGACCACGTACCGCCAGTACTACCTGCGCTTCCTCTGCTACCAGGCAATGAACGACGAGGAGATGGCCACGCGCATGATCGAGCTTCTCGTTCGCATGAGAAACTCCGCCAAGCGCCAGGCGCAGACCCTTGCCGTCGCCTTCAACTACTTCACCCAGAAGGGCGAGAAGGACCGCTGCAAGGAGCTCCTCGCCCAGCTCAAGACCAACAAGGCGGCCGACCGCGCCGTCATCCAGGACTGCCAGCTCACCTACGACATCGTCTTCTCCAAGGCTCACGGCTACATCGACCAGATGGAGCAGATGCTCAAGAAGGAGAAGAACCCCGCGCTCCAGGGCAAGCTCTGCTTCCTACTGTGGAAGCAGTACGCCAACAAGGGCGACAAGACCCACGCGAAGCAGTACAAGCGTCGCTTCGAGGAGCTTACCAAGACGAACACGACCCAGCAGGCCGCCTAGACCCGCCACGCGGGGGCGCGCCTTCTGCGTTTCATAGGCTTTTAGCTCAGGGGCAGGGACCCATGACAAAAGGAGGATCACAATGATCGGCTTCATTCTCACCGGGCACGGCCACTTCTCCACCGGCCTCAAGAGCGCGCTCGACATGATCGCCGGGCCCCAGGAGGCCTTCGAGATCGTCACCTTCACCGAGGACGCCGCCGGCGCCTACGGCGAGAACCTCCGCGCCGCGGTCAAGGACATGCGCGAGAAGACCGACGGCGTGCTCATCTTCTGCGACCTCATGGGCGGCACGCCGTTCAACCAGTCTATGATGATTACCGCCGAGCAGGACAACGTCTCCGTCGTGGCCGGCACCAACCTGCCCATGCTGATCGACATCGTGATGGCCCGCACCGAGGACTCCACGGTCGAGGACCTCGTCGCCGAGGCCGTCGAGGTGGGCAAGGAGGGCGTCTGCCACATGAGCCTCGATGCCTCCGCCGGCATGGACGACGACGAGGACGAGTAGACCGTCCTTCTCGCCAGGAGAGCGGCACGAGTAGGCAGGTAACGCACATGGCACTGAGGCCCAAGAAGCAGCCCCTTTACGACCAGCTGGTAGACATCCTCACCGAGAAGATCGAGCGGGAGTACCGGCCGGGCGACCTCATGCCCTCCGAGCGCGAGCTCTCCGAGCGCTACGGCCTCTCGCGCACGACCGTCCGCCTTGCGCTGCAGGAGCTCGAGAAGCTCGGCATGGTCGTGAGGCAGCACGGGCGCGGCACCTTCGTGGCGGACCGCTCCGCCCAGGTGGCCAACCTCTCGCAGTCGTACAGCTTCACCGAGCACATGCGCTCGCTCGGCCGCGTGCCGGAGACCACCATCCTCGAGTTCTCCGAGATAGACGCCGACAAGAACCTCGCCGAGCACATGGGCACGCGCCTGGGGGACAAGCTCTTCAAGCTCAAGCGCCTGCGCTCGGCCGACGGCGTGCCCATGATGGTGGAGGTGAGCTACCTGCCCGTGCGCAAGTTTCTCACGCTCAAGCGCCGCCTGCTGGACAGCATGCCGCTCTACGACGTGGTGGAGAAGGTCTACCACGAGAAGATCCGCGTGGCGGAGGAGGAGTTCTTCGCGAGCGTGGCGCGCCCCTCTGATGCCCATCTGCTCGATATCGCCGAGAACGCCCCGGTGCTCGATCTCGTGCGCACCACCTACAACATGAGCAACGAGATCATCGAGTACACCCTCTCCGTCGCCCGCGCGGACCAGTTCAAGTACAAGGTGCTGCACCAGAGGGCGTAGCACTCGTCACCATCCCCGCCGGTCAGTCCGGCCTAGAGAAAGGAACGCCCACATGTTCGAGAAGAGCCAGGAGGAGCTCAAGGCCCTCGGTGCCGACATCACCACCGCCGAGATCGCCCAGCAGCCCGACCTCTGGGAGGACACCCTCAAGATCTACGAGGACAACCTCGACGCCATCGAGGAGTTCCTCGCCTCCGCGCGCGCCATGGGGGAGGGGCGCCTCTCCGTCGTGTTCACCGGCGCCGGCACGTCCGACTACGTGGGCGACACCGCCGCGCCGTACCTGCGTCACGCCGGCGACCTCTCCCTCTATGACTTCAAGCCCGTTGCCACGACGGACATCGTCTCCGCTCCGCGCGACTTCCTCAACCCGGACGAGCCCACGGTGCTCGTCTCCTTCGCGCGCTCCGGCAACAGCCCGGAGTCCCTCGCCGCGGTGCGGGTTGCCAAGCAGTTCGTGAAGAACGTCAAGTTCCTCAACATCACCTGCGCCCCCGAGGGCAAGCTCGCCGTCGAGTCCGCGGACGACGCAGACGCTCTCACGCTGCTCATCCCGCGCGCCAACGACAAGGGCTTTGCCATGACCGGCAGCTACAGCTGCATGACGCTGCTCTCCACCCTCATCTTTGACGCCTCTCCCATCGAGCAGAAGCGCGCCTGGGTCGCCCAGATCGCCAAGATGGGCCGCGAGGTCGTCTCCCGCGAGGCCGAGATCGCCGCGTTCCTCGCCGGTGACTTCAACCGCGTGACCTACCTCGGCTCCGGCTCCTTCGTGGGTCTCGCCCAGGAGAGCCAGCTCAAGATCCTCGAGCTTGCCCACGGTCTCGTGGCCACCTCCTGGGACAGCTCCATGGGCTACCGCCACGGGCCCAAGTCCTTCGTCGACGACAAGACCCTCGTCTTCGTCTTCGTGAACAACGACGCCTACACCCGCCAGTACGACCTCGACATCCTCAACGAGATCGACGGCGACAAGATCGCCCAGAAGACCATCGCCGTCCAGCAGGACGTGGCGCCCGCCTTCGAGGGCGAGTCCTTCACCTTCGCCGGCTACGACGCGCTGCCCGAGGGCTACCTCGCGCTGCCGTTCGTCATGGTCGCGCAGGCCGTGTCGCTGCTCAACTCCGTGCGCGTGGGCAACACGCCCGACACCCCCAGCCCCACCGGCACCGTCAACCGCGTGGTCAAGGGCGTCACCATTCACCCCTTTGAGGGTTAACTGATCCCAGCGGCCTTCCCAGGCACCCGATCTTCTCGCTCAGGCGTTCGGTCATGACCCTAGGGTCTATGACCTCCGCCTTCGCGAGAATCTCGGGCACCTGGGAAGGCCGTCTTCGTAGTTGAGGTCTGCATTTGAACCACATTCCAAGGAGATTCGCCATGAGCACCTTTGCCATCAAGGCCGACCGCTTCGTACTCCCCGGTGCCACCATGCAGGGCGGCTACCTCACCATCGATGACGGCAAGTTCGGTATGTGGTCCGCCGAGGCGCCGGACTGCGAGATCCGCGACCTCTCCGGCTGCATCGTCGGCCCGGGCCTCGTGGACACGCACATCCACGGCTTCTACAACCACGCCACCACCGACCGCGAGGCTGCGGGCATCAACGCCGCGAGCGCGGAGCTCGCCCGCCGCGGCACCACCTGCTGGCTGCCCACCACGTTCACCGAGTCCGTGGAGCAGGTCGCGGGCTCCTGCGCCGCCATCGCCGAGGCCGACGAGTCCCGCGGCGAGGACTTCGTGGGCGCGCGCATCGGCGGCATCTACCTCGAGGGCCCGTTCTTCACCGAGGCCCACGTGGGGGCCCAGAACCCCGTCTACCTCATCGACCCCTCCGTCGAGACCTTCGACGCCTGGCAGGAGAGGGCCGGCGGCCGTATCGTCAAGAGCGCTCTTGCCGCCGAGAAGGACGGTGCGTGCGAGTACTGCGCCGCCCTCGACGAGCGCGACGTCGTGACCGTCATCGGCCACTCCGACGCGCACTACGACGAGGCCCTCGCCGCCGTCAACGCCGGTGCTAGCTGCTTCGTCCACACCTACAACGGCCAGCGCGGTCTGCACCACCGCGATCCGGGCGTCGTGGGCGCGGCCATGACCACCAACGGCACCTACGCGGAGATCATCTGCGACGGCCGTCACGTCGTCCCCGGCGCGGTCAAGGCGCTCGTGGACGCCAAGGGCTGGGACCACACGGTCCTCATCACGGACTGCCTGGGCTGCGGCGGCATGCCCGAGGGCGAGTACATGTCCGGCGGCCTGCCCGTGGTCATGAAGGGCGGCCTGTGCTACCTCCTCAACGAGGACGGCACAACCGGCTCCATCGCGGGCTCCGTGCTCACCCTCGCCGAGGGCGTCAAGAACATGGTGGACTGGCAGATCGTGACCGCAGAGCAGGCCATCCGCATGGCCACCGAGGTCGCCGCCCGCTCCGCCCACATCGAGGAGCGCTTTGGCTTCATCAAGCCCGGCCGCGATGCGGACATGACGGTCTTCAACGCGGACATGACGCTCGCCACCACCTTCGTGGGCGGCGTCGAGGTCAAGTAGGGGGTCTCGATGGGCAACACGGCGGCCCGCTTCAAGGCCGAGGTCCTGCGCAGGCTGGACACGGTGCTTGACGGCCAGGAGGACGCCCTCCACGAGGCGGCGACCATCTTTGCCAACACCATCGAGCGCGGCGGCATCATCCGCGCCTTCGGCTCCGGTCACAGCCACGCCAACGCGCTCGAGATCTGCGGCCGCGCCGGCGGCTACATCCAGACCAAGGTGGTCCGCGAGCCCGCCTGGGGCATCTACGAGATGATCGATGGCGTGGGCGACCAGTTCTGGCTCAAGCTGGACCTTCGCCCCGAGGACTGCCTCGTCGTGATCTCCAACTCCGGGCGCAACCCGCTGCCCATCGAGCTCGCCTCGCATGCGCGGGAGGCCGGCGTGCCCGTCATCGCCGTGACGGCGCTCGACGTCTCGCGCGCGGGCACCTCGCGCTCCAAGTCCGGCAAGCTCCTCTACCAGTGCGCGGACGTGGTGCTCGACAACAAGTCCTCCTTCGGCGACGCCTGCCTTGAGGTCGAGGGCATCCCCACGCGCGTGGGTGGCACCTCGCTCTACACGGGCTGCCTCCTCCTGGACTGCGCCGTCATGGAGTCGCTCGACATCCTGCTGGAGCGGGGCGTGCAGCCGCCGCTCTTCATGAGCGCCAACGTGGACGGCGGACCCGAGTTCAACCAGCGTCTCCTCGACCGGTTCAAGGAGCGCCTGGCGGAGTACTAGAGGATCCGGTTATGGACGGGCCCCGGTCGTTACCCTCTGCGGAGGGGAGCGACCGGGGCCAAATCTCAAAATGAGGCCGTTTGGCCCCCGTTGTTACCCCTAGTGGAGTGTAACAACCGGGGGTCAAACTCTGTTATGGGGTCCTTTGGGGGTGGTTGTTACCCCCTGCGGAGGGGAATGATTGGCCTCCGCCTCGATCGCACGGCATTCGGGTTCCGTCCTTACCCTCTCTGGAGGGGGATAACCTGTCGCCGGCACGGCTACGCAACGCGCTGGCCCCGGTCGTTACACCCTCTAGAGGGGAACAACCGGGGCCAAATCTCAAAACAGGGCCACTTGGGGCTCGTTGTTACCCTCTGAGGAGTGTAACAACGCCTGGGCGCCGCAACACAGGCGCCGAGAAGAACGTCTAGTCGTGGTACTCGCCGCGGTCCCACTTCTCGATGAACTCGTCGAAGAAGTGCGGGTCGGCCTGGGCGGCGGCGTCGCAGCCGGCCTCGACGGCGTCGATCTTAGCCACGAGGGCGTCGCGCTCGGGCGTGGGCTGGTAGCTCGCGGCGAGGAACGCGTCCACGATGTCGGCGATGAGGAACTCGCCGGTGATCTTGCCGCCAAAGCCTATGACGTTGGCGTTCAGGCACTCGCGGGCGTGAACGGCGGTGGACATGTCGCGGACGAGCGCGCAGCGGGCGCCCGGGACCTTGTTCACGGCGTTGGTGATGCCCACGCCCGTGCCGCACATGACGACGCCGGCGTCGGCCTCGCCGGAGGCGACCTTCTCGCCCACGGCCTTGCCGTACATGGGGTAGTGAGTGCGGGCGTGGTCGTAGGTGCCGCAGTCGATGACGGTGTGGCCGCACGCCTTGAGGTGGTCGGAGATGGCCATCTTCTCGTTGGTGACAATGTGATCGCAGCCGATGGCGATGATCATGGTTGGTCCTCCTTGAGTCCTATGGGTTCCGGCGCTGGCGCTAGGCCATCTTGTTGAGCATGTCCACGCGGATCTGGTGGCGTCCGCCGGCGTAGGGCTCGGAGAGGAACTCGCGCACGATGCCGCGGGCGATGGCGTCGCCCACGACGGCGGAGCCCATCGTGATGAGGCGCGCGTTGTTGTGCTGGCGCGTCATGAAGGCAGAGCGCTCGTCGGAGCACTCGCAGGCGACCATGCCCTTGACCTTGCAGGCGGCCATGTAGGAGCCGTCGCCGTAGAGGTCGAAGGCAAAGCCCAGGCTGTCGGGGTTCTCAAGAAGGTCGTGCGCAACGGCAAGCGTGGAGTCCACGAAGTCCGCGGCGGGCTCCTCGCTCTTGTCGACGACCTCGTGGCCGAGCTCGATCAGGTAGGCCTTGACGGTCTCCTTGAGGGGCATGCCCTCCGCGTCCGATCCGATGACGATTCTCATGCTTGCGGTCCCTTCTCGCGAAAAAGTGCGATACGAACAAACGCTGACGTCAAATTTAGAACAACTTCGAACATTTTGGAACGAGAATAGAAGAAATGTCGGAACCGGCCGGGCCGCGGCGGCGAGCGCTACAGCAGCACGCGGCAGTTCGCCCGCAGGGACTCGAGCTGCTCGGGACTCACGGCCGGGTCGGTGACGACGGTGTCCTCGGGGCGCAGGTCGTAGAAGGAGTAGAAGCCGCGCATGTCCATCTTGCTCCAGTCGGCGAGGACGAAGTGCTCGTCCGCCCGCTCGAAGGCGATCTGGTAGAGGCGCCCGGCGTCAAAGTACGACGTGTAGAGCGACCCGTCCTGGATGCCGTTCACGCCGATGAACGCCTTGTCAAAGCCGAGCGACTCGAGCGCGCTCTCCGCGAGCGGGCCCATGAAGGTGCCCGAGTGGTAGCGGTACGTGCCGCCGATGAGGGTGACCTCGCGGATGTCTCCGTCCGCGAAGAGATTGAAGATGGGCAGGCTGTTGGTGACGATGCGCAGGGGAACGGCGGGCAGGTTCTGAGCCGCGAGCTCGACCGTGGTGCTCGAGCCCAGGAAGATGGTGTCACCCTCGCTGACCTGCGTCGCCGCGATCTCCGCGATGTGCGTCTTCTCCTCTATGTGGAGGAGCTGGCGCTCGAGGTGGGAGGGCTCGCAGATGAGCGAGCGCCCGAAGGCGTTCTCCGCGGTCTTGGCACCGCCGCGAAAGCGCACGATGCGGCCTTCGTCCGAGAGCTCCATGAGGTCGCGCCGCACGGTCATGTCCGAGACGCCGAGGATGTCGGCGATCTCTCGCACGGTCACCGTGCCGCGGGCGCGGCACATCTCGACGATGGTGTTGTGTCTCTCTTCTTTGAGCATCTCTCCGCTCCCGTGGGAAGGGGTGCCACGACGGCAGCCCCTGTCTCTCTACAACAGGATATAGGCACGCGCGTTCTTCTCGGCCCTCTTCTTCGAACGGTTCCGCAAATGGGGGACGCTTTCAAGAAGAACGTCTGCGTTCGTTTACCGAACTCGTACAAAACGAACGCTTATCGAGAAATACCTACCGTTTAGGGAGCTTGAACCACCGAATCCCCAAATCCTGCCCGTGCCGAACTGTTCGTTTGCTAGAGTTCAATCGCACAGAATCAAACAGAATGTCGTGCGGTTTGGTCCGTAATTGTGAGAGGGATGTTTGCTAAAGACCGTGATCCCTCTCATTTTTTGTCGGAGTACGCAGGGTAACAGCTCGTGAATCAGCAAAGAGGGAGAGCAAGATGAGGGTTGGCGTTATCGTTGCGAGCCACGGCGAGTTTGCGCGCGCGGCGCTGGGAAGCGTTGAGATGGTTGCCGGTCCGCAGGAGGACGTGCGAGCCCTCGCTCTCACGGCAGACAAGTCCGCCGAGACGTTCGAGGCCGAGTTCGCCCAGGCCTACGCCGAGCTCAAGGCAGACTGCGACCTCATCGTCACGATCTGCGACATCCACGGCGGCACCCCCTTCAACGTCATCTCCCGCAGCATGCTCAAGGGCATGGAAATGGTGGCCTTCACCGGCCTCAGCCTCCCCGTGCTCATCGAGCTCCTCCTCTCGCGCGACCAGGCCTCCAGCGAGGACGAGATCCGTCAGCTCATCGAGGCCGCGCACGCCCAGACCCTCGCGGAGATCAAGGTCGAGATGACCTCCGACAGCGGGGACGAGGACGACCTCGACCTCTAGGCCATATGCCCGCGGGCGGTGGGAGGGACCGCCCGCGGGCCGCACGTTCGCACGCAGGAAAGCAGAGAAAGGGAGAAGAACATGGCACTCAAGCTCGTTGACATCGACGACCGCCTCATCCACGGCCAGCTGGCGTCCACCTGGATTCCGGACAACGGCATCGAGTCCGTGATCATCGTCGACGACAAGGTCGCCAACGACCCGGTGCAGAAGTCCGTCGCCGGTCTTGCCGTCCCCAAGGTCAAGGTCTCGGTCTTCGGCGTCGACAAGTTCATTGACGTCCTCAAGAAGACCACCCTCAAGAAGGTGACGATGGTTCTGTTCACCAACCCCGTCGACGCCCTCAAGATGCACGAGAACGGCCTGCCGTTCGACTATCTCAACGTCTCCGGCATGCGCTACAACGACCAGCGCACGCGCCTGCACAAGAACATGTCCGTGACCCCCGAGGAGCGCGAGGCCTTCGAGAAGCTCCTCGCCATGGGCGTCGAGTGCTGGATGCAGCCCACCACGCGCGACCCCAAGGTCTCCGTCGCCGAACTTCTCGCCGGCGCGCACGCGGAGGCCTAGCAAAGGCAACGTCGGCGCCAGAGGGGGGCGCCGTCAGCACAAGCGACGACAGTCGTAAGAAGGAGGAGAAATGATCCAAGCACTGCTGCTTGCCATCTGGGCGGGTCTTTGTACCTGGGACCAGTTTGGCCCGCACCTCGGATTCAGAAAGCCGCTTCTCGCCTCGGTGGGCGTCGGCATCATCCTTGGTGACATGACCACCGCCATCATGATCGGCGCCACCATGGAGCTCATGTGGCTCGGCGTCAACAACATCGGCGCCTACGTGCCGCCCGATGTCATCTCCGGCACCATCGTGGGCGCTGCCCTGGGCATCATGTCCGGCGGCGACTCCGCGAGCGCCATCGCCCTGGCCGTTGCCATCGGCATCCCCACGGCCACGCTCGTCCAGCAGCTCAACATCCTCGTGATGACCACCAACATCACGTTCCTGCACGGCGCCGACAAGGCGGCCGAGTCCGGCGAGTTCAAGTCCATCAACAAGTACTTCTGGGCGGGCGCCGCCAGCTTCTTCCTGACCCGCGCCGTCCCGGTCTTCATCGCCACGGGCATCGGCTCCGTCGTGGTCGAGGACATCATGGCCTTCCTGCAGAACCAGGTGCCCTGGGTCCTCTCCGCCTTCTCCACCGCCGGTGGCATGATGCCGGCCGTGGGCCTTGCGATGCTGCTCACCATGATGATGAAGAAGAACATGTGGATCTTCCTCATCTGCGGCTTCGTTCTCGCTGCCTTCCTCAAGGTCCCGACGATCGGCATCGCCCTCGTGGCCGCCGCTGCCGCCGGCTTCTACGACTTCGTCGTGGAGGGCAACAAGAAGTCCGCGCAGGCCGCAGCCACTGCCGCCCCTGCCAGCGACGAGGACGAGGAGTATGATCTCTAATGGGTAAGATTTCCAAGAAGACGCTCAACAGGGTCCTTCTGAGGACCCAGGGCTGCCAGTTCGCCCACAACTACGAGCGCATGCAGTCCCTGTCTCTCACCTACTGCATCTCGCCCGTCCTCGAGGAGCTCTACAAGGACGCCCCCAAGGAGCTGCGCATCAAGGCCATGCAGCGCTACCTCGAGTACTTCAACACGCACCCCATCGCCATCCCGTTCATCCTCGGCATCGCCACCGCCGTCGAGGAGAACACGGACGAGGAGCACAAGGACACCGTCACCGCGATCAAGACCTCGCTCATGGGCCCCTTCGCCGGCATCGGCGACTCGCTGCTCAACCTCACGTGGTTCCCGATCGCTGGCTCCATCGGCGCGTCCCTGTGCGTCTCCAACGGCAGCATCCTCGGCCCGATCGTGATGTTCCTGCTCATCAACCTCCTGTACTGGCCACTCAAGTACTTCGGCCTGCACAAGGGCTATGAGTCCGGCATGGCGCTCGTCGACAAGTTCGGCGTTGAGGTCTTCGACCGCCTCGGCGACGCCGCCAACGTCCTCGGCGTCATGGTCACCGGCGGCCTCATCGCCACGACGGTCAAGCTCAAGACCGCCATCGAGTTCTCCTTCGGCGAGGGCGACCCGCTCGTGCTCCAGACCCAGCTCGACTCCGTCCTGCCGTGCCTGCTGCCGATCATCGTGACCTTCATCTGCTACCGACTCCTGAAGAAGGGGCAGGGCAAGAACTCCGCCCAGATCATCCTCGGCATCATCGCCGTGTGCCTGGTGCTCTTCGCCCTCAACTACTACGTCCCCGGCTTCCCCAAGATCTTCGCGTAAGGAGCCGCCCTTTCTCGACGCCCCGCTCACCCCTCTGGGCGGGGCGTCTCTCCATAGAGCAAGGAGGAGCAATGAGGACCGTTCTCGTTCTGATGGACACCCTGCGCAGGGACGCCCTCTCGTGCTACTGCCCCGAGAGGAGCGCGCGCACGCCCAACCTCGAGGCCTTCGCGCAGGACTCCGTCGTCTTTGACAACCACTGGATCGGCTCGGCGCCGTGCATGCCCGCCCGTCGCGACATCATGTGCGGCCGCTACAACTTCCTCGAGCGCCCCTGGGGCCCCGTCGAGCCCTTCGACGTGACGCTCGTGGACACGCTGCGCGCCGGTGGCGTCTACACCTGCATCAAGACCGACCACTGCCACTACGAGCGCACGGGCGGCGAGGGCTATCTCCAGCTCTTCAACACCTTCGAGTACTTCCGCGGCCAGGAGGGCGACCCCTGGATCAGCCGCATCGACGAGCCGGACAACATGCCCGAGACCTTCTACGGCCGCGTGCGCGAGCAGTACCAGAAGAACCGCGCCACGTGGCCCAACGAGGAGGACATGCCCTCGCCCCGCACGTTCCGCGCCGCGTGCGACTTCGTGGACCAGAATGCCGGGGACGACGACTTCTTCCTCATGGTCGAGGCCTTCGACCCGCACGAGCCCTTCGACGTGCCGGACAGGTACATGGACGAGTACGGCGGCAACGAGGGCCTGGACCGCGACTACTTCGAGATCCCGCCCTACAAGCGCGTCTCCGACACGGACATTCCCCAGAGCGCCGTCGACTACGTGCAGCGCCGCTACAAGGCGCTCGTCACCATGACCGACCACTGGTTCGGCACGCTGATCGACAAGCTCAAGGAGAAGGACATGTACGAGGGCACGACCATCATCGTGACCACGGACCATGGCTACTTCCTCGGGAGCCGCGACTACCTGGGCAAGAACTACATGCACATGTACAACGAGATGGCCCACCTGCCGCTCATCGTGAAGTTCCCGGGCGGCGAGCGCGCGGGCGAGCGGGCGCGCCAGCTCACGCAGGCCATCGACATCATGCCCACCGTCCTCGAGGCGCACGGCTGCCCCGTGCCGGACACCGTCATGGGCACCTCGCTCATGCCGCTCGCCACGGACGCCGAGGCGCCCACCCGCGAGTACGGGCTCTACGGCGTGCACGCCATGACCGTCAACGTGACGGACGGGCGCTACACCTACTTCCGCGCCCCCGTGCCGGGCAACCAGCCCTGCTACGAGTACGCGGCGATCCCGCACACCATCCGCAAGAAGATGGGCACCGACTGCGTGGACGAGATCGAGATGGGCCGCTTCCTCTCCTGGACGGACTACCCCGTCTACAAGTTCCCGTGCAGGAAGCCGGCCAACATCGACCAGCGCGAGGACTGCCTCGAGGAGGTCCACGACTCGATGCTCTTCGACCTCTCGACGGACTACGCGCAGGAGCACAACCTCGTGGGCGTGGACGGGAAGGCCGAGGAGCGCATGATCGAGCTCCTCAAGCGCGGCCTCGTCGAGCACGCCGCCCCCGCCGAGCAGTTCGAGCGGCTCGGGCTCTCCTGACGGCTTGACGGGACGGCGCGCTCGTCGTCCCCGTCGAGCTCCCTTCTCGGCCGGGGGTCCGCCCCCGGCCCGGTCCCGCCCCGCGAAACGTCGCCAGCCGGGCTCTCTCCCCGGGCCCGTGGCTGGCGATTTTTCGCGGAGGGACCGGAGCGCGCCGCCGCGCGCGGCGGGGAGGGTATGCTCGAAAGGACCTTCGCCTCGTTCGGGAGACTCTGCCATGAAGTACATCAGCTTCCTCATAAAGCCGGCGTCGAGCGCCTGTGACATGCGGTGCTCGTACTGCTTCTACCGCGACGTTGCGGACCACCGCGCGCACGCGGTGAGGGAGCGGATGAGCGCGGAGACCGTCCGCGCGCTCGTGGACAGGGCGCTGGCCCTGGGGGACGACGCCCAGGTGACCTTTGCCTTCCAGGGAGGCGAGCCCACGCTCGCGGGCCTGGACTTCTTCCGGGACTTCACAGGCTACGTGGACGAGCGCCGCACCAACCAGAACGTGAGCTACGCGCTCCAGACCAACGCCCACACGATCACCCCCGAGTGGGCCGAGTTCTTCCGTGAGCACGCGTTTCTCGTGGGGGTCTCCGTGGACGCCTACCGCGAGCTGCACGACGGCCTGCGCAAGGACATCGCCCTTGGCCCCACGCACGCCCGCGTGATGGAGTCCGTGCGCATGCTGCGCGAGGCTGGCGTGGACTTCAACGTCCTCACGGTGCTCTCCGCGCAGCTCGCCCGGCACCCCCAGAGGGTCTTCAAGTTCTACCAGCGCGAGAAGATCGACTACGTGCAGCTCATCCCGTGCCTCGCCGGCTTTGACGGCGAGGGCGCGGAGTACGCGCTCACGCCCCGGGCGTTCTTCTCGTTCTATCGCGCGTTCTTCGACCTGTGGCTGCGCGAGGTCCAGGCCGGCCACGTCATCTCGGTGGGGCTCTTTGACAACGTCATGCAGCTCTCCCTGGGGCAGTACCCCCAGGCCTGCGGGATGCTCGGCCGCTGCGCCCCGCAGTTCGTGGTGGAGAGCAACGGGGACGTCTACCCGTGCGACTTCTACGCGCTCGACGAGTACCGCTGCGGAAACGTTCGCGAGGACTCGCTCGAGGACATGGCGTCGTGCGAGGCCATGCGCACCTTCCTCGCGGAGCCGAGGAGGCCCTGCGCGGCGTGCGCGGACTGCCCCTTCGAGGGCATCTGCCACCGCAACTGCAAGCGGCTGAACGCGTCGTACTACGACGACGAGTACTGCGGCTACCGCGCGTTTCTCGAGCACGCCTACGAGCCGCTCGCGCGCGTCGCCCGCATGCTCGTGAGCAGGTAAAAAGGGGACGGGTCCCTTTTTACATAAAACTATTCTGCAAAAAGGGACCCGTCCCCTTGTGCGGGCGAACGGGAGGAATCATGGCAAGCACCGCAGACGGCGAGCTGGAGAGCCGCCGTCCCAACGTGGTCCTCATTGTCTGCGACCAGTTTAGGGGGGACTGTCTTGGCGTGGCCGGGCATCCGGACGTCAAGACGCCCTACCTCGACACGCTGGCGGCGCAGGGCACGTTCTTCGAGAACGGCTACTCGGCCTGCCCGAGCTGCATCCCCGCGCGCGCCTCGCTGCTCACCGGCAAGTCCCCGCGCTCGACGGGGCGCGTGGGGTACCAGGACGGCATCCCCTGGAACTACGACCACATGATGGCGGAGGAGTTCTCCGCCGCCGGCTACCAGACGGCCATGGTGGGCAAGATGCACGTGCACCCGCCGCGCCTGGGCTGCGGCTTCCAGCACTACCGCCTGCACGACGGCTACATCGGCCACTACCGCAAGGCCAACAAGCCGCACTGGATGCACCAGGACGTCTCCGACGACTACGTGCGCTTCCTCCGCTCCGAGCTGGGGCCCGAGGCGGACGTCAACGGCACGGGCGTGGAGAACAACTCCTGGATCGCCCGCCCGTGGGTCTACGAGGAGCGCCTGCACCCCACCAACTGGGTCGTGGACGAGTCCATCCGCTTCATAGAGACGCGCGACCGCACGCGCCCGTTCTTCCTCATGGCCAGCTTCGTGCGCCCTCACCCGCCCTTTGACGCCCCGGCGGCCTACTACCAGCCCTACCTCGACCGCGAGCTGCGCGAGCCCGCCCGCGGCGACTGGGACGACGTCGAGGCCACCGAGCGCGACGGCATGATCATCGACAGCCCGCACGGCTGCCGCGACGCCACCCTGCGCCACGAGGCCATGGCGGGCTACTACGGCTGCATCACGCACATCGACCACCAGATCGGCCGCCTCATCACCACGCTGGAGAACGACGAGACGTACGAGAACACCGTGGTGCTCTTCACGGCGGATCACGGCGAGATGCTCTTCGACCACAGCTCCTTTCGCAAGGTCCTGCCCTACGAGGGCAGCACGCACGTGCCCTTCATCGTGCGCGTGGGCTCCAGGGTGCTTCCGGAGGGCAAGCCCGCGCCGCGCCGCTCCGAGGCCGTGGTGGACCTCATGGACGTCATGCCCACGCTGCTCGACCTCGTGGGCGTGCCCGTTCCGGAGGGCGTGGACGGCTCCTCCCTCAAGGGCGAGATCACGGGCGAGAAGAACCTCGGCCGCGCGTACCTCCACGGCGAGCACTCCGGCAGCCACGAGCAGTCCAACCAGTACATCGTCACGGAGCACGACAAGTACGTCTGGTTCACGCAGACCGGCATCGAGCGCTACTTCGACCTCGACGCGGACCCGCGCGAGGAGCACGACCTCGCCCACGACCCGGCCTGTGCCGAGCGCGTGGCCGAGCTCCGTGCCATACTCGTAGAGGAGCTTCGCGACCGCGAGGAGGGCTACGTGCGCGACGGCGAGCTCGTCGTGGGCAGGAAGCCCAGGATCGTGCTCGAGCAGGCGTAGCCAAGGCGCGGGCGGGGCGTGCCGCCCGGAGGAGGGGAACGCATGGACTGGCAGCTGATAGGCATCATCCTGGTGGCGCTCTGCGTCATCTCGCTCGTCTACACCGAGGTCCAGAAGCGCCTGGTCTTCTCGCGCTACGAGAGGCTCTTCGAGCGGGGGGACTTCGAGGGGTGCCTGCGCCTTCTCGACGGCCCGCTGGTGCGCCTCATCTACCCGCGCTACAACCTGCTCTACATGCGCCTCAACGCGCAGATGTGCCTGCAGGACGATGACGAGTCGCGGCGTATCATTGAGGAGATGCTTGGCCTTCATGCGAGCGACGAGCAGCGCCTGGTCCTTCTCCTCCGCGCGTTCAACTTCTTCGTGGAGCAGCAGGACTACGCCCGTGCCAAGGAGCTTCTCGGGGAGCTGCGCCAGAAGGCCGCGCCCGAGCAGCTCGCCGAGTGCGAGCGCACGTACGCGATCTTTGCCGAGAAGAGCTCCGCCTACATCAAGGAGATGGAGGCGGAGCTCCGCGAGGCCGGGTCCGCGGACAGGACCAAGCTGCTCTACCTGCTCTCGGTGCAGTACGAGAACAAGGGCGACGCCCGCCGCGCGAACGAGTACCTCGAGCGCGTCCAGGACGTCTTCGAGGCGCCCGTCGGCGCGGGCGACGGGGCCGACGGGGCCGAGGGCTAGCGCGCCCCGCGCAGGCAGGTGGGTCCCCGGGCCCCTCCCGGGAAGGAAGAAAGGTCGTCACCCATGCAAGTGCTCGTTCTCCTGGTCAGTTTCTTTGCCTGCACCGTGGGTGCCATCTGCGGCATCGGTGGCGGCATCATCATCAAGCCGGTGCTCGACGCCACCGGCGTGGCGGACGTGGCCACGATCAACTTCCTCTCCGGCTGCACGGTCCTCTCGATGACGCTCTACTCCGTCCTCAAGGCCAAGCTCTCCGGAACCTCCACCATCGACCCCAAGACCGACACCCCGCTCGCCATCGGCGCCGCGGTGGGCGGCCTCGCCGGCAAGGAGCTCTTCTCCATCGTGGCCGGGCTCTTCCCGGACCCCAACACCGCCGGCGCGGTGCAGGCGGGGCTCCTTCTGCTCATCACCCTGGGCACGCTCGTCTACACCATCTACAAGGAGAAGATCCCCACGCTCAACGTCACCTCCATGGTGGCGTGCCTGGCCATCGGCTTTGCGCTGGGCGTGTGCTCCTCGTTCCTGGGCATCGGCGGCGGCCCCATCAACCTGGTGGTGCTCTTCTACTTCTTCACCATGGCCACCAAGCGCGCGGCCTCGAGCTCGCTCTACATCATCCTGTTCTCGCAGGCCACGAGCACCGCGAGCTCCATCGTCACCGGCGGCTACGTGGGCGTCGACCTGATGCTCCTGGCGGCGATGGTGGTCTGCGGCATCCTGGGCGGCATCGTGGGCCGCAAGGTCAACTCCAAGATCGACGACAAGACCGTCGACAAGCTCTTCATGGGCCTGATGGTGCTCATCATCCTCATCAACGCGTACAACATCTGGAAGTTCGCGCTGGCGTAGGCTCGTCAGAGGGCCATCGTCTGCCTGCGTCTTTGCAGAAGAGCAAAAGAAATAAAAAAGAGCAAAAGCAATAAATGGGCGCAGGTGCGCGACGGGCGCTCTTTGTGCCTGCCTAACGCTTTTGTCACGTTGCGCGCCGCGCGTCGGTCACGCCCCCTTCCCGGGTATCATTTCAGAAACGGGACAGGAGGTGGGGATGCGGCTACGTCGTGACAGACCCGGGCGGCGCAGGAGGCGCAACCTCCTGCTGGCCCTTCTCGTGGTGGTGGCGCTGCTCGACGGCGCCACGCTCGCGGGCGCGGCCGTGCTGCACGCGCGCCGGCTCGAGCGCGTCACGGGCACCAATGCCGTGACCGCCCCCGCCGTCGAGTCCGAGCGCCGCACCGACGCCTTCACGGCAGAGCTGGAGTACGGCGCGCTCTTCTCGGCAGAGGGCCACCGCGTTGCCTCGGAGGTCGCCTGGGACGACGACTGGTTCTTCGAGGACGCCTCCGCCTACAACCCCGAGCTCGCCCACACGTGCGCCGTGCTCTCCGCCGTTGCCAACGCGGAGAGCTCCTACTACCAGCAGGGGTCGGACTCCCCGGCCTATGCCGAGCACGCCTTTGCGGCGCTGGGCTTCGACGAGGTGTGCACGGCGTCCTACCGCTATCGCAGCGAGGTCCTGGACGAGGTCCTGGGCGTGCTGGACGGGACGGACGTCGTGGCGTACACGCTCGCCACCAAGCGCGTGAGCTCGTCTGCGACGGGGGAGGAGAAGGAGCTCTGCGTCGTGGTGGTGCGCGGGTCGTACGGCTCCGAGTGGCTCTCCAACATCAAGATCGAGGGCGCCGAGGACGCTACGAGAGACGGGGACCACCTGGGCTTCACCCTTGCCGCGGAGGAGATCGTGGCGGACCTCGAGGAGCGCGCGGCGCAGCTGGACCCGGGCGTCGAGCGCACGTACCTCTTCTGCGGACACAGCCGCGGCGGCGCGGTCGCCAACCTGCTCGCGAGCTACGTGGACGCGGTCGGCGCGCTGGCCACGGCCGAGGACGTGCGCGCCTACACCTTTGCCACGCCCAACTGCACCTCCTCCGCAGACGCGCGCGACGCGGCCTACGGCAACATCTTCAACGTGCTCAACCCGTCCGACCTGGTGCCGCGCCTGCCGCTCTCCAGCTGGGGCTACGAGCGCTACGGCACGGACGTCTGGCTCCCGGGCGAGGGCGACGCCTCCTTCGCGCGGCTCGAGGGCGCGATGCGGGAGTCCTACCTCAAGACCATGGGGACGGAGTGCCCGGCTGACCCGGGGGACCGCACGGCCGTCGAGCGCTTCTGCGCGCGGATCGCGGCGCGCGTCTCGAGCTTCGACGAGCTCGTCTCCCCGGCGGGGCTCGTTGAGCTGCTGGGCGCCTGCACCGAGGTGGACGTCGCGCGCCTCCTGGCGAGCCACTATCCCAACACCTACATCGCCTGGCTCGACGCGCTGCGCACAAAGAACTGTGCTACCATGAGGCGCTAGGCGATGACGGAGAGGTCTGGGCGTCGCGTTGCCAGCGGACAAGAGATGGGGGTCACCGGCTGAGAGCCCCCTCCAAGGCAGAGGCCCGGAGTTCACTCCACCAGCCGCGACCTGAACGACTTGACAAAGGGACTGTCCCCTTGTCAAGTTGAGTAGGGAAGCCGGGCGCCCCACGGAACGGGGCAAGAAGAGCGGGCGCGCGGGGGAGACAACCCGTCGCGCCAACCGAGGTGGTACCGCGGAGACTATCCGTCCTTGGGCAGCAGCAAGAGCCGCTCGAGGGCGGTTTTTTATCGAGAAGGGCCACGGGCCCGAGAAGGGAAGACGCAATGGCAATGTCCGATGACCTCAAGGCCATTGAGGCGCAGGTAACCGAGGGGCTGGCGGCGGCCGAGAGCATGGAGGCCCTCGAGGCGCTGCGCGTGAGCGTCCTGGGCAAGAAGGGCTCGCTCACCCAGATCATGCGCTCCATGGGCAAGGTCTCCCCGGAGGAGCGCCCGGCCATGGGCAAGCTCGCCAACACCGTGCGCGGCAACGTCGAGGCCGCGCTCAAGGCCCGCAAGGAGGAGCTCGGCCACGAGCTCATGGAGCGCCGCATGGCCGCCGACGCCTGCGACGTGACCCTGCCCGGCCGTCGCCTCTCCCAGGGCACCCAGCACCTCATCAGCCAGATTCGCGAGGAGATCGAGGACATCTTCTGCGGCCTCGGCTACACCGTCGAGGACGGCCCCTACGTGGAGAGCACCTGGTACAACTTCACCGCACTCAACGCCCCGGAGGACCACCCCAGCCGCTCGGCCAAGGACACCTTCTACGTGGTGGACAACGCTCCGGGCACCATGCTCCACGCCGAGGAGACCAACGTCCAGGGCGAGTCCGACATCCTCCTGCGCACCCAGACCTCCGGCGTCCAGGTGCACGTGATGGAGAACAAGAAGCCGCCCATCTACATGATCTGCCCGGGCACGGTCTTCCGCCCGGACACCGCCGACGCCAACCACCTGCCCCAGTTCACGCAGGTGGAGGGCCTCGTCGTTGACGAGGGCATCACCTTTGGCGACCTCAAGGGCACCCTCGACTACTTCACGCGCGAGATCTTTGGCAAGGACCGCGCCACGCGCTACCGCCCGCACTTCTTCCCGTTCACCGAGCCCTCCTGCGAGGTCGACGTCTCCTGCGGCGTCTGCGGCGGAAAGGGCTGCCGCTTCTGCAAGAACACCGGCTGGCTCGAGATCCTGGGCGCCGGCATGGTGGACCCCAACGTCTTCGAGTTCTGCGGCATCGACCCCGAGAAGTACACCGGATTTGCCTTTGGCATCGGCGTCGAGCGCGTGGCGGCCCTTCGCTACGACCTGCCCGACCTCAGGATGCTGATGACGGGCGACATGAGGTTCCTGAAGCAGTTCTAGGGTCCGCCCCAACCGTCTGATCTGATCGCGCGAAAAGGAGAAGAACATGCGCGTCTCATATGAGTGGCTCAAGAGCATGGTCGACGTGCCGGCGGACCCCGCCGAGCTCGTGGCCGAGTTCACCCGCACCGGCACCGAGGTCGAGGCCGTGGAGAAGGTCGGCGCCAACCTCGAGCACGTGGTCACGGCCCAGGTCGTGAGCAAGAAGCCCCACCCCGACTCCGACCACATGTGGCTCTGCCAGGTCTCCGTGGGCGACAAGAACGTGGACAAGGACGGCAACCCCGTGCCCCTGCAGATCGTCTGCGGCGCCCAAAACTTCAACGAGGGCGACCACATCGTCACCGCCATGATCGGCGCGGTGCTGCCCGGCGACTTCAAGATCAAGAAGAGCAAGCTGCGCGGCGTGGAGTCCTGCGGCATGAACTGCTCCGCCCGCGAGCTTGGTCTGGGCAACGACCACGAGGGCATCATGATCCTGCCCGAGGACGCCCCGGTGGGCATGGACTTCACCGACTACCTGGGCATGTCCGACACCGTGATCGACTGCGAGATCACTCCCAACCGCCCGGACTGCCTCTCCATGACCGGCATGGCCACCGAGGTCGCCACCATCCTGGACGAGGACACCCACATCGAGCTCCCCTCCGTCAAGGAGGAGAAGGGCCCGGACGCCGCGGACCTCGTCGACGTGACCATCGAGGACGCCGAGCTCTGCCCGCGCTACACCGCGCGCGTGGTGCGCAACGTCAAGATCGGCCCCTCGCCCGAGTGGCTCGCCCAGCGCGTGGCCGCGGCGGGCGGCCGCTCCATCAACAACGTGGTGGACGTCACCAACTACGTGATGTACCTCACCGGCCAGCCGCTCCACGCCTTCGACCTGGGCAAGCTCACCGAGCGCGACGGCAAGCGCCACATCGTGGTCCGCGCCGCGCACGACGGCGAGAAGCTCGTGACGCTCGACGGCCAGGAGCGCGAGCTCACGCACGACATGTGCCTCATCACGGACGACGGCCACACCCCCATCGCCCTCGCCGGCGTCATGGGCGGCCTCGACTCCGAGATCACGGAGGAGACCGTCGACGTGCTCCTGGAGAGCGCCAACTTCTCCAGCGGGCACACGTCGCGCACCTCCCGCAACCTCGACCTCATGAGCGAGGCCTCCATCCGCTACGAGCGCCAGGTCGACGGCTCCAACTGCGCCAACGTGGCCCAGATCGCGGCCGCGCTCTTCGAGGAGTGCTGCGGCGCCGAGGTCTGCCCCGGCATCGTGGACGTCTATCCCGGCGAGGCCGACGACGCCCCGGCCAGGATCGAGTTCCGCCCGTACCGCGCCCGCGCACTTGCCGGCGCCCCCATCACAAACTCCTTCATCACCTCGCGCCTCACGCGCCTGGGCTGCACGGTCGAGAAGAACGATGTGGAGCACTACGTCGTGACCGCCCCCACCAACCGCCCCGACCTCACCCGCGAGGTCGACCTCATCGAGGAGGTCGTGCGCCTCTGGGGCGAGGGCGACATCGAGGCCACCCTGCCCGCGGCCAGGAACCACGCCGGCGGCCTCACCGTTGAGCAGCGCCGCGTGCGCAAGATCGGCTCGGTCCTTCGTGCCTGCGGCCTGTCCGAGACCTCCACGTACTGCTTCGCCGCGCCCGACGACCTCTCCCGCCTGGGCATCCCCGAGACCGGCCGCGGCGTGCCCGTGAAGATCATCCGCCCGCTCGTGGCCGAGCAGTCCGAGATGCGCCGCTCCATGTTGCCCGGGCTTCTCCGCTCCGTGGCCTACAACCTCGACCACGGCGTGCCCAACGTGGCGCTCTACGAGATCGGCCGCGTCTTCTACGGCCACGAGAGCAAGAGCCTGCCGGACGAGCCCAGCTTCGTCTGCGGCGTCATGGCGGGCAAGCGCGCGGACGATGCCTGGAACCAGCGCTTCTCCGAGTACGACTTCTACGACGCCAAGGGCGTGGTGGAGGAGCTCCTGGACGCCCTGCGCGTGACCAAGGTCCGCTTCAAGGTGGCCGATGCCGAGAAGTACCCCTGGCTCCAGCCCGGTCGCGCGGCCGAGGTCACGGCCGGCGGCGGCCAGGTCGTGGGCTGGGTGGGCAACGTCCACCCGCGCGCCCTCGCGGCGATGGGCGTCGAGGTTCCCGTGGTGGCCTTCGAGCTCTCCCAGGCGGCGCTGCTGCGCCTTGCCGCGAACGAGCTACCCTACCAGGAGGTCCCCACGCTCCCGGGCGTGGACGTTGACCTTGCCATCGTGGTCGACGAGTCCGTGACCTGCGAGACCCTCATGCAGCGCATCACCTCCGCCGGCGGCAAGCTCCTCGCGGACGTGCGCCTCTTCGACGTCTACCGCGACGAGAAGCGCGTGGGCGCGGGCAAGAAGTCCATGGCCTTCTCGCTCACCTACCGCGCGGCCGACCGCACCCTCACCTCCGAGGAGGTGGAGAAGGCCCACGAGAAGCTCGTGACCAAGGTCTGCAAGTCCACCGGCGGCGAGGTCCGCTCCTAACCAGTTGACAGTTTCCTCAGGTCAAACTGTCATATCAGCACGCATCTGGCCGGGCGTCCCCAGCGGGCGCCCGGCCTTTTTCTTCCGTGCCAAGGTGCGACCCCCCGGTCCTGCATCTTGCTCCGTCCCAACGGAATCGCGGGCCGCGCGCGACGGCGGCCGTCGGTCTGCCCATACCATGTGGGAGCTGCGGTGACAGGGAACGTGCGCGGAAGAAGGGGGCCTGTATGGACGGGGGAGAGCGCGAGCGCATGCTCGCCGGGTGGAGGGCGCATCTCGTGGGGAGAGAGGCGGCGCCTGCGACTGTCGAGAAGTACGTGCGGGAGGCCAGGCACCTCCTGGACTTCCTGGGCGAGAAGAACCTCGGGCTCGACCGCGAGTCCGTGCTCGCGTACAAGGCGGATCTCGTCTCCCGTCGCGCGCCTGCTGGCGCCAACTCGGCGATCGCCGCCGTCAACGGATTCGTCACCTGGCTCGGGCGCCCGGAGCTGAGGCTCAGGCGACTCAGGGTCCAGCCACTGCCGCGAGCGGCGACGCGCGAGGTCACGCGCGAGGAGTACCGACGGCTCACGGCACGGGCCTCACGCCTGGACAGAGACGCGCTCGTCGCGCAGACGATCTGCGCGACGGGCATCCGCGTGAGCGAGCTCGGGTTCCTCACCGTGGAGGCTCTGCGCGTGGGGTCCATGGTGGTGGAGAACAAGGGGCGCGCCCGCCGGGTGTGGCTGCCGGGGAGGCTCTGCAGGCGCCTGCGCTCCTACGCGCTTCGTGCCGGGGTGCGCTCCGGTCCCGTCTTTGTCACGCGCTCCGGGCGGCCGCTCGACCGTACGCGCGTGTGGCGCGCGCTCAAGGGCCTGGCGAAACAGGTGGGGGTGGATCCGACGAAGGTGTTCCCGCACGCGCTGAGGCACCTCTTTGCCACGACGTTCCAGAGACGCCACGGCGACCTCGAGGCGCTCGCGTGCGTGCTTGGGCACGCGAGGGTGGAGACGACGAGAATCTACCTTGCCGAGGACGAGCGCGAGAGGAGAAGACAGGTCGAGGCGCTCGGGCTGACGTGAGATAACAAATTATGGGAGGGGCAGCAACAGAATTGGCGTTCCGTTGCTGCCCCTCTGCACCTTATCTGCATGGCCCCTCCCATGTTTTTCGGGACCATTCTCAGCATGCTAACACTCCGCTGAAAGTTCGATGCCGAGATTTACGCTTTTGACCTCGAGCGATGCCCATTATTTCGTGAGAATGCGGTCTGATTCCCCTTTCGTCCGTCCGCAACGGAACGCCAATTCCGTTGCTCTCCCAAGGTGGTCCCGTCGGGGGCTGGGATGAAGGGAAGGTGCGAATGAGGAGAAGACCAGGGGCGAGACGGGGGCTGGCCGCACTTGCGGTCGTCGCCGCGCTCTTCGCGGGTGCGCCCGCGCTGGCGGTCGGCGAGCCGTCGCCCGGGGATCCGACGTCTGGTGACAGCGCGATCGTGCAGGTTGATGAGATCGCTGACGACCAGGTGACGGAGCCCGGACAGGGTACCGAGGTACCTGGTGCGGGCACCGAGGTGCCCGGTGAGGGCGAGACCGGTGACGAGAGTCAGGAGCCGGTCGAGACGTATGTCGCGCAGATCGGGGATGTGCAGTACACGTCCATTGATGAGGCGATAGCTGATGCGGAGAGTGGAAGCACCGTTACGTTGCTCCAGGATGTGACGGCGTCAGCAACATTCTATAAGTCGCTAACTTTTACAGGTGGGTATAAGCTCACCGTCGACGCGTACAGCTGGCGTTATTCAGGCGACCTCGTCTTCGATGGGGCAAGTTTCGAGATGGTTGTTGATGGCGATTCGCCTGAAGCGAACAACGGTGAGATTGTTCGCTGGCTCGGAATGTCGCTGAGCAACGGGTCAATCGTAGCTCGCAATCATGCGAACGTTACTTTCTCATTTGACTCTACCTCTGGAACAAACTGCGCGATTTACGCAACAAATGCTGACATCATTGTTGAGAATGCGTCTTCGTTTAGCATCTACGGAGAGAATACGAAGGGCGTCAGCGGCCAGGGCATTCAACTCAATTCGGCGAGGACTGCCGGAATTAGAGTGACTGGCAATAGCTCATTCCTTATCGATGGCACGAATCGTGGGTACGTGTGCAGCCCTGATATCTACGTTGAGGACTCTTCGTTTACCGTGCAGAACTGTACCAACAACGCTTCAAATGGTGGCCAGTTTGAAGCACATAACTCTACGGTATCGTTCCTCAACAACAACGGTCATGGTCTCTCTACCGCTGATCTTACAATTGACGATGAGTCCAAGGTCTATACAAACGGTAATACGAATTGCGGAATCGTCGTGACTGGGGCCCTTTCGGTCAAAGGTGGCTCCTACGTCGAGACAGTCGGTAACAAGTGCATGGCGAATAGTAATTGGTCAAAACCGGGTGCGATTTGTTTGAGTGGGAATGGTGTTGTTGAGGCTGGGTCTACAGTCTCGATTTCCGACAACGCAGGATGCGGTATTTATCTTTGGAACAACGACAACTCCAATCCTTCGATCGACCTGACGAATGGAAATGTCACTATTCAGAGGAATAACGCTGAAAAGAGCGGGCTCGGTGGCGGAATCTATAATGAGGGCACCTGTAGACTGGGTACAGGAGTCGCCGTCTATAACAACCATGCACCCAGCGCTGGCGATGATATTTACAACATAGACGGAGCGACACTTGAGTTTGTCCCAGTTGGATCCGAATGGTATCTCGACGGGGACCCTGACTGCAGCGATCTTATTGACGGTTGGTATCTTGATGGCGCCATCGAGAGCGACGATGGCGTTACCATTGACTCCTCCAAGCGTTGGGAGGCTCACGCCACCAACTTCTCCGACAACTACGCCGAGCTATTCGACCCCTTCACGGTCGTCTCTGGTACGACCGAGACCAATGAACCTGAGTCCGATGCCAAGTCCATCCCGGTTATTTCGGCGCTGACTTCTCTGTTCTCCGGTGCCAACAGTGCCGATGGCTCCGACGGCGGCGAGTCTGACTCTTCTCAGAACACTGGTGGTGCGGCCGAGAGCACGGACGTAGCAACCGTCACCGGTCCGCTGGCCATCAAGGCTGCGCACGGCATCAAGCCGCTTGACCCCAGTAACCCCGATGACCCGAACTCGCCCGATTGGGAGATTTCTAAGTCCAAGACTGCGACCAATCTTGACGCAAACTACGAGTCTCAGGTGACGCTTGCGCTTCCCGCAGCTGACCTCACGCCCGAGATTGACGTCGTGCTCGTGGTCGACGTTTCCAGCAGCATGAAGGACGTTGACGTCGCTGAGGCTAAGGCAGCGGCGACCGCAATGTGTGATGAGCTGGCAGGTAAGCAGAATCTTGATATCAACGTAGGAATTGTCACTTTTGACAAGACTGCTCACAACCTCACGAATGGTCTCGTGAGTATCGAAGAGGCGAAGGCTGCCATTGAGACAATATCCGCCTCTTCTGACACCAATATGATGGCCGGACTAATCGCAGGCAAGGAGATGCTCGATACTGGCACGGCCGACGAGAGCTGCAAATACATGGTCCTCATGAGCGACGGCATCCCCATCTACTGGGTTGACGATAACGGCGACCCGATAGGGAAGGAGCTCATACGGTTTAACACTAGCCTGGAGGAAACCAGTAGGGTGTTCGCAGGCAGTGAGCCCGAGGGTAGCATTACTGGCGATGCAGCCATCGAATATATCGGTGAGATGCTCTCCATGGATGAACTCATGAGCAAGACTGATGTGGAGAATGACTCCAATGAGTGGAAACAGATTTCCGATACTGGTGAGACCGTCAACAGTGATGAGTGTCGATACACCAACATCGAGAAGTCGACGTATATGACGGGGAAGTACCTGCAAGAGAGCGTTCTCAGCAAGTACAAGCTCAAGATGGTTGCATTCGGTACGGATAAGTACGAGAACAACGTCGTCTATACCTGGGGCGAAAAATTCTGCGACTGGATTGGCGAGCAGGTTGGCGAAGAGAACTACTTTAAAGTCTCCAAGCCTGGTTATGGCGGAGAAGAGGGAGACCTGACCAACGCTTTTGACGAAATAGCCGACAGCCTCGTGTATCTCGTCGATGCAGGATCAAGGGTGGTTGACGTCATCGGGTATGGCGATGACTACGATATGAAGTTCCTCCCCAGTCTCGAGAAGCTGGAGATGACTGTTGGTGGAACGGTTCTCGATGAGGCGGAAATCACGGAGGGTCTTTCCCAGAACGAGACGGCTCGCTTTGGATTTGGCAAGGACAGCAGCCTCGAGAGTGGATACAAGTTCGTGCTTCACTATTACGAGAATGGTGAGGACAGCAAGTCAGAGGAGTGCTTTGTCTGGGACATCAACGTCGCGGTCACGGTAAATGATCCCGTCAAGCTGGCGTATGCGGTCAAGCTGCAGGACCCCAAGACTGCTACCGGCATTTACGGCCAGTACGACGAAGATGGTTCCGAGGGATATCCGGATCTTCTCACCAATAAAGAAGCGGTACTCTATCCGGTCGACTCCAACGGCAAAGACGGCTGGCCCGAGGCGTTCCCCAAGCCCACGGTGAGCTACGTCGTTGGCACCGCAACCGTGACCCCCGCCGAGATTACCATCTATATGGGTGGCGACAAGGGATACGAGGGCGTGCTGACCGGCGAGGGCGAGGACGACGTTCTCGGCGAGGAGTCCAACTCGCTCCCCGAGCCCGGTTATTACGTTCAGCTTCCGGATTCGATAAACGATCTTCTGCAGCAGGAGATTCAGGGTTCCACCACAACCGACGAAGAGGGCGAGTTCGTCGCCGTCAACCTTGGCAACATCGTCAAGGTCACCGCACCTGGTGGTAAAGAGTGGACGCTCAAGGCATACGGCACCAACGATGCGACCTCAACAGCCTACAGCCGGTTTGTCTATCGCATCGAGGCGACTGGCGATACCCCTGCGGTACGTCTTGAGTTCTCGGCGTTTGATGAGAGCGGTAACCCGACGGGCGATGCCATGGTTTCCGACCGGTTTGATCCCGCTGAGATGGATACGCTCCAGTCCGATTACGCCATGAGGATTTACCCTGGCGAGAACGATGAAGACTCGATTGTCATGACGATTACGATCGGTGGCGTGGACTATCAGCTTCCGGTCAAGCTTGGCGTCAGCACGCTCCACGTTCGTTACGTCAACCTCTCGCAGGATGAGGCTGTCACCAAGATTGAAACTGGGGCAGAGGCCGAGAGCACAATTCTCGACAAGATGTCCGACCAGGCGACCTCTGATACGAAGAACGCCTTCGCGAGCGTTCCCGATGGCACCACCTTTACGATTAACAACAGCTCCATCGACCTCGATGAGGACTATGACCCCTCTCCTTCGCTACTCTTCGACGATGTGACGTCGCTTGACGATGCTGGCGAGGAAGCAGGTACTGAGTATGCCGACCAGCTCGGCAGCAGGGCAATCGCTACTGCAGCCACTGATCTGAGCAACCCCGAGTATGAGGTTCGCTACCTCGATCTTGTTGATGCCAACAACGGCAACGTTTGGCTCAAGGCCTCCAACCCCGTGACGGTTTACTGGCCCTATCCTGAGGGCACCGACTCGAGCGATGACTTCCATCTCGTTCACTTCACCGGAGAGGGTCTCGACCGTGATGTGGCAACAAGCGATATCGCCACCGCCATTGATGGAGCCACTGCCACCACGGTTGTCGTTACCAAGCTGGAGCACGGTATTAAATTCGAGACGTCGTCCTTCTCGCCCTTCGCTCTTGTGTGGGGCACCACCGGCGGCACCATCATCCCTGGCGACGACGAGGGCGACCTCACTATCTCCAAGGAGATCACGGGCAACCTCGCGAGCACCGATGACGCGTTCACCTTCACCGTGACGGTCGAGGGCGTTAACGGAACCGTGTCCACCTCCGCGGGTGACATCGAGTTCAACAACGGTACGGCGACCATCACCCTCAAGGGTGGTCAGTCCATCACCATCTACGGCCTCCCGGAGGGCGCGGAGTACGCGGTCGTCGAGACCGACGCCAACGGCTACAAGCTCGTTTCTGCCGTGGGCGACGAGGGCGAGATTACCGACGGCACCGTGGCCTCCTTCACCAACGACAAGTCCGAGACCGTCGACCCCGATGACCCGGACGATCCTGACACGCCGGACGAGCCCGATGATCCGGACACCCCGGACGAGCCCGACGAGCCCGACACCCCGGACACCCCCGACGATCCGGACGAGCCGGACACCCCGGACACTCCGGACACCCCGGACGAGCCCGATCAGCCCTCTGATCCCGGCAAGCCGTCCAAGCCCAGCCAGCCGTCGAAGCCGTCTGAGCCCGTGCGTCCTAACGTCCCCGACACGGGTGACCACACGAACGCGGCCCTGCCGGTCCTTCTCGCCCTGGGCGGCGCGGCGCTCGTTGGCGGAGCGCTCTGGGTCAAGGTCCGCAAGGATCACTAGCGCGCCCAGCGTCCGATTTGCCCCCGAGTGCGGCCGGGGTCCCCTCTGAGACCCCGGCCGCGCCGCCTATGACACCCCAACCAAAAGGAGCGTCTCCACATGCAGCAGGCCCAGAAGACCGGGGAGAAGCCCAAGCGCCTCACCAGGACGGCGATACGGATACTCGCCTACATCGGCGGGCACGAGGGCGAGGCTTGCTCAAAGGCGCAGATCGCCCGGGCGCTCGGCCGCAACGTCAAGACCGTCGACCGTCTCATTTCGCAGATGAAGGAGGACGGCCTCATCATCGTCGAGCCCCGCTGGGGCAAGGATGGGGGCCAGATTGCCAACAGCTACAGCCTCGCCAGGGCGACGGTCGACAGGGAGAAAAACGCGGCGGTATCCTGAGCTTCCCGAAACATGACGGGCCTCTGCCCGTATTCGCACAGTCGGGGGCGTCCCTTCCAACGGGGCGCCCTCTTCCTTTGCGCGACCCAAGGGATATGCGGAGAGTGATAGCACATTAAGATAGGGGAGGGGGTATATGAAATTCGACCGAGAATTACAACGTAGCAGCTAGCAAACTGCGTTATCGAAACTCAAAGCAGATACCCCCTATTTCAGGAATTATGCAGATAGCCTAGACTTTTCTTACGTTGCTGGATTCGTCCACGCAGCGTGCGACGCAACGCGGTCATGGGAGGCGCCCATGGGTCGGACCTGCATCAGACGAAATTCCCTCAGGGGGGGGG
>NZ_NFIZ01000006.1 GCF_002159625.1 Olsenella sp. An285
CATAAAGCGGGACGTGCCTGAAACATGCAGAAAGTTGCACGTTTCAGGCACGTCCCGCTTTATGCAACTTCCACGAGGGGAGAAGCATGGCACAGGTTGACATCAAGACGCTGGACCCCGCGGCCACGGTGGTCGTGGCAACGGGCAACGCCCACAAGGTGGTGGAGATCGAGGCGATTCTCTCTCCGGTCATGCCGGGCGTTCGCTTTGTGGCCCTCGGCGAGCTGGGCGACTTCCCCGACCCGGTGGAGGACGGGGAGACGTTCTTCGACAACGCCCTCATCAAGGCACGTGCCGCGCAGGCAGAGACGGGCCTTCTCATGGCGGTCGCCGATGACTCCGGCCTCTGCGTGGACGCCCTCGACGGCGCGCCCGGGATCTTCTCGGCGCGCTGGGCCGGCGAGCACGGCAACGACGCCGCCAACAACGAGAAGCTCGTGGAGCAGATGGCGGACGTCCCCGACGGAGCCCGCACGGCGCGCTTCCACTCGAGCGTGGTCCTCGTGCGCGGGGAAGAGGTCCTGCGCGGCGACGGCGACTGCGAGGGCGTGGTGGGCCGCGTTCCCCGCGGCGAGCACGGCTTTGGCTACGACCCGCTCTTCCTGCCGGACGAGACCCCGGGCAAGACCATGGCGGAGCTCACGCTGGACGAGAAGAACCTCATCTCGCACCGCTTCCACGCCCTCGAGGACCTTGCTGCCAAGCTGTAGGTTGACGGGCGTCCCAAAAGGGGACAGGGGCAGATTGGGACATGCGGTCGATGTCCCAATCTGCCCCTGTCCCCTTTTGGGACGCCGCTGACTGCCCCGTCAACATGTCACTCAATTCAGATACCTATCTGCCGCTGCGTCCCCGCCCGCGGCGATTTCGCGCCGCTCGCCCGAATGGGCGGCGAAACACGGCTGAAATGAGGCAAGATTCAGAGGTGTCCGGGACGGTTTGTCTCGGGTCGCCGCGGACGGGCAGGGGCCTCGACACGGCGAGTCCTTCTCATAGCTTCTGGCGGCCTCGCCCTGGTGGTCGCAGTCACATTGGCCGCGGCCGATGGGGCCGCACGGCGGGCGGGGGAGCTCGTCGTTCTATGGAAAGGATGCATCATGAGAATCGTTCGCGCCAAGGATTACGACGACATGAGCCGCAAGGCTGGCAACATCATGGCCGCTCAGGTCGTTGCCAAGCCCGACTGCGTGCTCGGCCTTGCCACGGGCTCCACGCCCATCGGCGCCTACAAGCGCCTCATCGAGGGTTATGAGGCCGGCGACATCGACTTCTCCCAGGTCAAGACCTACAACCTCGACGAGTATCGCGGCCTTCCCGGCGATCACGACCAGAGCTATCGCTACTTCATGAACGTGAACCTCTTCGATCACGTGAACATCGACAAGGCCAACACCCACGTGCCCGACGGCCTGGCCGACGACTACGAGGCCGCCTGCGCCGCCTACGACGAGGCCGTCGCCGACGCCGGCTACCAGGACCTCCAGCTCCTGGGCATCGGCAACAACGGCCACATCGGCTTCAACGAGCCCGGCGACGCCTTCGTCAAGGGCACCCACTGCGTCGACCTGACCGAGTCCACCATCCAGGCCAACAGCCGTCTCTTCGACAGCATCGACGACGTGCCGCGCCAGGCCTACACCATGGGCATCGGCACCATCATGGCCGCCAAGATGGTCCTCGTGATGGCCAACGGCGAGGTCAAGGCCCAGGCCGTCCACGACATGATCTACGGCCCGATCACCCCGTCCTGCCAGGCCTCCATCCTGCAGCTCCACCCCAACGTGGTGGTCGTCGCCGACGAGGCCGCGCTCTCGCTCTGCCCGGCCGAGTAGCCCGGCACACATTGTCCGAACGCACGAGGGGCGAGAAGAACGTTCTTCTCGCCCCTCGTCTTGTCCTGCGGTGCTGGCCGGTAGCATGCATTCTGCCTGAGCCTGGGCGCATAGGCCCAGTTGGCAGCTCGCGCGTCGGGCAGAATGCATGCTAGCGGGCTCCGACGCCCGCGCCCGTACGCTACAGGACCGTGAGTCCCTTGGGGTAGCTGTTGAGCACCTCGCAGCCGTCCTCGGTCACGATGACCAGGTCCTCGATGCGCACGCCCATGTCGCCGGGCAGGTAGATGCCGGGCTCGATGGAGAAGCACTGGCCGGGGCGCACCGGCTCGTCGTGCGTGGCGGAGACGTCGCCCGGCTCGTGGTCCACGAGGCCGATCTGGTGGCCCAGGCGGTGGTTGAAGGCCGGGCCCCAGCCCGCCTCCTCGATGACGCTGCGGGCGGCGCGGTCGATTTCCGCAAAGGTCACGCCGGGGCGCACGATCTTCTCGGCAGCCTCGTTCGCGCGCCTCACGGCTTCGTAGACCCTGCGCTGGTGCTCGGTGGGCTCCGCCGTGAAGAAGGTGCGCGTCATGTCGGAGCAGTACCAGTCCCGCTTGCAGCCCACGTCAAAGAGGACCATGTCGCCCTGGGCAAACGCGGTGTCGTCGGGCTCGTGGTGCGGGTCCGCGGCGTTGGCGCCAAAGCTCACGATGGGGGAGAACGAGTGGCCCTCCGCCCCCAGCCGGCGGTACTCGCCAAGAAGCCCGTCGGCGATCTCGCGCTCCGTCGCGCCGGGGCGCACCTGCTCCACGAGCCAGGCCATGGCGGCGTCGTTCGTGGCGGAGGCCCGGCGCATGAGCTCCTGCTCGCGAGCGTCCTTGACGGAGCGCGCGTCATCGACCACGTCTGACGCGAGCACGAAGCCCGCGGCGGCGCGCGCCTCCATGAGCGGCACGAGCCAGCGCGCGGCGAGCTCCTTGTCCACGCCGAGCGGGCGGTCTGCCGCCGTCACGCCGGCCACCAGGGGCACGGGGTCGTCCGTGTCCGAGAAGCTCGCCACCTGCGCTCCGCAGCCCGAGGCGTCGGGGAAGAGGCGGTTGGCAAAGAGCGTGGGCTCGCCCTCGGCGGGCACGTAGAGCGCGAGGAAGCGCTCGTAGGGCTCGGTATAGTAGCCGCAGAGCCACCAGATGGAGAGCGGGTCCACGATGAGCGCCTGCTCGATGCCCCTTCTTGCCATGTTCTCCCGAACGCGTTCCAGACGCCTCTCGTCCATGGGACTCCCTTCGCTCGCGATGTTCACGGGCAGTGTAGCACCCGCCTGCACAAAACGGGACGTGCCTGAAACGTGCAGAAAGTTGCACGAAACAGGCACGTCCCCTTTTGCGCAACCGTGCGGCGTGTTCTTGGCGTGAGGGAGAGTTGATTGCGATTGTTGTTGGAGTTGGGACGGACTATGATGGAAATTCCCGACTTATGCACATTCCGCCTATGTGGCGTACGGAGGCATCATGGAGAACGAGATTCCGCCCGTCAACCGGGTTGATGAGATTCGCGACGAGCTCGGCCGTCTCGAGGGCAAGCGCCTCAGGGTCAAGGCCAACATGGGCCGCTCCCGCATCGTGGAGCGCGCCGGCACGCTGGTGCACGCCCACCCCTCGCTCTTTGTCGTGGAGGTCGAGGAGCGCCGCGGCCGCACCTCTCGTCAGTCGTACCAGTACGTGGACGTCCTCACGGGTACCGTGGAGCTCTACGACGCCGAGTCCGGCGAGCGGCTCTTCGACTTTGTCGAGCCCGTTTCCGAGTAGCGCCCCGCGATGCTCGGCGCCAGGGTCGTCGAGACCCCCTGCAAGGTAAACCTCCACCTCGGAGTCCATGCCCAGAAGGACGCGCGGGGCTACCACCTCGTCGACTCCGTGATGGTGCCCGTGGCGCTCTTTGACACCGTGAGCGTCTCCGAGGCGCCCGAGCTCTCTGTGAGCTTTGCCCCCGAGCTCGAGGTCCCTGCCGAGAAGACCGGCGCGTGGCGCGCGGCCACCCTCCTGGCGGAGGCCCTGGGCGTAGAGCCGCGCGTGCGCGTTGAGGTGACCGCACGGATTCCCGAGCGCGCGGGGCTGGGCGGCTCCTCGGCGGATGCCGGCGCGACGCTTCGGGCGCTCGCCGACCTCTGGGGCGTGAGCCCGCTCGACCCGCGCGTGCTGGCGGTTGCCCGCCGCGTGGGCGCGGACGTCGCCTTCTTCCTCGATCCCAGGCCGTCGCTCTTTGCTGGTGCCGGTGACGTGCGCGTTCGGACCTTTCCCGCGCTCGAGGTGCCGCTTGCCCTGGTGATGCCGCGCGCGGACGGCGGCTCCACCGTGGAGGCCTACGCGGAGTTCGACCGCACGGGCACTGAGCCCGTGAGCTACGAGCCCATCTGCGCGGCCCTTGCCGCCCGCGACGTTGCCGCCGTTGCGGCGCGCCTGCACAACAACCTCGGCCCCGCCGCCCGCGCCCTCTGCCCGGAGATCGAGATCGTGGAGACCTGGCTGCGCGCGCAGCCGGGGGTGCTTGCGGCGCAGGTCACGGGCTCGGGCACGTGCTCCTTTGCCATCTGCGAGAGCGTGGCGACGGCAGACGAGCTTGCCCGCCGCGCGCAGGAGTTTGGCTGGCGCGCATGGTCCACAAAAACTGTTGGCTCGGAGAGAAAAGTCTGCTAGAATACTCCCTCGCTACGGGTTGTGGCTCAGCTTGGTAGAGCGCTCGGTTCGGGACCGAGAGGTCGCTGGTTCGAATCCAGTCAACCCGACCACGAACTTGCAGGTCAGAGGATACGTCCTCTGACCTTTTTTCGTTTGGGTGCCAAGAGTCACCTGTCGGGGTTCCGTATTTTGAGGCCGGGGCACGGATTCTGGCAGCGGCGTCGCGAAATTGCCGGCCAGGGCACGGAGCCGGGTCGCCGCCGGGCTCCTCTGGCGAGAAGAACGGCTACGTCGAAGCCGCGACCTGCGGTTCTTCTCGTCCGCTTATGCGTCGGGCGTCGCGCGGCGCCTCGGCTTCGTGCCCTGGCCCGACTTTTCGCGACGCGCCTGCCTAAATCCGCGCCCCAGCCGCGAAAATGGCAACGCCCTCCGGCGCCTTCCCTCCGGCGCCTCCTGTGTCGGGCGTCGCAAGCCTAGAGCGCGCTCTCCCTGCGCACCGTCGCCAGCATGTGGCGCGGCACAGCGCCGAGGGCGCAGCTGCCGATGACGTTGCCCGCCGCCTGCTTGGCCGCGTCGCTTGCGCCCTGCGGGGCATAGGCGTGGTCAAAGCGCTCGAGCATGGCTATGTCGTTGCCGCCGTCCCCGTAGACCGCGACCTCGTTCTCGGAGATGCCCAGCTCTCCCGCCAGCCACGCCACGGCCTCGCCCTTGTTGACGCTCGCCTCCGTGAGCTCGAAGAGGTCACCGTCAAACGAGGCGTTCACGATGGCGTCCGAGCGCTCCGCCACGAAGGCCGAGATCTCCGCCTTGACGCCGGGGTCCAGCTCGCGGCAGTTGACCTTGCAGATGGGGTGGGACAGGACGTCGGCGACCGACTGGTCGTAGGCCATGTCCCCGCTCGGGCCCTTGCGGCGGAAGCGCCACGCCACGATGCGGCCCATGAGGCCGGGAGAAGGGAGGTATCCCGCCAGCTGGCTCTCGCGTGAGCCGCGCACGAACGTTCCCTCGGCGGAGACGCAGACGAAGCAGCACGTGGGAAACGCGCGGAGCAGCTCCTCGACCACCTGGGGGTCGATCTCCACGCTGCGCATGAGGTGCCCGTCCGCGCCGTAGACAAAGGCGCCGTTGCCGCTCACCACCTCCAGGGGCAGGTCGCCAAAGCCGAGCTCGGCGCCCGAGCCGGACCAGCGCCCGGTTGCCAGGGCAACGTGCCTGCCCGCACCCAGCGTGCGGCGCACCCTGTGCAGGATGCCGCGGTCCGTCTGGTGCAGGGCGTTGTAGAGCGTGCCGTCGAGGTCGCTGGCAAAGAGCTTGATCAAGGGGTCGCCTCCCGGTTGGGGTCTCACGGGAGGAAGTATAGTCCGCAGAGCGCCCGGGAGGATTCGCGACGCTACCTCACCACGACAGCGCCCTCGGGGAGCGCGACCTCGGCATCCGTGGCAATCACGGTGTTGTTGCCCGCCTTCTCGGGCTCGCCCTCCCACTCGGGGACGTACGCCACGTGCGCGAACTCGCCGCCAAAGGCCTCCTCCACCTCGCGGAGCGGCCGCGCCCCGCGCCCGGCGCACGCGCAGCGCACGTTGGCCAGGTAGACGCCTCCCGGGGCAAGGTGCTCGCGGATCACGCGCGCGCCCTCGCCCGTCTCCAGCGGTCCCAGCGGCCGCTTTCCGGAGAAGGCGTCGTTCACGATTACGTCGTAGGGCTCGGCGGCGGCGCGCAGGAACGCCCAGGCATCGTCGTTTACCAGACGGAGCCGCCCGTCCTTCTCGGCCCCTGTCCTCTCGAGGCACTCGTCCAGGAAGAAGCGCTCGCGCGCGATGCGCGTGATGGCGGGGTCCACCTCCACCACGTCCGCGCGGACCTCGGGAACGTACGCCGCGAGGTACTTGGGCAGGGAGTAGCCGCCCCCGCCCATCACCATCACGCGCAGCGGGTCCCCGCGAGACGCCCCGCGAGCGCGTACGAGACTCTCGATCACCTGGGCCATCTCGCGGTGGTAGACGCACGCGAGCTCGAAGCGCAGGCCCTCGGGCACGTAGCTCACAGACTGGAACGTCCCGTTGACGTTGAGCAGGCGCACGGGCGTGCCGTCCGCGTCCGCGGAGTCAAAGACCAGGGTGAGGCCAAACTTGGTGCGCAGCATGTCCACGCCGCGACGGCGCAGGATCCAGGGGAGCGCGGCCAGCACCAGGGTGCAGACCACCGTCAGGACAACCAGCGCGATGACGAGCTCTCTCAAGGTGCCTCCTCCTGGTTGCGGGTCCGGGTGGCCGCCCGCCCGCGTTGGCATTTCTCGCGTTTAGAGATTGTGAGTAGCGCGCAACGTCGGCTATACTAGCTGATGCTGTATTGGGCCTGTGCGCCCACGAGACACATCGCACCGGAAGGACACTTCATCATGATTCTTGGCCTGGGCCCGCTTGAGCTCGTCATCATCCTCGTCGTTGTTCTTGTCATCTTTGGGCCCAAGAACCTGCCCAAGATCGGCTCCGCCCTCGGCAAGACCGTGAAGAACGTCCGCGAGGGCATGGAGGAGGGCAAGGAGGACGAGAAGTCCGAGGGCCCCGTCGAGTCCCACGACGACGCCGTCGAGGTCATCGAGGACGACGATGACGCCGACCTTCCCGAGAACGCCTCCGACGACTCCGTCTTCTGCTCCAAGTGCGGCGCCAAGAACGACGCCGATGCCGGCTTCTGCTCCAAGTGCGGCGCGAAGCTCAACTAGGCACGAGCACGCCAGGGCATAGCAGAGAGAGGGAGCAGCACATGGACAACTCCAAGAAGATCGAGCTCACCGCCGAGGGTCGCGCCAAGCTCGTCGAGGAGCTCGCGTACCGCGAGGGCGAGAAGCACGACGAGATCGTCGAGCGCATCAAGGAGGCGCGCGGCTTCGGCGACCTCTCCGAGAACTCGGAGTACGACGCCGCCAAGGAGGAGGAGGCGCGCAACGCCGCCCGCGTGAACGAGATTCGCCAGATTCTCTCGATCGCCACCGTCGTCGAGGCCGGGTCCTCCCACGACCTCACCGTCTCCATCGGCACCACCGTGGAGCTCGAGGACGAGCACGGCAAGAAGTCCACGTTCACCATCGTGGGCACCACCGAGACCAACTCGCTCGAGCACAAGATCTCCAACGAGTCCCCCGTGGGCGCCGCCCTTGTCGGCCACCGCGAGGGCGACGAGATCGAGGTCGTCGCGCCGTCCGGCAAGACCAGGAAGTACACCGTCACGGCCATCAGCCGCTAGCTACGCGCTTCCTGCGAGAGTGAATCGTAGCGCCCCGTGTCTGCAGCGTCGCAGGTGCGGGGCGCATTGTGATACGTGAGGAGAAGAGAATGGCCCAGGAGACCATCGCCGGCGCCGCCGGCTCCGCCGCAACCGACGAGCGCACGATGCGCCGCGCGCGCCGTCAGGCGCTCATTGACGCGGGCGTGAACCCGTATCCCATCGCGTCCGAGGTCACGGCGCACGCCGCCGAGCTGGAGGCCCAGTACGCGGAGCTCGAGGACGGCGCTGACACCCAGGACGTGGTGAGCGTCGCCGGGCGCATCCGCGCCCTTCGCAAGCAGGGCAAGGCCTGCTTCATCGTGCTCGAGGACGTCTCCGGCTCCATCCAGCTCTTCTGCCGCCACGACGTCCTGGGCGACGAGGGCTGGGCGCTCCTTGCCAACCTCGACCTCGGCGACATCCTGGGCGCCACGGGCACCGTCCTGCGCACGCGCCGTGGTCAGCTCTCCGTCTCGCCCACGAGCCTCACCGTGCTCTCCAAGTCCCTGCGCCCGCTGCCGGAGAAGTTCCACGGCCTCACGGACCGCGAGGTCCGCTATCGCCAGCGCTACGTTGACCTCATCATGAACCCCGAGGTCCGCGACGTCTTCCGCAAGCGCAGCCAGATCATCTCCCTCATTCGCCGCTTCATGGAGGCCCAGGGCTACATGGAGGTCGAGACGCCGATGATGCACGCCATCCTCGGCGGCGCCAACGCCAAGCCCTTCGTGACGCACTTCAACGCGCTCGACCGCGACTTCTACCTTCGCATCGCTACCGAGCTTCCGCTCAAGCGCCTCATCGTGGGCGGCATGGAGCGCGTCTTTGAGATCGGTCGCCAGTTCAGGAACGAGGGCATGGACCTCACGCACAACCCTGAGTTCACCTCGATGGAGGCCTACTGCGCCTACTCCGACCTCGAGGGCATGAAGCGGCTCTCCGAGGGCCTGTTCAAGGCCATCGCGCGCGAGGTCTGCGGCTGCGAGGAGGGGCACGAGGCCATCACCTTCCAGGGCCAGAAGATCGACATGTCGGGCACCTGGGCCTCCCGCCCGCTCTCCGAGATCGCATCCGAGTGCGTGGGCGAGGAGCTCACGATGGACACCCCCATCGAGCACCTGCGCGAGCTCTGCGAGAAGAACGGCATCGAGCCCCAGCCCAACTGGGGCGCCGGCAAGCTCCTCTTTGAGCTCTACGACGAGCTGGGCGAGAAGACCATCGTGAACCCCACCTTCGTCTGCGACTATCCCGAGGAGGTCTCGCCGCTCTCCAAGCGCAAGGCCGAGGACCCGCGCCTCACCGACCGCTTTGAGCTGGTCATCGCCGGCCACGAGTACGCCAACGCCTTCTCCGAGCTCAACGACCCCGTGGACCAGGCCGGCCGCTTTGCCGAGCAGGTGGCCGCCAAGGGCATGGGCGACGACGAGGCCATGGGCTACGACTACGACTACGTGCGCGCCCTCGAGTACGGCATGCCGCCGGCGGGCGGCATCGGCTACGGCATCGACCGCATGGTCATGCTCTTCTGCGACCAGCCGGCCATCCGCGACGTCCTGCTCTTCCCGGCCATGAAGCCCGAGACCATCACGCGCGCGGACATCGAGGCGCAGGTCGCCGGTGTCGTGACCGACAACGCGGCAGCCTCCGTGGACGCCATCGCCGAGGACTCCGAGAAGGTCAGCGTCGCGGCGGCCGAGGCCCCGGCGGCGCTTTCCGCCGGAATCTCCCGCGACGAGGCACTCGCGCTTCTCGCAGAGCACAACAAGGAGGAGTTCCACCTCGAGCACGGCGAGACCGTGGGTGGCGTGATGCGCCAGTTCGCGCTCCAGGAGGACCCCGAGAACGCCGACTTCTGGGAAGTCGTGGGCATCCTGCACGACCTCGACTGGGAGGAGCACCTGGACGACCCCGTGGGCCACACCACCTACGCCGGCGAGCTCATCCGCGCAGCGGGCGGCTCCGGGGCCCTGGTGCGCGCGATCCAGTCCCACAACTCCATGAACAACCCGGAGCTTCCCGCGCCCGAGCTGCCCATGGAGAAGGTCCTCTTTGCCGTCGACGAGCTCACGGGCCTCATCGGAGCGGCGGTGATCATGCGCCCGAGCAAGTCCGTCATGGACTTCGAGGTGAAGTCGCTCAAGAAGAAGTTCAAGGACAAGCGCTTCGCCGCGGGCTGCAACCGCGACGTCATCCGCAAGGGCGCCGAGCTCTGCGGCATGGAGCTCGACGAGCTCTTCTCGCGTACCATCGACGCCATGAAGGCTATCGCGCCGGACCGCGATACCTTCGGCAAGTAGCCCCTCCGCCGCCCCGTTCGACGCCTTCGGACGGGGCGGCCGCACTTCTCGGCGTCCGCGCGGAGCCCGCCCGCACTTCTCGCCGCCCTCCGCAGGTGCGGCCCGCGCCGCACCCCTCGGCCGCACCCCCGCACGTCCGGCGGGTGACCGCCAGCACTCCCGGCCGAACGGCGGCGAAACCGCCCGCACCTGCGGCCCGCACTCATGAGTGCGGGCCATCTCCCCTCTATTGGCGAGAAGTGCGCCATATGGCCGAGGAGTGCGCCGACTTGGTGGAGAGGCGTGCTGACGTGCGGAGCGTCTACTATCCGGGCTTCTCGCTGGGAACTGCGGGTAGCATCTGGCTGAGAAGAACGTTTCGCATGTGCGTCGAACCTTCGTCCAAGATGGTGGCGCGCACACGAGCTTCGAACTCGGGACCAGCGGTCCGGGCGAGGGAGTGCGCCACGCGGGCGAGGTAGCCGTTGAGCGCGTGTACGGTCCTCACGTTCTTGTAGCTCGCGGGAAAGACCGAGATGTTGCAGCTCTGATAGTCTCGGATGCGCCTCTGGTCCTCCTCGAAGTTCTTTTCGCTCACGTGCTCCTTGCCGTTGTACTCGCTTGCCGTCAGGTATCCCGGCCAGTTGAAGTCCGGTCGCATCTGCTTGTGCTCCACGAGGTCGCGCGCCTCTTCCGGCCACTCGATCGGCTCGTTCTCCAGAAAGGGCGGCGTCTCGATTCCTCCGAGGTCCGCTGGCAGCTTGAACGCAAATGAGAGGAGCGTCTCCTCTGGCGACCCCGCCCCGCTCTGTGCGTACGAGGCGGCGAGGCGCGCTCGCTTGAGCCCTTTTATTCCAGCCATGTTGGAGAGCAGCGCAGTGATCTCCTCGGGTTTGGCGATGGGAGGGAGCTCGAAGGCACACGGCCCGTGCGCGGGGTCGACGGGGTCTCTGACGTAGGAGCCGCATGCCTCCATGGGAAAGGTGAGCAGCTTGAAGAAGGCAGCGTTTGGGGTGAGCGAGCCCCTCTGGACAAGCGTCTTGAGCAGCTGCTCCATTCGGACGAGGTTCAGGCCAGGAGACTCGACAAAGAGCCGAAGCCCGGGATCTCCGGCATAGAGCCAGGGGCTTCCGTCTGCGTGAACCACCTCGAAGAACGCGTTTGTGGGAAGGTTGGTCAGGAGCGCTCGGGACGAGATGCATCTGGCAGTGCATCGCGTTCCACGGGAGAAGAACGTGAGGCCGAGTGGCTCGGTGGGGGAGAAGGTGCTCATCTCTTGGGGAAGGGCGATTCTCAGTGCCGTTAGGTCCACGGGGGAGGAGTGCGCATGCTTGTGAGCGTCCCCGGCGGGGATGAGCGCGAGCTCGGAATCACGCCTCGCTATACGCGTAAGCTTGAGCGAGTCGCTGCCTGCAAGAAAAACGTCCATGCGAGCCTCCTTCCCAGTGGTGTTGTCCGAGCCTAGCAGTGGGCGCTTGCAGGAAACTTGCCCCTAGCGCGCACTACGCCTGCCGGATGCTGGCTGCGAGTGCGCGAGCGAGGGGAACGAGGCGGGCAGCGGGTACGCGAACGAAGTGTGCTGGCCGGGAGAGGTTTTGTGCCGGGGCGCCTTCGGGTGCGAAATCTTCACAGGTCGCTCTCGTCTTCGGAGTGCTCCGGCCCGCACTCATGAGTGCGGGCCGCAGGTGCGGGCGGTTTCGCCGCCGTTCGGCCGGGAGTGCTGGCGGTCACCCGCCAGACGTGCGGGGGTGCGGCCGAGGGGTGCGGCGCGGGCCGCACCTGCGGGGGGCGGCGAGAAGTGCGGGCAAGGCGTCGGGAGACGCCGAGAAGTGCGGGGTTCTTCTCGCCCGTTAACGAGAAGTGCGGGCGGCTGTTTGCGTGCGGTGGCGTGTGGGTACAAACTATAGCTGTGAAACTATCGCGAGAGGACGACCTCAATGTTTGAGAAGTTTACCGACAAGGCGCGCAAGGTCATGAGCCTCGCCCAGGACGAGGCCCGCAGCCTCGGCCAGATGTACGTGGGCACGGAGCACCTGCTCCTCGCGCTCATCAGGGAGGGGGAGGGCATCGCCGCCCAGGCGCTCGAGAAGCTCGACATCTCCTATGATGAGGCGCTGACAACCGTGCGCGACCTCACGCCCAGCGAGACCGAGCCCGTCCCCGGCGGCCACATCCCCTTCACGCCGCGCGCCAAGCGCGTGCTGGAGGGCGCCTATCGCGAGACGATGACGCACGGGCAGACCTACATCTCCACCGAGCACCTGCTCCTGGGCATCGTCTCCGAGGGCAACGGCCGCGCGATGGACGCCCTGCGCCAGATGGGCGTCTCGGCCGACGCCGTCCGCAACGCCGTGAACGAGCTCATGGCCAAGCAGCCCTCCGAGGGCGCGCAGCCCGCCACGGCTGACGTCCGCATGGCGGGCTTCGGCCCCGGTCCGCAGCAGGGCGGCGAGGAGGGCTCGGTGCTCGAGCAGTACGGCCGCAACCTCACCAAGCTCGCTGCCGACGGCAGGCTCGACCCGGTGATCGGCCGCGACCGAGAGATCGAGCGCGTCATGCAGGTCCTGGCGCGCCGCCAGAAGAACAACCCGCTCATCCTGGGAGATCCGGGCGTGGGCAAGACTGCCATCGTGGAGGGCCTCGCCCAGCTCATCGCCTCCGGCAACGTGCCCGACATCCTGCGCGGCAAGCAGATCTGGACGCTCGACCTCGCGAGCCTCGTCGCGGGCTCCAAGTACCGCGGCGAGTTCGAGGAGCGCATGAAGAAGGTCGTCCGCGAGCTTGAGGAGTCCAAGGACGACATCCTCTTCATCGACGAGATCCACACCGTCATCGGCGCGGGCTCGGCAGAGGGCTCCATCGACGCAGCCTCCATCCTGAAGCCGCCCCTCTCGCGCGGCGAGATTCAGGTCATCGGCGCCACCACGGCGGAGGAGTTCCGCAAGCACGTGGAGAAGGACTCCGCCTTCGAGCGCCGGTTCCAGCCCGTCAACATCGGCGAGCCCTCCCCGGAGGACACCATCAAGATTATCGAGGGCCTGAAGGACCGCTACGAGAAGCACCACCACGTCAGCTACACCGACGCGGCGATCCAGGCCGCCGTCACGCTCTCGAGCCGCTACGTCCAGGACCGCTTCCTGCCGGACAAGGCAATCGACGTCCTTGACGAGGCCGGCGCCCGCACGCGCGTCCACAAGATGGCGCTCCCGCCCGAGATCGCCCAGACCGACGCCGATCTCGCCCGCGTGCGCGAGGAGAAGGCGTCCGCCGCCGCGGCCCAGGAGTTCGAGGAGGCGGCCCGCCTGCGCGACGAGGAGAAGGCGCTCGTGGCCCGTCGCGACGAGCTCGAGGCCAAGTGGCGCGAGGAGCTCGCCGCCAACGTGGTCACGGTTGACGAGGAGGACATCGCCGACGTGGTCTCCTCCATGACGGGCGTGCCGGTCTCCAGCCTCACCGAGGCCGAGGCCTCCAAGCTCCTGCGCTGCGAGGACGTGCTTCACCAGCGCGTCGTTGGCCAGGACGAGGCCGTGACCAAGGTGGCCAAGGCCATCCGCCGCAGCCGCTCGCCCCTCAAGGATCCGCGCCGCCCCGGCGGCTCGTTCATCTTCCTCGGCCCCTCGGGCGTGGGAAAGACCGAGCTCGCCAAGGCGCTCGCCGAGTTCCTCTTTGGGTCCGAGGAGGCGCTCATCTCCTTTGACATGTCCGAGTTCATGGAGAAGCACACGGTCTCCAAGCTCGTGGGCGCGCCTCCCGGCTACGTGGGCTATGACGAGGGCGGCGAGCTCACCAAGGCCGTCCGGCGTCGCCCGTACTCCGTCGTGCTCTTCGACGAGGTCGAGAAGGCCCACCCCGACGTCTTCAACGTTCTTCTCCAGATTCTGGAGGAGGGTCGCCTCACGGACGGCCAGGGCCGTCACGTGGACTTCTCCAACACCGTGATCATCATGACGTCCAACATCGGTGCGCGCGACATCGCCCAGACCACCACGATGGGCTTCTCCGCCCAGGGCGCCTCCGGCCTCTCGGACAAGGAGATCACGAGCCGCGTGATGTCCGAGCTCAAGAAGCACTTCCGCCCGGAGTTCCTCAACCGCGTGGACGAGGTCGTGGTCTTCAAGTCCCTCACCCCCGAGCAGCTGCGCGGCATCGTGGAGCTCATGGTGGCGGACCTTCGCGAGCGCCTCATCGCGCAGGGCATGTCCATCGAGCTCACGGACGCGGCGCGCGACCTCGTGGCCAAGGAGGGGGCGGACCCGGTCTACGGTGCTCGCCCGCTGCGCCGCGCCATCCAGACGCTCATCGAGGACCCGCTCTCCGAGGAGCTGCTGCAGGGCATGTGGCACAGGGGCGAGATCATTCGCGTGGACGAGAAGGACGGTGCGCTCGTGTTCGAGCACGCCACGGGCGAGATTCCCGCTCCGCGGCGCCGCGAGCACCTCATGAGCCCCGACCTCGCCTCGCTCCCCGAGCCCTCCTCGGGCGCGTCCGGCGCGGGCGGCATGCTCACCTCCGGAGCGTAACCGTGACAGGGGGACGGGGGCTTGTCACCGCTCCGTCCCCCTGTCACGCACGATATACTTTTGACAAGAGTCGCCCGCCCCTTGGGGCCAGCCTGCCTACGGAGGGCCGCACATGGATGCTTCCCAGCTGGAAAACGGCGTCGCCGAGCGCGAGCAGCGCTTCGAGGCCGCCATCAGAAACACCGCTCCCGGCACCCCCATGCGCCTTGCGCTCGACATGATCCTCGCCGGGCACCTCGGGGCGCTCATCTGCGTGGGCGACACGGAGAACGTGCTCGCCGCGGGCGACGACGGCTTCCGCCTGGACGTCTCGTTCACTGCCAACCGCCTCTTCGAGCTCTGCAAGATGGACGGCGCCGTGGTGGTGGACCGCGACCTCACCAAGATCCTGCGCGCCAACTACCACCTCAATCCCGACCCGTCGCTTCCCACCTCCGAGACGGGCACGCGCCACCGCACCGCGGCACGCATGAGCCTGCTCACCAAGGCCACGGTCATCGCCGTCTCCTCGAGGCGCTCGGTGGTCCACGTCTACGTCGACGGCAAGGGCTACGAGCTCAAGAGCGTGAGCAGCCTGCTCTCCACGGTCAACCAGCTCACCGTTGCCATGCAGAACACGCGCAACCAGCTCGACCGCAGCCTCCTGCGCCTCACGAGTCTCGAGCTGGACAACGTGGTCACGCTCGGCGACGTCACCGACATCTTCTACCTCTTCGAGGTTCTTCTCAGCGCCGGCGAGGAGCTGGACGGCTGCGTCGTGCAGCTGGGCAGCGAGGGCAAGGTTACCCGCATGCAGCGCGAGGAGTACCTCGCGGGCATGGACGAGGCCTATACCCTCATGATTCGCGACTACGCGGTGGACTCCTCCGAGGACGCCGCCCGCGCCATTCGCAAGCGCCTGCACGACACCGTGAACTCCCAGCTCCGCTCCGCCCGCCTCGTGGCCAAGCTCCTTGGCTTCACGGACGGGCGCGGCGAGGACGCCATCATGACCCCGCTCGGCCTGCGCACGCTCTCCCGCGTGTCCGTCGTCCGCGAGGGTATGGCCGACAAGATCGTGGACGAGTACGGCTCGCTCCAGGAGGTGCTCGAGGCGGTGGACGACGACCCGTCGCGCCTGGGCGAGATCGGCGTCAAGAACCCCGGCGTGCTCGCCAACAGCCTGCACCGCATGTGGGGCAAGGGCGAGTGATGGGCGCCCCGGCCCCCTGCCCCTGCGCGTGTGCCGAGCGCCTCGGCTTTGCCGGGGAGGAGCCGGACACCTGCGCCGTCATCGTTGCCGGCGGCACGGGCGAGCGCTTTGGGGACCCACGCGGCAAGCAGTTCGTCGAGCTCTGCGGCCTCCCGCTCATGTGCTGGTCCCTTGCGGCCTTTGACCGGGCGCCCTCGGTGGCGCGCATCGTCGTGGTGTGCGCACAGGACCGCGTGGCGGAGGTCGAGAAGGACGTGCTCTCCAGAATCGCCCTGAGCAAACCCGTCTCCCTGGCGCCCTCCGGCGCCACGCGGCAGGCCTCGGTCCTCTCGGGGCTCTCCGCCGCGCCGCGCGACCTCGCGCTCGTGGCGATCCACGACGCCGCCCGCCCCCTGGTCGAGCCCGAGCAGATAGAGCGCGTCCTTGCCGCCGTCCGCGTGGACGAGCAGGTGGCCGGTGCCATCCTCGCGGCCCGCACGGTGGACACGCTCAAGCTCGTGGAGGGCAACACGATCATCGCCACGCCGGACCGCTCGTTCTACTGGTCCGCGCAGACCCCGCAGGCGTTTCGCCGGCGCGTCCTGCTGGCGGCGCACAAGGCGGCCGCCCGCGACGAGTACGAGGGAACCGACGACGCCTCGCTCGTCGAGCGCATGGGGGGGCGCGTGGTGGTGGTCGAGGGTACGCGCGACAACATCAAGGTGACGCTGCCAGAGGACCTGGCCATCGCCGAGGCGGCCCTCGAGCGGCGTCTGCTGAGCTGACCGGCCGGGGCGCGCAAGGCCCGGCGCTCGGACAGCTTGCCGAGAAGGACGCTCGGCAAGAACTCGCGGCGGGCCTTGCGCGCCCCGGCCTGCCGCTACGACTCGTCACGGGAGGTCCCGCACATGCTTCGGATCGGACATGGGTTTGACGTGCACGCGTTCGCGGAGGGGCGCAGGCTGATACTGGGCGGCGTTACCGTGCCGTGTGAGCGCGGCCTGGCCGGCCACTCGGACGCGGACGTGCTCGCGCATGCCCTCATGGACGCCGTTCTGGGCGCCCTGCGCGAGGGCGACATCGGCAGGCTCTTCCCCGACGACGACCCCGCCTACGAGGGGGCAGACTCGCTCGTGCTCATGCGCCGCGTGGCCGAGCTCGCGCGCGAGCGGGGCTGGCGCGTCGCGGACGCGGACTGCACCGTCGCCGCCCAGGCGCCCAAGCTCGCGCCCTACCGCGATCAGATGCGCGCCAACATGGCCGCGGCGCTGGGCGTTCCGACAGACGCGGTGGGCGTGAAGGCCACCACCACGGAGCGTCTGGGCTTCGTGGGCCGCGAGGAGGGCATCGCCGCCTGGGCCGTGGCCCTTCTCGAGCGCATCGAGTAGCGGAGGAGCCGCGGCGGGAGGTTCTTGTCGCCCTCCGGCGCTATACTGGTCCAACGCAAGACAGCCAACCATCAAGGAGCACCCATGCTCGTCTACAACAGCCAGACGCACAAGAAGGAGGAGCTCGTCCCCCTGGAGGAGGGCAAGATCCGCATGTACGTCTGCGGCCCCACCGTCTACGACCAGATCCACATTGGCAACGCGCGGACGTTCCTCGCGTTTGACGTGATTCGCCGCTACCTCATGTACAAGGGCTACCAGGTCACGTTTGCCCAAAACCTCACGGACGTGGACGACAAGATCATCAACCGCGCCAACGAGGAGGGCAAGACGGCCGCCGAGGTTGCCGAGGAGTGCTCCGCCGCCTTCATCGAGCAGATGCACCGCTTTGGCGTGATGGACCCGGACATCCGCCCGCGCGCCACACGCGAGATCGAGGCCATGCAGGAGATGATCTCCCTACTCATCGAGCGCGGGCACGCCTACCCCGTGCCCTCGGGCGACGTCTACTTCTCCGTGCGCTCCGACCACAGCTACGGCGTCCTCTCTGGCCGCGACCTCGACCAGATGCGCGCCGGCGAGCGCGTGGAGGTCAACGACGAGAAGCGCGACCCCTTTGACTTTGCCCTCTGGAAGGCCGCGAAGCCCGGCGAGCCCAGCTGGCCCAGCCCCTGGGGCGACGGCCGTCCCGGCTGGCACACCGAGTGCTGCGCCATGATCCACCGCTACCTGGGCACCCCCATCGACATCCACGGCGGCGGCGCCGACCTCATCTTCCCGCACCACGAGAACGAGACCGCCCAGGCCATGTGCGCCTGGGACAGCGCCCTCGCAAAGACCTGGATGCACACCGGCATGCTCCGCGTGGACGGCGAGAAGATGTCCAAGAGCCTGGGCAACTTCTACACGCTCAAGGAGGTGCTCGACAAGTACCCGGCGGATGCGGTGCGCCTGCTCATGCTGCAGACCCACTACCGCGCCCCGCTCGACTTCTCCTTCGAGCGCCTGGAGGGCGTGGCGGGCACGCTCGAGCGCCTGCAGACCTGCGTCCGCAACCTGCGCTGGTCCGCCGACCGCGCCCCGCAGGACGGCGAGCTCAACGAGCTCGATCGCGCGCTCGGGCGCAAGATCGACGAGGCGCGCGCCGAGTTCTGCCGCCAGATGGACGACGACTTCAACACCGCCGGCGGCCTCGCCGCGATCTTCTCGCTCGTGACGGAGGCCAACACCTACCTCGCGGGCGCCGCGGACGACACCTCCACCGCGGTGTGCCTGCGCGCGGCGGACATGCTCTGCGAGCTCGCCGGCGTCATGGGCATAGAGCTCCCGCGCACCTCGCAGGCAGACGACCTCCCCGCGGAGCTTGTTGACCTCGCGCGCGAGCACGCCGGCTACGAGGGCGACTCCGCCGCCGAGGCCGCCGGGGCGCTTCTCGCCGCCCGGCAGGAGGCTCGCGCCCAGAAGATGTGGGCCACGGCGGACGCCATCCGCGACGGCATCACCGCGCTCGGCCTCGTGGTCGAGGACACCGCCTCCGGCGCGCGCCTGCACCGCAAGGAGTAGGGTGCCGACGTACGCGCATGCCACCTTCTCTTTAATTCGCGCAAAAAAGTACGAGCAAATTTTTGCTCGTACTTTTTTGCGTATACTAGGAGAAAAACCGCGATGAAACCAAGGGGAGCCGCATGCGCGAGTCCAAGACGGTTGAGTTCAAGGAGTCCGTAAGCAACTCGTTTCTTAAGACTGTCTCTGCATTTGCAAACTATGGTGGCGGTACGGTCTATTTCGGCGTCGCTGACGACGGGGCGACGGTGGGTCTGCGAGACCCCGTGGGAGCATGCCTCGATATCGAGAATCGCATCAACGACTCGATCTCGCCCGTTCCGGAGTTTACGCTCAGCGTGCGTGAGTCCACCTCGACCGTCGAGCTCAAGGTCATGCCGGGCATGGCGACCCCCTACCTCTATCGCGCAAAGGCTTTCAAGCGTGCGGACAGCGCGACGGTCGAGGTCGATCGTGTCGAGCTCATGCGCCTTGCACTCGCCGGCAGCAACCTACGCTTCGAGCAGCTTCCGGCGGATAATCAGGACCTTACGTTCACGTGTCTCGGGGCGGCCTTGCGAGACGAGCTGGGGCTCGAGAAGTTCGACTCCGACACCCTCAAGACGCTGGACTTGCTCTCGCCTACGGGCAGCTATAACAATGCTGCGGCAATCCTGGCCGACAACAGCTCGTTTCCTGGAATCGATGTCGCGCGCTTTGGCGAGAGCATCAGCATGATACTCAAGCGCGCCACGTATGAAGGGGCATCGGTGCTCGCTGAGTTTGACGACGCGGTCCGGCTCTTTAGGGACGCGTATTGCTATGAGCTGGTGAAGGACGTCCACCGAACCACGGTGGAGACCATACCGGTCAGCGCCTTTCGCGAGGCTCTTGCAAACGCCGTTGTCCACAGAACCTGGGACGTTGCGGCGCGGGTGCGGGTATCAATGTATCCCGATCGCGTCGAGGTCTCGTCCCCGGGGGGTCTTCCAGCGGGCATGTCCGAAGAGGAATATCTCTCCGGCAGGGTCTCTGCCATGCGCAACCCCATCCTGGCCAACGTGTTCTATCGCCTCAACATCATCGAGGCGTTTGGCACGGGAGTCATCCGGATCAGAGAGGCGTTTGAGCATAGCGTGACAAAACCCGAGTTCGTCATTTCGGAGAATTCGATAGTGGTCGTTCTCCCCCTCCTAAAGGAGGACAGAGGCCTGACCGAGGACCAGCAGCTGGTGTACGACCTGCTTGGTCCCGCGCGCCTCATGCCTGCCGGGGAGCTGGACCGGCATGTGAGCTTTAGCAGGTCAAAGCTTACGGGAATCCTTAAGCAGCTGATCTCTCTTGGGCTTGTGGAGACAAGCGGCACGGGCAGGGGCCTGAAGTATCGTCGCGTTTCGTAACGCGAGCTCGGTATACTGGCCGAGCGAGTCAACAGAGGGAGTCTCATGGCAAAGAATCAGTCACGCACGCCGGGCCGCGACGTCCGCGGCGGCAAGGGCAAGGGGGCGCGGCCCGTCCGTCCGTCCGCGGGCAATCGAGCGCGGGGCGAGAAGAACCGTCCGCCCGCGCCTCGTCAGGGCGCTGCGCGCCGCGAGCCGAGGGACCGAACGGACCTCATTGAGGGCCGCAGGGCCGTCGAGGAGGCGCTCGCCTGCGGAATGCCGCTGAGAAGCGCGCTCGTTCAGGAGCGCTCGGGCGAGCGCGACCAGGCGCTGGAGCGCATCGCCGCCCGTCTGGAGGAGGCGGGCGTGCCGGTGGAGCGCGTGCCGCGCTCCCGCCTCGACTCCCTTTCGAGCCACGGCGCCCATCAGGGAGTCGTCGTGCGCACGCGCCCCTTCCAGTACGCCGAGCTCTCCGACGTGATTGCGGCGGCGGGGGAGGGCGACGCCCTCGTGGTGGTGCTCGACCACGTGACCGACCAGGGCAACTTCGGCGCCATCGTGCGCACGGCCGAGGTCGTGGGCGCCGCGGGCGTGGTGGTGGCCAAGGCGCGCGCAGCCTCCGTGGGCGTGGGCGCGTACAAGACCTCCGCTGGCGCCGTCATGCACCTGCCCATCGCGCAGGTCCCCAACCTCGCGCGCGCGATCGAGGAGCTCAAGGCGGCCGGCTTCTGGGCCTGCGCCGCCACGGAGCACGCCGAGCAGGACGTCTGGCACGCCCCCATGGGCGGCCGTCTGGCGCTCGTCATGGGCTCCGAGGGCGAGGGCATCTCGCGCCTCGTGGCAGAGAAGTGCGACTTCGCGTGCCGCCTGCCCCAGCGCGGGCGCGTGGAGTCCCTCAACGTCGCGCAGGCCACGACCGTGCTCTGCTACGAGTGGCTGAGGCGCGTGGAGTGCGGGGCGGATGCCGATGCCTAGCCCCGCGCCGCGCGAGCTTCTCGTCGTGGACGGCTACAACGTGATCTACAAGTCCGCCCGCTACCTCGCCCGCATGGACGAGACCTCGGACGGGGACCCCTTCGAGCAGGCGCGCGACTTGCTCGTGGCGGACGTGGCCGCCTACGCGAAGGGGCGCTACGAGCCCGTGATCGTCTTCGACGCCGCCGGCAACCTGTCGCCCGAGCGGCCGAACCTCTCCAAGGCCGGCGTCCGGATGGTCTTCTCGCCGGCCGGCGAGTCCGCGGACACGGTGATTGAGCGCCTGGTGACGGAGGCGCGCCTCGCGCCGCAGGCAGTGACCGTGGTGACGTCCGACAGGACGATCCGCGCCACGGTGGGCGGCGTGCCCGTCACGCGCGTCTCGAGCGACGTGCTCGTGGCAGACGTGAACGCCCTCGCCACGGAGTACAGCCGCGAGAACGAGGCGCGTCAGACGCAGCACATGCGCCTCGAGGACAGGATCGACCCCGCTGCGCGCGAGAAGCTCTGGAAGATCCTTCGCGGCTGACGCATGGGACGGGGGGACGGAGCGGTGACAACCCCCCGTCCCCCCGTCCCGTCCGGTATCCGCTATCATGTATGTGCGCGCCGGTATGGCTCAATGGCAGAGCAACGGTTTTGTAAACCGTGGGTTGGGGGTTCGACTCCCTCTACCGGCTCCAGATTTTTTTCGAGGCCGTAGCGCGCCCGCGCCGCGGCCTCGCTTCTTTCGAACAGCGAACACCTTGTCTGACCTGCGCATGTGTGCAACTCGTGTGTATAGATACGCCCGGCAGCGGGGTATAGATTGACAAGAGATTTGCATCGTCGTAAATTATTCCCCGCTTGCGAGGGAGAAAGCGCCTCGCGGGTGGCTGAAAACGGAATGGGGATGTGGCACAGCGGCAACTGCGGCGGACTGTAAATCCGCTCCCTCTGGGTTCCTTGGTTCGAGTCCAAGCATCCCCACCATTCGCCCGTGTAGCTCAGTCGGTAGAGCACTTCGTTGGTAACGAAGAGGTCACCGGTTCAAATCCGGTCGCGGGCTCCATTTTCCCTTTTCGGTCGCAAGGCACCATGCCGGTGTAGCTCAGTTGGTTAGAGCACGCGGCTCATACCCGCGATGTCACTGGTTCGAGTCCAGTCACCGGTACCAGAGTTCTTGGCGGCGCTTCGGCGCCGCTTGGCATAAGAACGAAGCAAGTACATTGGGAAGGCCAAAAGGTCGGTTCCAGAAGGAGGATGGCAATGGCCAAGGAGAAGTTCGATCGTTCCAAGCCCCACGTAAACATCGGTACCATTGGTCACGTCGACCACGGCAAGACCACCACGACCGCGGCCATCACCAAGGTCCTCTCCGAGACCGACGGCTGCAAGGCTGACTACACCGCCTTCGAGAACATCGACAAGGCTCCCGAGGAGCGTCAGCGCGGCATCACCATCAACGTTGCCCACATCGAGTACGAGACCTGGGAGCGCCACTACGCTCACGTCGACTGCCCGGGCCACGCTGACTACATCAAGAACATGATCTCCGGTGCGGCTCAGATGGACGGCGCCATCCTCGTCATCGCCGCCACCGACGGCCCCATGGCCCAGACCCGCGAGCACATCCTTCTCGCCCGTCAGGTCGGCGTTCCCTACATCATCGTCTTCCTCAACAAGTGCGACATGGTTGACGACGAGGAGCTCATCGACCTCGTCGAGATGGAGACCCGCGACCTCCTGACCGAGTACGACTTCCCCGGCGACGACCTGCCGATTATCCGTGGCTCCGCCCTCGGCGCCCTCAACGGCGAGCAGAAGTGGGTCGACTCCATCGTCGAGCTCATGCACGCTGTCGACTCCTACATCCCGACCCCGCCGCGTGACAACGACAAGCCGTTCCTGATGGCCATCGAGGACGTCATGACCATCTCCGGCCGCGGCACCGTCGCTACCGGCCGTGTCGAGCGCGGCGAGCTCAAGCTCAACGACCCCGTCGAGATCGTCGGCATCCGCGAGAAGCAGACCTCCGTCGCCACCGGCATCGAGATGTTCCGCAAGACCATGGACTTCTGCGAGGCTGGCGACAACGTCGGCATCCTGCTCCGCGGCATCAAGCGCGAGGACATCGAGCGCGGCCAGGTCATCTGCAAGCCCGGCTCCGTCCAGCCGCACCAGAAGTTCACCGGTGAGATCTACGTCCTCACCAAGGAGGAGGGTGGCCGTCACACCCCGTTCTTCGCCGGCTACCGTCCGCAGTTCTACTTCCGCACCACCGACGTCACCGGTGACATCTCCGAGCTCACCGATGCCAACGGCACCAAGGTTGAGATGGCTATGCCTGGCGACCACATCACCGTCACCTGCGAGCTCATCCACCCGATCGCTATGGAGCAGGGCCTCAAGTTCGCTATCCGCGAGGGTGGCCACACCGTCGGCGACGGCCGTGTCTCCTCGATTCTCGACTAACTTCTACCGAAGCTAGTTCTGGACCCGGCGTCCCTTAAGGCGCCGGGTCCTTTTTCAGCTGCGAATGCCGTGCAAGAGTGACAGGCACTTTTGCACGGGCGTTTTCTGCTGCGGCGCTCACATTTGCGGATTTTGTGATGTAGCCAACGCACACCTGGAAGAGTTGACAACATGGGCGTGCCGATGGTATCGTTCTCCATCGCGTCACGTTCGAGGGAAACCCCCTCCAACGAGAAGTTCTTCAGGAGGATCAATGCGTACTCTAGTTACCCTCGCGTGCACCGAGTGCAAGCGCCGCAACTACACCACGGACAAGAACAAGGCCAACAACCCCGATCGCATGGAGTTGAAGAAGTACTGCCCGTGGTGCCGCAAGCACACGCTTCACAGGGAGACCCGCTAACCTAGGTGGGTTTTCATCACAGGCCAGTAGCTCCAATGGTAGAGCGGCGGTCTCCAAAACCGTTTGTTGAGGGTTCGAGTCCTTCCTGGCCTGCCAGATTTCACCACCGGCTTTCCCTTCGGGGTTAGCCGGTTTCCATGTAAGGGACGTTTTCTAGGAGTCGACGGATGGCGAACAAGGACCGTAACAAGAGGAGCGCCCGCAAGGCTCGCGCCGAGGAGCGCGCCCGCGTCGAGGCCGCCCAGGCCGCGTCTGCGCCCGCCGACGACTCCAAGAAGGCGGCCAAGGGCCTGACCAAGGCCAAGGACGAGAAGAAGCCCGAGAAGAAGGCGGACAAGAAGGCCGAGAAGAACCCTGGCTTCTTCGGTCGCCTTCGCTCGTACCTCGGCGACGTTCGCTCCGAGATGCGCCGCGTCGTGTGGCCCTCTCGCGAGGAGCTCAAGAGCTACTCCGTCGCGATCATCGCCATGCTCATCGTCTTTGGCATCGTCATCTGGCTCGTTGACTCCGGCATCGTGGCTGCGCTGGTGGGCTTCACCGGCCTGAGGGGGTAGGCATGGCTAAGCGTTGGTATGTGATTCACACCTACTCCGGCTACGAGAACAAGGTCAAGGCTGACCTCGAGCACCGCATCGAGACCTACGGCCTCGAGGACAAGGTTGTGGACATCCAGATCCCGACCGAGGAGGTCACCGAGATCAAGGACGGCGGCAAGCGCGAGACCAAGGAGTCCAAGGTCTTCCCGAGCTACGTCCTCGTTCGCATGGAGATCGACGACAACACCTGGGCCGTCGTGCGCAACACGCCCGGCGTCACCGGCTTCGTCGGCCTCGACGGCAAGCCCACCCCGCTTCGTCGCGACGAGTTCGACAAGATCATGCGTCGCTCCGGCGGCCGCGGCACCACCGCCTCCGTGCCCAAGCGCACCTCCACCAACCTCGAGGTCGGCCAGACCGTGCGCGTCCTCTCGGGCCCGCTCGCGGACTTCGACGGCCAGATCTCCGAGGTCATGGCCGAGTCCGGCAAGGTGAAGGTCATGCTCATGATTTTCGGCCGCGAGACCCCCGTGGAGCTCACCCTCGACCAGATCTCCGTCATCAGCTAGGAGTTCCCGCCAGCCCGGCATCGGTGAGGATAGCTTCTCGGGCTCGGCGCTTACATAGCAGTATCTTCACGACACGTTTCCCCAAGGAGAAGAACCATGGCCAAGAAGCAGGTCACGCACTTCATCAAGCTCCAGATTCCGGCCGGTGCCGCCAACCCGGCGCCTCCCGTCGGCCCCGCCCTCGGTGCCGCCCAGGTCAACATCATGCAGTTCTGCCAGGCGTTCAACGCCGCCACGGCGGACAAGCAGGGTGACATCATCCCCGTCGAGATCACGGTCTACGAGGACCGCACCTTCGACTTCATCTGCAAGACCCCGCCCGCGGCCCAGCTCATCAAGAAGGAGCTCGGCCTCAAGAGCGGCTCCGGCGTGCCCCAGCGCGACAAGGTCGGCCAGCTCACCCAGGAGCAGCTCACCAAGATCGCCGAGATCAAGATGCCGGACCTCAACGCCAACGACATCGAGGCCGCCAAGAAGATCGTCGCCGGCACCGCCCGCTCCATGGGCGTCACCATCGCCGAGTAGGGTTGACAAAGGGACTGTCCCCTTGTCAACAACGATGTGGGAGGGCGTGAAGCCCGCTGACCACAGGAGGAAGTAATATGCCTAAGCACGGAAAGAACTACAAGGCCGCCGCCGCCAAGGTCGAGAGCTCCAAGCTCTACTCTCCGAAGGAGGCCATGGAGCTCGCCAAGGAGCTCGCTCCCGCCAAGTTTGACGAGACCGTCGAGGTCGCCGTCCGCCTGGGCGTCGACACCCGCAAGGCCGACCAGAACGTCCGCGGCTCCATCTCCCTGCCCCACGGCACCGGCAAGTCCGTCCGCGTCGCCGTCTTCGCCGAGGGCGAGAAGGCCCGCGAGGCCGAGGCCGCTGGCGCCGACGTCATCGGCTCCGACGATCTCGTCGCCCAGATTCAGGCCGGCGAGCTGAACTTCGACGCCGCCATCGCCACGCCCAACATGATGGGCAAGGTCGGCCGCCTGGGCAAGATCCTCGGCCCCCGTGGCCTCATGCCCAACCCCAAGCTCGGCACCGTCACCATGGACGTCGCCAAGATGGTCGGCGAGCTCAAGGCCGGTCGCGTGGAGTACCGCGCCGACCGCTACGGCATCTGCCACGTCCCCATGGGCAAGGTCTCCTTTGACACCCAGAAGCTCGTCGAGAACTACGGCGCGCTTCTCACCGAGCTCCTCCGCGTGAAGCCGTCCAGCGCCAAGGGCAAGTACGTCAAGTCCGTGGTCATCTCCACCACCATGGGCCCTGGCATCAAGGTCGACCCCACCAAGACCCGCAACTTTATGGAGGAGTAGTTCTTCTCGCTTGAAGATACTCTGAACGCTTGACGGGCGTCCTGTGCAATGGCACAATGTCTCAGCGCAAGACGCCCGTCTTGTGTTTTTGCTCATCAGCACGTCCGCTGCCAAAGACAGCCGGTGCCGCAAGGCTCAAAGGGGTAACCCGCCTGCCGAGGTGGTCTCAGAGATAGCATCTTCGAGGACCCCGCTTTGGCTGCGCCATGCGGGGTCTTCTCATGCGGAAGGCCCGCCCGCGTCGGCGGCTCGTGCCCGACCGCATCGAAGAGGAGGTGTACTGATACATGCCGTCCAAGTCCAATGTTGCCATGCTCGAGAAGGTCGCCAGCTCCCTGGAGTCCTCGAACGGCGTCTTCGTCGTTGACTATCGTGGCCTCTCCGTCAAGGAGACTCAGGAGGTTCGCCGCGCTCTGCGCGAGGCGGGCGCCGAGATGAAGGTCTACAAGAACAACATCGTCAAGATCGCCCTCGAGAACGCCGGGATGCCCAACGTCGACGATATGCTCGCCGGTACCTGCGCCTACGTCTTCTATGAGAAGGACCCCGTTGATGCCGCCAAGGTCATCAAGGAGCAGTCCGAGAAGCTCAAGAAGATGGCGTTCGTCGGCGCCATCGCCGATGGCAAGGCCCTCACGGCCGAGGAGGCGAAGGCCTACGCTGACCTGCCCAACCGCGATCAGCTCATGGGTATGCTCGCCGGCCTCATCAACGGCTTCGCCCGCGACATCGCCGTGTGCGTCAAGGAGGTCCCCGCTGGCCTCGCGCGCTCCGTCAACGCTGTCTCCGAGCAGAAGCAGGCCGCCTAGCGGCACCCCGAGGCCTGGCCGCACCAAGAGAGGCGAGAGCCTCAGACACGCAAAGACCATCCGCACGCCCCGTGCGGGATCGAAAGGAAACCAAAAATGGCTAAGCTTACCACCGAGGAGATCATTGACGCCCTCAAGGAGATGACCCTTCTTGAGGCCTCCGAGCTCGTTAAGGCTATCGAGGACACCTTCGGCGTCTCCGCCGCCGCCCCCGTCGCCGCCGTGGCCGCCGCTCCGGCCGCCGCTGCCGCCGAGGAGGAGGAGAAGACCAACTTCGACGTCGTGCTCGAGTCCTTCGGCGACAACAAGATTGCCGTCATCAAGGTCGTCCGCGCTCTGACCAGCCTCGGCCTCAAGGAGGCCAAGGAGGTCGTCGAGGGTGCCCCCAAGGCCGTCCTCGAGGGCGCCAAGAAGGAGGACGCCGAGGCCGCCAAGAAGCAGCTCGAGGAGGCCGGCGCCACCGTCACCCTCAAGTAAGTTCGCTTACTTCACCGGGTATCGCGCAAGCGCACCTTCAAGGGGTCGGGCCCAACGGGTCCGGCCCCTTTTCGTGTGCATGGGGCCAGCGGGGCCGAGAAGTGCGGGCGCACGTCTCGCTGTGCGCCGAGAGGCGGACCGCACTCCCTGATTCGAACAAGGAGTGCGGTCAGTTTTGGCGGGCCGGAGCGTCAGGTGCGGTTGGCCTCTTGGCGTCCGTTGCCAGGTGCGGGCAGGGAGTGCCCTCCGCCCCGCACTCACGGGTGCGGCCGAGAAGTGCGGGCAGTTTTGCCGTGGCGAGGCGCCGAGTGCGGGGTTGCTCTCGGCATCCGTAGCCAGGTGCGGGCGGGGAGTGCCCTCCGGCCCGCACTCATGAGTGCGACCGAGAAGTGCGGGCACGTGGCAAACGTTTACCGAGAAGTGCGTGGCCAGCGGCGATCAGACCGCATGGCCCCACCGAACCTACACATGTCAGGTTCTTCTCGGCAAAGCATTTCCGCAGGTAGATTGAGTAAGCGCGAAAACATACTCGAAAACGAGGCGCAAGTCAAGACTTTTCATTGACCCAGGGGCGGGATTTCGGTAGCTTATTACGTTGCGACAATTGCCGCCTTCCACCCTTTTTGAAGGAGGATAGCCTGGTGTCTACTGCAAAGATTGCACTTACCAAACCACAAGGCACGACGGGACGCAAGACCTTTAGCAAGATTGCCCCTGCGATGGAGCTCCCCAACCTGATCTCGGTTCAGAAGGAGTCCTTCGAGCGCTTCATGGGCGAGGGCCTTGCCGAGTCCTTTGCGGAGTTCTCTCCCATCGAGAACTCTGCCCACACCCTGCAGGTCACCTTTGGCGACCACCAGTTTGGCGACCCCGCGCACACCATCGCGGAGTGCCGCGCCAAGGACATCTCCTACCAGGCACCTCTCTTCGTTGACGTGCGCTTTGTCAACAAGGAGACCGGCGAGATGAAGGAGCAGCTCGTCTTCATGGGCGACTTCCCGCTCATGACCGAGCGCGGCACCTTCGTCATCAACGGCACCGAGCGCGTGGTGGTCTCTCAGCTCGTCCGCTCGCCCGGCGTGTACTTCTCGTCCGAGATGGACAACGGCGTGCGCGTGCACAAGGCACAGTTCATCCCCGCCCGCGGCGCGTGGCTCGAGTTCGAGGTCGACAAGCGCGGCCACCTCGTGGTCTCCATCGACCGCAAGCGTCGCCAGTCCGCCACGATGTTCCTGCGCGCCCTCGGCATTGCCGAGTCCGACGACGAGATCCTGTCCCTCCTGGGCGACTCCGACGTCGTGCGCAACACCGTCGAGCGTGACACCGCCACCACCCGCGAGGACGCCCTCCTGGAGATCTACCGTCGCCAGCGCCCCGGCGAGCCCCCCACCGTGGACTCCGCCCGCTCGCTCATCGACGGCCTCTACTTCAACGAGCAGCGCTACGACCTCGCGCGCGTGGGCCGCTACAAGGTCAACAAGAAGCTCGGCATCGACGTCGAGTCCTCCGCGCGCGTCCTCACGCAGGAGGACATCGTCGAGTCCCTGCGCTACCTGCTTGCCCTTCACGCGGGCGACCCCTCCAAGCGCCTCGACGACATCGACCACTTTGGCAACCGCCGCGTCCGCACCGTGGGCGAGCTCGTGCAGAACCAGTTCCGCATTGGCATGAGCCGCATGGAGCGCGTGGTGCGCGAGCGCATGGCGTCCCAGGACGTTGACGACATCACGCCGCAGTCGCTCATCAACATTCGCCCCATCGTGGCCGCGATCAAGGAGTTCTTCGGCTCCTCGCAGCTCTCCCAGTTCATGGACCAGGCCAACCCGCTCGCCGGCCTCACGCACAAGCGTCGTCTGTCGGCCCTGGGCCCGGGCGGTCTCGCCGGCCACAAGTCCGGATCCAGCCGCCGCACCAATGTTCCTACCGCGGTGCGCGACGTCCACAACTCGCACTACTCCCGCATGTGCCCGATCGAGACCCCCGAGGGTCCCAACATCGGCCTCATCGGCTCGCTCGCCCTCTACGCGCACGTCAACGAGTACGGCTTCATCGAGGCCCCGTACCGTCGCGTCGAGGACGGCAAGGTCACCGACAAGATCGACTGGATGACGGCCGACGAGGAGGAGACGCACAACATCGCCCCCGCCAACACGCCGTTCGACCCCAAGACCGGCGAGTTCGTGGAGGTCGACTCCAAGGGCAACATCTCCCACCCCGAGCGCATCATCGCCCGCACGCGCGACTTCGACGGCTCGTTCGGCGCGCCGGCGCAGGTGAGCGTCGAGGACGTCGACTACATGGACGTCTCCCCGCGCCAGCTGCTCTCCGTGGCCGCCAACCTCATCCCGTTCCTCGAGCACGACGACGCCAAGCGTACCCTCATGGGCGCCAACATGCAGCGCCAGGCCGTGCCGCTGATCCGCACGAGCGCCCCCTTCGTGGGCACGGGCATGGAGGAGCGCGCCGCGCTCGACTCCGGTGAGCTCGTCTGCGCCGCCCACGCCGGCACCGTCTCCGAGGTCGACGCCGCCCACGTGGTGGTCTACTCGGACGAGTACGGCTCTGAGCGCTACGACCTGCCCAAGTACCAGCGCTCCAACCAGTCCACCTGCATCAACCACCGTCCGATCGTCCACGCCGGCGATCACGTCGAGGCCGGCCAGCCGCTTGCGGACGGCACCTCGATCGACCACTCCGAGCTCGCCCTCGGCGCCAACCTCACCGTGGCCTACATGCCGTGGGAGGGCTTCAACTACGAGGACGGCATCATCGTCTCCGAGCGCGTGGTCCAGGAGGACCTGCTGACCTCCATCAGCATCTCCCGCCACGAGATCGACGCCCGCGACACCAAGCTCGGGCCCGAGGAGATCACCCGCGAGATCCCCAACCTCTCCGAGGACATGCTCGCCAACCTCGACGATGACGGCATCATCCGCATCGGCGCCGAGGTCGGCCCCGGCGACATCCTCGTGGGCAAGGTCACGCCCAAGGGCGAGACGGCCCTCACCGCCGAGGAGCGCCTGCTGCGCGCCATCTTTGGCGCCAAGGCCCACGACGTGCGCGACACCTCCCTCAAGATGCCGCACGGCGCCTACGGCCGCGTGGTCAACGTCGTGCGCTTCAGCCGCGAGGCCGGCGACGACCTCCCGCCGGGAGTCAACGAGCTCGTCCGCGTCTTCGTCGCGCAGCGCCGCAAGATCCAGCAGGGCGACAAGATCGCCGGCCGTCACGGCAACAAGGGCGTCGTCTGCAACGTCCTGCCCGTGGAGGACATGCCCTACATGGCCGACGGCACGCCCGTCGACGTCCTTCTCGACCCGCTGGGCGTCCCGTCCCGTATGAACGTCGGCCAGCTCCTCGAGTGCCACCTCGGCTGGGGCGCCTCCCACGGTTGGGACGACGAGTCCGACGCCTCCGAGCGCTACGTGCCCGGCCCCATCCGCGTGGCCACGCCCGTCTTCGACGGCGCCACGGACGACGAGGTCGCCGAGCTGCTGCGCCGCTGCAACGTCAACCTCATGAACAAGGCCCGCCTGGACTACGGCGACCACATGCGCGAGGAGTTCGTCCCGCAGCTCAACGAGCTCGGCAAGACCACGCTCTACGACGGTCGCACGGGCGAGCCCTTCGAGAGCCCCATCACCGTGGGCACGAGCTACATCCTGAAGCTCGGCCACATGGTCGACGACAAGATCCACGCCCGCTCGACCGGCCCCTACAGCCTCGTCACGCAGCAGCCCCTGGGCGGCAAGGCCCAGTTTGGCGGCCAGCGCTTCGGCGAGATGGAGGTCTGGGCCCTCTACGCCTACGGTGCCGCGAACGTCCTCCAGGAGATCCTCACGGTCAAGTCCGACGACACCAACGGCCGCGTGAAGACCTACGAGTCCATCGTCAAGGGCGAGAACATCCCCGCCGCCGGCATCCCGGAGTCCTTCAAGGTCCTGGTCAAGGAGATTCGCTCCCTGGCCCTGGACATCGAGCCGATCTCCTACCGCAGGCGCACCGAGCGCACCGCGCAGGAGGAGGCCGTCTCCGCCGAGAGCGCCGTGGACGTCTTCGCCGAGATGACCGACGCCGACGAGCTCGCGACCGCGCCCGCCGACGACCTCGAGAACGCCGACGTTGCCCTCGTGGGCAGCGCGGACAGCGATAAGGAGTAGCGACTGTGGCAGATTTCGACACCACCGACTTCGACGCAATCAAGATCTCCCTTGCCTCGGCTGACCGCATCCGCAGCTGGTCGCACGGCGAGGTGAAGAAGCCCGAGACCATCAACTACCGCACTCTCAAGCCCGAGAAGGACGGCCTGTTCTGCGAGAAGATCTTCGGACCGCAGAAGGACTGGGAGTGCGCCTGCGGCAAGTACAAGGGCATCCGCTTCCGCGGCATCGTCTGCGAGCGATGCGGCGTCGAGGTGACCACGGCCAAGGTTCGCCGCGAGCGCATGGGCCACATCGAGCTCGCGGCGCCCGTGAGCCACATCTGGTACTTCAAGAGCCCCACGAGCTTCCCGCTCGCGCGCCTGCTCGACATCAAGAGCAAGGACCTCGAGAAGGTCCTCTACTTCGCGAGCTACATCATCACGCACGTGGACACCGAGGCCCGCGAGGCCGATGCGGAGGACCTCAAGGAGGAGCTCGCCGCCGACCTCGAGGAGCTCGACGCCGAGCGCGACGACCAGATCGAGCGCCTCAAAGAGCAGGGCGAGGCCACCGAGGACGAGTTCGGCGAGGTGGAGCCCCTCTCCGCCGACGAGATCCGCGCCGGCATCGCCGACCTCGAGGAGGAGTACGAGGAGGAGAAGGCGCTCCGCCGCGAGGCCTACGAGAAGTTCATGCAGCTCGAGGAGCGCGAGCTCATCTCCGACGAGGGCCTCTTCTCCGAGCTCAAGCGCTACTATGGCATCTACTTCAAGGGAGGCATGGGCGCCGAGGCCGTGCGCGAGCTGCTTCGCAGCATCGACCTCGAGGCCTCCGCTCAGGAGCTCCGCGCCATCATCGCCTCCGATGACGCCCAGAAGCAGAAGCGCGAGAAGGCCATCAAGCGCCTGGAGATCGTCGACGCCTTCCTCAAGGGCGGCAACGACCCGGCCAACATGATCCTCGACGTCATCCCCGTCATCCCGCCCGACCTGCGCCCGATGGTGCAGCTCGACGGCGGCCGCTTCGCCGCGTCGGACATGAACGACCTCTACCGTCGCGTCATCAACCGCAACAACCGCCTCAAGCGCCTGCTCGACCTCGACGCCCCGGCGATCATCGTCAACAACGAGAAGCGCATGCTCCAGGAGTCCGTGGACGCGCTCTTCGACAACGGTCGTCGCGGCCGTCCCGTCACCGGTCGTGGCGGTCGCCCGCTCAAGTCCCTCGCCGAGGCCCTCAAGGGCAAGCAGGGCCGCTTCCGCCAGAACCTCCTGGGCAAGCGCGTCGACTACTCCGGCCGCTCGGTCATCGTCGTCGACCCCAAGCTCAAGCTGCACCAGTGCGGCCTGCCCACGCAGATGGCCCTCGAGCTCTTCAAGCCGTTCGTGATGCGCCGCCTCGTGGAGCTCGGCAAGGTCGAGAACATCAAGGGCGCCAAGCGTGCCATCGACCGCCAGATGCCGGCCGTGTGGGACGTGCTCTCCGAGGTGGTCCAGGATCGCCTGGTCCTTCTCAACCGCGCACCCACCCTGCACCGCCTCTCCATCCAGGCCTTCGAGCCGGTTCTCGTTGAGGGCAAGGCCATCCACCTGCACCCGCTGGTGTGCGCCCCCTTCAACGCGGACTTCGACGGCGACCAGATGTCCGTGCACGTGCCGCTGTCCACGCAGGCCCAGACCGAGGCCCGCGTGCTCATGCTCTCGTCCAACAACCTGCGCTCGCCGGCCTCCGGCAAGGTGCTGACCGTCCCGTCCCAGGACATGGTCTTCGGTGCGTACTACCTCACCACCGAGAAGGGCGAGAAGACCGAGGACACCCCGGTCTTCGCCGACTTCGACGACGCTCTTCTCGCCATTGACATGGGCCGTGACCTTGGCATCCAGCAGCCGGTCATCGTGCGCGTCTCCGCCGCCGACGCCAACGTCGTCGAGGGCGACCGCAAGATCTTCCGCGTGCTCACCGCCAAGGGCGAGAGCGTGGACTACGACGTCACCGAGCGCACCGCGCGCTTCGAGACCACGCCGGGCCGCATCATCTTCAACCGCCAGTGCCTGCCGGCCGACTACCCCTTCATCAACTACAAGATGGTGAAGAGCGACATCGGCACCCTGGTCAACGACTGCTGCGACCGCTACACCACGGCCGAGGTCGAGCCCATCCTGGACGCCATCAAGGAGACGGGCTTCCACTACGCCACACTGGCGGGCCTCACGGTCTCCGTCTGGGACGCCACGATCCCCGAGGACAAGCCCCAGCTGCTCGAGGAGGCGCAGGACCGCGTCGACGAGATCAACGAGTACTACGAGGACGGCTTCCTGTCCGAGCTGGAGCGTCACACCGAGGTCGTCAACGCCTGGACCGAGTGCACCGACCTTCTGGCCACCGAGATGCTCGCGGGCTTTGCCGAGGACAACCCCATCTACATGATGGCCGACTCCGGCGCCCGTGGCTCCAAGACGCAGCTGCGTCAGCTCGCCGGTATGCGAGGCCTCATGGCCGACATGTCCGGCGATACGATCGACCTGCCCATTAAGGCCAACTTCCGCGAGGGCCTCGAGCCGCTGGAGTACTTCATCTCCACGTACGGCGCGCGCAAGGGCCTCGTCGACACCGCATCGCACACCTCCGACTCCGGCTACCTGACCCGTCGTCTCGTCGACGTGGCCCAGGACGTCATCGTTCGCGAGGAGGACTGCGGCACCGACGAGGGCGTCACCTACCCCCTGATCAAGCCGGGCCAGACGAGCGTGGACACCGACCTCATCGGCCGCTGCGCCCTCAACGACATCGTCGACCCCGAGACGGGCGAGGTGCTCGTGGCCAAGGACGGCTACATCGAGTCCAAGGACGACCTCGAGATGCTCGTCGCGCACGGCCTCAAGAGGGTCGAGCTCCGCGCGCTGCTCACCTGCAAGTCCAAGTACGGCGTCTGCCAGAAGTGCTACGGCTGGGACCTCTCCACGCGTCGTCCGGTCAACATCGGCACGGCCGTGGGCGTCATCGCCGCCCAGTCCATCGGCGAGCCGGGCACCCAGCTCACGATGCGCACCATTCACTCCGGCGGCGTCGCGGGCGCTGACGACATCACGCAGGGCCTCCCCACGGTCGCCCGCATGTTCGACGTCGTCGGCAACGTCAACGAGAAGATCCTCGGCCGCGAGGCCGACCTCGCGCCCGTGTCCGGCCTGCTCCGCATCATGCCCGAGCAGACCGAGTACCTGCTGCGCATTCTGGACACCGACGACCCGTCCCGCATCATCGAGGAGTGGCGCGTCCCGGCCTCCGTCCGCTTTATGCCCGACGTGGAGGACGGCGTGGAGGTCCGTGCCGGCGACCAGATCACCCGCGGCTTCGTCAACTTCCGCAAGCTGCGCAAGCTCACGGACATCGAGTCGACGATGCACACCTTCGTCGAGTCCGTCAAGGACGTCTACACCTCCCAGGGCGTCGACCTCAACGACAAGCACATCGAGGTCATCGCGCGCCAGATGCTGCGCCGCGTCCAGGTGACCAACCCCGGAGACTCCCAGTACCTGCTGGGCCAGTACGTCGACCGCTACGTCTTCGCGGACACCGTGCGCAACGTGACCCTGGCCGGCGGCACCCCGCCCGAGGCCGAGCCCGTCATCCTCGGTACTCTCAAGGTCGCGAGCTCCATCGACTCCTGGCTCTCCAGCGCGTCGTTCATCCGCACCGCCGGCGTCCTCACCGAGGCCGCCATCGAGGGCGACGTCGACCACCTGCTCGACCTCAAGTCCAACGTCATCGTGGGCAAGCAGATCCCCGCGGGCACCGGCCTCGGGGCCTACAACAACGTGGAGCTCACCTACCACGGCACCAAGATCGACGGCCCCACGTCGCCTCTGGCCAAGAGCCTGCCCGAGTGGGCCCCCGACGAGCTCAAGACCATCGAGGAGCAGCTGCCCAAGCAGCTCGACTGGGTGGGCGACGACTACGGCTTCGGCGGCGTGTACTCCAAGAACGGCCGCACGCTCTCCAGCGAGGACGCCAAGCTCTACCTCTTCGACGACCTGGGCGTCTCGCAGCGCTGGACCAACAAGTTCAGCGAGGTGGGCATCGAGACGGTGGGCGACCTCATCGGCAAGACCGAGGACGACCTGCTGCGCATCGACGGCATCGGCGCCAAGGCGATCGAGGAGCTCCGCGACGGCCTCGAGGCCCGCGGCCTGCTCTACATCCTGGAGCCCGACGACGTCGAGGCCGACAGCGAGGACCTCTCCCAGCTCCTGAACATGGTCTTCTCGCCCGACGCCGACGCCGACATCATGCTCGGCACCGCCGCGCCGTCCACGCACCACTTCGATGACGAGCTCATCGGCGGCTCCGACACCTCCTCCAATGACTCCGACGTCATCAACGAGGACCTTGGCTCCCTCGACGACCTGCTTTCCCAGGTTGTCCGCCAGGAGGCCGGGGACGAGGAGTAGCCCCTAGCACCAATGACGCCGCAAGGCGACTCAGGCGCCGGTTCCGCAGCTGCGGGGCCGGCGCCTTTTGCGTCGCGCGCCTGGCGGCCGGCCAAACCGGGGCCCATCAAACTCTGAGATTTCTGTACATTGGGAGCGGACCCTTCCAGGCCGTCCGGCGTTTGCGCAGCTCGACGAGGTGCTCGTTCTTCTCGCCCCGTCGAGCGCCCGCGCAATGTACAGAAAAGTCAGAGTTCGCCGGCGGGTACGCGGCAGACCGCGACGGTGGCCACCCCGTCCACCGGCAGAAAGGCGCCGCCCGCGAAGGTTACACGAACCTATCGACGTGAGTCACTTTCTGCACTTTTTTGTGCGCGGGCGCCCCTGGCCTTGTGCTTCGTTGCCGCAAGACATAAACGCTCAAACGTATAGGCCAATTCTGCCCGTCTTGGCTTCGGCGCGCCTGGGGGCGAGGTGATAGCCTCCGCGCATGGAGACCATCATCTGTGACATATCCGCGTTTCTGTACTGGCGCGTTCCGCCGATCGTCCGCCTGCTCGCCAGCGCGGCGGACGACGACCCCCTGCTCGCCAATCTGGTGAGCCCCGAGGAGCTTTCCAATCTGTGCGCGGGCTGCGCCGAGCTTCCCCTGGCTCGCGCATGCGCATCCTCCGGCACTCACTGGCGGGCTGCCGGGGAGGCCTCGCGCGCGATTCGCACGTCGTCGGCGCTTCTCTCTGTGTGCATGGAAGGACCCGTGGACGTGCTGGTGACAAGGCGCGAGCAGACTCGGCGAGCAACCATCGTGAGGCCGCGCCTGTGGTCGGCCGGCGTTCCGCAAGGTGAGCTGAGCCGGATATCAGATGATCTTCGCGTGGTATCGCCCGGGTTTGCGCTCTTGCAGCTTGCCCGGAGGGCGAGCCTGGCGAGGACGGTGCTCCTTGCTGCCGAGCTCTGCGGCTCCTTTGCGGTCTATTCGGCTCCGGAGTGCCTGCGGGAGGTGCTCCAGCGCCTTGTGGACGCCAACCTTCTCCCGCGGATGGGCGGCTGGGAGCCCTGCCTCGACCGCGAGGGCAAGCTCACGGACCTCTGGTCGAGAAAGCCCCTGGTCACTCCCGCCGACCTGCGACGCATCGCGGAGCAGTCGCCTTCGCCGGGCGGGCGCGAGCGGCTGCTCGAGGCAGCGCGGCTGGTGACTCCGGGCGCGGCGTCTCCGTTCGAAGCGAGGGCGGGAATCATCTTGGGCTTCTCGCGCAGACGGGGCGGGGAGGGGCAGGATGGGTTTGCCCACAATCAGCGTATCGCGCTCACGCCCGAGGCTCGGGCGCTCGCCGGGCGGTTCAGCTGCTATTGCGATCTCTACTGGAGGGAGGGGCTGGACCTCGAGTGTCAGAGCAGGCTCGCACACGACGTCGGCTCGAGCTTTCTCTCGGACTCCGACAGAACGGCCGCTCTAAAGCTGATGGGGGTGGAGGTCTTGCCCGTTACCTATCGGCAGCTCAAGAATGAGGCCCGCACCCAGGCGCTCTCCAAGATGGTGGCGGAGAAGAGGGGCGTTTCCTGGGCACCGCCGACGGAGCGGCAGCGTGCGGCAGGTCGGCGCCTAAGAGACGAGGTCCTCGTTGACTGGGAGAGCCTTCCTTTTGTCTGAAGCCCGGCGTCACAGGGCGAACTCTGAGATTTCTGTACATTACGGGGGCGCCTGAAGAGGCGAGAAGAACGATCAGCTCGCCTACCTGCAAAAACTTGGAAGGCCCTTCGGGCGTCCGCGCGTAATGTACAGAAAAGTCAGAGTTCGCCGGCGGGCACGCGGGTGGGCGCGGCGCCGGTGGGCGGGCACGCCGATCGCAGGGAGACCTGCTCGGTCGAGAAGGACCTCGGGCCGTCGGGGGCCTCGACTACGGCGCGGCCCCAGAGATCCACGGCGAGAAGATTTCCGCGACAGAGTACGTATCCCTCAGGCGAGAGCGCCACGACCTGCTGCCCCAGCCAGGTGAGGCGCGCAAGGTAGTCGTCCCGGATTCCGGCAAGGGGCTCGATGCCCCCGGCCGCTGCCCAGGCGTCCGTCCGGGCGACGATGCCATCTCGCAGCGCCTCGGCGAGCGCCGAGAAGGACGGTGCGGCTCCAAGGTCCGCCAGACAGATTGCCCCCAGGTTCGCGGGCGCTCGCTCGATGTTGACGCCCACGCCGCAGACGGCAAAGGTCTCTCCGGCCTCGTCGCGCCCCGCCTCAACGAGTATCCCGGCGAGCTTTCGCTCGCGCGCAAGGACGTCGTTGGGCCACTTGAGCTGTGGCACATTTGAAAGCCCAAAGCCATCGAGGGCGTCCAGCATGCCGAGGCCGCAGGCCGCCGCAAGCCCGGGCAGCTTTGAGGGCGGCACGGCGGGCCGCAGCAGGACGGACAAGTAGAGGTTGCCCTCCGGCGACGCCCACGTGTGGCCGCGCCTCCCGCGCCCGGCGGTCTGGCGGCGCGCGGCGACGGCCGCGCCGCTCGGCGCGCCGGACCGGCCGAGCGCCCGGGCCTCGTCGTTGGTCGATCCGACCTCCTCGAGGGTCTGGAGTGGCGGGAGCACGTTCTTCTCCTCCTCACGCTGGCGGATTTGATGGCGGGTGGGCCGGGACCGTGTGGAGGTATCATGGCAAAATGGTCCCGGCAAAAGAATAACGCTGCACGGCATCCGCCGATTGACTAGCCTACCAATGAGATGTTGACTCGTTAACAACATGACGACAGGGGGCGAGAAGATGGGACTCCGCATTCTGGGCACGGGCTCCGCGCTTCCGGCGCGCTCGGTGACCAACGACGACCTGTCCGAGTTCCTTGATACCTCCGACGAGTGGATCTTCCCGCGCACCGGCATCAAGAGCCGTCGCATCTGCGCGGAGGAGACCCTCGACGACCTCTCCGTCGAGGCGAGCCGCCTGGCCCTCGAGGCCGCCGGTGTCACGCCCGACCAGCTCGACCTCATCATCTGCTCCACCACGAGCGGTGACCACCTCATCCCCGCGGAGGCCTGCGCCATCGCGGAGCGCCTGGGTGCGAGCTGCCCCGCCTTCGACGTCTCCGCCGCCTGCGCGGGCTTCGTCTTCGCGCTCGACGTGGCTGACGGCTACTTCGCGCGCGGCCGCGCGGAGCGCGTGCTCGTGGTGGCGGCCGAGAAGATGAGCCGCCTCGTCGACTGGGAGGACCGCGCCACGTGCGTCCTCTTTGGCGACGGTGCCGCCGCGGCGGTGCTGGGCGCGGGCGGGGAGAGCCCGCTCGCCATGCGCCTCGAGACCGAGCCCTCGGTGGAGATCCTCCACGTGCCGGGCATCGGTGGCAGCTCGCCCTACGACAGGACCGAGCACCCCGCGAACGTCCTAACCATGGAGGGGCGCCGCGTCTTCAAGTTTGGCGTGAACGCCATCTGCTCCTCGGTGAGCGCCCTCTGCGAGGAGGCGGGCGTCTCTGTCGAGGACATCGACCACTTTGTCTTCCACCAGGCCAACGAGCGCATCCTCTCCTCGGCCGTGACCCGCCTTGGCATCGACCCCGCCAAGGTGGCGCGCGTCCTCGAGGAGACGGGCAACATCTCGAGCGCCTGCATCCCCCTTGCCCTCGACAGGCTCGTCCGCTCGGGCGAGCTCTCGTCCGGCCAGCTCGTCGTTCTCGTGGGCTTTGGCGCCGGGCTCGACACGGGGGCCTGCCTGCTCCGCTGGGAGTAGGCCAAGCAACGTCCATCGGCGCGCCCGACCGGGCGCACGGAGATAAGGAGAAGAACCATGGCAGATCAGAGCACCTTCGACCGCGTGTGCGCTATCGTCCGCGAGCAGGGCGGCCTCGACGACGTCGAGCTGACCGCCGAGACCACGCTCGCCGAGGTGGGCCTGGACAGCCTGGCCACCGTCGAGGCCGTCATGGCCTGCGAGGACGAGTTCGGCATCGAGATCGACGCCGAGTCCAACCCCACCACCATCGGCGAGTTCGTCGAGATGGTCGACTCCCTGCTGGAGAACTAGTCATGCTGCGCACCCCCATCTGCGACCTTCTCGGCATCGAGAAGCCCGTCTTCCAGGGCGGGATGGCATGGATCGCCGACGCCTCCCTCGCCTCGGCCGTGTCCGAGGCCGGCGGCCTGGGCGTCATCGCCGCCATGAACGCCAACGCCGACTGGCTGCGCGAGCAGATCCACGAGCTTCGCGAGAAGACCGACAAGCCCTTTGGCGTGAACGTCATGCTCATGAGCCCGTTTGCCGACGAGGTTGCCCAGGTCGTCATCGACGAGCACGTCCCCGTGGTCATCACGGGCGCGGGCAACCCCACCAAGTACATGAAGGCGTGGAACGCCGCGGGCATCAAGGTCATCCCCGTGGTCGCCTCCGTTGCCATGGCAAGGCTCGTTCAGCGGGCCGGTGCCGTGGCCGTGGTGGCCGAGGGCACCGAGTCCGGCGGCCACATCGGCGAGACCACCACGATGGCTCTTGTTCCGCAGGTCGTCGACGCCGTGAAGATCCCCGTCATCGCCGCGGGCGGCATCGCCGACGGGCGCGGCTTCGCCGCCGCCCTCATGCTCGGCGCCGTGGGGGTCCAGGTGGGGACGCGCTTCCTCGTGGCCAACGAGTGCACCGTGTCCGACCAGTACAAGGACATGGTCATCAAGGCCAACGACATCTCCACGCGCGCGACCGGCCGCTCCACCGGGCACCCGGTCCGCGCCCTCAAGAACCCCTTCTCCAACAAGTACGCCCAGATGGAGTCCGCGGGCGCATCCGAGGAGGAGCTCAACGCGCTGGGCACCGGCGCGCTGCGCAAGGCGGCCAAGGAGGGCGACTACGAGAACGGCTCGTTCCTCTGCGGCCAGATCGCCGGCATGGTGCGCGAGCGCCAGAGCGCGCTCGAGATCGTGGACGACCTCGTCAACGGGGCTGAGAAGGTCCTGTCTGGAGCGATGCAATGGGTAAGGTAGCCTTCCTCTTTGCCGGCCAGGGCGCCCAGCACCCCGGCATGTGCGCAGACCTCATCGAGTCCGAGGCCGCGGCGAAGGCCGTCTTTGACGCCGCCGACGCCGTGCGCCCCGGCACCACCGAGCAGTGCCTCTCCGGCACCAAGGAGGAGCTCTCTCAGACCATCAACACGCAGCCCTGCGTGTTTGCGGCGGACCTCGCGTGCGCCCGCGCCCTCGAGGCGCGCGGCGTGACGCCGGACGTGGTCGCGGGCTTCTCCCTTGGCGAGGTGGCCGCGCTCACGTTTGCCGGCGCCTACACCGACGAGCAGGGCTTCGAGCTCGTGTGCCGCCGCGCCGAGCTCATGGCCGACGCCGCTGCCGCCAATCCCGGCGCCATGCGCGCCGTGGTGAAGCTCGACGCCGCCACCGTCGAGCGTCTCGCCGCCGAGGCGGGCGAGGCCTGGCCCGTCAACTACAACAGCCCGCTCCAGACCGTCGTGGCCGGGACCGCCGAGGCATGCGAGCGCCTCGACGTCCTCGTGAAGGAGGCCAAGGGCCGCGCGATGAAGGTCGCCGTCTCCGGTGCCTTCCACAGCCCGTTCATGGCAGACGCAGAGCGCGGCCTCGCGGCCTACCTCGCCGACGGGCACGAGCCCGGCGAGACCCGCGTCCCCGTGCTCGCCAACCGCACGGGCGAGCCGTACCCGGCGGACGCCCCCGAGCGCGCCGCCCTTCTCGCCAGTCAGGTGGCCAACCCCGTCCAGTGGGTGCGCACCCTGCAGAACATGGCGGCCGACGGCGTGGACACCTTCATCGAGGTGGGCCCGGGCAAGACCCTCACGGGCCTCGTGTCGCGCACCCTCGAGGGCGTGACCGCGCTGCCGTGCGAGACGGTTGAGCAGCTCGAGGCGGTTCTCGCCGCCCTCTCCGAGAAGGGGGAGTAGCAATGGCCGAGAAGATCGGGGCCATCGAGCGCGACGCCTCCCGCCGCGTGGCCCTCGTCACGGGCGCCTCGCGCGGCATCGGCCGCGCCGTCGCGGAGGGGCTTGCCGCCGACGGCTTTGACCTCGCCCTCGTCTACGCCGGCAACGAGGCCGCGGCCGCCGAGGCCGTGGCCGCCTGCGAGGCCGCCGGCGCCACCGCGCGCGCCTACCGCTGCGACGTCTCCGACCCGGAGGCCGTCAAGGCCACCGTCGACGCGGTGCTGGCGGACTTTGGCGGCGTCTGGGCCCTCGTCAACAACGCGGGCGTCACGCGTGACGGCCTGCTCGTGCGCATGTCCGACGAGGACTTCGCCCGCGTCATCGACGTCAACCTCAAGGGCGCCTTCCACACCATCCGCGCCCTCTCGCGCGCCTTCATGCGCCAGCGCGGAGGCCGCATCGTGAACATGGCCTCCGTCGTGGGCCTCATGGGCAACGCGGGCCAGGCCAACTACGCGGCCTCCAAGGCCGGCCTCATCGGCCTCACCAAGTCCGTCGCGCGCGAGCTCGCCCCGCGCGGGGTCACCGTCAACGCCATCGCGCCGGGCTTCGTCGAGACCGACATGACGGCCGTGCTCTCCGAGAGCGTGGTCGAGGGCTACGAGAAGCAGATTCCCCTCGGCCGCCTCGCGAGCGCGGAGGAGATCTCCGCGGTGGCCCGCTTCCTCGTGAGCGACGCCGCGTCCTACGTTACCGGAGAGGTCATTCGCGTCGACGGCGGCATGGCGATGTAACTGGCACGCGTGCAAAAGGGACAGTCACTTTTGCACGCCCGCACGACAGACGTGCAAAAGTGACTGTCCCTTTTGCACGCGTTGGGAGTTGAGATGGAGCACAGAGTAGCAATCACCGGCATCGGCGCCGTCACGCCGCTCGGCAACACCGCCAAGGAGACCTGGGAGGCCATGGTCGCCGGCACGTGCGGCATCGGTCCCATTACCCACTTCGACACCGAGAACTTCAAGGTCAAGGTCGCGGCTGAGGTCAAGGACTTCGACGGCGCCGCCCTTCTCGGCAAGCAGGAGGCCGCGCACCTGGACCTCTTTTCCCAGTACGCGCTCGTCGCCTCCGACGAGGCGATGGCCGACTCCGGCCTCGACGCCGAGGGCGCCATCGACCGCGAGCGCCTGGGCGTCTACGTGGGCTCCGGCGTGGGCGGCATCAACGCCTTTGCCGACAACGTCCACGTCATCGCCGACCGCGGCCCGCGTCGCGCGTCCCCGTTCATGATCACGATGATGATCGCCAACATGGCGACCGGCAACATCGCCATCCGCCACAAGGCACTGGGCCCCACGCTTCCCGTCGTGACCGCGTGCGCCACCTCCGCCCACGCCGTGGGCGAGGCGTTCCGCGCGATCAAGCACGGCTACGCCGACGCCATCCTCGCCGGCGGCGCCGAGGCCGCCATCATGCCGGAGTCCATCGCCGGCTTCACCAGCTGCCGCGCCCTCACCACCAACCCCGATCCCGCTACCGCGTGCCGCCCGTTCGACGCGGAGCGCAACGGCTTCGTCATGGGCGAGGGCGCCTGCATGCTCGTCCTCGAGGAGTGGGAGCGCGCGGTCGCGCGCGGCGCCCACATCTACGCCGAGCTCGTGGGCTACGGCAACACCGACGACGCCTATCACATCACGAGCCCCGACCCCGAGGCCGCCGGCATCACCCGCGCCATCAGGCTGGCCGTGGAGGAGGGCGGCGTGAAGCCCGAGGAGGGCCTCTACATCAACGCGCACGGCACCTCCACCAAGCTCAACGACGCCTCCGAGACGCTCGGCTTCAAGCAGGCGCTTGGCGAGGAGGCCGCCCGCGCGGCGCACGTCTCCTCCACCAAGTCCATGACCGGCCACATGATCGGCGCCACCGGTGCCGTGGAGGCCATGGCCTGTGCCCTCGCCCTCGAGAACGGCGTCGTGCCGCCCACGATCAACTACCACACGCCCGACCCGGCGTGCGATCTCGACTACACGCCCAACGAGGCCGTCGAGTGCGAGCTCACCTGGGCTCTCTCCACCAACCTCGGCTTTGGCGGACACAACGCGGCGCTCGCCCTGCGCGCCGTGGAGAGGAGCTAACCATGGATTCGGCCAAGATTTCCGAGATTGCCGACATCATGAGGAGCCACGGCCTCACGCGCGTCCGCGTGGAGGACCCGGACGGCTCCGCCGTCGAGCTCGAGTGCGGCGGCGCCCCCGCGGCGGCCCCGGCCCCCGTGCCGTTCCCCGCGCCCGCGGCTCCCGCCGCCCCGGCGCCCGCATCCGCTCCCGCGCCTGCCCCGGCCCCTGTGCCCGCCGGCGACGAGCCCCTCGACATGTCCCACACCACCGCGGTGCGCGCCCCCATGGTCGGCGTCTTCTACGCCGCTCCCGCCCCTGGTGCGGAGCCCTTCGTGCAGGTGGGCTCCAAGGTCAAGAAGGGCGACACCCTCTGCGTCATCGAGGCCATGAAGGTCATGAACGAGGTGACGGCCGAGGAGGACGGCGAGGTCGTGGACATCTGCGTGCACGACGGCGACCTCGTCGAGTACGGCTGCTGCCTCATGAAGATCTACTAGGGGAGGGCGTCGCATGAACAAGGAAGAGCTCAAGGACCTGCTGCCGCACCGCGAGCCGATGCTTCTCCTCGACGAGGCTGAGGTCGTCGACGGCGAGGCGCACGGCAAGATCACCATCACGGGGGACGAGTTCTTCGTCCAGGGCCACTTCCCCGGCAACCCCATCGTCCCCGGGGTCATCCAGTGCGAGATGCTCGCGCAGAACTGCTGCGTCCTGCTTGCCAATGACCTTGCCGCCAAGGGCGCCACGCCCCTCTACACGAGCCTCGACAAGGTGCGCTTCAAGCACCCCGTGCGCCCCGGCGACACCATCGAGCTCACCTGTCGCATCACCAAGAGTCGCGGGCCCTTCCGCTTTGCCACGGGCGAGGCCCGCGTCAACGGGGAGCTCTGCTGCCAGGCGGAGATGTCCTTCGCCCTGATGTAGTGGCTGCAGGGTGATGGGAGGGGACGCTTCCCTCTCATCACCCGCGTTTGATGAAAAGGGACGGTCCCTTCTCGTCGCCCAGGAGGCATAGATGTTCGACAAGATTCTCATTGCGAACCGCGGGGAGATCGCTGTCCGCGTGATTCGCGCGTGCAAGGAGATGGGCGTCAAGACCGTGGCGGTGTACTCCACGGCGGACGCCGAGGCCCTCCACGTGGCCCTCGCCGACGAGGCCTACTGCATCGGCGGGCCGCGCCCCGCGGACTCCTACCTCAACGAGGACGCCATCCTCACGGTGGCCCTTCAGTCCGGCGCCAAGGCCATCCACCCGGGCTACGGGTTCTTCTCGGAGAACTCGCACTTCGCCCGCGAGTGCAAGGAGTGCGGCCTCGTCTTCATAGGACCGGACCCCGACGTCATCGACCGCATGGGCGACAAGGACAACGCCCGCCGCACCGCCCGCGACGCCGGCGTGCCCATCGTCCCGGGCTGCGACCTGCTCAAGACCCCGGAGGAGGCCGTGGCCGAGGCCGGGCGCATCGGCTGCCCCGTGCTCATCAAGGCCCGCTCCGGCGGCGGCGGTCGCGGCATCCGCAAGGTCGAGAGCCCCGAGGACGCCGGCAAGGCCTTCACCGAGGCCCACGCCGAGGCCGAGGCCGCCTTTGGCGACGGCGAGTGCTACATGGAGAAGTTCGTCTCGCCGGCGCACCACGTTGAGGTGCAGGTCCTGGCGGACGCGCACGGCAACGTGGTCTCCCTCGGCGAGCGCGAGTGCTCCGTGCAGCGCCGCAACCAGAAGCTCATCGAGGAGAGCCCCGCGCCCTGCCTGGACGCGCACCCCGGCGTGCGCGAGAGCATGCACAAGGCCGCCCGCGACCTCACGCGCGCGGTGGGCTACGTGGGCGTGGGCACGATCGAGTTCCTCTTTGCGGACGACGGCAGCTTCTACTTCATGGAGATGAACACGCGCCTGCAGGTGGAGCACCCCGTCACCGAGTTCGTGAGCGGCATCGACCTCGTGAAGTGGCAGCTGCGCGTGGCCTCCGGCTCCGAGCTTCCCTTCACGCAGGACGACATCGCCATCGCCAACCACGCCATCGAGTGCCGCATCAACGCGGAGACCCCCGACTTCCTCCCGTCCTGCGGGGACATCACCATGCTGCACGTCCCGGGAGGCCCGCAGGTGCGCTTTGACTCCGCGCTCTACGTGGGGGCGGTCGTGCCGCCCTACTACGACTCGCTGCTGGGCAAGCTCATCGTGTGCTCCTCCACGCGCGAGGAGACCATCCGCAAGATGCGCTCCGCCCTCGGCGAGCTCGTGATCGACGGCGTGGCGGAGAACAGCGAGCTTCACCTCGACATCCTCTCCAACCCCGAGTTCGTCTCGGGCAACTACCACACCAACCTGATGGAGCACCTCTATGAGTAAGCGGGAGAAGAGCGTCAACGCGCTCGAGGGTCCGGTCACGGAGATATCCGCCGAGTTCCCCGAGCGCCACATCCTCGTCAAGTGCCCCGGCTGCAAGCGCGTCATCGAGCAGGCGAAGTTTGCCGAGAACCTCGACGTCTGCCCGCGCTGCGGACGCCACCTGCGCGTCTCCGGGCGCAAGCGCATGCGCATCACCGTTGACGCGGGGAGCTTCGAGGAGTGGGACGCCGCTCTTGCCGCCACGGACTTCCTCGAGTTCCCCGGCTACGCGGAGAAGCTCGCGGACGCTCGCGAGAAGAGCCATGAGAACGACGCCGTGGTCTGCGGCCGCGGCACGATAGGGGGCCACGAGGCCGCGCTCTTCTTCATGAACGCGGACTTCATGATGGGCTCCATGGGCTCGGTCGTGGGCGAGAAGATCTGCCGCACCTTCGAGCGCGCCACGGAGCTCGGCCTGCCCGTCGTGGGCTTCACCGTCTCCGGCGGCGCCCGCATGCAGGAGGGCACGACCTCCCTCATGCAGATGGCCAAGGTCTCCGCGGCGGTCCGCCGCCACTCCGAGGCCGGCCTGCTCTACCTCACCGTCCTCACCGACCCCACCACCGGTGGCGTCACGGCGAGCTTTGCCATGGAGGGCGACGTCATCCTGGCCGAGCCCGGCGCGCTCGTGGCCTTTGCCGGCCCGCGCGTCATCGAGCAGACCACCCACAAGCGCCTGCCCGCCGGCTTCCAGCGCTCGGAGTTCCTCGTGGAGCACGGCTTCTGCGACCTCATCGTGGAGCGCAAGGACATGGTCGCCACCATCTCCGAGCTTCTCGCCCTGCACGAGGGCAAGGTCCCCGGCCCCCTCGCGCCCCACAGGCTCACCCACGAGGAGCCCCGCGGCCGTCGCGGCAACAGGCCCAAGCGCGTCCAGGAGCCCGCGGGCGCCTACGACATCGTCAAGCTCACGCGCTCCGCGGACCGCGCCACCGCGCTCGAGCTCATCGAGCGCTCGCTCGACGGCTTCGTGGAGCTCCACGGAGACCGCCTCTACGCGGACGACCCCGCCATCGTGGCCGGCATCGGCTGGAAGGGCGACCGCGTGCTCACGGTCGTGGCCATCGAGCGCGGCAACTCCACCAAGGAGCGCGTGCGCCGCAACTTTGGCATGGCGCACCCCGAGGGCTACCGCAAGGCCCAGCGCCTCATGCGCCAGGCCGAGAAGTTCGGCCGCCCCGTGCTCTGCCTCGTGGACACCTCGGGCGCGTACTGCGGCATTGGCGCCGAGGAGCGCGGCCAGGGCGAGGCCATTGCCTCGAGCCTCGTGGAGATGAGCGGCCTTGCCACCCCCATCGTGAGCGTCATCGTGGGGGAGGGCGGCTCGGGCGGCGCGCTCGCGCTCGCCGTGGCCGACCGCATCCTCATGCTCGGGAGCGCCGCGTACTCCGTGGTGAGCCCCGAAGGCTGCGCCTCGATTCTCTGGAAGGACACCAAGCGTGCGGACGAGGCGGCGGAGGCGCTGCGCATCACCGCGTCCGACCTCGCCGAGCTGGGCCTCGCGGACGCCGTGGTGCCCGACCTCGGGCTCACGCACGCAGAGATCGCCCACGACCTCATGCGCGAGGTCGAGCTCGCGCTCGACGAGCTCACCGGGCTCACTGCCGAGGAGCTCGTCTCCCGGCGCTACGACAAGTTCCGTGCGATGGGAGGAAATCGCATATGCTCGCGATAGTTACCGACTCCACCTGTGGCCTCACGAGGGTCGAGGCGGCAGAGCTCGGCGTTGATGTCATCCCCATGAGCTACACCGTCGACGCCACCTGGTACGAGGAGGGCTTCGTCGGAGAGAACGGCGACTACGCCGAGCTCTTCTCGGCAAGCCGCCACGTTGCCACGCACGCGGTCCGCACCGCCTCCTTCGAGAAGGCGATTCGCGCGCACCTGGACAAGGGCGACGAGGTTCTGTGCGTCACCATCTCCTCGCGCCTGTCCGGCGCGTTCCGCAGCGCCGAGGACGCCGCCACCCACGTCTCGAGCGGTAACGTGGCCGTGCTCGACTCCTGGGTCACCGCCGGTGCGCTCGAGTTTCTCGTTCGTCGCGCCCGGGCGCTCGCCAACGGCGGCTGCCCGCTCGACGAGGTGGTCGAGGACCTCACCAAGATCCGCATGGACACCCGCATCGTCTTCAGCGTGCCGGACATGGCCGCCCTCTCCCGGAGCGGCAGGCTCGGCGCCATCCGCCGCGCGGTTGCCACCAAGCTCAACCGCTACCCGGTGATGGCGCTCTCCGAGGGCGGCATCGTGCAGCTCGCGGACGGGCGCGGCGCGCGCGGCATGGCCGCCGCGATGGCCGAGCAGGTGCCCGACGACACCACGGACCTCATCGTCTCCCACTTCGGCCCCCGCGGGCCCGAGGCGCGCGAGGTCTTCCTCGCCGCGCGCTCCCGCTTCCCCGAGGCGCACATCCGCGTGAAGGACGGGGGCCCGGTCCTGGCCGAGCACCTCGGCCTCGGAGCCGTGGGCCTCTCCTGGGCGTAGGGCCCCAGTCGCGGCGCCCGGCCCGCGGGGACCCGGCCCGCACTTCTCGCTATCGCCCGAGAGCCTGCCCGCACTTCTCGGTTTGCGGCATCAGGTGCGGCCCGGCCCGCACTCCTGGCGGGCACTTGAGCGTATCGCTGGGGTGGCAGCCCGCACTCAGTGAGAATAACGCGTCATGAAGGCCGCACTTCTTGAGTGCGGCTGAGGGGTGCGAGCGGGCTCTCGGGAGAGGCCGAGAAGTGCGGGCGGCCCCCCGCAAGATGGCGAGAAGTGCGCCCCGCTGCCAGGTCGCCCCTTCTGCGTGAACATACCGTGAAGGATGGATACGCCCGGGTCCGTGGCGTTTTGACAACAGCCACCCTCCGGCGTAAAGTTCATCGTCGCGTCAATCCGGGGCAGAGGTGCTGCTCGGCCCTTGAATACAACAAACAGGCACGTTGATAGGTATAGAAGGAGAGAGCTTTGCCTACTATTAACCAGCTGGTTCGCAACGGGCGCATGAGCGTCAAGTCCAAGTCCAAGAACGCAGCCCTGCAGCACAACCCCCAGAAGCGCGGCGTGTGCACCCGCGTCTTCACCACCACCCCCAAGAAGCCGAACTCCGCCCTTCGCAAGGTCGCCCGTGTGCGCCTCGTGAACGGCATCGAGGTCACCGCCTACATCCCCGGCGAGGGCCACAACCTCCAGGAGCACTCCATCGTGCTCATCCGCGGCGGCCGCGTGCGTGACCTCCCCGGTGTCCGCTACAAGATCATCCGTGGCGCCTACGACTGCGCCGCCGTCCAGAACCGCCAGAAGGCCCGTTCTCGCTACGGCACCAAGCGCCCGAAGTAGAACCACGTAACAGCTTCCAAGATCTGAGGAGATAGAACATGCCGCGTCGTGCATCCAAGACTCATCGCCGCGAGATTCAGCCGGACGCCGTCTACAACAACCGTCTCGTCTCGCAGCTCATCAACAAGGTCCTTCTTGATGGCAAGAAGGCCACCGCGGAGCGCATCGTCTACGGTGCCTTCGACATCGTTGCCGAGAAGTCCGGCGAGGACGCCCTGACCGTCTTCAAGAAGGCCATGGACAACATTCGCCCGACCCTCGAGGTCAAGCCCAAGCGCGTCGGTGGCGCCACCTACCAGGTGCCCATGGAGGTCAACTCCCGTCGTGCCACCCAGCTCGCCATCCGCTGGATGGTCAACTTCTCCCGTGCCCGCAAGGAGAAGACCATGGCCGAGCGTCTTGCCAACGAGATCCTCGACGCCTCCAACGGCGTGGGCGCTTCCGTGAAGCGTCGCGAGGACCTCTTCAAGATGGCCGAGGCCAACCGCGCCTTCTCTCACTACCGCTTCTAGTCCGCGAGACCGAGGAGAAGCCACATGGCAAAGGTTAAGTACAAGCTCGAGGACCTCCGCAACATCGGCATCATGGCTCACATCGACGCCGGTAAGACCACCACGACGGAGCGCATCCTCTACTACACCGGCAAGACCCACAAGATCGGTGAGGTCCACGATGGCGCCGCCACCATGGACTGGATGGTTCAGGAGCAGGAGCGCGGCGTTACCATCACCTCCGCCGCCACCACGTGCTTCTGGAAGGACCACGTCATCCAGATCATCGACACCCCGGGTCACGTCGACTTCACCTCCGAGGTCGAGCGCTGCCTGCGCGTCCTCGACGGCGCGGTCGCGGTCTTCGACGCCGTCGCCGGCGTCCAGCCGCAGTCCGAGACCGTCTGGCGTCAGGCCACGACCTACGGCGTCCCCCGCATCGCCTTCATCAACAAGTTCGACCGCGTGGGCGCTGACTTCTTCCACGCCATCGACACCATGAAGGACCGTCTGCACGCCAACGCCGTTGCCGCGCAGATCCCCATGGGCGCCGAGTCCAACTTCTGGGGCCTCATCGACCTGGTCACCATGACCGCGTGGGACTTCAAGGAGGACTCCAAGGGCATGATCTACCCCGAGCCCATGGACGCCATCCCCGATGAGTTCATGGACCTCGCCCAGGAGAAGCGCGAGGAGCTGCTCGACGCCGCCTCTAACTTCTCCGACGAGATCATGGAGGCTGTGCTCGAGGAGGCCGAGATCTCCGTCGACGACCTCAAGGCCGCTCTGCGCAAGGGCGTCATCGACGGCGAGCTCAACCTCGTCTTCGTTGGCTCCGCCTACAAGAACAAGGGCATCCAGGAGCTCCTCGACGCCGTCGTGGACTACCTCCCCAGCCCGCTCGACGTCGCCGAGATCGACGGCACCAACCTCAAGGGTGAGCCCGAGGTCCGTCACGCCGACCCGAAGGAGCCCTTCGCGGCCCTCGCCTTCAAGATCATGACCGACCCCTACGTCGGCAAGCTCACCTACATCCGCGTCTACTCCGGCCAGGCCGAGGCGGGCTCCTACGTCTACAACTCGGTTAAGGACAACCGCGAGCGTCTGGGCCGCATCCTCGAGATGAACGCCAACGAGCGCGTCGACCGCGAGAACTGCTCCGCCGGCGACATCGTCGCCTGCGTCGGCCTCAAGAACACCACCACCGGTGAGACCCTCTGCGACGAGAAGCACCCCGTGATCCTCGAGTCCATCGAGTTCGCCACGCCGGTCATCTCCGTCGCCGTTGAGCCCAAGACCAAGGCCGAGCAGGACAAGATGTCCGTGGGCCTGGCCAAGCTCGCCGAGGAGGACCCGACCTTCCAGGTCCACACCGACCACGAGACCGGTCAGACCATCATCTCCGGCATGGGCGAGCTTCACCTCGAGATCATCGTCGACCGTCTGCGTCGCGAGTTCAAGGTCGACTGCAACGTCGGCAAGCCGCAGGTCGCCTACCGCGAGACCGCCGGCAAGGCCGTCGCGCACGCGGAGGGCAAGTTCGTCCGCCAGTCCGGCGGCCGCGGCCAGTACGGCCACGCCGTCATCGACATGGAGCCCAACGAGCCGGGCAAGGGCTACGAGTTCGAGAACGCCATCGTCGGTGGCGTCATCCCGAAGGAGTACATCCCCTCCATCGACAAGGGCATCCAGGAGGCGCTCGAGAGCGGCGTCGTCGCCGGTTACCCGGTCGTCGACATCAAGGTCAAGCTGATTGATGGCTCCTACCACGAGGTCGACTCCTCCGAGGCCGCCTTCAAGATCGCCGGCTCCATGGCCATCAAGGACGCCCTCAAGAAGTCCGACCCCGTTCTTCTCGAGCCGATCGAGCAGGTCGAGGTCGAGACGCCCGAGCAGTACATGGGCGACGTCATGGGCAACCTCTCCTCCCGCCGCGGCAAGATCGAGGGCATGGAGGACCGTCGCGACACCAAGGTCATCAAGGCCAAGGTGCCCCTGGGCGAGATGTTCGGCTACGCCACCGACCTTCGCTCCCAGACGCAGGGCCGCGCGAGCTACACCATGCAGTTCGACTCCTACGAGGCCGTGCCGAAGGCCATCCGTGACGAGATCGTCGCCAAGAACGGCGGCAACGCTTCCTAGTTAACGACCACGAGCCCTAGCTCATTTGGAGGTACAAAGTGTCAAGCCAGAAGATCAGGATTCGCCTCAAGGGCTACGATCACGAGGTCGTTGATCAGTCCGCGAAGCTCATCGTCGACACCGCCCAGAAGACCGGTGCCCGCGTGTCCGGCCCCATCCCCCTGCCCACCGAGCGCAACCTCTACACGGTCATCCGCTCGCCGCACAAGGACAAGGACTCCCGCGAGCAGTTCGAGATGCGCACCCACAAGCGCCTCATCGACATCCTCGACCCCTCGCCCTCCACGGTCGACTCGCTCATGCGTCTTGACCTCCCGGCCGGCGTTGACATCGAGATCAAGCTCTAGGCCGTAAGTTCTCAGCAGTGGGGAGGCCCCCGACCCTGTATGCGGAAGTGCACATCGTGAAACTTCCGCTTAGCAGGGTCGGGGCCTCTGCTATTGAAGCAACGGGTCCAACCGTTTGAGCGCGATGAATGTTTCGCGGCTGGTCCTATGCTCCGACTTGCGTTGAATGCGCACTGACCGCACGCTAGTATGGCGAGAAGAACGGCGTTGTCGGAGGTGACATCCCCATGAATATCGTCTGCCTGGACCTTGAGGGCGTGCTGGTGCCGGAGATCTGGATCGCGTTTGCGGAGGAGTCCGGCATCCCCGAGCTGCGTCGCACCACGCGAGACGAGCCGGACTACGACAGGCTCATGGCCTATCGCCTTGAGATCCTGCGCGAGCGCGGGCTGGGGCTGCCGCAGATCCAGGAGACCATCTCCCGCATAGACCCGCTGCCCGGCGCGCGCGAGTTTCTCGATGCGCTGCGCGAGCGCACGCAGGTCGTCATCTTGAGCGACACCTTCGAGGAGTTCGCGCGTCCCCTCATGGCCAAGCTCGGATGGCCCACGCTGCTCTGCAACTCCCTTGAGGTGGCACCCGACGGCGAGATTCTCCGTCATCTCATGCGCTGCGAGAACTCCAAGCTCACTACCGTGCGCGCCCTCCAGTCCTGCGGGTACGAGACCATAGCCGCCGGGGACTCCTTCAACGACCTCGCCATGATCCGCGCCGGCAAGGCGGGCTTCCTCTTTAGGAGCACGGCCGCCATCTGCGAGGCAAACTCGGACGTCCCCGCCTATGACGGCTACGACGAGCTTCTCGCGGCCATCACGGGGGCGCTCTAGGATGCCCGCGCTCTATCTGCTGAGGCACGGGCAGACCCAGTACAACCTCGAGCACCGCGTGCAGGGGCACTGTGACTCGCCGCTCACGGAGCTTGGCATCGCGCAGGCACGTGCGGCCGGCGCCTGGCTAGCCGCCCAGGGCGCGAGCTTCGAGAGGGTCTTCTCGTCGCCGCTCGGTCGGGCGCTCGCGACGGCCGAGGTGGCGCGAGAGGAGCTGCTTGCCGCCGGGCTTCCTGCGCCTCGGGTCGAGCCGGTGGACGGTCTCATCGAGCGGAGCTACGGCCCCTTCGAGGGCGGTCCTGCCGCGGACGTTCCCGCCGAGCTCTGGGACCCCGGAGAGACGCTCGTGCCCTACGGCGGAGAGGGGAGCGCCGCCCTGCGCGAGCGCATCGTGGATACGCTCACCAAACTCATGCTGTCGTCTGATGCCAAGAACGTGCTCGCGGTGAGCCACGGCTCCGCCACCCTGCAGTTCAAGCTGGCGTGGGAGCACCTTGCCCGTTGCGAACAGGACGTTCACCTCGGCAACTGCTGCGTGCTCGTCTACGGCTTCGACCGTTCTTCTCGCCAGTTTGTCTGCGAGAAGATCGTGAACCAGACGGTGTAGGGGAGACATTCTCGCTCCTGCGGCTGAACGAGTGCGGCCCAGGCCGCACTCATAAGTGCGGTCGAGAAGTGCGGCCGTTTTTGGGCGATCTGCTCCTCAGGTGCGTCCGCCCTCTCGCGTGATACCCTCAAGTGCGGCGAACGAGTGCGGCTGGGACCGCACTCAATGCAAAGTCCAAGAAGTGAAACTGCCACCGAGAAGATCGTGAACCAGAACCTTTGATTGCACAAAAGGGGACGTGCCTGAAACATGCAAGGATTTGCATATTTCAGGCACGTCCCCTTTTGTGCAAGAGGATGGATACGCCCGGGAGCGCGGAAACTCGAGCCGCAGCTCAGAGCACACAAAACTTTTGCGTAGACATTGTGAATTCACCTGAGGGCGTGTAGACTAGACAGGCTGCGCTATTGGGGAGAGCTGTGTCTTGACCTGGTGGGCGGCAGATACAGGACGTGGTCCGCTGGGGAGGGGCAAAGGGTGCCCCAAAGGTCCCATGACCACCGAGGGTTAGGAAAGAGCATGGTCAGCACGATCCTTGGCCGCAAGCTTGGGATGACGCAGATCTGGGACGAGAACGACAACGTCGTGCCCGTCACCGTCATCCAGGCTGGCCCCTGCACCGTCTCGCAGGTCAAGACGAAGGCGACCGACGGCTACGACGCCGTTCAGATCGGCTTCGGAGACATCTCCGCCAAGCACGTCAACAAGCCCATGGCCGGGCACTTTGCCAAGGCCGGCGTCGAGCCCATGCGCTACCTGCGCGAGGTTCGCGTTGAGAACGGCGAGGAGCACCACACCGGCGACGTCGTGACCGTCGCTGACTTCGCCGAGGTCAAGGCCGTCGACGTCATCGGCACCTCCAAGGGCAAGGGCTTCCAGGGCACCGTCAAGCGCTGGAACTTCTCCCGTGGCCCCATGACCCACGGCTCCCGCAACCAGCGCCGTCCGGGTTCCATCGGCCAGTGCGCCTATCCCGCTCGCGTCCGCAAGGGCCTGCACATGTACGGCCACATGGGCGACGAGCGCGTCACGGTGAAGAACCTCAAGCTCGTTCGCGTTGACGCCGAGCAGAACCTCATGCTCATCAAGGGCGCTGTCCCCGGCGGCAAGAACGCTCTCGTCCAGGTCCGCATGGCCTAAGTGCCAGGAAATCTCTTAGGCTAACAAGGAGGACAGAATGTCCAAGTACGCTATCAAGAACGCTGAGGGGGCCCAGGTCACCGAGACCGAGCTCGCTGACGGCGTCTTCGGCATCGAGCCGAACATCCCCTGCATCCACCAGGTCGTGACCTGCCAGGACGCCTGCCTGCGCCAGGGCACCCACTCCGTCAAGAACCGCCACGAGGTCTCCGGCGGCGGCGTCAAGCCCTATCGCCAGAAGGGCACCGGCCGCGCTCGTCAGGGCTCCATCCGCGCTGGTCAGTGGACCGGCGGCGGCGTGATCTTCGGGCCCACCCCGCGCAGCCACGCCAAGCGCATCAACAACAAGATGGTCAAGCTCGCCATGAGGTCCGTCCTCTCCGGCAAGGTCGCCGACCAGGAGCTCGTGCTCGTCGACGCCCTCTCCTTCGAGACGCCCTCCACCAAGCAGGCCAAGGCCCTTCTCGCCGCCCTCGGCATCGCCGAGAAGCGCGTGACCGTCGTGGTTCCCGATGACGACATCAACACCTACCTCTCCTTCCGCAACCTGGAGAAGGTCAACGTGATCGGCGTCTCCGAGGCCACCACCCGCTCCCTCATCGACAACGGCGCCCTCGTCATGACCGCCGACGTCGCGAAGCAGTTCGAGGAGGTGCTCGCATAATGAACTCCGTCTACAACGTGATCATTCGCCCGATCGTCTCCGAGCGTTCCTTCGACCTCATGGAGCAGGGCAAGTACACCTTCGAGGTTGCCAAGAACGCCCCGAAGGAGGAGATCGCCGACGCCGTGGAGAAGCTCTTCAACGTGCACGTGGTCAAGGTCAACACCATGAACGTGTCCGGCAAGAAGAAGCGCGTCCGCTATCAGACGCCCGGCACCACGCGCTCCTGGAAGAAGGCCGTCGTGACCCTCGCCGCCGGCGAGACGATCGAGATCTTCGGCAACCAGGCCGCCGAGTAGCAAGGCACCCCGCCCGCGCCTCCCACGGGAGGCTGGGCTCTTATGCCGCGCACGATGGATACGCGCGGTACCGTGGTAATCCGGTGTCGCCCGCCAATCCCTGAGCGGGTCGGCCAACGGAAGAAGAAGGGAAAGAAATGGCAGTCAAGCACCTCAAGCCCACGAGCGCCGGTCGGCGTTTCCAGACGGTCTCGGACTTCGCCGAGATCACCTGCACCACGCCCGAGAAGTCGCTCCTCGAGCCCCTGCCCAAGAAGGCCGGCCGCAACAACAACGGCCGCATCACCACCCGTCACCAGGGCGGTGGCCACAAGCGTCAGTACCGCAAGATCGACTTCAAGCGCCGCAAGGACGACGTCCCGGCCAAGGTCGCCACGATCGAGTACGACCCCAACCGCTCCGCCCGCATCGCGCTGCTCCACTACGTTGACGGCGCCAAGGCCTACATCCTGTGCCCCGAGGGCCTGCACGTGGGCGACACCGTCCTGTCCGGCACCAAGGACGTCGACATCAAGCCCGGCAACTGCATGCCGCTCTCCGAGATCCCCGTCGGCACCCTGGTTCACGCCGTCGAGTTCCAGCCCGGCAAGGGCGCCGCTATGGCCCGCGCCGCCGGCACGTCCGTCCAGCTCATGGGCAAGGACAACGGCTACGCCGTCCTCCGCATGCCCTCCTCCGAGCTTCGCCGCGTCCTTCTCACCTGCCGCGCCACCATCGGCGAGGTGGGCAACGCCGACCACTCCAACATCGTCGTCGGCAAGGCCGGCCGCAGCCGCTGGGCCGGCGTCCGCCCGACCGTCCGTGGTACCGTCATGAACCCGGTCGACCACCCGCACGGCGGCGGCGAGGGCAAGAACCACACCTCCGGTCGTCCCTCCGTCACCCCGTGGGGCAAGCCGACGAAGGGCTACAAGACGCGCGACCCGAAGAAGGGCTCCAACCGTCTGATCATCCGTCGCCGCAAGTCCAAGTAGTAGCAACACGAGTAGTAGGAGATAGAAAGCATGAGCAGAAGTCTCAAGAAGGGCCCGTTCGTGGAGACTCGCCTCCTCGCGCGTGTCGCCGCTCAGAACGAGGCCGGCACCAAGGAGGTCATCAAGACCTGGTCGCGCTCCTCGACCATCTTCCCGGAGATGGTGGGCCACACGATCGCCGTTCACGACGGCCGCAAGCACGTGCCCGTGTACGTCACCGAGTCCATGGTCGGGCACAAGCTGGGCGAGTTCGCCCCCACCCGCACCTTCCGTGGTCACAAGGAAAAGTAGGGGGTAGGGAGTTAACATGCCTCAGAACACCAACACCAACGAGGTCCGCGCGACGGCCAAGTACGTCCGCGTTGCCCCTCGCAAGGCCCGTGCCGTCGTCTCGCTGATCCGCAACCTCCCGGTTGCCAAGGCCCTCGAGGTCCTGCAGTTCTCCACCCGCGCCGCCTCCGTGGACGTGGCCAAGGTTCTGCGCTCCGCGATCGCCAACGCCGTCAACAACAACGGCCTGCGCGAGGACAACCTCGTCGTCAAGCTCGCCTACGTTGACGAGGGCCCCACGCTCAAGCGCATCCGTCCGCGCGCCAAGGGCTCCGCTTCCCGCATCAACAAGCGCATGAGCCACATCACCGTCGTCGTCGCTCCTCGAAAGGAGGCGTAGGGAAAGCATGGGTCACAAGGTTCAGCCTACTGGCTTCCGTCTCGGCATCACCGAGGAGTGGCGTTCCCGCTGGTACGCCGATAAGAACTACGCCGAGAACCTCGGCAACGATCTTGCCATCCGCAAGTATCTCGAGAAGCGCCTTGCCAAGGCCGCCCTTTCCCGCGTTGACATCGAGCGCGCCGGCGACAAGGTCAAGGTGACCATCTACACCGCCCGCCCGGGCATCGTCATTGGCAAGAAGGGCGCCGACATCGACGTCCTGCGCGCCGACCTCGAGAAGGTCGCCGGCGTGAGCAAGGGCCAGGTCGCCGTTGACGTCGTCGAGGTCAAGCGCCCCGAGCTCGACGCCAACCTCGTCGCCCAGTCCATCGCCGAGCAGCTCGAGCAGCGCGTTGCCTTCCGTCGCGCCATGCGCAAGGCCGTCCAGTCCGCCCGCAAGGCCGGCGCCAAGGGCATTCGTATCCAGTGCTCCGGCCGCCTCAATGGCGCCGAGATGGGCCGTCGCGAGTGGTACCGCGAGGGTCGCGTGCCCCTGCACACCCTGCGTGCCGTGATCGACTACGGCCAGTCCACCGCTCGCACCACCATGGGCGCCTGCGGCATCAAGGTTTGGATCTACCTCGGCGAGAAGCTCCCCGGCCAGCCCACGCCCCGTCCGGCGCTTGAGGGCTCCAGCCGTCCCCGTCGTGGTCGCAACGAGAGGAGGAACCGCTAATGCTCGCTCCTAAGCGCGTTCTTCACCGCAAGGTCCAGCGCGGCTCCATGAAGGGCCACGCCAAGGGCAATACTGAGCTGCACTTTGGCAGCTATGGCATCCAGGCCCTCGAGGCCCACTGGATCACCAACCGCCAGATCGAGGCCTGCCGTGTCGCCATGACCCGTTACATGAAGCGTGGCGGCAAGGTCTGGATCACCATCTTCCCGGACAAGCCCATCACCAAGAAGCCGGCTGAGACCCGCATGGGCTCCGGCAAGGGCAACCCCGAGGAGTGGGTGGCCGTGGTCAAGCCGGGCCGCATCATGTTCGAGATCGACGGCGTCGCCGACGAGGTCGCTCGTGAGGCTCTCCGTCTTGCTCAGCACAAGCTGCCCATCAAGACCAAGATCGTCGCCCGCACCGAGTCCGGCGAGGAGGCATAGCCACAATGAAGTACACCGAGATCAAGGCCATGAGCGACGACGAGCTCGCCAAGAAGCTGGAGGAGGGCCGCGCTGAGCTCTTCAACCTCCGCTTCCAGATGGCCACGAGCCAGCTTGACAACACGGCCCGCGTCAAGACCGTGAAGAAGGACATCGCGCGCGTCCTCACCGAGCAGCGCGCCCGTCAGATCGCTGCGGAGAAGTCCGCCGCGCAGAACTAGATCGCAGGAGAATGACTTATGGCTGAGACCGAGAAGAGGAACTCGCGCAAGGTCGTCACCGGGACGGTCGTCTCCATTTCTGGCGACAAGTCCATCACGGTGAAGATCGACTACCGCAAGCGTCACCCCAAGTACGGCAAGATGATGACCATCTCGAAGAAGCTCCACGCTCACGACGAGAAGAACGAGTGCGGCATCGGCGACCTCGTTACCGTCATGGAGACCCGCCCGCTGTCCAAGACCAAGCGTTGGCGTCTCGTGGAGATCGTCGAGCGCGCCAAGTAAGTATCAGTGACGAGCCCAACCCACGTGCGTCGCTCGCGTGGACGCACCTCTGGGTGGGCACACGTTCGGAGGAACACCAATGATTCAGATGGAGACCATGCTCAACGTCGCTGACAACAGCGGCGCCCGACGCGTGAAGTGCGTCAAGGTCCTCGGTGGCTCCAAGCGTCGCTACGCCGGCCTGGCCGACGTCATCATCGGCGCCGTTCAGGAGGCCACGCCTGGCGGACAGGTGAAGAAGGGCGACATCGTGCGCTGCGTCATCGTGCGCACCGTCAAGGAGACCCGCCGCAAGGACGGCAGCTACATCCGCTTCGACCAGAACGCCTGCGTCCTGGTCAACAAGGATGGCGAGCCCAAGGGCACCCGTATCTTCGGGCCCGTCGCCCGCGAGCTCCGCGACCACCGTTACATGAAGATCGTCTCGCTCGCGCCTGAGACGCTCTAGGGAGTGAGGACGAATGGCTAAGATGCATGTGAAGACCGGCGACAAGGTCGTCGTTCTCTCCGGTAAGGACAAGGGCAAGGAGGGCACCATCCTCCGCGCCAAGCCCGCTGAGGGCAAGGTCATCGTCGAGGGCGTCGCCGTTGCCAAGAAGGCCGTGCGCCCCAACGCCCAGAACCAGCAGGGCGGCATCATCGAGCAGGAGGCCTTCATCGACGCCTCCAACGTCATGCTCGTCTGCCCCACCTGCGGCAAGCCCACCCGCGTTGGCCACGACGTTGACGACGAGGGCAAGAAGGTCCGCGTCTGCAAGAAGTGCGGCGCCAAGTTCTAGGAGCTTGACCACATCGCAGTAGGGGAGCCCCCGGTATTCCTTCGAGAGGTGCGCTAAGCGAAACCTCTCTCCGGAATGCCGGGGGCTTTTCGTTGCGGGCGCAGGACTCTGGCTGCTGTTGCGGGTCCTGAGTCGGTTTTCGCCCCCGTTCCTACACTCTGATGCGTGTAAGAACGGGGGCGAAATCTTAGAAATGGTCGAGTTCGAGCCGGTTGTTACACTCTGCAGGGTGGAGTAACGCGGCGGGGCCGTCGGAGAAGCTAGCCCTCCGCGAGGTAGCTCTTGAGCTCGTCGAGGGACATGCCGGCGATGCCAAGGTCCTCGAGCGAGCGTCCGGTCTCCCAGCAGTCCTCCTCCAGAAGGACGCCGCCCAGGCTCACGAGGGAGTCCATGACCGGCGTTGCCACGCCCACGAGGTGCGCGAGCTTTGCCCAGGACGCGATGCCGTAGGGGATGTCCTCGGAGTAGTAGCGGTTCTTGAGGCTGTCCGGCCCCACGATCTTGGCGAAGTTGGGGTCGCTTGCGATGGCCACCTCGATGGAGTCGGTCTCCACGGCGCCGCCCACGCCATGCGCCGCGATGTCAGAGGCGTAGCCAAAGGCGTCGAGAAGGGCGATGCGCTCGGCGTCGACCGCGTCCGTGAGGCGCGCGACGCAGCTCGTGAAGCCCTCGGTGTAGAAGTGGAAGTCGCCCTTGGCGTACTCGATGCGGCCGGCGTTGAGGATGCAGCCGGGAACGTGGATGATGGGGTTCAGGCTGGAGAGCCCGCAGGCCACCACGCTCTCCACCGCCTCGATGCCCGGGAAGACGCCGTCGAGCTCGGCCATGACCTCGTCCGTCCTGGAGGCGGGCATGACGCCCACTTTGAGCGGGTCAAAGCGGCTCATGACGAGCGACTTACCGGGGCCGAGCAGGCGCGTTGCGTAGGGGAGGGTGTTGGTCTCGGCAACGGTCACACCCTCGACGCCGTGCTCGCGGAAGGCGCGCCAGAACATGAGGGAGCCAAAGGTGCCGGGGAGCACGACCACGATCTGTCCCGGACGGACGACCCCGGCGAGCTTCTCGGCATAGGCGCCGTGCGCGAAGGCGGGGACGGCAACCAGGATGAGCCTGACGTCGGAGATGGCGGCCTCGAGATCGCTCGTCACCATGGCGAGCTTGGCCGTGCCCTGACCCGCCGCGCCGGAGAGCTCGATGGTCCCGGTGTCAAAGACCGTCTGCATGTTGGGCGCAAAGCGCTCGTCCTCATAGAGATTGACCTCGTAGCCGCGCAGCGTGAGGTCTGCCGCCGCGGCGTGGGCGCCGTTGCCCCCGCCGAGCACCGCAATTCGTGCCATGAGAGTGCCTTTCTCCTCGTGTTGGGAATAGAGCCAAGGCTTTTTAACATGGGGTGACTTTTTTGGCGCGACCTATGGGGCGAGCGGCCGCAAGTAGTTGTTAAGCGGCATAGCTTGTTATGTCAGCGGGGAGCGGAGGAGTGGGGGCGGCCTCGAGGCCGCGAATGTGAACGTCCCGCGCATGTGAGCGACGGGCTGGAATTTCTGTGTGCGAAGGCATAAACTGTTTCCTTGCGTCTGTAGGTAGGGAGAGTTCTGCCTCGGTCGCATGACAAGGCTCCCGGATCGCCAACCCGGGAGGTACGAGGTTGGAAACCCCGTGCTGAGAACCCCAGGAGTTAAGGAGAAGGACATGGCAGACAAGTACGTCCCCCGTCTCAAGGAGCAGTATTTCGCCACCGTGCGTGACGAGCTCCAGAAGCAGTTCAACTACACCAACGTTCACCAGATCCCCAAGATCGAGAAGATCGTCGTGAACATGGGCGTCGGCGAGGCCGCCACGGACGCCAAGGCCATCGACGGCGCCGTTGCCGACCTGCGCGCCATCACCGGCCAGCAGCCGCTCGTGACCCACGCCCGCAAGTCCATCGCCACCTTCCACCTGCGCGCCGGCATGCCCATCGGCGCCAAGGTCACCCTCCGCGGCGACCGCATGTGGGAGTTCTTCGATCGCCTGATCTCCATCGCCATCCCGCGCATCCGCGACTTCCGCGGCATCTCCCCGAAGAGCTTCGACGGCCGTGGCAACTTCTCCATGGGCGTCACCGAGCAGCTCATCTTCCCGGAGATCGACTTCGACAAGATCGACCACACCCGCGGCATGGACATCACCATCGTGACCACCGCTCAGACCGACGAGGAGGGCAAGGCGCTGCTCAAGGCCTTCCACTTCCCGTTCAAGGCTGAGTAGGTCAAATATCAACACGGCGCCTCGGACACCCGGGGCGCCAGGATTGCACTGAAGGAGGATTTGTGGCTAAGACATCGATGATCGTCAAGGCTCAGCGCGAGCCGAAGTTCTCGACGCGCAAGCAGAACCGCTGCCAGCGTTGTGGGCGTCCCCACTCCGTCTATCGCAAGTTCGGCCTCTGCCGCGTCTGCTTCCGCGAGCTGGCGAGCAAGGGCGAGCTTCCTGGCGTCCGCAAGGCGAGCTGGTAGGACGCAAAGGGCTCTGACGCCCAGGCGCACGCTCCACGGGTGCGTGCGAACCGGGCACTCAGGTTCATCATTACCGAAGGAGAATGATCCATGAAGATCACTGATCCCATTTCTGACATGCTGACGCGCATCCGCAACGCGAACGCTGCCAACAAGCCGGAGGTCTCCATGCCTTCGACCAAGGTGCTCGTTGAGATCGCGCGCGTCATCTGCGAGGAGGGCTACATCGCGGGCTACGAGGTCGAGGACACGACCCCGCAGAAGACCCTGCACGTGACCCTCAAGTACGGCGCCCGTCACGCCAAGGTCATCCGCGGCATCCGCCGCATCTCCAAGCCGGGCCTTCGCATCTACACCACCGCTGAGAAGCTCCCGCGCGTCCTCGGTGGCCTCGGCACCGCCGTTATCTCCACTTCCAAGGGCATGATGTGCGACCGCGACGCCCGCAAGCAGGGCATCGGCGGCGAGGTCATCGCCTACATCTGGTAACTCTCGGCAGGAATGAAAGGAGACTGACGTGTCTCGTATTGGTAAGCAGCCTGTCCAGGTTCCCGCCGGAGTCACTGTGACAGTTGATGGCACCACCGTTACCGTCAAGGGCGGCAAGGGCGAGCTCACCCGCACCTTCTCCGACCTCGTCAAGATCGAGGAGGAGGGCGAGGAGCTCCACGTCGTGCGCGTTGACGAGTCCACCGCCTCCAACGCCCAGCAGGGCCTCACCCGCACCCTTCTTCACAACATGGTCATCGGCGTCTCCGAGGGCTTCGAGAAGAAGCTCGAGCTCACCGGCGTCGGCTACCGTGCCACGCTCAAGGGCAAGGACCTCGACCTCTCCCTGGGCTACTCTCACCCCGTGATCTACGTCGCTCCCGAGAACATCACGTTCGAGGTGCCCGACAACACGCACATCAACGTGAAGGGCATCTCCAAGGAGCAGGTCGGCCAGGTCGCCGCTGAGATTCGCATGAAGCGTCCTCCCGAGCCTTACAAGGGCAAGGGCATCCACTACGTTGGCGAGCACATCCGCAGGAAGCTCGGCAAGGCCGCCAAGTAGCCATAGGGCTGGTACAAGACCATCACCCCGTCAGGTGGTGGCACGTCTAAGGAGAAGGAATGAACAAGCAGCAGGCGAAGAAGGCCGGTCTCAAGCGCCGCGAGCGCCGCGTCCGCGCCAAGATCTTCGGCACCGCTGAGCGCCCGCGCCTCAGCGTGCACCGCACCAACGCAAACATCTACGCTCAGGTCATCGACGACGCCGACGGCAAGACCATCTGCTCTGCCTCGACCCTCGACCCCGAGTTCCGCGCCACGGGCAAGATCGGCTCCAACAAGGAGGCCGCCGAGTTCGTTGGCGAGCTCGTGGGCAAGCGTGCCGTCGAGAAGGGCGTCACCACGGTCACCTTCGACCGCGGTGGTCGCATCTATCACGGCCGTGTCAAGGCTCTGGCAGACGGTGCCCGCAACGCGGGCCTGAAGTTCTAGGAGGATTCAATGGCACGAGATCGTAAGCGCCAGCAGGACACGGATCTTCAGGAGCGCGTCGTCTACATCCACCGCGTCTCCAAGACCGTCAAGGGCGGCCGTCGCATGTCCCTCGTGGCCCTCGTGGCCGTGGGTGACGGCAAGGGCAACGTGGGCCTTGGCATGGGCAAGTCCGCCGAGGTGCCCCTGGCCATCCAGAAGGGCATCGAGGACGCCAAGAAGAACATGTTCAAGGTGCCCGTGACCGAGCACGGCACGATTCCGCACACCGTCGAGGGCCACTACGGCGCCGGCCGCGTTCTCATCAAGCCGGCCATCGAGGGTACCGGCGTCATCGCCGGCGGCCCCGTGCGCCCGCTCTTCGAGCTCGCCGGCATCACCAACGTGCTCTCCAAGTCTCTCGGCACCAACAACGCGATGAACATCATCAAGGCCGCCGCCGAGGGCCTCAAGGAGCTCTCCAGCCCCGAGCAGGCCGCCGAGCGTCGCGGCATGACCGTCGGCGAGATGTTCTGCGGGAAGGAGAACTAACGATGGCTCAGTCCCTCAAGATCAAGCTCGTGCGCAGCGCCGTGGCCTCCGTCAAGAAGGACCAGACGGCCACCTGCCGCGCCCTCGGCCTCCGCAAGATCGGCGACGTCGTCGAGCAGCCGGACAACCCGAGCATCCGTGGAATGATCTTCAAGGTCAAGCACCTTGTCACTGTGGAAGAGAACTAGGAGTCACTCATGCAGCTCAACGATCTGCGTCCCGCGGAGGGCTCGCGCAAGAACCGCAAGCGCATCGGCCGCGGTAACTCGTCCGGTCACGGCACCACCGCCGGCCGCGGCACCAAGGGCCAGCTCTCCCGCGCTGGCGGCGGCAAGGGCAAGGGCTTCGAGGGCGGCCAGCAGCCGCTCGCGATGCGTCTCCCCAAGCTCCCCGGCTTCATCAACCACAACCGCGTGGAGTACGCTCCGGTGAACGTCTCCCGCCTCGAGACGCTGTTCGCCGACGGAGAGACCGTCGACGCCGACAGCCTGGTTGCCAAGGGCGTCATCAAGCACAACTATATTCCCGTGAAGGTCCTCGGCGACGGCGAGCTCACCAAGAAGCTCACCGTCAAGGTGGACAAGGTCTCCGCCTCCGCTCAGGCTAAGATCGAGGCGGCCGGAGGAAAGGTCGAGCAGGCGTGCTAAAGGGAATCGCCAATGCGTTTCGCATTCCGGAGCTCAGGCAGAAGCTCCTGCTGACGGCGGGCATCCTCCTGCTGTACCGCATCGGTGCGTACCTGCCTGTTCCGGGTGCGCCGTTCCAGGACATGCTCAGCGCCTATCAGTCTGGCCTGTCCACGAGCGGTGCTATGGCCGTGCTCAACCTGTTCTCGGGTGGCGCGCTTTCCCGTATGTCTGTGTTCAGCCTGGGAATCATGCCCTACATCACGGCTCAGATCATCCTGCAGCTCATGCAGGCCGTGATTCCCTCCCTTGGCGAGCTTGCCAAGGAGGGCGAGGCCGGTCAGCGCAAGATCACTCAGTACACGCGCTACCTCACGATCGGCCTCGCCCTCCTCAACGCGGTGGGCTACCTGTTCCTCTTCAGGAGCTACGGCGTGACCTTCGCCAACGCCGGTGCGCCCGAGATTCTGCTTGATGTCGTCGTGGTCTTCACGATGGTCGTCGGCGCCATGGTGATCATGTGGCTCGGCGAGATCATCACGCAGCGCGGCGTGGGCAACGGCATGTCGCTCATCATCTTCGCGAACATCATGTCCGGCCTGCCCTCCTCGCTCATCTCCTCGGTTGCCTCCGCCGGCAACATCATCCTCACCGTCGTGACTCTGCTCATCGTGGTCGCCATCATACCGGTGATCGTCTACGTCGAGCGCGGTCAGAGGCGCATCCCCATCCAGTACGCCAAGCGCGTCGTGGGGCGCAGGATGATGGGCGGCCAGTCCACCTATCTTCCCATCAAGGTGAACACCGCCGGCGTCGTGCCGATCATCTTCGCCTCGGCGATTCTGTACCTGCCCGCCCAGCTCGCCGTGTTCTTCCCCAACGTCGACTGGGTCCAGGCCGTTGCCAACGCTCTCTCCACGGGGTGGATCAACTGGATCCTCTCCGTCGCCCTGATCGTTGCCTTCGCGTACTTCTACTCGTCGATGGTGTTCAACCCCACCGAGACGGCGGACCAGCTTCGCAAGCAGGGCGGCTTCATCCCCGGAGTTCGTCCCGGCGCCGCCACCGCCGCCTACATCAAGAGCACGATCGACCACATCACGCTCCCGGGCGCGCTCTTCATGGCCGTCCTCGCCGTGGTGCCCTCGATCATCTTCTGGTTCACCGGCAACACGCTCATCCAGGCGTTTGGCGGAACCTCCATCCTCATCATGGTGAGTGTTGCCATGGATACGCTCTCCTCCATCGAGAGCCAGCTCAAGATGCACAATTACGACGGGTTCTTCAAGTAGGCCCGTCGACGGTAGGCAAGCGAGTTGGACTAGGGAAAGGCGGTCGGCATCATGAACATCGTTCTTCTTGGCGCCCCTGGCGCGGGCAAGGGAACCCAGGCTCAGAAGCTCGTTGCTGAGTTTGGCTTCGCGCACATCTCCACCGGTGACCTGCTTCGCGCGGCCATCAAGGAGGGCTCGAGGCTCGGTAAGAAGGCCAAGGGCTACATGGACGAGGGCAAGCTCGTTCCCGATGACCTGGTCATCGACCTGGTGAAGGAGCGCCTCGAGGCCGACGACGCCCAGAAGGGCTTCATCCTCGACGGCTTCCCCCGCAACACCGCCCAGGCCGTGGCGCTCGACTCTGAGCTCGCCGCCATGGGTCGCACGCTCGACGCCGCTCTTCTCGTCTCTGTTGAGCCGGCGGTCATCGTGGAGCGCCTCAGCTCCCGCAGGACCTGCCGCGACTGCGGCTACACCGCCCCTGCCGGCGTGGACACCTGCCCGCGCTGCGGTGGCGAGATGTACCAGCGTGACGACGACAAGCCCGAGACGATCCAGCACCGCCTCGACGTCTACCAGAGCCAGACGGCTCCGCTCGTCGAGTACTACAAGGGCCACTCTATTCTCAGGGAGGCAGACGGAGACCGTCCCGTCGACGAGGTCTACGCTGACGTCAAGACGCTCCTCAACCTATGATCAACATCAAGTCACCAATTGATATTGAGCAGATGAAGGCCGCCGGGGCTCTGTCCAAGGCGGCCCTTCGTCGTGCCGGCGCCCTTGTTCGCCCCGGCGTCTCCACCAAGGAGATCGACCAGGTGGTCGAGGGCTTCATCCGCCTGCACGGCGCCGTCCCCACCTTCAAGGGGTACGGCGGCTTCCCGGCGAGCATCTGCTCGTCCGTGAACGAGCAGATCGTTCACGGCATCCCCTCTCCTGCGACCATCCTCCAGGACGGGGACATCATCTCCATCGACACGGGTGCCACGTACCAGGGCTGGGTGGGCGACAACGCCTGGACCTTCTACGTGGGCACCCCGTCGGAGGAGTACCGGGCCCTGTGCGAGTGCACGCGCGACTGTCTCAAGGCTGCCATCGAGCAGGCCGTGCCGGGCAACCACCTCGGCGACATCGGCGCCGCCGTGCAGGAGCTCGCCGAGGGCAACGGCTACGGCGTGGTCCGCGACTACGTGGGCCACGGCGTGGGTCGCGTCATGCACGAGGATCCCGAGGTGCGCAACTACGGCAAGCGCGGCCGCGGGGTCAAGCTCCAGGCGGGCATGGTCATCGCCATCGAGCCCATGATCACCATGGGCACGTACGAGTGCCAGACGCTCGCCAACGGCTGGACCGTCGTCACGCGCGACGGCCTTCCCGCCGCGCACTACGAGAACACGGTAGCGGTCACCGAGGACGGCCCCGTCATCCTCACGGAGGACGAGCAGGGTCCGTGGTGCCCGATGCAGGGCGGTGTGGAGGCCTAGGGTGCCCCGCATCTCCCGATTCAGTCCACGTTGTGTTCGTATGATGCAGCGTGGACTGAAGTGTGAGTTTTAGGTATGATATTTGGTCGCTGTCAGAGTGGAGAGGGTGCAGATTTTGAGCAAGCAGGACGCAATCGAGCTTGAGGGCAAGGTCATCGAGCCGCTGCCCAACGCCATGTTCAACGTTGAGCTTGAGAACGGTAAGACCATTCTCTGCACCATCTCGGGCAAGATCAGGATGAACTACATCCGCATCCTGCCCGGCGACAAGGTCGTGGTGGAAATTTCCCCGTACGACCTCACCAGGGGGCGCATCACCTACCGCTACAAGTAGGGGAGGCGCGCCCTTCAGCTGTGGATATTCACGCCAGCGGCTGGGCGAGTAGATAAGTTCGTGTCAGCACTACCAGAAAGGTAAGGCTCATGAAGGTACGTCCTTCGGTCAAGAAGATGTGCGACAAGTGCAAGATCATTCGTCGCCACGGCAAGGTCTACGTGATCTGCGAGAACCCGCGCCACAAGCAGCGTCAGGGCTAGGGAAGGAGCTTCAAGTTGGCCCGTATTAACGGCGTCGACCTGCCGCGCGAGAAGCGCGTCGAGGTTGGACTCACCTACATCTACGGCATCGGTCAGACCCGCGCGACCAAGATCTGCGCTGAGACCGGTGTTAACCCGGACACCCGCGTCAAGGACCTCACCGAGGACGAGGTCACCAAGATTCGTGACTTCGTTGACGCCAACTACACCACCGAGGGCGACCTTCGCCGCGAGGTGAGGCAGAACACCGCCCGCCTGATGGAGATTGGCTGCTACCGCGGCCTCCGTCACCGCAAGGGCCTTCCTGTCCACGGTCAGCGCACCCACACCAACGCTCGCACCCGCAAGGGCAAGAAGCGTCAGATCGGTGCCAAGAAGAGGGGCTAGGGAGTAGACAATGCCGCAGAAGAAGAACGCTCGCACCACGCGCGTCCGCCGTTCCGAGCGCAAGAACATCGCCGTGGGCCAGGCCCACATCAAGAGCACGTTCAACAACACGATCGTCTCCATCACCGACCCCCAGGGCAACGTCATCTCCTGGCAGTCCGGTGGCACCGTGGGCTTCAAGGGCTCCCGTAAGTCCACGCCCTTCGCCGCTCAGCTCGCCGCCGAGGCGGCTGCCAAGGCGGCCATGGAGCACGGCCTGCACAAGGTGGCCGTCTTCGTGAAGGGTCCCGGCTCCGGCCGCGAGACCGCCATCCGTTCCCTCCAGGCCGCCGGCCTCGAGGTTTCGGGCATTCAGGACAAGACCCCCATCGCGCACAACGGCTGCCGTCTGAGCAAGCGTCGTCGCGTGTAGCTAGGAGGAGCATCAATGGCTATCGATAGGACCCCGGTCCTCAAGAGGTGCCGCCAGCTCGGCATCGACCCCGTTGTGATGGGGATCAACAAGACTTCCAACCGTGAGCCCAAGCGTCGTCGTCGCCAGGAGAGCGAGTACGGCATCCAGCTCCGCGAGAAGCAGAAGGCCAAGTTTATCTACGGCGTTCTCGAGAAGCAGTTCCACGGCTACTACGAGAAGGCACTGAAGCTCGAGGGCATCACCGGTGACAACCTGATGGCCCTTCTCGAGCGTCGCCTTGACAACGTCGTCTTCCGTCTTGGCTTCGCCCGCACCCGCAAGGAGGCCCGCCAGACCGTCCGTCACGGCCACATCACCGTGAACGGCCGTCGCGTGGACATCCCCTCCTTCCAGGTCAAGGCCGGCGACGTCGTCGCCGTTGCCGAGAAGGCCCGCGACCTCCTGCCCATCAAGGAGGCCCTCATCTCCTCCGAGCACATGGCCGTTCCCGCCTGGCTCGAGGTTGACATCGAGAAGCTCAAGGGCACCGTCCTCCAGCTCCCCACGCGCGACCAGATCGACCTTGACATCGACGCGCAGCTGATCGTCGAGCTCTACTCCAAGTAAGTAAGCCCGACACGATTTGGAGGTAGGAATGTCCGAGTTCATCCGACCGCAGGTGTCGGTAGAGGAGATCAGCGAGAACCTCGCGCGCGTGAGCGCCGAGCCGCTCGAGCGCGGCTATGGCGACACGCTGGGCAACTCCCTTCGTCGCGTGCTGCTGTCCTCCCTTTCGGGGGCAGCCGTCGAGGCCATCCAGATCGATGGCGTTCAGCACGAGTTCACGACCGTCGAGGGCGTCTACGAGGACGTCACCGACATCGTTCTCAACGTGAAGGGTCTCGTCTTCCGTTCCATGGGAACGGGCGACGAGGCGGAGGCCTCCATCTCGGTTGACGGCCCCATGACCGTCACCGGTGGCGACTTCGACGTTCCCGCCGAGTTCGAGCTCGTGAACCCCGACCACGTCATCTGCACCCTGGGCGCTGGCGCCCACCTCACCATGAGGATGCGCGTCGGCGTTGGCCGTGGCTACGTCTCCGGCGAGGACAACGAGCGCGAGAGTGACCCCATCGGGATCATTCACGTCGACTCGCTCTACTCGCCCGTGCGCCGCTGCGCCAAGGCCGTCGAGGCCTGCCGCGTTGGCCGCCACACCGACTACGACCGTCTTGTGCTCGAGATCGAGACCAACGGCTCGATCACCCCGCGTGACGCCATCGTCGAGGCTGCCAACATCATCAACCAGCACATGACCGCGTTCATGAGCCTGGCCGACGAGGACGAGCCCGTCGAGGATGCCTCCATCTTCGCCACGGGCACCGTCGAGGACAACGTTGAGCTTGACAAGCAGATCGAGGACCTGGACCTCTCCGTCCGCTCCTACAACTGCCTCAAGCGCGCCGGCATCCACTCCGTGCGCCAGCTCGTCGAGTTCTCCGAGAACGACCTTCTCAACATCAGAAACTTTGGCGTCAAGTCCATCGAGGAAGTCAAGGACAAGCTCGAGACCATGGGCCTGTCTCTTAAGGCCTAGGCGCGCCGGATTTAGGAGAAGCAAGAAATGCGACACAACAAGAAGAGGGGCATGAAGCTCGGCACCGACGCCAGCCACACCAAGGCCATGAAGAAGAGCCTTGTCCGCGCCCTGTTTGAGAACGACCGCATCAAGACCCTCGACCAGCGCGCCAAGGCCATCCGCCCTGACGTCGACAAGGTCATCACCTGGGCCAAGAAGGGCGACATCGCGAGCCGTCGTCTCGCCATCGCCAAGGTCGGCGACAAGGAGATCGTCCGCGAGGTCTTCGAGAAGGCCGCGCAGGGCATGTGGGCCGACCGCAACGGCGGCTACACCCGCATCATGAAGCTCGGTCCCCGCAAGGGCGACGCCGCCGAGGTCGTGATCATGGAGCTCGTGACCGAGCCCGTCAAGACCAAGGCTGCCCCCAAGGCCAAGGTCACCAAGGTCGAGGCCGCTCCCGTGGAGGAGCCCAAGGCCGAGGAGACCGCTGAGGCCGAGAAGGACGCCGAGTAGCGTCCGCTGCGGACAGAGTCTGACTGTCAGGGCCCCGGCCATGCGCCGGGGCCTTTGTTGTGAGGAGGCCCGTGTGGAGGTGAGACGTCGTTGATCGAGCTTGAGCATGTTTCCTTTGGCTATGCCGCCAATAGCACGGCCGTTGACGGCGTCTCGCTTGCCGTGCGGCCTGGGGAGCGCCTCGTCGTCCTGGGCAGAAACGGGTCCGGCAAGTCCACGCTGGGCCGTCTGATGAACGGCTCGCTCGTTCCCCGCGGGGGCTCGGTGTCCGTCGACGGGGAGACGCGCGACCTCGCCCGCTTGGTTGGCTACGTTCGTCAGGACCCGCGCAACCAGATCGTGAGCTCGCTCGTTTCCGACGAGGTCGCGTTTGGTCCGCGCAACCTCGGCCTGCCTCGTGAGGAGGTGCTCGCTCGTGTAGGCGAGGCGCTCTCGACCTGCGGCATCGCCCATCTCAGGGACCGCATGACAGGTGAGCTCTCTGGCGGACAGCAGCAGCTCCTTGCCATTGCGGGCGTGGTGGCCATGCGTCCGCGCTACCTCGTGCTCGACGAGGTGGGCTCCCAGCTCGACGAGGCCTCCCGGAGCAGGGTTTCGCGCCTCGTCAACGACCTCGTGCGCGAGGGCGTGGGAGTCGTGGACGTGGCCCACTCCGTCGAGGCGCTCTTCGGCGCCGACCGCGTTGCGGTCCTTTCCTCGGGGCACCTTGTGTGGCAGGGGCGGCCGGAGGACTTCCTTCTGCACGATGACGCGCTCGACCTCTCCGGGCTCGCCTCAGACTCGCTGACCCGCATTCTCTCGAGGGCGGTGGCGGCTGGGTATGGGCTTCCCGATTGGCCGGACCCCAAGGGCCTCGCTCCCTACATGGGCGGGCTTCCCAGTGTCCGTGTCGCGGATGCCCCCGCCCTGGGCGGCTACGAGCTCTCCTGTGCTTCCGTGAGCCTGTCCTATGACGACCTCAGGGCCCTTGACGGCGTCTCTCTCTCCGCGCGCGGCCTCACCCTCGTGCTGGGGCGCTCGGGCTCCGGCAAGACCACGCTGGGAGGCGTGCTCGCCGGCGTGCTGACGCCCGACTCGGGGCACGCCGCGCTCGACGGCCGTCCGGTGGGCGCCGGGGACGTGGGACTTGCCTTCCAACGCCCCGAGGACCAGCTCTTCTGCGACACGGTGCTCGACGACATCGCCTACGGGCCGCGGCAGCGCGGCCTGGGGGAGGGGGCGGCCCTGGCTGCGGCCCGCGACGCCGCCGCTCTTCTGGGCGTTGGGGGGGAGCTGCTCGGACGCTCCCCCTTCGAGCTCTCCGGCGGCCAGATGCGCCGCGTGGCGCTTGCCGGCGTAGTCGCCTGCGGACGGGGCGCCCTCGTCCTGGACGAGCCCACGGCAGGCCTGGACGTCGAGTCGCGGCAGGAGCTGCGGGAGGTCGTGAGGAGGCTCGTCGAGGGCGGAGCCGCCGTCGTGGTGATCACGCACGACGCGGGGGAGTGGCTCGAGGACGCGACCTCCGTGGCGTTCCTGAGCGAGGGACGCCTCATCGCGGTGGCGGAACCGGCTCGAGCTGCGGGCGACCCCGCGCTCTTCGAGGCGGCCGGGCTCGAGGCCCCGCTCTCCGTGCGCCTGCACGCCGCGCTGAGGGGGTTGGGAGATGCGTAAGCGCCGCGCCATCGGGTCGTTCGTGCCGGGCGACACGCTCGCCCACCGCCTTGACGCCCGCACCAAGGTCCTGTGCCTGCTCGTCGCGTCGATCGCCTCGTTCGCCGCCGCCCCGCCGGCGGGGCTCGCCGTCGCGGCGGCGGGTCTCGTGGCGGCGCTTGCGGCGAGCAGGACCTCGCCGCTCCGCGTTCTTCTCGCCCTGCGCCCCGCCCTTCTTGTCCTGGGCTTCTCCCTGCTGGCAAACACCGTGGTGCTGGTGGGCCAGCCGGGGGTCTCCGTCGACGGCTTCCTGCGCACCGCCCAGGCCATCGTGCGCATCGTGCTGGTGGTGGGCTTTGTGCTCGTGTTCTCCGCCACCACCATGCCGCCCGCGATCGCCGACGCCCTCGCCTCTCTCATGCGGCCCCTCGCGCGCCTGGGGGTTCCGGTGGGGGACATCTCCACGATGGCGTCCATCGCCCTCAGGTTCATCCCCCTCACCGCCGAGGAGGTGCTGCGGATTCGCAGCGCCCAGAGGGCGCGCGGCGCACGGCCGGACGAGGGCGGCGTGCTGCGTCGGGTGACCTCCTGGGGCCAGGTGCTCGTGCCCCTGGTGGTCTCGCTTTTCAGGCGGGCGGACGAGCTTGGGCGCGCCATGGAGGACCGCTGCTACACGGGGGAGCAGACCTCGCTGGCGGGGCCGCTCGCTGCTCGAGACTGGCTGGCGCTTATCCTGACCGCCGCGTGGGCGGCCCTTGCCGTCCTGCTCTAGGCGGAGTCAGCGCGAGCTGGCGCATGGTGTCAGACCCAAGCGTGCGCGCCGTGCGGGGCCATGGCTTCCGGGCTCGTCTCGCATACAATGGGCACGCCCCCTTTGTGGGGCACGGAGAAGGGAGAGCTGATGTCAGAGGGCGCGACGCTCGTCATACGGCTGGGCTACCGCGGGGCGGAGTTTGCCGGGTTTGCCGAGCAGCCCGCCGCGCGCACCGTTGCGGGCGAGCTGCGACGGGCGCTCGAGACGGCGCTGCGACGACCCTGCGAGCTCACCTGCGCCGGGCGCACGGACGCCGGGGTGCACGCCATCGCCCAGTACGTGAGCCTTCCCGTGACGGACGAGGAGGCGGCCCTGCCCGGGACGCGCCTCATGCGCAGCCTCGTGGCGCTCACCCCCGACGACCTCTCCGTCCAGGCGCTCTACCGGGCCCCCGCGGACTTCTCCGCGCGCTTTGACGCCCTCGCCCGCAGCTACCGCTACCGGATCGCCGCGTCCGACGCGCGGCCCGTCCTTTCCTGGGACCACGCCTGGTGGTACCGAGGGAGGCTCGACGTCGATGCCATGAACGAGGCGGCCCAGGTTCTGGTGGGGGAGCACGACTTCAAGAGCTTCTGCAAGGCGAGCTCGGCCGAGGGCAAGCCAACGTGCCGCTACGTGGGACGCCTCGCCGTCAGCCGCGTGGAGGAGGCGGGGGAGGGGCTCGTTGCCATAGACGTCACGGGCAACGCCTTCCTGCACAACATGGTGCGCACCATCGCAGGGACGCTCGTCGAGGTGGGGCGCGGGCACCGGGACGCCGCATGGGTCGCTCGCGTGCTCGAGGCGCGCGACCGCACCGCCGCCGGGCCCTGCGCGCCCGCGAAAGGCCTCACGTTCGTGGGGGTAGAATATCCCGAAAACTCTCTGGCGCCCTGGGAGTGACGGGCGCCCAGCAAAGAAGGAAGCACCTTGGACCTGTTTCTTCACGTTCTCGAGCACAGCGCCCTCGACACGCTGCGGCTCGTGCCGTTCCTGTTTGTCACGTACCTCGCGATGGAGGCGCTCGAGCACGCAAGCGCGGAGCGCGTCCAGGCCGTCGTCGAGCGCTCCGGCAAGGCGGGCCCGGTGGCGGGCGCGCTCCTGGGCGCCGTCCCGCAGTGCGGCTTCTCCGCCATGGCGGCCACGCTCTACGCGGGTCGCGTGGTCACAGCTGGCACGCTCGTGGCCGTGATCCTCTCGACCTCGGACGAGATGGTGCCCGTGTTCCTGGCGCACCAGGAGCCGCTGGGGAGGCTTCTTGCGATCGTGGCCGTCAAGGTCCTCATGGGCGTCGTGGTGGGGCTTCTCGTTGACGTGGCGCTGCGCGCGTGGCACCGCGCCGGCGACGGGAGGCCGCACATCAGCGAGCTCTGCGAGCGGGCCCACTGCCACTGCGAGGAGGCAGACCACGACCACGATCACGGTCACGAGCACGGGCACGGTCGCTGGGCGATCGTGCGCTCCGCCGCCGTGCACACGGTGCAGGTGGGCGTCTGGATCCTCGTGATAACCTTTGCCTTTGGCCTCGTCATAGAGCTCGTGGGGACGGACGCCCTCGCCGCGCTTCTCGTCAACCATCCGGTGAGGGCCACCTTCGTCTCCGCGCTCGTGGGGCTCGTGCCCAACTGCGGCGCGAGCGTGGCCATAACCGAGCTCTACCTCGAGGGCGTCCTCACCACGGGTCCCATGCTCGCCGGCCTGCTCTCCTCCGGCGGTGTGGGCCTTCTCGTGCTCTGGCGCACCAACGCGAGCGCGGGTCAGAACGCCGTCATCACGGCCTTCGTCTACGCGGTCTCGGTTGCCGTTGGCCTTGTGGCGGGAATGTTAGGTATCCTGTTCTAAACGTGCCGCGCACGGGCGGCGCGCGACAGGGGAGGCGACGATGTTCAGACGCAGAGAGCGGTTCGAGCGCACGGACGTTCCGCGGGAGAACCCGTACCGCAACGTGATCGGCGTCGTCGTGTGCGTGGTCGTGTTCGCGGCGCTGGCCGTGGTGGTCTCCGCCGTCTGGAACCGGGTGAGCCTGGAGAGCCGCCTGGGGGACGTGGGCCTCTCTGAGGCCGTCGACTCCCAGGGCTCCGTGGCGGTCGCGGCCTCGGGCTACGCCGCCTCCACGGATGACCGCGAGCTCACGCTGCTGCTCGTCACGGACGACGTCGACGCGGCGGGGTCTGCCCTCTCCTCCGTGCGCGTGCTCTCCGTCAACCACACGCGCGGCGCCGCGGGCTACATCAACCTGCCCGCGGACGTTGCCGTCACCTTTGGCGAGACCCGCGTCTCGCTCTCGAGCCTCTTTGCCACGGACGGGTACGCGGCCTGCGTGCAGCCGCTCGCGACGGCAACGGGGATAGCCTTCGACCATGTGGTGGTCTCCAGCGGGGACGTGGTGGCCGAGGCGGCCTCCCTCGCAGGGTTCGACAGCTCCGCGCTCCTGCGCTCCGCCTCCGACTTCCTCAAGAAGATCAGGACGGACATGGACGCCACCGAGCTGCTCTCGCTCGCGGGCTCCATCGCCTCGGTTGGGGTGGAGAACATCACCGCCTTCGACGCGCCGCTGGTGACCGACGTCGCCACGGACGCGGACGGCAACCTCGTGGAGACGGGCCTTCAGGCCGTCGACGCGGTGCAGCTTGCGATCACGCTCGGTCTTCTCGTCCCGGGCGCATAGGTCCCCGGCACGCTCACTGTGCTCATTTTGCAAGGTCGCCCGCGCCCAATCGGGGCGGACGCCGCGACTGATACCCTAAAGGACGTGATTTGACTCGCGCCCGCTTGGGCAGGGTGGAAGGACGCGGCGGCATGTCGCACTACACGCCTACATCACCGGTGGTCTCGGCCCTCATGGTCACCCATGACGCCGAGAAGACCGTGCGGCGCGCCGTCGAGAGCCTCCAGAACCAGACGCTCAAAAACTTCGAGCTCGTCGTCGTTGACGCGGGGTCCCAGGACTCGACGCTGCGCCTGCTCGAGTCCGCCGCGGAGCGCGACATGCGCATCCGCGTGGTCCAGGCGGACGCCTGCGACCGTCAGACCGCCCTCAACCTGGCGCTCGACCGCGCGCGGGGCACGTACCTGACCGTGACCGACGCGGACGGCTGGGCGGACCAGACCATGTTCGCCGACCTCGTGGATGCCGCTGAGCGGGGGAGGGCCGAGCTCGTCATCGGCGGGTTCGTGCTCTCGATCGGCCTGTCGGGCGGCCGCGAGGCCCGTGCCGAGGTCTCGTCCGAGGGCGTTGCCTATCCCACGCAGCACGAGTTCAGGGCGGCCGCCTGGAAGCTGCTCTCCTCCGGACAGCTGCTCCCCGCGGGCGGCAAGCTCTTCTCGCGCGCGTTTGCGAAGCGGTGCGGCGTGCGGTTCCTGCCCTCCAGCGGCTCCGACCACTCCTTCGTGACCGGCTTTCTCGCGGACGTGGAGCGCGTGGTCGTCTGTCCCGGCACCTGCTGCCACATGGTTCGCCGCGCCGTCCGGCAGGGTGCCGACGGCGCCCTCGAGGCACATCGCCACGTCGAGGGCGAGCACGGCGCCATCCTGGAGCTCTTCCGCCACTGGGGGCTCGAGGGCGACGCCGCGAGCATGGCCGCGCTGCAGGACCGCTACATCGAGCAGCTCGTGGACTGCATAGAGCGGGTGTGCGGCCGCGGGAGTCGCGTTTCCTCCGCGGACCAGCGGCGCATCGTCTCCCAGATGATAGACACGGACCGTGCCCAGCTCGCGGCGAGCGTGGCCCATCCCAGGGGAAACGCGGCCCGCGCCATGCTCGCCCCCATCCGCTCGCACAACGCCTCTCTCGTCTGCGTGCAGACGCGCCTCATGTCGCTCCTCCGTCCCGGCATCGCGGACGTGGCTCCCGACTTCTTTGTCTAGACGGCCCTTCGGCCCCCGCGTTCTTCTCGCCAGTCGCCTCCTTTGTCGGTTTCTAGCTTGCAATCAATACAAAATAGGATAATATCGGATAAAACAAGAATTCGAGCCAGGAGGGACCATGCTCACCCCGCGCACCCGTCGCATCAAGGACTCCCTGTTTGCCAACGCGAGGCAGATTTCGCTCGAGCGCGCGCTGCTCTATCGCGAGAGCTATCTGGAGACCGAGGGCGAGCCTCCCGTCATGAGGAGGGCCAAGGCCTTTGCGCGCGTGCTCGAGAAGCACGAGATCGTGCTCGATGGGGACGACCTGCTCGCGGGCAACCGCACCCCCACGCCGCGCGCCGGCGTGGTCTCCCCGGAGATGTCCCCCTACTGGATCCTGGACGAGCTCGACGAGTTTCCCGTGCGCCCCCAGGACACCTTCGAGGTCTCCGAGGAGGACAAGCGCACCTATCGCGAGGTGCTCTACCCCTTCTGGGCGGGGCGCTCGCTCAACGACTGGTACACCGCCCATCGCCCTGCGGACGTGGCGGCTGCCGAGAAGGACCGCGTGTTCGCGGTGGCGCAGACGGACAAGGGCCAGGGCCACATCATCGCCGACATCCCCGAGGTGCTCTCGCGCGGCCTCGGCGACGTGCTCGCGGAGGTCGAGGCCCTGAGCGCCGAGGCGCCGGAGAACGACTTCCTTCGTGCGGGCGCGCTCTGCGTGCGGGCGCTCGTGGCCTACGTGCGCCGCTACCAGCGCGCGGTGGAGGACGCGGCCGCCGGGCGCGAGCCCTCCGACCCCCATGCGCGCGTGGAGCCCGCATGGAGTCCCGAGCGGGCGGCCGAGCTGCGCCGGATGGCGGGGGTGCTCGCCCACGTTGCCACGGAGCCCTGTCGCGACCTCTACGACGCGCTCCAGATGACGTGGCTTCTGTGCGTGGCGCTGCAGCACGAGTCCAACGCCAGCTCCATCTCGCTGGGGCGCATGGACCAGTACCTGCTGCCGTACTATCGCGCGAGCGTGGCCGCGGGCGCGACCGAGGCCGAGGTCCGCGAGCTCCTGCAGTGCTTCTACCTCAAGACCAACACCATTGTCTTCGTGCGCTCCACGGAGAGCGCACGCTTCTTCGCCGGCTTTCCCACGGGCTACAACCTGGTGGTGGGCGGCGTGGACGCCGAGGGCAACGACGCCTCGAACGAGCTCTCCGAGCTGCTCCTGGACCTCCAGCGAGACACGCGCCTGCCCCAGCCCAACCTGAGCGTTCGCGTGCACGCCGGCTCCCCGGAGGCGCTTCTGCGCAAGGCGGCGGAGATCGTCCGCCTGGGGGACGGCCTGCCGCAGTGCTTCAACGACGAGGTCAACGTCGAGTCCTTCGTCCGGCGCGGCGTGAGCCTGGCGGACGCACGCGACTACGCTGTGGTGGGCTGCGTGGAGCTCTCCATCCCCGGCAGGATGTACGGCCTGCACGACATCTGCATGTTCAACATGATGCGCTGCCTCGAGCTCGCGATGCTCGCGCACCCGGAGGGCTTCGAGACCTTCGAGGCGCTGGAGCAGGAGGTGGAGCGCACGATAGACCGCTACGTGGCCCTCATGGTGCGCGGCTGCAACGTCTGCGACGAGGCCCATCGCGAGACCTCGCCCACGCCCCTCCTCTCCGTGCTCGTGCACGACTCGCTGGAGCGCGGCGCGGACATCACGGCGGGCGGCGCTCGCTACAACCCCTCGGGCGTGCAGGGCGTGGGCACGGCCAACCTGGCGGACTCGCTCTACGTGGTGAAGAAGGCCGTCTTCGAGGAGGGGGCGCTCACCTGGGCGCAGCTGCTCGAGATGCTGGGGCGCGACTGGCAGGGCGAGGGGGACGAGGCCTGGCGCCAGCGCTTCATCAACCGCTACGCCAAGTACGGAAACGACGTCAACGAGGTGGACCAGATCGGCAGGCGCTTTCTCGAGCACTACGGCGAGGAGGTCGCCGGGTACGAGAACGTGCGCGGCGGGCACTTCCAGCCCGGCAGCTACACGGTCTCGGCGCACATCCCGCTCGGCGCCGCCGTGGGCGCCACGCCGGACGGGCGCCGCGCGGGCGAGCAGCTCGCCGACGGCGGCCTCTCGCCCATGGTGGGGCGCGACAAGAACGGCCCCACGGCGAGCCTGCTCTCCGTCTCCAAGCTGAGGAACGTGCTCGACACCAACGGCTCGCTCCTCAACGTGAAGTTCTCCCCGTCAACCCTGGAGGGCGAGGCGGGCCTGGCGCGCCTCGTGGCCTACCTGCGCAGCTTCTGCCGCCTGGGCATCCAGCACATCCAGTTCAACGTGGTGGACCGTGCCACGCTGCTCGATGCGCAGGCCCATCCCGAGCGCCATCGCGACCTCGTGGTGCGCGTGGCGGGCTACTCCGCCATGTTCGTGGAGCTCGCGCGCCCCATCCAGGACGACATCATCAACCGCACCGAGCACGAGCTGGGGTAGCCATGACAATTAGCTCAGGTCAAACTGTCAACTTGACAATTAGCTCAGGTCAAACTGTCATGTCCGCCACGGTCACCAACGTCCAGCGCTTCTCGCTGCACGACGGCGGCGGCATCCGCACGGTCGTCTTTCTCAAGGGCTGCCCCTTCCGCTGTCCGTGGTGCTGCAACCCGGAGAACCTCTCGAGCGAGCCCGAGGTCTCCTTCAAGGAGCGCCTGTGCATCCACTGCTCGCCGCGCCCGGACGGGGGCCTCTGCGCGACGCCCCCCGAGGAGTGCCCCACCGGCGCCAAGGAGCTGCTCGGCCGGCGGCGCACCGTCGCCGACCTCATGGCAGAGGCCGCTCGCGACCGCGCGTTCTTTGAGGAGAGCGGGGGAGGGGTCACGGTCTCGGGAGGGGAGTGCCTGCTCCACCAGGGCTTCCTGCGCGCGTTTCTCGAGGCGTGTCACGCCGAGGGGCTCGGCACCGCGGTGGAGACCACCCTGGCGCTGCCGCTCGAGGACGTGGCAGGCCTGGTGAGCGCCTGCGACACCTTCCTCGTTGACTTCAAGATCGCAGACCGCGCGCGCAGCCTTGAGGTCACGGGGATAGACCCGGACCTCCGCGACGCCAACGTGCGCGCGGTCGTGGCCGCCGGCGGGCACGTGGTGGCGCGTATGCCCATCATCCCGGGCTTCACGGATGACGAGGCCTGCGTGGCGGCAAACGTGACGCGCATCGTTGGGCTGGGAATCTCGCGGGCGGACGTCCTTCCCTTCCATCAGCTCGGCCAGGGCAAGTACGACTCCACCGGTCGCGAGTACGCCATGCGCGACGTGCCCCAGCTCTCCGAGAAGGACGTGGAGGCCGTGGTGGCGCGCTGCGAGGCCGCGGGTCTCGAGGTCGTCGTCCACGGCGAGTAGCCCGAAACCGTGCAAAGGTGCCTGTCACTTTTGCACAGCTTTGCACAGCTGGCTAGACGCGCCCGCCCCCGAGCCTCTTGCGAGCCGTCTCGAGGGCGAAGCCCAGGCCGTTCTCGCGCACGCGATAGAGCGCCTCGCGCCCGAGGTGGGCGTAGTAGGGCAGCGAGCTCGCGCGGCCGGCGCGGATGCCGCGCACGCGCGCGAAGAGCCGCTTGCCGGCGGGGCTGATGAGGCCGCTCCTCAGCACGACGCCCTCGTCGAGGCGCTCCATCGAGGCCTCGAGAAGCCCCCGCGCGTCCGGCGCGTCCTCGCCCGCGGCGTTCACGGTTATGAGGGCGTAGTTGACGCCGCGCGCGGCGAGCGCCTCGACCACGCGCGGGTCGCTCACGTTTGCGCGCGCGGCGGCGTCCATCATGTCGTTCCAGCGCTCCAGCGGCACGAGCGGGGAGCGCGCGGCGAAGCTCTCCGCCTCGTTGAGGTCGCGCTCACGGTAGCGGTAGCCACAGGCCTCGGTGTAGACGATGCGGTCCGTGCGGCAGAGCGTCTCCACCAAAAACGGGTTGTCCGCCCAGCCTGCGCCCGGAATCTCCAGGAAGCGGATGCTCTTCTCGGCAAGGTAGCCCCTGCGATAGAGGGCGGACCAGATGGCAGGGTGGTGCAGCATGAGCTCGATGCCGTCCCCCACGGAGAAGGGCTGCGTGCGCGGCCTCACGCGGCCGCGGTACGGGCAGGCAACGCGGACGGTGCCCCCGTCGCGCCCCGGCAGCTCGCGCCAGTAGGGGGCCTTGACCACGTCCACGGCCTGCGCACCGCCATGCTCCGACGCGCAGGAGAGGAGGTCTTCCACCCAGGTGGGCTCGACCGCGTCGTCCGGCTCCACGATGGCGACCCAGGTTCCGCGCGCGATGGAGATGCCGCGGTTGCAGGAGGCGCCGTAGCCCTCGTTGCGCTTGTCGATGATGACGGTGCGGGAGTCGTCTTTCGCGTGGGCGCGGGTGATGGCCGCCGATCCGTCCGTGGGCCCATCGTTCACGCAGATGATCTCGAGCTCGCGGTGCGTCTGGGCCTCGATGCTCGAGAGGCATTCGTCGAGCGTTCCCTCCACGTTGTAGATGGGAACGACTATCGAGACGAGGCTCTTCTCGGTTGGCACAGAGGAGTTGCTCATGGGACCCCCTGACTTCGGGTGTGGGACGTTTTCGGGGACGTACCCTATACTATACGCGGATTGGCAACGAGCCCGGGAGGGGTGGGATGAGGCGTCCGGCCATCGTCATAGTGACCTACAAGCGTCAGGGGCTGCTGGCGGAGCTGCTCGACTCCATCCTGGGGCTCACGATCGCGCCGTGGCGCGTGGTGGTCGTGGACAACGAGAACTCTCCGGAGACCGAGTGCGTGGCCCGCGACTTTGCCGTGCGCGCAGAGGGGCTCTGGGGTCCCACGGCGGACGACCCGGACGCGCTCGGCGGCACTGACCGCACGGTCTACGTGCCCATGGAGGAGAACACCGGCGGGTCCGGGGGCTTCTCCGAGGGCGTGCGCCGCGCCTTTGAGCTGGGCGCCGAGTGGTTCTGGGTCATGGACGACGACGTCGCCGTCCTGCCGGAGGGACTCGAGGTGCTCGCCCGCTGGTCCGAGGAGGCCGACGCCATCATGGGCCAGCGGAGGGACTTCGACGGCGGCCACTTCTTCTGGCAGCACCGCTTCTGGCCGCGGCTGGCCATCTACAACCCCCTCTCGCGCGACGGCTGGCGACCGGGTGAGCGCTACAAGCTCGCAAACGCCCTGTGCTTCGAGGGCGGGTTCTTCTCGCGCCGCGTGGTCCAGCGGATCGGCCTGCCGGACGCCCGCTTCTTCATCTACCTCGACGACGCCCTCTACGGCTACCTTGCGAGCAAGGTCTGCGACGTCTACTACGTGCCGGACTACGTGCTCTCGCGGCGCCGCGAGGTTGCCAACAAGGAGATCGGCTCGGTCCGCCAGCTCAACTCCACCTCTGACATGACGCGCTACTACATCACGCGCAACCGCGGCTACATGGCGCGCTACTTCATGCTCCACGGCGACTACAGCGCGCCCGGCTTTGCGCTGGGCACCTTCCTCACGTTTGCCAAGGAGCTCGTGCGCCTGCTGATCGTGGACCGCAGCCACCTCAGAAGCGGCATGGCGCGCCTCGTCGCCGGCCACCGTGACGCGCGCAAGATTCTCCATGACCCTGGCTGGGAGCCCATGCCGCCCCTGGGCTAGGCCGGACCCCCTGTCCTTCTCGCTCGCACCGGGACCCGGCGGGCCGCAAGGCGTACAATAAAGAGCTGCCGATACGACCTTGAGAGGGGAAGGCCTGTGGCCGAGAAGCGCGACTTCCTAGATGAGCTCATTGACCTGCAGAGCGACTGGCGGGCCCTTTCCGACCTGCCGGGCAACATGGTCGACTCCCTCGTGGGGGAGGGTGACCGCCAGGTCTTCAATCCCGCGGACTACAAGGAGAAGCCCTTCGCCAACTCCAACAAGTGCCTGCGGGTCGCCTCCGGGCGCGAGGACGTGTGCTCTCGCTGCCTGGACGTCTGCCCGGTGAAGGGCGCGCTGAGGATACACAACAAGTCCGTCCTCATTGGCGAGGACTGTCGCAAGTGCGGCCTGTGCGCCGCGGTGTGCCCCACGGAGACCATCTCCACCCGCAGGCACGCCCCGCGCCAGGTCTACGACCAGATTGCGCGCGTGGCGTCCGCCTACGAGCAGTGCTACGTCACCTGCACCCGTGCCCTCAAGCGCGTTCCCAAGGGCAACGAGGTCGTGCTCGCCTGCGTGGGCTCCGTCCCGCGCGACCTCTGGTTCTCCCTGCTCGCGGACTACGACAACATCAACGTCTACCTGCCGGTGGGCATCTGCGACCGCTGTCGCACCACCACGGGCGAGGAGGTCTACACCGACGCCATCGCCACCGCCGAGGAGTGGGCGGACGCGGCCATGGGCCTCGAGGCGGAGGAATCCGCCATGAACCACGAGTTCACGCGCGCCTACAAGCGCAGCCAGTTCGTGAGCGGGGCCATCCACTCCGCGGAGCGCCTGGTCTCTCGCACCAACCCGGCGCTCGCCGGCGCCAAGGCGGTGGCAAAGAAGGTCTCCGACCACGCCAAGCGCCTCGACCAGCTCCAGCGCGACCTCGAGTCCGCGGTGGGCGCCAAGGCCTCCAACAACCGTCAGCGCGTGCTCACGCAGGGGCGCAAGCTCATGATGGGCGCCCTCCAGCACGACGAGGGCCTCGCGGACTTCATCCGCCTCGAGGCGCCCGTCTGCGACTCCTCGCTCTGCACCATGTGCGGGGACTGCGCGCAGGTCTGCACCACGCACGCGCTCGACCTGGACCGGCAGGGCAACGTCACGGTCAAGAACGCGTACTGCGTGGGCTGCGGCGCGTGCGTCACGGTCTGCGAGGACGGCGCGCTCTCCATGGAGCCCATGGACGTGCACGAGCTCGTGATTCCCGACAAGGCGGCCGAGGAGCTCGCGCGCAAGAAGGCTGAGGCCAAGGCCAAGGCGTCCGAGTACATGGAGAAGGGCAAGCAGCAGCTGGGGCGCGTGGCGGACGTCCTCGAGAAGCTCGACGACGGGTCCGGCGAGTCCGGGTCCGAGAAGTAGGTAAGGAGAAGAACGTGTCGCTTTCCATTGGCATCGTGGGCCTGCCCAACGTGGGCAAGTCGACCCTGTTCACGGCCCTCACCAAGAAGGGCGGCCTCGCGGCCAACTACCCCTTTGCCACGATCGACCCCAACGTGGGCATCGTGGACGTGCCCGACGAGCGCCTGGCCAAGCTCGCGGAGATCGTGCACCCCGGGCGCATCGTGCCCGCGACGGTGGAGTTCGTGGACATCGCCGGCCTTGTGAAGGGCGCCAACGAGGGCGAGGGCCTCGGCAACCAGTTCCTCGCCAACATCCGCGAGACCGACGCCATCTGCGAGGTCGTCCGCTACTTCAAGGACCCCAACGTCATGCGCGAGGTAGGGCGCGTGGGCGAGTTCGTGGATCCGGCGGGGGACGCCGACACCATCATGACCGAGCTCATCCTCGCGGACATCCAGTCCCTCGAGAAGCAGCTCCCGCGCCTTGAGAAGGACGCCAAGCGCGACAAGGAGCTTGCGCCCAAGTACGAGGTGGCGCGCCGCCTGCTCGCGTGGCTGAACGAGGGCAACCGCGCCGCCACGATGGAGATGACCGACGAGGAGCGCGCCGAGACGCGCGGCCTCTTCCTGCTTACCATGAAGCCCATCCTCTACGTGGCAAACGTGGACGAGGACGAGCTGGGCGCCGAGCTCGAGCCCATCGACGGCGTGACCCCCATCCCCATCTGCGCCAAGGTCGAGGCCGAGCTCTCCGAGCTCGAGCCCGAGGAGGCCGCCGAGTACCTCGCGGACCTGGGCCTCGAGAAGAGTGGCCTGGAGACGCTGGCACAGGCGGCCTATCGCCTGCTGGGCCTCCAGAGCTACTTCACCGCCGGCGAGATGGAGGTCAAGGCCTGGACCGTGCGCGTGGGCGCCAAGGCCCCCGAGGCTGCCGGAGTCATCCACTCGGACTTCGAGCGCGGCTTCATCAAGGCCGAGGTTGCCAGCTACGAGGACTACGTCACCCTCGGCGGCGAGGCGGGCTGCAAGAACGCCGGCAAGCTCCGTATCGAGGGCAAGGACTACGTCGTCCAGGACGGCGACGTGATGCACTTCAGGTTCAACGTGTGACGTCAGGAGGGGCCGCCCGCCGACCTTCACGCAGGAGTGTTCGCGCTTCGCGCTCAAAAACTACTGCTTAGAAGGTCGGCGGGCGGCCTGCCGTCAGCGATTGAAGGGCGGTCGAGAAGGGCAGCTGGAAAGGGCGAGAAGGACGAGCGGGCCCGCAACCTGTTTGGGTTGCGGGCCCGCGTTCTTCTCGCCGTGCGTCTGATGCGACGGCTGGTTAGCCCATGTCCTCGCCCAGGAGCACGATGACGTCGTACTCGGTGCTGTAGGTGCCGTCGTTCTCGCGGATGTGGGAGCTGCTGAGCCCCAGCGTCTCGGCCACGCCCGCGGCCACGCCCTCGGCGCTGCCGTTGTAGTAGATCGTGGTCGTGGTGTTGCCAAACGAGGACGCGTTGTCGGAGCTGGCGTAGAAGCCGGTGTAGTTGAGGGTGTCGGCCGTGCTCGCGCCCAGGCCGCTGATGCCCGCGCCGTTGAGCACGAAGACGGAGCCAGAGTAGACCGGCGTGACCTCGGGCTCGGTGACCGCTTCCTCGTCCTCCTCCGAATCCTCGGACGTGGTGTCGACCTCGCCCTCCGTGATGTTGGAGCCAGAGCCGATGGAACCGGCAACGCCTGCCGTGAAGTCCTGGCTGGCGTCGGAGTAGGGGGACTCGCCGGCCTCCACGCGCGCCATCATCTCCTCCCAGGCTGCCTGGTTGGGAATCTCGTACCACACGCTGTTGATGTACTCGGAGACCGTGGGGGTCTGGCCGGAGTACATGTTGTTGTCCACGTCAAAGCTGCGGAACTGCGCCACGAGGCTGAGGATGTCCGTCGCGCTGAAGTCCGTGCTCACGCTGTCCGCGAGCTCGGAGACCGTGGTCGCCATGGTGGCGATGTCACCGAGCTGGAGGACCTTCTTCACGATGGCGCCGATCACCATGCGCTGGTTGGCGGCGCGGTAGAAGTCGCCTCCGCCGTAGTCGTCGTAGGCGTGGCGCGCGCGGCACAGGCCAAGGGCGGTGGCGCCGTCGATGGTCTGCGTGCCGGCGGGCAGGTCGATGACGGCGTAGTCGTCGTGGATTGCCACCGGCAGCGTGACCTCGATGCCGCCGATGGTGTCAACGATGGAGGTGAGCTGCTCGAAGTCCACCTCGGCGTAGTGCGAGATGTCCACGTCTGCAAAATCGGAGACGATCTCGGTCATGTACGCCGCGCCGCCGATGGCGTAGGCGTCGTTGATCTTTCGCTCGCCGTTCTCGCCCATGTCCACGAGGGTGTCGCGCGGGATGGAGACGAGGGTCACCTTTTGTGCGGGCGCGTCCACGCGCGTGAGGATGATGGTGTCGGCACGGAAGTTGGAGGTGTCGGCGCCCCACTCCTCCGCTCGGCCCTCGCTCTTGTCGACGCCCAGGAGCAGCATGTAGAAGGGCTCCTGGGGCTCCACTGCCACGAGCTGCTGGCGGAGGTCGTCGCTCACCACGTCCTTGTCCGCAAGGCGGCCGTTGAGGTCCGCGAGCCACAGGCCCACCGCCGTGCCCGCCCCGGCGAGCACCACCAGGACGGTGACGAGAAGGACCTTGAGCACGCGGCCCGCACCCTTCTTCCTGCGGCGCTGGCGATAGGCCTCAACGCCCTCGGCGCGGGAGGGCGCCATGTGGGCGCCGGCAGGGCGCCCCGAGGAGGAGCGGCGGCTCGTGCGCGGCTCGGTCATGGGGCGCGGCTCGGCCGCCTGCCGCGCCGCGGCTGCGGGCTGTGCCTCAGCGGCCCCGCGCCCGTAGCGGCTCTCCGAGTAGCGCGCCTGCTCGGCGCTGGTCATCTGCCGGTGTTTTCTCTTGTCGGCCACAACGGCCCCTTCTGTTGTGGAGGCCTGTGGCCCCGCTGGCGGCTCGATTCAGACGCATAAATGATAGAGAAGTTGGGTGAATGACGCATGAAGGGCCCAAAAATGGGCGCGTTTTCCAGAAAACCGGCAATAATGTTGAGGTTGCATTTCCTGAATCACGTTCCGGCGCACGGCTCTCCGTGCGCGTCGAGAAGACCGGAGGATGTATGAGCGAGGCCACCCCCAAGCAGTTCGTCGCGGTTCTGGACTTTGGCGCCCAGTACGGCCAGCTGATCGCGCGTCGCGTGCGCGATCTGCACGTGTACTCGGAGATCGTGCCGTGCGACATCCCCGCAGACGAGCTCGCCGCCATGGGGCCCTCCGCCATCATCCTCTCCGGCGGCCCGGCCTCCGTCTACGCGGAGGACGCGCCCAGGATCGACCCGGGTGTCCTCGAGCTTGGCGTGCCGGTGCTCGGCTTCTGCTACGGGCACCAGATCATGGCGGTGACGCTGGGCGGCGAGGTCGCGCACTCTGAGGTGGGCGAGTATGGCCCGGCCACGATCGTGCGCGACGGCGAGTCCGCTCTGTTCGCGGACACGCCCGACGAGCAGACCGTGTGGATGAGCCACCGCGACGCCGTGAGCCGCGTGCCCGAGGGCTTCGTCGTCACGTCCTCCACGGACGTGTGCCCGGTGGCCTCCATGGAGTGCCCCGAGCGCAGGCTCTTCTCGACCCAGTTCCACCCGGAGGTGCGCCACACCGAGCACGGCCGTGCGCTGCTGGAGAACTTCCTCTTTGGCATCTGCGGACTCGACGCCACCTGGACCATGGACAACATCATTGAGGAGAAGGTCGCGGAGATCCGCGCGCAGGTGGGCGACCGCAAGGTCATCCTGGGCCTCTCTGGCGGCGTGGACTCCTCCGTGGTGGCCGCGCTCGTGCACCGCGCCATCGGTGACCAGCTGACCTGCGTCTTCGTGAACCACGGCATGCTCCGCAAGGGCGAGCCGGAGATGGTCGAGGAGGTCTTCCGCGATCAGTTCCAGGTGCCGCTCGTGCACGTCCACGCAGAGCGCCGCTACGAGCGTCTGCTCGCCGGCGTGACCGAGCCGGAGGAGAAGCGCCGCCGCATTGGCTCCGAGTTCTGGAAGGTCTTCTTCGACGAGGCCCAGCGCATCGGCGGCGTGGAGATGCTCGCGCAGGGCACCATCTATCCGGACATCATCGAGTCCGGCGCGCGCAAGACGGGCGGCAAGGCCTCCACGATCAAGAGCCACCACAACCTGATCCCCTTCCCCGAGGGCGTGCACTTTGACCTCATCGAGCCGCTCGACCACTTCTTCAAGGACGAGGTGCGCGAGCTGGGCGTGGCGCTCGGTCTGCCCGACCGCATGGTCTACCGTCAGCCGTTCCCGGGACCGGGCCTTGCCATCCGCATCATCGGCGAGGTGACCTCCGAGAAGCTCGAGATCCTCAAGAACGCCGACGCCATCGTGCGCGAGGAGCTGGACGCCTACAACGAGCGCCTCTTTGAGGAGACGGGCGAGCGCAACTCCGAGCACAGCTGCTGGCAGTACTTTGCCGTGCTGCCCGACATCCGCTCCGTGGGCGTCATGGGCGACGAGCGCACCTACGCGCGCCCGGTGATCGTGCGCGCGGTGGAGTCGAGCGACGCGATGACCGCGGACTGGGCGAAGCTGCCCTACGACGTGCTGGGCCGCATCTCGAGCCGCATCGTGGCCGAGGTGCCCGGCGTGAACCGCGTGGTCTATGACGTCACGCCCAAGCCTCCCGCGACGATCGAATGGGAATAAATTCCGCCTGATTTTCTCCAAAACTTGCTTTATTACGGCCTTATTTTCGCCATTCTGTGCGAAAATAAGGCCGTATCTATTTTAGGAGAGGAGCTTGTATGGAACGATTCCTCATGGATGGGCTCGTTGCCTGGAAGGACGGGCTCCGTCGCAAGCCGCTCATCCTCAACGGCGCGCGCCAGGTGGGCAAGACGTGGCTTCTCCGGGAGTTCGGCAGGACGCAGTTCGAGAACGTCGCGTACGTGAACCTCGACGACAACCCAAGGATGCGCGAGCAGTTCGAGCTGGGCTACGACATCCCGCGCATCGTCTCGGCCATCCAGTTCGAGACGGGGGAGGTCGTGTCCGAGGGCGGCACCCTCATCGTCCTTGACGAGATCCAGGCGTGCCCGAAGGCGCTCACCTCCCTCAAGTACTTCTGCGAGGACGCGCCCGGGTACGTGGTGGCTGCGGCCGGCTCGCTTCTGGGCATCACCGTGCACGAGGGAAGCGGGTACCCCGTCGGGAAGGTGAATACGCTTGACCTTTATCCCCTTAGCTTTCGGGAGTTTCTTGTCGCAACGGGGAACCGGACGCTCTGCGACCTCATCGACACGGGAGACACGAGCCTCATCAACGGCTTCTCAAGCAAGTTCGTTCCGCTCCTCCGCCAGTATTACTACGTCGGGGGGATGCCGGAGGCGGTGAGCGTCTTTCTTGAGCGAGGTCTCTTGGAGGATGCGCGTGAGGTGCAGCTTGAGGTCCTGCGCGGCTACGAGCGCGACATCTCGAAGCACCTGAGCAGGACCGAGACCGAGTACGCGCTCGCCGCGTGGCGGTCGATCCCGTCCCATCTCGGGAGGGAGAACAAGAAGTTCGTGTTCAGCCACATTGCTTCGGGTGCGCGGGCACGGAACTACCAGGCGGGCATCACGTGGCTCACGCAGGCCGGCATCACGACTCTCGTCCGCAGGATCTCGAAGCCTGGCATCCCTTTGGCCCCCTATGCTGACGATACGGCCTTCAAGCTCTTCCTTGTGGACGTCGGCCTGTTGGGCGCGATGGCGGAGCTCGACAAGGAGACGGTCGTCGGGGGCAGCGAGATCTTCGAGGAGTTCAAGGGCTCCCTCACCGAGCAGTACGTCTGCCAGCAGCTCGTTTCCGACTGCGGGCTCACGCCGTACTACTGGTCGGCCGAGAACTCTTCAGGAGAGATCGACTTCCTGGCGCAGGGGCCGAATAGCGTCTACGCCATCGAGGTGAAGGCGGAGGAGAACCTGCGCGCCAAGAGCCTCCGGGCGTTCAAGGGCGCCCACCCGGAGATCAAGTCCGTCCGCTTCAGCCTGTCGGGCTACCGCGAGCAGGACTGGATGAGGAACGTCCCGCTGCACGCGATGTCAAACATGGGGTTGTGGGGATAGGCCGAGCAATGTGATGGTCTGCGTGACTGTTTACGGGGAGGCGGCAATGGTCGTAGGGCCGGAGATGGGACATGCAGTGATTTGAGCGGGACGTGTTTAGCGTGACAGCATTTTGAGCCGGGCGTCTCTGTGGCACAAGACACTTCTATTGAGAAGAAATGCCGCATACGGCAAAACTGCTCAATAGAACCGACTTGGAAACCAAGATGAGGTACGCGTGGAAATCGGGCATGACCAATACCTCAACAGACTCAACGGGCTTCTGCGCATGAGAAACGTCGACGTGTGCGTGACGGGGGGGGCAACTCGAAGCTCCTCTCGCATGACGTCATGACGGAGTTCCGGGGCCGCGGGGACGAGGTTCGAATACGGCCGTTGTCCTTCTCCGAGTTCATGCAAGGCTCCGGCGGCGACCGCTACCAGGGCTGGGCCGAGTACGCGGTGCGCGGAGGCATGCCGCTCGCTCGCGTGGCCCCGTATCAAAAGGGCATCACGATATAGAGACACCCCCGTGTCCTCCTACGTGAGGGGCAGGCGCACCACAAAGACGCTGCCCAGGAGAAGGCGGTGCCGTCACTCGACGATTTCGTATCCCGCGCGCTCGAGAATGTCCAGCGCCCTCTGGTAGCTCTCCTTCTTCACCAGAACGTAGTCGGTGTTGTAGGTCGAGATGGCAAAGATCGAGATGCCGTTCCCCGCCAGTGTCTCCGCGATGCCGGCCAGTATCCCGATGAGAGGGAAGTTCAGCATCCCTTGGATGCGGAAGCCCCTCCACCTGTCGTCTCGCTCAACAACGTTCGACGGGACATCGCCGGTGGCGCATACCAGGGAGTTCTCTTCATCCGTCTTGCCGATGAAGCTGTACTCTGCGCTCAGATCTACCAGCGAGTAGTCCTCCACCTTGCATACGGAGAACTCCCGATCGAGCTCCTTCGGCTTCATGGCGCCTGCCCCTCCTGCATTCCGATTCCGCCCTTTCCCCTTAGATAATCGCATTGTCCCCGCCGGCTGCGGCATCCGACCGAACGTTCGGAGGCCGCAGCTGCCTCATTGGCGCGGCTATGCCGTCGGCCTCTGCGCACGAGCCCCTCTCAGCGCGGGCACTTGCGCGAGGCACACGCCGGCGAGGATAACGACCACGCCCAGCCATTCGATGACACCGAGGGGCTCGCCAAGCACGATCATGGCGATGAGAAGGCCGGCGGGGAGCTCGGCGGCCGCCATGACGGTGGAGAGGCCGGCGGGCAGGTGCGGGGAGCCCAGGCCGAAGAGCAGCACCGGGCACATGAGGCCGAAGAATCCCGCTACGGCGGCAAAGGGCAGGATGCCCTGGAAGACGACGTCGGAGACGAGGTAGTTGGGACACACAGTGAGCGACATGATGCCCGCGCCGAGGCACACGATGACGCCTCGCTGCTCGTTGGAGCAGCTAGCCTTGACCTTGCCAGAAAACGTGACGAACAGAGAGCAGGTCACAGCCGCTCCGAGGGCACAGACGAGGGCGACGGGGTCGTAGCCGGCGAGCCCTGTTTTGTAGACGCCGCTTGCGAACACGGTGCCGAACACGATGACCGCGGCCGAGGCGATTTCGAGGGGCTTGGGCGCCCGCCGCGTTATGATGGTCTGCCAGATGAGTCCCATCCAGGTGAACTGGAACAGCAGCGTGAGCGCTACGGGTGCGGGGAGCACGCTCATGGCGTAGCAGTACAGGATCGAAGTGGTGCAGGTTAGGGCGCCAAGCCCCATGAGTTTGAGCGCCTGCGTGCCCGTAAGGCGAACCAAGCGCCCGCCGCGCGCCAGTTTCACAGCCGTTGCAAGTACGAAGAACAGGCAGCCGAACCACGCCTGGCTCGCCACCACCTGCGCGGAGGTAAAGCCTGCTGCGTAAGCAAGCTTGTACGTGGTTGCCATCGCGCCATAACAGGCCCCGCCGGCAAATACCTGCAGGGCGGCCGTAACCTGGCGATGCTGCGAAGACGAGGCGTCCGTAGATGGCGTTTGCGAATTGATTGCGCTTCCCATGTTCTCTCCCTCCCGCGCCCCGCCTCGCGCGGGGCATGGCTTCGTACGTTTCGAGCTGTCGGAAGAGAGACCATGCGGTTGGCGACCGCCGACAAAGAAAAGGCCACGCGACCGAAGCTCGGTTGCGTGGCAAAAAGGTGGCTTGCGCCCAGAAAAGTCCACACGTTTTTAGACGGACTAAATTGTCGAGGGTTCTTCGAAAATGTCAAGCAGGAATGGTCGGATCGCCCTCGGCTCTTGACAGCGCTGACGTTGAGGCCATAATGGGTCTCGAAAATCGCAGCGGATTTTTCCGGATACCGTCATCTTTTCGCCGCTCGCCTGCCTCTGGCAGACGGGCGGCCTTTCTATATAGACAGCACCAGCGGGAGAAAGGACATGACATCATGGCGAACGACCTTATCGACCTCATCAGGACGCGTCGCAGCGTGCGATCATACACGGCGGAGCCCGTGCCGGAGGAGCTGCTCGATCAGGTGCTCGAGGCGGGCACCTTCGCGCCCACCGGCGGCGGCCATCAGTCTCCGGTAATCGTGGCGGTGACCAACCCCGAGACCCGCGAGCGCCTGCGTCGGCTCAACGCCGCCGTCATGGGCAGGGACACCGACCCGTACTATGGCGCCCCGGTCATCGTGGTCGTGCTCGCCGACGGCGGACGCGGCACCTTCGTTGAGGACGGTTCCTGCGTGCTGGAGAACCTCATGCTCGCGGCGCATGCCCTGGGGCTCGCCAGCTGCTGGATCCACCGCGAGCGTGAGGTCTTCGACAGCGCGGAGGGCAAGGCGCTCCTCAGGGAGTGGGGCCTGCCCGAGACGCTGCGCGGCGTGGGCGCCATCGCCTTGGGATACGCCGCGGGGCCCGAGGGCGCGGCCGCCCCGCGCAAGGACGGCTATGTTGTGCGCATCTAGCAGGATTTGGTCTTGCCAGAGGCGTCCGTCCTCCTCGGCGGGAATGCAAGCCGCTCGGAAGCTGTCGAGCGAACATCGGCGTTGAGTTCATATTGAGTTCAACTCAAGTGCTCGAAAATTGCCAGATTCTGGCGAATAGGGGGACACCGATACACCACGTAGACGAGAGGCTATGGAAGTGCACGATTTGATTACTGAGTGGGAGTAGGAAATTCGGCAGTTATGGGGGTATAAATCGTCAATCATGCTAGAAATACCCCGATAAAAGAGATATTTGCTATACTGGCTCCAGTCGAGAGATTGGGGCCAGTATGCGTTTGTTCGAGCGCGAGGACTACCTTGGGAAGATCCGCGGGTTCTACCACGACGACGGCGTGATCAAGGTCCTCACCGGGGTCCGCCGGTGTGGCAAGTCGTGTCTCATGCAGACCATCGCCGAGGAGCTCAGGGCCGCGGGGGTGCGGGAGGACCAGATCATCTACCTCGACCTCGACCGGTACGGCTTCCGCTCGGTGAAGACGCCGGAACAGCTCGAGGCGCTGATCGAGCCCGCGCTCAAGACCCGCGGCATGAAGTACCTCTTCATCGATGAGATCCAGAACGTCGAGGGGTTCGAGGAGGTGGTGAACGAGTTCCGCTCCGAGGGCGGATTCTCCATCTTCATCACCGGGTCGAACTCCTATCTGCTCTCCGGTGAGCTCGCCACCAAGCTGACGGGGCGCTACGTCGAGTTCGAGGTGCAGACGCTCAGCTTCAAGGAGTACCGCGAGATGAAGCGCTTCCTCGGGCAGGCGGTCGACCCCAACCCTGTGGCCGAGCTTGACCGCTATATCCTCGAGGGCGGCTTCCCCAAGGCGCTCGACTACCCCAAGATGGCGGACAAGCGCGCCTACGTGTGCTCCGTCATCAAGGAGATCTTCGAGAAGGACATCCGCCGCCGCGTGAAGGTGAAGAACGTCTCGGTCTTCAACCAGGTGCGCGACTACGTCATCAACAACTTCGGCGCGACGACCTCGCTCACGAACATCCAATCCGATCTCGAGCGGCAGGGCGTTCGCATCAAGCGCGAGACGCTCAACCGCTACCTCCAGATACTCGAGGACGCCAAGATCATTAGCAAGTGCACGCGCTTCGACATGAAGTCGCGCAAGTCGCTCAAGGGCGAGCAGAAGTACTACCTCGCCGACCTGGGCTTCTACTTCGCGCTCAACACGGACAACCGCATCAACTACGGGCCGGTGCTGGAGAACATCGTCTACTGCTACGCGAGGAGCCTGGGCTACGAGGTGAGCGTGGGGCGCATCGGCAAGCTCGAATGCGACTTCGTCATGCGCTCGCCCGAGATGGAGTACGCCTACGTGCAGGTGGCGATGACCATCATGAGCGACCGGAAGACCGAGGACCGCGAGTACCGCCCGCTCGTCCAAATCAAAGATAACTACCCCAAGCATTTACTGACGCGGAACGATCCCATTCAGCGAAGAGACGGCATTGCCCACGCCAACATCCCCGAGTTTATGCAGGAAAGAAGAGCTTTCTAAAAGGTCAAATGGTTAGTTGAGAAGGCTATTCTGGATGGGGCGGAAAAGTGCTGGCGGTACTATTGCACACAAAAACGGGGAAGGCGATACCATTGGGAAAAACGAAGGAACCAATGAGCTATATTAAGTCAATTCATATTGAGGGCTTCAAGAAATTCAAATTCGTTGATGTTTCGCTTAACCCACACATGAACATTATCGTTGGGGAAAACGAGGCAGGAAAGAGCACTATTCTTGAAGCAATAAGGATTGTCCTCAACCAACAGTATCGTAATGCTGATAAATCAGTTTTGTCTGATTTATTTAACGCTGAAAACGTTGCAGCCTTCAAGGCCAATCCGAGCGTCAAAACGCTCCCAAAAATCGTGATCGAGCTATTTCTTGAACTGGACACCCATAAAAAGGATGCTCCCTATTATTATGGAGAAGTCTATGGCGGTAGAGGCCGGAAAGACGAGAAATATGGAATCCGATTTGAGTGTATATTTGATGCCGAGCTCGGCTCTGGTCTAGAAGGCTTTATCAGCGAGGGTAACTTGCCGCTTGAGTATTACTCGCTAACATGGACGACTTTCGCAAAGAACCCATATAGGACAATTAAACGCCCCCTCAACTTCTTGTTTATCAACGCGGCGACAAGTGCAGCGGGGCCTTCGTTTAACTACTACAACAAATCATTGTTTAACAGTAAATACGACAACGAGACTCAAGCAAGGGCGAAGAACGAATTCCGAGCTAAGCTTGATAGCGCCTTTGATTCTGTTGGCCTTGACCCCATCGACAAGAAAAGGAGGTTTGGAATCGACGGCAAGAAGGTGCAACTAGAAAATATCATTTCGGTGTTCGAGGACTCTATCCCGCTCGAGAATCGCGGCAGCGGAATGGAGAGCCTAATTAAAACTCAGATTGCTTTCAGCAAGGCGAGCGCACTTGATGTGGTATTGATGGAGGAGCCTGAAAATCACCTGTGCTTCACAACGATGAGGAAAATGCTAAACGAGATTTCTGCCAACGGGAAAGGCTCTCAGATAATCATTACGACCCATAGCAATATGATTGCCTGTACCCTCAACTTAAGCAATGTTCTTTGGGTTACCGAGGGCTGCACGCAATCCTTGAGAGATGTTCCTGGCGATGTTGCAGAATTCTTCACAAAAGCAGACAACAACGCATTCCTGCAGCTGCTCTTATCCAAGAGAGCCATTCTGGTTGAAGGGGCTACCGAATATATCTTGCTGCCCAAGCTCTATGAGCAACTTACCGGAAGAACCGTTGAGGATGATGAGGTTACGGTCATTCCTTGTGGAGGCGTTTCGTATAAGAGATACCTTGCAATAGCGGAGTGCGCTAATAAGAAGGTAGCCGTTATCACGGACAATGACGGGGATTCTGACGGAATCTCTGAAGCTAACAAATACAACAGCCTGCATGATTGTCAACACGTTTTCATGGATCAGACAATCGAAGGGTGGACATGGGAGGTATGTTTTTACAAGGAGAATAAAGAAACCCTCGATGGGCTTATTAAGGTCGCTCCAAAGGCAAAATATCTGTTTAACAAGAAGGACTACGGTCCTGTTCTCGGCAAGATGCTAAACAACAAAGCAGATGTTGCGTACCAGATGTTGATCTCGGGAATCAAGTTTACTGCGCCAAAATACGTGAAAGATGCGATCGCATGGCTAAACGAATAATCCTTGCAGTTGCCGGTGCTGGCAAAACCTACCATATTTGCCATGCCATCGATCCTGAAAAGAGAAATCTTATACTTGCTTTTACGCGTGAGAACGTGGCCAACATTCAGAGAGAGCTGATTGATGCGTTCGGCACAATACCCGAGCTGACAGCTATTTCAACATTCGATTCGTTCGTCTATCACAACTTCATTCTTCCTTATGAGCCGAGCATCGGTGCCCATTTCGGTTGTGCGCAATTTGCCAGCAAAGGGATTACCATGATTGATCCACCGCCTCGGCGCGTTAAGTCAAGTGGCGGAAAAATGATTCCGAACAGAAGATATGTCGCTAAAGATAGGCTACTTCATTACATTGATGGCAGCTTAAGGTATTACTGCGCGACATTATCCGAGCTTGCTCTACAGGTCAAATACGGTGACGGCACGCTTGTTGGCAGGGCTGCAAAGCGCCTAAGCCTCTTCTACGATGATGTCTATATCGATGAATTTCAGGATTTTCGAGAGCATAATTACGACCTAATCGTAAAGGTTTCAAAGGCGCTTGATAATGTGACCCTGGTTGGGGATTATTATCAGCATTCGGTTTCTGCGCAAAATAACAGCGGTAAGCCCTTTGCTAAAGGTAAGGTTGAGATTGGATACCAGGAGTTTCTGGGAAAACTTAAAAAGGAAGGATTCGAGATAGATGAAACATCGTTACGCGAATCTCGAAGATGTGCTCCTGCTGTCTGTTCGTTTATTAGAGAAAAACTGGGCATTCAAATAATCTCTTCGGGAGACGGCGAAGGCAAAGTAATTTGGGTCGAAGAGGACCCTGACGCAATCCTTTTGAATGACGAAGTAATCAAGCTCGTTTACAACAATTCCGATGGCTATGCCTTCCGCTCTGTGAACTGGTCGTATTCAAAAGGCGATACCATGGACTCAACGTGCGTTGTGCTTACGGATGGATTTGAGAGGTTGGCGGAAGAAGACTTCTCGCCGCAAGGCATATCGAGGCAGACGATTAATAAGCTGTATGTTGCTCTGACGAGAAGCCGTGGAGACGTATACCTGATAAGAGCATCCGTATTCAAGTCAGTCAAAGACAGGTATTGCCTCTCTGAAAGGAAATAGCCGGCTCCTAAATGGCTTCAAAACTCCAAAGCTTGGTGTCAAAATCGGCTACGCACGCATCACCAAATGACACCAGAAGCCATCAGATAAAGGAAGGCTTCTACAGAGTGGGAACAGCGAATTATTATTCTAATTTGCGCCAGCATGGCGCGAAGGTAGGACTGCAGTATTTCTGGGCTCCCGCATTTTGAGGGAGTTGATGTCGATGAGCGCGCTGTCAAACGCGTTTGGGGTGCCGGCTTCGGTAAAGATAATCGGCTGAACGTCGAGTATTACGAGCTCGTTCGTGAGCGAGGCCATTCCCGCAATCATGTCGAGTGACGAGATAATCGCCCTCACGCTCGAAGTTCTCGGCATGAACGCCTCTGATATGCGCTGTGCATACTGCGGCAACCTTGCGACGGAGTGGGACCATCTCAACGCCATCGTGCGGGATAAGCGCCCGACTGGCTACATCTCGGAGATCCACAACCTCGTCCCCGCATGTGGGAAGTGCAATCAGTCGAAGGGCAACAAGCCCTGGAGGAGTTGGATGTTCGGGCCATCACCGCTGTCGCCCGCATCGCGAGGAGTGGGGGACATCGAGGAGAGGGCCGAAAGAATCGCCGACTACGAGCGGAGGTTTCCTCCGGTGAGAATCGACTTCGAGGCGGTGGTCGACGGGGGTCTGTGGAGGGCGTATTGGGATGCGCACCGGAATCTGATCGAGGAGATGAAGCGCTGCGAGGAGCTTGCAACCGCCGTCCGGGCGGAGATTTCCTCTCAGGCCGAGCCGCTGCGGGACAGGTGGATTGATTCTGGACATTAATCTGGACAACGATGCGGACATGACCAGAAAAATGTCCTGAATAGGCCGGGGCTCACCTTCTTCTTGCTGAGAAAAAATGCCGCATACGGCGAAATTGCTCAATAGAAATCACGGGTGAGTTTCGCCGGCAACGCTCTGGGCGGGACCGCCGATTCCGAAAGAAGCCGGGAATGCATCGCGGTCCTTGCGGGAAAAGCGGGTTCCGTGACAGGCTGCGCGCACAAGGAATAACCGGCATCCGCCGGCCTTGGCTCGTCGCTATTGGGTTGTCTCTGGAGTTCGTCTTATCGGCTCTGCACCCGGCCGAGAGGGGGAAAGACGGGCCCTACTCTGACCACTCGGACTTACTCTTACCCGAACTGGCCGCTTCATGTGACGGCATGTCATGCGCCTGAGCTGCGGATTTATGCTGTGGGCAGGAGGGTTGCTACTGGGCTGCTCGGACCTACTCGGACTTACTCGAACCCGCTCTGTCCGAGCGAGGATTACGGATTTCAGCGGATGGTCGCAGTCACCAGTGGGCTTTCAAGAGTCGATCTAAAAAACTAGAGCGGTTCCGCCAGGCGGCCCCGCTCTTACAAAACCTTGATGGGTTTTTACATCTGTCGTTATTCTGCCTGATTCGGAACTTAGGCGTCAACAAGCCCTCCCCGGAGGAAGTCGAAAGGCGACGATGGCGTTGACTATGGCCGTGAGAGGCGGCCGGCCGCTCTGTCCATGACCTCGCTGAGCATCGCCAGGCCGTTCTTCAGCTCGCCCTGCTAGGAGAAGTAGCCCCTGTGCGCCATGAATCGCCTGCGCAGGGCTTGGAGCCTCTCTGCGGCGTCCCCTCTCGCGTCCTCGCTCTTGACCAGGTGCATGTAGCAGAGGGCGAGGGCGGTGAAGTCGTGGACGATGGGCGCCCTCTTGGTGAGCGACACGAGCTCGCGGTCGATTCCCAGCTCCTCGACCGCCATCCTCGAGATGGAGCCGACGGGCTTCCTCAGCTTCGAGCCGAGCGTGCTGAGCATGTTCCCGTTGTGGGCCGCCGCGTTCCTCAGTGCCTTCGTCGGGAAGAGTAGGCCCTTCACAGCCTCCTCGTCCTTCATCGCTCGCCGCTCGAAGACGTAGTACTTGTAGAGCGAGATGACGCCCCCGAAGGACGCGAGCTCGAGGTAGCTCCAGACCGCCATGTGCCCGGGGTCCCCGTACTTCTCGACGAGCCCACGGGTGTAGGAGGACCCGCCCAGCCCGGCAAGGCTCCTCTCGGTATGGTCGGGGTCTATCCCGCCGAGCGAGTCCGACGATAGGTGCAGCAGGCCCGCGAGGGCGTAGATGACGGTCCTGACGTCCGAGGAAGTCAGGTCTTCGGATAGGGCTCTGACTACAGGGGCCTTCGACCGGGCGGAGTCAAGGTCGGCCCTCTTCTCGAGTACCTTTATCTTCCTTTCGTGCTCGGATTCGAAGAAGGAGGCCATGAGTTCGTAGGGGTCGTCCCCCGCGTCCATGATCATCCTATTGAGCTCGACCTTCATGTAGTGCTCGATGTCGAGGGTGAGCGAGAGGACTGACTCGCGGAGGTGGTGGTCGAGCTTCGTGAGCTCGGCGAGGTAGGCGAAGTCGAGGTTGATGTAGGAGCCGAAGTGCTCCGAGCCGGGGTTGGTGTAGCGGGAGAAGCACTTCGCGAACACCTTCACCTTGAAGAAGAAGTTGCTCTCCCGCAGGAATCGCTCGGCCTCCCGCTCGTCCGTCAGCTCGAAGCGGACCCCTCGGTCCTTGAGGTGGCGGACCTGCTGGGCGGCGTCGATGAGCGGCCGTTCCCTCGTTGTCGCGGTGCCGGGATCTCCCATATCGGCTCCAAAAGGTAAGAAAAATGCGGCTGAAGGTACAGGTACCCGCAGCCGCTAAAAGCCCTAGGGCTTTTCACAATGACTGAAGTATACCCGATTGAGGCGAACGGGGGAAGCGCTCGGGAAGTGCGGGCCATCCATCAGAGGAGTTCCATACCCTCGACATAGAGGGGTCTGCGCGCACGACGATCGCGCTGGCGCCGACGGGGCGGGGGTAGGCTCGCCTCTCACCTCCGCGACATCCCGAAGATGAGGGCGTCCTCGCGCTCGACGTCCGAGGGCTCCGCCTCGCCGCGCATGGCGGAGAACTCCCGCGCGAGGAAGTCGACCGTCCAGGCGAGCTCCTCGTCGACCTCGTTGGCGGAACGGATGCGCCTGAGCTCGCGGTACACGCGCCCTCTGCTGACTGCTCATTTATGTCCGCGCGAACGCCTATGTTGTGTGCGATGGAACTATCTCTACGTGACGGCAGGACAAAGAAGGGGTGGTGCCGCCGTGAACGACGCGGACCGCGTTTTTGCCCGGATATCGAGGCGCACAAGCTTGGCCCGGCGCGCTATCTCGCTGGGATGATTGCTCGAAATTGAGGAAAGGTCAAATAACCAAGAAGGGGGCCACATGGAGTGGAAGCTCGTTGCACCGGATATCGACAGGCTTCTCGGATGCTTTAACGGGGGATACAAAAATCCCGCCGCCCAGACGCGCAAGGTGCTCGGCGCGCTCGACCACCTCATCGAGGAGCTGGCTGATCTCGCGCCGCTCGCGACCAGCAACGAGGCGAAGTCCATTTGGCTCAAGGTTCCGCGTGGGAGCTTGGACGATTTCGACAGCTACGAGGACCCACTGGGCGAGGGGGAGGTGGGCTCACGCGAGGAATTCATTGCGCTGTGGGAGAGCGAATATCCGGATTCCTATAAGTGGTACGAGCTCGTCATCATGAAGAGCGAGCGCTGCCGGGCGGTATCGGTCGGCAGGGTGTCCGTTGTCTGCGCCGATCTCGGCCGGGAGCCCGCTGAGGGCGACTGGCATGAGGAGCATCTGCTTGCGCTTCTCGAGATGCTTGTACGAGCTGCGAGCGAAAGCATGGATGCCTTGAGGAGTGGTACGTATAACGAGACCGTTGCCAACGAGCTCCCGTACTTCCATCGCATCGGCGTTGTTTCGCGAGGCGACGTCTGGGCATGCGAGCCGGAATCCAGGGCGGCCCACTTCGACGGGATGGATAGCGATACGTTCGAAGCGTTCTGCTCATATGCGTCATCGGATGCTGAGGATGCGAGCAAGATCAATCGCCTGCCCTCCATGACGGGCAACGATTTCTTGGCCGCATGCGCGCTTGGCTACGAGGCGTGCGGATATAACTTGTGTGGAAAAGGCGGTAAACGCCTACCGCTTGACGATCTGTATCTGTGCTATGCAGACGGACGCGACGAAGGGCTTACCGGTAAGGGGATGGGCCTCCATTCCGGACCGGGCGTTGACCTTTCGAGTTCTGATGCATGGGAAGAATGGTATTTCAATCGGAACCGAATCGGCGGGCACCCGTGGGAGGTATGCCGTGGCGGGAATTCTACCCACGTGAGCCTGTTCGTCTGTCACGACGGGCCGGAGACGGAATTCCGGCATCGCCTCGGAGAGCTCAGCGACGCCGAGTTCCAAGAATCGAAGAAACTCTGGGGGTACTACTACGCCGTCGCGGGCAAAGCGTGGAGCAGATCGGTTGAGGCGGTGGGCTTCTATGTTGCCCTCAAGTGTGCTGGGCTGCCCGCAGTTCTTTGCGATGCTCGTGCGGTTCTTGCGCGGTTCAAGGGAGAGGACCTTATCGGCGTGGTTCCCCACGACGTCATCCCCGCGTACTGCGAGAGTATGTTTCCCAAGCGCCTGGGGACAATTCTCGACTTCATGCACGTATACGATGAGGATATGGCGAACTTTGGCGATAAGATCGAGTGGCTGCCAGAGCCCGCGGCACGGTTGGCGAGTCGGGCTATGGAATAAGTCGTTATGATTAGAAAAACTAATTGAAAAAAATGCCGCATACGGCAAAAATGCTCAATAGAAATCGCTCGGGAACCAAGGTGACGTACAAAGGGAAATCAGGCGGGACCGATACCTCAACGGGCCCATCGGCCGCATGCACAATGGCATGGTTAAGATGGTCTCAGGCATCTGGCGCTGCGGGAAGACATGCCCGCCTTTCAGCCTCTTTGGCGACTACCTGCGCTCGGAGGGCGTCGACGACGACCACATCATTGAGGCCGCGCTTGATGTCGAGGAGAACGCAGCTCTCCGCGGAGAGTACGGCGTGGTTACGGCGAGCGTGTTCGACTTCCTGCTCGACAAGGACTGCCTCTCTGGGATAGAGGAAGCGAGCGGTGGCGTTGGGTTCGTTTTGAGTTCAACGCAGGCATCCATAATCTGGGTCACTCCGACGATGGGGGCGACCGCATGGCGCGCGGCTGAGAGTGCACGAGAGTGGACAACTCGCTCGTCTGTCGATAGCAACGAGATAAGTATTGTACTCACTATATAAAATGAAGAAGGAGCCATAACAATCTCGTCGTTCGAGAAGGGAACGGACCGATGGAGAGAATGGGCGAGGACGCCGAAAAGATTATGGCGGAGCGATTTGGAAAAGACTCCATCATCGCGTTGGCAACAGTGGAGGATGGGGTGCCTTACGTGCGCTGGGTAAACGCCTATTACGAAGACGGCGCGTTTTACATCATCACGCATGCGCTCTCAAATAAGGTGAGGCAGGCGGAGCGTAGCCCTGTCGTCGGAATAGCCGGCGAGTGGTTTACGGCGCATGGAAGAGGCGTCAATCTGGGCTATTTCGGGAAGGAGGGCAATCGTCGAATTGCCGAGAGGCTGCGGAGAGCGTTTTCCGAGTGGATCGACAACGGCCACAATGACTTTGATGATGAGAACACGATAATCCTATGCGTGGAGCTGACGGATGGTGTGCTGTTATCGCATGGAACGAGGTATGAGTTCCAGCTCTCGGCATGATGGCATTGTCGAGTGGGAGTTAATTTTCAGGAAGCTATGGGGGTATAAACCGCCATTTTTGACAAAAATGCCCCGATAAACGCGATATTTGCTTTGCCGGTCCCAGTCGAGAGGCTGGGGCCGGCATGCGTTTGTTTGGGCGGCGGGACTAGCTTGAGCGGGTTTGCTCCCTCGGCCACTATGGCGTCGCGATCGATGCGTCCGCCGGTATTTGCCGGTGCGGCACGTCGTGCCTCATGCAGGCAATCATGGGGCTCGATGCTGGGGGCGCCGCGGGGCGAGGCGCTTCCTCGGGCGCTCCTTCGGCCCCGTTCCTGCGGCAGAAGGCAGAGCTGGGCAGATGATAAAATGGATTCGTCTGATCGCCGCCGGCAAGCGTCAACGCCTCGAGTTTGGAGGGCGCGCATGGACCACGATTTCTACGAGTGGGCGTCCGATGCCCCGCTCCGTGCGCCCGACGGCTTTTCGGAGGCTGCGACTGCGGCAGGGGTTGCTGCCTCGGTCGCGGAGCGAAACGAGATACTGGCCTATGCGCTTCAGACCTTCGGACGTGGCCACGCCCAGCTGCTCGGACGCATTCTCTCTGGTTATGAAAAGGCGAAGAGGCTGCAGATTCGCGGAATGATCGCCTATGCGGTGGTTGCCGCGCTGGCCCTAGCTGTTGTTCTGGCGCTTCCGCTTTCCATGGATGCGGAGCTTAGGGTTATCGTTTGGCTCTCGTTTGCCGGGCTGCTCTTCATTCCGTTCATTCCCCTGTGGATTCTGCTCTGCAACCATGTTCTCGCACCTGACTGGGATACCTATGCGACGTGGTATCGCCGCCGTGATCGCAAGGGGCTTGGCTTCGAGGATCTCTATCGCGCCATGGGCATGACGCGTTCGTAGTGAGAGCGATAAAAAGGAAGCCGTGCTTGCGGTCTCGTGCCACGTAGACGAGGGCGCGTGGGGTCCATTTTCCGCTTGCGAGGCAGGGGTGGAGTTCCGCCTGTTTTTCTCCAAAAATGGCTAAACAACGGCCTTGTTTTCGCCAATTGATGCGAAAACAAGGCCGTGTCTGGGAGCGTGCAAAAGTGCCTGTCCCCTTTGCACGCTAGATTGCCTTGAACTCCCTGAGGATCTTTTCGATGTCCGTCCCCTTGATCTTCTTGAGCGCCTCCTTGAGCGCAAAGCGCTCGACCAGCCCGAGCTTCATGTCGGTGATCGGCTTGCCGTCACGCAGCTTCACGCTTGCCATGAGCAGGTCGCGCACGTCAAAGACGCTGCCCCACACCTCGGGCACGCCGCGGTCAACGTCGCAGAGCGTGTAGACAGCCTCCATGCCCGTGCGCATGGAGTACTCCGTGGTGAAGATGGTGTCGCGCGGCGTCTCGGCAAACTGGCCGATGAAGGCAAAGTTGACCGCGCCGTCGGGCACCACGTCGGGGCGGTCGCCCGCCGCCCGCGGCATGAAGAACGCCGTGATGTAAGGCATCATGACGGGTACCGTGTTGGCGTGGTTCGCGGCGAGCTCGGCGATGCGGTCCTCGGGAACGCCCATATGGTAGAGCCACTCCTGGCAGATCTCCTCGCCGGTGCAGTCGCGCATGGGCTTTTTCACGTAGTTGCCGGGCTCGTCAGGGAAGAGGCCGTACACCCAGACGCAGAGCTCGTTCTTGGGCTGGTCGCGGAACTGCTGCTGGCGGTTGAGCGTCCAGCTCATGAGCCAGTTGGAGTCGGTGCAGGTCACGATGCCGCCGGTGACCACGTGGCCGGTGAAGGGGTCGCGCTTGCAGATTGCCTGGATGTAGGGTGGTATCTCCCCGTCGAAGGTCGTGACCGTGGCGCTCATCCACTTGGTCTTCTCGGGGTCGCCGCAGAAGGTGTCGGGATGGCCGAAGCTGGGGTCCTGCGCGGCGATGCGGCGCCACATGTCCCAGCCCCCGCCGGGGGCGAGTTCGGGCCTCCATGCGGCGGGCCTGTCCTGCGCCCCCATGGTGGAGTTCTCGACGCAGCCGCCGTTGGTGATGAAGACGAGGTCGTCCTCGGTGAGGTCGATGACCGTGGTCGCGCCGGCCTCGGCTCCGTCTCCTGCCGCCGTCCGGCTCAGCACGATGCGCGTCGCGACCTTCTTCGCGGGAGAGCTGTGGGGGTTGCGCGGAAGGGCCGCCTGCTGGATGCGCTGGATGGTGTCCTGGCCGGTGCCGGTGCGCGGACGCACCGGGCCCGCGCCGCCTCCGATGGAGAACCTGATGTCCTCGACCTTCGTGTTGAAGTGGAACTGAACGCCCGCGGCCTTGAGGTACTCGACGAGGGGCAAAATCATCGACTCGTACTGGTTGTACCTGGTGAAGCGCAGGGCCGAGAAGTCCGGCAGCCCGGCGATGTGGTGGATGTAGCGCTTGATGTAGAGCTTCATCTCGAGCGCGGAGTGCCAGTTCTCGAACGCGAACATGGTGCGCCAGTACATCCAGAAGTTGGAGGAGAGCACCTCGTCGTCAAAGAAGTCGGTGATGGGACGGTCATAGAGCTTCTCGTCGGGCGTGAAGAAGAGCTCCATGATCTCCATGGCCGCCTTGTCCGAGAGGCCGAACTTCCCGGCGCACCCTGCGTCCTGCCCGCGGTTCTTCGTCGCACGGCAGAGCGAGTAGTTGGGGTCCTCCTTGTTGAGCCAGTAGTACTCGTCCAGGACGGAGACCCCAGGCGTCTCGATGGAGGGGATGGAGCGGAACAGGTCCCACATCACCTCGAAGTGGTTGTCCATCTCGCGGCCGCCGCGCATGACGTAGCCAAGGCCGGGGATCTCGAGGCCGTCGCACGCGCCGCCGGGTACGTCGTCCTTCTCGAAGATGTGAATGTTCTTGCCTGGCATCTGGGCGTCGCGTACGAGATAGCACGCGGCGGAGAGCGCCGCCAGGCCCGTGCCCACGATGTAGGCGCTCTTGTGCTCGATGCCCGCGGGCTTCCTCGGGCGAGCGAACGCTTCGTAGTTGCCGCTTGAGTAGTACATGGCCGCACCTTTCCTACGTGCGCACCGGGCGTGTCCGATGCGTCTGGTTCCATGGTGGGGCCTCGGAGGGGGGCATACCATGAGCAGGGCGGCGCTTCTGTAAGGATTCTTATCAATGTGACCGGATTGTACAGACGGGCGAGAAGAACGGGCGAGAGGGACGGGCGATGCCCGCGCCGCGTCCCCTACGACGCGGCGGGCCCCTCCGGCACGCTGCCCTCGCTCCCGGCGACGTAGCCGCCGGGAACCTCGAGCCGGTCGAGCGCGGTCTCGATGGCGCCATCCGAGATGGTGGCGACCCTCTGCACCAGCTGCTGCGGGTCGTCGCGCATGTCTCGGGCGATCCAGTCCAGGACCGTCCCGATGAGGGCGTGCGCGAAGAAGCGTGCGATGAAGTCCCTGTCCTGGTCGTGCACGTGCCTGCGCGCCGCGTGCTCGTCAACCACGTCCTTCACCAGGTCGCTTACCACGGGGACGAGAAACCGCTCCACCTGCTCGCGGCTCATGTCGTGGTAGATGCTCGTGATGAAGGGCTTGTTCTCGCGCAGGGAGAGAAACGTATCGAGGAGGCCGGTCTGCCAGGTGCCGGCGGTCTTGTTGCCGGCTATGGCCCGTGCGGCGTCCTCCTCGCACGACCACTCGACCAGGTCGTAGATGTCCTGGAAGTGATAGTAGAACGTCATGCGGCTGATGCCGCAGTCGTCGGTGATGTCTGCGATGGTGATCTTGCCCAGGGGCTTTACGAGCAGGAGGCGCTTGAGCGACTCCTCGAGCGCGCGCTTGGTGAGCTGGCTTGACATGTGCCCTCCCGGTGGTCGTTTCTCTTCGTATACCCTTGCGCACGAGGGGGATTCGCGGACAGCGGTGGTGGCGCAAACGGAGCTGGTCGCATCGGATGGCGGACACGCAAGTTTGGGAAGTAATCCCGGAATCTAGGGGAGGCTCTCGCTCACGTCTCATGTTTCACGGGTCTGCGCTGGTACACGTCTCGTACGAACGCTGAGGCGCTGCTGCCGAGGAGCGCCCTCCCAACCTATTTCAGCAGCCAATCAACGAGGTTGCGCTGCTCAATGCCGTTATGGTCCGTCGTGCCGATGCGGTCCAGGGTGAGCAACGTCTTGGGGTAGGAGTCTCCCAGCAGCTCGAGCGGGCGCAGCTCGCGCCGCAGCGTTGCCTCGTCCAGTACGGACAGCGCGACCTGATAGTAGTGCGGCTTGCCCTCGCGCTCGGCAACGAAGTCGATCTCCAAATCTCCCACACGCCCTACGCGCACCGTGTGGTAGCGCCGCAGCAGCTCTAGGTACACGACGTTTTCCACACGATGTCCGAGGTCGCTGCCGTCGCGTCCGAGCAGCAGATGTCTGAAGCCAAGGTCGCCGAGGTAGTACTTGCCCCCCTGCTGCAGCAGGCGCCGACCCTTGGCATCATAGGGGTCGGCCTTGAAGATGAGGTAGCACTCCATGAGCGCGTTGAGGTACTCGCTGACGGTGGTTGGGGAGACTTTTGAGCCGTTGGCCGTCAGCGTGTCCGCGACCGTTTTGAGCGAGAAGCGATTTCCCACGTTATCGGCGAGAAAGGCGAGAAGCGCGCGCAGGACGGGCATGCTGATGCGGGGGTGCCGCGTCGCCACGTCTTTGACGAGGACGGTGTTGAGCACGCCGTCAAGGTACTCGGACACGTCCTCGGTGGGCAGTAGGGAGGCGTACGGCATGCCCCCCAGCGAGAGATAGCGGTTGAGCAGCTCGGCATCGTCCGCGCCGTCCGCAAAGGCGGCGCGGGCGCCACGATACTCCGCGAACGAGAGCGGCAGGAGTCGGAACTCAACATAACGTCCGGTAAGCAGCGTGGCAAGCTCGCTCGAGAGCAGATCGGAGTTCGATCCGGTGACGTAGACGTCGCAGTCTTCGCGTGCGTACAGCGCGTCGACTGCTCGCTCAAAGCCCTTGACGCGCTGGGGCTCGTCGATAAACACGTAGCAACTCGGGGAGCTGATGCGGGCGACGACGTAATCGTAGAGCTCCTGCGGCGTGGTGGGGGCGGCAAAGCCCAGGCGCTCAAGATCAACCGAGACGATTGACTCCTCGTTCACGCCGGATTCGACAAGGGCTCGCTGGGCCAGCTTGAGCGCGGTTGACTTACCGCAGCGCCTCAGGCCGGTCACCACTTTGATGACGTCACGGTCCTTCCAGCGGAGAAGCCATTCGGTTGCCTGGGGGCGTGGGACGATGATTGGCTGGTTTGTCATGAGCGAGTCCAATCTGTCCAACCAAATGGATAAGCTAAGGAAACATCCTAATTGTATCCATTTATCTAGACGAATATCTGCAAATTGGTAAATCTATCCAACAAACTGGAAGTATCGTGCCATCCATAATCGCGCAGCGCATCGTATCGATCGAGCGGCCATTGTTGCTCATGAGACCGCACGTGCTTTCACCTGCTCAGGCACCCTTCCATATCTGGGTCAACGGGGTAGCCTTGTTCTCGAAAGCCAAGGGAAAGCGAGGCTCCATGTCAGGCAGGTTCGAGCGCTTCGAGAATCTTTCCGAGGATCGCAGGCGCGCCGTCGTTGACGCAGCGGTCGAGGTGTTCGGAGACGAGGACTACGCCCGTGCGTCCACGGCGGACATAGCGAGGCGCGCGGGCGTGTCAAAAAGTCAGCTCTTCTTCTACTTCAGAAACAAGAGGGACCTCTACCTCTACGTTCTTACGGCGGTCACCAGGTGCGTGGCGGATGCGGTGGTCGACGAGCGCTGGTACCAGATCGACGACTTCTTCGAGATCATGCGCTACGCCGCGACTCGGAAGGCCGTCCTCGTCAAGCTGAACCCGCACATCTTGGACTTCTTCGTTCGCGCGTTCTATCCCGGCCACAGAGACGTCTCCGGGGTGCTCGACGCCTTCATGACGGATTCCGTGCCAATCATGGTGCGAACGTACCTGGGCCATGTGCGCTGGGAGCGCTTCCGGGAGGACGTCGACCCCATGCGGGTGGTGCGCATGCTCGTATGGTGCGGGGACGGCTATCTCCACGAACGGCTGCGCGGCGGGGAGACATTCGACATGGGGGAGATGCTCTCTGAGTTTCTCGTTTGGCTCGACTGGCTCAAGAGGGCCACGTACAGGGGGGAGTACCTATGACTGCGAGCGGGGTGGAGACCGCGATCTGCGTGCGTGGGCTCACGAAGGACTACGGGAGAGGCCGCGGCGTCTTTGACGTCTGCCTTGAGGTGGCCGCTGGAGAAGTGCTCGGGTTTCTCGGCCCTAACGGGGCTGGGAAGACGGTGACGATGCGCCATCTCATGGGGTTTATCAAACCTCAGAAAGGAAAGGTGGAGATTCTCGGGCACGACTGCTTCCGGGAGCGCCCATGGGTGCAGGCTCGCCTGGGCTACCTGCCCGGGGAGAACGCATGTATGCAGGAGATGTCCGCGCGGTCCTTCCTCGACCTCATGGCGGGAATGCGGGGCATGCGCGACCGCTCACGCATGCTGGAGCTCGCTGACGCCTTTGGGCTTGACCTCGGAGCGCGGATCGGCGGGATGTCCAAGGGCAATCGGCAGAAGGTCGCGATTGTGGCGGCGTTCATGGCGCGCCCTGACGCGCTCCTGCTCGACGAGCCGACGAGTGGTCTCGACCCGCTCATGCAGGAGCGCTTCCTCGACCTCGTGGCGGAGGAGCGTGCGCGGGGTGCCACCGTCCTGCTCTCCTCGCACATCTTCGAGGAGGTCGGGCGTGCGTGCGATCGCGTGGCGTTCATCCGCGTGGGGCGGGTGGCCCTGACCTGCGCCATGGACGAGGTGCGCTCGATGCGCGGACGCGGCTACGTGGTCGAGTTCTCGAGCGCGCGGGAGCGCTCGCGTTGGGAGCTCGCCCACGGCGCCGAGCCAGCGGAGGGGGAGGCCCGCGGGGTCGAGCTTCGCGACGTGCGCGACGTGAACGCACTCATCCGCGAGCTCTCCTCCTACGACGTGGCCTCGGTTACGTCCCGCGAGCAGACGCTCGAGGAGCTGTTCTTGCACCTGTACGAGGGCGCCGAGCCCTCGCGGCAAAGCTAGGGGGTTCCGATGATCCTTCCTCTTTTCAGGCACGAGTTGCGCTCCTGCCTGCTTCCGACCGCAATCATCGCCGCGGTGGTGATTCTCTATGCCTGCGTCATCATCGGCATGTACGATCCTCGGCTCGGCGAGTCGCTTGCCCTCATGCGCGACGCCATGCCCGAGCTCTTTGCCGCCTTCGGCATGTCCGATCAGGGAACGACGCTTTTGGAGTTCGTCGTCAACTACCTGCACGGCTTTTTGCTCGTGGTGTTTCCCCTCGTTCTCGTGGCGGTGCTCACCAGCCGGCTCGTGGTCCGTCACGTCGAGCGCGGCAGTATCGCCTACCTGCTCGCGCAGCCCGTGGGGCGCACGCGGCTCGTGCTCTCGCAGGCGGGCGTCCTCGCTCTCTGCCTCGTTCTTCTCGTGGTGGCGCTCACGGCGTTCGAGCTGGCTGCGGCCCAGGCCATGTTCCCCGGCGAGCTTGTCGCCTCCGACCTCGTCGCCGTCAACGTGGCCACGTTCTGCCTGTGGCTGTTCCTCTCCGGCATGTGCTGGGTGGGGGCCTGTGTCCTCCCGAACGTCTCTGCCGCGAGGTGGGTGGGCGTTGCCGTTTGCACGCTCTTCGTCCTCGCCCAGATGCTCTCGGGGATGGGAGACGAGCTTGCCTGGCTTGCCGACGTCACGCCCCTCTCGCTTCTCGACCCCCTCGGGGTCGCCTCGGGGGATGCCGATTCCGTTGCCGGCGCTGCCGTGCTCGCGGCCACGGGCGTGGCGCTCGTCGCCTTGGGGGCCGCCGCCTTCTCTCGCCGTGACCTGAGCGTGTAGGGGCCGACTGGGGTAACTCAACCGATCGATCCCACGCCCCCCCGAACGCTTGAAGCCGGGCGGGCCCGACGGCACCGTGCTACGATGCCCCCAATGACCCGCGCATCCAAGGAGCTCCCATGAAGGCACTCGTGCACGACGGATACGGCACCATCGCGCTTGTCGACCGGCCCCGCCCGCGGCTCGTCGAGCCCGGCGACGCCATCGTGCGCGTGACGCGCTCGACCATCTGCACGAGCGACCTGCACATCCTGCGCGGGGCGGTGCCGCGGGCGCTCCCGGACACGGTGCTCGGCCACGAGTTCGTAGGCGTGGTCGAGGAGGCGGGCCTGGGTGTCACGTCCTTCTCGCCCGGAGATCGCGTGGCCGTGAGTTGCGAGACCTTCTGCGGCGAGTGCTTCTTCTGCCGGCGCGGCTGGGTCAACAACTGCGAGCACGGAGGCTGGCTTCTGGGCTGCACCATCGACGGCTGCCAGGCGGAGTACGTGCGCGTGCCGTACGCGGAAAACGCGCTCACGCGCATCCCGGACGGCGTCTCGGACGAGGACGCGCTCTTCGTGGGCGACATCCTGGCCACCGGCTGGTGGGGAGCGCGTCTCGCGGAGGTCGAGCCCGGATCGGCCGTCGCGGTGATCGGCGCCGGGCCGGTGGGCCTCACCACCATGATGTGCGCGCGTCTGGCAGGACCGGGGCGCGTCATTGCGCTCGACGTGGACGAGTCGCGCCTGGCGCTCGCGCGGGAGCGCGGACTTGCGGACGTCGTCATCAACCCTGCCGAGAAGAACCTCGACGAGGTGGAGGCCATTGTGCGGGAGGTGACCTCCGGCCGCGGCGCGGACGCCGTGATCGAGGCTGCGGGCGGGGAGGACACCTTCGAGATGGCCTGGCGCATCGCCCGTCCCAACGCCGTCGTGGTGCTCTCGGCCATGTACGAGCGAGACCAGGTGCTGCCGCTGCCGCAGATGTACGGCAAGAACCTCACGTTCAAGACGGGCGGCGTGGACGCGTGCGGCCTGGGCGAGGTGATGGAGCTCATCGCCGCGGGCAGACTCGACACGAGCCTGCTTATCTCGAGGCGCTACCCGCTGAGCGACATCCTGGAGGCTTACCGCGCCTTCGAGGCCCGCGAGGACGGCTGCCTCAAGGTCGTCATCACCCCGTAGCACGGGACGAGCCGAGCCCTCCCAGCTAGGGGCGGTGCGTGCGCCCAACGGGAAGCTGCTCGCCGGTTATGAGGTCAACCGCGTGCGACGATCGCTGCGCCACGGCGGCATCGTTTACCACGATGCCCCGGTGGATGCGCGTGAAGCCCGCCCCTGCGAGCTCTTGCTCGAAGTCGGAGATTCTGCCGCGCACGCGGAACGTGCTGCAGCGCGCGTGGATGACCACGTAGTGCAGCCGGGCCTCAAGGTAGAGCACGCTCTCGAGCGGGATGCGGGCGAGGGAGCGGCCCGCCTGGACGGTGATGCCGCGCTCGGCGGGGTTCGTCGTGGTCATGGCGCTCACCTCTCGTCCCGGGTGGCGTCGAGTCGCGCGAGGTGGTCGTAGAGGCTTTGGGAGGGGTCGAGCATCTCATCGAGCAGACGGTCGGGATCGACGAGCACAACGTTGGACAGCCCTTTTAGCCACGCAAGCGCCGCGCCCAGTGTGGCGGGGTCGCGCTCGAGGCCGGAAAACTCGACGGTCGTGCCGTCGTCCAGGGTCATGCGTACGGTCACGGGGTAGGAGAGCGAGGGCAGGCCTCCCGCCGCGGCGAAGCTCACGACCTGGCGCCGCCAGCGCAGCTCGACGCGCCGGATCGCCGCGATTGCAAGAAGAACGTCGGGCTCCGGCTCGCGTCCGGCAAGCAGGCTGCCCGCGTAGCGCAGGAAGCCCGCGCGCTGGGTGACGGAGCGATAGCGCAGGCTCTTCTTGGTGAGCTCCCAGCGCTCCGAGCCCAGCACGACCTGCTGGAGCGCGAGCGCCCCGAGCGCGAGGCAGACGAGCGCGCCCGCGATGCCGCGCATCCACGGGTCGAGGGGGAGCGCGTCGAAAGGAGGCCTGCTCTGAAAGCCCGTGCCGCCCCAGGCTGCCGCCGCGGCTGCAAGCGCGGAGACGGCCGTGACGAGCGCGACGGTTCTTCTCGAGCATTCGTGCCCTATGACAAACGACTTCATGGCAGCCCCCCTTCTCCTTGCAGAGGGGATACCGCGGGGTGTCACGCCTCAAGCGCTGCCTGGCACGAACGACAGGGCGCCTGAGCCCGGGAGGGGAGGTGCCTCCGGAGCGAGGGGGCCGTGCAAAGGGGGCAGTCACTTTTGCACGCTTTGTACGTGCAAAAGTGACTGTCCCCTTTGCAAGGAGCGGCGTGCTTCTCACTGAGCGGGCTGCTTCGGGTATCCTAGGGAACCTTGCACTATCGCACCCACGCACCCGACCGAGGGAGCCACACATGGACATCATCGCCACGCTAGCTGAGGAGCTTGGCCTCAGGCCAGAGGCGGTCGAGGCCGCCGTCAAGCTCATCGACGAGGGCAACACCATCCCCTTCATCGCCCGCTACCGCAAGGAGGCAACGGGCGGCATGGACGACATCGCCCTGCGCACGCTCGACGAGCGCCTCGCGTACCTGCGCAACCTCGAGCAGCGCAAGGAGGACGTCCTTCTCCTCATTGGTGCCCAGGGCAAGCTCACGCCCGAGCTCGAGGAGCAGATCCGCTCCGCCACGCAGCTCCAGCGCGTGGAGGACCTCTACAAGCCCTTCCGCAAGAAGCGCATGACGCGCGCGCAGAAGGCGCGCGAGGCCGGCCTCGAGCCGCTCGCCAACATGATCTTCATGCAGGTCGCAACCAAGGGCTCGGCACTCGACGCCGCGGCGCCCTTCGTGACGCCCGAGGCGGCGGAGGCCGGATTCGACACGCCCGAGAAGGCGCTTGCAGGCGCAGCCGACATCGTGGCCGAGACGGTGGCCGAGGACGCCGAGAACGTCGCCGACCTTCGCGCCTTCACCGAGAACACGGCCGACATCGTGTCCGTTGCCGTGAACCCCGACGAGAAGACCCCCTACGAGCCCTACTACGACTTCGCCGAGCCCGCGCACAAGATCCCCAACCACCGCGTGCTCGCGATCGACCGCGGCGAGCGCGAGGAGAAGCTGCGCGTTCGCGTTCGCGTAGACGCCGAGGCGGCCGTGGCGCGTCTGGGGAGCCGCTGGCCGCGCCGCCAGGGCGTCTTTGCCCCGGTGCTGGACGCCGCCATCGCGGACGGCTACAAGCGCCTCATGGCTCCCTCGCTCGAGCGCGAGGTCCGCGCCCGCCTCACGGTGCGCGCCCAGACGGACGCCATCAGCGTCTTTGCTAAGAACGTCGAGAGCCTCCTCTCCGCGCGACCGGTGCGCGGCGCGCGCGTGATCGCGCTCGATCCAGGCTTCCGAACGGGCTGCAAGGTGGCGGTGCTTGACGAGTACGGCACCCTGCTCGACCACGGCGTGGTCTACCCCACGGTGCCGCGCCGCGACGTGGCGGGCACCAAGCGCGAGCTCGCGCGCCTCACGGCCAAGTACGGCATCAACACCATCGTCATAGGCAACGGCACCGCCAGCCGCGAGACCGAGGAGGTCGTCTCCGACTTCATCGCCGAGTCCGCACCGGAGCTGCGCTACACCATCGTCAACGAGGCCGGTGCCTCGGTCTACTCCGCCTCCGAGCTCGCGAGCCAGGAGTACCCCGACCTCGACGTCACCACGCGCGGCGCCATGAGCCTGGGCAGGCGCCTGCAGGATCCGCTCGCCGAGCTCGTGAAGATTCCGCCCCAGTCCATTGGCGTGGGCCAGTACCAGCACGACCTCGACCAGACGGAGCTTGCGCGCACGCTGGGTTACGTGGTGGAGGACGTGGTCAACCGCGTGGGCGTGGACGTCAACACCGCGAGCGCGAGCCTGCTCTCCTACGTCTCCGGCATCACGAGCGCCGTGGCGAGAAACATCGTGGCCTACCGCGAGGAGAACGGCCCCTTCACGGACCGTCGCCAGCTCAAGAAGGTCTCAAAGCTCGGTCCCAAGGCCTACGAGCAGTGCGCCGGCTTCCTCCGCATCAACGGGGGCAAGAACCCGCTGGACGCCACGGCGGTGCATCCGGAGAGCTATGCGGTGGCGACGGCGGTGCTCGAGCGGGCCGGCGTGACCGAGAAGGACCTCGCGCGCGGCGGCATCCCCGACATCCAGCAGCGCCTGGGCAGCGTGGGCGTGCTTGCCGGGGAGCTCGACTGCGGCATCATGACCCTCCTCGACATTGTCTCCGAGCTGGAGAAGCCCGGGCGCGACCCGCGCGACGACGCTCCCGAGGTGGTCTTCAGCCGCGCAGCGCTCTCGATCGACGACCTTCAGCCCGGCATGGAACTCACGGGCACCGTGCGCAACGTCGTGGACTTTGGCGCGTTCGTGGACGTGGGCGTGCACCAGGACGGCCTCGTGCACATCTCCAAGCTGGCGCGGCGCTTTGTCAAGCACCCGAGCGACGTTGTGGCGGTGGGCGACACCGTCAAGGTGTGGGTCGAGCGCGTGGACCGCGACCGCGGAAAGATCTCGCTCACCATGGTTCCCGGCAAGTAACATGACAAGGGGACAGTCCCTTTGTCATGTTATGTAGGAGAGGGGAGACGGGATGGACGTGTCCGGGGTGAGGGCGTTCGTGTTCAGCGGTGCCGGGACGACGCGTGCGGTGGCGGAACGGTTCGCGTGTGGGTGCGGCGTGCCGCACGAGGTGGTAGACGTCACGCCGCAGGGGGCGCAGGTCCCCATGTTCGAGCCGGGTGACCTGGCCGTCTTTGCCGTTCCGTCGTACGGCGGGCGCGTACCCGCGCCCATGGTCGAGCGCATCTCGCGCTGCGTGGGGGGCGACACGCCGGCCGTCCTTCTTGTCACGTACGGAAACCGCGCCGTGGACGACACGTTCCTCGAGCTGGCGGACCTCGTGCGCAAGCGGGGCTTTGTCCCGGTGGCGGCAGGCGCCGTTGTGGCGCACCACTCCCTCATGGTCAACGTTGCGGAGGGGCGCCCGGACGAGAAGGACCTGGGCGTCGTGGACTCGCTCGCGCACGAGGTCATGGCAAAGCTGTTCGCTGCCGCGGACGTCCGAGCGGCGGAGCTCGCGGACGTTCCCGGCAACCGCCCGTACCGCGACTTTGGTGGCGTGCCCTTCCGTCCCGAGGCGGACCCCGCCGCCTGCACGTCCTGCGGCACGTGCGCGGCGCAGTGCCCCACGGGCGCCATCGTCGCGGCGAACCCGCGCGAGACCAACGCGGAGCTCTGCGTCTCCTGCATGCGCTGCGTGGCGGCGTGTCCGGCGGGCGCGCGCAAGATAGGCGGGGGAGCCGCCCTCGCCGCGGCTCGTGCCGCGTTTGCCGTGCGCTGCGCCGCCCGCCAGGAGTCCTACCTGCTTCTGTAAATGAGGCTCGCATGCTTTGCACGCTTTGGGACGTGCCTGAAACGTGCAAGTTTTTGCACGTTTCAGGCACGTCCCAAAGCGTGCAAAGCATGCAAATCGGACGGACAAAAAGTCTTGTGGACAGAGAGAAAGTCGCGTGAGATAATAAAAACAGCGACAAATTGGAAACGTTTCCAATTCTGGAAACGGGAGAGGGGAGCCGCATGGGCAGCTGGCTTGACGACGCCGTCTTCTACGAGATCTACCCGCAGAGCTTCAACGACACCAACGCCGACGGCATCGGTGACCTCCAGGGCATCATCGAGAAGCTCGACTACGTGCGCGAGCTCGGCTGCAACGCCCTCTGGCTCAACCCCTGCTTCGTCTCGCCCTTCGGTGACGCGGGCTACGACGTGGCGGACTACTGCCGGGTGGCCCCGCGCTACGGCACCAACGAGGACCTCGAGCGCCTCTTTTCCGAGGCCCACGCCCGTGGCATGCACGTTCTTCTCGACCTGGTGCCCGGCCACACCTCGATTGAGCACCCGTGGTTCAAGGAGTCCTGTCGCGCCCAGAAGAACGAGTACTCCGGCCGCTACGTCTGGACCGACGACGTCTGGACGCCCGTGGGAGACGTGCCGGGCGTGAACGGCGTCCTGCGCGGCATCGCCGAGCGCAACGGTGCCGTGGCCGTGAACTTCTTCGCCTTCCAGCCGGCGCTCAACTACGGCTTCTACAACGTGACCGAGCCCTGGCAGAGCGCGATGGACTCGCCCGAGGCCCTCGCCACGCGCCAGGCCATGAAGGACGTCATGGCCTTCTGGCTCGAGCGTGGCTGCGACGGCTTCCGCGTGGACATGGCCGGCTCGCTCGTGAAGAACGACCCGCAGCAGGAGGGCACGATCGCCCTCTGGCAGGACATGCGCGCGTTCCTCGACGCCACGTACCCCGATGCCGTCCTCATCTCCGAGTGGGGCGAGCCGGACAAGACCATCCGCGCCGGGTTCCACATGGACTTCCTGCTCCAGTTTGGCACCTCGCACTACATGGACCTCTTCCGCTGCGAGCACCCGTGGTTCGCGCGCGAGGGCGCGGGCAACGCGAGCGAGTTCGTGGCGACCTACCGGCGCAACATGGAGCTCACGGACGGGCGTGGCCTCATGTGCATCCCGTCCGGTAACCACGACATGGACCGCATGCGCAAGTTCCTGGACCCGGAGGAGATGAAGATGGCGTTTGCCTTCATCATGTCCATGCCCGGGTGCCCCTTCGTCTACGCTGGCGACGAGATCGGCATGCGTCATCTGGACGTGACCTCCGTCGAGGGTGGTTACCAGCGCACGGGCGCGCGCTCGCCCATGCAGTGGGACGCGGCGGAGCCCAACTTCGGCTTCTCCGACGCGCAGGCCGACGAGCTCTACATCCCCCAGGATCTCGGTGACGACGCCCCGACGGTCGCCGCGCAGATGGCCGACGACTCCTCGCTCTGGCACGAGGTCCAGCGGCTGGCCACGCTGCGCCGGGAGGTGCCGGCGCTGGGCGTGAACGCCTCGGTCGACTTCGTCTATGTCGAGAAGAACGCGTATCCGCTCATCTACCTGCGCGCGGAGCGCGGCGAGGGCGGTCAGCGCGTGCTCTGCGCGCTCAACCCGTCCGGTCGCCCCGTCGAGGTTCCGTGCGGCTTCGAGCCCGCCCGCGAGCTCTACGCGCTGGGCGAGAGGTGCGAGCTCACAGACGGCGTCCTGCGCATGCCCGCCGAGAGCGCCACCTTCTTCGAGCTCCGTATGTAAATTGGGGACAGCCCCCAATTTACATACGCACAAAGCTGAAAGAATTAGAGAAAGCTAACATGATTTTGGCTGGTAAAAGCGGGTAGGAGAGGGCTATCTACATCCAACGTGCCCGGCCGGCGCCGCCGACGGGGCAGGGAAGGGGTCGCCCCATGTGCACGGGCATCCGCTTTACCAGTACCTCCGGAGCTATGTACTTCGGCCGCAACCTTGACTGGACTCAGGGATACGGCGAGCGCGTGGTGATGACGCCACCTGCCGCGAAGGTGCCGTCCGCCTTCGAGCGCCTGGAGGATCTCGAGCGCGGCTATGCCGTCATAGGGATGGGCATCGTCGCGGAGGGCGTGCCGCTCTACTTTGACTGTGGGAACGAGGCGGGCCTGGCCGTGGCGGGGCTCAACTTCCCGCAGAGCGCGCGCTACGCGAGCGAGCACGTGCACGGCGCCATCAACGTCGCCGCCTACGAGTTCCCGTTCTGGGTCGCCCGGAACTTCTCGTCGCTCGAAGAGGTGCGCGAGGCGCTGAAGCGCGTCGTCATCGTGGCGAAGCCGGTGAGCGAGCAGCTTCCCGTTGCCAATCTCCACTGGATCATCGGCGACGCCACGGGCAGCGTGGTCGTGGAGTGCCTGGAGGAGGGCCTGCGCATGTGGGAGAACGACGTCGACGTCCTCACGAACGAGCCCGACTTTGGCTGGCAGCGCACCAACCTGCGCAACTACCTCACGCTCAGCGACGGCGAGCCCGCGCCCGCATCGTGGGGTCGCGCCCAGCTCCCCGCATTTGGCTCCGGCATGGGCATGCACGGGATTCCCGGGGACTACAGCGGTCCCTCTCGCTTTGTGAAGGCGGCCTTCGTCAACGCTCACTACCCCGACCAGGAGGACGAGCGACAGAACGTGACGCGTCTCTTCCGCACGCTGGGGTCCGTTGCGGTTCCGGACGGGTGCGCCCAGATGGCGGACGGCTCCTTTGAGCGGACGCTCTACACGAGCTGCTTCTCCGCCGCGAGCCTCACCTACTATCACGCCGCCTATGACGACCTGGAGATCAAGGCGTACCCGCTTGCCTCGTGCAACATGAACGGATCCGTCCCGGTAGTCGTGGAGCCCGCCGCGTAATCGGTCGATAGGGGCCAAGAGGGGCGCTCCCCCTTGGCCCGCCCTCAGACAAACTAGGAGTAACCATGCACAGCCCTTCCGTCAGCGTGGGGCCCGTGGGAGCGTCTGCGTCGAGAGAGCGCTTCCTGGTCCTGCCCATAGTCATACTGATCCTCGCCCAGATGGGAACGACGGGCGACAACGGCGCCCTCTCGCTCGCCGCGTCCGCGCTCACCACGGACCTGGGCGCCACGACCTCTGACATCCAGCTCGCCAACATGATCTACCCGCTCGTGGGCGGGGCGTTCATGATCGCGGGCGGTCTTCTCGGCACCATCTTTGGGTGGGCGCGCACGTTCCGAACGGGAGCCCTCGTCTGCGCCCTGGGCGAGGCGGTCCTTGCCTTCTCGCCCAACATGGTGGTCTTCATCTGGGTCGGCCGCGTGCTCGTTGGTCTGGGCGCGAGTCTGCTCGTCCCCTCGGTTCTCGGCATGATTCCGCTGCTCTATCAGGGGCATAACCGAATGGTCGCCTTTGGCTGCATCGGTGCTGCCTCGGGACTCTCCGCCGTGCTGCCGCTCATCCTGGGCGTGGTGATGGAGGCCGCGGGCATGCGCCCGACCTTCCTCGTGCTCGGGGCGTACTTCTTCGTGGTGGCAGCGCTCTCGCTGCGCCTCCCGCACACCGCCAACACCAGGGAGAAGCTCCCCTTTGACGGCGTGGGCGTGGCGCTTGCGGCCCTTGGGCTCTTCCTCGTGCTCGTTGGCCTCTCGAGCATCTCCAGCTGGGGCCTCGTCGAGCCCTTCGAGGGATGCCCCTTCACGGTCTTTGGCATCTCCCCGGCGCTGCCCGCCGTGGCGTGCGGCATCGTGGTGCTCGTCGTGCTCGTGCGCGTGGAGCGGGGCGTGGAGGAGAAGAACGGCATCGCCCTTCTCCCCAGCTCCTTCCTCAAGACTCCCCAGGTTCTTGCCGGCCTCACCGCCAACGCCCTCATGTTCTTCTTCATGGGCGCCCAGTCCATCCTCATGGCACCCTACCTGCAGCTCGTTGCCGGATGGTCGCCCATCGACGTGGGCACGATTTCCATCGTCACCGGCATCCCCACCTTTGCCCTCTCGCTGGGCATCCCCAAGCTCGCTCCGCACGCCAACCCGCGTCACGTCATCCAGGCGGGGTACGTGGCGATGGCGCTCGCCCTCGGCGTGATGGCGCTCTCCGTCACGCTCGACGGCGCCAACACGGCGGGCGTCTACCTCGGCGCGTTCCTCGCCGGCGTGGGCGCGGGAACGGTTGCCTCTCATGCCAGCAACGTCGTAGCGGCCGCCCTGCCCGAGCGTGACGCCTCTCAGTCCGGCGGCATCCAGAGCACCATGCGCAACGTGGGCCAGGCCGTGGGCGTGGCGCTGCTGGGGGCAGTGCTGCTCTTTGGCATCACCAACACGGTGAGGTCCGGCGTCGCGGCAGACCTCTCGCTCTCGCCCGAGGTGCACGAGGCCGTCTCCAGTATGAGCGTCAACCTCGGCAGCAACGAGGAGTTCGAGCAGCAGATCAAGGACATCCCCATGTCCTCCGCAGACAGGGAGAAGCTCGTCAAGATCGATGCCCAGGCGCGCTTTGACTCGACGCGCGTGGCGTATGCCGTGGGCGGCGTCATCGTCCTGCTCGGCCTTGCCACCACGCCCCTGATCACGACGTTCGAGAAGGGAGGCCATGCCGCGGCGTGACGAGGCGCGGCTGCGGGGGCGGGGCAGCGACGCGCTTCGCCCCCGTCAGGCCTCCGGGTCCGCGATGAAGCGTAGCGAGAGCAGGAAGAGCGCGCTTATCGCCAGGCAGGCGAGCTGCCCCGTGGCGTCGATGAGGAACTTGCACGCGACCGCGCCCACGCAGAAGGACGCCACGAGCCCCGCATAGCGGGCAGAGCGGTGCAGCTCGTGACGGTCCTTCTCGAAGAGTCCGTCATAGAGGGTCTCTCCAAAGGAGCGCAGGTTGCCGGTGCAGAAGACGCTCGCGTACGCGGACTTGGTCCCAAACTGCCGGAAGTTCTCGTAGGAGACGGCGGCGCAGAAGGCGATGGCGCTGTTCACCAGGAGGTCAGGGACCCAGGCGGGCAGAACGGCCATCGCGGCAAACGCAACTGCCTCAAAGACCGCGACCCATCGCTGCATGCGGTGGGTCGCGCGGCCGTGGACGCGTACGAGGACGTGACGCGAGAGCATGATTCCCAGGACAAAGGCAAGGATCGAGACAAGATAGTGCGCCACGCCAATCCACTGCCCCTCTGCGAGGTTCATGCACAGAAGAACGATGTTTCCGGTCTGCCCCGTGGCAAAGACGTGATCGTGCAGCAGGTACGAGTACGCGTCCATGAACCCGCCCGCGCAGATGACCGTGAGGCCCAGCCTCACGGGCACCTTCGTCTTTCCCGCCTGCTCGATCGCCGCTGTCTCTCCCATGTCACTCTCCGCTCGACTCCGTCCCGATCGCGTGTCATGCTAGAGCAAATCGCGTGCGCGGCGGCACAGTTTGCGGGAGGGAAACACAATGGGCACTGGCGAGCGGGCGGAGGGCGAGAAGAACCTCGAGCTGCGGCGTGACGCCGAGGGCCTCGCGCTCGTGGGCGACGGCATGGTGCTGCGCGCGGACTTCGTGCGGCTTCTTCCTCGCCTGAGGCCGGACCGCCTGGGCAGGGAGCTGCTCGTCCGCGCCGCGCGCGTGCGTGGCGTCGAGGCGCCGAGCGCGGTGGACGCCACGGCCGGGCTGGGGGAAGACGCGCTGCTCCTTGCGGCGGCCGGCTTCGTGGTCACGATGTTCGAGAAGGACCCGGTGATCGCCGCGATTCTGCGCGACGCCCTGGAGCGCGCGGCGCGGGTGCCGGAGCTTGCGCCCGTCGCGAAGCGCATGACGCTCGTGGAGGGCGACTCCGTTGCGGGCCTGCGCTACCTGGGCTTCTCGCCCGACGTCGTGTTTCTTGACCCCATGTTCCCCGAGCGGACCAAGAGCGCCGCGGTGAAGAAGAAGTTCCAGCTCCTGCACCATCTGGAAAGGCCGTGCGACAACGAGGAGGAGCTCGTGGAGGCCGCGCTCGCCGCCCGCCCGCGCAAGGTCGTGATCAAACGGCCGCCCAAGGGGCCGCTGCTCGCGGGGGCCAGGCCCAGTTACCAGGTCTCCGGCAAGGCCGTGCGCTACGACGTCTTGGTTCCGTCGCGCGACTGACGCCGTCGGGCACCCTCTCTGGCAGGGAGTCTCGTTTGTAGGGTACTTCGTCAGGGGATTCCCAAATACACTGCTTATGAATTCTGAGAATTCCGCAGCTAGATCAATTGCTACTCCTCAGGTGATACTTGACGGGGCGCCCAGGAAATACCCTACACATGTGAGGGCCTCTCCGACGGCGCCGTCTTGCGGATGAGGTTTCGCCGGAGCGCGCGTGACCTCTGCGTTTGTCACGAAGTTCTCGTTATGCGGCCGCGGTACAATCGTCTTACCTGAAGCCCCGAGCAAAGGAGTCTCGCATGGACCTTCCCAACAAGCGCCCGGACGACATGGCGCGCATCACCACCCCCGAGCTGGCGCAGGCCTTCATCGACGAGCAGGTCGAGGCCGTTCGCGCGCAGGTCGGCAACAAGAAGGTGCTTCTCGCCCTCTCCGGCGGCGTGGACTCCTCCGTGGTTGCGGCCCTGCTGATCAAGGCCATCGGCAAGCAGCTCATCTGCGTGCACGTCAACCACGGCCTCATGCGCAAGGGCGAGTCCGAGCAGGTCGTCGACGTCTTCAAGAACCAGATGGACGCCAACCTCGTCTACGTCGACGCCACCGACCGCTTCCTCGACCTGCTGGCCGGCGTGGCCGAGCCCGAGCGCAAGCGCAAGATCATCGGCGCCGAGTTCATCCGCGTCTTCGAGGAGGAGGCCCGCAAGGTCGCCGACGACGTCGACTTCCTCGCGCAGGGCACCATCTACCCGGACATCGTGGAGTCTGACGGCGTGAAGGCCCACCACAACGTGGGCGGCCTGCCCGATGACCTGCAGTTCGAGCTCGTCGAGCCCGTTCGGCTGCTCTTCAAGGACGAGGTTCGCGTGGTGGGTCGCGCCCTGGGCCTGCCCGAGGGCATGGTCGAGCGCCAGCCGTTCCCCGGCCCGGGCCTCGGCGTGCGCTGCCTCGGCGCCATCACCCGCGACCGCCTGGAGGCGCTGCGCGAGGCCGACGCCATCCTGCGCGAGGAGTTTGCGGAGGCGGGCCTTGCCGGCAAGGTCTGGCAGTACTTCGTCGTGGTGCCGGACATGCGCGCCACCGGCGTGCGCGACGGCAAGCGCGCCTATGACTGGCCGGCCATCATCCGCGCCGTCAACACCGTCGACGCGATGACCGCCACGGTCCCCGAGCTCGACTGGGCGCTTCTCAAGAAGATCACCGACCGAATCCTCGCCGAGGTGCCGGGCATCTGCCGCGTGACCTACGACCTCACGCCCAAGCCCGTCGGTACCATCGAGTGGGAGTAACTTTTAATAGAAAGATACATTATAGAACATAAATAATCTCTAGAATACGTTTTATTTTGGGGGCTCCGTTCAGCTGAGACGGAGCCCCTCGTTCGGCCAATCGGACCGCCGCGCGCCCTCCGGATGAAGTCGCGTCGCGGGTATTGCGGCCAGGGCGCGGATTCTGGAAGGCGCGTTGCGGTTTTGGGGCTCGTGGCATGCGAAGAGCTGCCCATGGCGGAGTCGCTAACGGGGAAAGCTGGTCGGCAGCGTGGGCGACCTGTGGTTCTTCTCGCCATTGAGGGGGTACGGGCACGCGCGTCGAGCAGATTCCGTGCCCTGGCCGATAATACGACGACGCTCTCCGAGGACTTTGTGCCCCAGCTGCCGATCTCATGACGCTCTGCCCCGCACCGGAACAAAGGAGAAGCTCGCGCGAAGTGAGGCCGAGCAAGACAGACGGGAGAACCGATGGACCTCGAGGAAGTCAGACGTCGAATGACCGACGGGCGCCTCTATGCCTGCAACATCCCGGAGCTCTTTGAGGAGCAGGCACGATGCCGCGATCTTCTGGATGTCTACAACCGCCTACCGTTCGGCAGCATGGCAGAGCGAGACGAGCTGCTCGCGCGGATGGTTGCCGAGGCGGGCGAGGGCTGCATGATCGAGCCCCCGCTCCGCGCCAACTGGGGCGGGGCAAACCTGCACCTGGGCAATCGCGTGTACGCCAACATGGGGCTCACGCTCGTGGACGACGCCGCCATCTATATCGGGGACGATGTGATGATTGGTCCCAACGTGACCATCTGCACGGGGACGCATCCCGTCTCGCCGCGTCTGAGGGCGATGCAGGCGCAGTACAACAAGCCCGTGCGCATCTGCGCGGGCGCATGGATTGGCGCCGGGTGCGTGCTGCTCCCGGGCGTGACCGTGGGCGAGGGTTCGGTTGTGGGCGCCGGAAGCGTGGTCACGCGCGACGTTCCCGCCGTGGTGGTGGCAGCCGGGAACCCGTGCCGCATCCTGCGCGCGATTGACGAGAAGGACGACCGCTCGTACGACCACGGCAAGGCGGCCGAGGGGCTCTGGTTCGATGAGTGACGCGGATGTCCGGCGAGACGTCGCGGTTGCCGGGCGCTCCCTCGAGCGCGCCGAGAAGAGCCGACATACCGCGGCCGGCGCGCATGACCCTACGGCGACGCCGTACTTCGTGCTGGAGGACCTCCTCGGCGCGGTGGGCCTCTCCGAGGGCTCGCATCTGCTGGACGTCGGCTGCGGCGCCGGGCGCGTGCTCGCGTACTTTGTGGAAGCCGGGCTGCCCGGGCGCGTGACGGGCGTTGAGCTGGACGCTTGGCTCGCGGCGGACGCTGCCGCATGGTCCGCGCGCTACGAGCGCGTGAACGTGGTGGCGGGCAGCGCGCTCGACCTGCCGCTCGCGGGATACACGCACGTCTACCTCTTCAACCCCTTTGACACTCCGGTGCTCGAGGCCTTCCTTGACAGGCTCGAGCGTGAGGCGGCTCGCCCCGTGACGCTCGTGCACATGTCCGACAACGGCGAGTGGCTCGCCTACCTGGGGCGCACTGGTTGGACCGTCCTTCGCGAGGGTTTCTTCGACCTGCCGGGGGAGACGGGTGACTGCCCGCAGCACTACACCGTCCGCCGCCTGCACAAAACGGGACGTGCCTGAAACGTGCAGAAAGTTGCACGTTTCAGGCACGTCCCTTTTTAGGCAACCCTCTTGTCGTCAAATTGGCGTTGAGGGCGCACGTTCTTCTCGGCTGCTATGCTTAGCTGCGGATATTCACCCTGTCAACGCCGCGCAAGGGGGACCAATGCTCAAGGACAACGCCATCTGGATGGGCGTGGGCGCCGAGCCCGAGAACAAGCCCGTAAGCCTTCTGCTCGACCAGGCCAACCGCCACGGCCTCATCGCCGGCGCATCCGGCACGGGCAAGACTGTGACGCTCAAGGTCATGGCGGAGGGCTTCTCCAAGGCGGGCGTCCCCGTCTTCATGGCCGACGTTAAGGGCGACATCACCGGTATGTGCGCCCCCGGCGAGGACACCGAGGACATGCAGAAGCGCATCAAGAAGTTCGGCCTCGAGGGCTTCACCTACGAGGGCTGCCCCGTGCGCCTGTGGGACATGCTCGGTGGTCAGGGCATTCCCGTGCGCATCACGATCTCTGGCATGGGCCCCTCGCTCCTCTCGCGCCTGCTCGGGCTCACCGAGGTCCAGGAGGGCGTGCTCGACATCGTCTTTCGTATTGCGGACGACAAGAACCTCCTGCTCATTGGCCTCAAGGACCTGCGCTCGATGCTCAACTACGTGGCGGAGAACGCCAGGGAGTACGAGACCACCTACGGCAAGGTCTCCGGCCAGTCCGTGGGCGCCATCCTGCGCAAGCTCATCTCCATCGAGGACGAGGGCGGCGACGTCTTCTTTGGCGAGCCGGCGCTCGACCTCTCCGAGTGGTTCGCGTGTGCGCCCAACGGCCAGGGCTACGTGAACGTCCTCAACGCCGCCAAGCTCATCCAGAGCCCGCAAATCTACGCGATGTTCCTGCTCTGGATGCTCTCCGAGCTCTTTGACACCCTGCCCGAGGCCGGCGACCTGGACAAGCCCAAGTTCGCCTTCTTCTTTGACGAGGCGCACCTGCTCTTCAACGACATGCCGGGCGAGCTGCTCGACAAGATCGTGCAGGTCGTGAAGCTCATCCGCTCCAAGGGCGTGGGCGTCTACTTCATCACGCAGAGCCCGAGCGACATCCCTGACGAGGTGCTCGCCCAGCTCTCCAACCGCGTGCAGCACGGCCTGCGCGCCTACACGCCGGCCGAGCAGAAGGCCGTGCGCGCCGCGGCCGAGTCCTTCCGCGAGAACCCCGCGTTCAAGAGCGAGGACGTCATCCTGGAGCTGGGCACCGGCGAGGCGCTGGTGAGCTTCCTCAACGAGGACGGCCAACCCGAGGTTGTGGAGCGCGCCAAGATCCTGCCGCCGCAGTGCCTCATGGCCGCGGCGCCGGAGTCCGACCTCAAGGCCGCGCTTGACGCCCAGGCAGACCTCATGGCCAAGTACGGCGATGCTGTCGATCGTGAGAGCGCCTTCGAGCAGCTGGAGGAGGAGGCCGAGAAGGACGAGGAGGCTGAGCGCCTTGCCGAGGAGCGTGCCGCCCTCGAGAAGGAGCGCGCCGAGCTCGAGAAGCTGAGGGCGAAGGAGGCCGCCAAGGCCGAGCGAGAGGCGGAGAAGGCAGCCGAGCGTGAGGCCCGCGCGCGAGAGAAGCAGCAGGAGCAGATGATGAAGGGCCTCGGCAAGATCGCCGGCCAGATCTTTGGCACCTTTGGCCGCGAGGCCACGCGCCAGATCACCCGCAACCTCTTCGGCGGTCGCCGCCGCTAGGCTGGACGTGACAGGGGGATGGGGTAGGCTGACAAACTACCCGTCCCCTTTGTCGGCCTACCCCGTCAGCGCTACGCTCGGCGCTTGAGGTCGCGCTCGCGCATCTCGCTCACCTCGGAGATGACCCAGAATGCCGCAGGGTCCACGTCGGTAATCATCTCGCGGATGGCCCAGAGCTTGCGTCGGGGTATCACGCTGAGCAGCGCCCGGCCTTCCTGGCGCGTGTAGCCCTGCTCGACGGGTATCACGGTGACGCCCGCATCCTGCTCGCCCATGATCTTCTCGCGAATCCTTTCGTGCTCGGAGGAGAAAATGAGCAGCTGGACCTGCGAGCGGCCCATGACCATGACCCGGTTCATCACGATGGTGAGCAGCGTGAGGGAGAGCACGCCCAGGAGCGTTTGCTCGAAGTTGGAGAAGGGGATCTGCCCCGCTATGACGCAGGCGTCGATCGACCAGAGCAGCGCCGAGACGCTGGCGTGCAGGTATTTGTGCGCAACAAGGGCGATGACGTCGCTGCCGCCCGTCGAGCCGCCCGCGCGCAGGATGAGCCCGGCGCCCGCGCCCATGAGAGCTCCGGCGCAGACGGCGGCGAGCATGGGTTCCTGGGTGAGCTGGTCGAGGGGGAGCGTCTCGAGGACGGACATGGCAAGCGGGTAGGCGATCGTGCTGAAGATGGTCGACGCCGCGAACGAGCGTCCCAGGAAGGCCGCGCCCAGCAGGAAGAGCGCGACGTTGATGACAAACACCACGAGCGACAGGGGCAGGGGAGCGGCGTGCGTGACTATCAGCGCGATGCCGGTCGACCCTCCGAGCACGAGCCCGTGCGGAACGATGAAGCAGGTGACGGCAAGCGCCACGAGCAGGTTGCCGAGCGCCAGCGACGCCACCTTGATCAGCTTGTGCGACATGACTCTCCGTAACATGACAAAGGGACTGTCCCTTTGTCATGTTATCCATTCGCGGAGGAGGGAGCGATAGCGATCGGCATAGCGGCTGCCGCGCTGCCAGATGAGGCTGAAGTCGTGCTCGACGGCAAAGTCTGCCGGCGTGACGTCTGCCAGCGCTCCGCGCGCAAGCTCCGCCTCCGCCGCGACGCGGTACATGAAGCTCACGCCCGCGCCGGCGGCAACGCACGCCTTGATCGTGGGGATGCTCGCGAGCTCGATGGCGCCGGCGAAGTCGTCGACTGAGAGGTCGCGCGCCGCAAGGTGTCGCTCCAGGATCTCGCGCGTGCCCGAGCCCGGCTCGCGAAGAACGAGCCGCTGGTCGAGAAGGTAGGTGATGCTCGCGGTCTGCTCTCCGGAGGCGGCGACTGCCAGGTATGGCTCGCGCGAGAAGATCGCGCTCTCGAAGGCCCCACGGTCGAAATAGCCCTCCACCAGGGCGAAGTCAATCTCCCCGGCATCTATGAGCGCAACCAGCTCGGCCGTGTTGCCCGTCCGCATGAGGACGTGCTCGCCCGGGTGCCGCACGAGATGGCGAGCCAGCAGCCGCGGCGCCACGTAGTCCGCGATGGTTCTCGTGCAGCCGAGGCGCAGGGGCGGGCGCGCGTCCTTCTCGCCCCGCAGGGAGTCGAGCTCGGCGCGCAGCCGCGCCTCGTCGTTTCTCTCTGCGTCGAGCGCCTGGTAGAGCAGACGCCCGGCATCGGTGGGCTCCACGCCGCGGCCGGTCTTGGAGAAGAGGGTGCAGCCGTAGTGCGCCTCGAGCTGTCTGATGTGCTGCGACACTGCGGGCTGGGTGACGTGCAGCTCCTCCGCCGCTCTCGTGAAGCTGCCGGCGCGGACCACGGCAAGAAACGTGTGCGCGCGATAGTCCAGCATACGGCCTCCTAAAGCAAAGAATTGCTTATGAAGACATAAGCAATAGGTGGGAATCAATTATAACCGCTGGAAGTAGGCTATATCTCGTCGAAACAAGCGAGGAGAGGACGTCTGCGCATGGAGCTTATCAAGGACTTTGGAAAGACGTGGAGGGGCGTGCTGTTTGCGCTGGTCATCGCCGTGCCGGCATGGCTTCTGGGCAAGCAGTTCGAGGTCGTGGGAGGCCCGGTCTTCGCCATCCTCCTGGGCATGGTGCTCGCCTTGCTGGTGCCGGCCGAGAAGGGCGAGCCGCTTGCCGCCGGCATCAAGTTCACGTCCAAGAAGGTGCTTCAGTACGCCGTCATTCTGCTGGGCTTTGGCCTCAACCTGGCGCAGATCGCGCAGGTGGGCATGACGTCGCTGCCCATCATCGTCTCCACCATCGCCACCTCGCTCGTGGTGTCCTTCGTGCTGTGCCGGGCACTCAACATCCCGGGAAAGATCTCCACGCTCATTGGCGTGGGATCCTCCATCTGCGGTGGGTCGGCCATCGCGGCCACGGCGCCCGTGATCGAGGCGGACGACGAGGAGATCGCCCAGGCCATCAGCGTGATCTTCCTCTTCAACGTGATCGCCGCGCTCGTGTTCCCCACGCTCGGCGGGGCGCTGGGGCTCACGAACGAGGGCTTCGGGCTCTTTGCGGGCACCGCGGTGAACGACACCTCCTCCGTCACCGCCGCCGCTGCCGCCTGGGACGGCATGCACCCCGGCGCCAACACGCTCGACTCCGCCACCATCGTGAAGCTCACGCGCACGCTGGCCATCATCCCCATCACGTTGGCGCTGGCGTTCTGGCAGGTGCGTCAGGCCCGCCGCGCGGGCGGGGAGGCCAAGAGCACCTTCAGCCTGCGTCGCGCCTTTCCGTTCTTCATCGTGTTCTTTGTGCTGGCGAGCGTCGTGACCACTGTCTTTGCGCTGCCTGCTGCCGTGACCGCCCCCATCAAGGAGCTCTCCAAGTTCTTCATCGTCATGGCCATGGCGGCGATCGGCTTCAACACCAACATCGTCAAGCTCGTGCGTACGGGCGGCAAGCCCATCCTCATGGGCCTCTGCTGCTGGGTCGCCATCGCATGTGTGAGCCTGGGCATGCAGCACGTCCTCGGCATCTGGTAGCTCTGTTAATTGGGGACAGTCCCCAATTAACAGATGCTCTCCGCCCAGGCGCGAAGCTCCTCTGCGCCGGGGTTGCCGTTGAGCATCCTGCCCTCGAGGACCGTGGCACCCGGTGCGAGCGTTGCCATGCGCTGCGGCGCCTTACCAAGGCCGCTGCTGCCGCTCGTGGCAAACGGAATGATGGTCTTGCCGGAGAAGTCGTACGCCTCGAGGAAGGTGTCCACGATGCGCGGCTCTACGTACCACCAGATGGGAAAGCCCACGAAGACGGTGTCGTAGGCCGCCATGTTCTCCACGCTTCCTACGACGGCGGGGCGGCACGACTCGTCGTCCATCTCGTGCGAGCTGCGGCTGTCCTTGTCACGCCAGTCCAGGTCCGCGGCAGTGTAGGGCTGCTCGGGCATGATTTCGAAGAGGTCGGCGCCAATTGCCCTGGCCAGCTCGTCTGCAACACGAGCCGTGGTCCCGGTGGCGGAGAAGTACGCGACAAGCTTGCTCATGGTGGGCTCCTTTTGGTTGGCAATCAGATTCGTATCGTTAGTGTAGCTCCTCGATTCTCTCGAGCTAAATAAATAACAAATCGTCACCAAAGTATTACAGAGAGGACGAGCCTCGTATCGCCGCTGGGGCAGCGCGGGTCTCGAGAGAGGTATGGGGATGCAAAAACTGCCTTCGGGCCTGTGGTTCCGAGTGATGGATGCAAAACTTGCCTTCGGGTCGGTGGAAATCCGCCGCATTCGGACAAATCGACAGAAATCAGTAAAGTCTTTTATATTTCCAACTGGGATAACGGCGTTCCGCCCTTAATCAACAAGCGAAAAACCACCGGCCCGAAGGCCAGTTTTGCATTTGGACTATAAAGTCACTGGCCCGAACGGCACTTTTGCAGAAAGAGCCGGGCAGGACGAGCTCGGCTATCACCGCTCCGCGCGACGGGGCTCTCTATCGCGTCATGAAGAAGAGCACAACGTTGCTCAGGAGCGAGAGCACCGGCGTGAGGAAGCACAAAAGCGTGCCGGTGACGGAGCAGAGCATGCCGATGGCCGTGGTGAGACTCTTTCGATAGTCCGCCTTCTTGGCCTTCCGCGCGAGTACGATGCCCGCAATACCCACAAAGCCCCCGATGACCTGTAGCCAGATGAACGGCGTGAATGCAGTGGCAAGGGCAACGACGCCAAGAACGATGGACACGATGTCCATGGGAACCTCCCCAGGGGTGTGAGAACGATGCCACCCATCATACGCCAAGTTGGCGAGGTTCGGCTCTGATGGCAAACTCGTGCACCCTCCCGTCTCGGTGCGGCTGTAGCTGCAATCACCATGTTTCTGCGGACACGGTCCGGCTCCAAAGCAGCCGATTTTGTCCGCAGAAACATGGTGATTGCGGGTGCGGGGCGTCAGGGGCGCGCCATGCCTCTCGGGTGGCGCTATCCCTCGTAGTCGTGGAGCACGGCCTCGATGTTGTTGCCCTCGGGATCCAGCACGAAGCATGCGTAGTAGCCGGGGTGGTAGTCGCGCGGGCCGGGGACGCCGTTGTCCGTACCGCCGTCAAGGGCGGCCTCGTAGAACGCCTGAACGTCGGCCGTGGTCTTGGCTCGCCAGGCGTAGTGGCTCGGCGACGGGGCCACGCCCTCCTTGGCGGGGGAGATCCAGACGGAGTCGCCGTCCTCGTCGTTGGCAAACTGCGTGCCGCCGGGGTACTCGACGCCCTTGTGGTAGCCGAGCGTTGCCATCACGCGCTCGTAGTAGGGGACCATGACCTCGGGGTCGGACACGCGGATGATCAGGTGGTCGAGCATGGGGTCTCCCTTCGTCGGATGGCAGGCTGACTACATAACAGATGATGCCGTCGGCGTTGTCACGGCCTTGTCGGTGAGCGGCGGGACCTGGCTGTTACCCGCTACTCCGACATGGCGAGAAGAACGTTGAGGTAGAACACATCATTCTCCATACCGGCGTGCAGGGAACCTCCGTAGCGCTCCGCGATGAGCCTCATGGAGTGCATGTCAAAGCCGTGGTTGATTGGGCCGCATTCAGCACCCGGGCCACTGGAAGCAGGACTGAGGACTTCGGGTTATTCCTTCCCTTCCGTAGAGACCGGGTCGCGCCTTTCTCCCGCGGTCCGGTCTCGCCCCGTCTGGCGCCGGAGTGCGCCGAGGCGTTGCGCTTTGGAGGGCCGGGGTATGCGTGGCGACAGGCGCATTGCGAGTATTCGAGCCAGGGCAGAGAAGGACGGTCCGGGCTGTTCCCCCCGGATGCCCTTGCCCTGCGTTTTGCCACTTTGGCGGGCGGCCCGCGTGCCCTGGCTCCGATTAATTCAACGCCGATGCTGGCCCGCGTGCCCTGGCTCCACAACCCGCAACGCCCGCCGCGCCCGTGCGTGCCCTGGCTCCGATTCCCGCAACGCCCGCCGTGCCCGCGCGTGCCCTTGCCTCAGTTTAGCCAACGCGCCGCAGCTCATACCCATCGTGCGACCTGTGGAGAGGTTCTGGTTCCGGCTGCAGGCCGCGAATAATGCCACCAAACAGATGGTATTTACATTAAAGGTAGCCGCCCCCCGAACACGAAACGAGGGACATGAAGTATTGGAGCATCTCCGCCGCTAGAACCATCGAAGAACTCTCCTCAAATCCAGACTATGGGCTCAACAAGCAGCAGGTGAGCGACCTCATCGCTGCGCACGGACCCAACGAGTACCAGCAGTCAAAGCCAGAGTCGCTGCCCTCCATGGTGCTCAGGCAGTTCAAGGACGTCGCCAACCTCATACTCCTTCTCGCCGCCGGGCTCTCGCTCGCGCTGGCGGTGCGCGAGGGCCACGGCTACGTGGAGCCCATCGTCATCCTGGCGGTCATCGCCATGAACGTCATCCTGGCCGTGACGCAGGAGCGCGGCGCCGAGCGCGCCCTCGAGGCCCTGCGCGACCTCAACAGCCCCACCTGCCTCGTGCTGCGCGACGGCGCGCGCACGGAGGTGGAGACCTCGGCCGTGGTGCCCGGCGACGTCGTTCTTCTCAAGACCGGCGACCTCGTGCCGGCGGATGCGCGCCTCATCGAGGCGACAGGCCTTGCGGTGGACGAGTCCTCGCTCACCGGCGAGTCCGAACCGGCGGAGAAGGACGCAGACGTCCTCACCGAGGAGGACGCCCCCGTGGGCGACCGCGTGAACATGGTCTTCTCAGGTTGTCTCGTCACGGCGGGCAACGCGCGCGCCGTGGTCACCGCCACGGGCATGCAGACCGAGATGGGGCGCATCGCGTCGTTCCTGAACGATGCCCAGAAGATTCAGACGCCGCTGCAGCGCAGGCTCGCGCGCGTGGTGCATGGGGTGAGCGCGGTGGCCGTGCTCGCTGCCGTGGCGCTGCTTGCAACGGGCCTTCAGCAGGGCGAGGAGTTCTGGGCCATGATGCTCGCCGCGGTCTCCCTGGCTGTGGCGGCCGTGCCGGAGACTCTGCAGCTCATCGTCACCCTCACGCTCACGCGCGGCGTGCGCAACATGGCACAGAGGCACGCCCTCATCCGCAAGCTCCCTGCGGTGGAGACGCTGGGCTCGACCTCGGTCATCTGCTCGGACAAGACGGGCACGCTCACGCAGAATCGCATGAGCGTGCGCCGCACCTGGGTGCCGGGTGCGCCTGCCGTCGAGGTGGGGGAGCGCACGGAGGACCCGCGGGCGCTAGTTCTTCTCCGCCGCCTTGCCCTTGCCAGCAACGCCACCGTGGAGCCGGACGGCGAGGGTGGCGAGAAGATCGTGGGCGACGCCACGGAGACCGCCATCGTGCGTCTGCTCTCCGCCTCCGGCGAGACGCGCGAGGCGCTGCTTGCCGAGCTCCCGCGCGCGGGCGAGGTTCCCTTCTCGTCTGCCCGCAAGATGATGACGAGCGTGCACGCGCTGCCGGACGGCCGCTTTCTCGTGCTCACCAAGGGAGCCTTCGACCGGCTGCCCTTTGCGGCGGCCGGTGCCGAGGAGCTCGCGGAGCGCCAGGCGGCGCACGACTCCTTCGCCCACGACGCGCTGCGCGTGATCGCCCTGGGCAGCCGCGTGGTGGACGACCTCCCGTCAGACGGCGACCTCGAGGCCCTGGAGCACGACCTCTCCTTCGAGGGCATCGTGGGTCTCATAGACCCGCCGCGCCCGGAGGCAGCCGAGGCCATCGCGCTCGCGCGGCGCGCGGGCGTGCGCACCGTCATGATCACGGGAGACCACGCCGCCACGGCCGGCGCCATCGCGCAGCAGCTGGGGCTCATTCGCGCCGGCGCCCCCGTGGTCACGGGTCGTCAGCTCGCGGCGATGACGGACGAGGAGCTCGTGGAGAACGTGCGCTCGTACTCCGTCTACGCTCGCGTCTCCCCGGAGGACAAGATCCGCATCGTGGAGGCGTGGCAGGAACAGGGCGAGGTCGTGGCCATGACGGGCGACGGCGTGAACGACGCCCCGGCCCTCAAGGCGGCGGACGTGGGCGTTGCCATGGGCCGCTCCGGCACCGAGGTCGCCAAGGCAGCGGCGGACATGGTCCTCACGGATGACAACTTCGCCACCATCGTCTCGGCGGTGCGCGAGGGGCGCAACGTCTTCTCCAACATCAAGCGGACCGTCTACTTCCTCCTGGCTTGCAACCTCTCGGAGATCGCCGTCATGCTGGGCGCCCAGCTCATGGGCTGGGGCACGCCGCTCACTCCCGTGATGCTGCTGCTCATCAACGTGCTGGGCGACGGCATCCCCGGCCTCAACCTCGCCAATGACGTGAGTGACGAGCGCATCATGTCGCGCCGGCCCATCGGCCGCACGGAGAGCTTCTTCTCTGGCATCACGCGCGTCATCGCGCTGCAGACCACGGCGTTTGCGGCGGTGGGACTGCTCGCGTTCTGGCTGGGCACCTTCGCGTGGCTGCCGGGCGGGGAGGGGCCGTCGCTCGCCGCGGGACAGACCATGTGCTTCCTCGTGGTGGCGTTCACCAGCGTGCTGCACGTCTTCACGGTGCGCACACGCGGCTCGGTCTTCCGCCGCACGGTGCGCGACAACATGCCGCTCGTGTGGAGCGCGCTCGGGGTGATCGCGGCCTTCTCGGCGCTCGTGCTGGTGGAGCCCGTGGGCGCGGTCTTTGGCCTGGCTCCCATCGGGCCCTTCAGCTGGGCGTGCGCGCTCGCGCTCTCCGTGGTGCCCACCCTCGTGGCCGAGGCGTTCAAGCTCTGGGACAACCGGCACGAGACCTGGCTCTACCGCCGTCGCCTCGTGCACCACGAGAACCGCGGCGAGGAGTAGGCACCATCGCGCCCGCTCGCGCCACGTGGCGCTGCGAAAAGCCGGGCCAGGGCAGGGCGGGTGCCCTCGGGCGTTGCGGATAACCGGGCCAGGGCAGGGCGGTCGTCTCCGGGCGCTGCGAAAAACCTAGACATGGCACAGGGCGAGAAGAACCATCGAGGTTCTTCTCGCCCGTTGTTTCGATAAACGTGGCTGTGGCACGGGTCGCCCGTATCCGGCCGTGCCACAGCCACGAAAAGTGCGACGCCGCGTCCACTAACCGTGCCACGGCCGCCAAAAGCGCAACGTGTCGGCTTCCGGCAGCTACCCTGCCAGGCCGCTCACCACGCTCGCGAGCGCGATAACCACGCCCACGATGGACTCGCCGCCGAGCACGCCGGAGGCGACCATGATGCCTCGCTCCTCCGCGCCCTCGGAGTCGTCCCCGCGCGCGGAGACGCGGTCGTAGACCCACTTGACACCCGCGCCGATCGCAGCCGTCAGGGACATGTAGAACGGCAGGTAGACGCCGAGGCCAAACATCATGGCCGGCAGTCCCGCCCAGTAGAGCGCAATGCCGCCCAGAAGCCCGATTACAAAGCCGGGGACGCTCGGGATGCCGGAGACCATCGTGGCCACCACGCTCGCCTGGGCAGAGACGAACATCTGCCCCGAGCCAAACGCCCCCGGCCCGTACGCGGAGAAGAGCGTGACCAGCACGGCCACGGCAACCACGGTGCCCAGGAGGGCGCCGATGGCCTGGCCCACCCACATGGCGCGCGGGCTCGTGCCGATGATCGCGCCGGTCTTGAAGTCGCTCATAACGTCACCGGCAAGTCCGCACGCCACGGCCACCACGCCGGCCACGTAGAAGAGCTGCACCTGGCTCGCGCTGGAGAACGCCGCCACGGCCAGCAGCACGATGAGGCCGAAGATCTCCATCGGGTCGATGCCGGTCTGGCCCACGGACTGCGCGCTCATGATGGTGGTCACAAAGGCCAGGAGCACCACCGCCACCGCCACGACCGGGCCCAGGCCCAGGCCGATGCACACGAGCAGCGCCGCGGCCGCCACCATGAGGGCAAGGGTGCCGCGCTCGAGCCTGCCCCAGCCGTGGCCGGCATCCGCATCGTCGCTCTTCTCGTTGGCAGACGCGCCGCGTCCGCGCAGGACGCTTGCCGCGTGCGGAAGGATGTCCTTCAGCACCACGCCCACGCCGGAGCCCATCATGAGACCCATGCCCAGGCTGGAGACGATGCCCTGTGCGGTGGCCACGTCGCAGAGACCCGCCGCGGGGGCGCCCACGATGATGCCGAAGTTGCCCACGAGCGCCCCCAGGAACCAGAACGCCACGGCAAACCCGCCCACGAGAAAGCCCACGGCGAGCATCTGCGGGGAGTTGTAGATGCCAAAGCTCACGCCCGGAATCGGCAGCTGCGCCAGCAGCGTGGGCATGAGGCCCAGCGCGTCGCGCGCCACGCACCAGAGACCGGCCAGGCCCATGGAGCCAAAGAGGCGCCGTCCGGTCACGCCGCCCGTCTGGGTGGCCATCAGGGTCTCCGCCGCGGCGGTGCCGATGGGGTACTCGAGGTCGGACTCGTCAACGAAGCGCCGGCGGATCGCGGCGGTGCACACGAGGCCCAGCAGCGTGCCCGCGAGCGCCACGACGAGCATCTCGACCCAGCTGACCTCGTCGGCGAGGCCGAGCATCCAGATACCGGGGATGGTGAAGGCAAGGCCGCCGGCCACCATGGAGCCGGCCGACATCACGATCTGCGTGACGTTGGCCTCGTTGAGGCTGCGACGCCCGAAGGCCCGCAGCAGGAACAGCGCGACGATGGAGGTGAAGATGGTCGGCCACGGCAGCGCGCCCATCTTGAGGGCGGTGTAGACCGAGGAGGCCGTGATGATGACGCAGCCAATGCACCCGATGGCAATGCCAGCGGGGCTCAGCTGCCCGCGCCACGAGGCGCGCGAGCCAGCAGTGCTCATATGTTCTCCTTCGAATATCCGCTCCCCCTGGCGGGGAGTCGGGTTTCTGTGGACTGGTACAGTATAGAGATCCCTCCAACGGGGGCGGTCGAGAATTTGGAGGACGCATGACGCACGCCGAGAAGAGCGCGGGCGAGAAGAACCTGCTGGCAGTTGACGTGGGAAACACCACCACACGCCTCGGGCTCTTTGCGGATGGCGAGCTCGTTGGCACCTGGGAGCTCACCACGCGCGAGCGCCTCACCGCGGACGAGGCGCGCATGCAGCTCGCGCAGGCGCTCCCCATGATGGGGGAGGCTGCCCCGGAGGCCGCCATCCTCGCCTGCGTGGTGCCCACGCTCGCGGACGTCTGGAGCCGCGCGCTCACCGCCACCTGCGGCGGTCGCCCGCTCGTGGTGGGGCCCGGCCTCAAGACGGGCGTGCGCATGCGCTACGACGACCCCTCCGAGGTGGGTGCCGACCGCGTGGCGGACGTCGTGGCGGCACGCGAGGCGTATGGCGCCCCGGTGGTCGTGGTTGACCTGGGGACCACCACCAACTTCGAGGTCATAGACGCCGACGGCGCCTTTGCCGGCGGCATCATCGCGCCGGGCGTGGCCCTTGGCGCGCGCTCGCTCTCTGCCGCCGCGGCGCGCCTGCCCGTGATCGAGCTTCGCGCCCCGCGCGCGGTCATCGGCCGCAACACGCGAGCGGCCATGCAGTCCGGCGTGGTCCTGGGCGAGGTCGCGCGCATCGACGGGCTTCTCGACGCCATCGCGGCCGAGCTGGGGTGCGAGCCGCGGGTGGTGGTGACCGGGGACGGTGCCGCCGCGATGGCAGGCCTCATCCGCCACGAGGCGCTCGTGGACGACTCGCTCACGCTGCGCGGGCTCTGGCACCTCTGGCGCGCCAATCGGCGCGGCTGACGGGGGCAGCATGGCCGGCAAGGTGACGCTCAGGGACATCGCGCGCGAGGTGGGACTCTCCACCACCGCGGTCTCGCTCGTGCTCAACGACCGCCCGTGCAAGATCTCCGAGGAGAGCCGTCGCCGCATCAAGGAGGTGGCGCGCCGCAAGCGCTACATCCCCAACCAGATCGCGCGAAGCCTCGTGACCAGGCGCTCCCAGACCGTGGGGCTCGTGGTGCCCAACATCGAGAGCCGGTTCTTCTCGTCACTCGCGCGCCGGCTTGAGCTGGGCTGCCGCGAGCGGGGCTACGTGCTGCTCATCACCAACTCCGACGAGTCCTCCGAGAACGACTCCGAGCTCGTGGGCCTCCTTGCCAACCGCGGCGTGGACGGCCTCTTTGTTGTGGCGTCCACGGGGGCGGAGGAGCGCGGCCCCCTTGCGTCCACGCTCGAGGGCCTGCCCGTCCCGTACGTGATGGTGGACCGCCTGATTCCCGGCCTCACGGGGGACAAGGTGGCCTTCAACAACGAGGCGGGCGGCTACCTGGCGTGCCGCTACCTCCTGGACGCGGGGCACCGGCGCATAGCGTGCCTGCTCAACACGGCGTCGAACACCGGTCGGGAGCGGCGCGTGGGCTACGAGCGAGCGCTGCGCGAGCGCGGGATAGAGCCCGACCCGGCACTGGTCTTCCCGTGCGCCTACTACATCCCGGAGGCCTACGAGGTGGTGGCCCGGGTGCTGGCCACGGACGTCACGGCGGTCTTCGCGGGCAGCGACAACATCGCCCTTGGCCTGCTCAAGCGCCTGTACGAGCGCGGGCTGCGCGTCCCGCGCGACTACTCCGTGGTGAGCTACGACAACTCGGCGGCGGACGTGCTCTTTGAGCCGGCGCTCACCTCCATCGAGCAGAACGTGGACGAGCTCGCCGCGGCGGCGCTCGACCTGCTGTTCCGGAGGATGGGGGAGAGCGAGGAGGGGGAGCTCGGCACCCCCGAGGAGCACATCCTCATGCCCCGTCTGGTGATTAAGAGCAGCGTGAGGACGCTCGGCGAGGACGTCGCGTAGCCCGATTCGCCTCACGTTCTACTAAATCGTTCAACAAGACGAAATTCTCTAGATAGTAAAACGTTTTACCCAATATACTGCAATCAAACGGAAACAGACGGGCCCGATGGGCGGGCCCGCGCGGGAGAAAGGGCATGGCATGGCAAACCCCGTCATCGGCACTCCGTGGAAGAAGCTCAACGGTCCCGTCTCCGAGGAGGAGCTCAAGGGCGTCGACCGCTACTGGCGCGCCGCGAACTACCTCTCCGTGGGCCAGATCTACCTCCGCTCCAACCCGCTCATGAAGGAAGGGTTCAGCCGTGAGGACGTCAAGCACCGCCTCGTGGGCCACTGGGGCACCACGCCGGGCATCAACTTCCTCTTTGGCCACGTCAACCGCCTCATCGCCGACCACCAGCAGAACGCCATCTTCCTGATGGGCCCCGGCCACGGCGGCCCTGCCGGCACCGCGCAGTCGCTTCTCGACGGCACCTACCGTGAGGTCCGCCCGGACATCACGGACGACGAGGCCGGCCTCCAGAAGTTCTTCCGCCAGTTCTCCTACCCCGGCGGCATCCCCAGCCACTACGCGCCCGAGACCCCCGGCTCCATCCACGAGGGCGGCGAGCTCGGCTACACGCTCTCCCACGCCTATGGCGCCGTGCTCGACAACCCGAGCCTGCTCGCAGTTGCCGTGGTGGGCGACGGCGAGGCCGAGACCGGCCCGCTCGCCACGTCCTGGCAGACCAACAAGTTCATGGACCCGCTCACCGACGGCATCGTCCTGCCGATCCTGCACCTCAACGGCTACAAGATCGCCAACCCCACCATCCTCGCCCGCATCTCCGACGCCGAGCGCGACGAGTTCTTCCGCGGCATGGGCTATCACCCGTACAACTTCGTCGCCGGCTTTGACAACGAGGACCACTCCTCCATCCACCGTCGCTTCGCGGCGCTGCTCGAGGCCGTCTTCGACGAGATCTGCGACATCAAGGCTCGCGTGGCCGCCGGCGAGGCGTCCCGCCCGTTCTACCCGATGATCGTCTTCCGCACCCCCAAGGGCTGGACCTGCCCCAAGGAGATCGACGGCAAGAAGACCGAGGGCTCCTGGCGCGCGCACCAGGTGCCGCTGGCCTCTGCCCGCGACACCGAGGAGCACTTCCAGGTCCTCAAGGGCTGGATGGAGTCCTACAAGCCCGAGGAGCTCTTCGACGAGTCCGGCGCCATCCGTCCCGAGGTGAACGACTGGATGCCCAAGGGCGACCTGCGCATCGGCGCCAACCCCAACGCCAACGGCGGCGTCATCCGCAACGAGCTCGCGCTTCCCGACGCCCGCAAGTACGAGGTGCCGGTTGCCGAGAAGGGCCACGGCTTCGGTTCCGTCGAGGCCACGCGCGTCCTGGGCGAGTACACGGCCGAGCTCATCAACAACAACCGCGACGCCTTCCGCATCTTTGGCCCGGACGAGACGGCCTCCAACCGCCTGCAGCCGTCCTACCAGGTGACGGACAAGCAGTGGTTCGGCGAGGGCACCTATGACGACCCCGCCAACGACGAGCACCTCTCCCCGGTGGGCAACATCATCGAGCAGCTCTCCGAGCACCAGTGCGAGGGTCTGCTCGAGGGCTACATCCTCACCGGCCGCAACGGCCTCTGGAGCTCCTACGAGTCCTTCGTGCACATCGTCGACTCCATGGTCAACCAGCACTGCAAGTGGCTCGAGGCCACCGTGCGCCACATCGACTGGCGCAAGCCCATCTCCGGCCTCAACATGCTGCTCTCCAGCCACGTCTGGCGCCAGGACCACAACGGCTTCTCCCACCAGGACCCCGGCTTCGTTGACGTTCTTCTCAACAAGAACTTCAACAACGACCACGTGGTGAACATCTACTACCCGGCCGACGCCAACCTGCTGCTGGCTGTTGCCGAGCGCGCCTACACCTCCACCAACTGCGTGAACGCCATCTTCGCCGGCAAGCAGCCCGCCCCGTCCTGGGTCACCCTCGACGAGGCCCGCGAGGAGCTCGAGGTCGGCGCTGCCGAGTGGACGTGGGCGTCCAACACCGCCGAGGGCGAGGAGCCTGACATCGTGCTCGCCTGCTGCGGCGACGTTCCTACCGGCGAGGCCATGGCCGCCCTCGACATGCTCGACAAGCTCGGCGTGAAGGTGCGCCTGGTGAACGTCCTCGACCTGCTCAAGATCCAGAACGTCTCCGAGAACGACGCCGCCATGTCCGACGAGAAGTTCGTCGAGCTCTTCACCGCGGACAAGCCCGTCCTCTTTGCGTTCCACGCGTACCCCGGCACGATTCGCCGCCTCATCTGGGACCGTCCGAACCACGACAACTTCAACGTCCACGGCTATCAGGAGCAGGGCTCCACGACCACGCCGTACGACATGGTCCGCGTGAACGACATGGACCGCTGGGCCCTCGCCGCCGACGCCCTGCGCATGATCGACGCGGACAAGTGGTCCGAGCAGATCGCCGAGTGGGAGCGCTTCCGCGTCGACGCGTTCCAGTTCGCGGTCGACAACGGCTACGACCACCCCGCCTTCACCGACTGGAAGTGGCGTGACGCCTCCGACGCCGGCGAGGACATCTCCGCCACGCAGATGACCGCTGGTGACAACGAGTAACGTGTAAAAGAGGCAGTTACTTTTGCACGATCCGGCCGCCCGCTCCCTTCCCGGGAGCGGGCGGTCTTTTGCTGGCGCGACAGGGGGAGACAGAGGGGAGACAAAAGGGACGGGGTGACAGAAGGGACAGGGTAGTTTGTCACGCTACAGCGTGACAAACTACCCTGTCCCTTCTGTCACCCCGTCCCTTTTGTCTCCCCGTCCCCTTGTCACGCGCCCCGCTTTGTGCACTCGTGCCGTTCGCCTGCTGGCGAGCGGCGCCGCATGCAACTCGATTCACGGGGTTTCAGGGAATGGGTGATACGAGTTGCGTTTCTCTCCCCGTTTCTTGAAGGGATTTCACTTCTCGCCAATGATTAGGCCGTGCGCACGTGATGGTTCTATCGGTTGCTCGAGATAGCTAGGGGAGGTCACGATTGTCATGGAGATAATTCTGGGCATATGGAACGCGATTTTTAACAACGTCATCGCGCTGCCCTCGATCTTTATCGGACTCATCGTCGTTGTCGGCTATGCCCTGATGAAGAAGAAGTGGTACGAGGTCGGGGCTGGATTCATCCGCACCGTCGTGGGCTACATGATTCTGCAGGTGGGCTCGTCGCAGCTCAAGAACACCATTACGCCGCTGCTCAACGGCATCCAGCAGAAGTGGGGCATCTCCGCCGCGGTGATGGATCCCAACATCGGCATGGCCGCCGGCCAGAGCGCTCTCGAGAGCATCGGCGTCACCACGTCGTTCGCGACCATCGCGCTTCTCATCGCGTTCATCTGGAACATCGTGCTCGTGGCCCTGAGGAAGTACTCCAAGATTCGCACCCTGTTCACCACGGGCCACATCATGGTCCAGCAGACCGCGGTGGCAACGTGGATCGTCCTCTTCCTCCTGCCGCCGCTGCGCAACGTCTGGGGTGTCGTCCTCACGGGCATTCTCATTGGCACGTACTGGTCGGTCTTCTCCAACCTCACCGTCGAGCCCACCCAGGAGTTGACGGACGACTCCGGCTTTGCCATCGGCCACCAGCAGATGCTCGGCATCTGGGTCGTGTCCAAGATCGCCCCGCTCTTCAGGAGCAAGAAGGAGGGCGAGAAGGACAAGGAGATCAAAATCGGTGGCGCCGCCAAGGTGCTCGATGACTACGTCGTCTCGACCACTCTCATCATGCTGCTGTTCTTTGGCATCGTCATGGTCATCATCGGCCCCGACATCCTGAAGGAGCTCGACACCTCCTACTCCGCCGGCGTGGCGTTTGGCGTCTACATCTTCCAGAAGTGCGCCTCCTTCGCCGTCGACCTCGTGATCCTCAAGACCGGCATCCGCATGTTCGTCTCCGAGATGGTCGAGTCCTTCAACGGAATCTCGAGCTCCGCCCTCAAGGGCTCCATCCCCGCCGTCGACTGCGCCGCCACGCTCTCCTTTGGCAACCCCAACGCGTCGACCCTCGGCTTCCTCTGCGGAGCCCTCGGCCAGATCGTCGCGATCGCCGGCCTGCTGATCTTCCAGTCCCCGATCATGGTCATTCCCGGCTTCGTCCCGCTGTTCTTCGACAACGCCACGCTCGGTCTCTACGCAGAGATGAAGGGCGGCATGCGCGCGCTCGTCACCTGCTGCGTGGCATCCGGCGTGCTCCAGGTTCTTGGCAGCGCGGCCGCCATCGGGTTGTTCTCCCTCGCCTCCTTCGGCGGGTACCCGGGCAACCTCGACTGGGCCACCACGTGGCTCGGCATCGGCGCGGTCATCAACTGGCTCGCCGTGCCCGGAGCGATTCTGTGCATCGTGGGTATGCTTGTCATACCTCAGCTCCAATACCGTCACCACAAGGACACGTACTTCCAGATGGAGGAGTAAAAGATGATCAAGGTACTGGTTGCCTGCGGCTGCGGCATGGGAAGCTCTCAGCTTCTCAAGATGAACTGCTCCAAGGTTCTCGACAAGCTGGGCATCGACCACGAGATCGAGCACACGAGCGTGGGGGAGGCCAAGTCCATGGCCCACGACTACGATCTCGTCATCGTTGCCGAGAACTTCGTCGACAGCTTTGACCCGGGCTGCGGGGCAAAGATCGTCGGGCTCAAGAACATCATGAACAAGAAGGAGCTTCAGGAGAAGCTCGAGACGCTCGATCTGAGCTAGCCCCCCACGCGGGAGGCGCCGCGCGAGCGACGGCGGCGCCTCCCGCCGACCGACCAACCCACAAGAAGAAGGCGAGGGTCCCATGGCTAGGTCCAGCGATGAGGAGATGATGATTATCTCAGAGATCGCGAGGCTCTATTACATCGAGGGCCTCTCGCAGGTGGAGATAGCGGAGAGCCTCTTCATGTCCAAGGCGCGCGTCTCGCGCGCGCTCAAGACTGCTCGTGAGCAGAAGATTGTCGAGTTCACCATCAACTACCCGCTCGAACGCTCGAGAATGCTCGAGGAGGCGCTCAAGAAGGCGTACGGCCTCGAGGAGGCGCGAGTGGTGCTCGACATGAAGGGCTACCACTCGACGGAGGTCCCCATCAAGCAGATTGGCGAGATGGGAGCCTCGTACCTCGACGAGGTCCTCGAGAACGGGGACAGGATCGGGGTCTCCTGGGGCAAGACCATCGACCAGGTGGTCCGTCACCTCAAGCCGTCGGGACCTCGCGCCATCCAGGTCTATCAGCTGGTGGGAAGCCCCAACGAGGACTACGTGACGGGCAGTCAGATCTCCGCCATCGCCCAGGGAATCGCACGCGCCTTCAACGGTAGCTGCTCGCTCCTCTACGCGCCGATGTACATCAACAACAACATCGTCAGGCGCGAGCTCAAGAAGGAGCCGACCATCAAGAGGACGCTCGAGCGAATCCGCTCGGTCGACTACGTCCTCACGGGAATCGCGGACATGGGCGCCGTGATGGCGGGCAACACCTGGGCGGGCTACCTGACGGACGAGCGCCGGCGCGAGATTAAGGCAAAGGGTGCCGTCGGGTATCTCTGCGGCTACTTCATCGACAGGGACGGTCGGAAGCTCAACGACGAGCTCAACGAGAAGATTGTGGGAATCCAGTTCGATGAGCTGAGGCGAGTTCCGCACGTCATAGCGGTTGCGGGAGGAATAGACAAGACGCAGTCCATACACGCCGCCATGAGGGGCGGACTCATTAACTGCCTCATTACGGACAGCAGGATCGCCGAGAAGCTCATCCAGATGAATCGGAGTGCGTGACCATGACGAACCACATTCCCTATGCGTTCCAGGAGTCGCTCGCCAGAAGGCAGGAGCTTTCCGAGCGCGCGGTCCTGGACGAGTTCGAGAGGGGGTCGTATGACATCGAGAACCCCCTCGTCAAGGTAAACCCCTATCTGATCAACCCCCTTGCGGCGCTCGTGTGCTTTGAGACGCCGGAGGAGGTGGCGGTGAGCGTCACCGTGAGGGGCATCGAGCCCGAGGGCGACATCTCCCACACCTTCCCGCCGGCGCGAAGGCACGTCCTTCCCGTCCTTGGCCTGTATCCGGGCAGGAGAAACAGGGTCGACCTCACGCCCTACGAGGGTTCTGCGCACACCATCGAGATCGAGACGCAACCCCTGGGCGACAACGCGCCCGAGCTCGTTCGTATGGAGACTACCCCCTCCTACCTTGGCGAGGACCTCATCTTTGTGACGCCCTCCCTCGCTGCGCTCGCCACGGGCTTCGACTACCGCGGCGACATCCGCTGGCACCTCAACGAGCCGCTCGTCTTTGACATGAAGCGCCTGCGCAACGGCAACGTCCTCATTGGCACCGAGCGCGTCATAGAGATGCCCTACTACATGACGGGCCTCTACGAGATGACGCTCGCGGGCAAGATCGTCCGCGAGTACTCGATCCCCGGTGGCTACCACCACGACCAGTGGGAGATGGACGACGGAAACCTCCTCGTGCTGACGGAGAGCCCCACGTTCTCAACAGTGGAGGACCAGGTCGTTCTTCTCGACCGCAAGACCGGCGAGGAGCTGCGCCGCTGGGACCTCAAGGACTGCCTCGTCCCCGGCGAGGGCAAGTCGGGCAGCTGGTCCCAGAAGGACTGGTTCCACAACAACGCCCTCTGGTACGACCGCAACGACAATGCCATCGTGCTGAGCGGCCGCCACACCGACTGCATCGTGAGCATCGACTATGACACGGGCGAGCTCAAGTGGATTCTCGGCGACCCGAGGACGTGGCCCGAGGACAAGCAGCGCTACCTCTTCCGCCAGGTGGGGGACGGCGACTTCGACTGGTTCTACGAGCAGCACGGCTGCCTCGTGGCGCCCAACGGCGACATCATGTGCTTCGACAACGGGCGCTTTCGCTCGAAGATCCGCGAGGAGTTCCTGCTCAACAAGGATAACTTCTCTCGCGGCGTGCGCTATCGCATCAACCGCGAGGACATGACCGTCGAGCAGGTCTGGCAGTACGGCAAGGAGCTCGGGGAGGACTTCTACTCCTCCTACATCGGCAACGTGGAGCTCTACGGCAGGGACTGGTACATGGTGCACTCGGGTGGCATCCAGTACTACGGCGAGCACGCCTCCGAGACCCCCGCGGCTCTCATGCAGAACGATCCCAACGTGCGGGCCGAGAGCGAGACGGTGGAGATTCGCGACGGGCGCATCATGCTCGACCTGCGCATCACGGGCAACTTCTACCGTGCCGAGAAGCTCTCGCTCTACCACGACCAGGACAACGCCCCGCTCGGCCCCGCGGAGCGGCTTGGCTCGATTGGAGTGACGAGCGAGTTCGAGACGCTCATCCCCGTTCCGCGCACGGGCGAGATGTTGCCGGAGCGCTACGAGGCGAGCATCACCGAGGAACAGGACCGCTTCACCTTTGACGCCATCTTCGAGAGCGGCCAGCTCGTGATGCTCATGCTCGAGAAGGGCGAGGAGCGGCACGGCTACTTCATCAGCACGGCAAAGAACAAGTTCAACGCGCTGTGCTGCGGCACCTTCATCAAGAACGACCCGCGCAGCGTCTCCATGAGCGTGAGCAAGGAGGGTCTGTCGGGCACCTACGAGGTCTGCGTGGTCGTGGACGACGCGGAGTTCGAGACGGGCATTGAGATCACCTGCTAGCTCGAGGCTGCTGAGAAAGGAGAAGACATGTACGATCTGGCGATTGTGGGGTGCGGCCCGGCGGGAATGACCGCCGCCATCTATGGTGCCCGCGCCAACCTCTCCGTCGTCCTTCTCGACAGACTTGCGCCGGGCGGGCAGATCATCAACACGAACGAGATTCAGAACTATCCGGGCATGGGAACGGTCAACGGCGCTGAGCTCGCCATCAAGATGTATGAGCACACCCAGGAGCTGGGGGTGCCGCTCGACTATCGCACGGTCACGAGCGTCGAGCGCACCGAGAACGGGTTCTCCCTCCTGAGCTCGGAGTACCCGGACGATCCCGTGAGCGCGCGTGCCGTAGTCATGGCAACGGGAACGAGCCCGCGCACGCTTGGGGTGGAAGGCGAAGGCCGGTTCAAGGGCAACGGGGTGAGCTGGTGCGCCGTGTGCGACGGGGCCGCCTGCAAGGGCCAGGACGTCATCGTTGTCGGTGGCGGCAACTCCGCCGTGGAGGAGGCGCTCTTCCTCTCGGAGGTGGCCCGGTCCGTGACCGTGCTTGTCCGCCGGACCATGCGAGCCGACCCCGCCTCCTGCGACCTCCTCCGTGCCAGGGAGAACGTGACGATCCGCGAGGGGTGGAGCGTCGTCTCCTTTGAGGGCGGCTCGTGCCTCGAGGCCGCGAGGGTCCGCTGCTCCGCGACAGGCGAGGAGGAGGTCATTTCCTGCCAGCACGCCTTTGAGTACGTGGGCCTCGATCCCGTGACCGATTGCGTGAGTGACCTCGGCGTGCTTGACGAGGCGGGATATGTGATCGCCGACCAGGGGATGCGGACCTCGGTTCCCGGGCTCTTTGCCGCGGGGGACTGCATCGCCAAGGAGTTGAGGCAGGTTGTGACGGCGTGCTCGGACGGTGCCGTGGCGGCCCGTTCTGCCGCGCATTGGCTCAAGACTGCCAGATGAGAGGAGAATCTGATGATTAAGGACGTTTCCAGCGCTGAGTTCAATGAGATTCGTGGCAACGGGGTGGTGCTCGTCGACTTCTACTCCAAGACGTGCGGACCCTGCAAGATGCTCGCGTTCATTCTTGCCGACGTCGACAAGGAGGTTGGCGACGACGTCACCATCGCCAAGCTCGACTTTGACGAGAACGCAGACGTGGTCGAGGAGTTTGGCGTCAAGGGCTATCCGACGCTCGTGCTGCTTCGTGACGGCGCCGAGGTCGCCCGCTCCGCCGGCCTTCGCCAGAAGCCTGAGATCGTGAACATGATCAAGGAGGCAACTGCCTAACCCCCTGAAATGCACAAAACGGGACGTGCCTGAAACGTGCAAAACAGACGGGGGGACAGAAGGGAGACAAAAGGGACAGGGCAGTTTGTCACGCCGTAGCGTGACAAACTGCCCTGTCCCTTTTGTCTCCCTTCTGTCCCCCTGTCGCGCCGTCTGTTTTGCGAGCCCTTAGATGATGGTGGTGGCGAGGGCGAGGTCAGGCTGAGAGCTGTCGACGCGCGTGTACTGGATGAAGACGTCCTCGGAGTGGTCGCCCTCGCACTCGATGACCATGGCGTAGGGGGTGTCCCTCGGGATGGGCGTGCCGTCGGCGCTGACGGTCTTGTCAAGGCGCACGTGAATCGTTCGCTCGGCCGGCACGGTCACGGAGTACCCGCCTGCCTTGTCCTTGTCCTCGAAGTAGAGGGTGAGGGAGAAATCGATGTCGGAGCAGCTGGTGTTGAGGATGCACACGGCCTCGTGGCTCACGAACTCGCCGTTGCTCTTGGAGTGCAGATAGCAGTCGGGGATGTACCACTTCATGATGAAATCACCGCTCTCTAGCGAGCGGTGGAGTGGGAGCAAGTAAGTTGTATCCCAAGGGCGTGGATTGCGCAAGCCCTCTGGGAAATCTGGTCGAAGCAGCTGGTGCGTGGCTGCCGTTGGCAAGAAAGAGCGGCACCATCCGTGACTTGTCGGTTGACAGGGGCGCGCGGTTGGGGGATGGTACCCAGCGGACGGGGCGCTCCACTCGGTCCTCGGAAAGCGAAGACACATGTCTCTTGAGACGCTGCGCGAGAAGAACCCCGCGTATGACATCATGTCTGTCTTTGACCCCTCGTTTGTCGAGTTCGGCTGCGTTCACGAGGGCGTGTCCGTCCCCAAGATGGAGGCGTTCGTCCGCGCGACCCCCATGCCGGAGGACGAGTTCTACATCCCCTGCGCGGACGAGCTCATGAACATGGGGGACGAGACGGGTTACATCGTTGACACCCTCTATGGCCAGGCTCCCGCTCAGATTGGCTACTACAACGGTCACGCTCACAAGCTCAATGCGGTCGAGTGGCACAAGTGCAGCGAGATTCTCGTGCTGTTTGAGGACGTTGTCCTCATCCTGGGCAAGCTGACGGACATCGTGGACGATCGATTTGACACCGCCAAGGCGCGCTACTTCTTCGTGCCGGCGGGTACCTGCGTTGAGCTCTATGCCACAACGCTTCACTGGAGCCCCTGCCAGGCCGGCCCCGACGGCGTTCGTCAGCTGGTTATCCAGGCAATGGGCACCAACACTCCGCTCGAGCGTCCCGTGAAGAGGGAAGAGGGCATGAACCGCCTGCTGCTCGAGCGCAACAAGTGGGTCCTCATTCACGAGGAGGCCCGCTCCTCCATGGCTCCCGAGGCGTTTGTCGGAATCGTGGGCGAGAACCCGGAGATTGCCTACTAGCATCTGGGAAATGAACAAATAATTGATTTAGCTTCCTGAAGCGTAGCGTCACGTGGCTCCCATCGTCATCCTGATGGGGCCACGTGACGCCGCCGAATGTGGCCAATGGCCTCGTAAAGGTGTCGGATGTCCCAAGTACCACCCGCTCCAAAGTGGAAGTTAACCCCGGTGTACCAGTTTGCGCAGGTAGAGCTACTACCGTTTACGGACGATGCGCGACCGTTCCCCCGATAGATATGTGTTTGCAGGTGAACCGCTCGTAATCCAGCGGTAATCTGCTAGTCAGAAAAACTTGTGTTGGTTGGCAGTGATTAAACGTATAACCATACAAATCAGAGGTGGAGTGGGAGCGCCCGCCAATATCGCAGCCAATCGGCACCGGTAAGAATCTCTATATGAGTTGAGTCAAAGAAGGAGGAAGGGAATGAGCACTGCCGAGAAGAACTATCAGATTGCCAAGGAGCAGTACGCCGAGTTTGGCGTCGACACCGACAAGGCCCTGGAACTTCTCAAGAAGACCCCGATCTCGGTGCACTGCTGGCAGATCAACGATCTCTCCGGTCTCGAGGACTTCGACTCCGAGCTCACCGGTGGCATCCAGGCCATCGGCGACGCCCCGGGCAAGCCCCACAGCCGCGAGGAGTACATGACCAACCTGGTGAAGGCCCTCGACTGCATCCCCGGCGCCACCAAGCTCGCCCTGCACGCAATCTATCCGTGGACAGATGACAAGCCCGAGCGCAACATGCTCGAGCCCAAGCACTTTGCGGGCTGGGTCGACTTTGCCAAGGAGCACAACATTGGCCTCGACATGAACCCCACGTACTTCTCGCACCCCATGTCGGACAGCGGCTGGACGCTTGCCAGCCCCGACAAGGCGGTTCGCGACTTCTGGATCGAGCACGGCAAGTGCTGCCGCAAGATCGGTGAGTACTTCGGTCGCGAGCTCGGTCAGCCCTGCATCACCAACCACTGGATCGGCGACGGAATGAAGGACTACACCGCCGACACCCTTGGTCCGCGCCTGCGCCTCAAGGACTCCCTCGACCAGATCTTCGCCGAGCCGATCGACCGCGCGTACAACATCGACTCCGTCGAGAGCAAGCTCTTTGGCCTTGGCTCCGAGTACTACGTGCCCGGCTCGCATGAGTTCTACACCAACTACGTGATGAGCAACCACAACTGCATCATGTGCATGGACGCCGGTCACTTCCACCCCACCGAGCAGGTCTCCATGAAGATCTCCTCCTACATCGCCTTTGGCGAGGAGATGATGCTTCACGTGAGCCGTCCCGTCCGCTGGGACTCCGATCACGTGGTCTCCGTGGACGACGAGACCAAGCAGATCATGGAGGAGATCGTCAAGTGCGACGCCCTCGACAAGGTGCACATCGGCCTCGACTTCTTCGACGCCTCCATCGAGCGCATCGCCGCCACGGTCATTGGTGCCCGCGATGCCCGCAAGTGCCTCATGCTCGCCCTGCTCAACCCCGTTGAGGAGCTCAAGAAGGCCGAGGCCGAGGGCAACTACGCCAAGCGCCTCGCCCTTCACGAGGAGGCCAAGACGCTGCCGGCCGGCCTCGTCTGGGACTACTTCTGCGAGACTGAGGGCGTTCCTGGCCGCGAGTGGGTCAAGGGCATCGTCCAGTAAGACGGAGAGCGACTCCCGCCCGTGCGATGGGAGCGCAAGGATAGGAGAGGAGAAGGACATGGAAAGGAAGATGGTCTCGATTCCCGACACAGACCTCGAGTTCCTGCCGTTTGGCCTGGGAACCGCGGATGCGGGTCTGCTGTGGGACGGGGCGGAGGCGGACAGGATCTTCGATGCCTTCCTCGACAATGGCGGCTCGCTGATCGACACCGCCCACGTCTACTCTGACTGGGTGCCGCCCGAGATCGCCCGCGCCGAGCGCGTGGTGGGCGACTGGCTCGAGCGCAGCGGAAAGCGCGACCAGGTGGTCCTCATCACCAAGGGCGGCCACCCCGACATGGCGTGCGAGCACCCCGACACGCACAAGAGCCGCATGACCAAGGCCGATATGGTCTCTGATCTTGACAGCTCCCTCAAGCAGCTTCGCACCGACCACATTGACATCTACTTCTACCACCGCGACGACGAGACCCAGACCGTGGAGCAGCTCGTTGACGTGATGGAGGAGTTCCACCAGCAGGGCAAGGTGCGCTACTACGCCTGCTCCAACTGGAGCACCGAGCGCATGCGCGCCGCCGACGAGTACGCCAAGTCCAAGGGCTACCGTGGCTTCGTGGCCAACCAGGCCCTGCTCAACCTTGGCTACAAGTACATGAACCCGCTCGCTGACGACACGATGGTGTACGCGGACGCCGAGATGCAGGCCTATCACGACGAGAACCGCGGAAACCTCCTCATGCCGTTCATGGGCGTCTGCAGCGGCTTCTTCCACCGCTACGTCGCCGAGGGCGAGGACGCCGTCAAGGACAGCCCGTACTACACGGAGGGCAACCTTCGTGTCGCCAAGCGCGTGGTCGAGCTCATGGAGCGCTATGGCGCGACGGTCTCCCAGGTGGTCCTTGGCTTCTTTGGCCAGCAGAAGTTCCCCTGCGCGCCGCTCTACGGCCCGCGCGACATCGAGGCGCTCGAGGATGCCATGAAGGCCTTCGACGTTCCGTTCACCGCGGAGGACTACGACATCTAGCGGGGACGCTGCCACGAACCAAGGAAAGGAGGTTCACGTGAGCACGATTCTTAAGCTCGAGCACATCTACAAGAGCTTCCCGGGCGTCAAGGCGCTTGACGACATGCAGATCGAGCTGGAGCGCGGCGAGATTCACGCGGTGTGCGGCGAGAACGGTGCGGGCAAGTCCACGCTCATGAAGGTCATCACGGGCGTGTACAAGGCCGATTCCGGCAACATGTACCTCAACGGCGAGAAGATCACCGTCAACGAGCCCAACGATGCCTACAGCAAGGGCATCGCGATCATCTTCCAGGAGACGAGCCTCTTCAAGGACCTCACGGTCCTCGAGAACATGTTCATGGGGCACGAGCCGGTCAAGAAGATCGGCCCCATCAGCAACATCGACTACGCCGCCGAGGAGGCCAAGGCGACCGAGATCTTCAACTTCCTCGGCATCAGCGGCATCAGCTTCGACGACAAGATCGACAACCTCGGCGTTGCCGCCAAGCAGATGGTCGAGATCGCCAAGGCGCTCACCTACGACGCCGAGGTGCTCATCTTCGACGAGCCCACCGCCGCCCTCACCGAGAAGGAGGTCCGCTCCCTCTTTGAGACCATCCAGCGCCTCAAGGAGCGCGGCGTCTCCATGCTTTACATCTCCCACCGCATGGAGGAGATCTTCGAGATCACCGATCGCGTGACCGTCATCCGCGACGGCTCGTTCATCAAGACGGCAAAGACCAGCGAGGTCACCGAGCAGCAGCTCATTGCCTGGATGGTCGGTCGCGAGATGGTCGGCGAGCTCTACTGCAAGGCCGACGTCGAGATTGGCGAGCCGGTGCTCGAGGTCAAGGGGCTCACCAAGCCCGGCCTGCTCGAGAACATCGACTTCACGCTTCGCCGCGGCGAGATCCTCGGCTTTGCCGGCCTCGCCGGAGCTGGTCGAACGGAGAGCGCGGAGTGCATCTGTGGTCTGATGAAACGTTATACCGCCGACATCAAGCTCTTTGGCAAGCCGTTCAAGGCAAAGAACTACCGTCACGCCATCGACAACGGCCTCGTCTATCTCTCCGAGGACCGCAAGAAGTACGGCCTCGTCGTACCGATGTCGGTCAAGGAAAACCTCACGATGTCGATCCTGTACCAGATCTCCAAGGGCACCTTCATCGACTTCAAGACCGAGAACCAGATTGTCGAGAAGTACATGAAGGATCTCTCCGTCAAGGCTCCCGACAAGGACTTCGTGGTCGAGAACCTCTCCGGAGGAAACCAGCAGAAGGTCCTTCTTGCCAAGGCGCTCTGCGCGAAGCCCAAGATCCTCATTCTCGACGAGCCCACGCGCGGCGTTGACGTCGGTGCCAAGGCCGAGATCTACAAGATCATCAAGCAGCTGTCCGAGCAGGGCATCTCCATCATCATGATCTCCTCCGAGATGCCGGAGCTCCTGGGCATGAGCGACCGCGTGGTCGTCATCAAGGAAGGCCGCAAGGTCGGCGAGGTCGAGCGCAAGGACTTCTCGCAGGAGAAGGTCCTCGGTATGGCACTGTAGGAAGGAGGGAACCCATGAACAAAAAGAATCCCGTCGTCAGCTTCTTCACTTCTCGCGAGGGCATCCTGGCGATCTTCGTGGCCATCTTCTTTGGCGTGCTCGTTGCGACGTCGAACCTCGGCCAGGACATGTTCTCCTTCCTGAAGGACGTGTCCTACATGATCGTTGGCGGCCTTGCCCTCATGCTCGTGGTCATGCTCGGCGAGATCGACATCTCCGCGGGCACGGTCCTTGGCCTCATTGGCTTCTTCACGGGCAACCTGCTCAAGATGGGCGTTCCCATCCCGCTGGTCATTCTCGTGGGAATGCTCGTCGGCATGGTCAACTCGGCGATCATCGGCTTCATCAACGTGAAGTTCCACGTTCCGACGATGGTCGTCTCCCTTGCCATGGTCAAGCTTCACCTGGGCATCTTCCCGCTGCTCCCCAACGCGGGCTGGGTCTCCAACATTCCGATGGAGATTTCCAACGTGGGCAACGCCAAGATAGGCGTCGTTCCCGTGATGCTGTTCTTCTCGCTCGCCATCCTCGTCTTCTTCATGTGGTTCATGAAGTACACGCGCTTTGGCAAGACCATCTACGCCGTTGGTGGCAGCAAGCCGTCCGCCACGCTCGCCGGCATCAAGAACGGGAAGGTCGTCTTCCTCACGTTTGTCATGTCCGGCGCGCTCCTGGGCATCACGTCCATCATGTACTGGCTCCCGGCATCCCAGGTCCAGCCCTCCGGCACCAACGGCCTTGAGATGTACTTCATCCCCATCGCCGTCGTCGCCGGCGTGAGCATCCTCGGCGGAACCGGTCGTCCCATCGGCATCCTCATCTCCACGTTCCTCATTGCCATGCTGCAGCGCGCCTGCATCCTCTGGGGCCTCGGCAACGCCTGGCTGTACCTCACGTACGGCGTCGTCGTCCTGATTGCCGTCTACAGCTCCGTTACTGACTTCGCAGCTCTCTTTGGAGGCCGCAAGAAGAAGGACGCCAATCTCGAGGGAGGTGCGAACTAAATGAAAATCGGGAAGAAGAAGCTCAACATCTCCAACGCGGTTGTCCTTACGGTCATCCTGATTCTCCTGATCGTGGCATTTGGCCTGATCATCCCCAGGGGCGTGTTCTTCAGGCCCGATGTCCTGCTCGGGACCACCACCGACGTGGCATACCTTGGCGTCATGGCCCTGCCGATGACGTTCATCATCCTCACCGCGGGCATTGACCTCTCGGTCGGCTTCCTGATGTGCGCCTCCGCGATGTTCTTCAGCACCGCGTACGGCGCCACGGGGTCGCTCGTTCCGTCCGTGCTCATCGCACTTGCCTCCGGTGCGCTCTTTGGCTTCATCAACGGCATCATCGTCGCGAAGACCAAGATTCACTCCTGGCTCGTCACGCTGAGCACCATGTACGTTTTCCAGGCCATCACCTGGTTCATCGGCGGCACGCACTCCTATGCTTCCGGCGAGGCGTTCGTCGACTTCCTCAGGGGCGACGTCCTCGGCATCGTTCCGATCCAGCTCGTCATTCTCATCGTGTTCTGGATCATCTTCGACCTGCTGGACACCCGCTCCACCCTGGGTAGGTACCTGCACGCCATCGGCCACAACGAGAACGGCGTCATGTTCTCCGGCGTGGACGCCAAGATGATCCAGTGCCTGATCTTCGTCATGATGGGCGTCATGTGCGCGGTTGCCGGCGTCATGTTCCTCGGCAGCTCCTGGGAGATCAACCAGACCACCGGCCTCAACATGAACATCGAGGTCATCGCCATCGTCGTCCTGGGCGGCACGAGCGTCGCAGGCGGCACGGGCTCCATCCGCGGCACCTTCGTCGCAACGCTGATCGTGGGCGTGCTTCGCCGCGGCCTGGCCCTCATGGGCATGAGCGGTGACGTCTACAACTTCATTCTCGGCGTCGTTCTCCTGTGCGCGCTCGTGGCCTTCACGCAGAGCGAGATCAGGAAGCGCCAGGCAAGCCGTGAGGCGGCGCTCGCCAACCTCAACGAGAGCTCCGCTCCGGAAAAGACCTCTTAGCGGAAGGGACTGCAGAAGCAGTCTGGGAGCACGCTAGCGTGCAAAAGGAAGGGAAAGGAAAGGATCATGAACGTCACGCGTAGGAACTTCATCACTGCCGGTCTGGCTGCCTCTGCGGCTCTGACCATGGCTGCCTGCGACAACGGCGGCGACACCACCGGCGGCACCGGTGAGGCCCCGGTCGAGGGCGCCCTCAACATCACCTTCATCGGCAAGATCCGCCAGGAGAACTTCTGGAACGCCGTCGAGAGCGGCGCCACCAAGGCCGCCGAGGACCTGGGCGTCAACCTGACCATCCAGGGCGACCCCTCCGGCTCCAACACTGCCGCGCGTCAGGCCACCTACATCGAGACCGCCACGACCAAGGGCGAGAACGCCATCTGCTTCGCTGCCCTCGACGCCAACACCACCGACTCCGCCCTGCAGGAGGCCATGGACGCCGGCATCAAGGTCATCGGCTTCGACTCCGATCCGGGCCCCGAGGCTCGCAACTGGTTCGTCAACCAGGCCGACCCCAACGGCATCGCCGTCGCCGGCCTTGACGACATCGCCGCCAAGATGACCGAGATGGGCTTCACCGCCGACAAGAAGGCAGTCGTCTACCTCGTCTCCACCAACCCGACCACGCCGAACCAGAACACCTGGATCGAGTACGTCAAGCAGAACTACTTCAGCGACTACGAGATTCCGATGAACGATGACGGTTCCATCGACTTCGACACCGCCAAGGCCAACACCAAGGCCGGCGGCTATACCGTGGCCGATGCCTACGCCCACCTCGACGTCAGGGTTGACCCCGACACCGAGATCATCTACGGTGCGGACGACTACCAGACCTCCAAGACCCAGGTTGGCAACACCCTTGCCGCCAACCCGGACACCAACGCCCTGTTCGTGCTCACCACGAACGCGGACGCGGCCGTCTACGAGGCCATCCAGGAGAAGGGCATGACCGAGACCTGCATCTTCAACGGTATCGGCGTTCCCACCGACTGCGCCCAGTACCTCGAGGACGGCACCATGACCACCGTCGTCCTGTGGCAGGCCTATGACCTTGGCTACCTCGCCGTCAACGCCGCCGTCGCCGCGTGCAACGACGAGCTCGCCGAGGGCAACTGGGTCTCCAACCTCTCCGGCACCGACCAGGTCGAGGGCGTCTCCACCTACCCGTCCGAGGGTCACGTCGTCAAGAACGGCGAGATCATCCTCGGCGATCCGGCCGTCTTCACCGTCGACACCGTCGACAAGTTCAAGTCCTAATTCCCCGAGAGTGACCGGCGCCGGGTCAGCCCCGTGCGCCCGGCGCCGGTCGCCCGCAACGTCTGGGAGGAGTCTCCATGAAGTACCTGATGGGAATTGACAACGGGGGGACCTTCTCCAAGGCGGCCCTGTTTGACGAGGACGGGCGACAGGTCTCCGTCGCAAGCGTGCCCACCGTGACGCTTACCCCGCGCTCTGGTTACACCGAGCGGGACATGGACGAGCTCTGGAGCGTCAACGCCCAGGCCGTGAGGCAGGCGATCGAGAAGTCCGGGGTGAGCCCCGAGGACATCGCGGGCGTCTCCTTCTCTGGTCACGGGAAGGGCCTCTACCTCGTGGACGAGGAGGGAAGGCCCGCCTACAACGGCATCATCTCAACCGACGCCCGCGCCTGGGCGTACGTCAAGAGGTGGAACGAGGACGGGACCGCCCGGAAGGTCTATGAGAAGACGTTCCAGGAGATTCTTGCCTGTCAGCCCGTGAGCATCCTCGCGTGGCTTCGCGACAACGAGCCTGAGGCCTACGCGCGTGCGCGCTACATCTTCGCGGTGAAGGACTTCATCAGGTTCCGCCTCACCGGCGAGGCGTACGCGGACTACACGGACTTCTCCGGCGGCAACCTCGTCAACCTGACCACCCATGCCTACGATCGCGAGCTCATGGCGCTCTTTGGGCTCGAGGACGCATACGTCAAGCTTCCCGAGCTGCGCCACTCCTACGACGTGTGCGGACACGTCACGGAGGAGGCCTCGCGAGAGACGGGCCTTCCCGCGGGAATCCCCGTTGCGGCCGGCATGTTTGACGTGAACGCCTGCGGTATCGCCTCCGGCCTCTCCGATGAGGAGCAGATGTGCATGGTCGCGGGCACCTGGAGCATCAACGAGTTCATCCGCAAGACGCCCGTCACCAATGGCAGCGTCGCCCTGAACTCCATGTTCTGCATTCCTGGCTACTACCTGGTCGAGGAGAGCAGCCCTACCTCGGCTGGCAACATGGAGTGGTTCATTCGCAACCTCATGTCGTACGAGAAGGCCGAGGCAAAGGCCGCTGGCGGCTCGATCTACGACCTCACCAACAAGCTCGTCGAGGACATCGACCCCAAGGACAGCAACGTCATCTTCCTGCCGTTCCTCAACGGTTCGAACGAGGATGCCCTCGCGAAGGGGACCTTCGTCGGCCTGACCGCGTTCCACACCAAGGCGCACATGCTCAGGGCCGTCTACGAGGGAATCGTGTTCTCCCACTGGACTCACGTCCGAAAGCTCCTCGCCAACCGAGAGAAGCCCAAGACCGTTCGCCTCTCCGGCGGAGCAGCGAACTCGCGCGTGTGGGTCCAGATGTTCGCGGACGTCCTTCAGATTCCCGTGAGCGTCATCGAGGACAAGGAGCTCGGCGCGCAGGGGGCGGCGATGGCGGCCGGGATTGCCGCGGGGATCTACCCCGACTTCCCCACGGCAATCGAGCGAACGGTCACCATCACGCAGACGGTCGAGCCGCGCCCCGAGTACGCCGAGGTGTACCGAAAGAAGTACGAGACGTACCGAGCCGTCGTGGATGGTCTCGGTGCCGCTTGGGAGCACTTTGAAAACTAGGTGCCATCGCGTCTCCTAAGGCATCTGCCGGCCTGCGGAGACTGGCGATTCAGCGTGCCCCATCTGCCGGGGCGCGCTGGGATGGTCTGGGCTCTCTCCGGAGTTAAGCGCTCATTCCTTTATGGCTTATTCCTTCCTCCTACATTTCTCCCAACCACCATAGAGCTCAGGCCCATCATCGGCCCCGCCCCGCTCCCGGGGGCGGGGCCTCTGCCTTGCGGCTCAAGCGCGGCTGACGGGTACGGGCGTTCTTCTCGCTTTATTTGTCCTTTGGTCTTTGATACTTTTAGACAAGATAATACGCGAGTGTCCTGGGAGATACCAATGGCTACGAAGGTGACGCTTCGGCAGATTGCCGATGAGGTTGGCGTGTCTACGACCGCCGTCTCCAACGTGCTCAACAACAAGCCCTGCCGCGTTTCGACGGAGGTTCGCGAGCAGATCAAGAGCACCGCGCGACGCATGCACTACATTCCCAACCAGATCGCGCGCAGCCTCGTCAAGCGTCGCTCCAACTCTCTTGGCCTCATAGTCCCGGACCTCGAGGTTGCCTACTTCGCGTCCATAGCCAAGCACTTTGAGGTGCTCTGCCGCGAGCTGGGATACTCGCTGCTCATCACCAACTCGAGCAACAACGCCGGGAACGACCCCAAGCTCGTCGACGTTCTTCTCAACCAGGGAGTCGACGGCATCTTCCTCGTGACGAGCGACGACCTCGTGCGCAACCACGAGCTCATTGACAAGATCAAGAGCCTTCCCGTGCCGCTGGTCCTCGTGGACCGTACGCTCGCGGGGATAGCCTGCGACGAGGTCCTCTACGACAGCGAGGTGGGCGGATACCTTGCCACGAAGCACCTCATCGACAGCGGCCACAGGAAGATCGCCTGTATCGTAAACTCCGTCCACTCCCGTTCCGGCCAGCTCCGTCTGGCGGGATATCGCCGCGCCCTTGACGAGGCGGGCATCGAGTTCAATCGCGACTACGTCATCGAGAGCGACTACGAGATCGAGACGGCGTATCGTGCGGCCGGCCAGCTGCGAGACTCCGACGCGACCGCCGTCTTTGCCAGCTCGGACGCCATTGCCGTGGGTCTTCTGAGGCGCATGTACGACAGCGGCCACCAGGTCCCGCGCGACCGCTCTGTGGTGAGCTACGACAACTCCGTTGCCAACCTGCTCTTCAACCCCAAGCTCACCGCCGTCGAGCAGGACGTCGGGCAGCTCACCGAGCGCTCGCTCGACCTCCTGGTCAAGCGCCTCAACGAGTCCGATGCCGAGGCGGAGGCGCGGGTGCCCGAGAGCGTGATCCTTAGACCCGGCTTCCACTACGGCAAGAGCGTCCGCGTGATCTCATAGCAACGGGGGCTGACAAAGGGGGCGGGGCAGTTGCCGACAGAGGGGACGGGGTGGTTTTTCATGTCAA
>NZ_NFIZ01000007.1 GCF_002159625.1 Olsenella sp. An285
GGCTGGGACGGGGCCTCGGAGGCGCGGCGCGCGGGGGCGTGGGAGCCCTCGGAGCGACGCTGGCCGCGCTCGCGGCTGGCGGCCTTCTTCTGGGAGGCCTCCTCGGCCTGCTGCTTCAGGATCTGCTCCTGCTGCGCGATCTGGTCCAGGAGGGACGAGAAGGACGGGACGCTCTTGGGAGCGTTGTCGCGCACGCGGTTCTTCTCGGCCTCCTCGCGGGCCTTGCGCTCAGCCTCGGCCCTAGCCTCCTCCTTGGCCTTGCGCTCGGCCTCGGCGGCAGCGCGGCGGCGCTCCTCCTCGGCGCGCTCGCGCTCGCGGCGCTTCTCGGCCTCGATGCGCTCGGCCTCGGCCTGGGCGGCGGCGGCACGGGCCTCCTCGGCCTTTGCCTCCTCCTCGGCCTTGCGGGCGGCCTCGATCTCCGCCGCACGGGCCTCGAGGATGGGCTTGAGCTTCTTGCGGACCATGGAGACGTAGGCGTCCTCCAGGGTCGACGACGCCGACTTGGCGGGGATCTTCATGTCCTGGAGGTGTCCGAGCATCTCCTTGCTCGACATCCCGTATTCCTTAGCGAGGTCATGTACGCGCGTCTTTGCCATGTGACCTACCTTCCAAAAACCAACGGGCGGCTGCCCGTGCCTCTCGTGGATGCGACGTGTTCGCTAGATGAGCGAGTCGGGGTCGTCAGAGACCTCGGCGTCGGCCATGGCCTCGTGGATGCCGCAGTAGCGCGACCCGGGGCGCGCCATGTTGCGGCAGGGCACGCCGGAGGCGCTCACGTACTCGCAGCGGTGGGACTCGCCGTCCTCGACCTCGTCCTCCTCGATCGTGGCACGCGGCAGGTCGCGGAGCACGCCCGCGGCGAGGCTCTCGTTCTTGATGTCGATGTGCAGGCCCGTGAGGCGCGCGGCGAGGCGGGCGTTCTGGCCCTCCTTGCCGATGGCGAGGGAGAGCTGGTCGTCCGGCACGATGACGGTGGCGTAGTTGTTCTCCTCGTCGATGACCACGCGGGAGACGCGGGCCGGGGAGAGTGCGGAGGCCACGCGGCGCGCCGGGTCGTCGCTCCAGAGGACCACGTCGACGCGCTCGCCGCGCAGCTCGGAGACGACGGTGCGCACGCGGCTGCCCTTGGGGCCGACGCAGGCGCCCACCGGGTCGAGTCGGGAGTCGTTGGAAGAGACGGCCACCTTGGAGCGGATGCCGGGCTCGCGCGCGACGCTCCTCACCTCGACGACGCCGTCGTAGACCTCGGGCACCTCGAGCTCAAAGAGGCGGCGAAGCAGGTCCGGGTGCGTGCGAGAGACCACGATGGGCGGGCGCTGGCGCTCGCCGCGGACCACGGGCTGCGTGGAGTTGGGGTCGCGCACGTCGATGATGATGGCGCGCAGGCGCTGGTTGTGGCTGTAGCGCTCGCCCGCGGGACGCTCGTTGCGCTCCTCGGGGTAGCGGCGCTGGTCGAAGTGCGGGAGCTCCGCCTCGACGCCCTCGCGGATCTTGATGATGGTGAAGTCAGGCGTGGTCTGGAGGACGGTGCCCGTGATGATGTCGCCCACGCGCTGCGAGAACTCCTCGTAGATCTGCAGGCGGGCGGCGTTGCGCACGATGGCCTTGATCTCGGCCTTGGCGTGCTGCGCGGCGATGCGGCTCGTTCCGGGCGGGGTGACGTCGACCTCGTCGAACTCGGAGTACTCGCCGGTCTCCGGGTCCTCCTCGCCCCTGGGGACGAGCTCGTAGACATAGACGCGGCCGGTCTGGCGGTCGATCGTCACGCGCGCGCCGAAGGGCAGGTGCAGGACGTCGGTGTAGCTCTTGGCGAGCGACTGCTCCAGGCGGTCGATCAGGTAGAGCTGGTCGATGTGCTTCTCCTGGCAGAGGAGCTCGAGGGCTTCCATCATCTCAGAGGCCATGGCGGTTCCTTCCTAGTTCTTCTTGGCGCGCCCGCCCTTGGCGGCGTCGCCGAAGTCCGGCTTGATCGTGCACTTCCTGATGTCGTCGAGGGAGAGCTCCACGCGCTCGCCGTCGCACTCGAGGGCGACGATGCCACCCTCGATGCCGAGGAGCGTGCCCGTGAAGCGACGGCGCCCCTCGCCGGGGACGAGGCTCGCGGAGACGGTCTGCCCCGCAAAGCGCTCGAAGTCCCTCGCCTTGCGCAGCGGGCGGGACATGCCCGGGGAGGACACCTCGAGCGTGAAGCTCGACGGAATGGGGTCGAGCTCGTCGAGCGTCTCGGAGATCCACTCGGTCTCCTGGGTCACCTCGTCGAGCGAGATGGTTGGGGCCTCCTCGTCCGCGTGGTCAATCCGCACGCGGACGCACGGGGCCTTGCTCGCGCCGACGACCTCCACGTCGACGACGTCGATTCCGCGCTCCGCGGCGCGGGGCTCGAGCGCGTCGATGATGGCCTGCTCGAGGGCTGGCTTTGGCATGCGACCTCCCGTCGATTCATACAGAAAGGAAGCGGGGCGAGAAGATCCACCCCACTTCCTACGGTTATAGCTTCGAATACACAGGTAGTTTACGGTGTTTGGGTCCGCGCGTCAACCTCGCCTCCACGATACCGCCACAAGGGCGCTCGGCGAGCGGGCCAGGCGAGAAGGTCCTGTGGCAACAAGCCAAGGCGCACAGACCACGCGGCCCCCAGCTGACAGACTGCTCAGGTCAAACTGTCAGCTCACCCCTCGCGGCCAAGAGCAATGATCGACACGCGCCGGCCCTCGACCTTCCGGAGAGAAGTTCCGCGCAGCGCACTTCTCGCAGGAAGGTCGGCGGGGTCCGTCAGGTGACGCGAGGGCCTACACCGCCACGATGTTGACCAGGCGGCCCTTGATAACGATGACCTTCTTGATGTCCTTGCCTGCGAGCTGCTCGGCCACGGCTGCCTTGGCGGCCTCGGCCATCTCGTCGTCGGAGGCGTCCGCGGCAACGGTCAGGCGGCCGCGCACCTTGCCCTTGATCTGAACGGCGATCTCGACCTCGTCCGCCTTGGCGGCCTCGGCGTCGAACTCGGGCCAGGAGGCGTTGTAGACGGAGCCCTCCTGGTGCAAAGCGCCATGCCAGAGCTCCTCGGCCCAGTGCGGGCAGATCGGGGCGAGCATGGTCACGATGGCGTTCGCGACGGCAAAGGAAAGCGCCGGGTCGCGCTTCTCGACGGCCACGTCGTTCACGTACTTGGACGCGGCGTTGGTGATCTCCATGACGGCGGAGATGGCGGTGTTGAACTGACCGCGATCGAAGTCCGCCGTGCACTTGAGGCCCATCGCGTTGACGGTGCGCCAGAGCTCCCTGCCCGCGGCGTCGAGCGTGCCCGCGCTCACGGCGCCGGCGGCCGCACCCTGGGAGAGCATCCACACCACGCGCCACGCTCGCTTGATGAAGCGGTTGGCGCCGGCGACGGCCTCCTCGTCCCAGTTGAAGTCCTTCTCGGGCGGGGCGATGAAGAGTATGGCCAGGCGCATCGTGTCCGCGCCGAAGGGCTCGATCACGCTCGAAGGCGGCACCACGTTGCCCTTGGACTTGGACATGGTGTCGCCGTTGGCGTCCTTGACCATGCCCTGGCAGAGCAGGTTGTCGAAGGGCTCGTCGCAGTCGATCATGCCAAGGTCGCGCAGGACCTTGGTGAAGAAGCGGCTGTAGAGCAGGTGCAGGATGGCGTGCTCGATGCCGCCGATGTAGTTGTCGACCGGCATCCAGCGGTCCACGGCCTCCTTGGAGAAGGGCAGCTCCTCGTTGTGGGGGTCGCAGTAGCGCAGGTAGTACCAGCTCGAGCAGGTGAAGGTGTCCATCGTGTCCGTGATGCGGCGGGCGGGCTTGCCACACTTGGGGCACGTGGTCTCGTAGAAGGGGGCATACTCGGCGAGCGTCTCGCCGGCACCCAGGTCCAGGTTGTCCGGCAGCGTGACGGGCAGCTGGTCGTAGGGCACGGGGACGTCGCCGCAGCAGTCGCAGTGGATCATCGGGATGGGGTTGCCCCAGTAGCGCTGGCGGCTGATGAGCCAGTCGCGCAGGCGGAACTGCACCGTCTTGCGGCCGAGCCCCTCCTGCCCGAGCCACTCGATGATGGCGTCGACGGCCTCGGAGTGCTTGCCGCCCTTCATGCCGGTGAAGCGGCCGGACTGCACGAGGTAGCCCTCGGCCTCCATGGCGTGGTCCCAGTCGACGGAGGTCACGCGGAGCTCGCGCTCGTCCTTGAGCTCATCGTACAGCGGGTCGTCCTTCTCGCAGATGATCGGGGCGATCTCGAGGCCGTACTTCTTGGCGAAGTCGAAGTCGCGCTGGTCGCCGCAGGGAACGCCCATGACGGCGCCGGTGCCGTAGTCCATGAGGACGTAGTCGGCGACCCAGATGGGCGCCGGGCGGCCGTTCACAGGGTTAATGACGTAACGACCGGTGAAGACGCCGTGCTTCTCGCGCTCGGATCCCTGGCGGTCGACCGAGGAGACCTTCTCCGCGGCGGCCTTGAGCTCGAGGAAGGCGGCCTCGTGCTCGGTGCCGGCCACGAGCTCGGCGGCGAGTGGGCTCTCGGGCGGCAGCAGGAAGAAGCTCACGCCAAAGAGCGTGTCGGGACGCGTGGTGAAGACGGTGATCTTGGTGTCGGTGGGCGTGACGCCGTCGACGTCCGCCAGGGCGAAGTCGATCTCGGCGCCCTCGGAGCGGCCGATCCAGTTGGCCTGCATCGCGCGAACGCGCTCGGGCCACTTGCCCTCGAGGAGCTTGAGGTCGTCGAGGAGCTCCTGGGCGTAGTCGGTGATCTTGAAGTACCACTGGGAGAGCGGGCGCTTCTCGGGGATGGAGCCGCAGCGCCAGCACTTGCCGTCGACGACCTGCTCGTTGGCGAGGACGGTCTGGCAGCCCGGGCACCAGTTCACCGGAGAGGTGTCGCGGTAGACCAGGCCCTTCTCCCACATCTTGAGAAAGATCCACTGACCCCACTTGTAGTACTCGGGGTCGCAGGTGTTGAACATGCGATCGTAGTCATAGGAGAAGCCCATGCGGCGCATGGTCTTGGTGGCCTGGTCGATGTTCTGGTGCGTCCAGACGCTCGCCTGCGTGTTGTGCTTGATGGCAGCGTTCTCCGCGGGCAGGCCAAAGGCGTCGTAGCCCATGGGGTGCAGCACGTCGAAGCCGCGCATGCGGGCCTGGCGGGCCATGGCGTCGCCGATGGTGTAGTTGCGCGCGTGGCCCATGTGCAGGTCGCCCGAGGGGTACGGGAACATCTCGAGCACGTACTTCTTGGGCTTGCTCGGGTCCTCCTCGGTCTTGTAGAGCTCGTCGGCCTCCCAGGCCGCCTGCCACTTGGTCTCGATGGCCTCGGCGTCGTAGGCCGGGACCTCGAAGTTCTTCTCGGCGTCGCTCATCTGCGTGACTCCTTTGTGTGCGATGGTCAACCGTGCCATTGTAGCAGCAACTCGCATGGCCGCCGAGGTGTTCCTGCGAGAAGTGCGCGGCACGGGACCAAAAGCGCGGCCGCCCCGAGGCGCATGCCCCGGGGCGGCCGCAAAGCCACGTTCTTCTCGCCAGACTAGCGGTAGCTCACGCTGTGCTGGGAGTCCTTGACCACGACGTCGTGCGCGCCGCCCTCAACGATGGAGGTCGAGCTCACGAGCGTGAGGCGCGCCTTCTCCTGGAGCTCCTTGATCGTGAGCGCGCCGCAGTTGCACATCGTGGACTTGATCTTGTAGATCGTCTGGCCCACGCCCTCCTTGAGGGAGCCGGCGTAGGGCACGTAGGAGTCGACGCCCTCGACGAAGCCGAGCTTGGTGGCGCCGCCCTGGTCGTAGCGCTGCCAGTTGCGGGCGCGCGCGGAGCCCTCGCCCCAGTACTCCTTCATGTACTGGCCGTTGACGTTCACGCGCTCCGTGGGGGACTCGTCAAAGCGGGCGAAGTAGCGACCGAGCATCATGAAGTCGGCGCCCATGGCAAGGGCGAGCGTCATGTGGTAGTCGTAGACGATGCCGCCGTCGGAGCAGACGGGAACGTAGATGCCGGTCTCCTCGAAGTACTTGTCGCGAGCGCGGCAGACGTCGATGACCGCGGAGGCCTGGCCGCGGCCGATGCCCTTGGTCTCGCGCGTGATGCAGATCGAGCCGCCGCCGATGCCCACCTTCACGAAGTCCGCGCCGCAGTCCGCGAGGAAGCGGAAGCCGTCCTCGTCCACGACGTTGCCGGCGCCCACCTTGACCGAGTCGCCGTAGTTGGCGCGGACCCACTCGAGGGTGCGCTTCTGCCACTCGGAGAAGCCCTCCGAGGAGTCGATGCACAGGACGTCAGCGCCAGCCTCCACGAGCAGCGGCACGCGCTCGGCGTAGTCGCGGGTGTTGATGCCGGCGCCGACCATGTAGCGCTTGTTGGCGTCCAGGAGCTCGTTGGGGTTGGACTTGTGCTGGTCGTAGTCCTTGCGGAAGACGATGCCCACCAGGTGGTCGTTCTCGTCCACGACGGGCAGGGCGTTGAGCTTGTTGTCCCAGATGACGTCGTTGGCCTTCTTGAGGGTGATGTCCTTGTCCCCCACGATGAGCTTCTCGCGCGGGGTCATGAAGTCGCGGACCTTCTTCTGGTGGTCGTCGCGGCTGGGGCGGTAGTCGCGGCTGGTCACGATGCCAAGGAGCTTGCCACGGGAGGAGCCGTCGTCGGTGACGGGCATGGTGGAGTGGCCGGTGCGCTCCTTGAGCTCCATGACCTGCTCCATGGTCATGTCCGGCGTGAGGGTGGAGTCGGACTCCACGAAGCCGGCCTTGTGGTCCTTCACGGCCTTGACCATGGCCGCCTCGGACTCGGGCGTCTGGTTGCCGTAGATGAAGGCGAGGCCGCCCTCGATGGCGAGCGCCACGCCCATGTCAACGCCGGAGACGGACTGCATGATGGCCGAGACCATGGGGATGTTGAGGGAGAGCGCGGGCTCCTCGCCGCGACGGAACCTCACGAGCGGCGTCTTGAGCGAGACGTTGGCGGGAATGTTCTCCGCCGAGGAGTATCCGGGGACGAGCAGGTACTCGGAAAAGGTGTGGGACTCCCCCTCGAAGAACGTGGCCATGTGCTGGCTCCTCTCCCCGCCCGCGGCGGAAACAACCCCGTAACGAAATTTGAGTCATTGTAGCATCCGCTCACGGGTTTTTCAGCCACCGTTTGCCGAGAACTACCTGCTCACGATAAGGACACGCCGAGAAGGACGCGTCCTCGTATACTTGACGGGTCGAGAGGGGGGTTCCCATGGAGAGCGGACGCGTTGCCGCGGCAGTGCGGCAGATCATTGACGAGACGGCGCGACGCGAGCCGCGGCCCGGACGAAACGTCCTCATGCTGGCCTGGTTCGAGGACGAAGAGGGCAAGCTGCCGCGCAACCCCGGTGACTACGACATCATCTCGATGACGGCGCCGCTCGGCGGGCTTTGCGGAGACGCCGCGCGCCCGGACGCCGATCGAAAGGTGTTTCTGGCGCTGTACTTTATTACTGAGTGCTTCGTGCAGAGCCTTACGCCCATCGCGGATGAGGACTCACCGCTCTTTCGCATGCTCACGACCACTGCCACGAAGAGGCACGCCGTGCGCCGCGTCAACGCTCCCGACCCCAACAAGGAGCTCATGGTCGACCTCTTTGCCGCCGCGGCGGTGGCCTACGTGGAGCGGCGCGACGGCTGGGAGCAGGTGGTGGAGGCGCTGGGCGTCGCCATCGTTGCCCTGGTCTCCCCCGTCGTCCCCGAGGAGGGGCCCAAGGGGGCTGACGAGGTTCTCGCCGTGATCTTGCAGGACATCGCCGCGCGCCCTGAGTCCGCTAGCCTCTCCGGGCTGGCGCGGCGCTACTCCTACAGCACGACCTACCTCTCGGAGCTCATCCACGAGCGCTGCGGCATGACGTTCACCGAGCTCGTGACCAGGCACCGCATGGACCGCGCCGCGATGCTGCTGCGCGCGACGCGGCTGCCGGTGCGCGAGGTGGCCCGCCAGGTGGGCTACTCGGGGACGAGCAACTTTTACCGCGCTTTCCGGGCGCAGTTTGGGTGCGGACCGGCCGAGTGGCGGGCGGGCGCCGGAAATTAGTTCGCATTGGGAACCTGAAGAAGCGAGCGCTTGCCGCGTTTCCCCTGTTGCGACAATTCTTTCAGGAACCCAATGCGAGCTATTTTCCGGAGATGGCAGGAGACCGCCCCTACTTGACGCGCGCTAGGCTGCCGTCACGGACCTCGTAGATTGCGTCCGCCGCGGCGTCGAGGTCGTCCGAGTGCATGATGGCCACGACGGTGCGTCGACCGCGCAGGTCCGCAAGGTACGTGCAGAGCCTTGCTGACGTTGCCGCGTCGAGGTTGGCGAGCGGCTCGTCCAGCAGCACGATCGGCTCCGGGCGCGACAGCGCGCGCAGCAGCCCCAGCTTCTGGCGCTCGCCGAGCGAGAGGTTGAGCGGCTGGTCCGTGATGGTGCGCTCCGGAAGGTCCCCCAGGTCGAGCACCTCCGCGACCTTCGGGTCCGCAGCGCCACCAAGGAGGTTGTACGGAAGGTCCCCCGCAAACACGGGAACGGGATAAGTGAGGTAGGCAGCATCAAGGAGCTCGGGCGCGAGCGCCGCCTCGCCGTCGAGGTCGGTCGGGTCGGAGAGCCCGCGCAGGAAGTCCAGCAGACGGGACTTGCCCGATCCGTTGGCACCCCTCACCACCACGAGCTCGCCGGGATGCACCTCGAACTCACCCGCAAAGAGGCGCTTTCCCCCCGCACCGCGCTCGGGCGTCGCCCAGAGCGTGCCGTCGACGCGCGCCACGGGCGTGCCGCCCTGGTTCGCCGCAAGCGTCTCGAAGCCGGAGGGCTCCGCCGCTGCTGCGGCCACCTCGCGCAGGCGCTCGACGTGCGGCAGGTTGCCGCGCACCTGCGCCACGCGCTGCGCGATGGCAGTGAGCGGCGCTTGCACGAGCTGCGCGAGCGAGTACGCCACGAGCACCTGGCCCACGCCCGCCCCGACCGTCAGGCAGCGCCACGCTGCGACCCCCATCATCGCCGCCGCGAGCACGCAGGAGAGCAGCGCGGGAAGGCTGGAGATGAGCAGCTCGAGGAAGCGATAACGCATCACCGTTCGCAGGAACGCCTCGGAGCGCCCGCGATAACGCGCCGAGAAATACCCCTCGGCGCCGTCCGCGTTGACGGAGCGCTTGTTCTCGACGATGCGCTTGGACTCGCCGAGCCAGGCGTCCTGCACGGGAAGGACGTCGCGCTGGAGCTCGGCAAGCGCCCGCGACGGGAGCCGCAGCGCGAGCCAGAAGACGGGGGCGTAGATGACTACCAGCACAGACATCAGCGGATCGATCAGCGCCGCAATGGCAACGATGCCCAGAAGCGACAGCACCGCGCCCGGGATGCGCACGTTCGCGCAGGCAGAGATCGTGCCATAGATGTCGGTCGAATTCATGAGAACGTTCACGAAGTGGCCTTTCTCGTGCCGCGCGAAGGCGCGCTGCGGAGCGGCGAGGATGTCCTTGGCACATGTCTCGGCACCGTCAAGGAAGCAGCGCACCTCCAGACACGCGGGCATCCACTCACCGAGGAGAACCGCAGCGGCAGCGGACGCCAGCGCAAGGATGAGGGCGACGGCGAGTGGAGCCCCGAGGTACGACACCCCGCTCGAAAGCTGGTCGACGACGCGACCCACGACGATGCTCGTTGCCGCAGCGAGCATCGTGGACGCCGCGGCACCTATGGCCTTTGCGACATTGCTAACGCTCGCGTCAACGAGCGGATATTCACTCTTCTTGATCATGGTTTCACCAATCCGGCGCGCTCGCGCCCTAGGGATGAATCTGTAAATTGGGGACTGTCCCCAATTTACAGACGCGTTAGGCGGCCGTTGCGAATCGCGTAGATACGGTCCGCCGCGGCGTCGAGGTCGTCCGAGTGCATGATGGCCACGACGGTGCGACGACCGCGCAGGCCGACAAGGTAGGCACAGATCCTCGCTGACGTCGCCACGTCGAGGTTGGCAAGCGGCTCGTCCAGCAGCACGATCGGCTCCGGGCGCGACAGCGCGCGCAGCAGCCCCAGCTTCTGGCGCTCGCCGAGCGAGAGGTTGAGCGGCTGGTCGGTGATGGCGCGCTCCGGAAGGTCCCCCAGGTCGAGCAGGCGCGCGACCTCTGGGTCCGCCGCGGCGCCAAGGAGGTTGTCCTCGAGCGTGCCGGGCACCACGGGCACCGGATACGTGAGGTAGGCCGCGTGGAGGGCATCGCTCGAGAGCGCCGCCGCCCCGTCGAGGTCCGCGGGGTCGGACAGCCCGCGGACGAGGTCGAGCAGACGGGACTTCCCCGATCCGTTGGCACCCCTCACCACCACGAGCTCGCCGGGACGCACCTCGAACTCACCCGTCCAGAGCCGCTTGCCCTCCTCGCCACGCTCCGGCGTGGCCCAGAGCGTGCCATCCACGCGCGCCACCAGGTCCTTCTCGTCCGCTGCGAGCGCCTCGAACCCGGAAGGCTCCTCGGCCTCTCCGGCGTGGTCGCGCAGCAGCACGAGATTTGGCCGGCAGGAAACGTAGAAGCTCACAAGCGAGCAGATGTCCGCCATGGGCGACTGCAGCAGCGAGAAGAGCTGCCACGCCGCAACGACGGACCCGAGCGTCATGCTGCCCGCCACCATGAGCGCCACGCACGCGGCAAGCGCCGCAACCTGGAGCGCAGGAGAGACGGCTGCGGGAAGCGTCGCCTGCGTCGCGTCGGCGAGGCGGTGCCGACGGAGAAAGGCGCGGAACGCGTTCGTGCGCTCCTCAAATCGCCGCAGGTAGAACCCTTCCGCTCCCCCAGCGATGGCGACGCGCTTCTCCTCAACGAGCCGACGGACCTCCTCCTGCCACGCCTCGCGCGCGGGCATCATCTTCATGAGCAGGCGCCCGGCGGAGTGCATGGGGACCCAGTTGACCGCAAAGTACACGATCAGCCCGCAGAGAAAGACCGGGACAAGAAGGACGTCAATCGCCGCGGCGCAACCCAGCAGCGCCACGACCGCAATCGAGCACCCCACGACGTTCACGTTCAGGTAGACCGACATCGAGCCGTAGCCAAACGCCGCGCTGTTCACCACGTTGAGGTAGTGTCCGGCGTCATGGCGCTCGAAGGAGCGCTGCGGCATGGCCAGCAGCTGGTCTATAGCCATGTCGGAGGCATCCACCTCGGCGCGGAGGTTGGCCCTGAGCGGGAGCCAGTCGTCGAGGGCGAACTTCGCGAGCGCAGCCGCGAGCGACACGCCGAGAAACGCCGCCAGCCGCGCCGCCATCTCACCGGGCGCGAGCCCGCCCGAAGCCAATCCGTCCACGATAGTGCCCATCAGGTACGCCGCACCTGCCGAGAGCACGGTCCCCGATGCCACGTCGAGCGCCAGCACGAGATTGCGTGCGCTCGGCCTGAAGAGCGAGTAGGCCTTCCTGGCAGAGGTCCTTCTCTTCATGTTCTTCTCCTTCCACGATGCTGAGACCATCGTAGGGACGAGAAGAACGTCGCAGCTCAGGGTATCGTCGCGTCCGAAGCCGCGTCACGTGACATCCGAAAATCCGGCGCACCCCCTGAGCGAGAGTGCGCCGGATCTTCTGCCTGCACAAAACGGGACGTGCCTGAAATAGGCATTCGGGTGCGCGAGGGCTACGCGCCGCCGACGACGTCGTCGACGTTGACGACGATGTCATGCTTGGTCGGGACCCACTCGACCTTCTTGAAGAGGGCGACGACCGTGATGGGGATATAGGTCATCATGAAGAGCGGGAACGTGAAGAGGTTGGTGAAGACGCGCCACTTCTTCTTGGCGTGGATGTGGCTGCGCTCCGAGATGGTGGTGATGACCGCCAGGATGAAGAAGACGATGTACATCGAGGCAAAGGTCATGATGAGCGAACCCACGCACATGTCGAGCTCGCCCTGGGTGGCGATGAAGCCGTGGGAGAGCGACCCCACGATGAGGTAGGTGGCGTTCACGAAGAAGGAGAGCAGGGTCAAGATCATGCCGGGCGCGACGGTCATGAGCATGTCGTAGCTCGCAAAGCGACCCTTGGAAATGCCCTTCACAAGGTCGCGTCCATAGCTGAAGAACACCTGGTAGAAGCCCTTGGTCCAGCGCATGCGCTGCGTCCAGGACGCCTTGAGCGTCACGGGCTGCTCGTCAAAGAACTCGGCGGGCGCGTAGCCGATCTGCACGTTGTTGGCGCAGCAGAACGTGGAGAACTGGATGTCCTCGGTCAGGGTGTGGAAGTCCCAGCCGTGCATTCCGCGCACGATGCGCTCGGAGACCATCCAGCCGGAACCGGAGATCGCGCAGCTCGTGCCCACCATCATGCGAGCGTTGTTGAGGAACTTCGCCTCGCGCATGAACCAGAGGGCGTAGGCGGCGCTGATCCAGCTGGAGTCGAAGTTCTTGGAGTTGCGGTAGCCGGTGCAGACGAGGTATCCCGCGTCGAAGGCCTGGTTCATGACCTTGATGTAGTCGCGCGAGACGAGGTTGTCCGCGTCAAAGACGACGAACGCCTCGTACTTGTCGCCGTACTCGTTGAGGATGCGGTCGAAGCCGTAGTCGAGCGCCCAGCTCTTGCCGCGGCGCGCGAGGTCGTTTCTGTCCCAGACGATGGCGCCGGCCTCCTCGGCCACGGCGTGCGTGTTGTCCGTGCAGGCGTCACAGACCACGAAGACGTCCATGAGCTCGCGCGGGTAGTCCTGGTTGAGGATGGAGCGCACGAGCTCGCCGATGACGAGCTCCTCGTTGTGCGCGGAGATGAAGAAGGCGTAGCGGTGCTGCTTCTTTGCCTCCGGCAGGCGAACGGTGCCCTTGAGCATCACGCGGAGGATGTACACGATCTGATAGAAGTACGCGAGCGTGAAGAAGAGCCAGATGATCAGGTTGAAGATGACGATCGGCGTGAGGCCGAGCCTGTTGAACTCCATCGTGCCCACAATCCCTCGGGTCCTACTCCGTGACGCCGAGCGCGGGACAGATCTCCTCCCCCGCCGCGGTGCGTCCCATGGAGCGATCTTTCAGTGCCTCCAGTATAGCGAGAAGGTCGTCCGGCAGGCGGTCGGCGACCTCGATGGCCTCACCCGTCACGGGATGGTCAAAGCGCACGTGCCACGAGTGCAGGAACTGGCGCCTGAGCCCAAGGTTCAGCCGGTCGTCGCCGCGCCCGTAGAGGGGGTCGCCCACCAGGGCGTGCCCGATGTGGCGCATGTGCACGCGAATCTGGTGCGTGCGCCCGGTGTAGAGGTGGCACTCCATGAGGGTGTAGCCCTCGTCTCGCCGGCCGGCCTCGTAGCGCTCCAGCACGCGGAAGGTGGTGATGGCCTCGCGGGCGCCGGGCGCGTCGGAGACCGCCATGCGAATCCGGTCGCGCGTGGAGCGCGCGATGCCGGTCTCGATGGTTCCCTCGTCGTGCGCCACGTAGCCGTGGACCAGCGTGACGTAGCGCCGGTCGAGCACGCGCAGGCGAATGAGGTCCTGGAGCGCCTTCTGCGTGTCGTCGTCCTTTGCGGCGAGCATGAGCCCCGTGGTGTCCATGTCCAGGCGGTGCACGATCCCGGGACGCTCCTCGCCCTGGAGCATGCCCAGGTGGTCGTAGCCGCAGTGCGCCACGAGGGCGTTGGCCAGCGTGTCGTCCACGTGGCCGGGACTCGGGTGGCAGACGAGGCCCGCCTGCTTTGAGAGGACGATGAGGTACTCGTCCTCGAACCGGATGTCGAGCGGGATGTAGGGGTTGGGCGCGAGCGGCCCGCCCGCGGGCTCGGGCTCGTCCATGGTAGCGCGGACGCGGTCGCCGAGAAGGACCTTCTCGGACTTGCTCGTGGCAGGCGTCTCGTTGATGGTGACGCCGCCCTCCTCCACCAGGCGCGCGCAGGCCGAGCGACTGGGCATGCCCTCGCCGTTGCCAAGAAACGCGTCCAGCCGCATGCCGTCCGACTCCGGCCCCACGAGCAGGTTGACGATGCGCTGAGGCATGGGTCACTCCCCCGCCTCGGCGCGCTCGCGGGCGCTGTCCCAGCGCCAGAAGAGCGCGAGCGCAACCAGGACGCCGCAGGTCACGAAGATGTCCGCCACGTTGAAGATGGCAAAGTCCATGAACGTGGTCTTGAAGAAGTCAGTGACGGCGCCCAGGGCCACGCGGTCGATCGCGTTGCCGATGCCCCCGCCCGCCACCGAGGCGAGCACGAGCGCAAGCGGCAGCGGAACGTCCGTGCGGCGCCACGCGACCCACAGGCCGAGGCACGTGATCGCAGCCGCCACGAGCACAAAGAGGGGACCCGCCCCCTCCCCCAGGGAGAAGGCGGCCCCAGTGTTGTACACGAGGCTGAGGTCCATCACGCCCGGGATCAGCGTGACGGGCTCACCGGGCACGAGAGCGGCGCGCGCAGCCGCCTTGCTCGCCTGGTCGAGGGCAACGACAGCCCCCGCCACCAGGCAGAACAGGGCGAGCCTGCGCGCGCCGGACGCAGAGTCGCGAGAGGCCGACAAGAGCTACTCCCCCAGCGCGGCCACGGCGTCGTGGCAGCGCGGGCAGAGGCCGTCCTCGCCCAGCTCGCGGAAGTTCCAGCAGCGCGGGCACTTCTCTCCGCGGGCGGGCTCCACGGAGCACGCCAGCTCGTCACCGGGGACGACCTCGACCTCGGAGCACACGAAGGGCTCGGCGAGGTCGCAGCCAAGCTCGCCGGCGAGGAGCTCGTAGGCCTCGGCGGGCGCGGCGAGCGTGGCGCGGGCGGCCTGCGGGGTCTTCTCGGAGAGCGTGCCGTCGGCGATGGCGGTCTCGTAGGCCTTGGTGAAGGCCGCGCGGGCCTCGACCACCGCGTCGTAGGCGGGCAGGTAGCGCTCGTACTCCTCGGCGGTCCAGGGCGCCTGGTACCAGTCGAGAAGGGCGGCGAACTGCTGGCCGTCGCGCAGGGACGCCGGGAGGTAGCTCATGGCCTCGTCGGTGGTGTAGACGAGGATGGGCTGCAGGTCGTGCACGAGCATGGAGAGGATCTGCGCCCAGACGGTGAGCGCGGAGCGGCGCTCGAAGCCGTTCTTCTCGCCGCAGTAGACGCGGTCCTTGGTGGCGTTGAGGTAGCCGTTGGAGAGCTCGGTGATCACGTAGTCGTAGAGCGTGCGGTAGACCACGTTGAAGCGGTAGGACTCGTAGGCGGCGCTCACCTGGTCGTGCACCTGGCAGAGGCGCGCAAGGGTGAGCTTGTCGTAGGGCATGAGCTCGTCCACGGGCACGGCGTCGGTGGCCGGGTCAAACTGGCCCTCGATCTCGCCCAGCAGGAAGCGCAGCGTGTTGCGGAAGCGGCGGTACGCCTCGCCCACGTGGTCGAGGATCGCGTCGTCGCAGGGGATGTCCGTGGAGGTGTCGACGGAGGTCACCCACAGGCGAAGGATGTCGGCACCGCGGGTGTCGCACTCGGCGTTGGGGTCGATGACGTTGCCGAGGGACTTGGACATCTTGCGACCCTGACCGTCAAGCGTGAAGCCCTGGGAGACCACGGACTTGTACGGGGCAACGCCGTAGGCGCCCACCGAGGTCATGAGCGAGCTCATGAACCAGCCGCGGTGCTGGTCGGAGCCCTCGAGGTACATGTCCGCCGGGAACTTGAGGTTGTCGCGGTGACGGCAGACGGCGGTGTGGGAGACGCCGGAGTCCCACCACACGTCCAGGATGTCGGAGTTGGCCTTGAGGTGGTGACCGCCGCACTTGGGGCAGACGCAGGCGTCACCGAGGTAGCTCGCCGGGTCGTCCGTGAACCAGCAGTCGGAGCCCTTCTCGCGGAAGAGCTTGATCACGGCGTCGAGGGTGTCGTCGTTCATGACGGTCTCGCCGCAGTCCTGGCAGGTGAAGGCCGGGATGGGCACGCCCCAGTTGCGCTGGCGGCTGATGCACCAGTCCGGGCGCCCCTCCACCATGGAGCCGATGCGCTTGATGGCGTGGCTGGGGTAGAAGGCGACCTTGGAGAGCTCCTCGAGCGCCTGCTCGCGGAGGCTGCGGCCGCCCGCGAGCGGCTTGTCCATGGAGACGAACCACTGGCTCGTGGCGCGGAAGATGACGGGCTCCTTGCAGCGCCAGCAGTGCGGGTAGCTGTGGTTGATGTCCTCGTGCAGGATCAGCGTGCCGCGCTCGCGCAGCCACTCGATGATCTTGGGGTTGGCCTCGTTGACCTCCATGCCGGACCACGGGCCGCCCGTGCCCATCGTGTCGCCAACGAAGAAGCGGCCGTCGTCGTCCACCGGCATGACCGTGGGGATGCCGAACTTCTGGCCGGCGAGGTAGTCGTCGACGCCGTGGCCGGGCGCGCAGTGGACGATGCCGGTGCCGTCGTCCAGGGTGACGTAGTCGGCGAAGATGAACTCGCCGGTCTCGCCCTGGTCGGCAAAGATGGGCTGCTTGTAGCGGTTGTGCGCGAGAGCCTCGCCCGTGGCGCGCCACGGCTCGCCGTCCTCGCCGCGCACGAGCACGGGCTCGCCGTAGCCGAACTTCTCGCAGCAGCGCGCCGCGAGCGCCTCAGCCACGATCTCTGCGCGGCCGTCGTGCTCGAGCGCCACGTAGGTGGCCTCGGGGTGAAGGATGACGGCGTCGTCCGCGGGAAGCGTCCAGGGCGTGGTGGTCCAGATGTCCACGAAGAGCTTGCCGGCCCACGCCTCCAGTCCCCCCGGCACCGTGGTCATCTCAAAGCGCACGAAGATGGCGGGGCTGACCTCGTCGCCGTACTCGATCTCCGCCTCGGCGAGCGCCGTGTGGCAGTGCGAGCACCAGTGCACGGGCTTGGAGCCCTGCACGATGGCGCCGGCGTCGAAGATGGCCTTGAAGATCTCGACGTCCGTGGCGTCGTAGTCGTTGACGTAGGTGAGGTAGGGGTTGTCCCACTCGCCCAGGACGCCCAGGCGCTTGAAGCCCTGGCGCTGGGTGTCCACCTGCTCGACGGCGAGGGTGCGGCAGAGCTCGCGGATCTTCTCGGTGGGAAGCTGGTTGAACTTCTCCGTGCCGAGCATGGTCTCCACCTTGTGCTCGATGGGCTGGCCGTGGCAGTCCCAGCCGGGCACGTACGGCGTCTGGTAGCCGCGCATGGACCAGTAGCGGTTGATGATGTCCTTGGAGATCTTGTTCTGCGCGTGGCCGAGGTGGATGGGGCCGTTGGCATACGGGGGGCCGTCGTGCAGGACGAACTTCTCGTGCCCCTCGTTCTTGGCGATCATCTGCTCGTAGACGTGGTTCTCCTCCCACATGGCCAGGCGCTTGGGCTCGTTCTGGGCCAGGCTGGCGCGCATGGGAAAGCCCGTGCTCGGCAGGTTGGTCGTCTTCTTGTACTCGTTCTTCGCCACGCTCTCCTCCTCACTTGACAAGGGGACAGTCCCTTTGTCAACCTCCTCGGACACGAAAAAACGCGCCCGTCCCTCCTGCTGGGACGAAGCGCGCCACGCGACTTCGCTTGTGAACCACCCAGCGAGCGGATATCCGCCTTACTCGGCTGGCCTGTCTCGGCGGCCACTCCGGCGACGCCTACTCGCTCGCGCTTTCGGGCCGCGGCTCGGGGGTGATCTTCGCCGGGACGCGACCGCGGGCTCCCACCGTCCCCGCTCTCTCTTGGCCGCGCGCCCCCGGGTACTCTCCCCGTCAACGCCTCAGGTAGGCATAGTAGCACGCCGAGGGCGCCGGATGGGCGCCGAAGTAGGGGTTTCTTGCGGTTACCGTCCCGTTCGGGTGAAACTTGGCGGATGATGTGGGTATCAGAAAAGCCATACGTCACCGAGCACGAAGGGCAATACACACGATGGACATGAACGAGAACAAGCGTCGGCGCTCGATGCTGCTCTACATCCTCATCGCGCTCATCGCCTACCTCGCGATCAGCCAGGCGCTGGGCACGAGCCTCACGGCACGCACCGTGCAGGAGGTGAGCTACACAGAGTTCCTCAACATGGTCGACTCCAACCAGGTGGAGAAGGTCGACCTCAACACCGGGGACAACACCCTCACCTTCACCACCGGCGAGGGCGAGAGCGAGAAGATCTACGAGACCACCATGTGGCCCAACGACGACACGCTCATCACCCGGCTCGACGAGCACGGCGTGGACGCAGACGCCAACATCCCCGACACCTCGAGCAGCCTGTGGCTCTACATGCTCATCTCCTACGGCCTGCCGATCCTCATCTTCCTGGGCATCGGCTGGTGGCTCAACCGCCGCATGAAGAAGGCCATGGGCGACGACGGCCCCTCGATGAACTTCGGCGGGGGCGGCTTTGGCATGGGCGGCGGTCTGGGCAAGTCCAACGCCAAGGAGATCAAGGGCGAGGACACGGGCGTCACCTTCAGGGACGTCGCCGGTCAGGACGAGGCCAAGGAGTCGCTCCAGGAGATCGTGAGCTTCCTCAAGAACCCCGAGAAGTACAACGAGATCGGCGCGCGCTGCCCCCGCGGCGCGCTGCTCGTGGGCCCTCCGGGCACTGGCAAGACGCTGCTGGCCAAGGCCGTCGCCGGCGAGGCGGGCGTCACCTTCTTCCAGATCGCGGGCTCGGCCTTTGTCGAGATGTTCGTCGGACGCGGCGCCGCCAAGGTGCGCGACCTCTTCAAGCAGGCCAACGAGAAGGCCCCCTGCATCATCTTCATCGACGAGATTGACGCCGTGGGAAAGCGCCGCGACTCCTCCCTCAGCTCCAACGACGAGCGCGAGCAGACCCTGAACCAGCTCCTCTCCGAGATGGACGGCTTCGACAACCACAAGGGCATCGTGGTTCTGGCGGCCACCAACCGGCCCGAGACCCTCGACCAGGCGCTCCTGCGCCCGGGCCGCTTTGACCGCCGCATCCCGGTAGAGCTGCCGGACCTCGCGGGCCGCGAGGCCATTCTTCAGATTCACGCCAACGACGTGAAGATGGAGCCCGGCATCGACCTCGGCGTGGTCGCGCGCTCCACGCCCGGCGCCTCCGGCGCGGACCTCGCCAACATCATCAACGAGGCGGCGCTGCGCGCGGTGCGCCTGGGGCGCAAGCGCGTGACGCAGGAGGACCTGCTCGAGTCCGTGGACGTGGTCATCGCCGGCGAGAAGAAGAAGTCCACCGTCCTCTCCCAGCACGAGAAGGAGGTCGTCTCCTACCACGAGACCGGCCACGCCATCGTGGCGGCCATGCAGAAGGGCTCCGCACCCGTCTCCAAGATCACCATCGTGCCGCGCACCTCGGGCGCGCTCGGCTTCACGATGCAGGTCGAGGAGGACGAGCACTTCCTCACCACGCGCCAGGAGGCAAAGGACAAGATCGCCGTCCTCTGCGGCGGCCGCGCGGCCGAGGAGCTCATCTTCAACGAGATGACAACCGGCGCCTCCAACGACATCGAGAAGGCCACGCAGCTCGCGCGCGCCATGGTGACGCAGTACGGCATGTCGGACCGCTTTGGCATGGTGCAGCTCGGCCAGCCCGCGAGCCGCTACCTCGGCGGCGGGCAGCAGCTCACCTGCTCCGAGGGGACCGCCCAGGAGATCGACGCCGAGGTGCAGCGCCTCGTTGAGGAGGGCCACCAGACCGCGCTGCGCACCCTGCGCGAAAACCGCTTCAAGCTGCACGAGATCGCGCACTATCTCCAGAAGAAGGAGACCATCACGGGTGACGAGTTCATGAACATCCTCACCCGTGACGACGGCTTCGCCCCCAAGATGCCCACGCCGACGGAGTAGCCTCACAGAGACCCGACGCTCGGACGCCCCGCCCTCAGTGCTCACTGCTTCGCAGAAGTCGCACGAGGGCGGGGCGTCCGTCGTGTCGAGACAGCGTCACCCCTCGCGATGGTGGGCGGGGCATCGTCGCACGCTACGGATTTTGGGGCTGGGGCACGCCGCTGGAGCAAGGGGTCGCGTAATTTGGGGCTGGGTCACAACTCTGGCGGCGGTTCTTCTCGCCTAGGCCAACTGTACGTTAATTCATTAACGCTTGGGAAAGGGCCGGTTGCCAGCCGGGAGGCGTCACGCCCAATGCGCGTGCCCCAGCCCCGATCTTCACAACGCAGCGCCCCGGGATCGTGCCCCGGACCCGATAACCGCAACGGGGAAGCCAGCCCCCCGACAACAAGGCCGCTCGCCGGCAAGCCCCCTACCGGAAGAGCTGCCAGAAGGCCACGGCGGAGCTGGCCGCAACGTTGAGAGAGTCGACGCCGTGGGCCATGGGGATGATGACGCTGCGGTCGCAGGCATCAAGGGCTCGCCGCGAGAGCCCGTAGCCCTCGCTGCCAAAGAGCAGCGCGCGGCGGCCGGAGCCCTCCTTGAGGGAGGGGTCGTCAAGCGGAACCGCATCCGGCTCGAGGGCGAGCGCGAGGACCGAGAACCCCCGCTCGCGAAGGGCGCCGATGGTCGCCTCGGGCCAGTCGTCCTTCTTGGCACGCGCCCAGGGGACGCTGAAGACGGTGCCCATGGAGGTGCGCACCGCGCGACGCACATAGGGGTCGGCGCAGCGGGGCGAGAGGATGACGCCGTCTGCCCCCAGAGCCGCCGCGCTCCGGAAGAGCGCGCCCACGTTGGTCACGTCCACGAGGTCCTCGATCACCGCGACGTAGCGCGCCCCCTCGAGCACCTCCTCCACCGACCGCGGTCTCGGGCGACGCATGGCGCAGAGGAGGCCGCGCGTGACGCGGTAGCCGGTGAGGCGCTCCATCTGGTCGTGAGGGAGCACGAAGGCGGGGACGTCGTCTCCCGTGCGCCCGAGGAGGTCCCGGACGGACTCGAGGTGGCGCTCGTCAACGAGGAAGGAGAGCGGTTCCACGCGAGCGTCGAGCGCAGCCTCAACCACAAGTCGAGTCTCCGCCACCAGCATGGCGCGCTCCTCCTCGACGAGGCTTCTGAGCTGGTGCTCGGTCAGCCGCGCATAGGCGTCGAGCCGAGGGTCCCCCAGATCATCGAGACGAACGGGCACGGCCATGTTTCCTCCTTCGATGCAGAGTGCAAATGATGGCCCCGCGCGGGCAATCCTAGGTTACGATAGCTCACGCACACCCACGCGGTGTCGGATTCGATTCTCAAAGAGGTAATCATGCCCAAACATATGAAGAAGGACCCCTCCGTGGAACTTCCGCAGGAGACCCCGGCTGCGGCCGCTGCGGCGACCCCGAAGGAGGACGTCGCCCCGGCGGTCGACGAGGCCGAGAAGGACGCGGAGAAGGACGGCGCGCCCGAGGAGGCGTCGGCCGCCGAGCCGGCGGCCGCCGAGGACACCGCCGTCGAGCCTCCCGTCACGCCCGCGACACGCGAGCTCGCCTCCGTCCCCGAGATCTCGGACCTCTCCGGGCTTCCCGACGCGCCCCAGGCGATCAAGACGCTCAGCGCCGCGAGGACCGCGTTTCTCCCCAGCCCCGAGGACGGCGACCCCATCCTCAACATCGGGGAGAACTCGGACTCCGCCCTCGACGACGCCCAGGACCTCACGACTCCCCACGTGGCCGTGACCGAGGTCATCACCTCCCCCGAGCCCGCCGCGGCAGACGACTCCCCCGTCGGCGGCCCCGACGACGAGAGTCCCCGGCCCCGCCGCAGCCGCAAGCTGCTGTGGCTCATCCCCGCCGGCGTGCTCGTGCTCGCGGGGGCCGGCTACGTCGCCGGCGCGGACTACTTTGACGGCAAGTTCCTCCCGGGGACCACGCTCAACGGCGAGGACGTCTCGATGCAGACCTATGAGGACGTGGCGGCGCGCAAGAGCTCGTCTCTCGACGGCTACACCCTCCACGCCTCCGGCAACGGCCTCGACCTCACGGTGAGTGCCGCGGACCTTGGCCTCACCTGCGACGGAAACGCCTACGTCGAGGAGGCCACCGAGGGCCTGAGCGCCTGGAACTGGCCGCTCGACCTCATGAGCCCCAAGGACCTCACCGCCGAGGAGAGCTCCTCCTTCGACGAGGCCAAGCTCGCCGCCATCGTAACGCCGGCGGTCGAGGCGGTGACGCAGGACACCTCCGAGCTGGAGAACCACGGCATCCTCTACAGCGCCGAGCAGGGTGCCTTCGTGCTGGACGAGCGCGCCACCGCAAAGCACCTCAACGCTGACGCCGTGATCGAGGTCATGAAGCAGGCGGTGCTCGCCGGGGAGACCGAGGTGACCATCGGCGACGACTGCCTCGAGGACGCCACCTCGCTCACGGAGACCCTCAACGCCGCCAACGCGCTCCTGGGCGCCGCCGGCACCACGCTCTCCCTCAACGGGACCCAGGTGCTCGACATCCCCGCAGACCTCATCGCCAGCTGGGTCCGCTTTGGGGACGACCTCTCCGTCACACTGGACGAGACGGCCGTGAGCGAGTGGGTCACCGCCAACGTTGGCGCGCTCGACACCGCCGGCAAGGAGCGCTCCTACACGCGCCCCGACGGCAAGCAGATCACGGTCTCTGGCGGCACGTGGGGCATCATCACCAACGAGGCCGAGACCACCACGGTCCTTCTCGACGCGATCAGGGGCGGGTCCGCTCAGGCGCTCGAGATTCCGCTGCGCCAGAGCTCGGGCGTCGTGGCAGACGCCAACGGCCGCGACTGGGGCAACCGCTACATCGACATCGACATCTCCGAGCAGCACGTGCGCATGTACGACGACTCCGGCGCGCTCATCTGGGAGTCCGACTGCGTGACGGGCGACCCCACCCAGGGCTACGACACCCCCACCGGCGTCAACCCCATCAACGCCAACAAGGGCATGAACCAGACGCTCAAGGGCCTGGACTACAACGGAGACGGCGAGCCCGACTACGAGAGCTACGTCACCTACTGGATCCCCTTCGTGGGCAACCTCGTGGCCCTGCACGACGCCGACTGGCGCTACTACTTTGGCGGCACCATCTACCAGGGCAACGGCAGCCACGGCTGCGTCAACCTGCCCGCTGGCAAGGCCGCCGAGCTCTACGAGCTCACCCGCGTGGGAGACTGCGTGGTGGTGCACTACTAGGGCGAGAAGAACCGCGCGCTCGGAGGCCCCGCCGGCATACGCAGGCGGGGCCTCCTCTCTTGGGCACGTGCGGACGATCCTGCGTCCCGTTTCGTCCGGGCGGGCCCCAGACGAGTGCCGGCCCGACAGAGTTTGGGCGCGGCCGGACGGTTTCACGTGAAGAAACGTCCGGCCGCGCCCAAGACTGAGAACGAAGAAGCGAGAAGGGCGGTCGAGAAGAACGCTCCCCTAGAACGGCAGCTTCCCGCCGGGGCCACCCATGCCTCCCATGTTGCCCATCTCGCGCATCATCTGCTGCATGGCACGGCGGCCCTTCTTGCCGGCGCCTGCCTGCGCGGCCATGGCCTTCATCTTGCTCATCATCTTGTTCATCTCGGACCACTGCTTGATGAGCTGGTTGACCTCCTGGACGCTGCGGCCGGAGCCCGCGGCGATGCGCTTGCGGCGCTGCCCGTTGATGATCTTGGGCCTCGCGCGCTCCTCACGCGTCATGGAGTGGATGATGGCCTCGATGCGGGTCATCTGGGAGTCGTCGACTGCCTGCGGAGCCTGGGCGAGCGCGCGGTCCATGCCCGGGATCATGCCCACGATCTTGGCGAGGCCGCCCATCTTGCGAATCTGCTGCATCTGCTTGAGCAGGTCGTCCATCGTGAAGCCCTCGCGCAGCATGCGCTCGGCGTCCTCGAGCTGCTGCTCGTCTGCCATCTTCTGGGCCTGCTCGATGATGCCCACCACGTCGCCCATGCCCAGGATGCGCTTGGCCATCCGGTCGGGGTGGAAGACCTCCAGCGAGTCGGGCTTCTCGCCCATGGAGACGAACTTGATGGGCTTGCCGGTGACCTCGCGCACGGAGAGCGCGCCGCCGCCGCGCGCGTCGCCGTCGAGCTTGGACATGATCACGCCGTCGAAGTCCACGCGGTTGGCGAACTCCGTGACCACGTTCACGATGTCCTGGCCCGTCATGGCGTCCACGACCATGAGGATCTGGTCCGGGCGCACGGCCTGCTTGATGGCCACGGCCTCCTGCATCATCTCCTCGTCGATCTGCAGGCGGCCGGCGGTGTCCACGATCACGATGTCGTTGAGGTGGTCAACGGCCTCGCGGATGGCGCCCTCGGCCACGGCCACGGCGTCTTTGCCGTCCCCGCGGAAGACCGAGACGCCGATCTCGCCGCCGAGGGTGGCGAGCTGGTCGGCGGCCGCCGGGCGGTGCGTGTCGCACGCGGCGAGCAGCGGGCTGTGGCCCTGGCTCTTGAGGAGGTAGGCGAGCTTGGCCGCCGCGGTGGTCTTGCCCGAGCCCTGCAGGCCCACGAGCATGATCACGTTGGGCGTGCGGTTCTGGGCGAGCGTGAGCTTGGAGTCGGTGGAGCCCAGCAGCACGGTGAGCTCGTCGAGTACGATGCGCACGACGTTCTGCGCGGGCGTGAGCGAGTCCAGGACGTCCGACTCGAGGCACTTCTCCTTGCAGCGACCGACGAAGCTCTTGACCACGCGATAGTTGACGTCAGCCTCGAGAAGGGCCATGCGGATCTCGCGCATGGCGACGTTGATGTCGTCCTCGGTGAGGCGGCCCTTGCCGCGCAGCTTGTCGAAGGTGTCCTGGAGGCGGTCGGAGAGCGAGCTGAATACTGCCATGGTTACATCCCTTCGCCCACGAGCGCGCGGCAGAAGTCGAGCGCGTCAAAGGTCTGGAGGTCGTCGAGGGTCTCGCCAACGCCGATGCGGTAGATGGGGAGGCCCAGCTGGCTGGATATGGCAAGGGCGATGCCGCCCTTGGCGGTGCCGTCGAGCTTGGTGACGATGAGGCCGTCGAGCTCGAGGGCGTCGTTGAACTCCTTGGCCTGGTTGAGGCCGTTCTGGCCGGTGGTGGCGTCAATCACCAGGACCACGCTGACGGGCATGCCCTGGCAGCGCTTGCGGGTGACGTTGACCACCTTGGCGAGCTCGCGCATGAGGTCGGAGGAGGTGTGCAGGCGCCCCGCGGTGTCAATGAGCACGAGGTCGGAGCCGCGGCGCTCGGCCTCCTCAACAACGTCGTAGCACACGCTCGCCGGGTCCGCACCGCGCTCGCGCGTGACCACCTCGACGCCGGCGCGCTGCCCCCAGACCTCGAGCTGCTCGATGGCGGCGGCACGGAAGGTGTCCGCCCCGCCGATGAGGCAGGAGAGCCCGGCCTCGCGGGCGCGGCCGGCGAGCTTGCCCACCGTGGTGGTCTTGCCGGCGCCGTTGATGCCCACGAAGAGCACGCAGGAGGGCACGTCCTCGAAGGGGTCGCGCCCGGCATCGGGGAACTCGGCCGCCAGGCGGCGAGCGAGCGCGTCGCGCAGCTGCTCGGCGCGGGTGAGGTTCTCGCGCGCGGCCTGCTCGCGCAGGTCGTCCGTCACGCGCATGGCAACCTCGGCGCCCATGTCGCCCATGACGAGGGTGTCCTCGAGGTCCTCCCAGAAGTCCTCGTCGACCTCGCCGCCCATGTAGAAGATCTCGTTGATGGCCTCGCGTGAGCGCTGGAGGCCCTTCTTCAGGTTGTCGAGAAAGCCCATCTAGGCATCAACCACCTTTCCTGTCGTGCGGTCGAGTCGCTGCGAGACCACGCGGCTCACGCCGTCGGCCTGCATGGACACGCCGTAGAGAACGTCTGCCTGCTCCATCGTCCTTCTCTGGTGGGAGATGACGATGAGCTGCGTCGACTCCTTGAGCTGCTCGATGGCGTCGAGCAGCTTTGAGAGGTTGGAGTCGTCGAGCGCCGCCTCGACCTCGTCGAAGACGTAGAACGGGACGGTCCTCACCTTGTATACCGCAAAGAGCAGGGCGAGGGCCGTGAGGGACTTCTCGCCGCCGCTCATGAGCATCATCTTGGAGAGCCGCTTGCCGCGCGGCTGCGCGACGATCTCGATGCCCGTCTCGGAGGGGTTCTCCGGGTCGGTCATCTCGATGTGCGCCTGGCCGCCGGGGAAGAGCAGCGAGAAGATCTGCGAGAAGTTCTCGTTGACCTGCTCGAAGACCACGAGGAAGCGGTTGCGCATCTTGCGCTCGATGGCAGCCGTGATCTTCTTCAGGGACTTCGAGGCGCTCTCGAGGTCCTCCACCTGCTCGTTGATGTAGTCCGCCCGCTGCTTGAGGCGCAGGTACTCGTCCATGGCGACCTCGTTCACGGGGCCGATGGAGTCGATCTGGCGCCTGAGCTCGGCCACGCGCCGCTCGGCGGCGTCGCGGTCCTCGGGCGAGGGAATGGCCAGGGCGTCGTCCAGGATGGCGCCGGTGGCGGTGATGGCGTTGATCGCGGTCTCCACCTGGACCTCGAGCTTCCCGAGGTCAACCTTGACGTCGGCCGCGGTCGCCCGGGCGCGCTCGAGCTCGGAGGCTGCCTCGGCAACGGCTGCCTTGGCGTCGCCGATGGTGCGCTTGAGGGAGTCCGAGTCCGCCTCTGCGAGCGAGGCACGGTCCTTGAGGCGCGCGGCCCACTCGACGGCGCGGGCGCGCAGGGCCTCGTAGCGCTCGTGCAGCGGGTCGACGCGAAGGCGCACCACCTCGAGGGCGCGCGACCCGCCCTCGGTGGCGGAGATGCGCCCCGAGAGGTCGGAGACGCGCCTGGCGAGCTCGCGCTCGCGCGTGGCGAGGCTGCCCCTGCGCTCCGTTGCCATGGCGAGCTCCAGGCGGGCGTCAGAGAGGGCGCGGCTCGCCCTCCCCTGCTCGCGGATGGCCTCCTCGTGCTCCTCGGAGCGCTCGGAGAGGGAGGCGGCGAGCTCGTCGGCGCGCTCGCGTGCGGCGCGGGCGGCGGCGCGGTGCCCCTCGATCCTCTCGCGCGCCTCGACGGCGCGCTGGCGAGAGGCCTCGCGGCGCTTGGTCACCTGGGCGCGCTCGGAGGCGGCGGACGAGAGCTGGGCCTCGAGCCTGCCGCGTTCGGAGGTGGCAGAGGAGAGCTCGGCGGTGAGACGCGCGACCTCGCCCTTTGCGGACGCGCTCCCGTCGCGGGCCTCGGCGAGCGCGATCTCGGCGTCGGAGGCCTCGGCGGAGGCCGTCTCGAGCGCCTCCGCGAGGGCGGGCACGCGGGCGGCGAGCTCGCGGATCCGCCTCTTGCGCTCGAGGGCGCCGGCCTCGCTCGAGGGCGCGCTTCCAACGCGCACGCGCCCGTCCGGCAGCGCCACGACGCCCTCCGGCGAGACGTACGTGGGCCCGGGGAAGCTCCGCTGCGCGGCGACGGCCTCCGCGGCGCTCCCAACGAGGCGCACGCTACCGAGAAGCGCCTCGAGGAGGGAGCGCGACCCGTCCTCCACGCGCAGGCGCTCGACCAGCGGGACGCCCGGGGCGCCCTCGGCAGCGGTGGCGCGGACGGCGGCACGCGACAGGATGGTGGCCCTGCCCTCGGCCTCGCCCATGCCCGCGGCGCGCTCCGCGAGCGCCGACGCGGAGTCGGCGTCCGCGACCACGAGGGCGGCGAGGTCGTCCCCCAGAAGGCGCTCGACGAGCGACTCCACGTCCTTCTCGGCGTCTATGAGGTCCGCCAGGCGGCACTGCACCTCATCCCCGGCGGCGTCCGCGAGGGCGGCCACGAGCGGGCTCGACTTCTCGACGTCTGCGTCCACCGAGCGCAGAGCGGAGAGCGTGGCCTCGGCGGAGGAGAGCTCGGAGCGGGCGTCACGCTCCGCCGCGCGCGCACGCTCGAGCTCGGCGGAGGCCGACGCTATGCGCCCCTCGAGCTCGGCCGCGCGCGACCGGGCCCCGGCAAGCTCGGACTCGAGCCTCTCGGCGGCACGCTCGCGCTCGGCGAGGGCCTCCTCGGCGGTGCGCACGCCCTCGTCGAGCTGCTCGAGGCGCGAGACGAACATCTGGTCCTCCACCTCGGCGCTCGAGATCTGCTCCTCGAGCTTGGCGTAGGCGAGCGTCTCGCGGTCGGCCTCGGAGCGCGCCGCGCGCTCCTCGGAGGTTATCCGGCTCATCTCTGCGTCGAGCTGGCGCCGGCGCTCCACGGCGGCGTGGGAGGCCGCAGAGAGCTCGGAGACGCTCGCCCTGAGGTCCTCCTCGCGGACCCGCAGGTCGGAGAGGTCAGACTCCACGCGCTCGTGCTCTGCCACGGCGTCGGCGCGCTGCTTTTTCATGGTGGAGAGCTGCATGCGCATGTCCGAGAGGCGCGCCACCATGTTCTTGCCCTTCTCCTCGAGAAGGCGCATGTCGGCGTCCATCCTGCCCAGGACGTCCTGCATGCGGCGGCGCTGCTCGCCGAGGTCGCCGACGAAGAGGCCCTTCTGCTCGAGGAGCAGCTGGAGCTTCTCGAGCTCCGCGGACTTCTCGTCGTGGCGGTACTGCGCGAGCTCGATCGCGGCGTCCGCCTCGCGCCCCCGCGCGGAGAGGCGCTCGTAGGCGCCCTGCAGCTGGCGCAGGTCGTCCACCGCGAGCTGGATGGTGAGCCCCTTGAGCTCGTCGGTGAGCTCGTGGCTGCGCTTGGCCTTGTCCACCTGGCGCTCGAGCGGGCGGAGCTGGCGCGCGATCTCGCGCGAGAGGAGCTTGGCGCGCGTGAGGTTCTCGTCCATGGAGGCGAGCTTCCTCTGGCTGCGCTCCTTGCGGCGGCGGTGCTTGGAGATGTCCGCCGCCTCCTCGATGAGGGCCCGGCGCTCCTCGGGGCGGCTCGAGAGGATGGAGTCGAGCTTGCCCTGGGAGATGATCGAGTGGGTGTCCTTGCCCAGGCCGGAGTCGTGCAGGATGTCCTGGACGTCCATGAGGCGCGACGGCGCGCCGTTGATGAGGTACTCGGACTCGCCGGAGCGGTACATGCGCCTGGTGATGCCCACCTCGGAGAAGTCAATCGGCAGCGTGTGGTCCGAGTTGTCGAGCACGAGGGTGACCTCGGCCACGCTCACCGCTCCGCGCGCGGAGGAGCCCGAGAAGATCACGTCCTCCATGGCCTGGCCGCGCAGCTGCTTGGCGCTCTGCTCGCCCAGGACCCAGAGGATGGAGTCGGAGACGTTGGACTTGCCCGAGCCGTTGGGGCCAACGACGACGGTGAGACCCGGGTCGAAGACCATCTGGGTCTTGTCCGCGAAGGACTTGAATCCCTTGAGCGTGAGCGACTTCAGATACACGGGGTGGGATGCCTTTCGAGCTAGTTGGTGATGCCGGCGCCGGAGAAGTCACCCTCCGTCGCGTAGCCAAGCCGCACGAGGGCATCCACGGCGGCGGAGCTCTCCGAGGACTTCTTGGAGGAGCCCGAGCCGCGCCCGATGCGCCGCCCGTCGACCATCACCACCGAGGTGAAGGTGGGGTCGTGCGCGGGGCCCTCCTCGGCCACGAGCTTGTACTCGGGGCCTCGGTGCCACTCGCGCTGCGTGATCTCCTGCAGGCGGGACTTGGGGCTGATGGGCTTCTCGGCGAGCGCCGGGGAGACCTCGGGGCCGAGCGTCCTCATGACGAACTCGTGAGCGACGTCGTACCCGGCGTCCAGATAGAGGGCGCCCACGAGGGCCTCATAGACGTTCTCGAGCGCGGAGTGCATGCCGCGGGCGCCGGTGCCCTTCTCGGACTCGCCCATGAGGATGAGCGGGGCGAGGCCCAGGCGCTCGGCCACCGTGGAGAGCATCTTGCCCGAGACGAGGCTGATCTTGGCCTGCGTGAGCGAGCCCTCGTCCATCTCCGGAAAGCGGAGGAAGAGGTCGCGCGCGACGATGGCTCCCAGGACGGAGTCGCCCAGGAACTCGAGCCGCTCGTAGGAGGCGGCGTGAGACTTCCCCTCGGCGGCCGAGGGGTGCGTGAGGGCCGATATGACGAGGTCCTCGTTGGAGAAGTGGTGGCCGCAGACCTGCTCGGCCTGGACCACCCGCTGGTGCATCTTCAAGAGGGGCGCCTCGCTACTGTGCCGCGGCGATGCCGTCGACGACCTGGCCGATGGTCACGATCTGGCCCACGGACTCGTCGGCCATCTGGATGCCGAACTCGTCCTCGAGCGCGGTGACGAGCTCGAGAAGGTCGAAGGAGTCCGCACCGAGCTCCTTGAGGTTGGTGTCCTCGCTCAGGGTGACGTCCTCGCCCAGGGAGAGCGTGTCGTCGACGACCTCGATGACCTTGGCGAGAATTGCGTCGCGATCCATGTGTACCTCCTTGCCTCGGGGCGTGGCCCCGGTTGTTTCTCATGTGATTCTACCCGTTACTTGCACAAAAGGGGACGTGCCCGAAACGTGCAGATCCTTGCACAAAACGGGCACGTCCCGTTTTGTGCAACGGCGGCTGGGTCAGCGGGAAGCCTCGCAGGCGTCGGCGATCTTCTGCGTCAGGTTGGCCCTCACCGCGGCGGCGGCCGCGAGCGTGCCCTGGCACACCGCCCTGGCGCTCGTGGCGCCGTGGCCCTTCACCACCGGCGCGCGCAGGCCAAGAAGGACGGCGCCACCGTACTGGTCTCCGGAGAGCTCCGCGGCAAGGCCCTTGAGCGAGCCCGCGAGGAGCGCCATGCCTATCTTGTTCTTGGCGGACTCCCCCATCGCGGCCTTGAGGCGCGAGATGACGAACTTGCCCGTGCCCTCGATGGACTTGAGGGCCACGTTGCCGGTGAAGCCATCCGCCACGATGACGTCGAAGGTGCCGGCAAGAAGGTCCGTGCCCTCGGCGTTGCCCGCGAAGCCGCAGTCGCCCGCCGCGAGAGCGGCGTGATAGGCGAGCGCCATCTCGGAGCCCTTGGTCTCCTCCGAGCCGTTGCAGAGCAGGCCCACGCGCGGCTCGGCCACGCCCAGCACCGCACGGGAGTAGGCGCGCCCCATGTGGGCGAACTGCACCATCACCTCGGGCTTGACGTCGGCGTTGGCGCCCATGTCCAGAAAGACCGTGGGCCTGCCGGAGACGCCGGGGAACGGCAGCGAGAGCGCGGGGCGCTTGATGCCCTTGAGGCGCCCAACGCCAAAGGTGGCGGCGGTGAGGACGGCACCGGTCGACCCGGCCGAGAAGAGGCCGTCGGCCTCCCCCGCGTGGACGGCCGCCGCGGCGCGCACGATGCTCGCGTCCTTCTTCTTGCGCACGGCCTGCGCGGGGTGCTCGGACATGGTGATGACCTCGGTGGTCACGAGCGCGCGGGCGCGGTCGTGGGAGGCGCAGAACGGCTCCACCGCGTCGGCGGCGCCGGCGACGAGCACCTTGAGATCGGCATCGGACTCGAGCGCGGATGCCACGCCCTCGAGCAGGACGGCGGGCTCCTTGTCCGCCCCCATGACGTCAACGCAGATGGTTGTCATGACTCCCCCTTCGGCTCATGCTGCGCCCTCTTTCGAACCCATTCATTATGACGCAACCAGCGACCGGACGTTCTTCTCGCCGAGTGCGGAGACGTGTCGTGCGAGGCGCGCTTCGCCCGCCGCACCCTCGTCGTGCGAAACGACGCGCCATGCGGGACGCGACGCACCTCACGCCAGGCGCAGAGAGTCTGCAGACACCCCTGTCCCGCACTCATGAGTGCCGGAAAGGAGTGCGGGCAATACGAGTGCTCAGGCACCTCGAGTGCGAGGCACTTCTCGGCGGATGCCATCAAATGCTGGCAGCGAGTGCGGGCCGGACCGCACTCATAGGTGTGGGCGAGAAGTGCGGTCGAGAAGTGCGGGCGAGGTCTCGGCGCCTGGAAAGAGACGCGGGAGAGCGAGAAGGACCTCAAGGCCGCGAACGCAAAAGGCCGACCCGCGAGGGGCCGGCCTGGCAAGACGATCTGTCCCGGAGAACGGGCTACTCGGTGACGACGACCTCGCGGTCCTTGTAGTAGCCGCAGTTGGGGCACACGTGGTGCGGGAGCTTGGGGGCGCCGCACTGCGGGCACACGGAACGAGCCGCGGCCTCGAGCTTGCTGTTAGCCGAACGACGGGTGTGGGTGGCGCCGCGGCCCTTCTTTTGCTTGGGTACTGCCATGTCAGACTCTCCTGTTCACAAAACTCTGCCCCTCCGCTCGCCACGGAGGCAGGCTGTCTCCAGTCATGCGAGGAGACACTATAGCACGACTCCCCCGTTCGGGGAACGTCCCATCAGCAATTCTTCACTCCTCGGGGGCGGCGCCTGCCGCGGGGGCCTCGTCGGAGCCCGTGAGGTCGAGCCCTGCGAGGGCGGCGAAGGGCGACGCCGAGAGGCGCTCCTGCTCGCGCTCGGCGTCGAGCTGGGCCATGTGCCCGCAGTCAACCTCGTTGAGGTTGGCGCCGCAGACCGGGCAGAGGCCGGCGCAGTCCTCCCTGCAGAGCACGACGAAGGGCGTCTCCATCACGAGGGAGGAGAGCAGGGCGCCGGAGAGGTCGATCGTACGGTCCGGCGAGACGAGCTCGAAGTCAGCCTCGTCCTCGTCCTCGGAGAGCTGCTCGGGCTCCTCAAAGAGATAGTAGCCGTCAACCTCCGCGTCGATGTCGAAGGAGGCCTCCTCCAGGCAGCGATCGCAGGTTCCCGTCACGTGGGCGCTCAGCATGCCCGTGGCGAGCACGCCCTCGCCCGTGTTGGTGAGCACGAGGTCGTAGTCCGCGCCCTCGGGGAGCGCGAACTCGTGGTCGCCGAGCACATAGCCCGCCTCGTCCAGGTGACCGGCACACTGCCAGGTGTCGCCCGCGCTGGCGAGACGATCGTCAAGGGAGATGATGAGGGGCCGCATGGCTACCAGGGCACGTTGTTGGTGGTGTTGCGCGGGCCGGAGTTCTCGTCGAGCGTCTGACGGACGCGAGTGACGGAGCTCGTGAGGGACTTGAGGTTCTCCTCGAGGTGCGCGAGGACGGTGTCCGCGTACTCCTCGGCGTTGTAGCGAGTGTCGCGCTCGTACTGGGCGGCCTGATCGCGGATGCCCTCGGCCTGCTGCTGGGCCAGGCGGACGATCTCCTGGTCGCCGGCGAGAATCATGGCCTGCTGCTGTGCGTCGGCAATGATGGAGTCGGCCTGCTGCTGCGCGCGGGAGAGGGTCTCCTGCTCCTCCTTGAGGATGCGGCGCGCGTCCGAGAACTCCTGCGGGAAGACGCGGCGAATCTCGTCCAGAATCTCGTAGACGTCCTGGGAGTCCACGATCTTCTTCTGGCCGTTGTCCATGAGGGGGGACTTGGCCTCGTTCACGATCTGCTCGAGCTCGTCCACCAAGCTCTCGATTTCCTCACCTGGCTGCATCTGTGGTCCTTTCGCGTGATTCATCGACGCACGGTGGCGTCTCGAAGCATCTGTATCGAGCATCATAGCAGATTAGCGGTGATAACACGAAACGTGTGCCATGAGTTGAACCACGTCGCGCAGAGTTTCCTGAAAAAGGCGCCAGGGGCGTTCGTCTGCAGACGGCGGGCTTCGTGACAGATTGCTCAGGTCAAACTGTCAAGCCACCTTGTGGGGTTGACAGTTTGACCTGAGCAATCTGTCAATGCTGACAAACCACCCTGTCCCCTTTGTCACCCTTTGTCAGGAGGCGGCGAAGTGGGCGCGCAGGCGGGCGTCCACGTTGGCGGGCACGAGGATGCTCACGTCGGACCCCATGGCGGCTATCTCGCGCACGATGGAGGAAGAGACGTAGCCGTACTTGGGGTTCGACATGACGAAGACGGACTCGAGGTCTGGCGCCATGTGGCTGTTGAGGTCGGCCTGCTGGAGCTCGTACTCGAAGTCGGTCATCGCACGCAGGCCCTTGACCACGCCGCCCGCGCCCAGCTCGTGGCAGAAGGTGACGAGAAGCCCGCTGAAGGGAAGCACCTCAATGTCGCTTGGCAGCCCCTCGAGCGAAATGGCCTCGCGGATCATCTCCACGCGCTCGTCCAGCGTGAAGGCGGTGCCTCGACCGCGCTTGTTGACCGACGCCGCCACGGCGACGGTGACGCGCGGGAAGAGGCGCCTGGCCCTGCGGATGACGTCGAGGTGTCCAAAGGTAACCGGGTCGAAGGTGCCCGGGACGACGACGTGCGTGATGGTGTCACCGTTGGTGCCGCTCATGACTCGCTCCCTCCAGACCGCGCCACGAGAAGGTCGACGGTCGTGATTCCGTGCGTCTTGGACTTTCTGAGCTCGAGGCCCTCGCAGGAGATCCCGGGCTCCGCGGAGGCGTGCTCGTAGACCACGATGGCGCCGGGCGCGAGCTGCGCGCTCGAGGCCAGGGCCTCCACGAGCCCTCCCACGCGGTCGGCCCCCACCGCATAGGGCGGGTCAAGGAATACCACGTCGAAGGGCGCCCCGGCAAGCCCGCGCTCCGCGAGGGCGAAGACGTCGCCCGCGAGCACGCGCGCCTCGTCAGCGGTGGCGCCCAAGCCGGCCGCCGTGCGGCGGACGATGCCCGCCACGCGCCGGTCCTTCTCCACAAAGGTGGCGCGCGCGGCACCGCGCGAGAGGAGCTCGAGGCCCATGGCGCCCGAGCCCGCGAAGGCGTCCAGCACGGAGAGTCCCGTGAGGTCGAGGCCCGCCGCGGAGAGGATCATCGAGGCTATGGACTCCCTCGCCCTGTCCGTGGTGGGACGCGTGGTCCCACGGCCCGAGGGCGCCTCTATCGCGCGCCCGCGCCACCTGCCGCCGACTATCCTCATGCTCCCTCCAGCTCCTCGAAGTATGCGCCGAAGCGCTCCCTGGCCTCGAGCGCCATCGCGCGGTGCTCCGGCGCGCAGAGGCGCGGGTCCCCCGCGGCGATCTCGCGCGCGTCCTCGTGCGCGGCCGCCACGAGGTCGGCGTCCGCCTCGAGGTCCGAGATCCTCAGCGTGACGCCGCCGCTCTGACGATACCCCAGAACCTCGCCCTCGTGCCGCAGCCGCAGGTCGAGCTCGGCGAGCTCGGAGCCGTCGGAGGTGGCCTCGAGCGCTGCCAGGCGCTGTCGCGCACGGCTGTCACGCCCGGCGGCGCAGCTCAGGTACACCGTGCCCGCCACGTCCCCGCGGCCGACGCGGCCACGGAGCTGGTGCAGGGTGGCGAGGCCAAAGCGGTCCGCATCGAGCACGACCATCACCGTGGCGTTGGGGACGTCCACGCCCACCTCCACCACCGTGGTGGCCACGAGCACCTGCGTCCTCCCCTCGCGGAAGCGCTCCATCGCGAGGTCCTTCTCGGCCGGGGCCATGCGCCCCGTGAGGATGTCGCAGGCAAGGCCGGGAAGCACCTGCGAGCGAAGCTCCTCGAGCGTTGCCGCCGCCGAGCGCGGGCGCGCGGGCGCCGCGCGCAGGGCCTCGGGGACGTCGTCGAGCGTCGAGCCGTCGTCCTTCTCGTCGACCAGAGGGCAGATGACGTATGCCTGGTGGCCCGCTGCCACCGCGTCGCGCACCGCGCCCCACGCGAGGTCGAGGCTCTCCGGCGGCACCACCTTGGTGGTGATGCCGGCTCCGGCGCGGGGCCGGCGGCGTATCCGCGAGAGGTCGACGTCCCCGTAGAGCGAGAGCGCGAGCGTGCGCGGGATGGGCGTGGCCGTCATGGCAAGGAGGTCCGCGCCGGGGCCCTTGCGCCGGAGGGCGGCGCGCTGGTCCACGCCAAAGCGGTGCTGCTCGTCTATGACCACGAGGGAGAGCGCCCGGAACTCCAGGCCCTCCGAGAGAAGGGCCGTGGTGCCAAAGACCACGCTGAGCTCGCCGGCGGCGGCGCGGGCCTCCGCCCGCACGCGCTCGTCAGCCGGCGTGGAGCCGGTGACGAGGGCCCAGCTCACCCCCGCCGCATCAAGGACGGGCCCGAGCTTCTCCGCGTACTGGCGGGCGAGGACCGAGGTGGGGGCCATGACGGCGGCCTGCGTCCCCGTGTCAGCAACGGCGGCCAGGGCCACGGCGGCAACGGCGGTCTTGCCCGTGCCCACGTCTCCCAGGAGCAGGCGGTTCATCACGCGGGGGGCGGCCATGTCGGCCAGGATGTCGTCCGCGGCGGCGCGCTGCTCGTCCGTGAGCGAGAAGGGCAGCGCGTCGAGAAGGGCCCGCACGTGGGGGCCGTCCGTGACGTGCTCCACGGGGGTGGCGTGCGCGAGCTCCACGCTCCTTCTGGTGAGAAGCGCAAGCTGGAGGCTCAGGAGCTCGTCGTAGGCAAGCCGCCGGCGCGCGACCTCCGCGGCGGGAAGCGACGGCGGGAAGTGGACGTCACGCAGGGCGCGCCCGAGCGTCACGAGCCCGTGGCGGGCGCAGAGCGCGGCCGGGAGCCAGTCGCAGACGTCACCCACGTCACGCAGCGCGGATGACACGATCCGCCGCATCCAGGAGGCGGTGACGCCCTCCCCCACCGGGTGCACGGGGAGCACGCGCGCGTAGCCGCCGGCGTCCGCCGAGGAGCCCACGACCTCGTGGAAGGGGGCCTTCATCTGCCTGAAGCCGTAGGCAAAGGTCACCTTGCCGGAGAGCGCCACCACGTCGCCGGGCTTGAGCTGCTCGGCGATCCAGGGCTGCCGGAAGAACGTTGCCACGAGCACGCCCGTCTCGTCCATGACGGAGACCTCGACGATCTGCATGCGGGGGCGCGGGCGCTTGAGCCTCACGCGGTCGACGGTGCCCACCACGGTGGCGTCCTGGCCCACGTCCGCAAGCCCGATCTTGGTCACGTGCGTGAAGTCGAGGTAACGGTGAGGTATGTGGAGCAGCAGGTCGCGAACGCGATGGAGCCCCAGCCGCTCGAGCGCCTCGAGACGCGCGCCGGAGACGTAGCGCAGCCTCGAGACAGAGTCAGAGAGGGCGCAGGTTCTCTGCACCCTCTCCGCTGCCGTTGCTATGGAAAGACGCGCCCCCAAGAGCCCCCGGAGCCCTACTCGATGGAGAAGATCACGGGGTAGAGGGGCTGCTCGCCGCGGTGCGGGTCGACCTCGAGGTCGGGCTGCGCCTCCTCGATGGCGGCGACGAGCCTCTCGAAGGCCTCGTCGTCCATGTCCTGGCCGGCGAGGATGGTGAGGGAGTCGCCCTCCTCCTCGTCCTGCATCTTGGCAATGAGGTCGAGGGTGACCTGCTCCACGGAGGAGCCCACGACGTCGATGGAGTCGTCCTGGATGCCCATGACGTCGCCGGCGTGAATGGGGCTGCCGTCCGCCGCCTGGGAGTCGCGCACGGCGGTGGTGACCTCGCCGCCGCGAACGTCCTGGATGGCCTCGGTCATGGCCTCGACGTTGTCCTCGAGGGTGCCCTCGGGGTCCACGACGAACATGGCGGAGAAGCCCTGGAGCACGGTCTTGGTGGGCACCACGGCCACCTTGGCGCCCTCGCATGCGCTCGCGGCGGCCTCGGCGGCCATGCGGATGTTGCCGTTGCCCGGGAGCACGATCACGCTGTCGGCGTTGACCTGCTCGATGGCGCTGAGGATGTCGGCGGTGGACGGGTTCATCGTCTGGCCGCCGGAGACCACCACGTCGACGCCCAGGGAGCGCAGGATCTCCTCCTCGCCGGAGCCTGCGGCCACGGCCACGAAGCCCAGGGCCTTGTGCGGCAGCCCCTCGGCCTGGCCCGCGGCCTCGGCCTGGTCGGCCGCGATCTTGGCCGTGCGGTCGTGGGACTCCATGTCCATGTTGTGGATGAAGACCTCGTAGACCTGGCCAAACTGGAGCATGTACTCGAGCACGCGGTTGGGCTCGTTGGAGTGCACGTGCACCTTGAAGTCGGGGTAGGCGCCCACGATGAGCTCGCAGTCGCCCAGGGTGGCCAGGTGCGCGAGGGACTCGTCGACGTCGAAGGGCTTCTCGGCCTTGAAGAGGAACTCGTTGCAGTAGCGGAACTCGGAGCCCTCCCAGTCGTCGTTGAGCTCGATCTGGACCTTGGCGGAGACGTCGGCCTTCGCGTCGACGGTGGTCTTGAAGTCGGTGAGCTCGCCGGCCTTGCCGGTGGCGGCGTTGACGAAGGCCTCGAGGAAGACGGCGAAGCCGAAGGCGCCCGAGTCCACGACGCCGTTCTCCTTGAGGACGGGAAGCAGCTCGGGCGTGCGTGCCACGGACTCGTAGGCCTCCACCACCAGGGCGTCGAGCATCTCGCGGCAGGTGAGGTCGCGACTCTTCTCGAGCTGGTCCGCCTTGGCGGAGACGTCGCGCAGGACGGTGAGGATGGTGCCCTCGACGGGCTTGCGCACCGCCTTGAAGGCGACCTTCACGCCGCGGCGCCACGCGTGGGCGATGTCACCCGGGGTGGGCTTGTCCTGGTTCTTGGCGTCCGTGAGACCCTCCGCGATGCCGCGCAGGATCTGAGACGTGATGACGCCCGAGTTGCCGCGCGCGCCCATGAGCGAGCCGTGCGTGATGGCCTTGGCGATGTCGTCGATCGAGGCGCCCGCGGGCAGTGCCTCGACCTCCTTCACCACGGTGTTGAGGGTGAGCGACATGTTGGTGCCCGTGTCTCCGTCCGGCACCGGGAAGACGTTGAGCTTGTTGATCTCCTCCGCGCGGTCGGCCACGACCTTGGCGGCGGCGGGGAAGCAGGTGCGGATGACGGTCGAAATCATCTTCGAGTACCTCGGTTCTTTCTCGGAGTGCTAGCGGGCGTTGCGGAGGCCCTCGATGTGCACCTTGACGTCAACGTTCTCCAGCTCGGCGATCTGCTTGAGCAGGAACTTCACGGAGCTCGTGAGGTTGCCGACCACAGAGGCCATGTTGACGCCCTGCTCGACGATCACGTGGAGGTCAACCGAGACGCGCCCGCCCGAGGCGGCCACGTCGATCCCCTTCCTCAGGCGGAAGGACGGGAGCAGGCGGGCGACGCCGGCCTGCTCGTCAATCTCGGCCATGCCCACGACGCCGTAGCACTCGAGCGCGGCGTAGCCGGCAAGGTCGGCGATGCAGTCGTTGGACACCCTCAGCGTTCCCGGAACGACACCAGACATGTGGTCTCCTCTCGCTGGCGGAAGTTTCGCACACACATTTCGTCAAGTATAGCGCAGCGCCGGCGCAGTTGAGACCTCGCGGCTCGCTGCGCACTTCTCGGTGCCCGCCCGCGACGGCACGCCCTTCTCGGCGCGCCCGTTCCCACCCTCCGCGAGCCAATGTACAGAAATCCCGGACTTCCCTGACGCCCAGCTGGGGGAACGTCTCGGGAACTCCGGGATTTCTGTACATTGCGCACTCGACGGGCGGCGATGGCGAGAAGAACGCCCCTACCGGCGCGCTGCGGCTACAGCCTGCGCAGCGCCTCCACGAGGCCGGTCTTGGAGTCTGTCTGGGCGTCGCGCATCTTGATCACGCGGGCGGGCACCCCCGCCACGACGGCGCCGGCGGGCACGTCCTCCACGCAGACGGCACCCGCGGCCACGACGGCCCCCTCGCCCACGCGCACGCCCTCGAGCACCACCGCGTTGGCGCCGATCATCACGTTGTCCTCCACGACCACGGGCACGGCGCTCGCGGGCTCCACCACGCCGGCGAGGACGGTGCCCGCGCCCACGTGGCAGTTGGCGCCCACGGTGGCGCGTCCGCCGAGGACGGCGCCCATGTCGATCATGGTGCCCGGTCCCACGACGGCACCGATGTTGATGATCGCGCCCATCATGATCACCGCGCCGTCGCCGATCTCCACGCGGTCGCGGATGATGGCGCCCGGCTCGATGCGGGCGTTCACGCCGCGCACGTCGAGCAGGGGCACGGCGGAGTTGCGGCGGTCGGCCTCGACGTCGAGGTACTCGATGCACTCGGCGTTCCTCTGGATGATGGCGGAGAGCTCGGCCCACTCGCCAAAGACGATCTTGCCCTCGCGCCCGCCGTAGACGTGGGCGCTCCCCCAGTCCAGGCGCATGCCGCAGCGCTCGCGCACGTAGAGCTTGACGGGCGTCTTCTTGGGCGCGTTGGCGATGAAGTCGATGATCTCCTGGGCGTTCAAGGGAGTGGCTCCTTTCGTTGCATGGGGGGCGGGTCGACGGTTCTTCTCCCCGCTCGGACAGCTTCGCGCTGAGAACGCGCGAAGAACTCGCGGGCGAGAAGAACCGTCGACCCGCACGCGCCCCCAGTTTCCGGCGGTCGGGGTACCAGAGGCGGTGGTATCGCTCTCGCTAGGTTACCCGAACATCAGGGCGTCGAAGTCGTAGAAGCCGGGGTCGCGCTCGAGCAGGCGCTCGGCCGCGCGGACGGCGCCCGCCACGAAGATCTGGCGGCTCGCGGCGCGGTGCGTGAGGCAGACCTCCTCGTCCGTGCCGAAGAAGTGCACCTCGTGCGTGCCGGCGACGGTACCTCCGCGCAGCGCGTGCATGCCGATCTCCCCGGGGACGCGCGCGCCCACGATGCCGGAGCGACCGTCCACCACCGGGCGCTCCCCCGACGGATCCACGGCGGCGAGAAGGGCCTTCGCCGTGCCGCTAGGGGCATCGACCTTCTGGTTGTGGTGCGTCTCCACGATCTCGACGTCCCAGTCCGCCAAGGCCTCGGCGGCCATCGCAGTGGCGCGGCGCAGGACCGCCACGCCCAGGGAGTAGTTGGAGGCCCAGATCACGCGGTTCTTCTCGCCAAGTGCCCGGAGCTGGGAGAGCTGCTCGGCGGAAAGACCGGTGGTTCCGGAGACGACCGCCGCACCCGTGCGCTGCGCGTACGCCACCACGTGCGAAAGGGACGCCGGCGCGGAGAAGTCCACGACGACGTCCGCCGCGGGCGCTCCCCCGTCCAGGTCGGCGATGTTGTCGACGTCGTAGGACCCAACGAGCTCGAAGCCCCGCGCCACGAGCTCCTCGCGCACGAGGCGCCCCATGCGGCCGGAGCCGCCGACGACGATCGCGCTAGCCAAGGAGACCAGCCCCCCTGAGGGCGGCGACCACGCGGGCGCGGCCGACGTCGGAGATGGTCCAGAGCGGCTGGCGGTAGTACTCGCCGATGAGGCCCATCTCGGCCAGGGCGCACTTCACCGGAATGGGGTTGACCTCACAGAAGAGCGAGTGGATGAGCTCGAGGTTCTCGAGCTGCGTCGCGCGGGCCGCCGCGATGTCGCCGGAGAGGAAGTCCGCGCACATCTTGTGCACCGTGGCCGGCGCGACGTCGGCCCACACGGAGATGACGCCCTTGGCGCCAAGGCTCATGAGCGGCACCACGATGTCATCGTTGCCGGAGAACATGCGGAAGTCGTCGGAGAGGTACTGGGCCGCCATGGTCGCGTACTCGATGGAGCCGGAGGCCTCCTTGAGGCCCCACGCGTTGGGGTGGGCGGCCAGGCGCGCGAGGTTCTTCTCGCTGATGGAGCAGCCGGTGCGGCCGGGGATGTTGTAGAGGATGCAGGGGACGTCCACCTTGTCCAGGACCGCGGTGAAGTGGCGGTAGATGCCCTCCTCGTTTGACTTGTTGTAGTAGGGCGTGATGAGCAGCAGGCCGTCGATGCCGAGCTTGACCAGGCCGGCGGCCTTGCGCTCGGACTCGAAGGTGGCGTTGGAGCCCGCGCCGCCTATGACGGGCACGCGACCGGCCACGCGCTCGATGACGCAGCGCGCGACGGCAAGGTCCTCCTCGTCGGTCATGGTGGAGGACTCGCCGGTGGTGCCGAGCACGAGGATGCCGTCCGTGCCGTTCTCCAGGTGGAAGTCGACGAGACGCTCGAGGCCCTCGAAGTCGATGGAGCCGTCCTCGTTGAACGGCGTGACGAGCGCGACAATGGATCCGGTGAGGTTGGTCATGTCCATGGCGTTGCCTTTCTTCGGTTCACGTAACATGACAAAGGGACTGTCCCCTTGTCAGATTTGCAGGTCAAGGGTGGCGAAGTAGTCCGAGGGCTTCTCGGCGCGGCGGATGAGCTCGGTGGAGCCATCCTCGCGCAGCAGCACCTCCGCGGACCTGAGCCGACCGTTGTAGTTGTAGCCCATCGAGTACCCGTGGGCCCCGGTGTCGTGGATGACGAGCAGGTCCCCGCGCTCGACCTCGGGAAGCTCGCGGTCGATGGCGAACTTGTCGTTGTTCTCGCAGAGGCAGCCCGTGACGTCATAGGTGCGCGTAGCCGCCCAGGCGGACTTGTCCGGTCCGCCCGCCTGCCCCATCACCGTGATGTGGTGGTAGGCGCCGTACATGGCGGGGCGGATGAGGTCCACGGCGCTCGCGTCCACGCCCAGGTAGTCCTTGTAGATCCGCTTCTCGTGGATGGCGCGCGTGACCAGGCAGCCGTACGGCCCCAGCATGAAGCGGCCCATCTCGCAGAAGATGGCCACGTCACCCATGCCCGCGAGCACGAGGACCTCCTCGTAGGCGCGCCGCACGCCCTCGCCGATGGCGCGGATGTCGCAGGGCTCCTCGTCCGGGCGGTACGGGATGCCCACGCCGCCGGAGAGGTTCACGAAGCCCACGTGCACGCCGCACTCGCGCGAGAGGCGAACCGCGAGCTCAAAGAGGATGCGGGCGAGCGCGGGGTAGTAGTCGTTGCCGTGCGTGTTGCTAGCGAGAAAAGCATGCAGCCCGAACTCCTTCGCCCCGCGGTCCCGCAGCATGCGGTACGCCTCGAAGAGCTGCTCCTCGGTCATGCCGTACTTGGAGTCGCCCGGGTTGTCCATGATGCCGTTGGCAAGGCGGAAGAGCCCGCCGGGGTTGAAGCGGCAGCTCACGGTGGCGGGGACGGGGCCTGCCACCTCCTCGAAGAAGGGGATGTGGCTGATGTCGTCGAAGTTCACGATCGCGCCGAGCTCGCGCGCGAGGGCAAAGTCCTCCGCCGGCGTGTCATTGGAGGAGAACATGATCTTCTCGCCCGTGATGCCAAGGGCACGCGCGATGAGGAGCTCCGTGTAGCTGGAGCAGTCGCAGCCACAGCCGTACTCGGCCAGGATCTTGATCAGCGCGGGGTTGGGGTTTGCCTTGACGGCGAAGTACTCGCGAAAGCCCGGGTTCCACGAGAAGGCATCGAGCACCGCCTCCGCGTTGGCTCGGATGCCCGCCTCGTCGTACAGGTGAAAGGGCGTGGGATAGCGCTCGGCAATGGCGACGAGCTGCTCCTTGCTCACAAACGGGTGCTTAGCTGCGTGTTCCATGCACGTCTCCCTGATAGCGCTCCTGCAGTTGCTTGCAGACAGTCCTGCGGGTCTTCCCCGCAGGCCCACCCCGCGCCCGTGCCCGGGAGCGGAGTTCGGCGGGCTCGCCTCCCCGCGGGGTCGTGACGCCTGCCGGCTGCCCCGCGAGCCTTCTTGCCCGCGCCTCTATCGAGTGTTGCCACTGTAGCACGGCTTTGTGACGGGATGCTTCCACTCTGCCTCCGGTTGATACACTGGCAACAAAAACCTGACAGCGGGGAGAGAGATGCCTGACGAGAAGAACCCTGAGCTCGAGCGTCTGCGCACCTGGAGGCGCGACCTCCATCGCATCCCGGAGCTCGACTTTGACCTGCCGGAGACGCTCGCCTACGTGCGCGGCGTGCTGGAGGGGCTCTCCTGCGAGGTGCTCGAGCCCTGCGAGGGCTGCGTCTGCGCGTGGTTCGACCTGGGCCGCGACCGCGCGACGGCCCTGCGCTCGGACATGGACGCCCTTCCCGTGACGGAGCGCACGGGCGCGGCGTACGCGAGCACGCGCCCCGGCCGCATGCACGCCTGCGGCCACGACGGCCACATGGCCATGGCGCTCGCGGCCGCCACCTGGGTGGACGACGTCGTCTCCGGCCGCGTGTCGGGGACGAGCGCCGCCAACCTGCCCCGCAACGTGCTCGTGGTGTTCCAGCCCGCCGAGGAGACCACCGGGGGCGCGAGGCTGGTCTGCGAGAGCGGGGTCTTCGAGCGCTGCGGGGCCGACCGGATCTTTGGCTTCCACCTCTGGCCGGACCTGCCGGCGGGCTCCCTGGCGTCGCGCCCGGGGGCGCTCCTCGCCCGCTCGAGCGAGGTGACCGTGGAGTACGCCGGCCGCTCGAGCCACATCGCCCGCTGGCGCGAGGGCCGCGACGCCCTGGCGGCGGCGGCGCGCTTCGTCCCCTCGGCCGAGGCCATGTGCGGGAGGCTCCAGAAGGAGGCGGGCGAGCCGTGCCTGCTGCGCTTCGGGCGGCTCGAGGCCGGCACGGTGCGAAACGCCATCGCCGGGGCGGCTCGCGCCGAGGGCAGCCTGCGCGTCTTCTCCGACGATATGTTCGACCGGGCGCGCGAGGCCGTGACCACGCTCGCAAAGAACGCGGCGCGCACGGAGGGCTGCGAGGTCAGCGTCACCTTCTCCGAGGGCTATCCGCCGGTGGCCAACGACCCCTCGCTCTACTCGGCCGTGGAGGCGACGCTCCCCGAGCTCACCCGCGTGCCGGAGCCGCTCCTCATTGCCGAGGACTTCTCCTTCTACCAGCGGCACCTGCCCGGCGTCTTCCTGCTGCTGGGCACGGGCACCGGCACGCCGCTCCACGCGGACACGTTCGACTTCGACGAGCGCGTGCTGCTGGCGGGCGCCGACGCGTACCGCCGCCTGACCATGATGCCGTAGCGAGGCGCCGTCCTTCTCGGCACGTTTCGTCGCTTTCCCGCACGCCAGCCGTTGAGGTGCAAAAGCGCGACGGTCTGGGTCCGAGAACTGTCGCTTTCCCGCACGCAAACGGTTGGGGTGCAAAAGCGCGACGGTCTGGGCCCGCAAACTGTCGCTTTCCCGCACGCCAGCGGCTGCGGTGCAAAAGCGCGACACTCCGGAGGCGCAAAACGTCGCTCCCCCGCACCCAAACCATCGGGTGCGGGGGAGCGACAGTCCAAAACCCGGAATTGCCGAGAAGAACGCGCAGCCGGGACTCCCCTACTCTGCGTCCGGCGCCACGACCGGGTCTGCGTTAACGAGGTCGGAACCGCGCCCGTAGCTCGGGCGAGCCGCCTCGTGCTGCATGGCAACGGCGAGCTCGCGCACGCGCGCGGCGGCCACGTTGTCGTAGCGGTGGCACGCGCACGCGTGGTCGGGCAGGACCTCGCGCAGCTTGGGCGAGGCAACGTCGCAGGCGCCCACCTTGGCGAAGCAGCGGCTCGCGAAGCGGCAGCCGGCCGGCGGGTCGATGGGGCTCGGGACGTCGCCCTCGAGGATGATGCGACGGCGCTGGAGCTTGGGGTCGGGACTGGGGATCGCCGAGAGAAGCGCCTGGGTGTACGGGCACAGGGGCTCGCTGTAGAGGCTGTTCTTGGGCGCGATCTCCATGAGGCGGCCCAGGTACATGACGCCCACGCGGTCGGAGATGTGCTTCACCACGTTGAGGCCGTGCGCGATGAAGAGGTACGTGAGGCCAAACTGGTCCTTGAGGTCGTCCAGGAGGTTCAGGACCTGCGCCTGGATGGAGACGTCCAGCGCGGAGACCGGCTCGTCGCAGACGATGAGCTTGGGGTTCACCGCGAGGGCGCGCGCGATGCCCACGCGCTGGCGCTGGCCGCCGGAGAACTCGTGCGGGTAGCGGTTCTTCATGTAGGACGCCAGGCCCACGCACTCCAGGAGCTCGTCCACGCGCGCCTCGATCTTGTCCTCGGGAAGCAGCTTGTTGGTGCGGATGGGCTCCGCCACGATCTGCGCGATGGTCATGCGCGGGTTGAGGCTCGCGTAGGGGTCCTGGAAGATGAGCTGGATGTCGCTGCAGAGGCTGCGGCGCTCCTTGGTGCTCATGGCGGTGATGTCGCGCCCCTCGAAGATGATCTTGCCGCTGGTGGGCTTGAGCAGGCCCACGAGCATCTTTCCGATGGTGGTCTTGCCGCAGCCGGACTCGCCCACCAGGCCAAACGCCTCGCCGCGGCGGATGGTGAAGCTCACGTCGTCCACCGCCTGGACGAAGGACGTGGGCTTGCCAAAGAAGTTGGTGTCGGCGACGAAGCTCTTGGTGAGGTGCTGCACCTCGATGAGGTTGTCGCTCCTGTTGTCTGCCATCTAGCGCACCTCCCCGGTGGTCTCGTCGTCCCCGCGACCGCGCGCGGCGGCCCTCATGGCCTCCTGGATCCTCGCGCGCTCCTGCGCCTCGAGGGAGGCCTTGACCTGGTGCGCGTCAACGGTTGCCTGGACGGCGCGCTCGACCTCGGCCTCGTCCTCGTAGAGGAAGCAGCGCACGCGGCGCGTGGTCCCGGGCACGGTGGTGAGCTCGGGGCGCTCGGTGCGGCAGCGCTCGGTGCAGCGGTCGCAGCGGTCGGAGAAGGGGCACCCCGCCGGCATGTCCAGCGGGTTGGGAACGGAGCCCTTGATCATGTACAGGCGCTCGGAGGACTCGTCCTCCAGGCGCGGGATGGAGTTCAGCAGGCCCAGCGTGTAGGGGTGCAGCGGGCGCTCGAAGATCTCGAACTTCTCGCCCTCCTCCACCACCTGGCCGCAGTACATGACCACCACGCGGTCTGCCACCTCCGAGACCACGCCCAGGTCGTGCGTGATGAGCAGGACGGCCATGTTGAACTCGTCGCGCAGCTTGTAGATGAGGTCGAGGATCTGCGCCTGGATGGTCACGTCCAGGGCGGTGGTGGGCTCGTCGGCAATGAGGAGCTTGGGGTCGCACGAGAGCGCCATGGCGATCATCACGCGCTGGCGCATGCCGCCGGACATCTGGTGCGGGAAGTCGCGGGCGCGCTCCTCGGGGCTGGGGATGCCCACCACGCGCAGCATCTCGACGGCGCGCGCCCAGGCGTCCTTCTTGCTCATCTTGGTGTGCGTGCGGATGGCCTCGACGATCTGGTCGCCCACGCGGTAGACGGGGTTGAGCGAGGTCATGGGCTCCTGGAAGATCATGGAGATCTGCCCGCCGCGGACCTGCTCCATCTCGGCCTCGGAGGCGGCGAGGAGGTCCTTGCCGTCGAAGGTGATGGAGCCGCCGGCCACGTGGCCCGGCTCCTGGAGGAGCCCCATGATGGAGAGCGACGTGACGGACTTGCCCGAGCCGGACTCGCCCACCACGGCGAGGATCTCGCCGCGCTCGAGGTCGAAGGTCACGCCGTTGACGGCGCGCACGACGCCCTTGCGCGTGGGGAACTCGGTGACGAGATCGTGTACCTCTAGCAGTGCCATGTGATCACCTGTTCCTGCTCTTGGGGTCGAAGGCGTCGCGGATGCCGTCTCCGAGCAGGTTGAACGCCAGCACGGTCACGGTGATGGCGAGGCCCGGGAAGATCATGGCGTGCGGGGCCGAGAAGATGTAGTTGCGGCCGCGGCCGAGCATGTCGCCCCACTCCGCCGCCGGCGGCTGGACGCCGAGGCCGAGGAAGCCCAGGGCCGCCGCGTCGAGGATGGCGCTCGAGATGCCCAGCGTGGCGCGTACGATGATCGACGGCATGACGTTGGGAAGCACGTGGCGGAAGATGATCGTGGCGTCGGAGTCGCCGATGACGCGCGCGGCCGCCACGTAGTCGGACTGCTTGACGGCGAGCACCTGGCTGCGCACGATGCGCGCGTACTCGGGAATGGAGACGAGGCCGATCGCCACGATGGCCTTGTCGATGCCCTGGCCCAGGGCCGCCATGAAGGCGATGGCCAGAAGGATCGACGGGATGGCGAGCATCATGTCCATGACGCGCATGATGATGGTGTCCACCACGCCGCCCTTGTATCCCGCGATGGCGCCCAGCGTGACGCCGATGGAGAGCGAGATCGCCACGGAGAGCAGGCCCACCGTGAGCGAGATCTGGCTGCCCACGAGGATGCGGCACAAGATGTCGCGGCCCTGCTGGTCCGTGCCGAACCAGTGCTCCGGGCTCGGGCCCTGGAAGGAGACCGAGAGGTCCTGCTGGTACGGGTCGTACGGGAGCACCTGCGGCGCAACGAAGGTGACGATCGCCACGATGGCGAGAAGAACGATCACGCCGAGGCTCACCATGGCGGGGACGTTTCTCCTGAGCGAGTACCAGACGTCCTTCCACAGCGACTCGGTCTTCTCGGCGGCCGCGCCCTTCTGGTCCGCCTGGGGACCCTGCGGCGCCTGGACGGTTGCCTCTGCCATGCCTATCACCCCTCTTCCTTGCCGTAGGTGATGCGCGGGTCGAGGTAGGCGTAGATGACGTCCACCACGAGGTTGATCACGACGAAGATCACCGCGATGAGAAGGACCGCGCCCTGGACCACCGGGTAGTCCGACTTGAGGATGCAGTCCACGACGTACTTGCCGATTCCCGGCCAGGCGAAGACGGTCTCGGTGAGCATGGCGCCGCCGAGGAGGCTCCCCAGCTGGAGGCCGATGACGGTGGTCACGGGCAGCATGGCGTTGCGCAGGGCGTGGTGCTTGTTCACGCGCCCGCGCTTGAGGCCCTTGGCGCGCGCGGTGCGGACGTAGTCCTCGTTCAGGGTCTCGAGCATGCTCGAGCGCGTCATGCGCGTGATGACGGCCATCGAGTACATGGAGAGCGCGAGCGCCGGCAGCACGATGTGGCGCGCCGCGTCAACGAAGGCCTCGAAGTCGCCGGAGAGCAGCGTGTCGAGCAGGTAGAGCCCCGTGCCGCCCACCGGCTGCAGCAAGGGGTCGATGCGGCCGGAGCTGGGCAGCACGTGGAGCACGCCGGCAAAGAGGATGATGAAGAGCACGCCCAGCCAGAAGATGGGCATCGAGACGCCCACGAGGGCAAGGATCGTGGCCAGGCCGTCGACGGGCGAGTTCTTGTGCGTGGCGGAGACCACGCCCAGGGCGACGCCCACCACGCCGGCGATGATGATGGCCACGAGCGCGAGCTCGACGGTGGCCGGGAAGCGCGAGAGCAGCTCGTCGGTCACGGCCGCATGCGTGTAGTAGCTCTCCCCCAGGTTGCCGGTGAGGGCGCCCGTGAGGAAGTTGAAGTACTGGACGAGGATGGGGTCGTTGAGGCCGTTGGCGTCTCGCCACGCCTCCATGGCCTCGGCGGTGGCGTGCTGTCCCAGGACGACGGGCGCCGGGTCGGCAGAGAACACGCGCATGATCAGAAAGACGATGATCGAGACGCCCAGCAGCACCGGTATCGCAAGCAGGATGCGCTTGAGCACGTACTTGAGCACGCGTTCCTCCTTTCACTCGTGGCTCGGCGCGGGCGCGCCGGCGCATAGCAGGGAACGGGCCGCGCAGGTCGGCCCGTTCCCGTTTCGGTCAGATCGAGAGCCGCGCTTGTCCGCTAGGCGGTCTTGGTGACGCCCTGCAGGTGGACGACGCCCGTGGGGTGGTAGTAGAAGCCCTGGACGTTGGGGTTGTAGCCCGCGAGGTTCTTGGAGTGGGAGATGACCATCCACGGCATCTGGTCGGCGACCATCTGCTCGCACTGGAGGTAGATGTTGTCGCGCTCCTCGCCCTCCTCGGTGGCGAGACCCTGCTGGATGAGGGCCTTGTACTCGTCGTTGTCGTAGCGGCCGACGTTCATGGAGACGTTGGAGTCGGCGAGGAGGTTCATGAAGTTGTCCGGGTCGCCGTTGTCGCCCACCCAGCCGTAGAGGCAGCAGTCGAACGAGTCGGTCTCGACCTTGGTCTGGTAGGTGGTCCAGTCGTACTGGGAGATGTTCACCGTGACGCCGACCTCCTGCAGGTAGCCCTGGATGGCCTCGGCGAGCGCGGTGCCGCCGATGGAGTTGTACGGGCGCACGTTGGAGTACGTGTAGAGGGAGACCTCGGTGATGCCGAGCTCCTCGAAGGCGGCCTTGGCGGCCTCGGGGTCATAGGCGGTCTGGGTGACGGCCTCGTCGTAGGGAGCCATCCAGAGCGGCATGACGGAGGTGGCGACGCCGGCGTAGTCGCCGTAGAGGCTCTGGACCATCTCCTCCACGTTCACCGCCTGGCAGAAGGCGCGACGGGCCTCGACGGTGGTGAACTGGCCGGAGTCGTTGCGGAACGCCAGGTAGTTGATGTTCATGCCGTCCTCCTCAAAGAGGGAGAAGCCGGCGTCGGTGATGGTGGGCACCACGGAGGCGTCGATGCCGTCGATGATGTCGACCTCGCCGTTGGTGAGGGCGGTCACGCGGCTGGAGTTCTCGGCAATGAAGCGGAAGATGACGTTCTTGGTCTTGGGGGCGTTCTCGGTGTCCCAGTAGTCCTCGTTGGCCTCGAGGACCACGTTCTGGCCCTTCTCCCAGGAGACGAACTTGTAGGGGCCGGAGCCGATGGGGTTCTCGATGGAGTTGGCGCCGTTCTCGTAGGCCGAGGGGGCCACGACGGGCGCGGCGAGGGCCATCGCAATGTTCTTGATGAAGGCCGTGGAGGCGGCGCGCAGGGTGATGACGAGCGTGGTGTCGTCGGTGGCCTCGACGGAGGCGACGCCATTGTTGGTGTCCTCTGCGCCGTAGACGAAGCCGGCGTACGGCATGTCCGCGGTGCGGTTGGGCTCGAGCTGGCGGTCGATGTTCTTCTTCACGGCCTCGGCGTTGCAGTCGGTGCCGTCGTGGAACTTGACGCCCTCGTGCAGCTTGAAGGTGTAGGTGAGGCCGTCATCGGAGATCTCCGGCAGGTCGGCCAGGCCCGGGACGATGTCGCAGGACTCGGTGTCGTAGTTGAGCAGCGTGTCGTAGATGTTGCACATGATCTTCGCGGACTCGCCGTCGTCGACGTAGGCGGGGTCGAGGCCGCGCGGGTCGGCGCCCTGGGCAAAGGTGATGGTGTCGGCGACGCCGCCCTCGGAGCTGCCCTCGTTGCCGGAGTCGCCGGCCTCGCTGGCGCGCTGGCTGTTGCAGCCGGCGAGCGCGAACGCGCTGGTCGCGGAGATCGCGCCCATCGCCTGGACAAAGCGGCGCCTGGAAATGTCTGCCATGGTCATGATGTTCTCCCTCCCGTGGGGTCAATGCACGGGCTACTTTAGTCCCGTGGAGCGGAAGAACGTCACAAAAGAAACAAAAGTGAGCCAAGCGGAAACGGCGCGGCTTCGAACCTGAAACGCGTCTGGAACAATTCGCATGGGCTCGCGGGAGGGCGCCGCGCCGGGCGCTCTTCTCGCCGCGCGGGGCGTTATGGGGCCGTGAGCCGGGCGAGGACCCCAGGGCAGACGGCCCGATGGGCAAAAAACGGCGGCCTTTGGGTACTCCCCCAGCGGGGCGTCCCCGGGTTTGGCCGTCTCGTCACACCACCCCGGCGATTGGGCAAAACATTTTATGACTTGGGGCCGACGCGCGTCTCGCTCAAAACCAATGACAAATTGTTGCTTGTATGAATTGAAGTAACAGGAGTTTCCACAAGCCGACAGACAGGCGCGGGGCCACGCGCGGGGCCGTTGGCATCAAAGATGTTGCCCAATCGCCGGGAGATTCTGACGGGCGCGGCATTCGGGCGGCGCGGCGAGAAGAACCACAGCTCGCACGACGCCCGACGCGCGGCAAAAAATAGGGAGACCCGAAGGCCTCCCCCTGCGATGCGATGAGAAACGTGCTAGCTGCGGGCGATCTTGCCGGACTTGAGGCAGCGGGAGCAGACGTTGGCCTTGCGGCGGTGACCGTCGACGACCACGGTGACGCGCTGGATGTTGGGCTTGAACGTGCGATTAACCACGCGGTGGGAGTGGCTGATGGAATGACCCGCAACGGCGTGCTTGCCGCAGAACTCACAAACCTTGGACATGCTCGTACCTCCTCAGGGGCGCGGCGCTCTCTCGCGCCCGCATCTTTCATAGCCGTACGAATATAGCACACACCCGTGAAGCCGCAAGTGAAAACCCCGGTCAACCCCAAAGAATTGTGGCGTTTGTGTTGCCGCGGACTACCTGTGGTGGCAAAGCGCCGGACTCACGCGCCCTCGCCCCGCAGCAGGAAGCACGCCACCGCGCCCGCGCGGCAGGCGACGCAGGCGCTCGCGCTCGTGACCACGTTGGAAACGCCCAGGTCGCCGAGAAGGTCCATCGGCTTGTCCTCGAGCTCCCAGCGCATCCCGCGCTCGTCCACGCGCGTGCCCGGGGCCACCGCGATAGCGGAGAACGTGCGCCCGACGGCCCCCGGCCCCAGGCGCCACTCGCGCTCCCCCGCCGCGGAGACGACCCTCATCTCGTAGCCGTCCTCCACGATCCGCGCGCCGGCGCACCCTGCGCCCGCGAGCTGCCCCACCACGGCGAGCGCGTGGTCCGGCCTGCCGCCCGAGGCGCACGTGAGCGTGACGGAGAGCGGAGAACCGCGCCGTGCCGCCTCATGGCGGGCGCAGTCCAGCGCGAGCGCGAGGTCCGTGGCGTACTTCTCGCTTGGAAAGGGAACGCAGGAGCGCGCGACGGAGCGGGCCCACGCGGCGGCCTCGCCCGTGGCGGAGTCGAAGTCGCCGCAGAAGACGTCGGGCGCCACGCCCGCAGCCCGACACGCGTCCGCCCCGCCGTCCGCGCAGACGACGTAGTCAGCCTCGGCGGCGAGCGAGGCCACGAGCGCCGGCGAGCTCGGCTCGGGCGAGCCCGCCACCAGAAGGGCGCGCATCGGGGCGCCTGTCACCGTCGCGGGCCGCTCGTAGTCGCGCAGCAGGGCGAGCGAGAGCTCGGCGAACCCGTGCACGAAGACGTCGCAGTGCGGGCGCACGTCCTCCTCGCGCCGGCCGTCGTGATCGTTCATGAGGCCCACGACGGCAAACCCCGCACGGCGGGAGGTGCGCGCGCCAAAGGGCGCGTCCTCGAAGACCCACGTGCCCTCGAGCGGCGTGCCCAGGCGCCGCAGGGCCTCGAGGTAGACGTCGGGAAACTCCTTGTCGCGGCCGCCCACGTCCTCGGTGCTCACCACGTCGCGGAAGTAGCCCGCAAGGCCGTGGGCCTCCAGGCAGCACCTGAGCTCGCGGACGGGCGTGGACGAGGCGATCACCATGGGCACGCCGGCGCGGGAGAGCTCCTCCAGGAACTCGCGCGCGCCCGGCATGAGGGCGACCTCGGTACGATACGACTCGCGAACGTGCGCGCAGGCCTCCTCGTAGAGCTCGTCCACGGAGCCGCCGATCGAGCGGCGCTCGTGCAGGAGCGCGCACGTGTCACGAAACGAGAGCGACTCTATCTCCGCCAGGGGCACGGGCTCGGCACCGTGGCGCTCGCACAGCCAGTCCCACACGCGCGCCCACATGCCCATCGAGTCGACCAGCGTCCCGTCGCAGTCGAAGATCGCACCCGCTACGTCCATCGCCTCTCCCCTCGCGCCCTCGCGGCGGCCGCCGCGGCGCCCATGATAGCGCGCGCCAGTCGGGGATTTGCGTGCCAAGCGCGATTCTCGCCGAGAAAAGCGCGCGCGTTGGGTAAAGTAACATGCGTTTGATTGCGCGATGAGGTCGCGCGCCCTGAGATTCAGCGTCACGGAGGGAACCATGGCACGTTACGACTATCACTGCCCGGACTGCGGAGCCACGTTTGAGGTGGAGCACCCCATGAGCGCCCACCCCAAGGTCAGCTGCCCCAGCTGCGGGCACGAGGCCGAGCGCGTCTTCGACCCCTCCGGGATCGTCTTCAAGGGCTCCGGCTTCTACAACACCGACCAGCGCAACAAGGGCGGCGCGCCCAAGAGCGAGAAGTGCGAGAGCTGCGGCGCCTGCGACTAGGTCTCGCGCGTCTGACGGAGTGACGGCGGCGGTCCCTCGGGGCCGCCGTTTTTCGTGACGGGCCGCGGTTCTTCTCGGCACGTGGTTCTTCTCGTCGTGGCGCGTCACCGAGAAAGAGCTTCTGCCAACAATCCGGCCGAACTCGGGCCAATTGTTGGCAGAAGCTCTTATTGGGCGTTTGCGGACGCTCCGCGAGGGCGGGCAACCAAGGACGGCGAGAAGGACGGCGGTGCCGAGAAGGACCTCGGCCCGCCGCCCCGCCCGCTACGCGAACTGCGAGCGATAGAGCTCGGCGTAGGCGCCGCCCGCCGCGAGCAGCTCCTCGTGGGTGCCCTGCTCGATGATGTTGCCCTTCTCCATCACGAGGATGAGGTCGGCGTCCACGATCGTCGAGAGTCGGTGCGCGATGACGAAGCTCGTGCGGTTCTCCATGATGGCCTCCATCGCGCGAACGATAGCCTGCTCGGTGCGAGTGTCCACGCTCGAGGTGGCCTCGTCGAGGATGAGGATCGCCGGGTCCGTGAGCATGGCGCGGGCAATGGTGAGGAGCTGACGCTGTCCCTGGGAGATGTTCTCGGCGTCGTTGGAGAGCATGGTGTCGTAGCCGTGCGGCAGGGTGCGCACGAAGAAGTCCACGTGCGCGGCACGCGCGGCGGCCTCCACCTCCTCGCGGGTGGCGCCGAGCTTGCCGTAGGCGATGTTCTCGGTGATGGTGCCCTCGAAGAGCCAGGCGTCCTGCAGCACCATGCCAAACTGACGGCGCAGCTCGGCGCGCGTGAGCTCGCGGGTGTCCACGCCGTCGAGCGTGATCCGCCCGCCGTCGACCTCGTAGAAGCGCATGAGGAGGTTGATGAGGGTGGTCTTGCCGGCGCCCGTGGCGCCCACGATGGCCACCTTCTGGCCGGGCTCAGCCACGAGGGAGACGTCGCGCATGAGCGGGCGGTCCGAAGCGTAGCCAAAGCGCACGTGCTCGAAGGCCACGCGCCCGCGCACGGGCTCCGGCAGCGGAGCCGGAACGGCGGGGTCGGGCACGACCTCGGGCTCGTCCACGAGCGCGAAGACGCGCTCGGCGGCGGCGAGGGCGCCCTGCAGCATGTTCACCGTGAGGGAGAGCTGCGTGAGCGGCTCGGAGGCCTGCATCACGTACTGGAAGAACGCCTGGAAGACACCCACGGAGATCTGCCCCATCACGAGCATGCCGCCGGCGAGAAGCCCCACGGTCACCTGACAGAGACGCATGAGCAGGCGGATGGCCGGGGCGATGCCGTTGGTGACGAAGTCCGCGGTGGCGGAGGTCTCCGCCAGGTCCTCGGCCGCGGCGGCGATCTCGGCCATGCTGGCGTCCTCGCGACCGAAGGCCTTGATGACGGCGCGGCCGCTGTAGGCCTCCTCCACGCGCCCGGTGAGCTCGCCGAGCGCGGCCTGGCGAGCCGCCGCGAGCTTGAGCGTCTGGGCGGTCACGAGCTTGGTCACGCCGGAGGCCACGAGGGCAAAGGCAACGAAGACGCCCGTGAGCATGAGGTCGTAGGTGGCCATGAGGATGATGGCCCCGCCCACCATGGACACGGCGATGAGCAGCTGGAGCAGGCCTCTCTGCAGGACCTCGGAGATCTTGTCGAGGTCGTTGGTGGCGCGGCTGATGGTGTCACCGGGCTGGTGCGCGTCGTAGTACGAGAGCGGCAGGCGCGAGAGCTTGTCTGCGATCTGCCCGCGCAGGCCAAGGTTCAGCCGCTCGGCGAAGCTCGCCATGACGAGCGCCTGCACGGTGTAGGCCGCCCAGGCCGCGGTCCAGATGCCCATGAAGGTGAGGATCTCTATGCCGGCGTTGTCCAGCGACACCACGAAGGGCTCGCCCGCGGCAAAGGCCGCCTGGATGTTGGCCCAGAGGTGGTCGATGAGCCCCGCGCTGTAGGCGGTGGCGCCCAGGCTGCCGGCGACGTAGAGCACCGAGCAGAGCGCGGCCACCACGAGCCTCCAGCGCTGGCCCGCGGCAGCGGACCAAAGGCGCGCCGCGGTGCCGAGGGCGTCGGAGGGGACGTCGAGCTCCTCGTCGGGCCCCGGCTGGGCCTTGGTCTGGGGCCCGCGGCCCCGCTTGAGCTGATCGAGCTCGTCGAGCTCGAGGTTCTTCTCGCTAGGCATTGGCGTCTCCCCCTCTCGTCTGGGAGTCGGCGATGGCACGGTAGGTGGGGCAGGTCTCCATGAGATCGTCGTGGGTCCCCAGGCCCACTACCTCGCCGTCGCGCAGCACCACGATCTGATCCGCGTCGTGGATGGTGCTCACGCGCTGGGCGATGATGAGCGTCGCGGCGTCCGTGAGCTCGCCGGCGAGCGCGTGGCGCAGCGCGGCGTCGGTCTTGTAGTCGAGCGCGGAGAACGAGTCGTCAAAGACGTAGAGGTCAGCCCGGCGCACGAGCGCGCGGGCGATTGCCAGGCGCTGGCGCTGGCCTCCGGAGAAGTTCGTGCCGCCCTGTGCCACGCGGGTGCCCAGGCCGTGCGCGAGCTCCCGGACGAAGCCGCCCTGCGCGACGTCGAGCGCGTGCCAGAGGCGCTCGTCCGTGGCGTCGGCGTCACCGTGGCGCAGGTTGTCCGCGATGGTGCCCGAGAAGAGCCACGCCTTCTGCGGGACGTAAGAGATGCGGCCGCGGAGCTCCTCCTGGGTGATCCGGCGCACGTCCACGCCGTTGAAGGAGAGGCTGCCGCCCGTGACGTCGTTGAAGCGCAGGAGCATCTTGGCGATGGTGGACTTGCCCGACCCCGTGTTGCCGATGATCGCCGTGGTCTGGCCGCGACGCAGCGCGAAGGAGATGTCGTGCAGGGTGTCCTCGTCCGCGTCCGAGAAGCGCAGGCTCACGTGGTCGAAGCGGGCGACCTCGTCCCCGGCCTCGCACGCCGCGGGGAGCGCCGCGGGGGCGGCCGCGTCCTCGATCTCCGGCTCCACGTCCAGGACCTCGGCCGCGCGGGTGAGGCACGCCAGGGCGCGCGGCACCTGCAGGATCGCGAACTGCGCCATCATCATGAACATCATGATGAGCATCGCGTACTCCACCAGGGCGGAGATCGAGCCGATCTGCATGGCGTGGGCGCCCACGCGGTCCGCGCCCACCCACATGATGGTGGCCTCGACCACGTTCATGAGGAAGAACGTCATGGAGTCCGTGACCGCGAAGACCAGGTTCACGCGGATGGCGTTGCTCGCGTACTCGGTGAAGGTCTCGTCCAGGCGGGCGCGCTCGTGCGGCTCCTTGCCAAAGGCGCGGATCACGCGCACGCCGGTGATGGACTCGCGCAGGCGCGTGTTCATGTTGTCGATGAAGCCCTGGAGACGCGTGAAGATGGGCGCGGACTTGGCCACGGCCGCGACCGAGATGGCGATGATGGCAAGCGTGACGGCCAGGAGCACCCAGCCCATCACGACGTCGGTGGAGAACGCGAGCCAGATGGAGATCACGCACGCGATGGGCACGGGGAAGATCATGAGGATGGACATGAGCAGCGTCTGCTGCACCACGTTGGCGTCGGAGAGCGTGCGCGTGATCATGGAGCCGGTGCCAAAGGAGTTGAAGTCCGAGCCCGAGAACGCGAGCGAGTGGTCGTAGACGCGCGTGCGCAGGTCACGCCCCACCTTGGCGCAGAGGCGCGAGGCGAGGAAGACCGAGGTGATGTAGCCGCCCGAGCCCACGAGCGCGGCGATGAGCATGGCCACGCCGTGCCCCATGAGGGCGCTCATGTCGCGCGTGTTCACCGCCACGTTGACCATGGCGGAGAGCTGCGTGGGAATGTAGAGCATGCCCGTCATGTCGCAGATGGACGTGAACAGGATGGCTAGGAGCAGCTTCTTGTACGGAGACAGGAGGCTCACGAGCAGGCGCGCGGACGTGCGCTTGCTGTAGTCCCTGGTCGTGCGGTTGCTCTGGCTCAACGATTCTCCTCTCTCATGACAAAGGGGACAGGGTTATCTGTCATAGCGAGCTGAGCTCGCGGTCGATGGCGGCGGTGTAGGCGGCAGCCAGGCGCAGGAACTCGGAGCGCTCCTCGGGCGAGAGGCTCCGGAACGCGCGGTCCTCGGCGGCGATGGCGGGCACGATGCGCTCGTCGCTGAAGGCGCGGCCCGCCGCCGTGAGCGTGACGAGCTTGGCGCGGCTGCCGGGCGCCGCGGGCGTCACCTCCACCAGGCCGCGGGAGGCGAGCGTCTTGAGCGAGGAGTTGACCGTCTGCTTGGAGTACGAGAACTCCTCCGCGATGGTCGACTGCGTGACACTACCGCCGGACACCTCAAGGGCATAGAGAATCCAGTACGCCGTCTCCGAGAGGCCGCAGCCGCGCGCGAACTCGTAGTAGATCTTGTCGGTCTTTTGGTAGAGCACGTCGAGCGCTCGTGCGCTTGTGACCTCGGGTTCGTTTGCCATTTCGAGTCTTCCCCCCTGCGTAGGCCGTTATCTCGCCGTGTGCGAGGAGCTAGGTTAGTCCGATTTCGGACGAACGTCAAGAGGGGGGTGAGGGGTTGTAGTGATGCGAGGGAGGCGCGTGAGCTCGCTTCCGCGTCTCCCGGGCCCGCTTCGACGACAGGCGGACTCATCGTGGGCATAATACGCAATGATCAAATCGCCGCGAGAAGAGCGGTGGCCCCGCGAGACCATTCCCGCAGGGCCACCGAAAGCGCGCTTCCAAAATGGGGACGCTATGCGTAGAGCCTCATAAAGATCGTTGCCGCCTGGGAGCGCTCGAGCTTGCCCTGGGGGTCAAGCTTCTTAGCGCCGTTGCTCTCGACGCCCTTGATCGCACCCTTCTTGACGGCCCATTTCATCGCATCGACCATGTTGCTCGAGATCGAGGAGGCGTCCGGGTAGGAGGAGAGGTCCTGGGTCACCTTGGGCGAGCCGTCCATGCGCCAGAGCACCATGGCAAGCTGCTCGCGTGTCATGACGTCCGTGGGGCCAAACTTGCCGTTGTCGTAGCCTCGCATGTAGCCGTTCTTCGCGCACCATGCCACGGCCTTCGCGTAGAACAGCTCGGAGTCGCAGTCCGAGAAGTACTTCTCGACGTCAGAGGGGTTCGTGGCGGGATTGCCAGCGCGGTTGTAGAGCATCTGCGCGAGCTCCGCGCGAGCGAGCGACTTGCTGGGGCCAAAGCTTCCGTCCTCATAGCCGCTCATGAGGCCGGCGCCCTGCGCCCACTCGACGGCGTCGGCGCACCAGAGGTCGGAGGGCACGTCGGGGAAGATGCCGTCTGACGCGGGCGGGACCACGGTGTCCCCACCGCTGCCACCCTGGTTCACCCACGTGGCATTGCCAAAGGCGTTGAGGTCGACCTTTCCGGAGAAGCCCGCCACGCGACCGTCGCTCGTGTACTGCCAGCCGCGGAAGTTGCCGCTGAAGTCAGAGAAGCCCAGGTTGGGGCCGTACTCGGCCGCCCAGGAGGTGTTCTGATGGATGTAGCTGGAGTTGAGCGGCCCGTAGAGGTAGCTACGGTAGGAGTAGACGCTCGCGTTGGTGTAGCCCGCGCCCTGGACCTCCTTCATCCACGCACGCACGATCTGCTCGTACACGGCGGGGTCGGTGGGCGGCTGGTGGCCCGTCCACTCCCACTTCTCCAGGTCGTAGTAGACGGGGAAGTCAAGGTCACCCGGCTCGATGCCAAGCTGTCGCAGCCAGGACACGAGGTTGCTGCCCTCGCCACGCGCGTCCTCGGCGTTCTCGGCATAGGAGTAGAGGTAGATGCCGTAGGGAATCCCCAGGCGCTCGCACTCGCGCACGTTCTGGGCGACGGTGTAGTCCTGGCGGTCGTATCCAAAGCCGATCCTGATGATTGCGCCCTGGACGCCGTCGGCCTTGGCGGCCTCCCAGTCGATGGTGCCGTTGTGCTCGGAGACGTCCACCACGGCCATGGCCTGGCAGGCGAACATGCTCCCGTTGGACATGAAGAACGCCGGCTCTCCCTGGTAGGAGCCCCAGTAGGAGCCGAAGTTGCTCTCGATGCCCAGGAGCTGGGCGCCGGAGTCCGCGATCTCATCGCGGGCCTCGCCCACGGACATCTGGGCAAAGCGCTCACCGCCCGTGACGTCGAACGGGTCGGGCGGTGCGTCCGGCGTGCCGAGGAAGTCGGGATCGTCCACGAGCGAGCCGTCGGCCACGTTCACGACCTCGCCGCTCTCCAGAATCGCGCGCTCGCTTGAGATGAGCGTGGCGTCGTCCGGGATGGACGCGTCGATGGAGGCGGGCAGGGACTGCTCCCCCGACGCCGAGAGCGCAAGCGCGGGTACGGGGGCAAGGGCGAGGGCAAGAGCTGCCGCGGCGCCGGCGAGGGCAAGGCGCACGGAGGGTGCGGTTGCGTTTCGGTTCATCTGCCACCTTTCTGAGAGACAAGCATGGGGACAGATGGTACCCCACAGGGGCCAGCCGCGGGCGCCGGGCCCGCAAACGCATCAACTCTGCAGCAAACCAATGCGACCGGCCCGCGCCCCGCAGCGCTCCGCCGGCGCTTCCCCACCTATAATGGGACCGTATCGCACGAGAAGAACGGAGCGCCCCGTGAGCACAACCGTGAGCAGCAGCCCGAGCGAGCCCCTCATCAGCGTCCTCATGGTGAACCGCAACCACGCGGACACCATCGGGGAGGCGATCACCAGCGTCCTCTCGCAGACCTGGAGCAACCTCGAGCTCGTGGTGGTGGACGACGGCTCCACGGATGACTCGGTCTCCGTGGTGGAGGGCATCGCGCGCAAGGACCCCCGCGTCCGCCTGCACCGCCTGCCCAGGAACGAGCACATCTGTGCTGCCACCAACAGAGGCTTCACGCTCGTCTCCGGCGAGTGGCTCGCGCGCATAGACTCCGACGACGTCTGGTACCCCACCCGCCTTGAGCGGCAGATGGAGGAGCTCGCGGCGCACCCGGAGTTTGACATCTGCTTCACGTGGGCGGACTGGATAGACGAGAACGGCGACCCCGTCCCCGAGCTCGAGGGCGTCACGGACGTCACATACCCCACGCAGCGCGAGTGGCTCCGCCGCTTCTACTTCGAGGGCAACTGCCTGCTGCACTCCTCCGTCCTCATGCGCATGTCCCTCAGGCGCGAGGTGGGCGACTTCGACCTCGCCTACCGCATGCTCCACGACTTCGACTACTGGGTGCGCGTGGCAAAGAGCCGCAACATCCTCGTGGTGCCCGAGCGGCTCATCGCCATGCGCCACTTCACCCAGCAGGGCAGGAACTCGAGCGAGGCAACGGAGGAGAACGACACCCGCACCTTCAACGAGTACGTGGACATCCGCTCACACTTCTTCGAGGGCATGTCGGACGAGGTCTTCGTGGACGCCTTCTCGGAGGACTTCGTCTGCCCGGACTCCTCCACCAAAGACGAGCTCTCCTGCGAGCGGGCGCTCCTGCTCTGCCGCCCGCAGAGCAACTGGATCGCCAAGGTCAACCCCGCCGGGCTGCGCGCCCTGCGAGAGCTGCTCAACCGGCCGGACGCGCGCGAGCTCCTTGAGCGGCGCTACGGCTTCACCGTGCACAGCTTCTACGAGCTCACGGGCGGCCACTTCTACAACGACGTTCCCCTGCAGCTCTACACCCTCAACACGCAGCGCAGCTACGAGGCCCAGGTGGACCACCTCATAGACGAGTCCCTCGGCCTCCAGGCCAAGAAGCTCGAGCTCGAGGGGGAGATATCCCGTCTGCAGGACGAGAACCGCCGCCTTGGCGAGAAGATCGGCGCGCTCGAGGGCTCCATCAGCTGGCGCCTCACGAGGCCCCTTCGCGCCGCGAGCCGGATCGTGCGCGGCATCGCGCACCCGGCCCCCATCCCCGCGGCGCCGAGCGCGCCGGCCCTGCCGCCCGCCCCGCCCACCGTGCTCGTCCACGCCTTCCTCGCGGGCAACCTGGGTGACGACCTCTTCGTGCGCACGCTCTGCGACCGCTATCCCGACGTGCGCTTCCTCGCGTGCGCGCCCGGCGACTACGAGGGGCGCTTCTCTGACGTGGCCAACCTCGAGATCCGCCCGCCCGCGGAGTTCGGCGGGCTCGTCAAGACCGCGGACGCCGTGGCGCACATCGGCGGATGCTGCTTCGTCCAGCACGAGAAGGACTTCTCGCCCTTCTTCCAGACGGACGAGTACCTCGCCAAGAACGCCCGCCACCTGGTCTTCATGGGGGGCAACTTCGGTCCCTACCAGGACGACTCCTATCTCGATGCCTACCGCGACCTCTTCCGCGGATACGACGGCCTCTCCTTCCGCGACCGCTACTCGGCGGGACTCTTCGAGGGCTACCCCAACGTCCTCTACGCGCCGGACATCCTCTTTGGCTTCCCCGCGCGCAGGGCAGAGAAGCAGAGAAGGGCCGTGGTGGCGCCCATCTCCCTCGCGGGGAGGGACGGCGCCTTCGCCATCTCCCAGCACGCGGAGGCGTACCGTCGCTTCACCGTGAGCTCCGTGAGGGCGCTCCTGGCTCGCGGCTACGAGGTCAGCCTCGTCTCGTTCTGCGAGGCGCAGGGGGACGAGGAGGAGATCGCCTCCGTAGTGGCCGAGCTCTCCGACGAGGAGCGCGCACGCGTGAGCGTCTCCTGCTACCGCCGCCACCCGGACGAAGTGGTCCGCGAGCTCGAGGTCGCCGAGTGCGTGGTGGCGACACGCTTCCACGCCATGGTCCTTGGGTTCGCGCACGGCTGCCGCGTCCTGCCCGTGGTCTACGACCAGAAGACCCGCAAGGTACTGGACGACCTCTCCTACCCGCTCTCCGTCGACGTCTCCGCGCTGGACTCCGCGAGCGCGGAGGACCTGGTGAAGTGGCTCCTCGAAACCAAGCCCCTGGACGCCGCGCCCCTCGCCGATAGGTCCGCCGACCACTTCCGCTTCTTCGACGGCGTGCTGGAGGAAGTCCGCACCGGGCTTCGCGCGCAGGAGCCCCCCGAGCACTGCCAGGTCCTCTTTATCAACGGTACGGACCTCCCCACGCTGCGGCGCTATCGCGTCGAGCACCAGCGCGAGCAGCTCGAGCTCTGGGGCGTCACCACTGGTGAGGTCAACCATCTTGCCGTGTCCGCGCGCGACGCCGATCGCGCGGACGTCTTCGTGATCTACCGCTGCCCCGTGAGCGAGCGGGTCGAGGAGTTCGTCCGTCGCGCGCACGAGCTGGGCAAGAGGGTCTACTTCGACGTCGACGACCTCGTGGTGGACACGCGCTACACGGAGGGTCTGCCCGTAGTTGCCGCCATGTCGCCCGAGGACCGCGAGGTATTCCAGGACGGCGTCAGGCGCACGGGCCTCACGCTCGAGCTCTGCGACGGCGCCATCGTCACCACGGACAGGCTCGCGGAGGAGCTCACCGGGGTGACGCCCACCGTGCTCGTCAACAGGAACGTCGCCTCGCGCGAGATGGCCGCCCACTCCGAGCGCGCCATGCGCACGGTGCGCCGTGACCCCGGGCGCGTGGTGCTGGGGTACTTCAGCGGCTCGATGACGCACAACGCGGACTTCGCCGAGGCGCTGCCCGCCATCGTCTACGTCATGGAGCGTCGCCCCGAGGTCTTCCTCGAGGTCGTGGGCGACCTCGAGCTCCCCGAGGAGCTCGAGCCCCTCTCCGAGCGCGTCATCCACGCCCAGAAGGTCTCCTGGCAGGAGCTTCCCTCCCTCATCGCCACCGCGGACGTCAACCTCGCTCCCCTCGAGCCCACGCTCTTCAACGAGGCCAAGTCCGAGAACAAGTGGACCGAGGCCGCCCTCGTGGGCGTGCCCACCGTCGCGAGCGACTTCGGCGCCTTCGCGAGCGCCATCGAGGACGGCCGGACGGGCCTCCTCTGCTCCACGCGCGAGGACTGGGAGTCCGCCCTGCTGCGCCTCGTGGAAGACGCCGACCTCCGCCGTAAGATCGGCCAGAACGCGCTCGCGCACGTGCGCTCGCGCTGTGTGACCGAGCGAACGGGCTTCTCGCTCGCGCGCCTGCTCGTGGGGGCGCCTGCCGACCTCGAGCACGCCGTTCCCGCAGACGAGGCCGCACGCGCCCGCCTCGTGCGCGAGCACCTGGAGTCGCGCGGGCTCGAGCGTGCGCGCGGCGAGTTCGAGGCCGAGCCCTGGCGCGACTCCGCAATCGCGGACCGGCTCGCCTCCGCCCGTAACGCGGCAAAGGCGGGAAGGGACGTCCTTCTCCTCGTCTACGAGCGTGAGTGCGGGGACGCCGCCACGTTCCGCTACTTTGGCTACAACGTGGCCCAGCGGCTCGGGAGCTCCGAGCGCGCGTTCGCAACGTACCTCTTTGTGGACGAGCTCGGCTCCGAGGAGGGGCGCGCGCTCCTCTCCCTGGCCAACGCCCTCTCCCTCGTGCGCTGCCGCGTGCGACCCGAGCTCGTGACCCTCGCCCGCGAGGCCAAGGCGCGCGGCGTGCGGGTGGCCTACACGATCGACGACAACGCCCTTGGCGCCCAGACCTCCGAGCACATCATCCAGCTCATGGCCACGGACCCCACCAACGACTTCGAGCAGCGCTTCTGGCGAGGCACCACCGAGCGCTTCCGCCTGGCGTCCGAGCTCGCGGACGCCCTCGTGGTCCCCGGGGATTTCTTCGCCGGCCTCCTTCGCGAGCGCGCGGGCAAGCCCGTGCTCGTGCTCCGCTCCTCCGTGAACGACGAGCAGGTGGCGATAGCCGAGCGAATCGTCCGCGACCGCGGCGAGGTGCGCGACGGGCGCTTCCTCGTAGGCTACTTCAGCGGGACCTCCAGCCACCGGGAGGACTTCGCCCTCGTTGAGGACGCCCTCTGCTCCTTCCTCGAGCGCCACGATGACGCTGCCCTGGTCCTGGGCGGCTCCCTCGAGCTCTCCGAGCGCCTGGTCGCCCTCATGGCGCGCGGCCGTGTGATCGCCGTGCCGCGCGTGGACTACGTGACCCTGCAGTACCTCCAGGCGTCCGTGGACGTGGTCCTCGCTCCCCTGGTGGTGGACGAGTTCACCAACTGCAAGAGCGGCCTCAAGGTCTTCGAGGCGGCCATCGTGGGCACGCCGGCCTGCGCCTCCCCCGCCTTCGCCTACCGCGAGGCCATCGAGGAGGGCGTAACCGGCTACGTCTGCGAGACCACCGCGGACTGGGAGCGCGCCCTCGAGGCGCTCCGCTCCGACCGCGACGCCTGCCGCCGGATGGGAGACGCCGCGCGCGTCTACGCGCTCGAGCGCTACTACGGGGACGCGGTGCGCGCGCAGGCCGAGCAGGTGCTCGCTGAGCTCCTCGCCGTCCCCTCGCTCCCCGTTCCGGACGAGGTGGGTCGCGCGGTTTCGGCGAGCGGCGTCACCAACTGGGACGACCCCTTCGAGGCGAGCCCCGCCTTCGCGTAGGCGCCCCCGGCCCCCCACGTTGCGGCCCTTCGGACCAGGGCACGCGTGGGAGGCCCCTGCGCTGCGGAATCTGGGGCCGTGGCACAGCCGTTGCCGCCGACCGGCCCGTTCTTCTCGGCCTTTACTTCGGCGTATATTCTAAAGCGTGAATTACTTCATGCCGCATGATGTTACAGCGAGAAGAGCGGCCGCCCCAGTGACGTCCGGCGTACCTCGGGTCCAAAACGCACAACGCCCGACATTGAATCCGTGCCCCGACCGCCGAAATCGCAACGCTGCAACTGGGTTGACAGATGGCCCGGGGCAAAGCGTCAACCTCGGGGTCGAGCCCAGCCTAGTCGTAGAGGGAGCAGATTCTGTCCGTGAGACTCTCCCAGCTCAGGTCGCGCGCCGTCTTGAGTCCGCCGGCGCGCAGGCACTCGCGCAGGTCGGCGTCGGCCACAAGGCGCTCGACGTAGCTGGCCGCAAGATCATCCTCACCGCGGGAGAAGAGCAGGCAGTTCTCACCGTCCACCAGGTAGGCGGCGTTGCCCTCGTTCGCAAGCACCACCGCCGCCCCGCCGGTGGCCATCATCTCGAGCGGCGGGTACGAGAAGCTCTCCAGCACGCTCGTCTTGAGGAGGATGTGGCACTGACGGTAGATCTCCCCCACCTCCTCGTGGGGAACGGCCTGCAGAAAGCGGTCCACGCGGTAGGTGGGCTTGGGCTCGCCTCGGTAGGAGAGGTACCAGATCTCATAGCGCTCCGGGTCGAGGAGGTCCACGATGGCAAAGCTCTCGTCCACGTTCTTGTACTCGCTCTGGGAGTCGCCCTCTATGAGGATGCGGATCTTCCCGGACCAGTCGCGCTCGCAGGGCGAGAAGAGCGAGAGGTCGATTCCGTTGGGGGCATAGCGCACCGAGTGCCCGTAGTCCGCCTCGAGCCAGTCGCGGCACCACGGTGAGATGGTGCAGTAGGTGACGTCCGGGTTGAGGCCGTAGGTCCTGCACGCGGCCGCGCGCTGCGGGTCGCCGGCGGCGTAGAAGTTGTTCTCCTGGTTCTGCACCAGGTAGAAGCGGCGCCCGACGTTGGGGTAGTACTTCACCGTGTCGAGCGTGGTCCACATGGTGGCAACCATCTTGTCCAGGCGGCCGCGCATCACGGCACCCGCGCACCCAATGACGGGTAGGCGCGCTCCGTCGACCTCCTCCCAGCGCCCGAGCGAGGTGTCCGGCGCCACCAGCGTCACGTCAACGCCGCGACCCTGGAGGATAGCGGCGTGCTTCTTGGCCACGATCACGCCGCCGGAGACGTCGAGCCCCGGGAACACGATAGCGAGGTTGGGACGCTCCTGCCCGCGGATGAAGTTCGCGAGGGGGACGCCGGTGCCGCAGGTCACGTGGTGCGCCACGCACTCGTCGTAGGCGGCGCGGGCAAGGCGCGAGCGCAGGTCCGCGCTGTCGTGGAGGCGCACGAGGGCGTCGTACCACTCGTCCGCCGTGCGGCAGAGCACGCCGTCCACGCCGTCCGTGATGGAGTCCCGGAGCGCGCCCACGGCACTCGCCACCGAGGGGACCTTCACGAGCGCCGCCTCGACCCACTTGTTCTCGGACTTGGCGCGGTTGAAGAGCGTGTCCTCCAGCGGCACCAGGTTGACGTCCACGAAGGAGAGCATCTGCGGGAGGCGCCTCCAGGGCGAGAAGGGCATGCGCACCACGCGGCCCTCAAAGGGCCTGAGCTCCTCGGGGAGGTCGAGCTCGCCCACCACGTGCAGGGTGGCGTCAGGGTAGTCCCCCATGAAGCGCACCACCGCGGGGAGGATCATCTGGAAGTCGTCGTTGTGGGTGATCGATCCGCTGAAGTAGCCCATGGAGAAGCCCGTGCGCTCGGCGCGGCGCCGGCATGCAACCTCCCAGCGGTGACGGTCCTCCTGCGGAACCTGAGACTCGGGGAGCACCGGAAGGACGTCGCGCTCGTAGGCGGCGCGCTCGGAGAGGGCGAGCATCTCCTCGGAGGCCACGTTCCTGTTGACGAAGACCGTCCCCATGTAGCGGCGCAACTCGCGGGCGAGTTCGTCAGTGGTGGTGATCACGCCGTCGCACAGGCGCATGGTCTGACCCATGCGGCGCACGCCGTCGTCGTAACCGGCGCGCTCCTCGGGCGTCATGGTGTTGAGGTACTTGATCTGGTCCGTGTAGACGGTGTCTATCACCAGGTCGTCGATGTCGTAGAGCACGCGCTTGTTGAGCTGGTGCGCGAGGTTCACGAAGTGCTCGATGAAGTCCCAGTACGGGCAGCGGAAGATCACGAAGGTCCGCGCCAGGCGCACGTGGTCCTCCGTGAGGTTCCAGGCGTCGACCTTGCGCGTGGTCATGCCCGCGGACTCGAGCTGCTCCATCTGGTGGTCCACGCGGTAGCGCACGGGGTGCGGGACGGAGTAGTCGCAGCCGTTGATGAAGAGCACGTCGACGTAGTCGTTCATGTCGTCCCGCGGGGCGGGCTGCTTCTTGATGCGGCCGAGGTAGTTCCTCGCGTGCACCTTGAAGCGCTCGGCGGCGGCCTGCGGCCCCTCCTCGCAAAGGACGTACCTGAAGTTGGCCTTGAGCTCGTCCAGACGGCTCATAGCCGCCCTCCTTTCCCGTGGCGCGCGGAGACGCGGTCGTCCCGGCGTCACGCCCAGTTAAGTCGATAGTACCCGCTCCAGGGGTCGAAGCTCGGACTGTGCGAGGGGTCGCCCCCGGAGAGCTCCGGGAACAGCCCGAGCAGCCGAGCGGCGTCGCGCTCCTCGGCGGGCGTGGGGTCGTCACCCATGAGGGAGCGGGGCGAGAGGAGCGTGGCGGTGGCGTAGGGCAGAAAGACGTTGCGAAGCCCGTGGCCGCGAGCTCGGCAGAACGCCTCGGCAAGCGAGTAGCCCGCGGTCTCGAACCCGCCCGCGAGCGAGAGCCCGGCGAGCTCGGGCTCGCGGACGAGGCAGCACTCGGGGTTCACCACGAGCGCGTCGTACGGGCGCTGCGCGCGCCCGACGTAGCCGCCGTCGTCCTGCGGGAGGTAGCGCAGCAGGTGCCCGAGCGAGCCGTCCGGCCGCACCACCATGCCGGCGTAGTCCAGAAGGCCGTCCGCGCGCACCACGCGCGGCGCGACGGCGAAGACCCCGGGCTGGCATGCCTGACCCACCATGAGCTCGAGGGACTCGAGGTCGAGCGCGTGGTCCGGAGACACGTGGAGCACGAGGTCCGCGTCCGGCCCGCAGGCGACCCCCTCGGGCCCGCCAATCGTGACCGAGGCGCCGTGGGCGCGCGCGTACGCGTCGAGCGCGGCGCGGGTCTCGGGACACGCCTCCCCCGCGCACGCAACGCGGACGCTCGGCGCGGGGCTCGGCACCGGGAAGGTGGTCCGGTAGGTGAAGTAGGCCCAGCCGTGCTCAACCCGACCGTCGGAGCCCGTGCGCGCGAGGTGCCTCTCTATCGCGCGCGTGCCCGCGTCCTGGGCGTAGGACTTGCTCGCCGGGTCCCCCGCAGAGGAGCCCGCGCAGATGCGCCAGTGGTAGAGCACCTGGGGCACGCGGACCACGGGCACGGCAAGCTCGGACACCTTGAGGGTGAGGTCGTAGTCCTGCGCGCCCTCCACCTCCGGGCCGGAGAGGCCCACGCGCGCGAGCAGGCCGCGCCTCACCGTGAGCCAGTGAATCACGTAGTTGTTGGAGAGCAGGAAGTCCGGGTTGGGGCCGGGCTTGATGAGCGGCAGCGAGGGACGGCCGAGCTCGTCGATGTTGTCCTCGTCGCAGTAGAGCAGGCCGACCTCGCCGTTCTTCTCGCCAATCGCGCGGACGAGCTCCGCCAGCGCGTACGGCTCCACCACGTCGTCATGGTCGAAGAAGCTCACGTAGTCGCCCGTGCAGTGGGCGATCCCGTGGTTGGTGTTGCCCACGATACCGCAGTTCTCCGCAAGCTCGACCACGCGTATGCGCGGGTCCGCGAGTTCGGAGAGCACGGCGCGCATGCCCTCGTCATCGGGGCTCGCGTTCACGAGCACGAGCTCCCAGCGGTGGTACGTCTGTGCCAGCACGCTCCCCAGCATCTCGCGCAGGAGGGCGGGCGGCGTGCGGTACGCCGGGGTGACGATGCTCATGAGCGGTCCGGGCTCGGGTGCGGGAAGGGCGAGTCGCTCCGCGCGGCGGCGCTCCAGCCACTCGGGGTAGCGCGGGTCCACGGAGGCGTTCGCGATGCGCTCCCCGTAGAAGCGCAGGTGACCCGGCCTGACCGTCTTGCCCACGGCCTCCCGCAGCCGCCCCGCGAGAAAGAGGATCCTGGGACGGTCGTCCCGCACGCGCGCGGCGTACTCGTCCACGCGCCAGCGCGCGCCGCCGGCCTCGATGACGTGAGTGGCGAGAAGGACGGTCTTCTCGTTCCTCACGCCGCGGATGCCGGACTCCTCCTCAAACGTGACGCAGCTCGGGCGCGGGGGCCTCCTCCCCTCCCTCGCGCACGACAGGACGACCCACAGATGGGAGACCGGACCGTCCTCGAACGAGCCCTCGTCGCTGCGGACACAGCCGGCGACGCGCAGGGCGCGTCCCCGTGAGAGCTCCTCGGGGACGAGGGGGTAGCTCTCGAAGTAGGTCCTGAGGCTGAAGTCCCGCATGGGGGCCGTCCGAGAGGGGCACTAGCCCCGGAGCGAGGAGAGCGACGGGTGGGCCTTGTCCTTGTCCGAGAGCACGAGCTTGGCGGGGTCGAAGGCGTCGTCCCCCTCAAGCGCGGGCCACTCGACGCCGATGGCGGGGTCGTCCCACATGAGGCCGCCCTCGTCATTGGGGTGATAGACGTCGTCGCACTTGTAGCAGAACTCGGCCTCGTCCGAGAGCACCAGGAAGCCGTGGGCAAAGCCGCGCGGGACAAAGAACTGGCGGCGGTTCTCGGCGGAGAGGACGACGCCCTCCCACTTGCCGTAGGTGGCGCTGCCGGAGCGCAGGTCCACGGCAACGTCGAAGACCGTGCCGCGCACCACGCGCACGAGCTTGGCCTGCGGGTGGTTGATCTGGAAGTGCAGGCCGCGCAGGACGCCGCGCGTGCTGGAGGACTGGTTGTCCTGGACGAACTCGGCGTCGATGCCGCCGGCCACGAAGTCCGGGCGCTTGTAGGTCTCCATGAAGTAGCCGCGGCGGTCACCGAAGCTCTTGACGTCGACGATCTTCACGCCCTCGATGGAGGTGTCGGTGAAGGTGAAGTTGCCGGAAGTGATGGTGGCCATGGCGTCCTCTCGTCGGGCGGGTTCTACGGCCTCTATGATAACGCGCTTGGCCGGAGACGTGGCCGGGCGAGGGGACGCGCGCGCTGGGCCAGTCGTGAACCACAGCGTCGTTACGCCCTCCGGAGGCGAATCATCGAACCAAAGAGGGCCTGAACCCACACCCCGGCTCAATCCCTACACCCAGAAGAGGAGAACGACAGGTTACGGTTTCCCTGACCTGCCAAGAAAAACGGTTCCTACACCCCCAAGAGTGTAGGAACCGTTCCAAAAGTCCTCTTTATCTGGAGTTGAGCCCCATTCTCACACCCGTCGAAGGGGAGGAACGGGAGCCCGTCCCTACCTCGCCTGCCCCTCAAGCCAGCTGGTGCGAGCGCGAAGCCAGCCCTCGAGGTAGTCCATGTTCCCTGCGTAGGTGGGCGCAGGCTCGATCCAGTCGCTGTAGGATGTGAGACCCCAGAGCACCTGGTTCATCCGCTGCGTGCCAACAAGCTGATTCTCGATATCCCCAAAGGTCTTGAGCGCATCCGAGTCCTCGGACAGGAACTCCCTCAGGACTGGCAGGAGCTCGTCGTCGAGAACCTCCTCGAAACGCTGCGAGACGATGGGACTTGCCATGAACCAGGGCTCCCGCTCCCCGGAGAAGTAGTAGCCCACCGAAGAGTTCATCGACGGGTCGTTAACCCTGACGCCGAACGCGGAGTCGAAGTCCCAGACGGGACCGGCGTAGAACACGTGCCTCATGCCCTCGTCGCTGGCAGAGGGGAGATAGAAGTAGGTGGATGAGGACATCCAGTCGACGTTCTTGGAGAACTCGTTGATCAGATGCGCCCTGACGAGCGAGTCGACGTCAAGATAGTCGGAACACGGGAGGCCCGTCGCGGGATTCACGCCCTCGGCGCTGCAGCTGTCTATCGCCTCCTGCATAAGCTCGCTCACATAGAGCATCTGGGCCTGGGAGAGGTTCTCCGGCTCCTTGACCACGAAGTAGCCCTCCGAGGTCTCGAACCAGCAGCGCTCTCCCTGGTAGTAGGCGTTGTCGAGCTCGATGAGGTAGCCTCCGGAGATGTCGGCGGGATCCGCGACGCCCTCGACGTACTGTACCGAGAAACCGTACCTGTTTGTCGTCTGGGCAACGGGAAGCTCCTCGACGTCCACCCCCTCGTTTGCCTCCTCGATGTCATCCTCGAGCTTGTGGATGTCCACGCGACCGTCGTTAACCTCAACCTTCTCTGAGAGCAGGTACGTGCCGCGGTACTCCCCGTCGTAGTAGAGGTCCACGGGCTCGCACTCGGGCGTTCCCTCGAGACCGAGCGCGGAGGCGATCTCAAACGCGACGGAGTTGTGGGCGAGCGTCACGTCGATGGCTTCCGCGAGAAGGACCCATGTCTTGTTCTCGTTGTCCTCGTTGCCGGTCTGGAGCAGGTCGCACTTCTTGTCGAGCTTGATCTGATAGGGCTTCTTGTCCGCCTGCCAGGTGGAGTTGCCGCGCCCCTTGATCTGGGTGAGCTCACCGTCGTAGACGATGCCGCCCTCCGACGTCACGAGCGTCATCGACCCCTTTGACTTGGCAGAGTGATCGGGACTGGCCTCGACGAAGTGGCGCCCCTCGTTCTGCGGGTCCTCGCTCGTGAGGTACAGCGAGCTCACGCTGGAAGAGACCATGATGGTGAGCGACTGCTCGGTCGCGTGGGCAGAGGTCCCGTAGCGAAGCACGCGAGAGCCGTCGATTCCGACCGGGAGCGCGCTCAGGTCGAGGGAGCCCCCGCCCACGACGGAAGAGAGACTGTCGGAGCCGTCGAGCGAGACGCGGACCTCGCCGAACCAGTCGGGAAAGCTCAGCTCCACCGCGGAGAGGTCGGCATTGGAGGGGAGGAACAGGTAACTCTCCCCGCCCTCAGCCGCGGAGAGCACCGTGGTCCCCAGACCGTCCCCGCACGCCACGCGGGCCTCCACGGTGGGCGCCACCACGTCGCGATGGAACACGGTGAGCATCTTCGCAGCATGGGCGCGTTGCGCAGTCCTCTGGGGCATGATGAGGGGCGCGCCCGTAGAGAGGTCGCCCGTGAGGATGCCCTCGTCCGCAGCCCAGCTCACCGCCTCGAGGGCGAAGTCTGAGACGGCCGCGGCGTCTCCCATCCCCGAAAGAGCCTCGCCGTCACTGGAGACTTCGAGCCCTGCGACCTCCCCCGCATAGCTCGCCAACATCTTGGCAAGCTGCTCGCGGGTAACCGGGTCGGCGGGGCCAAAGAGACCGTTCTCGTAGCCGGACACGACTCCCTCGGAACACGCCCAGGTCACGGCGTCGGCATAGAAGGACGCCTCGGAGTAGTCGCAGTCGGGAAAGGAGACGGGGGCACCCTGCGAGGCGGGCTCGCCGGCCATCCGCCAGAGTATGGTCACGGCCTCGGCGCGAGTAACGGGCTGCGCGGGACCAAAAGTTCCGTCGGCGTAGCCGGAGATGAGGTCGTGGTCCTCCACGTAGTCGAGGTAGCCGTCGGTCACATACCAGTCGGTCTCGGGGACGTCGGGAAAACCGATGTAGGCAGCCTGCGCCGGAGCGGGTGCGGCAGCAACAAGGCCAGCGGCAAGCACAAGTGCCGAAAGGACCGCGGCGGGCGATAGAGCGGCTCTTCGAGTCATGGAGTTTGTCCTCGTTTCTACTAGACGCTGCAGGCAACCATAGAGGAGATTCTTGAGGCCGATGCAAGCGGAGCGTTTGCTTCGGTGGGCGAGAAGGACGCGTCGGCGGACGGGGGTCCTAGCCCTCGCGTCGTCCCCGTTCGCGCCTGTAGGCCTCCGTCACTCGAAGCTCCCAGTCTCTTCTGTGGCCCTTGACCACGGTGTCCAGAATGAGCCCGCAGACCAAAAGCAGCGCTCCCAGACCGCAGAAAGCAACGGCTGCCACGGCGGTGGGAAGTCGCTCGACGAGGCCCGTCTCGACAAACTCAAGAATCACCGGAATCCCCAGCACCAGACCAACCGCAAAGAAGAAAGCAGCGAGAAGCGAGAAGAACGGCAGCGGCTTGTAGTCCTTGAAGAGCGAGAAGATCATGCCCAGGACCTTGAGTCCGTCCGAGAAGGTGTTGAGCTTGGAGACGGAGCCCTCGGGACGGTCGCGGTACTCGATGGGCACCTGCTGGATGCGCCAGCGCTTGTCAGCGGCGTGGATGGAGAGCTCGGTCTCAATCTGGAACCCCGGGGAGAGCACAGGCAGGGTCTCGGCGAAGACGCGGCTGAACGAGCGGTAGCCCGTCATGATATCCGTGTACTGGTAGCCGTAGAGGCGGTTGATGAGCCAGCGCACGAGGTCGTTGCCAAACCCGTGGAAGGCGCGCTTGTTCTCCTCGCCGTAGGTGCCGTTGGAGAGGCGGTCCCCCACCACGGTGTCGGCCTCGTCGGCCATGAGCGGGGCCAGCAGCGCGGGCGCGAACTCAGCCGGGTAGGTGTCGTCGCCGTCCGCCATGATGTAGTAGTCAGCGTCGATGTCGCGCAGCATCTGACGCACCACGTTGCCCTTGCCCTGGCGCGGCTCGAAGCGCACCACGGCCCCGTGCTCGCGGGCGATGGCAGAGGTGTCATCCGAAGAATTGTTGTCGTAGACGTAGATCGTGGCACCAGGCAGCTCGCGGGCAAAGTCATCGATCACCTTGCCGATGGTGAGCGCCTCGTTGTAGCAGGGCAGAAGCACTGCGACCCCGGAATAGTCACATTCATTACTCATTGACACGGTACAATCCTCCTCCCGCATACGTGCCCAACAAGGTTACATCACATGGACGGCAAGGAGACAGGTTGTGGTCGTAAGCGCCGCAACAAGGACCAGGCCGAGAATTGTGGGCAGAAGCGGATAGGACACGAAAGTCCGATTTCCGTCGCTCGGGTCTCCCCCGTCAAGGCGAGCCGGGGCGAGATTCGTCCCCTCGGGGTGACGGGGTCGCAGAAGCAGTGCCAGCGCAAGGAGCATCGGGAAGACGAGGGGGGTGAAGTATCGGGTCTGCACGCCCTTTACCACCTCGTTCCCAAGCGGCGTGAACTGGAGATACATTGCGAGGTATATCAGGAGGACGATGAGCGCTGACAGAGCCGCAAGACCTGCGGCGAGACCGACGGACACCCTACCGTCCACCCGTCTCCTCTCGAGCTCGAGAACCTCTGGAGCGAAGGCGAGCAGGAGAGCAATGACGACAATCCAGCTCGCGCTGGAGACATTTCCGCTATAGGGGGTCGCGGAGCTCAGGGCCAGAACATCGGTCTTGAGCAGAGTCGAGAGGGCGGCACCGAGAAACGCACACGGGTCCTGAAGCACAAGCCTGAGCTGCTCGTCTGGTTCAATCTTGCTAGACCACATGACCCCGGTGTTGACGCCGGCAACCCGGAGGTACCAAAGAACGAACGCAAGCAGGGACACGGTCCCTATCACCCCAACGACGACGAGCCTGCGCGGAGTCCTGAAATCCCTCCTCAGAAGCGGCAGCATCGGGAGGAGGAGGCCAAAGGGAACGTACGTCGTCTTGGCGAGGCAGAGGCAAAGCGTCGAGATCGCAAGAGCGACCCACGTGCCGCGCCCCACGCTCTCGCACCAGAGCATCCGCACGATACTGGCCACGAGGATGGATGCGAAAACAAAGGACATGGAATCCGCGCTCACCACCGCAGAGGCGGCAACGGACTGGGGGAGCACGGCTACGAGACCAAAGAGGCGTCGCCCAACGGGCAGAAGGAGAATGCAGAGGAGCGACCCCACAGCATATGCGAGCACCCCACAGAGTCTCATCGTCAAGATGACAATCAATGGGTCTGCCGAGAAGAGCGTGGCGAGCAGGTAGCCCACAACCTGCGGAAGATAGCTCAACGGGGAGTTCACCGCCGTGTTGGGAAACAGCCAGGTTACTGAGGCCTCCCCCATCACACCATCGGAGGCAAGGGCGGGGTCATCCCACGTCGGGAAGTCATAGAGCTGATGCCCGTCCTCATCGTAGAACGACAGGTTGCCAGTGACCATAAGCTCATAGAGGGCAGCATCGGTCTCTCCCCCATACAGGTCGTACTCGTCGGAGGATGGCGAGACGAGCGTGGTGTCCAGCCCCTCCGACGATACCCTCACCGGCAGAAACATCCCCTCTGAGATCTGCTCGACCCGAGCAACGTGCATGGGCTCGTCCAGCCCCGCCCCCGCCGGAAGGGAGAACGCGATGACGGAGCCACATATGAGCGTGAGCACGAACGCGGCAAGAGCCAGCGCAAGTGTCTGCCGATCAAACCGCTTTATCGTGCACCCCCATTTGCTCCGCCGCCCAAAAGCATCGGACGGATCATTCGACAGACCCCTCGAAGAACTCCAGAACCGCGCGAATCACGGCCTCGCGGTCCTTCTCGGAGAGCCCGTAGTACATGGGCAGGCGCAGCAGACGATCGCTCTCGCGCGTGGTGTAGACGTCCTCGCCGGCAAAGCGCCCGAAGCGCAGGCCCGCCGGAGAGCTGTGGAGCGGCACGTAGTGGAAGACCGCCATCACGCCACGCCTCTTGAGATGCTCGATGAGCGCGGTCCTCTCGTTCAGGTCCGCAGCCTTGAGATAGAACATGTGCGCGTTGTGGACGCATCCCTCCGGCACCACCGGCAGGTCGACCCGTCCGGCCTCTGCGAGGGGCCGGAGCGCCTCGTAGTAGGCGTGCCAGGTGGCGAGTCGGTCGTTGTTGATCCTGTCCGCCTGCTCGAGCTGGCCCCAGAGGTAGGCCGCATTGAGATCGCTCTGGAGATAGGAGCTGCCGCGGTCGACCCAGGTGTACTTGTCCACCTGCCCAAGGCGGAAGAGAGAGCGGTTGGTGCCCTTCTCCCGAATGATCTCCGCGCGCTGAATGTAGGCAGGGTCGTTGATGACGAGGGCGCCGCCCTCCCCCATCGAGTAGTTCTTGGTCTCGTGGAAGGAGTAGCAGCCGAAGGTCCCGATGGTCCCGAGCGCTCGCCCGTGATAGGTGCTCATGACGCCCTGTGCGGCGTCCTCCACCACAAGGAGATCGTGCCGACGCGCTATACGGACGATCTCGTCCATCTCGCAGGCAACGCCTGCGTAGTGCACGGGAACGATGACGCGCGTGCGCTCGGTGATGGCGGCCTCGATCTTGGTCTCGTCCATGTTCATGGTGTCCGGGCGCACGTCGACGAAGACGAGCTCGGCCCCCATCGCCTGGAAGGCGGTGGCCGTGGAGGAGAACGTGAAGCTGGGGAGGATCACCTCGTCGCCCGGCTTCAGGTCGCAGAGGACGGCGGCCATCTCGAGCGCCGCGGTCCCGCTCGTGGTGAGCAGGACTTTCTCCGCCCCAAAGCGCTCCTCCATCCAGGCGTGGCAGCGGCGTGAGAAAGGCCCGTCGCCGCAGATCTTGTGGTTGACCTCGGCCGCCTCGCGGACGTACTCCATCTCTGTACCCACGTAGGGCGGAACGTTGAAGTCGATCATCTGACACCTCCCCGTGCAAGCGCTCGCCCGTAGTCAGCGCGCTCGCTGTGATAGAGCATTTCGTGACCGCTCTCGTCCGTCACGGACACGGCAGAGAAGACCTCGTCCGTGAGGGCGTCCAGTCGCTCGCGGCTCTCCGCCGCAAGGTACGCGCGGACCACATAGGGCTTTGCCCCGACCGCGTGCGAGATGACGTCCCCCGGCTCATAGTACCTGATGACCTGCTCCACACCCTCGGTGACGCCCGGCACGGGAACCCCCTCGACGGAGGCTACGGTGCCTTCGTACCCGTGGAAGTAGAGGCCGGCGGCGCACCGCGCGAGATGAGGGTCGTGACCCTCAAGGCGTGAGGCGAGGAGGTCCGGTTCGAGGGCGGTGTCGAGCAGGAGGTCCTCGACGCACAGCGTTCCGTTGGTGGCGAGTTCGAGCAGCTCGTGCTCGTACCCAAAGACGCGACCGGCGCACTCGCACACCTGGATGCCGCGCTCGGGCGACCAGAAGAACTGCATGCAGAGCGGCCCCGCCTCCATGCCTACGTAGCCGGCAACGCGGGACACGATGTCTCGCGCCTCGCCGATCACGAGGTCCGTGAGGACGCTCGGGTAGACGATGCGGCTCACGTGGGGCGTGACGTTGGGGAGCTCACGGCTCTTCTCTCGGTCGGCGATCTCGAGCACCACTGGGCCACCGTCGACCACCCAGGTCATCATGTTGAACTCATAGCCGTCGTTGTACTCCTCCACGAGGATGGAGTCGCCCTCGGAGTAGGCAGCAACGTCGTCGAAGCGCTCGAAGACCTCTCCGGCGGAGTCCAGCAGGAAGACACCATGCGATCCCCAGGCGTTCCGGGGCTTGGTGACAACGGGGAACGAGAGCGGGGCCAGGTCCCACTCGAGCGAATCCCGCCTCACGAGGGCGGTTTTGGGATAGGGAACCCCGAGCTCGTCGAACATGCGCTTCATCAGGGTCTTGTCGCGCAGAGTGGCAAGGCGCTCAGGCGAGAGGTAGAACGGGAGCTCCGCCTCGCGCGCGATGGCGGCGGCGCACTCCGCCAGCAGGTCCGAGTAGGCGGTGACGATGCCGGCCACCTGCTCCCTGCGGCACACGTCGGCAACGGCGCGGGCGTCCCTGATGTCGATGTCGTAGCTGACGTCGGCAGCGCGCTTGGCGGGTCCGTCGGGGTACCCGTCGCAGACGACGGTCCTAACGCCGCGAGCGCGCGCGTGCTCAACGAGCTCGACGAACTCGTCCATCGAGCCAAGAATCATCAAGGAGGGTCGGTCATGGAGCTGCATGTCTTCCCCCCTACTCGTCCGAAGTGGCGCAGCGATAGAACTCCGCCATCTCGCCGGCGACCTCTCCCAGGCGCTCGACGGTGCTCGCGTCCAGGGAGACCCGCGCGATGCGGGGGACGCCGTCGCAATCGAACGATGCGGGCAGGGAGAGCGTCATGTCGCCGATGCCAAACTCCCCTCCGGCGGGAACGGAGAGGGGCAGGAGGCGTCCGTCGCGAGAAGACCACGACTCCAGAATGAGCGAAACGGCGTATGCGATGCCGTAGCTCGTGCTGCCCTTGCCCTTCATGATGTCGTAGGCAGAGTCGATGGCGGCGCGGCGAAGGGGCTCTCGATCCTCATCCGGAACGGGGCGACCGTCAACGAGGGTCGAACCCCAGTCGACGACGAGGCCCTCCCCGTGTTCACCGAGGGCGAGGGCGATGACGTCGCGCTCCGTCCCAAAGCGACCGCGCGCGCAGTCCTCGAGCCGCAGGGTGTCGAGGACCGTTCCCGTGCCCACGACGCGATCGGCGGGAATGCCCAGCTCGTGCGTGACCAAATGGGCGAGAAGGTCGACGGGGTTGCTCACCATGACATAGAGTCCCGCAAAGCCGACTTGCTCAACGGAATCGACCACGTCCCTCACGATCTGGGCGTTCTTGAGAAACATGTCATTTCTCGTCTGACCGAGGCGCGCGGGTGCAGCGGCGCATATCACGACGGCGTCGGCGTCGGCGCAGTCCTCGTACGCACCTGCCCTGACCACGCCGTGCGAGCCCATGCGAGGCAGCGCGCACATGAGGTCGTCTGCCTCGGCGTGTGCGCGAGCGGCGCGCTTGTCGACGAGCACGACGTCGCCGAACTGGCCCCTAAGGGCGAGCGTCTGCGCCGTGCAGGATCCCACGTTGCCCGACCCGACAATGACAACCTTGCTCAAAGCGACCTCCGTACCCTACGAGAACACCTTGCTCCCGGCCTTGCGACGAACGTACTTGGCGGGGTTTCCCATGGCGAGCACCCTTGAGGGCACGCGCTTTTCCATTACGACGGCGCCCATGGCAAGGACGACGTCGTCCCCCATCAGGCACTCCTCCCGCACCGAGGCGCGCACGCCAAGGTAGCAGCGCTCCCCCAGCGTGGCGTGACCGGCGATGTGCGTGTAGGCGGAGACCTGCGTGTGTCTCCCCACGCGGACGTCATGTCCGATGAGCGCGTTGGACTGGACGAAGACGTTGTCCTCGAGGACCGCCTCGGTGGAGATGATGCTCTGCATCTTCACGAAGACGCCACGCCCGAGCCGCGCGCTCGGCGAGACGAAGGCGCTCGGGTGCACTATCGTGGCAAAGCCGTAGCCTCGCTCGGAGGCGCGGTTGAAGAGCAGCTCTCGCGAGCTGGGCTCGCCGACGGCAACCAAGAACTCGGCCTCCTCCGGAGAGAAGCGCGAGGCAAGCTCCTCGAAGGGCATGATCTCGGAGCCATAGAGCTCGCGGGCGTCCGTTACGTCGTCGACGAAGACGATGCGATCCCAGCGCTCGTGCTCCGGATCGATGGCAGAGGCGATCTCGTAGACCTCGCGGCCAGACCCGCCCGTGCCGTAGATAGCTAGAATCACGCGGTCCCCCTAGGCGGTAAGCTCTCGTGCGAGCGAGGCGAGAGGCTTCCTGTCGACCTTTCCGTTGTACGTGCGCGGAATCTCCTCGAGGGTGCGCACGTACGCGGGCACCTTGAACGGTTCGAGATGCTCGCCCATATAGGAGGAGAGCCCATCCTCATCACTGCCCCCCGTCTCCCACACGACAAAGAGCACGAGGCAGTCCCCGGTGATGGGGTCGGAGCCCTTGACGCAGGCGCAGTCCGCGACGAGCGGGCATCCGGAGATGACGTCCTCAACCTCGACGGGAGAGACGTTATGCCCGCCGATGATTGCGACGTCGTCAATGCGCCCCTGCACGTAGAGCTCACCATCGCGGAAGAAGCCGAGGTCGTTGGTGTAGACGAGGCCGTCGTGCAGGGTGGAGGCCGTGGCCTCGTCATCCCCCCAGTAGCCGCTCATGACCGCCCCGCCACCTATGGCGATGCGACCCGCGCCCTCGGGGAGCTCGGCCCCCGTGGAAGGATCAATAATCTTGATGCTCGCCGTGACGCAGGGAGTGCCCACGCAGGCCCCGTCGTCGGAGCGATGGCTGTACTCGAGCATGCAGCAGGCAGTGGACTCGGTGCAGCCATAGGAGTTGTAGAGGCGAGCGGACGGCAGCACCGAGCGCAGCCAGGCGCGCGTGGACGCGGGAAGCGGCGCTGAGCTTGACTCGACGAAGCGAATCTGCCCGTCAAACTTGCCGATGAAGTCCTTCGTCGCCCGCTCGACGTAGGCGAGCGCGGAGGGAACGAGGGAGAGCGAGGTGACGTGGCGCTCGGAGAGGGCGCGGTAGAAGCGCTTGAGGGAGGCGACGCCATTGATGAGCACCACGGTCGCCCCCATGACGAGGCCCGTCTGAAGACGCCTGAGAGCGAAGACGTGGTTGAGCGGCATGGGAACGAGGGAGACGTTGTCCTCCTCTATCCCCGTGGCGGTGACGATGTTCTCGATGACCGCCATGACCGCGCCATGCGTGAGCGACACGACCTTCGAGCGCCCGGTCGTGCCGGTCGTGAGCAGAAGCTCGGCGAGGTCAGACGACGAGGGAAGGTCGATGTCGCCGGAAGCGGCCCGCTCGCAGGCGTTCTCCTCCTCAAGAATCGTCAGCGACGCCCCCTCAATCGGACTCGGGGCGATGACCACGCTCGCCCCCACACGCGAGACGAGGTCCGCGACCCCCTCCTCGGGCAGGCTCTCCTCGTAGGGCACGGCGACGGCGCCGAGAAGCGTGGTCGAGAGATAACTTGCGACATAGAGGAGCGTGTGCGTCGCGCGAAGAACGACCCTGTCGCCCGAACGGACGCCTGCGTCCAAGAGCCGGCGCGCGGAAACGAGCGTGCGCTCCCACAGCTCACCGTAGGTGACCTCGCGATCCTCGACCACGAGGGCAACGCTCTCGGGCTTTGATGCGGCATGACGGGAGACGCACTCGACGACGGACTCCCCGGGAAGCAGCCTAGGCATCGACGTCAATCCCCTTGTCGCGAAGGACCTCGCGAATGGCGCCCACCGAGTCCATCTCGATCGACTCCATGATATCGAACTCCACGGCGTAGGCACTCTCAAGAGCGGAGACGAGGGCAACCTGCTTCATGGAGGTCCACTCGTCGCAGTCGTCGATGGTGAGGTCGTCGCTCACGCGATCCTCGGGGATGCCAAGGGTGGTGGCAACGAGCTGGGCAAGCTTCATGTCTGCTCTCCTTTGGAAGACAAGAGGTGACGATGCTCAATCCGCTTCATTTTAAGACAAAGGGCACCCGCCATGTGACGGGTGCCCAGAAGGACCAAGATTGTCCTCGAACTAGAAGACGTAGACCTTCGTGCCGGGGAGCGCGTTGTAGTAGATCCACTTGGCGCAGTCCTCGGCAAGGCGAATGCAGCCATGGGTGATGTGCTTGCCAAGCTGGTTGGCGTCGCTGTAGCCGCCCTGGTACCCAACGGTGGAGTGGAAACCGAGGTTGAGCAGGAAGCCGGTAAAGTACGTGACGTCGTTGATCGCCCAGTACGTGGTCCTGTAGCCGCCGGGGGTGTAGTTGCCGGACTCGTTCCAGTTGTAGTCCGCGTTGCCGCCGATGCGGTAGATGCCCGTAGGCGTGCCGTCGCCGCCGTGATAGATCTTGTTGCCGGTCGAGCAGGACCAGTCATAGAGCGGGGTCCAGTTGCCGTACCAGCCGAGCGAGGGAATATAGGTGCCCTGGAAGACCACGACCCTGTTGTTGGTGGTGTCGACGGTCAGCAGGTACTGCGTGAGGCTGTACATGCCGCCGGAGAAGTTCTTGACCTTGTCCCAAGCGGCCCAGCCGGCGCGAGTGAGGAAGGAGTAGGTGATCTTGCCGTCTCCGTCACCCTGGATGAGCATGCCGTCGGGAGTGGTGTACTGGCCGCGGACGACGTAGCCCTGGTCCTCGCGACCGTAATACTGGTCGTTGCCCACGGTGAAGAGGCCGAGCTTGGCGCCGCGCACGCCGTCGCCAAGATCGACGATGTAGTAGCGCTGGAGCTCGCCGTCGACCTCGGCGGTGACGACGAAGCCGTTGACGTCCTGGAAGTAGAGCGCACCGTCGGAGGCGGCGATGATCATGCCGCCGCCATAGGTGGTCTTGCCGCGGACGATGTAGCCCTCGTTGGGACGGCCGAAGTACTTCTTGGAGCCGACGCTGAAGACGCCCGTGCGAGCGATGAGGTGGCCGTTGACCCTGTCGAGGTAGTAGACCTGGTTGGTGCTGTCGAACAGGTCAGTGGTCCTGAAGCCCTCGCTCGAGCCAAGGAGCGTCTCGACGAGGATGCCCTCGTTGTTGGAGAGGACGAGCCCGCCAGAGACCTTGGTCTTTCCGCGCACGACGTAGCCGCGGCTGGTGTCGCCGTAGAACCAGGCGTCGCGGTACGAGCCGAGATCGGCCTGGAAGTACCCGGTAGTCGCATAGGAGTAGCTGCCGTCCTTGGAGCGGCTCAGGTAGTAGCGCTGGATACCGTTGCCATAGGCGTCGGTGACGATCCAGCCGGTGCCAGACTCGAGGGCACCGTCGTTGTTGGCGAGAAGGACGCCGTCACCGTACTTGAGGGAACCACGCAGGACGTAGCCCTTGTCGGTGGCATAGGCCTCCCAGCCGGCTTGTGCCGCGCTGATGAAGCGGTCCTTCACGACCTGGAACGCCTCGAGCCAGTAGCGCTGGAGGCCCTGACCGAAGGCGCTCGTGACGAGCCAGCCGGACTCCTGGAGCCGGCCGTCGTTGTCCGCATAGCGCATGGTGCCGTCCGAGGCGATGGAGCCGCCGCGAACGACGTAGCCCTCACTCGTTGCGTAGGCGTTCCAGCCAGCCTCGTCCGAGGTGATGAGGCGGTCCTTGGCGACCTCGTAGTCATCGACCCAGTAGCGCTGGAGTCCCTGGCCGAAGGCGCTGGTGACGAGCCAGCCGGACTTCTGGAGGAGGCCATCGTTGTTGGCGGATCGCATCGCGCCATCAGAGGTAACGGCGTTGCCCCTCAGGACGTAGCCCTTCTCGGTGGTGTAGTGAGCCCAGCCGTCCTCGGAGACTCCGGGGATGCACGCATGCGCCTCCTCGTCCACCCAGTAGCGCTGGAAGCCGTGTCCGTAGGCATCCGTGCAGACCCAGCCGGTGTCGGCGAGGCGACCCTCGTTGTCCGCAAGGTACACGTAGCCGGTCTCGGAGTCGGTGTAGGCGCCACGGGCGACGTAACCGTCCTGGGTTCCGAAGAACCAGCTCGTCACGCCGTCGATGGCGGCCTCGAAGAGGCCCATGACGGCAGATCCGGCATCGCTGAGCCAGTAGCGCTGGAGGCCGCCCTTGGAGTTGTCAACCGCGACGTCGGTAACGAGCCACCCGGACTGGATCGCCCCGTCAGAGCCGTACCAGACATAGGAGCCCTTGCCGTCGCTGACCCACGTGTTCACGTGGACCGCCTCGGCATCGGCCTCGTCCTCAGCGGCAAGCTCGGCGTCGCCCTGGAGCTCTGCGGCGGAGTCTACAGCGTCAGAGGACTCCGCAGTCTCAGAGACGACTGCGTCGTCACCCCCGACTGCGTCGTCACCCTCGACGACCTCATCGGCCTCAGGGTCCGAAGGCTCCTCGGCGACCTCGGGTTCAATGTCGGAACCCGGCTCGGGCGCGGTCTTCGCGCCATCCGTCTCAGAGGAAATCTCGTCCGAGCGGTCCACCGTCTCGCTGGCGGCATCCTCGTCGATGACGGGAGTCGTCCCGGCGTCTGCATCAGCGCCACCCTGCGAGGGAGCAGAGGCGTCTCCCGAGGGGATGACGTCTGTGGCATCGTCGTCAACCACAACGTCCACCACATCCGACGTGACGTCGTCGACGGCGGAGGAGGAGCTCGGCTGCACAACGGTGCCCGCGGAATCGTCCTTAACCGAAAGGGCGGCGGTCGTCACCGTCGCGTCAGTCTCCGGCGTCTCTGCGCCAGACTCACTCGTCTGCTCGACGATGGCGCCATCCGTCTCCGCACCCTGGGCAAGCGCGACCGACGGCGTCGCGACGAGAGCGCCTCCGAACGTGAGCGCCGCAACGAGACCCGCCACGACGCTGGGCTTCTTGTCCTTGAAAAGCTGCAAAACCCGTCAACCTCCTAGAAGAAATTCACCTGGCTGTACTCAAACTCGTAGACCGTAGAACCAATATCAACGTTATCGTAGACCCACTTAGCATTGGCGTTCAGAAGGCCGCAGCAGCCGCGGTTACCCTTGCCGGGAGCGTGGTCGGCAGCCCAGCCGGTTCCGTGAATTGCTGCACAGTCCTCGTACCCGCTGCCGTACGGAGAGTCAACCCAGCGCTCGTGGTTCTGGCTCCACTCGGAGCGGATGCCCCAGATATAGTCAGTTGACCAGGCGTTGGGACCGTTGCCGTTCTGGAACCAGTCGTAGGTCTCGCTGTACCAGTTGCTCTCGCGCTTGTGGAGAACCTCCCACTTGCCCGAGTAGGTTGCGGTGGCCCCGACGCAGTTCCAGGTCTTCTCGACCTGCCAGCCGCCATCGCCCCTGTGAAGGACGACGACGCGGAACAGCTCGTTGTCAAATGTGACGAACCAGTCGGTCTTGCTGCCCTCGCGCTCCGCAAGGCGAACGAGGGCATTCAGGTAGTCGTGGTCGTTTCCCCAGGTGACGGTTCCGATCGTGGCGTCCGGAACGCGCTGGGCAATCGCATGCACGAGCGTGAGCTTGGCGTCGTTGTCTGCCTCGTATCTTCCGCCCTCTGCGGTGATGGTGCAGTTCCTTGCGAGATACCCCTGGTCCGAGAGGCCGAAGTACAGGTCGCCGTCAAACTCGAACAGGCCGGTCCTTGCATAGAGGTGCCCGTCCTCTGCGCGGACGAGGTAGTAACGCTGAAGAACGCCGTCAAAGGCGTCGGTCACGAGCATGCCCTCGGACTGGGCGAGGCTGTCCGCCAGCCTGCCGGAGCCGTCCGCAAGGAGCACGCCGTTTGAGGTGGAGAGCTTGCCGCGCAGCACGCTGCCGTCGTCCCCGGCGTAGCGCCATGCCCCGGAGGCCTCGAAGAAGCCCGTCTGGGCATAGAGATGGCCGTTGACCCGCTTGAAGTAGTAGAGCGTCTCCCTGCCGTTCAGCGCGGAGGTTGTCGAGAAGCCCTCGGAGCACACACCCTCGGCGAGAAGACCGTCGTTGTTGGCAATAAGAAGGCCGTGCTCGGTCCTGACGCTCCCACGCAGCACGTAGCCGGCATCGGTGGTGTAGTGGGCCCACCCCTCATCGGAGAAGCCCGGCTCACAGGCATGGCTGTCCGGGTCGACCCAGTAACGCTGGAGCCCGTGGCCATAGGAGTCGGCGACGACCCAGCCCGTCCCCGCGAGAAGACCGTCGTTGTTGGCAAGGTAGACGTAACCGGTCGAGGGGTCGGTCCATGCGCCGCGGGCGACGTAGCCCTCGTCCATGGTGTAGTGGTCCCAGCCATCAGAGGAGTATCCGGGAATCGCAGCGTGGACGTCCTCGTCTATCCAGTAGCGCTGGAGCGCGCCGTTGGTGTAGGCGCCGGTGACGACCCATCCGGCGCTCTCGAGGCGACCGTCGTTGTTGGCGAAGTAGATGTAGCCGGTCGAGGGGTCGACCCACCTCCCCCTCACCACGGGCCCATCCGGGGTGGCGTAGGCATAGTAGTCGCTCGTCCCCTCGACGACGTGCAGGAGCTTGCCCCTTGCAATGCTTCCGTCCGGATTGATCCAGTAGCGCTGCAGGACGCCGCCGGTGTACTCCCCGGTGACGAGCCAGTGGCCCTCGGAGACGGGAGTCTCGGAGGCGAGAGCCGCCGCCTGGGCGGAGCCCTCCGCAAGGGAGACAACGGGAACCCCGGTGAGCGCGGCGGCAATGCCGAGCGCGCACGCGAGGCCGGCGGTCACAGCGAGGGGCCTTCTGTTCCTGGACGATTTCATATCTGTGGTTCCCTTCGTTAGTTGGCGAAGTCGACCTAGCTGGTTCATAATACTATTCCGCTGTATGGATTATTTGGGCAACCCCCAATTGAGAGCATAACGCGCTCTTATGGACTCTCTGCACAAGGCGGTCTCCACATGTGGTCTGACTTCTATGTCTCTGCGGTCGTTCTCGCCGCCATCCTCCTGGCTCCCGGCTACCTCGCCCTTCGTGCCGTTGGCATGGCGCGCCCCACGTCCGCCTGCTGCGCCCCCATCGTGAGCATCACGCTCCTGAGCGTCCTGGGGCAGCTGCTCGCGTTTGCGGGAATCCCCTCTTCTCCCTTGGTGCTCCTGGCACCGCTCGTCGCCGCCCTCGCCGTCGCCGCCCTCGTTGCTCGTCGTCACGTGACGCAGCTCGCGCCGTCCCGCGTCAGCGCCTGGGTCCTGCTCGTCTTCCTGCTCGTGGGGATGGCCTTCTCCCATAGCCTCTTCTCGACCCGCCTCGATGACGCGACCCAGCTCTTTCAGGCCTATGACCTCACGCACCACCTGAACACGCTCGAGGCGATGGCGGAATCGGGCAAGTTCACGTCATTCGGCGTGAGCCCGTACCTCACGGCGGCAGACGAGGCCATCGCCCCCGTGGACTACTCCACCTTCTATCCGTCCGCCTACCACGTGGTCTGCGCGCTCGCCATGCAGATCACCGGGGTGACCGCCCCCGTCATCATCAACTCGTCCATGTTCGTCTACACGGGCATCGTCTTCCCGCTCGCCATGGCGGCGTTTCTCGGCTCCATTTTTCCCGACAGCCGCCGCACCGTTCTCTTTGGCGCGATCGCCTCGGTGTCCTTCGTCGCGTTCCCGTGGCTCCTCCTGGCGTTTGGACCCGTGTTCCCCAACATCGCCGGATTTGCGTGCATGCCCGCGGCGATGACGTTCTTCGTCGAGCTAATTGGGCCGGACGCCACCCACTCCGGGCGAGCAAGGCTCGCCGTCGTGCTCGTGGCCACGGTGGCGGGCATGGCGCTGCTGCACCCCAACACGGTCTTCACCTGCGTGGTCATTCTCGCGCCCTATGCCGTGACGCGCATCTGGAACGCCAGGGTCCTAACGGGCAGGGGAAAGTTCGAGCGCGCGGGCGCATGCCTCGCCTTCGTCGTGTTCTGCCTCGCGGTGTGGCTCGTCTGCTACAAGCTCCCCCTCCTCCAGGACATCGTCACGCACCAGTGGGACTCCTTCGCGCGCCCCTGGCAGGAGGTTGTGAACATCCTCACGCAGACCTACTCCCTCGGCTTCTTCTCCGAGGTTGCCGCGCAGTTCGCGCTCGGCGCCCTTGTCATCGTTGGCGCCGTGAGCGCCCTCTACGTGCCCGGCAGGCGCTGGATCACCGTCTCCTACGCCCTCGCCTGCGTCATCTGCTTCATGGGCGCAACAAGAAACGACGAGCTCCAGCACCTCTTTGCGGGCTTCTGGTACACCGACCCCATGCGACTCGGCGCCATGGCGAGCATCGCCGCCATGGCGCTCGCCGCGATGGGGCTCAACTGGGTCTACGAGACCGCGGTCGGCGCGCTGAGGGGATACAACGAGAAGCGTGGGCGAAGGACCCACCCGGCCATCGTGGCGGCGGTGGTCTCCTGCGGGTTCGCGCTCGTCAACTTCATGCCCGAGTTCAACCTCCCGGGCCTGCACTACGAGTACAAGGAGAGCGAGATTGCGTTCAACCGCATCGTCAAGGACTCGCGGGACTGGGCAAAGAGCGTCCACACCACCTTTGGAGACTATCGGGACGTCATCGTTGACGTGTACACCTACGACACCCCGCTCGACTCCGGCGAGGAGATCTTCCTCGGGAAGGTCAAGGAGCTCGTCGGTGGTGACGCCCTCGTCCTGAACGACCCCATGGACGGGAGCTTCCTGGCGTACGGCTACAACGGGCTGCGCGTCTACAACAGGAACTTCACCGGCTACGGCGGGTCGAGGGAGACGGCCGAGAGCGAGGTCATCCGCACGCGTCTCTGTGACATAGCGACGGACGACGAGGTGCTCGAGGCGGTCGAGTCGGTGGGCGCCCGCTACGTTATCGTGATGCGACAGGACGAGTCCGAGTACTCCCTCATCAACCAGCGCGGAGACTACAAGCCGGAGCTCTTCTCGGGAATCTCCTCCATAGGGCCGGACACCCCCGGGTTCACCCGCGTGCTTCGCTACGGGACGATGTCCCTCTACCGCATCGACTCAATAGACTAGCCGCGGCAACCGCACCAACGGAGAGCGCCCCGATACCGAGCGCAGCGCAGCCCATCTCGAGACCGGGGATGGAGTAGTACGCCTCGATTGTGTGGGAGCCAGCTTCGACGGTAAAGCCGATGAGACCCAGGTCGACCCGGTACGTGTCGACCTCCCTCCCGTCAACGAGGACGTGCCATCCCGCGGTGTGGGGAATGGAGAGGCATGCGACCGAACCCTCGCTCACCTCGAAGGTGCCGGTCACGACCTGGCCGGCCTCGAGGGTAAGGTTGGCGACGATGGTATCGTTATTCGAGGATGAGACGAGGCCAGTAGCGACCTCGTCGGGAACGACCACGCCCCCTTCGATCACCGCCCGGCGCTCCTCGGCGGTGTCAAGGGAGCGAACCTCGCCCTCCCCCACGACGCTGGCGCTTCCGGAGAGAATCCCCCGCGCGGAGTTATTTCTGTAGACGTTTATGTCCCCAAAGGTGGCAAGGAGCTCGTATGGCTCGGGCTGGTGCTCCCTGGAGAGAAGGTAGCGCACGCCAAGGAGCGAGGCGAGCGAGCGCGGGTCGTCGGACTCCAGGTAGCTGATGCTGGAGCCGCCGGAGCCGACGGAGCTGGGCCAGAAGAGCTTGAAGAGCTCCCCCACCTCGCCGTCAAGGGTCGAGTTGTACGAGGAGACGCCAAGATACCCCTGGACGAGGGCGTCGTTGTAGAGGCCCCAGTCACAGTAGGTCTTCTCGACTCTGTAGAGAGAGTCATCCTGTTGGGCAATCCACGCGAGGGCGTCCTCGGTGTCTCCCGAGTACTTGAGCGTGGCACCCGGAAAGTCGTCAACCGTGCAGACGACGCGGTTGTTCGTCACGAAGAAGCCGTCAGCGAGCACCGCCGCCAGGACGAGCGATGCAACGCCGAGAAGGGGCACATCCCAGCGCCGCGCGCGTGAGAGGGCCGCCAAAAGGCCGGACCCGACGAGCACGAAACCAAGAAGTGCCACGCAGAGCGCCATTCCGTCGACCGTGTTGGCAGCGGACCAGACCAGCGACGCAATGGTAGCTGCAATGCCGACGACGAGCGGCGCAAGAGCGACTCGCCCCGCCTGGACCCGGCGCTCCCACGCAATCGCGAGCGCGATGCAGACGGGAACCGCAAGCGCGAAGGAGCTCCTGAACCTAGGGGCCACGAAGATGTTGAGCAGAGCGGGCAGGAAGCTGTTCACACAGTAGAGGAGCACGAGAACCGCCGCGATCCCGATGAGCACCCGGTCCCTCCGGGAGGCCTCGGTCCACACCCAGTGAGCAAACTGGAGCAGCAGAACGATCGAGAGCCCGCCGAAGCCCATGCAGACAAATTCGTAGACATTGGCCTGGGGAAAGGACTCAGTGAGCGTCAGCATGCCGTCCGGGATGGCGTCCCCGCTCGTGATGAGCCCGCTGCCGAGGAAGCGACTGACGAGCAGGGGAATCCAGTCGAGCGGAACGAACTCGGTCGCGAACTCAGCGGCTCGGGACAGAAGCGACCCCTGAGATGCCGCCGAGGTGCGAGATGTCTCTCCAAAGAGGTAGAGGGCATAGGGAACCAGCGTGACGCAGGCCATGAGGCACCCGCAAAGCACGGGGGCGAAGAGCCTCAAGGTGCGACGGCCCACGAACCCCAGGACCCCCCTCTCGGGGGCGAGATGGAAGAGCCTGAGGAGCATGTAGATCGCGGCACAGCCCATAATCATGAAGCCGCAATAGGGGCTCCAGCCCAGACACACCGCCGTCACCGCTGCAACGGCCGCAAAGCGCCCGGGGGTCCAACGCGCCGCGAGGCGCTCCAGCAGCAGGAGCACGAGAGCAAAGAGGGCGCACATCCCACCGAGCCAGTAGTGCTGCCCCCAGAGAAGCGTGTAGCCACAAAACGCGTAGCACGCCGAGCCCATGATGCGCGCAAGCGGGGTCTCGCAGAAGCGCGTGAGCAGCCGCTGGAACAGAAGCCCCGCAAGGGCGATCTTGAGGGCCTGGACCAGCACGAGCACGAGGGGGAGGCTCTCGTTTCCAAGAAGGAGCCCCAATGGAACGAGCACGACGTTAAAGGGGTCGAGAATCCAGGACTGATAGCTCAGGACGCTCGCGCCGAGCCCGTAGCCGAAGTTCCAGGTGCCGAACGTGCCATCGCGAATGGAGTCGAGCAGGTCGATGTAAAAGGGGACATACAGGTCGACGGTATCCAGCCCGGTGTCACGATAGGCAAAGAGAGTGATTCCCAAGAGGAACGAGCCGTAGATGGTGACAAAGCCGATTCCCAAAACGAGGAGAAGGGTCCCCGACTCCAGGGCCCCGACGCAAGGCGAGGGAGTGGTGAGTCGGTCGAGTTTCCTGCGGACAAAGAGGAGCAGGAGCAGCGCGGCGACGGCGCACGGCACGAGATAAAGGTAGCGGGTCACGTTCACTCCCAAGCGTCTCACACGGTCTCAGCAACCACTATAGCGCCCTATGGGCCACAAAAGCCTCGCTCCGATGCCTGCTATACTCTGTCCTTAGTTAAAACGTACGTATCCTAGGAGCAAGACGATGAGAGTTCTCGCCGTCATACCCGCCTACAACGAGGAGGAGTGTCTCGCCGACACGGTCGACGAACTCTCTCGCACCTGCCCCGACGTCGACTACCTCGTGGTGAACGACGGCTCGAAGGACGGGACCCAGTCGGTGATAGACCGCGAGCACATGAGGGCGGTCTCCCTTCCTGTCAACACGGGGCTCACCTCCGGGTTTCGCACGGGGATGAAGTACGCGGCTCGCCACGGATACGACGCGGTGGTGCAGTTTGACGCCGATGGCCAGCACGTTCCGAGCTACATCCCCAAAATGGCGCGCGCCCTCGAGGACCACGCCGCCGACATCGTCATCGCGTCGCGCTGCCTCGACGGCAGCTACCGGCTCTCAGGTCCACGAGGGCTGGGCTCCCGCCTGATATCCTTCCTCATCCGCGCCACCACGGGCACCAAAATCACGGACCCCACGAGCGGCATGCGCATGTACGGCCGCAAGATGATCGACCTCTTCGCCCACGGCTTCGACATCGCGCCGGAGCCGGACATGCTCGCCTATGTCGCAAGCAGGGGCGGGACCGTCGTCGAGATTCAGACCAAGATGCGCGAGCGCCAGGGCGGCGAGAGCTACTTCCATCTTGGCAATGTCATCAAGTACATGAGCAGGACCTGCCTGTCCATCCTCATGTTCCGCTTTCTTCGCTAGGGGGCACGCGTGATTCCCTTTCAGCTTCGTCTCATCCTCGTCGCAGGCGCCCTGCTCGCCGTCTGGATAGTTGCCCGACAGATTCGCAAGAACAAGATGCTCGTTGAGGACGCGATCTTCTGGATGGTGACCGCCTTCGTGCTCGTTGTCCTTGCCGTGTTTCCGGGCATCGCCACGTCCCTTGCCCAGCTCCTCGGCTTCATGTCGCCCGCCAACTTCGTCTATCTCGTGGTGATAGCGCTCCTCCTCTGGAAGGCGTTCACGAACTCCGCCGAGATCTCCCGCCTCAAGGCAAAGGTTACCGAGCTCGCCCAGGAGATCGCCCTTGCGCACATGGACGAGAAGGACGGTCGGACGGATCGCGAGAGCAGGTGAGAGCGCACGTGTTCGGACCGCAGGACCATACCTTCGCCGTCTGCGCCTACAAGGAGAGCCCGTATCTCGCCAGCTGCGTGGAGTCGCTCATGGCGCAGACTGTGCGGACCAACGTGATCATGGCCACGTCCACGCCCAACGCATCGATCGAGTGCGTGGCGCGCGAGTACGGTCTGCCCCTCTATGAGAGCGGAAGGCCCTCGGGAATCTGCGCGGACTGGAACCATGCCGTGAGCCGGGCCTCCACGCCCCTCGTCACCATCGCGCACCAGGACGACACCTACGAGCCCGCCTACGCCGAGCGCATGCTCGAGGGCATGGGCCGCGCGAGAAGGCCGCTCATCTTCTTCACCAACTACGGCGAGCTGAGAGACGGCGCCGCCGTTGACGACAACAGGCTCCTCCGCGTGAAGCGCCTCCTGCTGAGGCCGATGGAGCGCCGCGGCTCATCGGACAGCGAGCGCGTGAAGAGGGGGATACTCTCCATGGGCTCCTCCATCTGCTGTCCCTCCGTCACCCTCAACGTCCCGGCACTCCCCTCGCCCCCCTTTCAGTCCAAGATGAAGAGCAACCTCGACTGGGACACCTGGGAGCGCTACTCGCACATCGACGGCGAGTTCGTCTATGACCCCGACATTCTCATGCACCACCGCATTCACGCCGGATCGGAGACGTCTGCCCTCATCCACGACAACACGCGCACCGCAGAGGATCTCGAGATGCTCGAGCGCTTCTGGCCCGCCCCCGTGGCGCGCCTCATCAACGTGGCGTACTCCCTCGGCCAGAGGAGCAACGGCTAGACGATGGCACGGCCGCGCAGCACGCGGCCGAGGAGCCCGGCGTACCAGCGCAGGGACGCCGTGGCACACGCGAGCGCACAGTCCTTCTCGGAGAGCGCGTCCCTGAGGACGCTCGTGGCGGACTCGAGCCTGTTTGGTCCGTGCGACCACCTGAGGCGCATGCGGTAGAAGGTCATCTTGGCAACTCGCAGAGCCTCGGCGTCACCGTAGCGCTCCGCATAGGCAACGAGCGTGCGACCAAACCCGACCTCGTTCTCGGCGAAGGCACGGTTCTTCTTGATGGTTGCGGAGTGGCTCGACCCACCCTTCCGTATATGACGGTAGGCGCTCATCTGCTGCTGGATGCAGCGGACCTTCCCCAGGGTGAGGAACACGAAGGAGTTCCTGCGGTCCCCGGCATACGCCTGGTACTGCCTGAGGTCGAGAAACCTCTGCCTCGCGGAGAGGTACTCCTCGCGACGGCACACGACCGTCCCGGTCTGACCGGGCAGGCACCAATAGAAGTACTCGCGAAGGGAGTAGTCCTCGTCCTTGCACTCGGGGTAGCGCTCGCCGTTAGGCTGAGAGTCCGCACCCACCACCAGACAGTTGGTGTAACAGGCGACGTAGTCCGGATGGGACTCGAGAAAGTCGACCTGCGTCTGAAGCTTGCCGGGATCGAGGTAGAAGTCGTCCCCCTCCAGCTCGGCGAGGTACCTCCCGCGCGCGCGGGCGTAGAGGTCCTCCCCGTTGCCAACGGCCCCGAGGTTCTTCTCGCGATAGATGATGGTGAAGCAGTCGGGCAGCTCGGGCTCGAGTCGGCGCAGGACGGCGCGTGTCTCGTCCGTAGAGCCGTCCTCCCCCACGAGCACCTCCATGGGAAAGTCGACGCACTGGGCGGCGATGCTCCTCAGGCACTCCTCGATGTAGGGCGCGTGGTTGTAGACGGGAACGACGACCGAGAGCAGGGGCGCGACCATCCGCTACCCCCTCGCGGAGAGGACAACGTCGCAGATGAGGTCGATCTGGTCATCCCTGAGATCGGCGTACATGGGAAGCGTGAGCACCTCGTCCGCGGCACGGCGCGCGACCGGAGTCTCGGAGGAGTCGAAGCGTCCCGCGTAGCACTCGTAGTCGCTCACGAGCGGGTAGAAGTACTTCCTCGGGTGGATGTCGCGCGCCATGAGGGCGGCGTAGACATCGTCCCGGGAGGCTCCGAACTCGTTGGCGGAGAAGGTGACGGGCAGGTAGGCGTAGTTGTGTCGGACCCCCTGCGCGGGTCGGAAGACGCGCACCCCGGGCACGTCCTCGAGACGCTCCCAGTAGCGCTCCGCGACGTGGCGGCGCTTCTCGATCTCCTCGTCCACGTGGCGCAGGTTGCAGAGCCCCATGGCCGCGCAGAACTCGTTCATCTTGGCGTTGCCGCCGACGTACTCCACCGACTCCGTCCCCGTGATGCCAAAGTTCTTCCACTGGTCGAGAAGAACCTTGAGTGAGGGGTCTCGGAAGCAGACGGCACCTCCCTCGATGGTGTTGAAGACCTTCGTGGCATGGAAGGAGAACATGGAGGCGTCACCGAAGGTGGCGGCGGAGACCCCCCCGCGGAAAACGCCGAACGCATGGGCGGCGTCATAGATGACCTTAAGGCCGTGCTCGTCCGCGATTCTCTGGATGGCATCGACGTCGCAGAGGTTGCCGTAGACGTGCACGGGAACGATGGCGCAGGTCTCGTCATCGATGAGGCGCTCCACCGATGCGGGGTCTATGGTGAAGTCCTCCTCCCTGATGTCGGCGAAGACGGGCTCGAGCCCCTTGCGCACGATGGCGTGCGTCGTGGAGGCAAAGGTGAAGGGCGTCGTGATCACCTTTCCCCTGAGCCCCATGGCCTCGAAGACGCACTCGAGGGCGTTGTGGCCGTTCGTGAAGAGGGCGATGTCGCCCACCTCGAGGTAGGTCTCGAGGGCCTCCTCGAGCGCCTGGTGCTTCTCGCCCATGTTGGTGAGCCAGTGGGACTCCCAGAGCGGGGCGATCTCGGCGCAGTACTCCTCGAAGGGGGGCATGGAGGAGCGGGTAACCAGAATCTTCTCGTTGTCCATCATCGAAGAACTCCTTAGCGGCGGACGTGCCACCGGAACTATGAGGGCTACCGTCCCATTCTAAGCTCTCGGGCCGTACCGAGCAGGTACGAGAGCTCCTCGACCCGCAGCAGAGCCGCGATCCCAAGGTAGGCCGCCGCCATGACCAGCACCTGCAGCAAGATGGTCACAAGGTCGGAGAGGCCGAGCAGTGACACCGTCCACGCCATTCCCGCCGCCACGGCAGAGAGCGCAATTGCGGGCAGGATGTCGCGCACCTGCTCGTGGTAGGCGTAGCCGATGACACGCCTGTTGGGAGAGGCGTTGACGAAGGTGCTGACGATGCCCACGAGCATGTACCCAGCCACGATGAGGTGCAGGTCGCGCAGGACGAAGACCGTGAACGCGAGCACCGCGACGCCGATGGCCTTCTTGGCCACCTCGAGCCTGAGGAACAGGTCGCTCCTGCCCATGCCGTTGAGCACCTGGAGGTTGGTGGTGTGGATGGGCAGCAGTGCATAGACGAAGCAGTACATCTGGAGGAAGGGCACGCTCGGCATCCATGCCTCCCCAAGGACCAGGCGCACGATGGGCTCTGCCGCCACGGCAAAGAGCGCCATCGCGGGCATGACGATGAAGGTGCTCGTCTTGAGGGCCCGGCGGGCGAGGCGCTTGACGTAGGCGAGGTCGTCCTGCACGCGCGAGACGGCGGAGAGCATGACGGGCTGAATGGCGCCGTCGAGCAGGCAGCCCAGCGAGTAGGGGTACTTCTTTCCCTGGGAGACGTACCCCAGGTCCGCACTGGTAAAGACCTTGCCGATCATGAGGTCGGAGAGGCTCTGGTAGCCCTGCTCGAGGATGCCGGAGGCAAGGAGCTTCCAACCAAACCTAAAGAGCGTGACGGCACGCCCGGGGTCGAACACGAGGCTCGGCTTCCAGGGAACCTGGAGCGCGAGCACAAGGCACTTGCAGGCCTGCTGCACGAGCTGCTGGAGCACGAGCGCCCAGATGCCCCCGCCCGCGAGCGCCACGCACACGCCGGTTGCCCCCGAGACGACGCCTGCCGTGATGGTGGCCCGGAAGGTCTTCTGAAACTCCAGGTTGCGCGCGACGATGGCCTCCTGGATCGAGTTGTAGGCGTTGACCACGAGCACAAGCACCAGAACTCGAAGCGGGATGACGGCAGCGGGCATGCCGTAGAAGTCGGCGACCGCGGGAGACGCGAGGAAGACGGCGACATAGAGAATCGCCGAGACGGTGAGGCTCATCCAGAAGACCGTGGAGTAGTCGCGCTCGGTGGCGTCCGGCGCCTGGATGATGGCGGTGTTGAGGCCGCTCTGGACGATGACGTTGCCCACGTTCACAAAGACGAGCATGATTGCGAGCATGCCGAACTCGTCCGGAGAGAGCAAGCGCGCCAGGACCACCTGTATGAGCAGGGTGACCACGGCAGTGCCGCCCTGCTCGAAGAGCTTCCAGAACAGAGACTTAATTGTCGAGAGCTTGAAGCTGCTGTCCGGCAAGCGCCGCCTCCTTCGTCCGACGTCCCGCCGCGACGGGCGGGCTCCCGGGCGGCCAGGTGCATATTGTATACTAGCTGGGTTTTAGCCCACCCACGCAGGCCCTCGTCCACGGGAGATACCATGAAAAGCGAACCCGTCACCCTTGATTCCCTTCTCGCGGACGGATTCACCCGACGCCGGGCACAGGAGTATCTGGACATACTCTCGTGGGAGGCCAAGAGCGGGCTCTTTGACCCGGAGTACCTGGAGTGGTCGCACGCACAGGGCTTCTGCGCGGAGTCCGCGTGCGCCTACGGCCTCACCGAGAAGAACGTGGGGAGCTACCTCTCCGACTACGACTACTGGAGGCTCTGGCCTCTCAACGGATGGCAGCGCATCTGGATCAACGACAAGCTCACGCTGAACGCACTGGTTGAGGGGTCTGATCTTGCCCGATACGTCCCCGCCTACTTCTATTACAGCAAGCCCGAGGGAGGGCTCCTGCCCCTTGCCGGTTCCGGGTACGCTCCCGGGACCGAGGGTCTTCTCGACTGCCTGCGCAGTGAGGGCTCCTTCGCGTGCAAGCCCTGCAACGGATCGACCTCCGCCGGATTCCATCACCTCGAGTGCAGGGCGGGAGCGTTCATCGTGGACGGCGAGGAGATCACCTCCGCGGGCATCGAGGAGTTTGTAGCGGGACACCCCAACTACGTGTTCACTGAGTTCATAAGACCCGAGGAGAGCCTTGCCAAGATCAACCCGCTTATTCACACGCTGCGGGCCCTGGTGATCAACCCCACCGGGACCTCACCGACCCCCACGATTGCCTATCTTCGCTTTGGCATGGGCGACGGCTCCACCGGCACCGGCGCCAACTACGTGGCGCCCACGACGGCCGACATCTGCTCCTACAACGTAGAGATTGACCTCGCCACGGGCCGATACGGCAACGGCAGGCTCGTCTACGCCAATCGGGTGGAGGACGCGCCCCGCCACCCCGTGAGCGGTATTCCGGCAGAGGGCACCATCCCCCAGTGGGACGAAGCTCTCGAGATGATGCGCAGGCTCTCGCTCAAGGTGGGCGCCTGCGAGTATCTGGGCTTCGACGCCTGCATCACGGACAAGGGCCCCATGATCATGGAGATCAACTCCCACACCGGCGTGAAGTACCTCCAGCTCTTCCACCCCATCTGGGAGGACGAGACGCTCGCGGCATACTACCGCGAAAAGCTTGACGCGATCGACGGCCTGGACGAGGCGGCCCGCCTCCGGAGAAACGCCATCGTCCGATAGGAGGGCCCGTGAGAGGCATGACGGATCTCGCCCCGAAAGGCAGCGCCTTCACCCTGACAGACTCCAACATCTGCAAGGGTATCGCCGTTCTCATGATGATGTTCCACCATCTCTTCAACGACTACGAGGAGTATGCCGGCTACGCCATCGACTACTTTCCTCTCACCGGCGACCAGGTTACGCTCATCGCCCTTCTCTGCAAGCTCTGCGTTGCGGTGTTCGTCTTCATCACCGGCTACGGGCTCGCCGCGTCCTTCGATAGGGAGTTCTCCGGCCGAGCCCCATCTCGCGGAGAGCTGGCCAGCTTCTCCCTCGTGCGCTGGTGGAAACTCTCCACCAAGTTTTGGCCCATTTACTTACTCGCATTTCTCTGTGGCCCGTTTGGGAGAAGCCCCGTCGAGGTGTACGGTCCCGGAATGCGCGCGATCACCTCAAACGCCGTCATTGACTTTCTGGGGCTCTCCAAGGCCTTTGGCACGCCCACGCTCAACCCAACGTGGTGGTATCTCTCGCTTGCGATTCTCCTCATCATCGCAACGCCCTTTGTCATGTCCGCCGTCAGAAAGTATGGATCCCTGCCCGTGCTCGTGGCGGGCATCCTTGGAATCGCACTGTTCGCAGTGGGAACGGATGCCGTCTTCATGTATGCAGCGAGCTACCTCATGGGCATCTTCTGTCATGAGAACGGGATTCTGGACAGCTGGGAGAACTGGCTCTCGGGGCGTAAGGGTGGTCGCGCTCTCAAAGCCCTCCTAAGCCTGGGACTCTTCCTCGTTCTCCTGTCGTACAGGAACAGCTTCGATCACTATGGCGTCATCGACGCTCTCCTCGCCACGCTCCTGTGCATGCTCGTCATGGCCTGCCTGCGAAGAATCCCCCTCATATCCCCCGCCTTGAGCCTTCTCGGAAGGCACTCCTCCAACATCTTCTTTACTCACACGCTGCTCTACTCGTACTACTTCCTCGGCTTCTACTACTCGCTGCGCTTCCCCTTTGCGGTGCTTGCCGCTCTCACCATAACCACGCTGGCGCTCTCCATCGTGATTGAATGGGCAAAGCGGACCAGCGGCTACAACACGATGATGAGCAAGGTCGGCAAGCGCCTGGTTGGGCGCGTCGGCAACTAGAAGCGTTCATACTCGGGCAAGTCCGTCAGCAGGCTTCGCCCGGCGTCTCATGTGCCGCACCAACGCCCGTGGCTTTGGACGCCCCCAATTATCCGACAAGGTCGTCCGTGGTCTCCCTCACGATGAACTGCGGCGTCCCGTTGGCCGGGAGCACAAGGTTGCCCACGTACTCGCCGATGATGCCGAGCGTAAGCAGGATGAGTCCAAAGAAGAAGAGCAGGATGCAGATAATCGAGGACCAGCCCGCCTGCATGTCTGGCACCACTATCCTGCGCACAAGCACGAAGATGGCGTAAAGGAAGCCCGCCGCAGCAGAAACCGCGCCCACGCACGAGATCATGCGCAGCGGGAGCACCGTGTAGTTGAAATACGAGAGCCACAGTCTCACAAGCTTGCCGAGGGTGTAGTTTGAGCTCCCCTGCTCCCGTGCATGATGCTCAATCTGGACGTTGCCGATGCGGTTGGTCATGCGTCCAAAGAGCGCCTCCACGTAGGGGTTGTAGTTGCGGTAGCGTATGACCTGATCGCGCACGGCACGGGTTATGAGCCAGAAGTTGCTCGTCTCGATGTCCTTAGGACGGTCGAGGAGCTTCTGCGCGGTCACGCGGTTGAGCCAGCTCGTAAAGTTCTTGATCGCTCCGTTCGCGGACTCTCGATAGACGCCATAGACAACGTCGAAGCCCTCCTCCATCTTGTGGATGAGGGCGGGAATCTGAGAGGGGTGGGTCTGAAGGTCGTCGTCCATGCCCATGACGAGGTCGCCAGAGGCATGGTTGAGACCGCACATGATGCCGTTGTGCTGGCCAAAGTTGCGCATGAGCGTGATTCCGTGGACGCAGGGGTGCTCGTCTGCGAGGCGGCGAATCTCCGCATAGGTGCCGTCGGGCGAGCAGTCGTCGACGAGCACGAACTCGCAGTCGTAGCCGTCAAGCCGAGAGAACTCTGCAAGCGTGAGGTCGACCACCTGACGAATCGAGTGCTCGGAGTTATAGCAAGGGATGACAATGGAGACGAGCATGGTCGGACGACCTTTCGAGGATAATCTGGGGTCACGCCCCCAAAGCATACACGACGATGCCGAGGATGATCAGGGCAAGGGCGACGAGCCTTTTGCCGTTCATTCGCTCGTGAAAGACGGTAACGCCAAACAGGGTAACCCAGAGGTACCCCGTTGCGTCCAGGATGGGCCCCATGGAGAGGGGTATGCCACGATACGAGAGCACGGAGAGCAGCGTAGCCCCCACAAAGAGGATGTAGGCAAAGATGACGAGGGGGTTGAGATACTCCCTCGCCACCGATTCGTGCTCCCGCGAGGCGCTCTTCTTGAGCATGACCTGGGAGACGGCGCTGATGAAGACGCCGAGGAGGTTGAGCGCTGCAAAGGTCAGGACGGTGCTACTCATCGGCGTCCCTCCCTATGGTCGCATCCTCCCCCTCGTCCTTTTCGGCAAGCGAGAAGAGCACGACGCCGGCGAGCACGATCAGTGCCCCGAGCAGCTTGAGAGGAGAGACCCGCTCGTTAAAGAGCAGCATCCCCCACACGATGCCCCAGGCGACGGTCACCGCCTTGTTGGCGTAGGCAAAGGTGAGCGGCAGGCGCTTGATGACCTGCTGCCAGCCAATGGCATAGATACCGAGAAGCGCGATCATGCCTGCGTAGCAGCCCACGAACCCAACGCTCATAAAGTCAAACCCCGCGGCGAGCTTGGCGCAGACGCTCGAGAGCGAGTAGAGCGCGAGCATGGCGTGAAGAGCGAGAAGGGCTCGGGCACGAGAGCCCCTCCCGCTGGAACTCTTCCCCATCACGCGCGGAGCTCGACCCTCAGGCTCTCCAGGTACTCCGCGAGCTCGTCCTCCCAGTCGCGCGGCGAGAAGCCAGTCGCCTCGAGCTTGGAGAGGTCCAGGGCGGAGTGCTCCGGACGCGGCGCGACCGGGCCCTTGGCGCTGGCGTAGTACTGCGCCGTGGTCACGGGCACGACCTTGTCGCCGTTGCCGTTCGCCGCCTCGAATGTGGCGCGGGCGATGTCCGCCCAGCTGCGCACGGCGCCGGAGCCCGTCATGTCGTAGAGCCCAAAGGGGGCGCCGCAGTCCAGGAGGTGGAAGATCGCGGCCGCCATCTGGTCCGTGAAGGTGAGGCGGCCCTCCTGGTCGTCCACCACCGTCACCTGCGAGAGCTCGCCGGAGGCGACGCGGTCCGAGAGGCTCCACATCGTCTTGACGAAGTTCTTGCCGTCGCCGATGACCCAGCTCGAGCGCAGGATGTAGTGGGCGGGGCACCCCATGACGGCAAGGTCGCCCGCCGCCTTGGACTGCCCGTAGACGCCCAGCGGCGAGAGAGGCTCGTCCTCCGTGTGCAGCTCGCGCGTGCCGTCGAAGACGTAGTCCGAGGAGATGTGCACGAGCGTGGCGCCGTGCGCCGCGCAGGTGCGGGCGAGAAGAGACGGTCCCGTTGCGTTGGCGCGCCAGCAGGCGACGCGGCCCTCGGGGGTCTCCGCGGCGTCGACGGCGGTGTAGGCGCCGCAGTTGATGACGGTGCCGTAGGCATCCCAGTCGAGCTGGCCATATGCGTCCGGATCACCCATGTCAAAGGTGTCGATGTCGCAGAAGTCGAAGCTCTCCGCCTCGCCGCGCGTCTCCACAAGCGCACGGACCGCACGGCCGAGCTGGCCGTAGCAGCCGGTGACGAGCGTCCTCTTGGAGCCCATGTTCGCCCGCCTTCCTACTGGCCCTGCTTGGCGTACTTGGCCTCGGTCGCCGCCTTGGCGGGGCGCCACCAGTCCTCGTGCTCGCGGTACCAGGCGATCGTGGCCTCAAGGCCGCTCTCGAAGTCGGTGTGCTGGGGCTGCCAGCCAAGCTCGGTCCTCAGCTTGGTGGAGTCGATCGCATAGCGGCGGTCATGGCCGGGGCGGTCGCGCACCCAGTCGAAGTCGTCCTCCGGCTTGCCCATGGCCTTGAGGATGGCGCGGAGCACGGTGATGTTGTCCTTCTCGCCGTCGGCACCTATGAGGTAGGTCTCGCCGATGCGGCCCTTGGTGAGGATGGTCCAGACCGCGCTGGAGTGGTCCTCGGTGTGGATCCAGTCGCGGACGTTCTTGCCGTCGCCGTAGAGCTTGGGGCGGATGCCGTCGATGATGTTGGTGATCTGGCGCGGGATGAACTTCTCCACGTGCTGGTAGGGTCCGTAGTTGTTGGAGCAGTTGGAGATCGTGGAGCGGATGCCGTAAGTGCGCGTCCAGGCACGGACGAGCATGTCCGAGCTCGCCTTGGAGGAGGAGTACGGCGAGCTGGGCTTGTACGGGGTCTCCTCCGTGAAGCGCGCCGGGTCGTCAATGGCGAGATCGCCGTAGACCTCGTCCGTGGAGACGTGGTGGTAGCGCACGTCGTACTTGCGGCAGGCCTCGAGCAGGCGGAAGGTGCCCACCACGTTGGTCTGGACGAAGGGCTCGGGGTCGGCGATGGAGTTGTCGTTGTGCGACTCCGCCGCGTAGTGGACGATGGCGTCGTGGCCGGGCACGATGCGGTCGAGCAGCTCGGCGTCGCAGATGTCCCCCACCACGAGTTCCACGCGGTCTACGGGGAGGCCGGCGATGTTCTCGGGGTTGCCGGCGTAGGTGAGCTTGTCGAGGACGGTCACGTGGACCTCGGGGTGCTCGCGCACGACGTGGTGCACGAAGTTGCTGCCGATGAAGCCGCAGCCGCCGGTGACGATGATGTTCTTGGGCTCGAAGGTCTCGGCCATGTGGACCTCCCCTTTCGAAGGAGTCGATATGTCTCTCAGACACTACGATTCTATCCTACGCGCTTGCCTCACACGAGACCGTCATGGGGCGGCGCTTCAAAAGCGAGCCAATCGACCAAGCAGTCCGCCGAGTCGCTCCCCTGCTCTCAGGCAGCTCGATTCAATATCGACGCGGTGTGCCCCTATCCAAGCGAACAGGGGCCTCTCGAGGAGCGTCAGTCGAACATAGTCAATCAATGAGCAAACCGCAAAGACCCCCACAACAGAACAGAGCGCATGCAGCACAAGCGCGGGTAGGGGAAGCGAGAACGCTCCCGTAACGTCAAGCAGGTCACCCCAGAGAAACTGTCGCATGGCGCTCGAAGAGGCATGGATGAGTAGAACGCCATAGGTCGTCGAAGCGACTGAGTTGACGAAGGCATTGCGAGGCATCGAGAGGTTTTTGAAGAACAGAAAACACGACAGACCAGAAAGAAAGGCCATGAGCTTGCTCGAATCGATTATGAAGTAGTAGGCGAGCACTGGATCGGCGCGGTCCAGCCCCTCCAGCCCCAAAAAGATGACGCTCAACACGCTCAGGGCAACAGATGCCCAAAAGAATACTTTCGTGGCAAAACGACTCTCGGTTAGGCGGCTGGGATACAGGCGGATCCGAGCGGCAAGCAGATAGAGAACAACATACCAGCAGACCTCATTGAACGCACGGCTCTCGAACAGGGTGACCGTTCCAACGAACACCGCCAGAAGGAGTGCGAGCAGTCTGTCGAGCTCCAGTCTATCCAATGCAGAAATGAGTTTATTTAAAAATGGTATGAATAGGTAGAAGACGAAGAACGATGAGGTGAATCCGTTACCTACGTTTTCCGCAAGGTTAAAGAGTACGTGCAACAGTCCGCTTATGGACAGAATCTCATATCCAACAGCGGCGAATATCAAAAAGATAGTCAGGCGATAGAACTTTGTCTGAAGCCACAACCTGAGAACCTTGACCCATGTCAGCCGAGAGGTGCACATGAAGTAGCCGGTAACAAGAACAAACGCGTTGATGGCGGCCTTGCCCCACATCCCAAACACCAGCAAGAAGAGAGCATTGGACCTAGCTCCTTCGGGAAGGAGGGCCAATGCCCCTGAATTGACAACATAATGATGCGCGATGATGAGCAGCATAAGCACGATTCTCATGAGCTCTAGATTGCTCTGTCGCTCTGCGCGAACCACCATGGACTGCCTCATCAACTCAATCTATTGCGACCATACGCTTGCCATGCACCTCATCAAGTCGTGCGACCGCAAAACCGAAATCCAATTCAAGCTTCCCCACCGGGACGAAGATGGCTCGAGTCTTGCGGTCGCGCAGATGAGAGCAGGAAGAAGTGGAATGATGCGACTTTCCGCACCTAGTCCTTGTACGGGCGATCCGGCGCGATCTTGCCCTCGGCGACGGTGCGCAGGTGGGCACCGTAGTTGCTCTTCCCGTAGCGCTCCGCGCACTCGAGCAGGCGCTCGCGGGAGACCCAGCCGTTCTCGTAGGCGATCTCCTCGGGCACGGACACGGGCAGGTCCTGGGCGGTCTCCACCGTGCGGACGAACTGCGAGGCCTCGAAGAGGCTCTCCATGGTGCCGGTGTCCAGCCACGCGTAGCCGCGGCCGAGCGTCACCACGTCGAGCGAGCCGTCCTCAAGGTACATGCGGTTGAGGTCGGTGATCTCGTACTCGCCGCGAGCCGAGGGCTCGACGCGGGCGGCGTACTCCGTCACGCGGGAGTCGTAGAAGTAGAGGCCCGTCACGGCGTAGTTGCTCTTGGGGTTGGCCGGCTTCTCCTCGATGGAGACGGCGTTGTAGTTCTCGTCGAACTCCACCACGCCGAAGCGCTCCGGGTCGTCAACGCGGTAGCCAAAGACGGTGGCGCGGCCGGCCCCGGCGTTGGCGGCGGCGCGGCGCAGGTGGCGGGAGAGCCCGTTGCCGTAGAAGATGTTGTCCCCCAGGACGAGCGCGCAGGCGTCTCCGCCCACGAACTCGCGCCCGATGACGAAGGCCTGCGCCAGGCCGTTGGGCACGGGCTGCTCGGCGTAGGAGAGCGAGACGCCGAAGTCCGACCCGTCACCGAGGAGCCTCTCGAAGTTGGGCAGGTCCGCCGGGGTGGAGATGATCAGGATGTCCCGGATGCCCGCGAGCATGAGGGTGGAGAGCGGGTAGTAGACCATGGGCTTGTCGTAGACGGGCAGGAGCTGCTTGCTCGTGACCGTGGTCAGCGGGTAGAGACGGGTGCCGGACCCGCCGGCGAGGATGATGCCCTTCATGGGTTGCCTCCCAGGATGTGCTGCGTGCGTGCCGAGAAGAACGTCGAGGCGTGCCTCCGAACCATCATACGATAAAGCTGGAGCTCAAGGGACGAGCGAAGACGGATGGCACTCGTTACGGCTATGCCTCGAGCCAGCGCTTGCGGCTGACGAAGTTCCAGATCGCCACGACCGCGGTCGCGGCCACCTTGGTCACCGTGACCGAGAGGGCGCCGTCGCCGAACGCGGCCGTGCCCGCCCACATGCAGGCGGAGTTGATGAGAAGGCCGATGACGGAGAGCACAACGAAGATGGTGAACTCCCTGCGGCGGGAGAGGTCCTCCCTGCGCTCGAACACGAAGCGCATGGACGCCACGTAGTTGAACACGAGCGAGATGACGAACGAGAAGACCGACGAGATCACCGGATCCCAGCCCACCACCTGCGAGAGCAGCATGAGCACGCCATAGTCGATGACGAAGGCGAGCGCCCCCACCATTCCGAACTTGAGGAACTGCCCCACCAGAGCCCTGAGGTTCATCTTGTCTCCCTGTCAGACAGCAAGGAGGGGCTCGCCGAGACGAGCCCCTCCCAAGTCGCTCTAACTATGCGGACTAGAGCTTGCGAACGTTGGAAGCCTGGAGCTTGCCGTTCTGGCCGGTCGTGATGTCGAACTCGACGGCCTGGCCCTCGTCCAGCGTCTTGAAGCCGTCCATCTGGATCTCGGAGTAGTGAACGAACAGGTCGTCCCCATCCTCACGAGAGATGAAGCCGTAGCCCTTGTCCGGGTTGAACCACTTGACAGTACCCTGTGCCATGTCGTGCCTTTCTTTCTCTGCCCCGCGGGGCAAAAGCTGCGCTCGCGCGCGATACCCGTGGCCGTAGCCACGAGGAACATCTTACCCCGAATCCCCACCGGATTACTCGACAATCCGCTGGGGGTCAAATAGGAACCGGCCGCCCGGTCCCCAAAGGAGGAGCGGCCGCTCAGGCGCGGGAGCGCTCCTCGGGGATGAGCGCGCGCTTCACCTTGTGGACAAGGGCGACGGGCCCCTCGCGCCTCACGGTGCCGCCCACCTGCTCGAGGAGGTGCCGGCGCCACGGGGCGCGGGAGAACTTGGGCACGGGGAGCCCCATGACGTCATAGAAGAACTTCTTGCGGTGGGGCGCCAGGTTGTCGATCTGCGCCACGAGCTCGGGCCGCATCATGGAGAAGACCCTGTACGCCCCCTCCTTGACGAGGGGGTTGTCCCAGCCGTCGTCGTTGATGGCCCCGAAGGTGTAGTTGAAGCCGCGCAGGTAATGAGCCTTGAGGATGCGCTCGTCGGTGATGCCCAGGCGCGCGATGACGCCCATCATGTCGATCCAGCGGTCGAACGGGCGGGTGACGGCGTCATCGGTCTTGTGGTTCTTCGTGGAGCCCGGCAGGTCGCAGCGGTAGTTGTAGTACGGCTTGTCCAGGTACACGATGGCGCTCGCCTGGCACATGGTCTCAATGAGGAAGGGGTTGTCCGCCCAGCCCGCGCCCGGGAAGGGGATGAAGCGGACGTTCTTCTCGTTGAGGAAGTCACGCCGGTAGATGGCGGACCAGATGGAGGGGTGCATCTCGATGAGCGCCGTCTCCTCGGCAATGGTGAAGGGGCGCTCCGAGGTCTTGACGTGTCCCGTCATGGTGCTGGCGCGGGGGCGCTGCTTCTTGGGGTCGTTCCAGTCGCAGATGTCCGTCCAGGGAGTCTTGACGATATCGATGACCTCGTCAAAGGAGGCGGCGAAGGAGAGCATGTCCTCGTACATGCCGGGCTCGATCCAGTCGTCCGGCTCGATGACGGAGACCCACTCGCCCTTGGCGAGGTCGAGGCCCATGTTGCATCCCTCTCCGTAGCCGCCGTTCTTCTTGTCCACCAAGCGAACGCGGGGGTCCTTCTTTGCGTGGGCGCAGATGATGTCGCGCGAGCCGTCCGTGCTGCCATCGTTGATGCAGAGGACCTCGATGTTCCTGTGCGTCTGCGCCTCGATGCTGTCGAGGCACTGGTCGAGGTACTTCTCCACGTTGTATATGGGCACAATGACCGAGACGAGCGCCTTTGTGTCGTCGCGCATGCGATGCTCCTCCATGGGGGTTGCCGATCTTGCTACCCCATAATAGCCGTTATCCTGCCTGCGGCGGATAACCTGCAGGATGCCTCCACGGGTCGTGGACCGCGCCGGGCCGCGGCGCGCGGGTCAGCCCAGGCGCGAGAGGACCAGGCGGTACCCGCCGGCAGGGCCGTTGAGGCACTTGGAGACGCGGGACACCGTGGTGGACGAGGCGCCCGTGGCGCGGGAGACGTCGACGTAGGAGTGCCCGTCCGCGAGCATACGCGCCACCGCCAGGCGCTGCGAGAGGTCCTCGAGCTCGCGCGGGGTGCAGAGGTCCGTCAGGAGGGCGCGGGCTTCCTCGGGGGTGCCGAGCGAGCAGAACGCCCTCAGCAGGGGCTCAAGCTCGTCTTCCCTCTTGACTTCTCGTTCCATGGCACCTCCTCGCGTGCGTCCGGACATACTTTAGCCGATTAAAGTGCCCGGCGCCAGACTCGACGGCCGCACCATGGGGTACGCTACCCTCAGGCTATCAAGGAGGTCACATGAGCTTCATCGCCCGCTGGGTCGTCACCACCATCGCCTGCACCGTCGCCATCTGGCTCGTTCCGGGCATCGTGCCCATAGGGGGAACGTGGGTGGGCGCCGTGTTCTGCGCCCTTGTGCTCGCGCTGCTCAACGTGACGGTGAAGCCCGTGCTCCAGGCGCTCGCCATACCGGTCACCATAGCCACGCTGGGCATCTTCTACGTGGTGGTGAACGCCTTCGTGCTCGAGCTCGCGAGCTGGCTCTCGCGCAACATCTTCCATGCGGGGATAGCCATCGACTCGCTCTTCTCGGCCATCCTGGGCGCCGTCGTGATCTCGATCGTGAGCGCGCTCGTGAGCGGAGTCGTGGGCGTAGAGGATTAGGGGGCGTCCGGGCCGGGGGCGCCGAACCTCTCCGTCACGCGCCGGGCGACGTCCGCCGCCGCGGCGCTCGCTCCCCTGACCACCGCCTCGCGCGTTGCGGCGGCCCCCGCCCCGAGCAGCTCGCCCACGAGGCCCCACATCATGTCGTACGTGCGGGAGTCCACGTCGCGCAGCGCGGCGAGCACCTTCTGCGCGGCAGACGCGCTGGAGAAGAGGTCCTCGAAGGTCTCCGCGCCGCCCGCGGCGAGCGCGTCGAAGAGCTCCTCCGTGAGCTTGCGGCGGTCATCCGGCGCGAGCCGGCCGAGCCATGCCGCGAAGGCCCGGTCCACGACCAGGCACTCGGGGTCGGGCCCTTCCGCCTCCAGGAACCCCGCGGGACCCACCTGCCAGGTGAGCGGGTCGTGCTGGAGGGAGCGGGCGGCAGAGCTCCGCACGACCTGGCACGGGGCGTCGTCCGAGAAGAGCCTCCCCACCACGCTGTATGCGGGAACGATGCGCACGTAGCGCTCCCCCATCACGTCGTGGCAGCTCACCGGCAGGACGGTGCGGTCCATGCCCGGACCGTCGTTGCTGTAGACCCGCTCGACCGCGGCCGACAGCGCCACCGGGCAGCACGCGGCGGCGTACGCGGCGAGGTTGCCTCCCTTGGAGTGACCGCCCACGCGGACGCGGCGGCCCTCGGCGACCGCGAGCTCGAGCTCGCGCGCAAGGTACTCCGCAGACGCGCGCTGCGCCTGCGTGACCGCGAAGCTGAGGATGAAGTTCTCGCGCCACCCCACGAGGGTGGTGTCGGTCCCGCGAAACGCGACGTACGACTCCCCGTTCGTAAGGTCAACGGTCACGGTGGAGAACTGCATGACGCGCTCGTCGTCGCGCACGTCGACGTAGCTCCTCAGGACGGCGTCGCCCAGGCGAGCCGAGCCCCCGAGCGCCACCACGAAGCGCTCGTCGATCGTGGCGAGCGAGCGCACGCGGGAGGCGAGGTCCCCGCCGGCGCGGGCGAGGAGCTCGCCGCACGCGTCCGTGACGCGAACGCCCGGCTCCCCCGGCCCGCCCGCGATGCCCGTGAGGTCAAGGTAGGAAAGCGTCGCGAGGACGAGGTTGTCAACGTCGTTGAACGGACGCTCGTCGAGCGTGATGTCCCCGCGCAGCTCCAGGTAGTCCCTGATGTCAGCCATACCTCACCGCCCTTCTCGCCCTCCCGGCCCTTATCCCGGTCAAGGAGCCCCGATATGACGGCGCCCCGTCGGAGAGGACGCTACGCCATCACCTTGCGGAACAGCTCCACGACGGCGGCATGGTCCGCCTCGCGCGGGTTGCCCGGGAAGCAGGCGTCCGCGATGGCGTCGTCAGCCAGCTGGTCGAGGTCTGCCTCAACGAGGCCGTCGCAGGTGGGCTTGATGTTGACGTCGGCGGAGAGCTGGCGCACGGCGGCGATCGCGGCGTCGGCGGCCTCGTCGTCGCTCATGCCGGTGGTGTCCACGCCCATGGCCACGGCCACCTCGGCGAGGCGCTTGGTCACGACGGGCTTGTTGTACTCCATGGCAACCGGCAGCAGCATGGCGCAGGCGACGCCGTGCGGAGTGTCGTAGTGCGCGGAGAGCGTGTGCGCCATGGCGTGGTCGATGCCCAGGCCCACGTTGGAGAAGCCCATGCCGGCGATGTACTGGGCGAGCGCCATGCCCTCGCGACCGGAGCCGGGGACGCCGCTCTTGGCCTCGGCCACGGCGTCGCGCAGGTGCTGGGAGATGAGCTGGATGGCCTTGTAGTGGAACATGTCGGATAGCTCCCAGGCACCCTGGGTGGTGTACCCCTCGATGGCGTGGGTGAGCGCGTCCATGCCGGTGGCGGCGGTGAGGCCTGCGGGCATGGAGGCCATCATGTCGGGGTCGACCACGGCGACGTCAGGGATGTCGTTGACGTCGACGCAGACGAACTTGCGGACCTTCTCGGGGTCGGTGATCACGTAGTTAATCGTGACCTCGGCAGCGGTGCCGGCGGTGGTGGGCACGGCGATGGTGAAGACGGCGTGCTTCTTGGTGGGGGCCACGCCCTCGAGGGACACAACGTCGGCGAACTCGGGGTTGGCGACGATGATGCCGATGCCCTTGGCGGTGTCCATGGAGGAGCCGCCGCCGATGGTGACGATGCAGTCTGCCCCGGAGGCCTTGTACGCCTCGACGCCGTCCTGGACGTTCTTGATCGTGGGGTTGGGCTTGATCTCGGAATAGAGCTCCCAGGCGATGCCCGCCTCGTCGAGCAGGTCGGTCACCTTGGACACGACGCCGAACTTCACGAGGTCGGGGTCGGAGCAGACGAAGGCCTTCTTGTAGCCGCGGCGCTCGAGCTCGCCGGGGATCTCCTTGATGGCACCGGAGCCGTGGTAGGAGATGTTGTTGAGGACGAAGCGATTGACAGCCATGCTATTCCCCCTTGGGTCGTTGCGTGCCGACATACCGGCGTTCCGCCCGGTAGTATGCACCCTTTGACCGTTCTCCGAGCATCCCGCTCCGCGGACGGCGCGTACTTCTCGGCGAGCACGGGCGGCACGAGCGGGAGCGCGCCAGGCGTCAGGCGCCGACCCCTCAGGCCATCAGAAATCGCCTTCGGGTCAGTAGCTTGCCGCCCTCGATGCAAAACGTGCCTTCGGGTCAGTGGTTTTCTCCTCAAATACTCGCCTTGGAGCGTATTTAATTGAGTTCATGATGTCGTCAACTGGGCATTCGCAATTGAGGGGCCTCTTCCGCACCGCAATTCCACTGACCCGAAGGGAAGTTTTGCATCCAGAGGGTGGATGTGCCGGCCCGAGTCCGTTATGTGCAGAAGACGAAACCCGTCACCGATACATTTGAACCAGGGCGCGTCATCATGCCGCGGCTCAGCGGAAGCCGCGCGGCGCCTCTTTGTCACCGCGCCCCGGAAACCGCGCCTTAGTCACGCAGTCTATGGGGTAAGCTCGTCACGTCACCCGACCGTGCCCCTTGGAGAAGTCCGTGAACCAGAAAACCAGAGCACTTGTCAGCGCCTACGCCGAAGAGTGCTACGAGGAGGAGCTCGAGCTCCTGCGCACGCTCGCACGAATCCCCGCGCCGTCCGGACACGAGGAGCGGCGCGCCGAGTTCATCCGCGACTGGTGGCTCACGCAGGGGGCGCCCGTCGGCGCCGTGCGCGTGGACGACGCCAAGAACGTCATCCTCTCGCTCCCCGCGGGGCCGCACGCCGAGTCTGACGACGGCATCGTCGTCTTTGCCGCCCACACGGACGTGGTCTTCCCCGACACCGAGCCGCTGCCGCTCGCAGAGAGCGAGACGCGCCTCCTGGCACCGGGCGTGGGAGACGACACCGCCAACCTCGTGGGCGTCATGCTCGCCGGCCGCTACCTGCTGCGGCACCACGTGCCCCTCGACCGTCCCATGCTCGTGGTCGCCAACTCGTGCGAGGAGGGCCTCGGCAACCTCGCCGGAACGCGGGAGCTCTTCTCCCACTATGCCGGCCGCGTGAAGGAGTTCACCTCGTTCGACCTCTACCTCGGCATGCACGTGGTCTCTGCCGTGGGCTCGCACCGCTGGAAGGTCACCTGTCACACCCAGGGAGGCCACTCCTGGGAGGACTTCGGTCGGGACAACGCCATCGAGGCGCTCTGCTCCTTCATCGAGGACCTCTATGCGCTCGACCTGCCCAAAGAGGCAAAGACCACCATCAACGTGGGACGCTTCGTGGGAGGAACCACGGTGAACTCCATCGCCGAGGAGGCGAGCGTCCTCGTGGAGTACCGATCCGCCTCGGAGGAGTGCCTCGAGCAGATGTACGGGAAGTTCGTCGTGCTCGTTGAGGAGCACCTCAAGGAGAAGACGCGCATCGACGTGCGGCTCATCGGGCGGCGCCCCGCCTCGGGTGAGCGCGTTCCGGAGGGCCAGGCCGGCCTCATCGCCCGCACGGACGAGATCCTGCGCGAGCTCGGCGGGGTTGACAGGATCATACACCAGGAGTCCTCGACCGACGCCAACATCCCCTTCTCGCTGGGGATCCCGGCCCACACCGTGGGAGCCGTGGAGGGGGACCTCCTCCACACGCGCGAGGAGTGGATCGAGAAGGAGAGCCTTCGCCGCGGACTCGCCGTCATCCTCGCCCTTATGCTGGAGCACGCGCGCCCGTAGCCCAGCTTGACAGATTGCTCAGGTCCAGCTGTCAAGTACGCGTAGCGCTTGACAGCTGGACCTGAGCAATCTGTCAAGGCAATAAAAAAGGAGCCCGTAGGCTCCTCCCCCGTGTGGGGTGTCGCGCATTGTTACGCCGCGCACACGCACTTGACGAGCAGGTGCGAGTCCGCGTGGTTCTGCTCGTGGGAGGAGAACCACTCGTCAACGTCCCTGAACAGAATGCCCTTGCTGTCTGCCCAGAAGTGACGCTCGTGACCGTCCACGAGTGCGCGGTACTCGCCGCTCATGAACCAGCCGTTGTGACAGGCGTCGAGAACCTTGCGCTCTCGCTTGCTCATCTCCTTGATCTTGGTCATGCCTTCCCTCCTTTCACCTGTTTATCTGACCTCCGCTTTTATACCCAATCCAACCTTTTGCCGAAAGTACCTTGACAAAACCGTTACAAGTCCTACACACACCGTTAAGAAAACGTTAGTCCCCAGTTCAGGACGTGTTATGGAGGACAGGAGGAACCTTTAGGGCGTCACGTTTCCGACACCTTGGAGGTTCCCATGAGCCGTTTGGCACCAGCGCGCTACAGCCGCCGCAGAAGAGCGAGAAGGACGTCCGCCCGCGCGGTCCTTCTCGTCACCACGCTCGCGATCATGGGCGCGCTCGCATTGGTGCTGCACGCGGCGGGCGCGACGTCCGCCCCCGCCCGGCCCGCCGCCTCCACGCCCCGCTCCGAGTGGCGCCTCGGCGAGGTGCCGTGCCTCTACCAGACCGATCCGGCATGGTCGCAGGAGCCATATGCCGGCGGATCCATAGAGAAGAACGGGTGCGGCCCCACGTGCCTCGCCATGGTCTACGTGGCGCTCACCGGATCCACGGACATGGGGCCCGTTGAGATGGCCGCCTTCTCCGAGCGCGGGGGCTACGTGAGCGACGGCATGACCGCATGGGCGCTCATGAGCGAGGGCGCCTCCCAGCTGGGGCTCTCCTCCCGGGAGCTCGCGGCGAACGAGGCGTCCGTGCGCGCCGAGCTCGAGGCCGGCCGCCCCGTGATCTGCAGCGTGCGACCGGGAGACTTCACCACCACCGGTCACTTCATCGTGCTTGCCGGCGTCGCCGAGGACGGGAGCGTTATCGTGCGCGACCCCAACAGCGCAGAGCGCTCGGCGCACACGTGGGAGCTGGGGCGGGTGCTCGGGCAGTGCGCCAACCTATGGTCCTTCTCGGTCTGACGCGGCGGGGCTTCAGAGCTGGCATCGGGTCTTGGGCGCAATCGGACGATTCGAACAAGAAGAACGTCCGCCCGGACCCAAGGAAGCGTGCCGAGAAGAACGACGGGCCTCACTCCCCTGCGACGACGGGCAGCTCAACCGTGAACGTGGTGAGACCGCCCTCGCTCGAGGCCGAGATGCTGCCGCCGTGCAGCTCCACGATCTCGCGAGCGATGGCAAGGCCGAGGCCCGCCCCGCCCGTGGCGGAGGCGCGCGACTCGTCCAGGCGGAAGAACTTGTCGAAGATCGAGCGCAGCTTGTGGCTGGGAATGGTGACGCCCGTGTCCGACACCTCAACTACCGCGCGGCCGTCCCGGACGTCCGCGCGCACCTCGATGGGCGTCCCCTCGTCGCTGTACGCGATGGCGTTCCGGACGAGGTTCCCAAAGACGCGGGCGAGCCGAGCGGCGTCGGCCGTGACCATGAGGGGCTCGCCGGGGTCCTCCGCCGTGCGCTCGACGCCCGCCACCGTCACGCGCGCGACGTTGCCGTGCGCGGAGAGCGCGGGGTAGAACTCGTCCGCCACCTGCACGAGCAGGAAGGCCAGGTCAACGGGCGCGAGCTCGAGCTCGATGTTCGTGAGGCTGTAGCGCGTGATGTCAAAGAACTCGTTCACCAGCCGCTCGAGGCGCAGCGCCTTGTCCAGCGCCACGCCCGTGTAGCGCGCCCGCTGCTCGGGGGGCATGTCGGACACCTCGTCCAGGAGAGAGAGGTAGCCGATCACCGAGGTGAGCGGCGTCTTGAGGTCGTGCGCGAGGTACGTCACGAGGTCGCTCCTGCGCGCGGCCTCGTCCTCGAGCCTGCGCGCCTGGTCCTCCCCTGCCCGTCTGACGTCGGACGCAACCAGCGCGAGGTCCTCCCAGCCCTCGGGGAAGACCTCGCTCGCCGGGACGTCGTGCGCCATGTAGCGGCGCAGCAGCTCCGCCGCTCGGGCGCGTTCCTCGCGCGCGGCTCGCCTGCCCGCGATCACCGCGGCGCCGGAGCAGGCGAGCACCACCGCCACGATGACGCAGACACCCAGCTGGAAGAAGAAGAACTTGACGCCCGTGACATCCAGGACGAGCTCCGGCCAGACCCCCAGCTCGTTCAGGTTGCCCAGGTCCAGGAGCTGCGTGCTCACCCAGTCCATGAACGAGCCGTTCCACGCCTTGTCCACGAAGCCGAACACGGTGTAGAAGGCACCCGCGCCCACCAGGATCGCCGCTGCCGCCACGACCACCACGAGGGCCGCGCGAAGCCCGTTCTTCTCGCTAGCGCTCAATCTTGTAGCCACACCCCCACACGGTCCGGATGTACTTGGGGTCCTCGAAGGAGTCCCCCATCTTCTCTCGCAGGTGGCGCACGTGCACGGTGATGGAGCCCGAGCCCCTCTCGTAGTAGGCGTCACCAAAGATCTCCTGGTAGAGCTCGCGCGCGGAGACGACGGCGCCCTCGGCCTCCAGCAGGATCTGCAGGAGGGAGAACTCCGTGGGCGTGAGCGCGAGCGGACGCTCGTTGAGCGTGGCCGCATGACGGGCCACGTCCAGCACGAGGCCGCGGCACGTGATGACGTCTTTGGAGGCCTCGCGCGCCTCGGTCGGGGCGTTGTAGGTCTTGTAGCGCCTGAGCTGGGCCTTCACGCGCGCCACGAGCTCGAGCGGCAGGAAGGGCTTGGTCACGTAGTCGTCCGCGCCAAGGGAGAGCCCGGCTATCTTGTCCGCCTGCTCGCCGCGGGCCGTGAGCATGATGACGGGGTAGGCGTGGCGCTCGCGGATCGCGCGGCAGACCTCGAGGCCGCTCGCGCCGGGGAGCATGACGTCGAGAACGGCGAGGTCGATGGCAGGGACGCCGTCGTCCCGCACCCGCGCGAGCGCCGCGGCGCCGTCGCCCAGGCACTCCACGACGAAGCCCTCCGCCTCGAGGTAGACGGCAACGAGCTCACAAATCTCCCGCTCGTCGTCCACGACCAAAATGCGCTCCCGCATGCGCCGCCCCTCCCCGCCAAGCCCGTCACGTTGCCATGTCAAAGGATACCCGCGCGAACGCGCCAGAGATTAAGATTTCCTTTAGAAGAGCGGTCGGACGGGGGGGCGGCGAGAAGGGCGCGTGCGAAAGCCGAGAAGGGCGCGAGCCCGTCATCCCGCTCCCGCCGTGACCCGGTTTTGTGAAGCGTCCGACGAGGCCCGCCGCACGACGGCGATTCGCTACCATTGACACGAGGGGAATCGATTCCACACCACCGGGCGGCATGACCGCACCAGAGAGGGGTTGCCCCATGCTCGAGGACTACGCCAAGGCCCGCAAGCTCGGCCTCAAGCAGGTCGACCACGACGTCTCGCACGGCCTCTACCCCTACCCGCCCGCGCTGGACGACATCCTCAAGAACCAGGGCTACCAGGGCGAGGTCCCCATAGGCCTCGCGGAGATCGACCTCTCGCTCATAGCCGGCACCAAGACGCGCGGCCGCCAGAACATGTTCTCGAGCGGCTTCATGCCCATAGCGGAGGCCGGCTCCGAGTTCGCGATGAAGTGGAGCGACCTCATAGACTCCCAGCGCGCCGAGGGCCTGCGCGACCCCATCGTGGTCTACGAGTACCTCCAGCGCTTCTACGTGCAGGAGGGCAACAAGCGCGTCTCGGTCTCGCGCTACCTGGGCATGCCCACCATCCTCGCCAGCATCACGCGCGTGACGCCCATGCCCTCGGACGAGAAGGGCCTGCGCGTCTACCACGAGTTCACGCGCTTCTATCGCGTGTGCCCCATCTACGGCATCACCTCCGCGGAGGAGGGGTTCTACGCCCGCCTGGCGGCGCTGCTCGGCCAGGACCTCGACAGCCCCTGGCCGGACGTCGTGGTCCGCGACCTGCGCGCGCTCTTCGACAGCTTCTCCGCCTCCTTCCGAGCCCACGGGGGCGACGGCCTGGACCTCCAGGTGGGCGACGCCCTGCTCTACTACGTCTCGATCTTCGGGTTCGAGCACCTGCGCGGGCTCTCGCCCAAGGAGGTAGACGCCCAGGTGGAGAAGATCTGGGGCGAGTTCGTGGTCACGCAGGGCACCGGCGCCCGCGCCTACCTCGAGGACCCGAGCCTCGAGGGGACGAGGCCCCTCCCCAAGCTCAGGAACCTCGCCAAGAAGACCGTCCTCGCGAAGCCCTTCCGCGTGGCCTTCGTCTATGACCGGAACCCCCTCTCCTCGGGCTGGATCTCGCTGCACGAGCGCGGCCGCCAGAAGCTCGAGGAGCGCCTGGCGGGCACCGTGGAGACGCGCGCCTTCACGGACAGGAGCTCGGACGCTGCCTTCGACCAGGCCGTGGACGAGGCCGTCGAGCACGGGGCGGACCTCGTGATCACCTGCGCGCCCACCCAGATGCGCCAGGCCCTGCGCGCCGCGGCGGAGCATCCCGGGCCCGCCTACCTCAACTGCTCCGTGAGCCTCTCGCACAGCGCCGTGCGCGGCTTCTACGGCCGCATGTACGAGGCCAAGTTCCTGCTCGGCGCCCTCGCGGCGAGCCTCGCCGGGCACCACAGGGTGGGCTACGTGGCGGAGTCCCCCGTCTTCTCGACGGTGGCTGAGATCAACGCCTTTGCCATTGGCGCCGCCATGGTGGACCCGTACGTGACGGTCTCGCTCAAGTGGTTCTCCGCCAAGGGCTACGACTGGCGCCGCGAGTTTCGCGAGGAGGGCGTGCACATCATCTCCGGCCGCGACTACGCCAACCCGCTCGCGCCCAAGGAGTCCTGGGGCCTCTACCGCGTGGAGGAGAGCGGCGCGGAGACCCACCTCGCCGAGCCCGTGTGGAAGTGGGGCCGCTACTACGAGATGCTCGTCCGGTCCATCCGCAACGACACCTGGAAGCGAGAGGGCGAGAAGATCCAGGGGCAGTCGCTCAACTACTGGTGGGGCATGTCCGCAGGCGTCCTCGACGTGCGGCTCTCCGAGGACCTCCCGCGCGGCCAGCGCATGCTCGTGGACGTGCTGCGCCAGTCCGTGCTCTCCGGGCGCGTGCACCCCTTCACCGGCGAGCTCGTGGCGCAGGGCGGCGACGTCGTACAGGGCCCCGAGGCGGGGCGCCTCACGAGCGAGCAGATCGTGCGCATGCGCTGGCTCAACGAGAACGTGATCGGGCGCCTGCCCGAGCAGCGCGAGCTCGACCGCGACGGCCTCGTCGAGGTCGAGGTGGCGGGCGTCATCCCGGTGGACCCCTCGACCGTGCTCCTCAAGGACACGGCGCGGTAGGGGGCGGGGCATGAGGATTCTCGCCATCGCCGACGTGGAGGAGGGCTGGCTCTACGACCGCTGGGACCCCGAGCGCATCTCCGGGGTCGACCTCATCATCTCCTGCGGGGACCTACCGGCGGTCTATCTGGAGCACATCGTGACCCTTGCCAACGTGCCGCTCCTCTACGTCCAGGGCAACCACGACACCGCATACGACCGCCACGCCCCCGAGGGGTGCGTCTCCATAGACGGCAACATACGCGACTTCCGCGGCCTGAGGATCATGGGGCTTGGCGGCTCCATCCGCTACAACCCCGAGGTCCATGGGTTCACCGAGGCGGAGATGGGCAGGCGCGCGGCGCGCATGGCCCTTCTCGCCAGCGCCACGGGCGGCGTGGACCTGGTGGTGACGCACGCCCCGGCGCGCGGCTACGGAGACCTCGACGACCTCCCCCACCGCGGGTTCGAGGCCATAGGCACGCTCCTCGACCGCACGACCCCGCGCTACCTTCTGCACGGCCACGTCCACCTGCAGTACGGGCGCATCGAGCGCGTGCGCGAGCACCCCAGCGGCGCCACGATCATCAATGCGTGCGGATCCTACGTGCTGGACATCCCCGAGGAGACCATCCCCGAGCACCGCGGCTTCTTCGGCGTCGAGAGCGTGGCATGACAAAGGGGACAGGGCATTCTGTCAGAAAGCTCGGCGGCGCGCCCCCAGGGGAACGCGCCGCCAAACTTGACAGTTTGACCTGAGCAATCTGTCAACCTAGCCGAGGCAGGTGGCCCCGGTCTGACGGATGTTGGTGAGGTAGACGTTCTCGCGGCCGAAGTAGCCGGAGATGTAGTCCACGTAGCCCGCGGTCTCGGCCTTGGGGACCACGCACATGATGACGCCCGCGAAGCCGCCGCCATGCAGACGACACACGCCACAGCCAATGCGACGCAGGTAGAGCTGGGTGAGAGCGAGCGCCATGGGAATGGGCTGCTCCTCGGGCATGCCGGGCACCACGGCGTTCTGCAGCCACTCCCAGGAGGAGCGACCCGAGGCGGTGATGATGTCGAGCACACGGTCCTTCTCGCCGGCGTTGATGGCGGCCTCGGCGGCCTCCACGCGAGCGCACTCCTCGAAGTAGTGGAGGGCGCGCAGGACGGCGCGGTCCCCGCACTTCTCGCGCAGCTCGGCCACGTGCGCGAGCACGGCGTCCTCGGTGGTCTCGCAGAGGTTCTTGACCCCGAGCTCGGCCGCCACGGCGTGCATCTCGTTGGGTACGGAGGAGTACTCCTCGGAGAGGTCGGCGTGGCCCTTGCCCGTGTTCACGATCACGAGGTCATGGCCCAGCTCGTCAAACCCAAAGTCGACCTTCTCGAACTTCACGCCGTCGGAGAAGTCCAGGAGGATGGTGCCGCCGGCGGCGCAGGCCATCTGGTCCATGAGGCCCGAGGCCTTGTCCCACCAGACGTTCTCCGCGTACTGGCCGATGCGCGCGTAGTCGGCGACCTCGATGGCGTCGTCGTTGTAGAGGTGGTTCACGATCTCGCAGACGAGCATCTCGAAGGAGGCGGAGGAGCTCACGCCGGCGGACGGAATGACCTCGGAGGAGGCCACGGCGTTGAAGCCGCCGATCCTGTATCCGCGCTTGGCGGCAGCCTCGAGCATGCCCGCCACGAGCGTGGTGGAACCGCCGCCGTGCGGGACCGCATCGATGGCGTTGGTGTCAACGACGATGGCCTCGGGGTAGCCCTCGCTCCAGATGGTTACGATGCCGTCGTCCGTGCGCGCCGCCGCGCCCACGCTGTCCATCGTGATGCTCGCGGCCAGGATCTTGCCGCCGTTGTGGTCCGTGTGGTTGCCGATGATCTCCGTGCGCCCGGGGGCCGAGAAGAACTCCGGGTCGCCCGCGCCAAAGCGCTCCTCGTAGCGGGTCGCGAGCTCCCTCAGGCGCTCGCCGGCGCGCCCGGCGTCCTCACCGTAGACGCGCTCGAGCGTCTCTGTGCTGGGAAATCCCATCTCACCTGCTCCTTTCTAGCAGACGGCCGCGACGAAGCGCGCGAAGGCCGCCCTGCCCTGATCGTTGTCCGCGAAGACCGCGCAGTGCTCGAGCACCTGTGCGAACACCTGGCCGATCTCCTCCTCTATGACGGCGTCGAGCTTCGTGGCGTCCGCGGACGCCACGTTCTCGGGCGCGAACTCCGGGTGGCGCGCGACGACCTCGGCCGCCCACGGCGCGTGGGCCGCCACCTCGGGAACCTGCGCCGGGTCATCGCCGGCAAGGATGACCTGCTTCAGGCGGTCCATCTCGCCGAGCAGGCGCGCCGGGAGCACCGCGAGGCCCATGACCTCGATGAGGCCGATGTTCTCCTTCTTGACGTGGTGGAGCTCCTGGTGCGGGTGGAAGATCCCGAGCGGGTACTCCTCGGTCGTGCGGTTGTTGCGCAGCACGAGGTCGAGCTCGTAGCCCTCCCCGCGGCGACGCGCGATGGGGGTGATGGTGTTGTGAGGGGTGCCCTCGGTCTCCGCGAGCACGCCCACCGTCTCGTCGGAGTAGCCGCGCCACGCCGCGAGGATCTTGTCAGCGAGCTCCACGAGGCGCGCCGGGTCGTCCCCGTCCAGGCGGATGACGGACATCGGCCAGTCGACCACGCCCGCGCGCACGTCCTCGAAGCCCGGGAACGAGACCTCCTCGCGAAGCCCCGCGCGCGCCATGGCAAACTCGTAGCGACCGCCCTGGTAGTGCTCGTGCGTGAGGATGGAGCCTCCCACGATGGGCAGGTCGGCGTTGGAGCCCACCGTGTAGTGCGGGAACATCGTCACGAACTCGAGGAGTCGCTGGAAGGTCACGCGGTCGATCCTCATGGGCACGTGCTTCTCGGAGAGGACGATGCAGTGCTCGTTGTAGTACACGTACGGGCTGTACTGGAGGTACCACTGCTCCCCAGCGAGGGTGAGCGGGATGATGCGGATGGTCTCGCGCGCGGGGTGGTCCAGGCGGCCGGCGTAGCCCGTGTTCTCGGGGCAGAGCTGGCAGCGCGGGTAGGGCTCGGCGCCGCCCGCCTTCTGCTTCTCCAAGGCGGCCGCTATCGCCTTGGGGTCCTTCTCGGGCTTGGAGAGATTGATCGTGATGTCAAGGTCACCGTAGCGGGTGGACGTGACCCACTTGCGGTCGCGCGCGATGCGATAGGTGCGGATGTAGTCCGAGTCGAGTGCGAGCTGGTAGAACCAGTCCGTCGCCGCCTCGGGGGAATGCTCGTAGCGGTCCCAGAACGCGCGCGTGACGTCGCTCGGGCGAGGGGTCACGCATCCCATGAGGCGCGTGTCCAAGAGGTCGCGGCTCGCGACGCCCGGATCGCAGACCCCGCGTGCGACGGCGTCGTCCAGAAGGCCGGCCAGAATCTCCTCGAGGGCGGGCCTGGGGTCGGCCGCCTGGGCAGCGGCGACAGCCTCGCGTGGCACGAAGGCGCCCGTGGGCTCGTAGCCCAGCGCGTCGAGCATGAGGTTGGCGGAATAGGTGACGTCATCCGCACCAATGAGACCGCGGTCGAGGGCGTAGGCCACGAGGTCCGCGACGCCCCTCTCCACGGCACCGGACTGGTACTCGTCCATAAGCTGGTCTCCCTTCCCCGGGTGTCCCCGGATGCGACTGGAGGACTCTGCAAACCCATACAACTATAGAGCACCATGCGGGCGAAATCGTTCTCACACTGGCGAGTGGCCCCGTGTGCCCCACGGGCGGGGCGTGTCTGCCGTACGAGCGAAAGAGTTGCGGCACCGACGGCCTCCGCCCCCGCCGACGCGCACCGCCCCGGAAGACGCGCACCAACACCGACGACGCGCACCACCACCGACGACGCGCACCGCCCCGGACGACGCGTCGCCGCTTTTGGAGCCAGGGCACGCATGGCGAGAAGAACGTTGCGATTATCCGAGCCATGTCACGGCGTCCGCCGGCGCCGGCCTCGGAGAGCGGCTTCGGAACCGCCCAGCGCGTGCCGCGGCTAAGAATATCGCAACGCAGCGGAGCTCCAGAGGCCCCTCCACGCCGGCGGACACGGAAGGGACGTGCCCCGCCTACAAATAATGCAGCGCCCCCTCTCGCCTTCCGTGCCCCACCCGAGGAATCCGCAACGCTCGGCGACCTCTCGACGACCTCTCGGCGGCCCTCACGGATGGCAAGGCGTTCCGAGCGCGCCACAACGACATGCGCATGGCGGCAAACGGTGTCAATTGGCCGGCGAGCGGCAATAACACGTTCTTCTCGCCCAAGCGTCCTGTCTGCGGTATAGTCACACCAAGCCATTTGGAAACGTTTCCAATCCGTTCAAGTTCCTTCGCCCCCTTTCCTGCTAGAATGGGTTGGAAACGTTTCCAAGAGGCACCGACCAGGAGCGGGCCAGAAAAGAGGTGCGCACATGGACATCAGGGACATCGCAACGTACTCCGGCTACGGCGTGGGGACGGTCTCCCGCGTTATCAACGGACAGCCCAACGTGAGCGAGCGCGCCCGCAAGCGCATCCTCGAGGTCATGGCCGAGCACGGCTACGAGCCCAACAGCAACGCCCGCTACCTCAAGATGCGCTCGCAGACTCCCGTCGCCGTCTTTGTCACGGGCGTGGGTAACCGCCTCTTCGACGACGTCATCGGCCCCCTCCAGGCAGAGCTCGCCCGCGAGGACGAGGAGATCGTGGTCACCTACCTCGAGGACGGCAGCAACGTCGTCAGGGCCGCGGCCGAGTACCAGCACGCACGCCACCCCAAGGGGATGGTCTTCCTTGGCGGCGAGCTGGGCTGCTTCCGCGAGTCCTTCCAGGAGATCGAGGTGCCCGCCGTCCTCGTGACGAGCTCCGCCGAGGAGCTCGCCCTCCCCAACCTCTCGAGCGTCACCATCGACAACGAGTCCGCCGCCCGCGACGCGGTGGCACACCTCTGCGAGATGGGGCACCGCCGCATTGGCATCGTGGGAGGCGCCCTCGACGGCGGGCAGATCAGCTGCCTTCGCCTGCGCGGCGCCGAGGACGCGCTGCGCGCCCACGGCATCGAGCTCGACTACCGGCGCGACTTCGAGCCCTGCGACTTCCTCGAGTCCGGCGGCTTCGAGGCGGCGGGGCGCCTCCTCGACCGCACGCCGGACCTCACCGCGATCTTTGCCCTCGGCGACGTCGTTGCCTTCGGCGCGCTGCGGGCCATCTGCGACCGGGGCCTCTCCGTTCCCGGGGACGTCTCGCTCGTGGGCTTCGACGACACGGCGTTCTCCCAGTACTCCGTCCCCAGGATCACCACCATCCGCCAGAACGCCGAGCTCCTGGGGCGGCGCGCGGCGCGCGTCATCCTGGGCGGCATGCGGGGGGG
>NZ_NFIZ01000008.1 GCF_002159625.1 Olsenella sp. An285
GGCGCGGGGCGTGCGGGGGATGAGGGCTCCGCGGGGTCCGGCGGCCAGCGCGGCCCGGCCCGGCGCCGGGTGCCGGTGGCGGCGAAGGTGCTCCTTGTCCTTCTCGCGCTCATTGCCGTGATCGCCGCGGCATGCTGGGCGTGGGTCAGCAGCCTCTCCGCCTCCATGAGCCTGGACGAGGAGGACCGTGACGCCCTAAACGAGGTGCTGGTGGGCACGGAGGAGGGTGACGGGAGCGAGGCCTTCTACACGCTCATTCTTGGTTCTGACGCAAGGCAGGACGACACGTTCGCCCGCTCCGACGTGCTCATGCTCGCCCGCGTGGACGTGTCCTCCGGCTTGGTCACGTTTGTCTCCATCCCGCGCGACACCATGGTCTACGACGAGTCGGGCGCCGTCCAGAAGATCAACGCCGCCTACAACGAGGGCCCCGCCGCAGCGGTGAAGGCCGTCTCCGAGTTCGCGGGGGTGGACATCTCGCACTATGTCGAGGTGGACTTCGAGGGCCTGGAGTCGGTGGTGGATGCGCTCGGGGGCGTCTTGGTGGACGTTCCGGAGGACATAGAGGCCGGCAACGGCGGCATGTCCTTCTCGGCAGGGGAGCAGGTCATGGACGGCGAGCAGGCGCTTGCGTATGCCCGGGAGCGCTACACCGTGAGCGGTGGCGACTTCGGCCGCGCGCAGGCCCAGCGACAGATCGCCACCGCCATAGTTAAGCAGGTGCTTGCGAGCAACCCGCTCCAGATTCCGGGACTCGTGTCCTCGCTGGCGAGCTCCATCACAACGGACCTCTCCATAGCCGACATCGTCTCGTACGCGATGGAGCTCCAGGGCGCGGCCGCGGACCTCACGCTCTACTCTGCCGTGACGCCGAGCTACGCGCTCGAGCAGGACGGCGTCTCCTACGTGGCCACCATGTATGTGGAGTGGGGAGAGATGATGCGCCGCACGGACGCCGGACTTGACCCCTCCACCACCGTGGACGAGGTCCCCGCAGAGCAGCGGCAGAACGAGCGCCTGGGAGCGGCGACAAACGCCGCAGGGCCCCGCGACTATGCGGAGCTGGCAGCGTCCTCGCCCCTCACCTCGCGCGACACGGCGGGCTGAGATACATCACCCGTTATGTCCCGGTAAGCCCCTGAGCAGCAGCTTGTTATGCTCCGGCTCTGGGCTTGTGCAGACATGGAGCATCGCCAGAACGAGCGGCGCGCATTCAGGAACGTAGCGCCTGAGCGATAGTACCCCCCGACCCTTCAACTAGAAATAGATGAGGGGCAAAAGCCCCGGCGCGCGCCGTCTGGCGCTCGCCCGCATATCTTGCTCTAAAGGGGACCGTGCCTGGCGCAGGGCCCGGAGGTGCAGGAGAACGAATACGTCTTTCACGCTGGGCAACCCGGGCAGCGAAGCCTCTGAGCTTCACGCCCGGTTGTCGTTTCAGGCGAGATGGGGGTCAGCCATGGCACCGAGCTCCGGGGGCGCTCATTCGTCCCGCTGGTACGTCATACAGGTCGTCACCGGCAAGGAGGAGGCAATGTGCCGCCTCATCGAGCGCCTGGCGCCCGAGGGGAGCCTCGAGGAGTGCTTCACGCCGCGCTACGCCACGGAGATGAAGGTGCGCGGCCAGTGGGTCCCCGCTAAGAAGCCGCTCTTCCCCGGCTACATCATCGCCGCGAGCAGCCACGTTGACCTTCTGGCAGAGACGCTGAGAAGAACCCCGGAGTTCACGCGCCTGCTGAGCGTTGGAGAGACGTTCGTTCCCCTGCACGAGGAGGACCAGGCATGGATAGGAGCCTTCACCAAGCGGGGAGACCGCACCGTGCCCATGTCCACCGGAGTGATGGAGGGCGACCGCGTGGTCGTGCTCGACGGCCCCCTGGTGGGCTGCGAGGCCATGATCAAGAGCGTCAACCGTCACAAGAGCCTCGCCATCCTGGAGTTCGAGATATGCGGCCGTAGGGTTGCGACCAAGGTTGGACTGGGGATTGTACGAAGGCGCAAGTGAGATCGAGGTAATGCCCGCGGGTGCTCTGCCCCGTCAGGCGGACGGGCTGTCCGTGCGGGATGACCTCGAGCGCATTGCCGCGGGAATCGATGACAGGCCGCTCTATCGCGTCCTCAAGCGACTCTTTGACATCGCGTTCAGCCTTGCCGTGCTGGTCTTGCTCTCGCCCGTCCTGCTGGTGACGGCGCTCGTCATCTGGCTGGACGACCCCAAGGGCTCGCCCCTGTTCTTCCAGGAGCGCGTGGGCAAGCGGGGGACCACGTTCCGCATGGTCAAGTTCCGCACCATGTGCATCGATGCGGAGGACAGGCTCGGCGACCTCATGCACGCGAACGAGAAGGACGGTCCGGTCTTCAAGATCGCCGAGGACCCGCGCGTGACGCGCGTGGGGCGTCTGCTGCGCAAGACCTCGCTGGACGAGATGCCCCAGTTCTGGAACGTGCTCGTGGGGGACATGTCCGTGGTGGGGCCGCGCCCCGCCCTTCCGCGCGAGGTCAGCGAGTACACCTATCGCGACCGCCTGCGTCTTGCGGTGCGCCCCGGAATCACGTGCTACTGGCAGGTGCAGCGCCGTCGCGACGTCATTCCGTTCCAGGAGTGGGTCGACCTCGACCTGTCCTACATCCAAAACGCGAGCATGGGGGTCGACCTCATGCTCATCGCAAAGACCGTGGGCTGCGTGCTCACGGCACAGGGGGAATAGGCGACATCGTAGGGCCGCGAGCACAATCGAATACAGGAAAGCGCCTGCTGTTCGTGGTCGAGGCCATGGGCGGCGGCGTTTTCACGTATGTCGTCAGCCTGGCAAACCGCCTGGTTGAGAGCTACGACGTCTATCTCGCGTACGCAGTGCGCCCGCAGACGCCGGAGGACTACCGCGACTTCTTTGATTCGCGCGTCCGCCTCATCGAGGTCAGGGACCTCGTCCGTCAGATAAGCCCGCGGCACGACCTCAGGGCGCTTCTGGAGCTCGTGAGGATTGGCGGAGAGGTGCGCCCCGACGTCATTCACCTGCACTCCTCCAAGGCGGGGGTCCTGGGCAGGCTCGCGTACTGGCGTGCGGGCGTGCCGCTGTTCTACACGCCCCACGGCTACAGCTTCCTCATGAAGCAGGCGGGTGCCCCCAAGCGCGCGCTCTATCGCCTCATGGAGCTCGTCATGGCGCGGGTGCGCTGCACCACCATCGCCTGCAGCAAGGGTGAGCTGGACGAGGCCCTGTCTCTCTCCAAGCGAGCCCTTCTCGTCAACAACGGGATCGACCCGGAGGAGATCGACGCCTGTCTGGAGCGGGCGCTGGGCGAGAAGAACCTTGAGCCCCGGGAGCGGGATGCGTACACGGTGTTCACGATCGGGCGCATCTGCGACCAGAAGAACCCCGAGCTCTTCAACCGGATTGCCCTTTCCTTGCCGGACCTGAGGTTCCTTTGGATTGGTGACGGGGAGCTGCGCGACGCCCTCACGGCATCCAACATCGAGGTCACCGGCTGGCTGGGCCGCCAAGAGGTGCTGGCGCTTGCCAGCCAGGCGGACTGCTTCCTCCTCCCGTCTCTGTGGGAGGGCCTGCCCATATCGCTCCTGGAGGCCATGTACCTGGGCAAGCCCTGTGTGGTGAGCGATGTGATAGGCAACCGCGACGTCATCAGGGACGGCGAGAACGGCTTTGTGTGCGGCACGCTCGAGCAGTTCGTGCGCGCGATTCGCGAGGCTGCAAGGGCGGAGGTCGCCGCACCCCTGCGCGAGGCGGCGCTCCGGGACATCAGGGACACGTATAACGTTGAGGCGATGGCGCGGAGCTACGAGAGTATCTACGAGCAGGCGCTGCGAGGTGCCTCCGAGTGCGGCGGCGCCTCTGCCAAGCGGGCCGCGGGAGGGCTGCTGTGAGCAAAGTCGCCCTCGTGACCTGCTACTTTCATCCCAACTACGGGAGCGCGCTGCAGGCCTATGCCACGCAGCGCATCTTTGATGTCTGGGGCGTTCCGTGTGAGACCGTCTGCATCGACGGTGTGCGCCGGGAGCTCGATGCCGCCAAGACGCGCTTTTACCTGCGCAGGATTTGGGATCCGCAGATTCTGACGGGAACGGTGGCGCGCATCGGGCGCAAGAAGGCGCAGGCGTGGCTGCACCGCGACACGTTCGGCGGAAAGATCGCCGCGCGGCGTGAGAAGTTCGCGTCATTCCAGCAGAAACACTTCCGGCTCTCGCCGGCCTACGCCTCGCGCGCGGAGCTCACAGAGGCCTGCTCGCGATATTCAACGGTGCTGGTGGGAAGCGACCAGCTGTGGCTTCCCTCCAACATTGCCGCGGATTACTACACCCTAAGCTGGGTGCCCGACGATGTGAACAAGGTCTCGTACGCCACGAGCTTCGGTGCGCCGTTTTTGCCCAAGGAGCAGCAGCGCCAGGCACGGGAGTTCCTGCCGCGCTTTCAGCATCTGTCGGTGCGCGAACAGTCAGCGGTGGAGATGGTCCGCGCGTACACGGGCTTGACCGCCCAGTTGGTCTGCGATCCCACGCTGCTGTTCACGGCGCAGGAGTGGCTGGACATCCAGCCGGAGCAACCGGTGGTGGAAGGGGAGTACATCCTCTGCTATTTCCTGGGCAACAACACGAAGGACCGCGCTTTCGCTCAGCGTCTGCGCGCAGCGACGGGGTGCAAGATCGTGGCGCTTTTGCACCTGGACGAGTACATCGCCGCGGACGAGGGCTATGCCGACGAGACCCCGTATGACATCGGTCCCGGCGAGCTGCTCAACCTGATCCGCCATGCGCGCTACATCGTGACTGATTCCTTCCATGGCAGCGTTTTCTCGTTGCTGTACCGCAAGACCTTTTTCACCTCTCGTCGGGTGGCCAAAGAGGGCCTGCTGTGCACCAATAACCGCTTGGACTCGCTGTTTGACACGCTGGGCGTGACCGGCCGGCTCATCACAGGCGACGAGGACGTGGAGGAGTGCCTCGCGCGCCAGCTGGATTTTGACGCGGTTCACAAGCGCATTGCGGAGCTGCGACAGGCGAGCGCGGGGTATCTGAGGGCGAGTGTTGAGTGATGGCGAACGCCCCTGCTCTTTCAACAAGAGCGAAGATCAATCATCGAATCGACTACTACAAAGGCCTGGCGTGCATCCTAGTTGTATTCATCCACGCCAGATTTCCGTCCCCCTTCGGCGAAGCGATTGTTTTTGTTGCCCGCGCTGCGGTTCCGTTTTTCTTTATGGTTTCGGGCTTCTTTGCGTACAAAGTCGATGAGGATCTGATGCTTCAGGGCATCCCGAGAAAAGCGAAGCACATTGCATGCATTGCATTTTGGTCGTGCCTGTATAACTTTGCATGCGAGCTGCTTGTGGCGGTTGTTTCTGGCACCAATCTGCTTGCGTGGCTTCAGGATACGTCCTCTCCTCTTGATGTATTCCTGTGGGTGGTGTTTAACAACGCCATACCGGGAATGCACCTCTGGTTTCTCTTTGCCCTGCTATATTGCTACGGAGCGCTCTATCTACTAGCCAAGATGCGGGGTGTGAAGATCGCCTATCTCGTAATTCCAGCGCTGTTCGCATGCTGTTGGGTGCAGCAGAGCTTTCAGCTTGTCACGCTGGGATTGCCGGAGAAGCTGGTACCGGTTCTAAGCAGAAACTGGCTGTTCGAGGGAATGCCATTTTTCTTAATGGGGCATTATTTGGCGAGCAAAAAAGATACCTTGACGAGCAGATTGAGCAGAGTGGGATCTTCGTGCATTCTTCCGGTTGTGTGCGTGGGATCTGTTCTCGGAAGCATCCTCGAGGGGTGTGTTCTGGGCAATCAGTCTGAGCTCCTGCTGTTTACACCCTCTTTAACCGCAAGCTGTTTCATAGCTGCTCTCATAAAGCCTGAGACTTCGGGTTTATTCGAAATAACAGCGGAGAAGATAGGGCGGCGCTACTCGCTTCTTATCTATGTAATCCACTGGAGCATCTTCAAAGCGGTTGATCTGCTCATTCAGTTGCGCGGCCTGCAAAGCAATGTGGCTATCAGATGGATTGAACCGATCGGGGTGGTTTGTATCAGCTTGTTGGTAGCTGTGGTCTTCACCAAGGTGCAGACCTTGATAAAGCCGAGGGGCGCCGAGGCATGACGCAAGGCAAGGTCCTGCTCTTTGTCGACCGCATGCGCGTGGGCGGCATCCAGACGTTGTTGGTCGAGCTGATCGATCAGTTTTTGGCGGCCGGTCAGCCTTGCGAGCTGCTGCTGTTGGACGATGGCGAGCACTACGACCTGGAAGACGAGGTGCGTGCCCGCATTCCGGTGCACAAGCTGGAAGGCGTTTGGGTGCGGAAGCCGCAGGACTTTGTTCGCTATAGCCATGCGGTGCAGCGTTTCTTTGCCGAACACCACGACTATAGTGCGGTTCATCTTAACTCTGGTCCCAAAAACTATTCGATTCTGCGTTTTGCCAAGCGCTACGGCATTCCGGTGCGCATCGCCCATGCGCACAATACGGGGTTTCAGACCAGTTCCTCGGCGGAGCGGTTGCTCGGCACCTGCTTGAAGGCGCCGCTGCGCCATTACGCCAACACGTATCTGGCGTGTTCCGACCGTGCAGGCGACTGGTTGTTTGGACGCCGTCGGATGAAGAACGGTAGCGTCACCGTACTGCCGAACGGCATTCCCCTGAGGGAGTTTGCCTTTGGCCAAGAGGCTCGCTGCCAGGTGCGCACGGAGTGGCAAGTTGGCGATACCACGCTGGTGGTCGGCCACGTGGGGCGTTTTACCGCCCAGAAGAACCACGGCTTTTTGCTGGACATCTTCGCCGAGCTGCACCGTGAGCAGCCGGATTCGATTCTGGTTCTTGCAGGCATCGGCGAGCTGCAGCAGGCGGCTCGCCAAAAGGCAGAAGAGCTCGGCCTTGCGGAGGCGGTGCGCTTCCTGGACTTCCGTTCAGATGTGGCGTGCCTGCTGCAAGGGATGGACGTCTTCGTGATGCCGTCGCTGTACGAGGGTTTTCCGGTCACCGCCGTAGAGGCGCAGGCAACGGGACTGCCCTGCGTGTTTTCGGACACCATCACGCGCGAGGCAAAAATCCTCAACGCGGTGGAGTATCTTCCCCTCGATGCGCCGTTGCAGCAATGGACTGACGCCATTCTTCGTTTGGTGGGCACCACGCAGCGCGATGCCTGTTACCAGGAGCTGGCTCGCAAGGGATACGACGTCAAGACGATGGCGGAAAGGTTGCTGCACATTTACCGCGCCGCCTAATCCGGTAGCCGCGGTAAGCCGAACGTTATGAACAGGTCGTTTGCAGAGAAACATCCCATTTTGGGCATGAGAGTGGACAGCCGCGTGCTGATCGCCCTCTTTCCCATGCTGATTATCCTAGGCAAGGTGGTTCGCTGGACCGTCATGCGGGGCACCCTCATCAACTACAGCAAGGGATGGGGATTGGTTGAACCCATCATGCAGGGCGATTGGAACTGGCAGTTCTTCGGTCTCGAGGAGGTGACCGAGGGCAACATCGGCCAAGGCGATAACGTCATTACCTTCTTCAAGGCGCTGTGGACGACCATTTGGATGAAGCTGCCGGCAACGTTTGAGGAATTCGAGATCTTCATCACCGTTACCTTCGGTATTCTGTTTGTGCTCGTGTTGCTCGGCATGCGCAGACGGCTTCCGCTCGTCGAGGCGGTGTGCATCTGCCTTGCGTGCGGCGTTATGAGCGTCTACTGCCTCTGCCTGAGCAAAGAGCCTTTTCAGATGGTGTTTTTCCTGCTCATGTACGCTGTGCTCCACAGCGACCTTATCCCCGAGCGGCAAAAGCTGTATTGGGGCTACGGCGTAGTCCTGCTGAGTGCGTGCTGCTTCCGTACCTACTACACGCTGATTCTCGTGTTTGCGATTGCGTGCCAGTGGTATCTGGGCCGCATGCGCCGTCGAGCTCGCCCGCGGCGACAGCTCGGCTCCGCGCCGATGCGTTGGACGTCAATTGCACAGCTGTATCTGCTGGCCGTGGTCGTGTACTTTGCGATGATGGCCGTTTTCTCCGTTGCGAATGGCCAGCTGTACGATCGCTTCCAAGACACCCTGCTTTATGCCAGTGAGGCGTCGGGCAGCAGCAACACCTACATCGAGAACGCGCTTTCGATCAATGAGGACAACCCCAATATCCTCAGCGTTACGGCTGAATATGCCCTGGTCATCCTGAGGCTTCTGTTCCCCGTCGAGCTTGTGGGCAACGGGCCGAAGTACTGGCCGTACATCATCTATCAGCTTTGCATGACCGTGTTCCTCCTAAGGGGTCTGCGAAATTGCCGCACCAACACGCGCGCACAGAACGCTGCCCTGATCATCTTCCTGGGCTATGTATTTGCCTCCGCAGCCTTTGAGGTGGACTTCGGTTCGTGGGTACGACATTGTGCGGTGACGACGCCGGTTGTTTTGGTTCTGTCTGGCATCTGCCCGACGGCGCACTCTCGTGCGACGGAAGGTGAGCGTCTGGTCGAACAGGCTTCCCAAGCAGAAATGCTCACGGTGGGTTGATATGCGTAAGCGGCTCACGGGATATCTGTTTGGAACAATTCGCCCCGCATGGTTGGCGTCGTTGCTCAAGGGGGCGGTCAACCGCTCGCTGGATCTTGTCTATTGGGGAAACGAACAGCTGCGCAAGCGGGGAGCGACGCAAACTGCTCAGCTGCCGAGCGGTGGGGAGGCGAGGGGCCTGCTTGATCGCACCTCGCCAAAGCCGCGGGCAGCACGTCCCGTTCAGTCAGCAGCATGCGAGCCGGGCATTGCGATTTCCGTTATCGTTCCCGTCTACAACGTAGAGCCCTTTGTTGGGCGTTGCCTCGATTCGCTCAAAGGGCAAGAGGGAGATGTTCCAGCAGAGTTCATCGTTGTCGACGATGGGTCGACAGATGGAAGCGGCGAGATAGTCGACGCGTATCGCTCGGAACCTCGCTTCCGAATTGTCCATCAGCACAACCAGGGGTATTCCGGAGCTAGGAACACCGGCTTGGAGCTTGCTCGCGGTAGGTACATTTGCTTTGTTGATTCAGACGACTACGTGGAGCCAACATTCTTGCAAACGTTGCTCACCGCAGCGGAAAAGAACAGCGCCGACATTGCGGAAGTGGGCTACTACAAGCTATTTGAAGACGGTACCAAGAAACACATGCTCCATCCCGCAACGGTGCTCCGCGGCGATCGGTCGAGTGCCATATTCCAGTATCCCGGCTTCTTCTGGGGCAAGCTGTTTCGTCGCGAGCTGTTTGAGAGTGTCCGACTCCCGGAGGGCTATTGGTACGAGGACACCATCGTCCATTTCCTGCTGTTTCGGATGTGCGAAACCTTCGTGTATCTCCCGCAGCCGTTGTACGCGTACCGCATCAACGAGCGAGGCATTACCAAGAGTAGCGTCGGTAACCCGAAGGCGATCGATGCGTACTGGATTTTGGAATACTGCCTCGCCATGTCGGACCGTCTGCAGCTCAAGCGGGACGATGTGTTCTACGAGCAGCTGCTCTATCACTGCGGTTTCATCCTCTGGAGTCGAGTGAAATCCTTGTCGGAAGATGTCCAGATGGCGGCGTTTGTTCTTGCAGCCGATCTTGTCAAAAACAACCGAGTCGCTTCTCGTCGCAGGCCAACGTACCTGTATCGGGAAGTCGAGGACGCTTTGCTGCAGGGAGACTTCGCAAAGTGGTGTCTAGTATCAAGGTACATGTAGTGGGTGCTGTGCAAGCATGAGGATTCTGGTAACAGGCTTTACAGCAAATTACGGCGGCGTCGAGTCGCTCGTGATGGGCTACTACCGCGAGATGAAGAAGCTGGATGACGCGCTCGTTTTCGATCTGCTGGGATATGCGGACGAGCCGGCGTACAGGGAGGAGATCGCGCGGCTTGGCGGCAAGGTCTATACCGTTCCATCTCCAAAGCATGCGGGCCACAGAAAGGCCCTCAAAGAGTTCTTCCATGTGCATGGCGGCGAATACGATGCGCTGTGGTGCAACAAATGCGATCTGCATGACATCGGCTATCTCCAAGCAGCGAGGAGCTGCATTCCAAAGCGGATTCTGCATGCCCATAGCTCCAGGCTCAACTACGATGGTGTGAGAATGTGGCTGTTTGGCTTCCTGCACCGGGTCCATAAGGCTCAAGCTTCTGCTTGCGCCACCGATCTGTGGGCGTGTTCCGATTGGGCGGCCGAATGGATGTTCCCACGGCACAAGTTTAGTGACGTTCGATTCGTTCCTAACGCGATTCGCCTCGAGACGTTCACGTTTGATGGGGAAGCGCGACAAGCGTATCGCGATCAGTTGAGCGTAAGTGGAACCGTATATGGCTGCGTGGGACGCCTGAATGAGAACAAGAACATAGCGTTCGCCCTGCGGGCGTTTCGGCATGTATGGGAACAGCAAAGAGATTCGTATCTTTTGGTTGTGGGAACGGGTGAACTTGAGGCGGCTCATAAAGCTGAGGCTGCGGCAATGCCCTGCAAGAACAACGTCATATTTCTCGGCATGCGTCAGGACGTTCCACAGTTGCTTCAAGCCATGGACTGTCTGCTCATGCCGTCGTTGTTCGAGGGTTTCCCGGTTGCTCCAATCGAGGCGCAAGCGGCGGGTCTCCCTGTATTTGCGGCGTCGGATGGCATAACGCCTCAGGCGCGGCTGACCGATCTCTTTCATTTCCTGCCCCTGTCCCTAGGTCCCGAGGGGTGGGCGGAGCAGATCCTAAAGGCCGACCTTGCGCGAAAAGATTGTCTGGGTGAATTGCGCGAAAAAGGGTTTGACATAACGGCGGCTGCTCAACAGCTGCTCGACGCTTTCAGGCAGTGAAATGGTCATGAGGAAGACGAAGCTTCTATTCATCATGGAGTCGCTCGGTATCGGCGGGGCTGAGAAAAGCCTGTTGACACTGCTGTCGAAATTGGACTATGACCGCTTCGACGTGTCCCTGTTCCTCTTTCGCCATAATGGCGAGCTCATGCAGTTCCTTCCTGCTGAAGTAAACCTTCTGCCGGAAGATACCAGCTTTGCCGTCTTTGCGAACAATCGGAAGACCGCGCCACTTGCGTATTTGCGCAGGGGAGACTTCGTTCGAGCTTGGTATAGCTTCTGCTATCTGATTGGTTGCGTATGGCAGCGCCTGACCAACAAGCCCTTGTACATCGGCTGGCATTTTGTACGACGCCTGTTTGGCGACAACGGCCTATCAGCAGATATTGCCATCGCCTATCTCGAACGTAAATGTGTGTATTTCACCGCAGAGAAGGTGAGCGCACCCTGCAAGATCGCTTTTGTTCACAACGACTATAGCGTGTATCCCCATGACGCTAAGCTGGATACGTGCTATTTCGCTGACTATCGGACAATCGCAACCGTCTCGAATCACTGTCGGCACGTGCTGGCTGAGCTATTTCCGCAATATGCCGAACGGTTTGCCGTGGTCAGGAACACGGTCTCCTCGTCGATGATTCGCCGTATGGCGCAAGAGCAGCTTCCGCAGGCGTTAGACAATGATGGGGCGCTGACGCTCGTTACTGTCGGCCGTTTGGTTGAGCAGAAGGGCTATGACAGGGCGATTAAGATTTGCCGGATGCTCGTAGACAAAGGCCTTTTGGTTCGTTGGTTCGCCGTTGGAGGTGGTCCCGCGCGCTCGGCTCTTGAGGAGCAAGTCGACAGGCTGGGCTTGCGACAGAACTTCGTCTTTGTCGGGGCGACCGCTAATCCCTATCCGTGGATGAATGCGGCCGATGTTTATGTGCAACCTTCACGTTTTGAAGGCTTTGGCATCACTGTTGCCGAGGCAAAGGCGCTTGGCAAACGCATCGTGTGCAGCGACATTCCGGAGTTTCGCGAGCAGCTAGAGGATTATCCCAATGCATGGCTCGCAGCTTCCGAGGAGGAGTTTTCACGAGCTATAGAGGTTGCCGCCAAGGTCCCCTTGCAGGCTTGCGAGACCGCGGAAGATTCGATAGACGCCTTTTATCGGTGTCTGGAGCGCTGAGGTCAAAATGGAAGCTCATGTCCAAGAGGCAGAATTGGATAAACAGCAAGCTTTAGTGTCGGTGATCGTGCCGATTTACAACGTGGAGAAGCATCTCGATCGATGCCTCGAGAGCATCCTGGGGCAGACCTACCGGAACCTCGAGATCCTCCTGATCGACGACGGTTCTACGGACGGCAGCCTGGAAATCATGAACCGCTATGCAGAACGGGATCCGCGCGTCCGCGTGTTCCACAAGGAGAACGGGGGCGTCTCCTCGGCACGTAACTTAGGGCTCGAGATGATGAGCGGCGAATACTGCACCTTCGTGGACCCGGACGATTACGTGGCCGAGGTGTATGTGGAATGGCTTTATGCTGCGTTAAACAAATATGAGGCGGACTTAGCTACTTGCGGGTTTTGCTCTGTAGGCCCGGATGATACGCCTACTTTGCCAGCGGAGGGAGCGCCGAATTGCTCACAAATTGACATGAGAGATTTTTCTTTGTTTGGCGAAGATGGCGGACATTCCTTTTTAGGTTGCTGGGCCGCGCTATACAAGAGCTCTTTGATGGACGGTTTGAGATTCGATGTTGATTTGTATTATGGAGAGGACACGCTGCTCTTTGTAAGTTATCTCACGAGGAGTAAGGTGCTGGTCGATATTAGGGACGACCTTTATGTCTATGTGCAACATGCAGGGTCTGCATGTCACCTCGAGTATAGCCCACGCCATTTAACCATTATTGAGGCGAGAAAGCGAAGCATCCTTGAGCTGCAGAACGCACCTAAAAAACTGTACCAGTCGTTGGTTGCGTGTCATTTGATGAATTGCAGCTTCGCTCTAACAGACATGTTCAACAGCCCGTATAAAGACTCCGATACGGTTCGATACCTCGTCAAAGAGCTTAGAAAATACCGCAAGGCGGTTGCCTACATTCCTAAAGAGAAAAAGGCGGTTCGTTTACGCGTGCGCGCTTCTATCGTATTTCCGCGATTGAGTTCATACCTACTACAGCGTTATTTTCATTGGAAAGAATAAACGCCTCGTAAAGTCTTGAGGCAGTCACTTATCGAATAAGCTCGAAATGGAATTCAACGGCCTCTAGCTGCTGCTTCTAGAATATCTCGATTAGCAGCCGTGTGTGGCAGAAGAGCGAAATGGGTCCGTATTTAGAGGGGATGAAAATGGGTCGCAACCGAGATTTGGTTTCCGTTATCGTCCCCGTTTATAACGTGGAGAAGCATCTGGATCAATGCCTCGAGAGCATCCTGGGGCAGACCTACCGGAACCTCGAGATCCTCCTGATCGACGACGGTTCGACGGACAGCAGCCTGGAAATCATGAACCGCTATGCAGAGCAGGACCCGCGCATCCGCGTGTTCCACAAGGAGAACGGGGGCGTCTCCTCGGCACGCAATATGGGCCTTGAAACGATGGGGGGGGGATACTGCACATTCGTAGATGCGGACGGCCATGTGTCAGAAAGGTACATCGAGCGACTCTATTGTGGGCTAAGGAAATACGATGCGGATTTGTCGATTTGCGGATACTGCTCTGTAGCGCCTAATGAAGAAGCTCGCTTTTCTTCAGATCACGATAAACAAATGAGCTGGGTAATACCTTCGACGGAGTTTTCCTTCTTTGAGAATGATTGTGGCTCGGCCCATTTCGTAAGCTGGGGAGCTCTTTACAAGAAATCGCTTATATCAGATTTGAGATTCGACGAGAGTATTTTCTATAGCGAGGATGCGTTGTTCTTTACAAATTATAAAGTACGAAGTAAAAAAGCGTTCGTATAAATGAGGAGCTATATGCCTACGTAAGGCACGAACAGTCTGCCACGCACGATGGTTACAATCCGAAAATGTGGACTGAAGTGAATGCTTGGAATGAAATCGTCAATCAAACGAAAAGCGGCCCTGCTAACCTACACAAGTCGGCAGAATCGTTTTATGTACTCAATTGCTCCGCGATTTTATCTCGCATGCTGTTCAGCCCGTACTATAAACCAGAGAAGGCGCGATATCTAATTCGAGAGATCCGAAGGCACTATAAGGCAATTTCTTACATACCCAGATCAAGATGTTTGCTTCGCAGCCGTTTGACTGCGACGCTGCTGTTTCCTCGACTAACTTCAGTTTTATTGAGATGCAAGGCGGAGGGTTTCCGGAATGCAAGCACTGCTTTGTTCCGAGCCGTTTTTCTCGATAGGGGAAAGACGGAGGAATGAATTTCGAGCATTGCATCTGAGCAAGGTTGTTCAGGCGGTTACCTTCTTTAACGCAGAGTTTTGTAGGAAAACAATCGTATGTTGAGTCTGCAATCGAACAACTTTATATCAGTGCTGCGCACAGCCTGCGGCAACAGTAAACAGCCGCTGTATCAGCCGGATTGGTCAGCCATGGCGCAGGTGGCTCGCGCCCAGTCGCTCACGGCGCTGTTTCACGAAGGCGCGCGCCAATACGACGAGTTCGTCTCATGGGATGCTCCCGAGCGCCAGCAGTTGCAGGCTGAAACCATGGCTTGCGTTGTCGGCCAGATGCAGCGTACTCAGCGGTTTTTGGGGCTATACCAAAAGCTATTGACTGCCGGCCTGCGCCCCATCGTGCTCAAGGGCATTCTTTGTCGCGTGCTGTATGGTCCCCTGGCTGACTACCGCCCTTCCTGCGACGAGGATCTTTACGTCCCGCCCGAGCAAATCGCTGCAGCGCACGAGGTCCTGCAGCAAAACGACTGGCAGATGACCTCTCATCCCGAGAGCCTCGCGGTTCCCGAAACCCTGCAGGTAATCGGCTACGAAGACGGGCAAGGCATCCTTCCGCTGGAGGTCCATCCCACGTGGGCCGGCACGGGCAGTCCGCGTCAGGATGCGGAGAACGCCTGCTTTGCCGCCGCGGACGAGCGCGCGGTTGTCGTCGAGGTGGAGGGCATTCCGCTCCTGTCGCTCGAGCCGACCGACCATTATCTGTACTTGTTCTTACACTTGGCGAAGCACTTTGAGCTTGCGGGTGTGGGGCTGCGGCAGATCATCGATCTCGCGCAGTTCCAGCGCGCGTATGACGATCAGATCGATTGGCGCCGCGTTCGCAGGGAGATTCGTGAGCTTTCATCCCCCAGCCTGCATGCAGATGCCATGCAGATCGCACGCCTTCTGGGTTTTGAGGTGCAGGAGCTGTTCCGCCCGGTCGATTCTGATCGGCTTCTGGACGACTGTCTGACCGGTGGCGTTTTCGGGTTCGCACGAGAAGGGCATGGGCGCGGAGCGATTCTTTCCATTGCTGCTCGCTATCCGACCAAGGCATCCCGTCTGCGGCGCCTGGTCGCCCCAAGTGTTTCGCAGCTCCAGGACGGCCGTCCGTGGTTGGTTGGGCGCCCATGGCTCCTTCCGGTCGCGTGGGCTCAGCGCGCCGGGAGGCTGATGTTCGACGGCAAATGGAGCCGCATCACGGCAGGAGCTCTGAAGGAGGCCCACCAACGACTGGAGCTTCTGCGCAGGTACGGCCTGGCAGCGGGAGAACAGGCGGCGCATCGGTCCGCTCAAGGCGGGGGTACCATAACAAATGACCCCTCAGAGCAGGGCCATGACCAGCACGACCAGACACCCGGAGGGGCGACGTCATGAAACTGAAGGATCAGCTCATCCTGCGCGAGGTCGCAGGGCAGTACGTTATCGTGCCTACGGGCAAGCGGGTGCAGGAAGTGACGTCGATCGTCTACATCTCGTCTTCCGCCGCGTACCTGTGGGAGTACATGAAGGACCACGAGTTCACGAGGGAAGACCTCGTCAATCGCATCATGGGACACTACGTAGGCGTGACGGAGGAAAAGGCCAGCGCCGACGTGGATCGGTTCCTCAAGATCCTTGAGGACAACAATATCCTCGATGACGGCGTGAAAAGGGGCAGGTCCGTCGCGCGCATGTCCAAGGAGTTTTTCGACAAGCTCTGGCCAGCCGGCGGTCCGTCAAAGCAGCGGGACGGCGGTGACGGCCAAGCATGACGCGCAACTTTGAGCCGGCATGCCGCCAGATGGACTGGCTTGACCCGTTCCACAAGCAGGTGTGGGAGAGAGCTTTTGCCGACGGCATCCCCATCTCGGGTACCTTTGAGCTGACGCCGCGCTGCAACTTCAACTGCAAGATGTGCTATGTTCATCTCAAAGCGGAGGACATTCCCCGCCATGGGCGCGAGCTGTCCGCCAAGGAGTGGCTGCGCATAGCAGAGGAAGCGCGTGACGCCGGGACCACGTGGGTCTGCGTGACCGGCGGCGAGCCGCTCATGCATCCGGAGTTCGAGGAGATCTGGACGGGTCTGGCCCAGATGGGCTTTTTTCTTACGCTGCAGACCAACGCCTCGCTGGTCAGCGGCAAGATGGCAAAGCTGCTGGAGCGGTATCCGCCCCGGCAGGCAAAGGTTACGCTCTACGGCACCACCGACGAGGTGTACGAGGCGGTCTGCGAGGTCAACGACGGCTTCACCCGCGTCAACGACGGCATTCACACGCTGATGAGCTTGGGTATTCCGGTTGAGCTGGTGAGCACCATCATCCAGCCCAACGATGGCGACGTGGAGAACATGGCGCTGTACGCCGTGCGCCACGGGCTCAAGTGGCTGCCGACGGGCAGCGTGAAGCCATCCCTTCGCGGCGCGCAGACAGATGCGGAGGCGGTCCGTCTGGAGCGCAAGAACATTCCAGCCTCGCTGCGGAAGATGGATTACTTCCTGGAGCATCCTGTCGATCCGGATAGGAAGCCGTGTACGTACTGCAAGGACTACCGCGTGGGCTACTGGATCACGTGGGAAGGCCAGATGCGGTTCTGCAGCTTCTTGAACGAACCATTCATTCCCGTGAGAGACCATTCATTCCGCTGGGCGTGGAATGCGCTCCTTGCATTTGAGGGCGAGTTAGACTGGCCGGATGAATGTCATGCCTGCTCAGCGCGGAAGGTTTGTTTCAAATGTGCCGCTTCGCTGGCATCAATGAGCGGCAGCCTGCATGAGGTTCCGAAATGGTATTGCGATAAGATTCGACAAATGTATGCGAATTTGAAAGGGCGCCCGTGATGGAAGGCGAGATCTACACCGAAGTGGACGCGAGCGTCCTGAATCCTGGAATCAGTACCATGGCGATGGTCTCGGGAGATTCTGAGCCTCCTGAGGGAGTAACCCCTGTCTTTATTTGGATTAGATGGCGCTATGACGACGCGACGGGCGAGGGCGGGTTCACCGGAAGTGGATGGTACGTCGGTGACTCCAACAACGTCCTTTCGGAGCACTATTCCACCGAGGAGGCTTTCATCAAAGATCTGCTAGCGAATGGAAAGCCATGGCTGGACAGCCTGCTCCAGGGTTGGGACGAAAGCAAGAAGATCATGTTCTTTGTGAATAATCAGGCTACCTTAGGAGCTGGTAATTGCTTTGATGCGGCGGTTTCAGGGGCATAGGTTGAAGGATAGGGCGTTCCGAGGGCCATTATTCTCGTTTGCCGACATCGTCCTGTACGTTGGAGACGCCACTCCTCAAGGAATGCTGGACAAGGCCTGGATGCGCTTTTCGTTTAATCGAGATTCCTCCGAGGACGTTGACATCACCCTCACCTGCGCAAGTCCCCTGTCCACCGACTACCTCGTAGAACGCTACCCTCTGCCTGAGGGCGTCGCGCAGGCATACCGCTACGGCTCCGATGTCCTCTTGGCAAACCAAGACCTCAGCGTCTGCACCATGCTGCCGCCGCTTGACCCCATGAGCTTCTCTGTATTGAGCAATCAGGTGTTCTACACCCACGCCGCCCGTCGCCAGATGCTGCAGCTCCACTGCGCCACCGTGGACGACGAGGGGCGGGGCATCCTGTTCCTCGGTCCCTCCGGCATCGGCAAGACCACGCAGGCGGAGCGCTGGGCCCAGTATCGGGGGTCCTCCATCATCAACGGCGACATCGGGCTCGTGCAGCGCACGGACGAGGGATACGTCGCCTGGGGTACCCCGTGGCACGGTTCCTCCCCTTATTGCCTGAATGCCAGCGTACCCGTCAAGGCGCTGGTGGTGCTCAAGCAGGCGCCCGAGAACCGGCTGCGCGAGCTTGCGGGCTTTGAAAAGGTAGGCGAGGTCTCCGGCAGCGTGTTCTATCCCACGTGGCTCGAGGACGGCATGGGGCTCTGCACGGACACGCTCAACCATCTCCTGACCGACCTGCCGGTCTATCGCTTGGACAACCGTGCCGACGAGGAGGCTGTCAACCTGCTGGCAGCCGAGCTCGACCGCATCTCATAGCCACATGAAGTATCTGATCGCCTACATACGCCGTGTTGCCCGCCGCATACGCGAGGGCAAGCTGCAGGAGCTGTTTTCCCAGCTCATGTGGATAGGGCACTACATCAAGATGTTCTGGCTGCCCATCGGCGGATACACGCTGCTCAACATGACCGGTTCCGCCCTGGGGCTGCTGACCACCATGGCATCGCGGACCCTCGTCGACAGCGTCACGGGGCACGATAGCGGCATGCTCGGCCTCGCTGCGGCGGCGTACGTGGGCGTCGGCGTGGGCCAGATCTTCGTCTCGGCCATCCGCAGTCGTATGTCCCTTCGGATCAACCTGCACATCTCGCAGGGCATTCGCCTGGACATCTTCGACCAGGTGATCCAGGCGGACTGGGAGGCCATGTCCGCGTACCGCCCCGGCGACATCCAGTATCGCCTGGGCGGGGACGTGATGATGGTCATCAACAACGTGCTCACCTTCATCCCAAGCCTCATGTCCATGCTCGTGAGCTTTGGCGGCGCCTTCGTGGTCATGATGCAGAACGACCCTGCCATGGCGGCCATCGCCCTCTGCGGTGCGCCCGTCTCGCTGCTGGTTTCTCGCTACAACATCATCAAGATGCGCGAGTATCAGAAGAAGAACCAGGAGTTTGCCAGCCAGAACGTCTCCTTCAACCAGGAGCTCTTCCAGAACCTGCAGACCATCAAGGCGTTTGGCCTGGTCGATACCTTCACCGGGCGCTACCGCGAGCAGCAGCGGGAGTCGGTGCGCATCCAGCTGGATCGTAACAAGTACCAGCAGCTTGGCAACATCCTCACCTCACTTGTGGGGCAGGCAATCGGCTACGCGTGCTATGGGTTTGCCATCTACCGGCTCTGGCAGGGGCAGATCAGCTACGGCACCATGACCATGCTGGTGGGCATGGCGGGATCGTTGCGCTCGTCCTTCTCGTCTGTGGTCAATCTGGTGCCCAGCGCGCTGCGTGCCTGCGTGAGCGCTGGCCGAGTCATGGAGATCACCGAGCTTCCGCGAGAGACGGCGGTGGAGACGACCAGGCTTAGGCGGATGTTCGAGCGTGCCCGCGAGACGGGCGTGCTGGTGGATATGCATGGCGTCACCGCCGCCTACGCGGAGGGCAAGGCGGTCTACGAGGGCGCGGAGTTTCGCGCGGCACCAGGGGAGATTGTTGGCCTGGTGGGTCCCTCGGGTCTGGGCAAGACAACAACCCTCAAGCTGCTGCTGGGTCTTCTTCACCCCCGTGCAGGGCAGGTGAGCGTGAGCTGCGGGGACGAGGGGCCCGAACAGGTCTCTGCCGCAACGCGGAGGCTCTTCAGTTACATCCCGCAGGGCAACACGCTCTTCAGCGGAACCATCGCAGACAACGTGCGCCTCATGCGTCCGGATGCCTCCGACGAGGAGGTGGAGCGGGCGCTCAGGGCCGCCTGCGCCTGGGACTTTGTGAGCGAGCTGGAGGACGGGCCCGACACCGTTGTCCGGGACAACGCGCAACGTCTCTCCGAGGGGCAGAAGCAGCGCATCTCCATCGCACGTGCCGTGTTGGCGGACGCCCCGGTGCTGCTTCTGGACGAGGTGACGAGTGCCTTGGACGTTGCCACCGAGCGCCGCGTGCTGCGGCAGATCGTGAGTCACAATCCGCGGCGCACCGTCATCGTGACTGCCCACAGGCCAAGCGTCTTTGAGCAGTGCACGCGCGTGTATCTGATCGACGACGGCAGGTTCGAGGAGATTGACGAGGGACGGCTGCGTGAGTTTCTCGGCGAGGATACCCCGAGGTCTCTGGGCTCTGGATCGGCGAGCCAGAAAGGCGAGAGGAACGATTCATGCTGAAACTGCTGAGGAGGGTGGCTCTGGCGGCGCTGGCGCTGGCTGTTGCGGTGTTCGTGTTTGCCGAGGTGCGGGAGCTGGTTTCTCGTGACGACACGATGCCCAGCATCTCCGCCGATAGCGACTCCATCGACATAACCTGTGAATACACGACGGAGCAGCTCACGGAGGGCGTCACGGCGTCGGATGCCAGAGACGGTGACCTCACCAGCCAGGTGCTGGTGGGCAGCTTCACCCGCTTCATCCAGCCCGGCGTCTGCGACTTGAGCTACGTGGTGTTTGACTCCGCGGGGAACATGGCCACGACGAGCCGCAGGGTTCGCTTCATGGACTACCACTCCCCGCGCTTCTCGCTTTCAGCGCCATTGGTCTTCTCTGAGGGCTCCACTACCAACGCTGATGTCCAAGGGATGTTCTCTGCCGCGGACATGCTGGATGGCGACCTTACGGATTGGGTCACCTACGGCGGGACTGATGCCTCCTACGACACCCCTGGTGATTACTCCATCACCATGGAGGTCACGAACAGCTTTGGCGACACGGCAAGCTATGCGTTTCCCATACACGTCTACGAGCGCGGATCGCAGAACCTTTTCATCGAGCTGACCGAGCCTTTGGCATATGTGGTTCAGGGAGACGGCTTTGACCCGCTGGCATACGTCGCAAGCGTCACCGATGCCTCGGGCGGGGGCTATGATCCGGCTCAGCTGCAGGTGAGCTCAAACGTGGACACCTCCACCCCGGGGATCTACGAGGTCCACTATCAGATGGGCGGCGCCGAGGACGTGCCGTACGGCCAGATGTGGCTGACCGTCATCGTGGAGGGGGCGTTGTCATGAGCAGGGGAGGAGTGGTTCTTGACGGCGTTACGGTGCGCGAGGCGGCACGCCAGGTGGCCCAGAACTGGTGGGTGGTGCTGGCTCTTGCGCTGGCGACCTTCCTGGGCATGACGGGCGTGGGGAAGCTGACCTACGTTCCCGAGTACACCTCCGCCGCGACGCTGGTGATTCGCGTGAAGGGGGCGGACGCCTACTCGTCCCTTGCCCAGGCGAGCCAGATGACGGCGGTCTACAGCGAGGTGTTCCAGAGCTCGGCGCTGAGAAACGAGATATCCGCGAGCGTGGGCGAGCCCGTGGAGGGAAGCGTGTCCTGCTCGCAGGTGTCCGGCACCAACCTGCTCACGCTAAGCGTCACCTCGCCCACGCCTCGGCAGGCATACCTGTTCATCCAGTCTGCCCTCCAGAACTACGAGCGGGTGTCTGGCTACGTGTTCTCCAACGCAACGCTGCAGCTCGTGCAGGAGCCATCCGTGCCGGAGAGCCCCTCGAACACGTCACCGCTCATTGCGTACCGCTACCTTGGCGCCGCGATTGCGGCACTTGGCGCCGTGGCGCTCATAGCCCTGATCTACCTGCTGCGCAATACCGTCAAGACGGCGGAGCAGGCGTCCGACCTCCTGGACGGAAGGGTGCTCGGGACGGTCCCGTTTGAGCGCAAGCGCGTGGTCAGGGGCGGTGACGAGAGGTCCGTTCCGGCGCTGGTGCTGTCCTCGCCCCTGGTGAGCATGGGCTTTGCCGAGGCAAACCGCCGCACCGCGACGCGCCTCGAGGCGCACCTGCGCTCGGGAGGCTTCAAGACCGTGCTGGTTGCGAGCGTGGAGGAGAACGAGGGAAAGTCCACGGTCGCCGCAAACCTGGCAGCCGCCCTGGCCGAGCGCGGCAGGCGGGTGCTGCTGATCGACGGCGACTTTAGAAAACCCGCGCAGCGGCGCATCTTTGACGAGCAGAACCTCGAGCGCCCGTCCTTCTCGGACTACGTGCTCGAGGACGGCGTGGCGGGCGTGGGCCCGGTGCTGAACGGGCGAAGCGGCGTCTACGAGCTCTTCCAGTACAAGGCGCTGCGTGATCCCATGGCGGTGTTTAGCGGCGAGAGGCTTGCAGATGTGATGGCGGAGCTGAGCGAGCGGTTCGACTACATCTTCGTGGACTGCTCGCCCGTCGCCGCGGCGGCGGATGCGGAGCTCTGGATGCGCCAGGTGGACACCGTCGTCCTGGTGGTGCGCCAGGACATGACCGACGTGCGCGTCATCAACGACACGGTGGACGTTGCATGGAAGAGCGCCGGGGACTTCTCGGGGTTTGTGCTCAACGCCTTCCAGGGTGAGTGGTCCCTGACCCATGGCCGGGGCTACAGCGCGTACTGAGGCAAGGGAATCTAGTGGGAGCGGATATGAACGACAGAAGGTACGGTCTCGACCTCTCGCCCGTGCGAGATGAGGAGCAGGGGCTGGACATGGCAGAGCTTGCCAGCAACTATCTTCGCATTGCCCGGCGGATGTGGTGGCTGTTCCTTGCGTGCGTTGCAATCGGGGTCGGCTGTCTGTATGTTGCGAGCTACGTGAGCTATACGCCGCTCTATCGCAGCGAGGCGACCTTTACCATCACGTCTGGCGACGGCAGCAGCCTGTATAGCTCCGTGAGCTCGGCGAGCCAGCTCTCCAAGACGTTCCCGTACGTTCTGGACAGCAGTTACTTCAGAGGCGTGCTCGAGGATGCACTGGGCACTGACTCGCTTGACGGCACCATCGAGGCGCAGACCATTGATAACTCCAACATGGTCACCATGTGGGTCGATAGCGCCTCCCCAGAGAACGCGCGCGCCATTCTGGAGAAGGCGCTCGAGGTGTATCCGGAGGTCTCCCGATTTGTGCTGGGCAACATTGCCTTCAACCTTATTGACGAGATTTCAACCCCTGCAACTCCGGTGAATGAGCCGAGCCAGAGCAGAATCTGGGGATTTGGGGTGATGGGCGGCATATGCACTGCGGCGCTTGTGGTTGGCCTGATTGCCCTCTTCAACAATACGATTAAGACGGCAGAGGACCTGGAGAGCGTCTCCAGCATGGTGTGCCTGGGGGCGCTGCCCGAGGTTCGTGCCAAGGCACGTAAGAGGAGCGCTGCGAGCAGGTACGTCTCCGCGCTGGACAAGCGCGTCTCGCATGGGTTCAGGGAGAGTGCGCGGGCGATGGGTGCGCGCGTTCGTGACGCTCTGTCGGAGCGCGGAGCAAAGGTGGTGCTGGTCACGAGCAGCATTGCCGGCGAGGGCAAGTCAACGGTTGCCATCAACCTGGCCGAGCAGCTTGCGCAGGACGGGAGCAGGGTGCTGCTGGTCGACATGGACCTGCGCAGCCAAGGGGATGGCGCGCTGCTGGGGTGCGGGGCGAGCCATGGCCCGGCAGAGGTGCTCGAGGATTCCGGTCTTGGTGTGGATGACTGCATCGTCTTGCTCGAGGAGAGCGGCATTGGCTTCTGGGGCGGTGCCGGGCCTGTTCAGAACCCCGTTGAGGTGCTGAGTGACGAGAGGCTGCCGTCGCTGTTTGATGGGCTGCGGGGGCAGTGGGACTACATCGTCCTAGATGCCTCCCCATGTGGCATGTTCCAAGATGCGGCGATGCTCGCCAACTGGGTGGATGAGGTGCTGTTTGTGGTCCGGTTTGACAAGGTGGGCCGCCACAACGTTCAGGATGCCCTGTCCATGTTGGATGGCGAGAGGGCGTCCGTGCTGGGTTATGTCTTGAATGGCTGCCCGCAGACCGCAGGAAGCTATGGGTATGGGTATGGCCGCTATGGCTACGGGAAGTACGGGTATGGATCGTACGGGGACGGGTATGGCGGGCTGGCGGATGAGGTTGACGAGGGAGTTAAGCCCGTCGTTGAGCCCGAGATTGTTGAGGAAGAGGTTGTGCCGCCGCGCGGGAAGCACTTTAGAGTATAGGCTCAAGGGCTCTCGCCTTAGGTGGCATAACTTCAAAAGCCGAATCTTATTGAATGCGACATGTGGTAGGAAGCAGCTATGAAACACACTTCGGACTACCCTCTCATCTCAGTGATAATACCTGTATACAATAAAGAGAAATTTATAAATGATTGTATTGGGAGCGTTGTGTGTCAGACATACCGCACTATCGAGATAGTGCTCATTGACGATGGGTCAACTGATGCATCTGGAACAATTTGCGATGAATGGTCCCTGAATGACCCTAGAGTAAAAGTAATCCACACTAAGAACAACGGCGTGTCGGCAGCGCGGAATACGGGGCTTAAGCTTTCAGAGGGTCAATTCGTCATGTTCGTAGACGCGGATGACACGATGAAGCCCAACGCAATTGAAACCATGTATCACGGCGTTGCCGCAGGCGAGCTGGATATGTGGACATCGTATTTTGATATAGAGCTCTGGGAGTGGTGCGGCGGAAATTATAGCAAGTACCTTATGAACCAAAGGAAGACGGCTGTTTGGGGATATATTTTCAAATCAGATATTGCTAAAACAAGCAGTTTTCCAGAAGAGATCAGCAATAACGAAGATTTCGTATACCTATATCGCATTAGTAGGCTAACAAATAAAGTATCAGGAACTTATATACCTGATGACAATGTGTACAGATACAATCAATCCGACGAACAGTCCCTGTGCAAGCAGACTTCAATCAGTCGGGTAAATTCCACCCTACGTGCGGTGCGATACGTTGAAGAGAGCACCCCAAGCAACCTAAGAGCGGATTTCGAGCTGTACGCCTTCAATATGTATCTATACGTACTATCAAACTGTCCTTATGAAAAAGCTGGTGATGAGGCTCTCATTATGAGCAAGAAGGACATGGGGAGATACATGAGAGGGCACTTTATTCAATGGCTGAATTACCCGAAACGGAGTTTAGGCATAGGTGTAGTTAAGGCGGCATTTTGCGCCCTTATCCCGTCTGCCTATTCAGCACTGGTCTCTACAATTAAAGGAGCCAGTAATGGGAAATAGAGCAGTAAGAGCCTGGTACAACATAAGTACAGGGATGTTGTACAAAATACTGATGTTGGCTCTTTCGTTTGCGGTCCGCACTGTATTTACCTGGACCCTCGGGCTTGAATACCTTGGCCTGAACTCTTTGTTTACGGCAGTTCTTAACGTGTTAAACCTGGCCGAGCTTGGCTTTGCGGGTGCGCTTGTTGTCAGCATGTATGAGCCATTTGCAAAACACGAGGTAGGCAAGGTCAATGCACTGCTTAGAATCTATAAAATTGCCTATAGGATAATAGGTACAATTATTATTGTAGTTGGTGTTGGGATAACGCCATTAATACCGAGCCTCATATCGGGAAGCTATCCTCGAGAAATCGATTTAAGCTTGGTGTATTGGATTAACTTGGGTGGCGTTGCGGTAGGATACTTTGCTTTCGCATATAAGTCTTGTTTGCTAACCGTAGCCCAACGTAACGACATTGGAAATATCGTACATATTGCTCTAATGCTGGTCCAATATCTTGTTCAGTTCATTTTCCTATTTGTATTCAAAAGTTATTATCTCTATATTATTGTTTTGCCAGTAATTAATCTATTGTACAATTTAATTACGGCATATATTGCAACAAAAATGTATCCAGAGTATCTCTGTGTTGGCAAGGTTTCAAAGGACGAACTAAAAGATATAAAAAAGAAAATTATTGGACTAGCGCTAAACAAAGTTTCATACTCTCTCTGCAATGGGCTTGATAGCATCATTATTTCGATGTTCATCGGTTTGATCGCATTGGGAAAATACAATCTCTATTACTACATTTATGCTGCAATAAATGCGATTCTCTTTGCAGCGATTTCATCGGTAACATCAACGGTGGGCAATTCCATGGCCCTCGTCAGCGCAGATAGCAATAGGCTTGCATTCGAAAAGATTGACTTTGTCTGGAGATGGGTTCTCGTCGTTATTTCTGCCTGCCTCATTAGTACTTATCAGCCATTTATTGAACTATGGCAAGGCAGCAATGCATTATTTGATGATATGACGATGACAGTATTCTGTATATATTTCTATGTACAGCATTGTATTATGCCCGTGCAGTTATATAAGGATGCTGCTGGACTATGGTGGGAGGACCGATGGAGGGTCCTTCTTGAGGGGCTATTCAATTTAGCAATTAATCTGCTTCTCGTCAGGACTTTCGGCATTATTGGCGTACTGTTATCAACAATTTTAACTATGCTCGTTGTTTCTCTCCCCTGGCAGTCTCAAGTTCTGTTTAGGCATTATTTTCATACAAGTTTGGGGAGGTATGTGCTTGCCCAGGCACGTGGATTCGCTCTTGCGATTGTGATGTGTGCCGTTACATTTTATCTATCGGAGCTGCTGTTCAGCAGCCTGCTTCTTTTCCCTGCGTTTATCTGCAAAGCGCTGTTTTCATTCGTTTTTTCGAATGTTGCTCTATATTGTGTTTATAAGAACAACCCGTCATTTCTTGAAGCAAAACATTTTGTAATTAATGTCATAAACTCTGTTGGAAATCAGCACATAAAAACAGGCTCTTCGTCTCACTGAGAGACGATGTGGTGAGGGAATGCGCGCGGCATTTTGGTGATTGATTATGTAGCCAGCAAGAAATCGTCGCGGCTACGGGCCACGGGGAGATGCTGATGAGGAACTCGATCGACATCCACTGCCATATACTGCCGGGCCTTGATGACGGGGCGGAAACGCTTGAGGATGCCATCCGGATGGCACGAGTTGCGGCGGGCTCTGGCGTGAGCCACGTTGTGTGCACGCCGCACTGCTCGGCCAGCGATCGAAACCTTCCATCGCGCATCGAGAGGATTCGTCGCTGCGTGGACGCTCTTGGAGGCGAGCTCGGTAGGCTGGGGATTCCGCTGACGCTCCATGCGGGCATGGAGCTTCTCTGTGACGGAGGCCTGGCTCGGGCGCTGGAGCGTGGGGAGGTCCTCACGCTTGCGGGGTCGAGGTGCCTGCTCATCGAGTTTCGATTTGATGTGAGGGTAGCGGCAATCGAGCGTGCGGCTGCCGAGGTGAAGCGGGCGGGCTACGTTCCGGTGCTGGCGCACCCGGAACGTTATCCGGTGGTCTGGGAGACCCCGGAGTGCATGGAGATTTGGGCCAGCGAGGGCTATCTCCTCCAGCTAGACAAGGACAGCGTCCTCGGGCGCTTTGGTCGGCGTTGTGCATCGGTCTCGCGCTGGGCCCTGAGCAGGGGGCTTGTCTTTGCGATCGCCAGTGACGCCCATGGTACGAGGGGACGGACCCCCGAGATGCGCGCGGTGTGGAGTGCCATTGAGAGGGAGTTTGGTCCCGCGCTGCGCAGACGGCTGATGGATAACGGCATGTCTGTCCTTCGTGATTTCGGATGATGTGAGCGCGTCCCGCCTGGCGAGTCTGACGAGGGCTACCTCCATGTTCTTCTCGGCACTTGACCTGTTCTCTTCTTAGATGTGGCTACAGTTCTATATAATGTAGCTACGTTGAAGGAGGGAATATGTCAGAGGCGCTCGAGGCGGTAGGAGTCCGTGAGGCAAAGAACCGGTTCAGCGAGTTGACGGCGCTGGTCAACCAGACGGGTGCCGAGCTCGTCGTGCTCAAGAACAGCAGGCCCTGGGTCGTCATTCAACCCGCAGACGCCGCTGCAGAGGACCGTCGTACCCGCCTGGATAGGTTGCGCGCGCTGACCAGACGCATCGAGAAGGATGTTGCCAACGAGCCGGAGTGGGAGTCGGCCGTTTCCGATCGCGACCTGCTCGACGACGAGAGGGTGAGGCGCTTTGGCTAGGGTTGTGCTGGACACCAACATCATCCTCGACTATCTGAGTGCCAAGCGCGAACACCATGGTGATGCTGTTCGGCTTCTTGAAGCGCTGCTCTCGTCTGATGACAAGACCCCGGTTATTCTGGCGGCGGGCATCAAGGATGTGTACTACATTCTCTGCCGTCATTATCACGACGAGCCGCTTGTGCGCTCTCGGCTTGATGACTTCCGGGCCCTCATGGACGTTGCCGATCTTACTGGCACCGTGCTCGACGGCGCGTTCTCGTCCGAAGAGCCGGACCTGGAGGACGGAATCGTCCGAGCTACCGCAGAGCTCCTTGGTGCCGAGGCCATCGTCACGCGCGACTCGTCAGCGTACCGGGGGTCGAGCGTTCCTGCGATGGACGCGCGGGCGTACTGCGAGGGTCTGGGGTAGGGCCGTCTGGAGGTCGCGGGCTCTTCTCGTTTTGTGATGAGCATCTGGCCGCAACTCACTTATTTCTGAGGTCCCTGGAACAGCTCCGAGTGGCTTCCCATACGCACGAAGCGTATCTCTGGATTTGTCTTATGGGGAAGATAGAGCACATTCACGTCTACGATTCCATCGGAGAGGTGGAAGTCGATGTGGACGTTGTAGTTCTCGTCTGGATTGCTGAGCTTGTGAGCCCCGTATGACTCGGGAAGAGTGCCGCTTGCCGCGAGCTCTCGCATGGCAGTGAGGAATTCGTCTTTTATGAATGGGTGGCGGCGAATTACCCGGAGATAGTCAGGCTTGAAGGCAGAGTCGAATTTGATGGTGTACATCAGCGGCCCTCGAGATACGCCATGGCGTCCTCGATGCTGCTGAACGACGAATCGTCATCGGGGATGATGCCGGCGGACTTTGCTTCTGCGCGCAGCATCGCCAGGCGCGTCTCCTCGTTGGGCACGTCACGTTTTGCAACGAGCTCAAAGGGAACTCGGCGCTGGTTTACCAGCTGGCGAAGGGCAAGTGTGAGGTAGGCGTTCAGTCCAAGGCCAATCGAATCGAGGATGGCGACTGCCTCGGACTTGAGGCTCTCGTCAAAACGTACGGTCGTTGGCTTCATTGTGGTTGCGGACATGGTCGCTCCCTTCTCCAAGATTAGCGTGATTATACCTACTGACATCGATGTGATGCGTATTAACGTCATAATAGCGTTAATAAACAGCTATATGCATGAGGTGCACGGCGAGCGAGCTGCTCTGTGGGTTCTTACGCCCGCGGGAGGGGAAGAACTGGGCTCAAGTCTCTGAATCTGGCTTTTTGGCCCCGGTTGTTACGGTCTCGGGAGTGTAGGAACGGGGCGGAGACGAGGCAGGGGCGGGGGCGAAGGGCCAAATGGCGCCGGCAGAACTCGGCGGTATGGGACAGTGGGGACGGAGCGGTGACAAACCCTCCGTCCCCACGTCACGTTCTTATCGCTCGTTCTTATCGCTCGGTGAAGCGGAACTTGGACCAGGGCTTGATGAAGGGCAGCAGGACGAGCTCCTCGGGGACGATGCGGCCCACGCGGTTCTTGCGCGCGTCGCGGTGCGGCTCGAGGACCACCTGCAGCTCGTTCTTGTAGTTGCCGAAGTCGTCGTTGCCCACGACGATGTCGCCGGGCTGGAGCTCGACGTCATTGTCGTGCGGCGGGTTGGCCTCGCCGCGGTACTTGACGCGCACCTCGGTGGATCGGATCACGCGGGCGGAGATGTCGCCGCGGCGCTCGTGCTGCTCGTCCAGGACGATGGCGCGCTCGAGCTCGCTCGCGCCGGGCTCGAGCTCCACGGCAAAGCGGGTCTGGTAGCGGTCGACGGAGCCCACGGCGGCGAGCTCGGTCTCGGAGGCGTAGGCGTTGCCGATGATGACGTCGTCGATGAGGCCGGTGGCAAAGAGGTGCTTGGCCGCCACGTCGGCCGGCATGTGGCGGTGCATCTCGAGCGTGGGCAGGCCGTCGTTGACGGGCCAGGGGCCGAGCGTGCCCTGGGCGCAGGAGACGAAGGCGGCGGTGCGCAGGCCCTTCTCCTTGAAGCGGCGCGAGCAGCTCACGAAGAAGTCGTAGGGGAGTCCCGTGCCCTCCTGCGGGTAGAAGTTGTGGCAGCCATAGAGGAAGGGCTGGTTGGCCTGGTAGGAGAGGATGTTGTCGACGTAGGCGACGTCGCTGCTCATGTTGAGCTCGATGGCAAGGCCGTAGGGGTTGTAGGTGAGCAGCGCCTCGCGGCGGCCGTCGAAGCCGGTGTCCAGGCGGATGCCGTCCGCGCCGAGCTCGTGGAAGAAGCCGAGGTCGTCGTAGGAGACGCCCAGCTCGTCGAAGATGTTGGGGGCGACGTCGAGCACGACCTCGTAGCCCAGGCCGTGCGCGAAGGCGATGATGTCCCGGAACTTTGCCACCGCGGCGTCGCGGCCGCCCGCGACCTCGAGCATGCTCATGAAGATGCGCTCGAAGCCGTGGCGCGCGGCGAGCTCGAGGTAGGCGCGGTCCTGCGCGGGGTCGCTGTGGTCGGGGTAGATAGAGATGCCGAGCTTTCTCCTCATGATGCCTCCTCGGGCGCTCCGGCGCGCTGACGCCTGGTTGCGTGACGTGTTACGCCACCATCATAGCGGGCTCACGCGAGGGCGGAGCGCACGTCCTCGGCGTAGTCCTCGATGAGCTGCGGGACGCCGGCGTCGGAGAACTCCAGCACGGTGTCGCCCACGAGGTCGAAGAGCTTCTCGTTGATCGAGTCCACGAGGAGGTCGGGCGAGGCGGCTTCTGGGGCGCGGCCGGAGAGCAGGTCCTCGAGGAGGGCGAGCTCGTCTGGCGCGAGGCCGAGCGGCGCGTTCTTCTTGGCCTCTATTGGTGCGGGGGCCCTCTCCTCCGCGGCTTGGGTGGGTGGCTCGACCGGCGTGACGGGCTCTGCGACGGGAGCGGCGGGCTCGATTTCCGGAGCCGGCGACGGCGCTGGCTGGTCCTCGCGCTCCTCGTCCACGAGCAGGGCCTCGCGCGTGGTTGCCGCGGCGGAGCGAATGCCCGCGAGCTTGGAGAGGTCTATCTCCACCCGGACCGGCGCGTGCGCCTCTCTCCATGCCAGATAGTCCTTGACCTCGCGTTCTATGAGCTGCACGAGGTACTTGGGATCCGCCCGGTCCTTGAGGGGGTGCGGGTAGTCGAGCGCGACGCGCAGCTGGCGGTCCACGGCGCGGAGGATCTGGCCGAGCTTTGAGCTGCGGCCGCCCCCGTCGTGGAGCGAGGTGCAGGTCCAGATGCCGGACTGGCAGACGAAGCGGCACGTCTCGTCCAGCTCGTAGGTGCAGTCGGGGTGGCGAGCGCCGGGGTAGAACACCGCGGACGCGAACATGAGGTAGGGGAGCGCGCTCGCCCTCCCGAAAAGGCTCTCCACGAGGCCCTGCCTCCGGCTTCCCTGGTAGTAGTGGGCGAGCCTGGCAAAGACGGCGCAGGTCACGCTGCGAAGGGCGTCCGGGTCGTCGCGGTAGAGGCGAGACTCGAGCGGGCGGTACGTCGAGAGCGCGTCGAGCGCGGCGAGGAGCTCCTCCTCGGCGTCCGGGTTCGCGCCGAAGGCGTAGGGCTCGCGGCGGCGCCCCCTCTGGGCGGGGCGGCTCAGCGCGAGGCTCTCCGCCCTCTCGAGCCTGGCCACGGCTCTGTTGTGGTCGGTGCTCGCGTAGGGTTGGGCGAGCGCGGGGTCGAGCCCGTGGTAGACGGCGTAGTCGACGAGCCACGTACGAGCGTAGCGGTCCATGGCGGGCTCGAACTCGCGGTAGCTCTGCCAGAAGGACTCGATGGCGCGAAAGGCGGGTACCCCCGGATCCGTGCCTATGCCGTTGAGGAGCTCGTAGAGGTAGACGTAGGCAAAGGACGTGGACGTCCTCTCCACGGAGCCGCGCCGGACGTTGGCGCGCCAGGTGAAGTAGCCCCTGAGCTGGTGGTTGTCCATGGCGTTGTAGGTGGGGAAGTAGCTCTGGAACGTCCCGCCGTAGGGGCAGTCGTCTTCGTAGCCCTCCATGAGGCGGGCCTGCTCCACAAAGAGCCGCGCGTCCGTCCAGCCGCGGGCCTCCGGCCCGCGGGCGAGCGCGCGCATCCGGCGGATGGGCTCGGGGAGGTAGCTCGCGAGCTGCGAGCCGCGCATGAGGATGGGCTCGCTGCCGTAGACCTTGGAGGTGGAGAAGGCGCGGCCGGCCTTAGCGCGGGTCGCCGCGATGATCTGCTCGATGAGCCGGTCGACGTCTGCCACGCTGCCCTCCTCTCGCCTCTCCATCTCTCCTAGCATCATACCCGTGCGCCCTGCCGCGGCCCGTCCGGGTGCGTCCTCGCGAGATGATTGACTGTGGCCGCTGCAGATAACGCCTTCGGGTCAGTAAGACCGGCCCTCCGCCTGCAAAACCGCCCTTCGGGCCGGTGGAAATCGGGGGCTTTGGAGGGCTTCCCTCAATGGCATAGTGGCGTTATGCCTGTTGTAGATATCAAAGTATCAAGCAAATTGGCATCAGTGGCAAAAAACCACCGGCCCGAAGGGCGGTTTTGCAGGCGGAGGGCAAAGCCACCGGCCCGAAGGGCGGTTTTGCAGCTGCGTGGGCTGCGAGGTTTGCCCGCTCGTGCGATGCACTTTTGCCTTCCGAGTTGAGGCCGCTCTCCTTCCCGCCAAAGAAACCCCAGATGAATTCCTTTCGGAAGGGCTTGGCAGCGGAGTCGAGACGCAAAATCACATCGCACGAAAGGCAAAACCTCGCAGCGGGCCCCGCCGACCTCGCACGAGCGGGCAAACTGCGCGTCTGGTCAGCTACTCCCGCACGAAGACGAGCGTCGCGGCGTCGGAGCGCCCCTCGTCGAGCGTGTAGCCGCGCTCGCGGAAGCCGCGCAGCTCGTCCGGCCCCTTGACGCCGTGCTCCGCGCACCAGCGTATGAAGGTGCCGCGTGCGGCCTTGGCCTCGGTCGCGGGCTGGCGCAGGCGTCCGTCTCGCAGAACGCCGAAGAGACAGGTCAGGATCTGCGGCCCTCCCTCGCGCACGAATGGTGTGACGGCGCGCGCGTACTCGACGGAGGCAACGTTGACTATGAGGTCGCACTCTGCGGCAAGCGCCTCGTAGAGGGAGTCGCCCCAGAACCCATAGAGGTCGCGCGCGCCGCCCGCGGCAAGGCGAGCCTGCATCTCAAGGCGGTAGGGCACCACGGCGTCCAGGGGCCGCAGCACGCCGTAGAGCCCGGAGAGGATGCGCAGGTGCTCGTCCAACCAGGCGAGCTCCCCCTCGCTCATGACCTCGGGCGCCATGTGCGTGTACTGGATGCCCTCGTAGGCTATGACGGCCGCGGTGTCGCCACGGGTGAGGTCCATGGTGCGGACGCGCTCGTAGTTGAGGTCCGCGAGCCGGTCGCTGCACCTCCAGAGCGTCTGGGCCTCGTCTCGAGTGAGCGCCTTCAGCTCCTCCACGAGCCTCTGGGCGCGCGGGAGGAACGCGGGCTCGCGCACCGGCCAGGGCGGGGCGTCCACGACGCGCATCTTCTTTGCGGGCGAGGTTATGATCCGAAGTCGCATGTGTCCTCCTCTGACTCCACATCGTAGCAGCTGGGTATCATTGACGGCGAGCCAGGGAGGTGAGGCGCGTTGAGCAAGATGAGGTTGCCCCAGGGGAGGGGCTGGGCCGTCGCGGCGGGGATCGTCGGCGCCGCGGCCGCGGCCGTCGCCGGATGGGCGTGGGCCGTGCGCCCGCACGTCGTGCGCTGCTCGTCCGGCCTCGCGCTCGTCTACACCACGCGCGACTCCTCGGGGGCCCGCGTGCGCGTGCTGCGCACCGGCGGCGTCTACCAGTCCGCCACGTACCTCGGGGATCGACGGATGGAACCCGTCTTCGAGTACTACCGCGCGTTCGCCCGCCTCTTCGAGGCGCGCCCCGCGGCCGCTCGCGTGCTGGCCATCGGGGGCGGTGGCTTCGCGTTTCCCAAGCTGGTGGCGGCCGAGCACCCGGGCGTCAGAACGGACGTCGTGGAGATAGACCCCGCCGTCATCCGCATCGCGCGCCGCTGGTTCTTCCTGGACGAGGCGGTGGCGCTCGCCCGAGCGGGCGGCGGCGACCTGCGCGTCATCTGCGAGGACGGCCGCGCCTTCTTGGGCCGCTGCGAGGGCACCTATGACGCCGTGGTCATCGACGCCTTCGTTGGCGCGGAGCCCGTGAGGGAGCTCGCCACGAGGGAGGCCATGCGCGCCGCGCGCGGCGCCCTCGCCCCGGGCGGCGTGCTCCTGGCCAACGTGGTCTCGCGCGAGGGAGGCTCGGACGTGAGCTTCCTCCGCTCCGTCGTTGCCACGGCGCTCACGACCTTCGGTTGCGTCGAGGTCGTCCCCGCAACGGACGACGAGCACGCGGAGGAGGACAACTACCTCGTCATCGCCTCCGACGGACCCATAGGCCTCTCGGGGGCCATCTCCTACGACGCGGACTTCTTGGGCGAGGTTCTCCTGGACGACGCCGGCTGACGGGCAGGGGTGACAGTTGGACCTGAGGAAACTGTCATATCTAAGCGCGTGCGACTGAGATTATCTAAAAAGGGGTAGACTCCCTTTCGTTCAACAACCCGCACGAAAGGGAGCGTCGCATGCGCAAGTTCAAGACAGAGAGCAAGAAGCTGCTCGACCTCATGATCAACTCCATCTACACCAACCGCGAGATCTTCCTGCGCGAGCTGGTGTCCAACGCCTCGGACGCCATCGACAAGCTCTACCTCAAGAGCCTCACGGACAGCTCCGTGCAGGTGGACCAGGCCAACCTCGCCATCAACGTGGCCTTTGACAAGGACGCTCGCACCATCACCGTCCAGGACAACGGCATCGGCATGACCGAGGCCGAGCTCGAGGAGAACCTCGGCACCATCGCCCACTCCGGCTCCGAGGCCTTCAAGGAGGAGAACGCCGAGGCCCAGGGTGACGCGGTGGACATCATCGGCCGCTTTGGCGTGGGCTTCTACTCTGCCTTCATGGTCGCGCGCGAGGTCTCCGTCATCAGCCGCGCCTGGGGCTCCGACGACTGCTTCCGCTGGACCTCCGACGGCGTCGAGGGCTACACGATCGAGCCCGTCCCCGCCGACGACCCCGCCTACCGCGACGCCTGCGGCACCACCATCGTCCTCACGCTCAAGGAGAACACCGAGGACGCCTCCTACGACGAGTTCCTGAGCGAGTGGAAGCTCCGCGAGCTCATCCGCCGCTACAGCAACTACGTGCGCTATCCCGTGCAGATGCTCGTGACCAAGAGCCGCGAGAAGGAGAAGCCCGCGGACGCCGGCGACGACTACAAGCCGGAGTGGGAGGAGTACACCGAGCTCGAGACCATCAACTCGATGACCCCCATCTGGAAGAAGCGCGCCTCCGAGGTCACCGACGAGGAGTACGCCGAGTTCTACAAGTCCACCTTCCACGACTGGGCGGACCCCGCGCGCACCTTCTCCCTGCACGCCGAGGGCACGCTCGAGTACGACGCCCTGCTCTTCGTCCCCGGCCAGGCGCCCTTCGACCTCTACAGCCGCGACTACGAGAAGGGCCTCGAGCTCTACAGCTCCAACGTCCTCATCATGGAGAAGTGCGCCGACCTGCTGCCCGACTACTACAACTTCGTCCGCGGCGTCGTTGACTCCTCCGACGTCTCCCTCAACATCTCGCGCGAGACGCTCCAGCAGACTCGCCAGCTCCAGGCCATGGCGCGCCGCATAGAGAAGAAGATCACCTCCGAGCTCGAGGCCATGCGCGACAACGACCGCGAGACCTACGAGAAGTTCTTCGAGAACTTCGGTCGCGGCCTCAAGTACGGCATCTACTCCAGCTACGGCATGAAGAAGGACGAGCTCGCCGGGCTGCTCCTCTTCTGGAGCGCGCGCGAGCAGAAGATGGTCACGCTGCAGGAGTACGTGGCCGCCATGCCCGCGGGCCAGAAGGCCATCTACTACGCCGCCGGCGACGACCGCGAGCGCCTGTCCAAGATGCCCGTCGTGGAGGCCGTGCTCGCCAAGGGCTACGACGTCCTTCTCTGCACGCAGGACGTGGACGAGTTCTGCTTCCAGGCCATGCGCGACTTCACGGCCAAGGGCCTGCCCAAGACCTACGAGGACGACGCCGCGCGCGAGGCGGCGGAGAAGGCCGTTGCCGACGGCGCCGAGCCCGAGGTCGAGGATCGCACCGTCGAGCTCAAGAACGTGACCTCCGGCGACCTTGACCTGGCCACCGACGAGGAGAAGAAGGAGGCCGAGGAGGCCACCAAGGCCAACGAGGGCCTGTTCGGCGCCATGAAGGACGCGCTGGGTGAGAAGGTCGAGAAGGTCGCGGTGTCCACGCGCCTGGCGGCCGACGGCGCCCCGGCCGTGATCACCTCCGAGGGTCCGCTCTCGCTTGAGATGGAGAAGGTCCTGGCCGCCGGCCCCGAGGCCGGTGAGGCCCCCAAGGCCGTGCGCGTGCTCGAGGTCAACGCCAAGCACCCCGTCTTCGAGAAGCTCCGCGCCGCGCAGGACGCCGGCGACGCCGAGAAGGTCAAGCTCTACGCCGGCCTGCTCTACAACCAGGCCCTGCTCGTCGAGGGCATCCTGCCCGAGGACCCCGTGGCCTTTGCCAGCCAGGTCTGCGAGCTGATGTAGGCTTCTGCCGGCGAGTACGCCGGGACGCGCAACCGCGAGCCGCGAGCCGCGAGGGTATGCGCACCCCTTTTGAGGGTGTGTACACCTCGCGGCTCGCTCGTTCTTCTCGGCAGCTCGTCTACCAGCGAAAACGCGGAGTGCTTCTGGTGGTGAGTGTACATACCCTCAGCGCGGGGTGCGCATACCCTCGGTCGGGCAGCGCAAGGCCTCGCCCGTGGGGCGTTTTCAGCTTGGGCTACCGCTCCCCGCAGCCGAGCTTTCGGCGAGCGGTAAATTGCTATGCTCAAGAATCGGTGGGTGGCCAGAACGACGATCGGGGGACTCATGGTCAAGACGCTGGTGCTCGTTCGACATGGCGCTCCGGAGGCTACGTCGGCCTCCGGCTCGGACATGGACCGCAGGCTCACTACCGCAGGCGCCCGCGCGCTCAGGGTTTCGTACCCGCGCACGTTTGCCCTGCTGGGAGATGACGCCCGGCTGGCCATCTGGAGCAGCCCCGCCGTGCGCGCGCTCGAGACGGCTGACGTCGTCGCGGCCGCGACGGGCGTCGAGGACATCGAGGTCCACCAGTCCCTCTACACGCAGGACATCTCCGCGTTCATGACCGAGCTCGACGCCTGCGAGCTCCCGTGCGTCGTGGCCGTGGGGCACGCGCCCTTCGTCGACCACCTCGCCACGCGCCTGCTGGGCACGTGCCCTCCCTTTGGCAAGGGCACGGCCGTGGCCATCGACCTTCCCAGCGGCTTCTCCGGCCGCGGCGTCCTGCGCTGGTACGTCACGGGCCCAGAGATCACCTCCTGGGAGGAGCTCGCCGTGGTGGAGCACGCGGTCGCCGGCGCCACGAGCGTCCTTGCCGAGAAGTCCGACGCGTTTCTCGCCAGCCCGGAGAGCGCCGAGGCGCTGCGCCAGTTCCGCATCTCGCTCAGGCGCGTGCGCTCGCTCCTGCAGTTCCTGGCTCCGTGGCAGACCAAGAAGCAGAACCGTCGCTGCGAGCACGTCATCAAGGAGCTGCAGGTCGCGTCCGGCCGCCTGCGCGCGCTCGACATCCTTTCTGACACCGTGGCAGGCCTCGTGGAGAGCGGCGAGCTGGGGGAGAACAGCCTCCTGCCCATGTCCTGCGCCAAGGAGCGCTCGCTCGAGTGCGCCTCGCTGATCACGCTCATGCGCAAGCGCCACTCCGCCAAGGAGCTCAAGAGGGTCTCCAAGGAGCTCGCGCACCACTTCTCCTGGAAGTCCAAGGTCACCGAGCGCGGGCTCACCGCGGACGACTTCCGCTCCCACTTCGATGACGAGTTCAACGCGGTGGACGAGGACCTCTTTGGTCTTGACCTGCGCGACGGCGACGCCGTCTACGTGGCGCGCCGCGACACCAAGGAGATGCACTACGTGGCCGAGCGCCTGGGCGAGGTCCTGGGCCCCGAGCGCGCCCAGATGAGCGAGTACCTCGACGAGATCCAGCGCGAGCTCGGCGCCCTCTCGGACGCGCGCAGCAACAAGCAGCTGGCGGACGAGTGCGCCAAGAGCCCGCGCTTCCGCGGCGTGCGCGCCGATCTTGGCGTGGTCGCGCGCGACCAGGCCGAGGTCGTCTCGGCCATCACCTCGGGCCTCAGGCGCCGCGAGGTCGAGGACCGCGAGACTGGGGACCGCGAGGCAGAGGACCGCGAGGCCGCCGATCCTAAGGAGGAGTAGCGCGTGGGCGAGAAGAACCTGGGGGCCGAGGCCGCAACGATGGGCGCCTGGCGCGTGGAGCGCGACTCGATGGGCGAGATGCGCGTGCCCGCGGAAGCCCTCTGGGGCGCGCAGACCGAGCGCAGCCACGAGAACTTCCCCATTGGCGGCGAGCGCATGCCCGAGGAGGTCGTGCGCGCCTTTGCCATAGTGAAGAAGGCCGCCGCCCGCGCCAACTGGCGCCTGGGGCGCCTGACGCCCGAGGCCTGCGACCTCATCTGTGCCGCCGCGGACGAGGTCCTGGCCGGCCAGCACAAGGACGACTTCCCGCTCGTGGTTTGGCAGACGGGCTCCGGTACGCAGTCCAACATGAACATGAACGAGGTCCTGGCCAACCGCGGAAACCAGATCGCGGCGGAGCGCGGGATCTCGCTCGAGAAGCCGCTCCACCCCAACGACTCGGTGAACATGAGTCAGTCGTCCAACGACACCTTCCCCACGGCCATGCACGTGGCGGCGGCGGTTGCTGTGACCGAGCGTCTGCTGCCCGCGATCGACCAGCTCGTGGCCACCCTGAGGCGCCTGGAGAAGGAGAACGCGGGCGTGGTCAAGAGCGGCCGCACGCACCTTCAGGACGCGGTGCCCATCTCGTTCTCTCAGGAGATCTCCGGCTGGCGCGGGCTTCTCGAGGGGTCGCGCGAGGAGCTCGCGGCCGCGATGCCGGGGCTCTATCGCCTGGCGCTGGGCGGAACCGCGGTGGGCACCGGCCTCAACGCCCCCGAGGGCTTTGACGAGGCCGTGGCCGCCGAGGTGGCCGAGCTCACGGGCCTGCCCTTCGTGACCGACCCCAACAAGTTCCGCGCGCTCACGGGCAAGGACGCGCTCGTGTTCTCCCACGGCGCCGTGAAGGGCCTCGCCGCCAACATGATGAAGATCGCCAATGACGTCCGCTGGCTCGCGAGCGGCCCGCGCCTGGGCCTGGGCGAGATCACCATCCCGGCCAACGAGCCCGGCAGCTCCATCATGCCCGGCAAGGTCAACCCCACGCAGTGCGAGGCCGTGACCATGGTTGCCGTGCAGGTCATGGGAAACGACGCGACCATTGGCATGGCGGCCTCTCAGGGCAACTTCGAGCTCAACGTCTTCATGCCGGTCATCGCCTACAACTACCTGCAGTCCGTTCGCCTGCTCGCGGATGCGATCGTCTCGTTTGACGAGCGCTGCGCGAGTGGCATTACCGCCAACCGCGAGAAGATGGACGAGAACCTCCACCGCTCGCTCATGCTGGTCACGTGCCTCAACCCCCACATCGGCTACGACAACGCCGCGCGCGTTGCCAAGAAGGCCTTCGCCGAGGGGACGTCGCTCAAGGAGGCCTGCGTGGCGCTGGGGCTTCTCACCCCGGAGCGCTTCGACGAGGTCTTCCGTCCCGAGCAGATGTGTTAATTGGGGACAGTCCCTAATTTACAGAAACTGGGATCTGCCAGAAGGGAACAGACCCTCAGATGGGCGCGCCCGGCACGCCTGCTCCCGCCCGCGCGCTATCATGGTTGCACCCTATAGAAAGGACCCTCATGGCAGACCAGACCATCGCGACCCGCTGCGTCCAGGCCGGCTACACGCCCGGTGACGGCGAGCCGCGCCAGATCCCCATCGTCCAGTCCACCACGTTCAAGTACGCCACCTCGGAGCACATGGGCCAGCTCTTTGACCTCGAGGCCTCCGGCTACTTCTACACGCGCCTCCAGAACCCCACCAACGATGCCGTGGCGGCCAAGATCGCCGCGCTCGAGGGCGGCGCCGCGGCCATGCTCACGAGCTCCGGCCAGGCGGCCAACTTCTTCGCGCTCTTCAACATCTGCGAGGCGGGCAGCCACATCGTGGCGAGCTCGGCCATCTACGGCGGCACGTACAACCTCATCGCCCACACCATGGCCAAGATGGGCATCGAGTCCACGTTCGTCTCGCCCGAGTGCACCCCCGAGGAGCTCGAGGCCGCCTTCCGCCCCAACACGCGCGCCGTCTTTGGCGAGACCATCGCCAACCCCGCGCTCGACGTGCTGGACATCGAGCGCTTTGCCACGGCGGCCCACGCCCACGGCGTGCCGCTGATCGTGGACAACACCTTCCCCACGCCTGTCTTCTGCCGCCCGATCGAGTGGGGCGCGGACATCGTGACCCACTCCACCACCAAGTACATGGACGGCCACGGCGTGGGCGTGGGCGGCGCCATCGTGGACTCCGGCAACTTCGACTGGATGGCCCACGCGGACAAGTTCCCCGGCCTCACCACGCCCGACGAGTCCTACCACGGCATCGTCTACGCCGAGAAGTTCGGCCAGGCCGGCGCCTTCATCACCAAGGCCACCTCGCAGCTCATGCGCGACCTCGGCTCCATCCAGAGCCCTCAGAACGCGTTCTACCTCAACATGGGCCTCGAGAGCCTGCACGTGCGCATGCCGCAGCACTTCAAGAACGGCCTCGCCGTGGCGGAGTACCTCGAGAAGAGCGACAAGGTCACGAGCGTGCGCTTCCCGCACCTCCCGTCCGACCCGTACTACGCGCTCGCCCAGAAGTACCTGCCCGAGGGCGGCTCCGGCGTCGTGTCCTTCGAGCTTGCCGGCGGCCGTGCGGCTGCCGAGAAGTTCATGGCGGCCCTGCGCCTCGCCGCGATCGAGACGCACGTGGCGGACGCCCGCACCTGCTGCCTGCACCCGGCCTCCGCGACGCACCGCCAGATGAACGACGAGGAGCTGGCCGCCGCCGGCATCTCGCCCGCGATGGTGCGCTTCTCGTGCGGCCTCGAGGGCACCGAGGACCTCATCGCCGACATCGAGCAGGCGCTCGCCGCGATCTAGGGGGTTGGCCCGGCGGCCCGCCCGACCTATCCCCGTGCTCAGACAGCTTGCTGCGCAAGAACTGCGCGCGGGAATACGTCGGGCGGGCCGCCGGGCCGCCTAGTTCGGGTGGTGCCTTTACCGGGAGGTTTGTGACGTGAGGTACGTGCTGGATCGGGCGGCGTACTGTGACGCGGGGGTCATCGCGGAGAATCGGCTGCCGGCGCGGAGCTACTTCATCCCGTACCCGGATCGGGCGGAGGCGGTGCCGGCGGCGCGGAGGCGCTACGAGTCGCCGCTCGTCCGGTGCCTGAGCGGGGAGTGGGACTTCCGGTTCTACCCGCGGCCCGCCGAGCTGCCGGACGTCCTGGACACCGAGACCGTTGCCTGGGACCGCGTGGCCGTTCCCGGGTGCTGGCAGTTCCAGGGCTACGACCGCCCCTTCTACGTGGACGAGCGCTACCAGTTCCCGTTCGACCCGCCGCGCATACCCGAGGAGGGCCCCGTGGGGCCGGTCTTCTCGCTCATCGGCGGCGAGGGCGGGCGCCCGCACGTGGCGCACCCGGTTGGCGAGTACAACTTCGCGGGCGTCTACCGCCGCACCTTTGACCTGGACGAGCGCGAGGCGTCCGTGGGCCACGTCATCTCCTTCCTGGGCGTCGCCAGCTGCCTCGACCTCTACCTCAACGGCCGGCACGTGGGCTATGCGGAGGGATCGCACAACACGGCGGAGTTCGACATCGCGCCGTGCCAGCGCGCGGGGACAAACGAGCTCGTGGCCGTGGTACGCCGCTGGTGCACGGGCTCCTACCTCGAGTGCCAGGACATGTTCCGCAACAACGGCATCTTCCGGGACGTGCTGCTGCGCGAGGTCACCCCCTCCGGAATCTGGGACGTGGGCGTGCGCACGCGCCGAGAAGAACGGGCGAGCCGCGTGCGCTACCACATGGCCGTTGACCTGCGCCTCGTTGCCGAGAGCACGGTGCGCGTGACGCTGCTCGGGCACGGGCTCGAGCGGGTGGCGGAGGCGCACGCGGACGGGTGCCGCGCTACCGTCGACCTCGGCGAGCTCGACGTGCTCGAGTGGACGGCTGAGACCCCGCACCTCTACGACCTCATCCTGGAGACGCCCACGGAGTGCGTGCGCGAGCGCGTGGGCTTTCGCGAGGCGCGCGTGGACGGCAGGCGCTTCCTCGTGAACGGCCGGCCGGTCAAGCTGCACGGCGTCAACCACCACGACACGAGCCCCACGGCGGGCTACGCCATGACGCCGGCGGAGATCGAGCGCGACGTTCTTCTCTGCAAGAGCCACAACATAGACACCATCCGGACCTCGCACTACCCGCCCGACCCGTACCTCCTGGAGCTCTGCGACGAGCTGGGCGTCTACGTGATAGACGAGGCCGACCTCGAGACCCACGGCGCCCTGGTGGGCAAGTTCCCCGCGAGGCAGAACCGCCTCACCAACGACGCCCGCTGGGAGGCGCGCTACCTCGACCGCGCCGAGCGCCTCGTGGAGCGCGACAAGCTCCGCACGTGCGTGATCATGTGGAGCCTGGGCAACGAGGCGGGCGGCGGCTGCAACGCCGACGCCATGTACGGGCTCGTTCGGTCGCGCTCGAGCCTGCCCGTGCACTACGAGGGCGCCATCCACTCGCTGCGCCGCGCCTACGACGTGGGAAGCGAGATGTACTCCACCGTCGAGCGCGTGCGGAGCGTGGGCGAGGGCCGCTCGACCACGCGGCGCCTCAACGACCGGCCGTACCTCCTCTGCGAGTACGCGCACGCCATGGGCGTGGGCCCGGGCGGCATCGAGGACTACTGGAGGCAGATCTACGCCTTCGACTCCCTGATGGGCGGCTGCGTGTGGGAGATGGCCGACCACGCCGTGCTCCACCCGGACGGCCGCTACACCTACGGCGGCGACCACGGGGAGTGGGAGCACGACGGCAACTTCTGCGTGGACGGCATCCTCTACCCGGACCGCACGCCCTCCACGGGCGCGCGCGTGGTGCGCCACTGCTACCGGCCCCTGCGCGTCCGGCACCTGGGCGGGGACTTCTTCATGGTCCACAACGCGACGTCGTTCACCTCGGGGGAGGCGTTCTCGCTCCGCTTTGAGTGGAACGACGGCGGCGTGGCCGAGCTCTCGTGCGACGTGGCGCCGCTGCGGCAGCAGTCCTACCTGGTGAGGCCCACGTCGTCCGTGGCGCGCGAGCTCGGCGAGGGCCTGCGGCGCGACCGCTCCCGCAGGGTGACCGTCACGGTTCGCCGCCGTGACACAGGGGAGGAGGTCTCCCGCGAGCAGATCCGGCTCTCGGAGATGGCGCCGCTGGGCGACGTCCTTCTCGCACGCGACGCGGCGTTTCCGGAGGGCTGCGAGGTCACGGGGGAGGGGCTCGCCGTCGCCGGCGTCATGGCCCCGGCCGCGACTCCCGTTCTTCTCTGCCGTGCAGAGACGGACAACGACAGGTACCTCTCCGGCGGGCGGCCCATGGAGCGCTTCTACGACTGCCGACGCGAGGTCCTCTCCGTGGTCGAGGGGGAGGGCACGGCCGTGGTGACGTCGAGGCTCGTCTTCCCCCATCACCGCTTTGTCTGCGAGGACACCTACGAGGCCGTTGCCGCGGGCGTGCTCGTGACGTCGCGCCTCCACTGCGAGCGCGGGCGCGGCGACCTGCCGCGGTTTGGCGTCTGCTACCGGCTCGACGCCTCCTGGGACAAGGTCGAGTACCTCGGGCGCAACGGGGAGTCCTACCAAGACATGTGCGAGCAGACGCAGGTGGAGCGCGTCTCCTGCCGCGTGGCGGACATGACCGAGCCCAACATCCGCCCCCAGGAGAGCGGCAACCGCATGGACTGCCAGTACGTCATCGTTTCGAATGGCGAGAAGAACGTGCAGCTCACAGCCGTTGACCGGCCGTTCGAGCTCGCGGTCAAGCCCTATTCCGACGAGGAGCTGCGCGGCATGCGCCACCGCGAGGACGAGGCCCGCTCGGGCACCTACGTGACCGTCCAGGCGTTCCAGATGGGAATCGGCTCGGGGAGCTGCGGCCCCGCCACGCGCCCGGAGTACCGCTTCGACTGCAGGCGAGACTACGAGCTGCGCTATCTCGTGAGCTGGGAGTAGGGGGCGCCTCGGGCCCCATGGGACGGTTCCATGGACCCGCGCTAGACGAGCCTGATGGTCTTGTCGCCGATCTGGATGATTGCCTCGAAGGTGCCTCCCAGGGCCTCGGCATAGCGCGCGAGCGTGCTTACCTTGAGCGAGCTCACGTCGCCGCTCTCCACCTCGGAGACGCGCGCCTGGCTGATGCCCATGCGCTCCGCCACGTCGGACTGCGTGAGGTGCTCCGCCTTGCGCGCCTCCCTCAGCTCGTAGGCCCGGCACTCGGCGATGAGCTTGAGCGCCTCCTGGTGGATCTCCTCGCGGTCAAAGCCCCTGCGAGCGATGAAATCATCAAGTGTGTCCATTGGCTTCCCTTTCTGACAGGTATTGTCTGTAGCGCCTCTTGGCTTCTGGAATTGCCTTCCTATACCACCTGTTCCACTTTGGTCCTCTCGAAAGAATCCCGGCTTTATCTCCTGCCAGTAAGGTGACTGCGCATCGCTCGTCATCGAAGACAAACAGAATTCGAATCTCGCTCCTTCCTGTAGACCTCGGTCTGAGCTCCTTCAGGTTATGGATCGAGGACCCCTTTACAGTGTCAACGAGGGGGCGTCCAAGCGAGGGGCCTTCGGCGGCCAGTGCGTCAAGTGCTGAGGCAACTTGCCTTGCGATTGGCTCCTTTAGCGAGTCGAGCCAGCTTTTGATGAATTCTGTCTGAATCGTCCATCTCATAATACAACCTTTCCCCTATATTGCTCAAGAGGCATGATGCCCCGCTCGTGTAGGAGGGCATGGCTTAGTTGTCTGTATGGGATGGATCGCTACCTGACGTTCGGATTCGGCGACCTGTCCAATGCGCTGGGTTCTTTGACCGCGACTCTCGCTGGTCGCAGCAGTTCTTCGCTGCGCCCACATCTTAGTACAAACAAATGTTCGAGTCAAGAAGAAAAAGAGGGGCCCGCGACGCACTGTGAGCTGGCGCCGCGGGCCCCGATAAGGTGGCTTCCCCTCCGGCTACTCCTCGACCTCGAGGAGCTCGATGTTGAAGTTGAGCGCCTTGCCGGCCATCTCGTGGTTCATGTCAAAGGTGATGTTGCCGTCCTCGAGGGCGGACACGATGGCGGGGAAGGGCTGGCCGGTGGGGGCGGTGAGCATCACGCGGTCGCCGACGGAGAGGGTCTCCGCACCGGGCATGGCGCTCACGGGCACGGTCTGGATGAGGCGCTCGTCGCGCTCGCCGTAGGCGTCGGCGGGCTCGAGGCGGATGTCGACGACCTGGCCGACCTCCATCTCGCGCACGGCGGCGTCGAAGCCGGGAATCATCTGGCCGGCCATGCAGGTGAAGGCCAGCGGCTCGTTGCGGTCGCGGGAGGAGTCGAACTTGGTGCCGTCGTCGAGCGTGCCGACGTAGTGAACCTTGACCTTCTTGCCCTCGTTGCTCATGGAATCTCCTGTCTTTCGGGGCTGTTCCGGTCCCTGATTGTGACAGATTAGGTGGGCTCTCGCTCGGAGGACCATACGTACCCGTCATTCTGAACCCCATGTGAAGCGAGAATCTGACGAGTACGTATGGTCGGCAGATCTAGTCGCGGTCGGCGCGGTCCCAGATGCGGTCCCAGACGCGCTTCTCCATGAGCTGGTCGCGCAGGGCTGTCCAGTTCTCGCTGGTGAGCTGGCTCGCATCGAGCGTGACGCCCAGCACCTCCTCCATCGAGGCTCGGTCGAAGACGTGCACGTCGGTCTCGGTGTGCGGGCTGTCGTCATCCGGCTCCGTCTCGTAGACGGTCAGCGTGTCCAGGTCGCCGATCGCGCACATGAGGGCGGCTACGTTGAAGACCAGGGCGCGGTCGACGTAGTCGTCGTCGCGGGCGATGTAGTCGCGCTCGTCATGCGTGGGGTAGCTGTAGGTGACCTCGAGAGATCCCGTCCTCGTGCCCGCATTGGCCCCTGCGAAGTAGGTGCTCAGCGGGAGCCCCTGAACGAGCTTCGTGAGGGAGTCCTGGTCCGGGTTGGCGGTGCTGAGCGAGGCGTAGCCCGAGAGCGTCTCCGGTGCGACGGCGTTGATCTGGTTGCTCAGATCGTCGGCCGGGACCTGCGTGGTGCCGGTGGGCTGGCCGCCGGTCGTCTGCGACGTGGTTCCGCCGTTGCCGGTCGTCAGCGACGTGGTGGTGTCGGTTCCGCCGGTGGGCTCGGCGGTCGTCCCGGGCTCGTCGACCTGCTGGACCGTCTGCGAGGTCTGCCCCCGGTAGTCCTCGTTCGCCCGCTGCGTGTCCAGCAGGTTGAACACGGTGCAGCCCGCTATGCCCGCGACCACGAGAACGACCGCCACCACCGCCACGATCACGCCCGTGCTCCAGCGCCTGGGTGCGGGCGCCGCGGCGGGGCCGGGCGCGGCTGGCGCCGGCGGCGTCACGGTGGTGGGCGGCTCGGACGAGGCCGGGGGAGGCGGCACGGGGCCTGCCGCGTGCTCGCGCCCGGGCATCACGCGCGTGGGCTCGGCGGGCTCGTCCTTCTCGCCCGCGCCAATGACGTCATCCACGCTGGTCACGGCCTCGCAGGTGCGCGCATACGCCTCCTCGGCGCTCATGCCCTGTGCGAGGTAGTCCTCGTAGCGGGCCACGAGGTTGCCGTAGATCTCCTCCTTGAGCTCGATGGTCTCGGCGTCGAGCACGCGACCTTCGAAGAGGTGCTCGACGTACATCCTGATGTCGCTAGCGGTGCTCATTGGTTCCCCCGTTCTGCCTGAGGAGTCGGTCGATGATGGTGCGCACGCGAACCCAGCGCGCCGTTGCCTCGGTAAGCTCTCCAAGGCCCGAGTCGGTGATGTGGTAGTACTTGCGGCGCGCCCCCTGGGACTCGTTGCCCCAGTAGCTCTCCACGAACCCCTGGCCCTCCAGGCGCTTGAGGCTCGTGTAGAGCGAGGGCTCCTTCATCTCGTACGCGCCGTCGCTGGCGCTGGCGACGTCCTTCAGGATCTCGTACCCGTACGAGTCCCCGTCCGTGAGCGTGTTGAGAACGATGGCGTCGATGTTGCCCCGGATGAGGTCGCTCTCCGCGTCTCGGCCTGCCATGGTCACCTCCCTGCTCGTCCTGACTTTTGCTCAGTCTACCAAATTACTATGTCACACAATATACCATTGGAGAGATTGAACTGTGAGTGGCAGTAATCACCGGGCGAGAGGCGCCCTCCCTCGATGCGGTATGCTGAAAGGCGACAAGGCAAAGGGGGCGGGTGACATGGGTGAGGCGCGCGACGGCTTCGTGGGGGTCTTCGACTCCGGGCTGGGCGGCATCAGCGTGCTTCGTGCGCTGGTGGAGGAGCTGCCGCACGAGGACTTCCGCTACTTCGGCGACTCCGCCAACGCCCCCTACGGGGAGAAGACCGAGGCCCAGGTGCTCGACCTCTCCCGCAGGATAGCCGACCGCTTCCTCGCGGACGGAGCTAAGGCCATCGTCATCGCCTGCAACACGGCCACCTCCGCCTCGGCGGCGACGCTTCGCGCGGCGCATCCCGACGTCCCCATCGTGGGCATCGAGCCCGCGCTCAAGCCGGCTGCGCGCGCCTTCCCGCACGGGCGCATCCTCGTGATGGCCACCGAGATGACGCTTCATCTTGACAAGTACCACGAGCTCGCGCGCGCCTGGGGAGGGGAGTGCGAGGTGATCCCCGTGCCCTGCCCGGGGCTCGCCGCACGCATCGAGCGCGGCGACCTCGACGCCCCGGATCTGGGCGAGATGGTCGAGGGCCTCGTCGGCGGCTATGCGGGCAGCGTCGACGCCGTGGTGCTGGGCTGCACGCACTACCCCTTCGTGCGCCGGCAGATCGAGCGCGTCCTCGGCCCCGGTGTCGCCTTCTTCGACGGCGGTGCGGGTACGGCGCGGCAGCTCCGCAAGCGGCTCGCGGAGGAGGGGCTCGCCGCGGTGCGCGACAGGGCCGGGCGCGTGGAGTTTGCCTCGAGCCTGGACACGCCCGATGAGCTGGGGCTTTATCGGTCGTTCTTCCACATGGAGCGCTAGGCGCCCGCACGGCTTCGGAGCGCCCCTCGTTTGTAGGGTATTTCAAACGGGGTTGCTCAAGTACTACCTGGGAAGTGCCATTTCTCTACCTGCGGGTCTTGTGCCCTCCATTTGTTGGGTATCTCGAAAGCCGCTGAGGAAATACCCCGAAAACGACCTTTTGCCGATTCACGGCGTCCCGTCGAGCGGGACCGGGGCGCATCGGCCACATCCGGGGGAACAATCCTCCCAGATGCCGGCGTCGCCGGCAGTGAGAGGAGGACCCGATGTTCGACCATCTGTTCAGCCCGTTCAAGGTTCGCGGCATGGAGCTCAAGAACCGCATCGTCATGCCCGCCATGGGCACCCGCTTCTGCGAGGACCGCTACATCACGCAGCGGCTCATCGACTACCACGTGGCGCGCGCAAAGGCCGGGTGCGCCCTCAACATCGTGGAGGTGTCGAGCGTCCACACGCCCAGCGCGCCGAGCATGTTCGTCTCCATCTCGGAGGACTGCTACGTCGAGGGTCACCGCCGTCTCGTGGACGCCATTCACGCCGCGGGCGGGAAGGCCGGCGTCCAGCTCTGGCAGGGCTCGATCGCGGTTGGCATGGACCGCTCCGCGCAGATGCTCGTGGCGTCCGACCTGCCGCTCGCCCCGGGCTTTACGCTGCCGGGTATCACGCACGAGCAGATAGACGAGATCGTGACCTGCTTCGGCGAGGCCGCGCGCCGCGCCCGCGAGGCCGGCTACGACTGCGTGGAGTTCCACTGCGCGCACAACTACCTGCCGCACTCGTTCCTCTCCGCCGGCATCAACCACCGCACGGACGAGTATGGCGGCAGCCTGGAGAACCGCGCCCGCTTCCCGCTTGCCTGCATTCGCGCCATCCGCGCGGCCATCGGCGACGACATGGCGCTTCTCATGCGCATCGACGCCCATGACGACTTCCTCGAGAACGGCATGACCATCGAGGACACCATCGAGTTCTGCCGCTGGGCCGCCGAGGCCGGCGTGGACGTGCTCGACGTCTCCCGCGGCAACATCATCTCCGCGGCCAACGCCTACGAGGTTCCGCCCATCGACCTGCCGCCCGCCTTCAACATCGACAACGCCGCGCGCATCCGCCGCGAGACCGGCGTGCCCACCATCGGCGTCGGGCGCATCAACACGCCGCAGCTCGCCGAGGACATCCTCGCCGAGGACAAGGTCGACCTCGTGGTCATGGGCCGCGCCCAGCTCGCCGACCCCGACTTCGTGGCCAAGGCGCGTGAGGGCCGCGTGGACGACATCGTCTACTGCGTGGGCTGTGACCAGGGCTGCCTCGACGGCTTCGCGGACATGGAGCGCTTCGAGGCCATCACGTGCCTGCGCAACCCCGCGCTCGGGCACGAGACAGACTGGGCGCTCGCGCCCGCCGCGACGCCCAAGCGCGTGGCCGTGGTCGGCGCCGGCATGGCGGGCCTCGTTGCGGCTCAGACGCTCAAGCTCCGCGGGCACGAGCCCGTGGTCTTCGAGGCGACCGAGCGGCTGGGCGGACAGTTCGTGACCGCAGGCATGGCGCCGGGCAAGGCCGAGATGGCCGCCGCCGCTCGCTCCCAGGGCGAGCAGGTCGAGCGCCTGGGGGTGGAGATCCGCCGGGGCACCCCGTTCACGCCGGAGACCCTGAGCGCCGAGAAGTTCGACGAGCTCATCATTGCCAACGGCGCCGAGCCGCTGACGCTGGGCCTCGACGGCTCCCGTGCCTTTGTCGCGGTTGACGTGCTCGAGGGCCGCGCGCAGGTTCCGGACGGGGCGATCGTGGTCATCGGCGGCGGCCTCGTGGGCCTCGAGGTGGCCGACTACCTGGCCACGGCGGGACACCCCGTCACGGTGGTGGAGATGCTGGAGCAGGCTGGGGCCGACCTCGGCGCCGCGCGCAAGTCCATGGTGCTGATGAAGATGGCACAGCTCGGCGTGGACATCCGCACCGGCACGCGCTTCGTCGAGCTCGCGGACGGCGGCGCGGTGGTCGAGAAGGACGGCGCGGCGGAGACGCTTCCGGGCTCCGTGGTGGTCGCCGTGGGCTCGCGCTCCGTCGACAACGCCGCACTCCTTGCCGCGGCGGAGGCGGCGGGCGTCCCCGCGCACGTGATCGGTGACGCCAAGAGCCCGCGCCGCGCGCTCGACGCCACGCGCGAGGGCTTCCTCGTGGCCAAGGACCTGTAGGCGCGGCCCCGCACGAAAACGCCCGCACTCGTGAGTGCGGGCCAGAAGTGCGGGCAGTTTTGGATGGGTGGCGGCTCGAGTGCGGGCCGCCACCCATCGTTTGCGCTCAGGTGCGGGCATCGAGTGACCGCCGGCCCGCACTCGGTGCGCGGGCCGAGAAGTGCGGGCGGACGGCTCGTCGTTCTTCTCGCCAGTCGCCGTCCTTCTCGCTAGACGCGACGCTGTCCCCAGAAGAAGAGGGCCACGGTGCCGGGACCGGTGTGCACGCCGATGGTGGCGCCGATGGGGAAGATCTCCACCTTGCCGTTGAGCTTGGGGAAGCGCTCCTCGATGCGCGCGGCAACCTCCTGCGCGTCCGCAAGGCACTCGGACTGGCTGATGTAGCACGTGCCGGAGTAGTCGAGGCCGTCCTCGGCGAGCTCCTCCATCTTCTCCACCACGCGGTTGATCGCCTTGGCCTTGGTGCGGATCTTCTCCTTCACGGCGAGCGAGCCGTCGGGCTCCACGTCCATCACGGGGCAGATCTTGAGCATGCCGCCCACGAGGCCCGCGGCCTTGGAGATGCGGCCGCCGCGCACGAAGAACGTGAGGTCGGACGAGAAGAACCAGTGCTGGACCTCGTGCTTGTGGTCCTCGGCCCAGGCGGCGAGCTCGTCGATGCCCATCCCGCCGTCGCGCAGCTCGGCGAGCCTGTCCATGAGCAGGCCAAAGCCCGAGGACGCGGCGAGCGAGTCTATGACGTAGATCTTGCGGTCGGGGTACTTCTCGGCCAGCTGGTCGCGCGCGGCGCAGGCGGAGTTGAACGTGCCGGAGATGCCGGTCGAGAGCGTCACGTGAAGGACGTCCTTGCCCTGCGCGAGGTACTTCTCGAAGTGCTCCATGTAGTCGCCGGCGCTGATCTGCGAGGTCTTGGCGTCCGCGCCCGCGAGCATCTTGGCGTAGAGCTGGGCGGGCGGGTTGGTGGCGCCAAAGTCGTCCTTGCACATCTCGCCGTTGAGGAAGTAGTTGAAGTAGAGATAGGCGATGTCGCGATTTTCGAGCCACTCGCGCGTGACGTCGGCGGTGGAGCAGCAGCTGAGAACGTAGCCGGGCATGAATTCTCCTCTGACGGGTACAATACCTTCTCGAATCATAGCCGAACTCACACGCATGGCGCGCATAACGGTGTCGCCGTGCACACGCGGAGGAGGACCCACATGACGGATGCCGTCAAGTTCAAGGACATGCCCTACGAGCGCCCGGACCTCGAGGCCGTGAAGGCCGAGTACGCGCGCCTGGCCGCCGCGCTCGCCGGCGCCGAGACCCTCGAGGCCGCGGACGCCGCGTTCCTGGAGAAGGACCAGCTCGACCGCCACGTGCAGACGGCCGCCGAGCTCGCCATGATCCGCCACGTCATCGACACGCGCGACGAGTTCTACGACGCGGAGTCCGCGTTCTGGGACGAGGCCCAGCCGGAGCTCCAGCAGGCCTCCGACGCCTTCACCGCCGCCCTTCTTTCCACGCCCTTCCGCGCGCAGCTGGAGGAGAAGTACGGCGAGCTGCTCTTTGCCCAGGCCGAGCAGGAGCGCCGCACCATCGACCCCGCGATCGTGGAGGACATGAAGCGCGAGAACGCCCTTTCGCAGGAGTACGTGAAGCTCATCGCCTCCGCGCAGATTCCCTTCGAGGGCGGCACCTACACGCTCTCCCAGCTCATGCCGTTCAAGAAGTCCGCGGACGACGCCCGGCGCCTGGCCGCGTGGAAGGCTGAAGGCGCCTGGTACAAGGAGCACCAGGCCGACCTCGACCGCATCTACGACGAGCTCACCCACGTGCGCGACGCCATGGGCAGGAAGCTCGGCTACGAGAACTACCTGCCGCTCGGCTACGACCGCATGGGTCGGCTCTCCTACGGCCGCGAGGACGTGGAGCGCTTCCGCGAGGCCGTGCGCACCTACGTGGTGCCGCTGGCGGACAAGGTCTACCGCGCGCAGGCGGAGCGCCTGGGCGTGGAGTACCCGCTCTCCTTTGCCGACGAGGCGCTCTCCTTCCGCTCCGGCAACCCCGCGCCGTGCGGCACCGCCGACGACGTGCTCGAGGCCGGACGCACCTTCTACCGCGCGCTCAGCCCCGAGACCGGTGCCTTCTTTGACATGATGCTCGACCGCGACCTCATGGACGTCCTCTCCACCGAGGGCAAGGCCGGCGGCGGCTTCATGACGCAGATCCCGGACTACGACGTCCCCTTCATCTTTGCCAACTTCAACGGCACGCAGGGCGACGTCGAGGTGGTCACGCACGAGGCGGGCCACGCGTTCTCCTACTACATGAACACCCACGTGGTGCCCATCACCCTCTCCATGCCCTCGATGGAGGCCTGCGAGGTCCACTCGATGTCCATGGAGTTCATGGCCTGGCCGTGGGCCGAGGAGTTCTTCGGTGACGACGCGCGCAAGTACCGCTACGCGCACCTGGCCGGCGCCATCACCTTCATCCCGTACGGCACGATGGTCGACCACTTCCAGCACGAGGTCTACGAGCACCCCGAGATGACGCCCGCCGAGCGCCACGCCACCTGGAAGCGCCTGCTCGGCGTCTACATGCCGTGGATGCGCCTCGACGGCGACATCCCCTTCTACGCCGAGGGCGAGGGCTGGCAGCGCCAGCACCACATCTACGAGAACCCGCTCTACTACATCGACTACTGCCTCGCGCAGACGGTGGCGCTCGAGTTCTGGGCGATGTCGCAGGACGACTTCAAGGGCGCATGGGAGCACTACATGGCCTACACGCGCCAGGGCGGCACGCGCGCCTTCACGGACCTTCTGGCCCACGCGGGCATGACCTCGCCCTTCGACGAGGGCTGCCTCAAGGCCATCTGCGAGCGCGCCACCGCCTGGCTCGAGTCCTACGACCTCACCGGCATCGCGTAACGTGACAAAGGGACAGTCCCTTTGTCATGTTATGTGAGGAAGCGAGAAGAACGTGAGAAAGAAGGAGCGCGAGCGCCTCAAGGACTTCGGTCGCGGTGACGACGGCAAGATGGCCTATCTCGGCGACCACGTTCGCCTGGCGGACGGCCAGGACCGCGGCCGGCTGCTCCGCGCGCTCTGGGCGGCGTGCGGCGCGGCGACCCTGGCGACGCTCGTCGCCTCGCTTGCCAACCCCGCCGGCCTCTCCGGCTGCCCCTACGTGGTGATGCCCTACATGCTGCAGTTCGTGGCCATGGTGTGGGTGCTCTGGGGGATGGGCCGCCTCTCCGTTGCCGGGGAGCGCGTGCGCGTGTACGTGCGCGACGAGACCGTGGGCGCGCTGCCGCTGCGCTGCGTCGTGGCGGCCGCCCTGGCGCTTGTGGCGGCGGTGGGGGAGGTCGTGTTCCTCGTGCTCTCCGGAGCGGCGCCCGCGGCGGCGGACTTCGCGTTTCTCGCCTGCGAGGCGGTCGCGGTGGTGGCGCTCGTGGCGCTGCGCCGCCTCTGCCTCGCCACCACCTGGCAGCCCTGTTAGGGGGCGGACGTGACGCGAGCCCACCTGGACACATCTGTAAATTGGGGACAGTCCCCAATTTACAGAACGGGGGCGCTCATCCGGCGGGAGCGCCTCGCGCGCGACTGGAGCCTCAAGGGCCTGGCGCACGGCATCTGCGCCGTCTCGTACCTCTCCAAGATCGAGCGCGGCGAGGCCGACCCAAGCCCGGAGATCATAGGTGCGCTCCTCAGGCGCCTGGGCGTCGACTGGCACGACGACGAGGCGTTTCTCGCCCGGGCGCGCGACCTGCTGAACCGCGGCTACGACGCCGTGCTCTCCGTTGAGGAGGCCGCGCTCCCCGGGCTTCGCGAGGAGCTCGCCGCGCGATCGCGGGAGCTCGCCGCAAGTCCGCTCGCGGCGGAGGCCGCCCTGCTCGAGGGGCTTCTGGCCGCGCCGCGCCGTCCCGTGGGCCCGGAGCTCGAGGCCCTTCTGGACGGTCGGCTGCTGGGCCTGCAGCGCCTGGCCGAGGGCCGCTATGATGACGCCCTGCGCCTCTGCCCCTGTGCGCTCACCTACCTGGAGGCCGGCTTCTCCGCCTACAAGACGGGGGAGAGGAACTACGCCCCGGCAATCGAGCTCCTGCGGCGCGCCTACGACGAGGCTGCCGCGGAGGGCCGCGCGCACGTGATGGTGAGCGCCCGCGTCTACCTGGGCAACTGCTACTGCAACCAGCTGGACCTCGAGAACATGGAGCGCGAGTACGCCGCCGCCGCGCGCCTTGCCAGGGCGCTGGGCGAGAAGGACCTGCTGCGGACGATCGGCTACAATGCTGCGTCCACCCAGATCGAGTGTGGCCGCTTTGACGAGGCGTACGCGTTCTTCTCGGCGCTTGAGCGGCCGGACCCGCTTGACCTGCACAAGCTCGCGGTCTGCTGCGAGGGGCTGGGCCTGCCCGAGGAGGCGCTCGCGGCGCTCGACCGGGTGCCGGAGGATGCCGGCGGCCTCGTCCTCCAGCTCTGCGACCTCGTGCGTTATCGCCTCGAGCACGCCGACTACCTCAGGCGTCCGGAGTACGGGGAGGCGCTGCTGGTGGCGTTCGCGCGCTGCCGGGAGGAGCTGCCCATAGGGTTTGTGGCCTTCCACCTGCCCTGGGTCCTCGAGTGGTATACCGCCAACCGCCAGTACCGCGCGGCCTTCGAGCTCGAGCGCGACTTTCCCCTGAGGCTTCCGACGCGGTCTGCCGCCGCCGTGGAATACGACGGTGCGAAAGGGGTACAATAGGCTCGACGGCCGCCTACGTTGCCACACCTAGGCAGTGCCGTTACTTACGACGGGGCCGCAGGCGTTCAGCGCTTGCGGCCCGCGCTTTCATCGGATCTCCTACGCACCTCTCGAACGAACCTTACTATCGCCAAGGCGAGGTTGACGCACCTCTCCAGAAACGCAACGACCTCAGAAACATCCATCGGCATCACCTCCTCCCGCAGGAGCGGCGCTGCCCTCGGTACGCGGTTCGACCGCCGAGCCGTGAGTGAAATTCTACCCAAGTGGGGTCTAGTTTTCTCAAATAACTCGTGTAAGACGTTCTTACCTTCAAACCACATGGGATAATTTCCCAAAACATTGCGGTTCTTCTCGTTAATAGCTCTGCCAGACTAAAACAAGGACAGGCGAGAAGGACGGTGAGACATGGCGGCAACTACCCTCTGGACGCGCGACTTCACGCTCGTGACCGTGGCCTCCGCGCTCGGGGCGATCGGCAGCATCGCGGGCGGCTTCGCGCTCTCGTTCATGGTCTTCGACGAGACGGGCTCCACGCTCGCCTCGGCGCTCGTCATCGCCATCCAGCTCGTTCCGTACTTCGTGGTGCCGATCGCGGTCGCGCCGTGGATGGACCGCCTGCCGCGCAAGCCCTTCCTCGTGGCGGGCGACTGCGTGAACGGCGTCCTCTACGCGCTCGCCGGGCTGTATCTGATGAGCTGCAGCTTCTCGTACGTGGGCTACCTCGTCTTCTCCCTGGTCATCTCCTCCCTTGGGGCGTTTGACGAGCTGGCGTACAACTCCATGTACCCCAAGCTGATCCCCCCGGGCATGGAGCAGCGCGGCTACACGGTCTCGTCGATGCTCTATCCCGTCATGAACGTCGTGATGATGCCGGCGGCGGGCGTGCTCTACGAGACGGTGGGCGTGGGCTGGGTGCTCGTGGCGCAGGGCTGTCTCTCGGCGGCGGCCGCGGCCATAGAGAGCCGCATCCGCGTTCATGAGGAGCGGCGCATGGACGGCGAGCGCGCGTCGCTCGCGCTGTGGTGGGCGGACGTCCGCGAGGCGGCCCGTTACCTCCGCGGCGAGCGCGGCCTTGCCAGCATGTACGTCTACCAGGCCGTGACCAATGGCGTGGCCAGCGGCTACGCCCCTCTGCTCGTGGCGTACTTCTCCACCGCGGCCGGACTCTCTCCCGCGCTCTACGCGCTCTTCTCGGTGGCCGAGTTTCTCGGGCGCAGCCTGGGCGGCGTCGTCCAGTATCGCCTCCGCGTCCCCGACGAGCGCAAGTTTGGCATCTGCTTTGGCGTCTACAACCTCTACGAGCTCATGGACATGGCGCTTCTGTGGCTGCCGTACCCGCTCATGCTGGCCAATCGGGCGGTGGTGGGCTTCTGCGGCATCAACAGCGCCACGCTGCGGCAGGCGGCGGTGCAGACCTACCTCCCAGACGAGCTTCGCGCCCGCATGAACGCCTTCGAGGGCGCCGCGGTCATGGCGGGGCGCAGCGTGCTCGCGCTGGTGATAGGCGCGATGGGGGAGGTGCTGGACGTTCGGGCGTGCATGACGCTCGCGGCGGGTGCGACGCTTGCGACGTGCTGGGCAACGGTCTGGCGCGCCCGCGCCGACGTACGGAAGCTCTTCAAGGCGCAGCCGTCGTCGTGAGCGCCTCCGTGGGCCGGAGCGCCGTCGCGTCTCGCAAGCGGCGCAGGGGTCCGGGCGTTGTCGATTTGGGGGTCAGGGCACGAATCTGCGCCGAGGCGTTGCGGAAAGCGGACCTGGGGCACTCCGAGGGCGGGGAGAGGGTGCGCGGTTAGGGCCGCGAGACGGCCCAAAGGCGGCCTTGGGTCGGTGCTGAGGGCCAAAACGCTGCGCTTTTGGGGGACGGGGCACGCCCGCGGCCTGCGCGTTCTTCTCGCCTGGTCGGACGAGCGGTCGGCGTGGTGCCACAGCTCCGTTTTTCGCATCCCCTCATCGAAATAACGTGCCACGGGTCAAAAAGTGACGACGCGCTGCCGGGGGCGCGCCCACGCCGGCTGTTTGTGTAAATTGGGGACTGTCCCCAATTTACAGACGGAGGGTCGCATGGAGAAGGAGGACGTGCGCTGGGAGCGCGAGGACGGCCACGCGCTCAGGCTCGCGCGCGCGGAGGACGTGGAGGCGTACTGGGAGGGCTTCGACCAGTTTGACCCGGAGGGCGCGCTCCTCACGGGCAGCAGGGACCATTACGAGAAGGACGAGGTCACGAGCTTCTTCCTGCGCTGCGTGGACGATCCGGACCGTCGCGACCTGCTGATCTTCTCGCCGGAGGGTGCGGTTCTGGGGGAGAGCGTCATCAACGAGATCGACTGGGCTGCCAGGAGCGCCAACTTCCGTATAGCGCTCTTTGGCGCGCCCGCCCGCGACCGCGGCCTGGGCAGCTGGGCCTGCGCCCTCACGCGCGACCACGCCTTCGAGGGGCTGGGCCTCCATCGTCTTGAGCTGGACGTCTTCTCAATCAACCCGCGCGCGGAGCGCGTCTACGCCAAGGCGGGCTTCATCCGCGAGGGGGTGCTGCGCGATGCCATCCTCCTGCCCGACGGCACCTACTGCGACGACGTCCTCATGGCCATCCTCGAGGACGATTGGCGCCGGTGCCGCGGGGCCTGATCGCGGCGCGGCAGAGGCGCGACAGAGGCGCGGCAGCGCAGCGCCAGAAACCAAGCGGAGGTGACCTCTCTCGTGTCACCTCCGTTATGTTTTTGTCAACGAGTTGTTTAGGAATGTGCCGTTTATCCGGTAAAGTACTACCGTTCACCGGTTGAGGGGAAACTGGTTTGTAACCACTGCGTGAAAGCGCAGGGCATGTGGCTCGTTTTCAGATTTCGAGAACGTAAACTGCCCTACGCATGTACTGTGCCCATCCATCGGGCGCTGTGCTTACAGCCGCGGGGCGCCGACCGGCGTCGCGCGGTCTCCAACATCCCCACTTACGGGAGGAAAGGTAGGGAACATGCTCGTTACTAGAAGGAAGATGCTCGGCCTGTCCGCGGCCACCATGGGCGCCCTCGCGCTCGCCGCGTGCAACGGCAACACCGAGCAGGGCGGCAACGGCGGCTCTGGCGACTCCGATCACGCCGGCACGCTCGTCGTCGCGGGCAACGGCCTCGAGGGCAAGTTCTGCCCCCTGTTCACCGCTTCCGCGGCTGACCAGGACGTCGTGAGCTTCAACAACATCACGCTGCTCATGACCGACCGCATGGCCGAGCCGGTCCTCAGCGCCATCGAGGGCGAGACCAGGGAGTACAACGGCACCGAGTACACCTACACCGGTCCCGCTGACATCACCATGGAGGAGAACGCCGACGGCACCGTCACCTACACGGTGAAGATGCGCGACGACCTCAAGTTCCACGACGGCAACCCCGTCACCATCGATGACGCGATCTTCACCTTCTACGCGTACTTCGACCCCACCTATGACGGCTCCGCCACCATCTACTCCAACGACATCGTCGGCCTTCAGGAGTACCGCTCCGGCATGGCTACGCTTGCCTCCCTCATCGGCAACGCCGGCCGTGACAACACCGACTTCACCAACTTCACGCAGGAGCAGCAGGACGCCTTCTGGGCGGCCGTCGACGACGGCGGCACCAAGTTCGCCCAGGAGATCGTCGACTACATGATGGAGAACGGCGCCACCGACGTCGCCTCCGCCGCCGCCGGCTGGAACTACCCCGACCTGCCCGCTGACGCCACCGCCACCGACTTCTTCGAGGCCATCGGCGCTGCCTACGACTGGAACTTCTCTGCCTGCGAGGCCGAGACCGCCGGCACCGCCCTCTCCGAGCTCATCCCCGAGGACGTCTACGCCATGGGCACCCAGGGCGTCGAGACCGGCGAGGCCGCTGCCAACGTCTCCGGCATCGTCCGCGTTGACGACTACACCATGACCGTCACCACCAACGGTGTTGACGCCACCATGATCTACCAGCTCTCCATCGCCCCGTGCTCCTACAAGTACTACGGCGACGAGTCGCTCTACGACTACGAGAACAACTCCTTCGGCTTCACCAAGGGTGACCTCTCCAAGGCCCGCAGCCTCAACGGCCAGCCCATGGGCTCCGGCGCCTTCAAGTTCGACAGCTACGAGGGCGGCCAGGTCCTCATGTCCGCCAACCCGGACTACTACAAGGGCGCCCCGAAGGTCTCCAACCTCAACATCGTGGAGACCCAGGAGGCCGATATGGTGACCGGCGTCCAGGCCGGCACGCTCGACGTCTCCCAGCCGTCCTACTCCATGGAGGTCGAGACCCAGATCAAGGAGATCAACGGCAACGATGACGTCAACGGCGACGTCTTCTCCACCTTCCTGCACGACTTCCGCGGCTACGGCTACATCGGCATCGCCGCCGGCAACGTGTGCGTGAACGGCGAGGCCGGCTCCGACGCCTCCAAGGCGCTCCGCAAGGCCCTCTGCACCGTGATCGCCGCCTACCGTGACTCCGGCGTCGCCTCCTACTACGGCGACACCGCCACCGTCCTCAACTACCCGATCTCCACCTCCTCCTGGGCCTCGCCCAACGAGACGGACCCGGGCTACGAGGTCTGCTACTCCACCGACGCCTCCGGCAACCAGCTCTACACCGCTGACATGAGCGACGACGACCGTCACGCCGCCGCCCTCGCCGGTGCCCTCACCTGGTTCGAGGCCGCGGGCTACACCGTCGCCGACGGCAAGGTCACCGCTGCCCCCGCGGGCGCCAAGCTCGAGTACCGCTGCAACATCGGCGGCGGCGGCCAGGGCGACCACCCCACCTTCATGATCCTGCAGGAGGCCGCGGACGCCTTCGCGAGCATCGGCATCACCTTCACGGTGAACGACATCGCCAACTCCGCCGACCTCTTCGCGTCCTACCAGTCCGGCGCCGCCGAGATGTGGTGCGCCGCCTGGCAGTCCACGGCTGACCCCGACATGTACCAGCTCTATCACAGCCAGGGCTCCACGAACTACTACCAGATCAACGACGCCGACCTCGACGAGCTCATCGAGGCTGGCCGCCAGAGCCTCGACACCGAGAGCCGCAAGCCCATCTACAAGGAGGCCATGGACATCGTCCTCGACTGGGGCGTCGAGCTCCCGGTCTACCAGCGCTCCGAGTGCACGCTCGTCTCCAGCGAGCGCGTGAACGTCGAGTCCGTCGTTCAGGACCAGACCCCGTACTGGACCTGGAAGGACGAGATCGAGAAGCTCGAGCTCAAGTAGTGTCCTCCAACCTGAGCTAAATCGCGTCGGGCGCGGCGGCGATGAGCCGTCGCGCCCCGCCGCGTTGCTTGGGGAGGCTTTCCCTGTTGGATTGAGAGACCTCCTTCCCGTGCTGGGAGTTCGATCGTCTGCGCTTCCAGCGCAGAAAAGGGGTCTCTTCTTCCCGCGACCGCGCGGGCATGAGTGAGAGGAGCGTTTGCGACGTGAGAACCTATATCGCCAAGCGCATCGGAATCTCGGTCATCATCTTGTTCTGCGTGACCTTCATCATCTACGGCCTGATGCGCTCGCTGCCGGCATCCTACGTGGAGACCATGGCAATGCAGCTCTCCCAGGCGCCCGGCGCCAAGCCCTACGAGGAGTGGCTGGCGCAGCTCAACGCCCAGTACGGCCTGGACCTGCCGGTGCCCATCGGCTACATCACCTGGCTCGGCGACTTCCTCACCGGCAACTTCGGTGACTCCTGGAAGTTCAACGTGCCGGTGCTCACCGAGTTCACCAACACCATCGGCATCTCCTTCGTGATGGGCGGCCTGGCGTTCGTGTTCTCCACGATCATCGCCGTGCCCCTGGGCATCCTGGCCGCCACGCACCAGTACTCCAAGTCCGACTACATCATCTCCGCCGTGGCGCTCGCGGGCATCTCCCTGCCCACGTTCTTCTTCGCCACGCTGCTCAAGCTGGTCTTCTCCGTTGGCCTTGGCTGGTTTGACCTTTACGGCCTCATGGGCCGCGACTATGCGCAGCTCGATGCCCTTGGCCAGGCGCTCGACATCGTGAACCACATGGTCATGCCCGTCGTGACGCTCACGGTGATCCAGATCGGCTCCCTTATGCGCTATACCCGCACCAACATGCTCGAGGTGCTCAATGCGGACTACATCCGCACCGCGCGCACCAAGGGCCTGCCGGAGCACAAGGTCATCTACAAGCACGCCTTCCGCAACACGCTCATCCCGCTCGTGACCGTCATCGGCGGGTCTCTCCCCGGCCTCTTCTCGGGCGCCCTCATCACCGAGACGCTCTTCATGATCCCGGGCACGGGCTACACGTCCTACCAGGCCATGACGGCCGGAGACATCCCCTACACGATGTTCTTCCTCACCTTCATCGCCATCATCACGCTTCTCTCCAACCTCCTGACCGACATCCTCTACGCGGTGGTCGACCCCCGCGTTCGCATCTCCTAGGAAGGCGGGTGTAACTCATGAGCGATTCCAAGAACGGCACGCCCGCCGAGAAGAACGACGATCAGCAGCAGTACTCCCTCAACGACGACCGTCGCGTGAAGGTGCTCTCTCCGGGCGCCCTTATCGCCAAGCGCTTCTTCCGCAACCGCCTGGCCGTCGTGGGCCTGGTCATCCTCGTGGCCATGTTCCTGTTCTCCTTCGTGGGCGGCCTCGTGAGCCCCTACGGGCAGGACCAGACCTTCTCCACCCTCACCAAGCTCAACACGCAGTACGCCGGCATCACCGAGACCACCACACGCCGCTACACCGCGGCGCCCGATGCCGAGTTCGGCGCGCTCGTCCAGGCCAACGCCAACTCCGCCATCAACGAGGGCGCCACGTCCTTCGAGCGCGACGGCGTGGTCTACACGATCGAGCAGCCGGCTCCCGACCTCTACACCTTCACCTCGGGCGGCTCCGTCGCGGCCTACGCCTCCAGCTACGTGGTGAGCGTGCCCGCCGGCATGACGGCACCCTCCTTCGACTTCCAGATCGCCGCCATCATGGCCATCTCCAACGCCGCCGCGGCCGGGGATACCGACGCTGACGCGCCGGAGGTCGACGAGTCCGGCGCCGTGGTCGTGGACAGCACCGAGGAGGCCGAGGATGCCGCCGAGGAGGCCGCCGAGGCCGAGGCCGCCGGCAACACCTTCGAGGCCGACGGCGTCTCCTACACCTTCGACGAGTCCGGCAACGTCATGGACGCCTCCGGCGCCACCGTCGCCATGGTGAGCCCGTTTGTCATCTCCGCCTCCGACGGCAACACCGTCATCCCCGACGATCTGCGCGAGGCCCTGCTTACCGCCGTTGACGCCGACGCCTCCGAGGTCGTCTACACGGACGCCGACGGCGCCGAGCACACCTTCTCGATCTCCTACGACGCCTACTCCAAGGTCTACAACGTCACCGAGACCACGGAGAACCTGGTCTACGACCGCTACGCCAGCCCCTCGCTCGAGCACTGGCTCGGCACGGACGGCAACGGCATGGACATGCTCACGCGCCTCATGTACGGCGGTCGCGTGTCGCTCATCATCGGCTTCATCGTCGTCTTCATCGCCGCGGGCCTGGGCGTCATCATGGGCGGCATCTCCGGCTACTTCGGCGGCTGGGTCGACAACCTGATCATGCGCATCGTCGACATCTTCTACTGCCTGCCCTCGATGCCGATCATCATCATCCTCGGCTCGGCGATGGACGCCATGCGCCTGGACCCCTGGATCCGCATGATCTACCTCATGCTCATCCTTGGCTTCCTGTCCTGGCCCTCCATCGCGCGCCTGGTGCGCGGCCAGATCCTCTCCCTGCGCGAGCAGGAGTTCATGCTCGCCACCGAGGCCACGGGCATCTCCGTCCCGCACCGCATCATCCGTCACCTCATCCCCAACGTCATGCCGCAGCTCATCGTCTCCTGCACCATGAGCCTGGGCTCCACGATCATCACCGAGGCGACGCTCTCGTTCCTCGGCCTGGGCGTCAAGTTCCCGTTTGCCTCCTGGGGCAACATCATCTCCGACGTCAACAACGCCTTCGTCATGACCAACTACTGGTTCATCTGGATTCCCGCCGGCATCTGCCTGCTGCTCGCGGTTCTTGGCTTCAACTTCGTGGGCGACGGCCTGCGTGACGCCTTCGACCCGAAGATGAACCGCTAGGGAGGGGTAGCCAATGTTTGGATCCGAAAAGAAGAAGGAGGCGGGCTACCTTTCCGCCAAGGAGTCCCGCCGAATCTCCAAGGAGAACCGCAAGATCACCGAGGGCTACGAGAAGCTGCGCAAGCGCAAGAACGTGGACCCCTCCGAGTACGCGTGCGAGATGAAGAACCCGGCCAATGCCGTCGAGTTCGACGACGTGCACACCTGCTTCTTCACCGACACCGGCGTGGTCAAGTCCGTCGACGGCGTGACCTACGACGTGCCCGTGGGCAAGACCGTGGGCGTCGTGGGCGAGTCCGGCTGCGGCAAGTCCGTCACGTGCCTCTCGCTCATCCAGCTCCTGCAGCGCCCGCAGGGCCAGGTCACCGGCGGCTCCATCCGCCTCAACCTCGGCGACCACGCCATCGACGTGACCAAGGCCCCCGAGGAGGCCATGCAGAAGATCCGCGGCTCCGAGGTCTCGATGATCTACCAGGAGCCCATGACCTCGCTCAACCCCGTCTTCAAGGTGGGCGAGCAGATCGAGGAGGTCATCGCCCTCCACGACGGCAAGGACTGGAGCGCCGATCAGATCAAGGCCCGCGCGATCGAGATGATCGAGACGGTGGGCATCGCCAACTCCGAGGGCGTCTACGGGATGTACCCGCACGAGCTCTCCGGCGGCATGCGCCAGCGCATCATGATCGCCATCGCGCTCGCCTGCAACCCGCGCATCATCATCGCCGACGAGCCCACCACGGCCCTCGACGTGACCATCCAGGCGCAGATCCTCGACCTTCTCCGCTCGCTCAAGGACAAGATCAACTCCTCGATCATCCTCGTCACCCACGACCTGGGCGTCGTGGCCGAGATGGCCGACTACGTGGTGGTCATGTACGCCGGCCGCATCGTGGAGAAGGGCACCGCGGAGGAGATCTTCGACCACCCCGCGCACCCCTACACCATCGGCCTCATGGCCTCCAAGCCGGTCGTGGGCAAGCACGTGGAGCGCCTCTACTCCATCCCGGGCAAGGTTCCCAACCCGGTCAACATGCCCGACTACTGCTACTTCAAGGATCGCTGCGAGCTCTGCGTCAAGGCGTGCTCCGGCGAGTACCCGCACATGGTTCGCCTCTCGCCCACGCACGAGGTGAGCTGCTACCGCTACTACGACAACGCCACGGCTGAGGCCGCCAGCGAGACCGCCGCGGTTCTCGACGACCTCATCGCCGGCACCGGCACCGAGGGGGAGGACAAGTAAATGGCTTCCACGAACATGACTGTGGACGTCACGTCCACCAAGGCCCCCGCGGCCCCCGGCACCGAGGACATCATCCTCGAGGTCAACGACCTCAAGAAGTACTTCCCCATCAAGGGCGGCATGTTCAACCGCACGCAGGGCTACGTGAAGGCCGTCGACGGCGTGTCCTTCAAGCTGCGCCGCGGCCACACCATGGGCCTCGTGGGCGAGTCCGGCTGCGGCAAGTCCACCACCGGCCGCACCATCCTGCGCCTTGCCGGCGAGAAGACCGGCGGCGAGGTGCTCTTCAACGGCCGCGAGGTCTACAGCCTCAACGCCAAGGAGCTCCACGACGCGCGCACCAAGATGCAGATCATCTTCCAGGACCCGTACTCGAGCCTGTCCCCGCGCCTCCCGATCTCCGAGATCGTGGGCGAGGCCGTGCGCGAGCACAACCTCGTGCCCAAGGATGAGTTCGACGACTACATCGACCGCGTCATGGAGGAGTGCGGCCTGCAGCCGTACCACAAGATGCGCTACCCGCACGAGTTCTCCGGCGGCCAGCGCCAGCGCATCTGCATCGCGCGCGCCCTCGCGCTGAACCCCGAGTTCATCGTCTGCGACGAGCCGGTCTCCGCCCTCGACGTGTCCATCCAGGCGCAGATCATCAACCTCCTGCACGACCTGCAGGAGGAGCGCGGGCTCACGTACCTCTTCATCAGCCACGACCTCTCCGTCGTCGAGCACATCTCCGACGCGGTGGGCGTCATGTACCTCGGCGGCATGGTCGAGTACGGCATGACCGAGGACATCTTCAGGAACCCGCTGCACCCCTACACCAAGGCGCTCTTCTCGGCCATTCCCATCCCGGATCCCAAGGCCAAGCAGAACCGCATCGTGCTCGAGGGCTCCATCCCCTCGCCGGCGAACCCGCCCAAGGGCTGCAAGTTCCACACCCGCTGCCCGTTTGCCAAGGACTGCTGCAAGGAGATCGCGCCCGAGCAGAAGGAGCTGGAGCCGGGCCACTTTGTCTCCTGCCACCTCTACGACGAGTAGGGGAGCCGTGGCAGCGAGGCGCCATACGGACGACTTCGAGGACGACGGCCGCGTCATCGCCGACATGTCGGCGGTGGAGCGGCCGTCGCTCCTGGGGCACGCCCCTCAGAGGCGGCCCGAGGCCGAGCCGCGCCCGCCGCTCCGGCCGCGCGTGGAGCTCACCACCAAGGAGCGCCTCTGGATGGCGCTCGGCGCCCTCAGGGCCGGTCTCACGGTGGGCTGCATCTACGTCGTGTTTCTCGGCTTTGTGATCGTGGCCCTCATCGCCCTCTGGACCGCCCTCTCTGCCTAGCTTCTTGCACAAAAGGGGACGTGCCTGAAACGTGCTAAAAATTGCACGTTTCAGGCACGTCCCCTTTTGTGCAAGAGCGGGCCGGGCATGCGCCCGACCCGCTCGCAGTGACGGAGGCTGTGAGTGCCCTACAGGCCCATCTCGGCCTTGAGGCGGGCGAGCTCGTCGTCGACGGCGGCGCTGTTGGCGGCGCCGGAGTACTTCTCGGCAAGCGTCTCGGCGTCGTCGACGGGCTCGGTGGAGAGCTCGGCCATGGCGTCGGCGGTGTCGAGCATGCGGTCCGCCTTCTCCTCCATGCGGTTGAACGCCTCGATGGCGTTCTCGGCCTTGTCGGCGCCGGAGGTGAAGCCGGCGACCTTCTCCTGCGTCTTGGCGACGGCCATCTTGGCCTTGATCGTCTCGCGACGGCTCTTGAGGTCCTCGATGTCGCTCACGAGCTTGTCGTGCATCTGGCGCATCTTGTCGGCGTTGGCCTTGGCGGAGTCGGCGGCCTTGGTGAGCTCGGCGCCGGTGGTCTCGAGCTTCTGCTTCTTGGCCAGGAAGATGCGGGCGTCGCCCTCGTTGCCGGCCTGGAGCGCCTTCTTGGCGAGGTCCTCCATGCGGGAGACCTCCTCGGCGTTGGCGTCGGCTGCGCGCTTGGTGCGGGCCTCCTCGGCCATGACGCCGGCGGTCTCGCGCTTGACCTCGGCGAGCGACTCCGTGAGGTCCACGAGGTACTGGTCGACCATCTTCGCCGGGTCCTCGGCCTTCTCGAGGAGCTCGTTGATGTTGGCCTTCACGATGGTGGTGAAGCGGTCAAGAATTCCCATGTCAGATCCCTTTCTAGTCCTTGTCCTCGTACTTGCCTGCGAGGTCTTCCACGTCCTTGTCCCCGAACTTCTCGAGCGGGGTGTTGAGGATGTCCTCCATCCTCTGCCGCTCCTCGTCCTGCTTGGCCTTGCGGCGCTTGACGACGTAGGCGATGGCGCCGCCCACGGCTATGACGAGGACCACTCCTCCCACGACGAGCATGGTCGTCTGCCCGCGCTGCTCGTCCTCGGCCGCGGCCATGATGCGCCCCGCGGTCTCGGAGAAGGCGTCGGAGAAGACCTCCTCGTCGGTGTCGGCATTGTTGTAGGCATAGTCGAGCTCGTCCGCGAGGATGCTCACAGCCTCGGAGTCCATGACGGCGGAGGCGGCGGTGCCCACGGTGTAGCCGCAGTTGAACGTGCCGTTGCCGTCATCGCAGAAGACCAGGAGGAAGTGCCCCTCGTCCGTGAAGAGCTCGGGATAGAGGCGCTCGGCGAGGGCGGTGAGCTCGGTGGTTGAGGTGGACTCGCCGTTGGGCAGGATGTAGACATAGGGCTGGACGCCCGTCTTGTCATAGAACTCCTCGAGGCCCTGGGTGAGCCTGCCCGCGTCGTGAATCCAGTCGCCGTCGGCGTCCGTGTAGTAGTCCGTCTTGGTCACCGCGTCGGCGGGGAGCTTCTCGCGAACGGTGTCCGAGCTCTGGGTGCCCGAGGTGACGTAGGCCGTGTCGCCGTACGCCGGACCGCTGCAGGTGCTGAGCGAGGTGGAGAGCAGCGCGAAGATGAGCGCCACCACGACGATGGCCATAAGGCCGCCGAGGCACCCGCCGCACCCGCAGCCGCTGCCGCCCGCGTAGCCCGGGCCAGCGGCGACGGGACGTCCAAAGCCGCCGAAGCCCCCGAACCCTCCGAAGAAGGGGACGTGCACGTGCGGGCGCGGAGGGGCGAAACCGCCTCCCGGGGGAGGGCCGCCTGCGGGCCTGCCGGCAGGTCTGCCGCCAAAGCCCCCAAAAAGGCCGCCGGAACGTCCGCCACTGGGACGCCCGCCGCCCGAGAAGCCGCCCGAGCGCCTGCCGCCGCCGGAGAACCCGCCGCTGCGGCCGCCGCCCGAGAAGCCTCCACCGCCTCCGCCAGATCTACCCATGTCACGCCCTTCTCGCTTCTTTGCCTGCTGTTAAGTATGCCCGATTTCGGCTTGCTCCGGCGATGCGGGCCCTCCGTGCCTCAACCTCGTTTGACAGATTGCTCAGGTCAAACTGTCAACCCGGCCGACATGACAGATTGCTCAGGTCAAACTGTCAACCCGGCCGACATGACAGATTGCTCAGGTCAAACTGTCAACCCAGCTGACGGCCGGCATGCCGAGAAAGAGCTTCTGCCAGAAAACGCGACCGCGAAGCCGGGCGGCGTTTTCTGGCAGAAGCTCTTATTGGGTGATTCTGGACGATTCGGGTGCGGCGAGGCGCACGTGCTAGACGCCGAGTGCCATCTGCTGCGCGCGGTCCATCAGGACGCCCACGGCCTCGTAGGGCTCCCAGACGTTGGTGACGGAGGAGTCCATGGGGCACTGGCCGGTCTTGGCCCTGTTCTGGATGTGGCGGACGAGCGTGTCGTAGCTCGTGGCGATGCCAGAGGCGAGAAGAACGGCGCGCCCGGTCCAGGACATGACGGGGGAGAAGACGGCCTCGGGTCCGAGCACGGCGTAGAGGAGCGCCGGCGCCTTGCCCACGACCTTGTCGGCGACCGCGAAGCCGCGGAGGCTGCGGCCCTCCTTGATCATCTTGAGGAGGGGCTTCACTCCGCGCTCGTGACAGACGTGAATCTCGTCTCCGCGCACGGCAACGAGCGTGGCGTCCCTGTTAGCGATGAGCAGGGCACGGGCGAGGTCGAGGTCGGTGGCGTCCATGTCTTCAATCCTCCCAGCTCCCGGGGTGAATTTCAGTCAGCGGGTACTCTACCACAACCCCCGTGCGCCACAATACCGCTCGCCGAAATCGATATCACGGCGCACATTGACAATCTGTTCAGGTCAAACTGTCAACCCTTTCAGCTCGTACGGTGACAGTTTGACCTGAGCAAACTGTCGAGCAAACTGTCAACTGTCAAGAACGGGGCGCGCCCGGCCTGCTGCCAGACGCGCCCCGCGATGTCGTGCGATGAGGGTGCCCCGAGCGCTAGATCGTGACGGGCGTCACCACGTTGTCCCGCTCGTCAAACTCGAGCGGCGCGGGCTCGTCGAGCGCCTCCACGCCGGGGTACTTGCCGGCCTTGACGTCCTCGTAGTACGCGGCCGAAAGCATGATCTGGCCGATGTGCAGGCTGTTGGCGATGCGCACCATGCGCACGGGCTTTCCCTCGATGCCGTTGCAGGTGCGGATGCAGAGCTGGATGGCCTCCTTGTCGGTGGCCACGACGCAGGGGATGCACGCGCTCTTGAGGACGGTGGAGGTGAGGCAGTTGGGGTACATGGCCTCGATGTCCATCACGTCGAAGATCTTGGAGGTGATGGCGCTCGCCAGGCCCACGCCCAGCGCGTTGCCGTGGGAGATCTCGGAGAGGTTCAGGAACGCGGTGCGCTGCACCTGGATGCCGCCGTGCGCGTACTCGGTGGAGAACGTGCCGGTGATGTTGGGGTCGACGCCGGTGCCGGAGTAGTTTTTGCCGATCTCGTCCACCACGAGGACGTCGCCCTCGCCCACGATGAGCGACGGCATGTTGGACTTGGCGATCTCCAGGAGCTCGGCCTCGCGCTCGAGGATGTTCTCGGGGAGGATGGCCTCGATCATCGCCGTCTCGTCATAGGCGTTCTCGATGCAGGGGATGGCAAAGAGGATCGGTGCCTTCTCGAGCACCACTTCGGCCATGGTGGGGATGTTCTGGCCGATCTTGCCCATGCCGTCGGAGTGGACGGTCTGCGCGCCCACCTGCTTGCCCAGGCCGACGGTCATCATCTTGCACGGGCCGGACTCGTGCGTGCCGCGGAAGGCGTTGTGCGGCTTCAGGCGGCAGGAGACGATGATGCCGTCGGACTCGTACGCGTTCTTGTCGAGAACCACGCGCTTGCCCAGGCTCGAGGTGCCGAGCTCGACGACCTCCATCGAGCTCTTGATGGGGCAGCCCATGGCCTCCTCGGTGATGCCAAAGCTCGCGAGCATCTCCTTCTGGCCCTCGGCGGTGGCGCCGCCGTGGCTTCCCATGGCGGGGACGACGAAGGGGCTGGCCCCGCGCCTCCTGACGGCGTCGACCACGGCCTTGGTGATGACGTCGACGTTGCGGATGCCGCGGCTGCCGGCGGTGATGGCGATGCTCATGCCCGGCTTGATCTTCTCGGAGAACTGCGGCTGCGCGATCTGCGCCTCGACGACGCCCGGGATCTCCTCGGCAGAGATGCTCTCGCGCGGGAACGTCTGACGCGCATGGAACATCTCGGGAATCTCCACGCCCGCGAGCAGCTTGGATACGGTACCGCCCTTGGTGACCTTCATGGCAGCCTCCTGGATTGTTCGGGTAGCGATACCTGAATGCTATGACGTCCCGTTTGGTTGCCCAATGGTACGTGTGCCAGTGTTGTGACAAAAGGGACAGGGCTGTTTGTCACGCTGGGTTATCTGTCACGCCTGTGACAGGAACCTGACAGTACGCTGGCACAAAACTGCCACGTAGAATACAAAGCAAAAAACTAAAACACAAAAGAAAAACGAATATATCATCTACAAAAGGGGAATGATTTCTCAACGGGTGTCGACCAGCGGACGCCGGGTCAGGGGCGTAGTCCAACAGGCTCCGGCCCGGATCCCTACCAGCGGGAGAGGGGGCCAGCATTGCGCGCAGCGAGAGCCAAGTCGGAGTCCGGCTACTACCACGTCGTGGCAAGGGGGAACGGGCGTCAGATCATCTTCGAGAGCGATGCAGATTGAACGAGGTTCCTCCGTCTGCTCGGGGAGCGCGCGGGCGCGACGGGAGTGAGCGTCATCGCGTGGTGCCTCATGGACAACCACGTGCACCTCGTTCTCGAGGATTGCACCGATTGCCTCAGCGAGCTCATGCACTCGCTTCTGACGCGCTACGCGGCATATTTCAACTCGAGGTCTGGTCATGCCGGCCACGTGTTCCAGGAACGGTTCTTCAGCGAGCCCATAGAGAGCGACCGCTACCTTCTGGCGGTCGTTCGCTACGTCCACCTCAACCCGGAGCGCGCGGGCATCTGCAGGGCGGGGGACTACGCGTGGAGCAGCTTCGGTGAATACGTGGGGAGGCCGGGGGCGGTGGTGCTGTCAAGGACGGAAACAGTGCTCGACATCGTCCAGGGAGCGGAGGGCTTCCGGAGGCTCTGCGAGGATGACGCCGAGCCGGGTCTTCCCATGACCCGCCGATGCGATGACGAGGGGGAGCTGCTGGGTATCGCAAACGACATCCTGAGGGGTGCGGGCTTGGGCAAGGCGAGCGAGGTGGGCAACCTGCCACGAGAGCAGAGGGACGACGCGCTTCGCCTGCTGAGAAGAACTGGCTTCTCGATACGGAGAATCGAGCGAATGACGGGCGTGGGGCGAGGCACGGTCCATCGCGTTACAGGGGCGGGGGAGCGAGGGACGGAATCGTGACGAACTACCCTGTCCCTTTTGTCACGCCCGCCACGAAGAAGGGCCGCCACCCGAGGGTGACGGCCCGAATGTGACAAACTACCCTGTCCCTTTTGTCACGCTACTCGTTGAGAGCGGCGTTCACGGCGACGGCGCAGGCGACGGTCGCACCGACCATGGGGTTGTTGCCCATGCCGATGAGGCCCATCATGTCGACGTGCGCGGGCACCGAGGAGGAGCCGGCGAACTGGGCGCTGGAGTGCATGCGGCCCATGGTGTCGGTCATGCCGTAGGAGGCGGGGCCGGCAGCCATGTTGTCCGGGTGCAGCGTGCGGCCGGTGCCGCCGCCAGAGGCCACGGAGAAGTACTTCTTGCCGGCGAGCACGCGCTCCTTGAAGTAGGTGCCAGCGACGGGGTGCTGGAAGCGCGTGGGGTTGGTGGAGTTGCCGGTGATGGAGATGTCGACGTTCTCGTGCCACATGATGGCAACGCCCTCGCGGACGTCGTCGGCGCCGTAGCAGTTGACGGCGGCACGCGGGCCGTCGGAGTACGGGATGGTCTCCACGACCTTGAGCTCGCTGGTGAAGTAGTCGAACTGGGTCTTCACGTAGGTGAAGCCGTTGATGCGGGCGATGATCTGGGCGGCGTCCTTGCCAAGGCCGTTCAGGATGACGCGCAGCGGCTTCTTGCGGGCCTTGTTGGCGTTGAGCGCGATGCCGATGGCGCCCTCGGCGGCGGCGAAGGACTCGTGGCCGGCCAGGAACGCGAAGCACTCGGTGTCGTCACCGAGGAGCATGGCGCCCAGGTCGCCGTGGCCCTTGCCGACCTTGCGATCCTCGGCCACGGAGCCGGGGACGCAGAAGGCCTGGAGGCCCTCGCCGATCATGGCCGCGGCCTCAGAGGCGCTCTTGGCGCCCTTCTTGATGGCGATGGCGCAGCCGCAGACGTAGGCCCACTTGGCGTTCTCGAACGCGATGGACTGGACGCCCTCGACGATCTCGCGCGGGTTGACGCCCTTGTCGAGGCAGATCTGCTCGGCCTCCTCGAGGGAGGAGATGCCGTTCTCAGCGAGCACCTTGTTGATCTTGTCGATGCGGCGCTCATAGCCCTCAAACGAAACTGCCATTTGGTCTTCCCTCCCTTTCTACTCGTGAACCGGGAACACGGACGCGACGGTGTGGGTCTCCTCGTCGGTGCGCGGGTCGATGTACTTGGCGGCGTTGTCCCACTGGCCGTAGTGGCCCATGGCGCCGGCGATGGCGTCCTCAGGAGACTTGCCGTTCTTGAGGGCGTCGGTGAACTTGCCGAGGTTCAGGAACTCGAAGGCGATGATCTCGTCCTTGTCGTTGAGCGCCATGCGGGTGACGTAGCCCTGGGCGAGCTCGAGGTAGCGGGCGCCCTTGAGCTTGGTGCCGAACATGGTGCCCACCTGGGAGCGGAGGCCCTTGCCAAGGTCGTCGAGGGAGGCGCCGACGGGCAGGCCGTCCTCGGAGAAGGCGGTCTGGCTGCGGCCGTAGACGATCTGGAGGAAGAGCTCACGCATCGCGACGTTGATGGCGTCGCAGACGAGGTCGGTGTTCAGGGCCTCGAGGATGGTCTTGCCCGGAAGGATCTCGGAGGCCATGGCCGCGGAGTGGGTCATGCCCGAGCAGCCGAGGGTCTCGACGAGGCACTCCTCGATGACGCCCTCCTTGACGTTGAGGGTGAGCTTGCAGGCACCCTGCTGGGGCGCGCACCAGCCCACGCCGTGCGTGAGGCCGGAGATGTCCTTGATCTCCTTGGCCTGAACCCACTTGCCCTCCTCGGGGATGGGCGCGGGGCCGTGATATGCGCCCTTGGCGACAGGGCACATATTCTCGACTTCTGCGGAATACTGCATGTAATGCTCCTCTCCTGAATCTCCTGCCGGGCCATGCTCCGGCGCGAACGAACCGGTCACGTCGGACCGGTCAGAGCCATGCGGCGGCCAGAGGCCGGCCATCGTTTAGTTTACGGCAAAACGGGCCGCGCATGAGTCCCGACGGAGGCGTTTTTCGGGCGGTCGTGTGCCTGGGTGCCGCGAGAGGCCTGCTATAATCGCGCCCCGTGACGGAAAGAGGGGACATGACCGGGAACAACGCAACAGAGAAGGACGCCCGTGGGTTGACAGATGGCCCTGGGTTGACAGATGGCCCTGAGCAAACTGTCAAGTTGACAGATGGACCTGAGCAAACTGTCAAGGGCGAGAAGAACGCGCGGGCCGCGCGCCGTCCCGTCCCCACGTGGGTCTGGAAGGTCTCCCTCGCCGCCTGCGCCGCCATCTGGGGCGGCTCCTTCGTGGTGATGAAGGACACCCTGGATGTCATACCCCCCGCATGGCTCATGGGCATCCGCTTCCTGGCGTCCGCCGTCATCGTGGGAGCCCTCTTCTGGCGCACGCTGCGCGACAACCTCGACGCGAGCCACCTCGTGATGGGCGCCATCCTGGGCGTGGCATCGGGCTCGGCCTTCGTCGTCCAGAACATCGGGCTCGACGACACCACGCCGGGCAGAAACGCCTTCCTCACCGCCACCTACTGCGTGATGGTGCCCTTCATCAACTGGCTCGTGACGCGCCGGCGCCCGGCGACCAACAACCTCGTGGCCGCGTTTCTCGCCATCGTGGGCGTGGGCCTCGTGGCCCTGGGGGACGACCTCTCCCTCATCATGACGGGCGGGGACTGGCTCACCCTCGTGGCCGCGGTGCTCTTTGCGGTGCACATCGTGCTCGTGGCGCGGTTCTCCTCCGCCCACGACGTCATGACGCTCACGGTGGTGCAGCTCGCCATGAGCGCCGTCGTAGCCCTGGGCACGGCGCTTCTCACCGAGCAGCCGCCCGACCCCGCGATCTTCTCGTCCCCGGACGTGTGGTTCTCGCTCGGCTACCTCGTGCTGCTCTCGTCGTGCGTGTGCATGGTCGTGCAGAACCTCGGTCAGGCGCACGTGCCCCCCGCCCAGGCGTCGCTGCTGCTCTCGCTCGAGAGCGTCTTTGCCGTCGTGGCGAGCGTGGTCTTCTACAACGAGCTCGTTACGCCCAGGATCGCCCTCGGCTTTGGCACGATCTTCGTCGCCGTGCTCGTGAGCGAGCTCTGCGTCCGAAAGGCGGGTGGCGAGCGGGGGCGCGCGTAGCGCCCACCAGTCCCAAGGAGGAGCCATGATCCAGGAGTTTGGCGCCGAGTACGCCTATGACAACCACTTCGAGCCGCACGAGCCGGCCGAGGGCGACTACGTTCTGCACTACTCACCGGCGGGCTGCCTGGCGCGCGTGACGCACGTAGGGCGCGCGGACGCCGACGCGGGGGACTCGGGCGAGGTGATGGAGCTCCCGCGCCTGGCGGACTACCCCCGCCGGCCGGGCAGCGTGACCTATCTCTTCTGTCTGGGGGAGGAGCGCTTCTTCCTGGCGCTGGATGAGCGGGTGCTCGTGCCCGCGGGCTTTGCCTACGAGTCCGTCAACTGGCTCAGGCGCGCCGAGCCGCAGCACCTTCTCTTTGCGGCGGCGACGGGCTCCCAGCTCGACCGCTGGTACCGGGCCAACCGCTTCTGCGGGCGCTGCGGGGCGCAGATGGAGCTCGCCCCGCGAAGCCGCGAGGTCGTGTGCCCCGAGTGCGCGAGCATCGTGTACCCCAAGATCTGCCCCGGCGTCATCTGCGCCGTGACCAGCTGCCAGGGGGACGACGAGAAGATCGTGCTCACGAGGTACGCGGGCAGGACCACGGCGCTCTGGGCGCTCGTGGCCGGATTCACCGAGATAGGCGAGCCCCTCGAGGACACGGTGCGCCGGGAGGTCATGGAGGAGGTGGGGCTCTCCGTCAAGAACCTGCGCTTCTACAAGAGCCAGCCCTGGAGCTTCACGGACACCCTGCTCGTGGGCTTCTGGTGCGAGGTTGACGGTGACCCCACCATCGCCGTGGACCACTCGGAGCTCAAGGAGGCGCGCTGGTTCAGCCGCTCAGAGATTCCCCTCGAGCGCACGGGTGACCGCGCGAGCCTCACCGGCGAGATGATCGAGCGCTTCCGCCTCATGGGACGCGCCGCCTGGGAGTAGGGCCCGCCGAGCGGGCCCCGTGCCTCCTGGCTACTCGTAGTTCCTCTCGCGGATCTCGCCGATGGTGCGCTCGGCGGCGTTCTCCTCGGGGGTCAGGTAGTCGATCAGATCCCCGGGCTTGCAGTTGAGCACCTGGCAGAGGGCCTCGAGCGTGGAGAAGCGCATCCCGCGGATGTGGCCGTTCTTGATGTTGGACAGGTTGACCGTCGAAGTTCCGACGCGCTTGGCAAGCTCGGTCGAAGAAATCTTCCTCTCCGCCATGACGCGGTCGAGTCGCATAACAATGGGCACGCTGCACCTCCAGGACGTGGGTTGACTCGACCATGAGCATACTAGACAAACGAGTCCGAGTCTTCCTTGAGTGCATCTCCATACCGAACAACCATAGCCAAACACACAAGAAAGATTACGACGGAGATTATCTTGAGATCCAGATCCGCGTGCGTGATCGTCCGGATCTCTCCCAGGGAGCCAAATGCGTGGCTGGAGGGCACCATCGCGTCAAAGACCGCGCGAAGGCCGAGCAGCGCGGCCGCCGCCACGAGCCTGGTGAACTGCCGCTGCCCAAAGGGCGACGGGTCGCTCCAGAAGTGCCGGAGAAACTCGCCGAGAAGAACGACGGAGGCGGAGAAGATCCCCGCCGCAATGACGCTGAGCAGGCGGAAGGGCTCGAAGCCCTCCAAGGGGGCGTGCAGGAAGCAAAAGCCGATGCCAACCAGCAGGCTCAGCGCCGCTATCCCATAGAGCGCGTACGCTCCCAGCCTGGAGGCTCCGCGGGCGTATCTGTAGTTTCGAACAAGTCTCTCCGGCATGGTCACTCCTAGAATCCAACGGTCAGTCCAAGAATCTCAACGCAGATAAGCCCTCTCCCATCAAGTGCGAACAGCATCGCGCTCACCTCCTCTCGATCCGTAGCGTTTTTCCAGCAGCTCTCCCACGCGCTCGTAGTACGAGCGCGAGAGCGCGCAGTAGGGGTCGCACGCCGTGATGCTCCCCGTATCGAGGAAGGCCCTGGCGCGGCAGCCTCCTGCGCAGAGGTAACGGAAAGAACAGGCCCCGCAGCGCTCGATGTCAGCCGCGTCGAGCGTCGCGAACGTACGCGCCACCTTGCTCGAGCGCACGGTCTCGGTGTCGTCCGTGAAGGCGTTGCCCATCGCGAGGCGCGGGTCGTGCAGCATGTGGCAGGGGTAGATGGTTCCGTCCGCTGCCACGCTGAGCGTCCTCACGCCCGCGCCGCACGAGCGCCTGACGGCGATTCCGCCGCCTGAGAGGGAGTCCTCGATTCCGATCCCGCCCGTCGCTGCCCTTCTCCCCAGCGTGGCAAGGCCCTTCTCGCCAATGGCGAGGTCTCCGAGCTCCGAGAGGGGAGCGGTGAGGAGGCTGAACCCCAGGGAGGCCCCGAGGGACCGGGCGAGCTCGGCGTAGCGGTCGAGGTCTGCGAGGTTGCCCGCGTGGAGCGTGGGCATGATTCGCACGGCAATGCCGGCGTCCAGGCACGTGCGGACGGCCTCCACGAGCCTCCCGAACCTCTGCGAGCCCCTCAGATGAGCGACGTCGTCAGGTCCGCAGCCGTCGAAGGCTATGCCCATGCAGTCGACGACGTCCCGCAGCGGAAGGACGCTCTCATTGGTGACGAAAAGCCCGTTGGTGAGCAGCACGATCTCCGCGAAGCCAGCCTCGCGCGCGAAGCGAGCGAGATTCGGTAGGTCCGGGCGAAGCAGCGGCTCGCCGCCCGAGATGATCAGCCGTCGGGCGCCCATGGTCGCGAGCAGCTCAATCGCGGTCTCGAGCTCCTCAGTCGAGGGGTCGGGAAGGACGTTTCTGCCCTCGTCCTCCGAGTAGCAGAACCTGCAGCGGAGGTTGCAGCGCTGCGTCACGTGGAGGTACGCGGAGCGCAGGGTGGCAGGCGCAGGCTCGCCCTCCGACTCGCCCAGGTACCCTCCGGCGCGGAGGTGCTCTGCGAGCTCAAGGCAGCTGGCGGGGACCTCGTCTTCCGATACGTCTCGCTCCTTCATGGCGCGGCAGAGACGATTGCCCTCGTTGGTAAGCCCGATGATTCCGCCGGTCTCCAGGTTTCCCACGAGGGGGATGGCGCCGAGGCAAAAGAGCTCCGATTGACTTCCCAGACGCATGCAGACTCGCTCTCACGTCGCCCTTTAGGTCACGTGATGAATGCTAGGCAATAACAAGTTATGGAATGTCAATTTATCCGTTAATGGCATCAATCAAGACAAACTGAATCGATTGTTGAGACCGCAGGGAGATTCGACATCCTATGTTCAGGGATGGGGGAGGTACATGTAGCCGAGACAAGAGCCATCAATATCTCCGAAACCAGAGGCCGCCTACGTCTTCATATCGTTGTTGAGTCATCAAGAAAATGAATATACCCCGGGGTATGTTTCGGCTTGAATTGAGCGTCAGCGATCACGCTAACGTCCCGTCATCTCTCCGTGCGGTGAGGACGGAATCCCCGCTCGCCGAGATCCCGTTGACCTATCTGACGAAGTGCTAGCCTTTTTATTTTCGACAAATACCCAATTAACCTAAAACAAAGCGTTCGATTGCCTCGGCCACGCCGCCGGCGTTGTTGTCCGCCTCGCACACGTAGTCGGCGGCGGCCAGCGCCTCAGCGCTCGCGTTCGCGACGGCGACGCCCAGCCCGGCGGCGCGGAGCATGGGCACGTCGTTCGAGTTGTCGCCAATCGCCATCGTCTCCTCGGGGGCTATTCCCAGGCGCTCGGCAAGGGCGAGAAGCCCGGCGCCCTTGTTGATGCCGGGCGCGTTGAACTCGAGGTAGCGGTTGGAGGAGTAGACGACGTCGAGTCCCTCGGTCAGCCCGGCCTCGGCGAGCTCGCGCTCCGTGCGGCGCAGCTCCTCCATGTCGAGGCTCATGAAGAGGAGCTTGACCACGTGCTCCCCGGTCTCGGACAAAAAGCCGAGGTTCTTCTCGGCCGTCTCCACGATGTTCATGCGGCCCTCGATGTAGGAGCGCTCGACGGGCCAGTAGTTGTAGAGGTAGACGTGCTCGAGCGTGTAGACGTGGATGCAGAGGCCGCGCTCGATCCCTGCCTGGTAGAGCGCCTCGGCGGTTCTGGCGGGAAGCCCGCAGGATGTGAGGGGCGCGCGGTCCGCGTTCTCCGTGATGACCCCGCCGTTGAAGGAGAGCACGTACTCGCCCGGCGCGCCAAGGAGGCCGAGCTCCTCGAGGGTGCCGTCGGCGGACTCATAGGGCCTGCCCGTGGCCGGCACGAACTTCACGCCCAGCTCGCGCGCCGCGGCGATCGCCCGCCGGACGCGCTCGGGGACGCGGTGGTCGCTGTCGAGCAGGGTCTCGTCAAGGTCGCTGGCGATGAGGCGGTACATGGGGCTCCCATCAAAGAGGCGCGTCGTGCGGGGCTGTCCAGGGAATTGTAGCGAAGTCTCGCCGCCATCCGCATGTCGCTCGCGGCCGTCCGCGGATTTGTTTGTTACGGGGCAGAAACCTTTGCGAAAGGGGCGCGGCTTCTGTGCGATAGTCCACTAATCGCGCCCGACGGGGGCGCGCGACATCCAAGGGGGTCCGGCATGGTGTGGCACGAGGCTGCTGACGTTCGAGTTCGTGGGCGCGTCTGCGCGCTCGCCCTTCTCGGCAGCCGTGACCTCATGCTGGACGACGCAAACCTACTCTCGCTACCGAGCGCGCGCTAGGGTTCACCCATGCCCTGCGCGCGCAGCTGTGCCGCCGCCCCCCGGTAGGGGACGGGGCACTTTCTTTTGAGCGGCAGCTTCGACGGACACCGCCAGCCCCATCCGGGACCACGAGAAAGGCAGGAGCCATGACGAGGAAGATCCACATCTTTGACACCACCCTGCGCGACGGCGAGCAGAGCCCCGGCGCGTCCATGAACACCGAGGAGAAGCTCGTCATCGCCCAGCAGCTCATCCGCATGGGCGTGGACGTGATCGAGGCGGGCTTCCCCATCTCCTCGCCGGGCGACTTCCGCTCCGTGCAGGAGATCGGACGGCTGGCTGGCGACGACTGCGTGGTCTGCGGCCTCACGCGTGCCGTCGAGAAGGACATCGACCGCGCGGCCGAGGCGCTCAAGACGGCCAAGCGCCCCCGCATCCACACCGGCCTGGGCGTCTCTCCCTCCCACCTGCGCGACAAGCTGCGCATCACCGAGGACGAGTGCGTCGAGCGCGCCATCCACTGCGTCGAGTACGCCAAGAAGTACGTGGAGGACGTCGAGTTCTACGCCGAGGACGCCGGCCGTGCGGACCAGGCGTTCCTCGAGCGCGTAATCCAGGCCGTCGTGAAGGCGGGCGCCACCGTCGTGAACATCCCGGACACCACCGGCTACCAGCTTCCCGAGGACTTCGGTCGCCGCATCAAGGGCCTCGCGGACAACGTCATCGGCATCGAGGACGTCATCATCTCCGTGCACACGCACAACGACCTGGGCATGGCCACGGCCCTTGCCCTCCAGGGCGTCAAGAACGGCGCCCGCCAGATCGAGTGCACGATCAACGGCCTGGGCGAGCGCGCCGGCAACACTGCGCTCGAGGAAGTGGTCATGGCCATCAAGATGCACGGCGAGGAGCTGGACGCCCACACCGACATCGTGACCCAGGAGCTCACCCGCGCGAGCCACCTGGTCTCCCGCATCACGGGCATGAGCGTCCAGGCCAACAAGGCCATCGTGGGCGCCAACGCCTTCGCGCACTCCTCGGGCATCCACCAGGACGGCATCCTCAAGGCCCGCAACACCTACGAGATCATCGACCCCGCGGACGTGGGCGCCGCCGGCTCCGAGATCGTCCTCTCCGCCCGCTCCGGCCACGCCGCGCTGCGCCACCGCCTGGCTGAGCTCGGCTACACCTTCGAGGACGCCGAGTTCGATGAGGTCTACCAGCGCTTCCTCGAGATCGCGGACCAGAAGAAGGAGGTCTACGACGAGGACCTCGAGTCCATGGTCCAGGAGCGCCAGCGCGACGTCGCGGCGGTCTACACGCTCGAGGCGCTACAGGTCTCCTGCGGCGACCCGCTCATCCCCACGGCCACGGCCACCATCACCGACGAGCTGGGCGTCAAGCACGTTGTCGCGGCCACCGGCACCGGCCCCGTCGACGCCGCCTACCAGGCCATCGACAAGGTGGTGGCGGTCCACGGCGACCTCGCGGAGTTCTCCGTCAAGGCCATCACCCGCGGCATCGACGCCATCGGCGAGGTCACGGTGCGCATCACGGCCGAGGACGGCAAGGTCTACACCGGCCGCGGCGCGGACAACGACATCATCGTCTCCAGCGCCAAGGCGTACGTGAACGCCATCAACCGCATGATTCAGACCACGCGTTCGCGCGAGGGCAAGTAACGTTTCGAAAGACCCGCCGGCCCCCGGTCCTTCTCGCCAGCCCAGCAGCTTGATTCGCAAGAACTTGCTGGGCGAGAAGAACCGGGGGCCGGCGGTCCGTTGGCCGAGCCTTCGCCTACCGGAAGATCTCGCGGTGCGTGCCCGTGCGCTGGAGGACGGCGAGCCCGTCTCGCACCGCCCAGACGAGCAGCCAGTCTCCCACGTTGCAGACGTGGCACTCGTTTGATCCCGCCCACGCCCCGGCGAGGCGATGCATGTTGTGGTGCCGCACGAGCTCCCTGCGCGACTCGAGGCTGTTCTCGAGGATGAGCGCGATGACCTCCTCAAGAGGCGAAGGGTCGATATCTCGTTTAGCAAGCCGCTTGAGGTCGCGGGAGAACTTCGGGTCGTACTTTGCCTCGAGACGGGACATCAGCGCATCGCCGCCTCGAGAAGTTCGTGTGCGGAGGTGTATCCGGTCCCGGGCACGTGTGCCGCAAAGATCTCCTCGGTCTCCCTGATGGCCTCGAGGGACTCCTCGTTGGGCTGCTCGCCGTCAAAGGTGATGGGGATCGAGCCGGTGCGGACCATGTAGGTCCAGAAAGCCCGCGTCACCGAGGCGAGGTCCAGACCAAAGCTCTTGGCGACCTCCGCGGCGCCAGCCTTCAGGTCCTCGTCGACGCGAATGGCGTAGCTCGTCATGGGACGCCCCTTTCGTATGATACACATCACAATTTGTATGACTCATATCGTACATCTTACCATGAGGTAGTGCTCTCATCTGATTCCCATCTGCACAGGAGAGGTGACGCCGGAGACCCTTGACCTCCTTGCGTTTCCAACTGGGCACAACGGTCCGAGCCACGGTGATTTGCAAGTAGAATCAAGACATAGGCAACCTGTATCGATCTGATGCCGCCGGGAGGTTGTCCCCGCGCGCAGTTCTTCGCGAAGCGAAGCGTTTGAGCACGGGGACAACCTCCCGCCAGCTTCACGGAAGGAGAGACATGGCCCAGACCATGGCGGAGAAGATCCTCGCGGCCCACGCCGGGCTCGAGGAGGTCGTTCCCGGGCAGCTCGTCGAGTGCGACCTCGACCTCGTGCTCGCCAACGACATCACGGCGCCCATTGCCATCAAGACCGTCCGCGAGATCGGCGCCGGCGTCTTCGACAAGGACAAGATCTGCCTCGTGCCCGACCACTACGCCCCCAACAAGGACATCAAGAGCGCCGAGCAGACAAAGGTCACGCGCGACTTTGCCCACGAGCACCAGATCACGCACTACTACGAGCAGGGCTGCATGGGCATCGAGCACGCCCTTCTCCCCGAGCGCGGCATCGTCGTCCCCGGCGACCTGGTGATTGGCGCGGACTCCCACACCTGCACCTACGGTGGCATCGGCGCCTTCTCCACCGGCGTGGGCTCCACGGACGCCGGCGTGGGCATGGCCACCGGCCGCGCCTGGTTCAAGGTGCCCGAGACCATCCGCATCGTCATCGACGGCAGGCTCCCCGAGGGCGCCTCCGCCAAGGACATCATCCTCCACGTGATCGGCAAGATCGGCGTGGACGGCGCGCTCTACTGCGCGATGGAGTTCGCCGGCTCCACGATCGAGGACCTCTCCGTGGAGGGCCGCCTCACCATCGCCAACATGGCGATCGAGGCGGGCGGCAAGGCGGGCCTCTTCGAGGTCGACGACAAGTGCCGCGAGTACGTGAGCTGCCGCAGCCAGCGCCCCTTCGTCGAGTACCACCCCGACGAGGACGCACACTACAAGCAGGTCATCCACATCGACGCCGCGGACATCGCCCCGTGCGTCTCCTGGCCGCACCTGCCGTCCAACACGCACCCCGTGGCGGAGAGCCGCGACATCAAGATTGACCAGGTGGTCATCGGCTCCTGCACCAACGGCCGCATCGAGGACATGCGCGCCGCGGCCGAGGTCCTGTGCGGCCGCACCGTCGCCGACGGCGTGCGCTGCATCGTCATCCCGGCCACCCAGGGCGTCTGGCTCCAGTGCGTCCACGAGGGCCTGATGGACATCTTCATCAACTCCCACTGCGTGGTCTCCACGCCCACCTGCGGCCCGTGCCTGGGCGGCTACATGGGCATCCTCGCGGCGGGGGAGCGCTGCGTCTCCACCACCAACCGCAACTTCGTGGGCCGCATGGGCGACCCCACCTCCGAGGTCTACCTGGCGAGTCCCGCCGTCGCGGCCGCGTCGGCCGTCGCGGGCCACATCGCGCTGCCGTCCGACCTGTAGGTTCTGCCTGGGAGCCCCCGGCCCTTCTCTCCAAGCTCAGCGCTCGCTGCGCTCGCTCACTTCGTGATTCGCTTGGCGAGAAGGACCGGGGGCTCCCTGCTGCATCTTGGGCGGGCGCTCGGCCGCGTGGCCCGCGGCGGCGGCTCGTCGCCGGCGTGGGCCTCTTGGGGTCGTTGTTACCCTCCTGGGGGTGTAAGAATCGGGCCGAAAACGGGTTTTTCGGGCTGTTGGGTCCCGTTCTTACACCCATGAGGGGGGTAGGACTACTGCCAGGCTCCCTATGGTCAAGAGCGCTTGGTCTCCTGCGCCCCGGCAACCCCGATGTCGGGGGCGTCCTCTGTCCGGGCCTTACGTTAAGGCTCGGAGAATAGCTCGCACACCCAGCTCCCAGCAATCCTCCCACTGACTAGAATGGCGCCAACGCTATCCATCGGTGGAGGTCCGTGATGGCGCGAGCCGCGTCAGACGGCTCCTCCCCGGCAGCACGTTCTTCTCGACAGCGCGGGCCGGCGGCCATGTCCCGCGCGCAGTTCTTCGCGCAGCGAAGCTGTCTGAGCACGGGACATGGCCGCCGGCCCCACCCTGCGTACAGAAAGGACCACGATGCAGTTCAAGGGAACCGTCTTCCGCTACGGGCGCGACATCGACACCGACGTCATCATTCCGGCGCGCTACCTCAACACGTCCGACCCGGCCGAGCTCGCCAAGCACTGCCTCGAGGACCTCGACCCCACGTTCGTGACGCGCGTGCAGCCCGGCGACATCGTGGTGGCCGACGAGAACTTCGGCTGCGGCTCCTCCCGCGAGCACGCCCCCGTGGCCATCAAGGCCGCCGGCGTCTCCTGCGTGATCGCCAAGAGCTTCGCGCGCATCTTCTACCGCAACTCGATCAACATGGGTCTGCCCATCCTCGAGTGCCCCGAGGCCGTGGACGCCATCTCCAACGGCGACGTCGTCTCCGTTGACGCGGACACCGGCGCCATCACGGACGAGACCACGGGCGCCACGTTCCAGGCACAGCCCTTCCCGCCGTTCATCCAGGAGATCATCAACGACGGCGGCCTGGTGGCGCGCACCAAGCGCGTGATGGCGGAGAAGGGCGGTAACTAGCCATGGCCTCCAAGACCTATCGCATCTGCGCCCTCCCCGGTGACGGCATCGGCCCGGAGATCATCGCCGAGGCCAAGAAGGTCCTCGCCGCGCTGGGCGAGAAGTACGACGTCGAGTTCGTCTGCGAGGACCACCTCATCGGCGGCGCCGCCATCGACGCCACGACTGAGGCCGGCGGCCCCGTCTCCGCCCTTCCGGCCGAGACGCTCGAGGCGGCGCGCGCCTCCGACGCGGTTCTTCTCGCCGCGGTGGGCGGTCCCAAGTGGACCGACACCAAGGTGGGGGCCGTGCGCCCGGAGCAGGGCCTCCTTGCCATCCGCAAGGAGCTCGGCCTCTACCTCAACCTGCGCCCGGTGCGCATGTTCGACGCGCTGATCGACGCCTCCTCCCTCAAGCCCGAGGTGCTGCACGGCGTCGACCTCATCATCGTGCGCGAGCTCACGGGCGGCCTCTACTTTGGCGGCCACGAGCGCATGATGGGCGTCGAGGGCGCGGGCGTGGGCGGCACGCGCGGCGAGTACGCCCGCGACGTCCTGGAGTACTCCGAGTACGAGGTCGACCGCGTGGTGCGCTGGGCCTTCGACGCGGCGCGGCGCCGTCGCGGCGTGGTCCACTCCGTGGACAAGGCCAACGTGCTCGATACCTCCCGCATGTGGCGCGAGGTGGCGCACAACATCGCCGCCGAGTACCCCGACGTGAAGCTCGAGGACATGTACGTCGACAACGCCGCCATGCAGCTCATTGCCAACCCGGCGCAGTTCGACGTCCTCGTGACCGAGAACACCTTCGGTGACATCCTCTCCGACGAGGCCTCCATGCTCACGGGCTCGCTCGGCATGCTCGCCTCTGCGAGCCTGGGCGACGGCACGGCCCTCTACGAGCCGAGCCACGGCTCTGCGCCGGACATCGCGGGACAGGGCATCGCCAACCCCATCGCGCAGATCCTTTCCGTGGAGCTCATGCTCCGCTACAGCTTTGGGATGGATGACGCCGCCGACAAGCTGGCCGCCGCGGTCACGCGCGTGCTCGACGAGGGCTGGCGCACCGTGGACATCGCCGACGAGGGCACGCCGGCCGAGAAGGTCCTCGGCACCGCCGCGATGGGCGACAAGATCGTGGAGGCCCTGGGCTAGACGCTTCGTTAGGGCGGGAGGCCCCCGTCCCCGTGCTCAGACAGCTTCGCCGCGCAAAGGACGCGCGGCTGCAGAACTGCGCGCGGGGACGGGGGCCTCCCGCCGCGGCGGCTATCCGGCAGGGCTGGCGGTGAAAGAGCTCTGCGGCAAGAACTCGCGGCGGACCTTCTCGGCCTCCCGTCGTAGCGGCTATCCGGCAGGGCTGCTGGTAACGCTACTGTCTTTCTCGCTCTATTGAGTAAGAATACTCAGTATACTGAGTAAAAATACTCAATAGGGGGAGCCATGTACGAGAGATCCCAGGTGGAGACTATCGACGAGCGCATGCGGGAGTTTGATAATCCGCTCCTGCAGGTCGTCGTTGGGCCGCGCCAGACGGGGAAGAGCACCATGATCAGTCAGGCTCTCGGACGCCAAAAGATAGAGAGCCTCTACGTAAGTGCCGATGACCCCATCGAGCCCACCGTCTCTTGGCTGCGCACGGAGTGGCAGCAGGCCCGCAACATGACGCGCGGCAACACCCGCCCCGTTCTTCTCGTCATCGACGAGATCCAAAAGGTAAAGAGCTGGCCCAATGCCGTGAAATCGCTGTGGGACGAGGACCGGCGCACGGGATCGAAGCTCAAGGTATTCCTGAGCGGCTCGTCTTCCCTGTTGCTTCACAGGGGGCTCGAGGATTCGCTCATGGGGCGCTTTGAGCTCATTCGGTCCCCTCACTGGTCGTATGGGGAGTGCCGCGACGCCTTTGGCTACTCGCTTGACGACTACCTCTATTATGGGGGGTATCCGGGCGCTGCCCGGTTCGCGGGGGACGAGCGACGCTGGGCGTCCTACATTCGTGACTCGGTGATAGAGCCAACCATCTCCCAGGACGTGCTTGCCCTCGAGGACGTGCGCAAACCTGCTCTCATGAGGGCGGTCTTTAGGCTCGGCGCGCTTTATTCCGGACAGGAGCTCTCGTACAACAAGATGCTCGGGCAGCTGCAGGATGCGGGAAACACCACGACGCTCGCCCATTATCTTGAGCTGCTGGACAAGGCGGGAATGATCGCGGCCCTTTCCAAGTATCATGCGAAGGAGCTGGAGCGCAGGAAGAGCTCTCCGCGTCTGATGGTCTACAACACCGCGCTCATGTGCGCCCCGTCCGACAAGGGCCGGGATCGTCTCATGGGCGATTCGGACCTTCGCGGGCACGTGGTCGAGTCGGCGGTTGGGGCATTTCTTCTCGCGCGAGCTCCCGAAGAGGGCTTTGAGGTGCGCTGGTGGCGCGACGGCAACGACGAGGTCGATTTCGTGCTCCAGAAGGGCTCTGCGCTTGCTGCTATCGAGGTAAAAGGCGGCGGGGAGGCACGACAGAGCGGCATGGCCAGGTTCCTCGAGCGGCATCCAGAGGCGCGTCGCATCATCGTGGGCGGCTCCGCCGCGGGCTCGCACGGTCTTGAGGAGTTCCTGCTGGGGGAGGTCGAGCTCTTCTGGTGACGAGGCAGCTTCCCCCACGCAGGACATCTGGGGAAGATCTCGTGTGGCATGCAGCTCGCTCGCGACCCCTGGCGCCGCTGTCCCCTGCCGGGTATCCTAGCGTGTGGAAACGCGACGGAAGGGGCAATCATGACCTACGACTTCACCTCGATTCTCGACCGTGCCGGGCACGACGCCATCGCGGTCGACGCCATCGGCGCGCCCGGGTCGGGCTACCCTGCGCCGGACGAGGGCTTCGACCCCATTCCCATGTGGGTCGCGGACATGAACTTCCCCGTGGCACCCTCCATCACGCGCGCCATCCAGGAGCGCCTGAAGTACCCGACGTTCGGCTACTTCAATGCGAGTGACGCCTATTACCAGGCAATCATTGACTGGCACCGCGACCGCAAGGGCGTGGCCGACCTCGAGCCCCGCCATATTGGCTACGAGAACGGCCTCCTCGGCGGCGTGGTCTCCGCCCTCACCTCCTTTGCCGCTCCGGGCGACCCCGTGCTCGTGCACAGCCCCACCTACGTGGGCTTCACCCACAGCCTCGAGGACAACGGCTTCAGGATCGTCCACTCGCCGCTCGTGCGCGACGAGGAGGGCATCTGGCGCATGGACTATGAGGACATGGAGCGCCGCCTGGCCGTGGAGCGCATCCACGTGGCCATCTTCTGCTCCCCGCACAACCCGTGCGGCCGCGTGTGGGAGCGCTGGGAGATCGAGCGGGCGATGGAGCTCTACGCGGCCCACGACTGCGTGGTCATCTCCGACGAGATCTGGTCTGACATCGTGCGCCCCGGCTTCACGCACGTGCCCACGCAGTCCGTCTCCGAGGACGCGCGCATGCGCACCATCGCGCTTTACGCGCCGAGCAAGACCTTCAACCTCGCCGGCCTCATCGGAAGCTACCACGTCATCTACAGCGACTACCTGCGCGACCGCGTGACCACCAAGGGCAAGAAGACGCACTACAATTCGATGAACGTCCTCTCCCAGCACGCGCTGATCGGCGCCTACGGCCCCGAGGGCCGCGCCTGGGCCGACGAGCTCAACCAGGTCATCGCCGGCAACGTGGACTGGGCGTGCGACTTCATCGAGAGCCGTCTGCCCGGCGTGAGCGTCTACCGTCCCCAGGGCACCTACATGCTCTTCCTCGACTTTTCCGAGTGGTGCGAGAAGAACGGGCGGGACATCGAGTGGGTGCTGCGCGAGGGCTGGCGCGTGGGCGTCTACTGGCAGGACGGCCGTGCGTTCAACGGGCCCTGCCACATCCGCATGAACCTCGCGCTGCCGCTCGCGCGCGTGCAGGAGGCCTTCGGGCGCCTTGCCGAGCACGTCTTCTGAGGCTCGTGTCGCCTTCGCGGCTGCGTCTCCCTACACGATCGCGCCCGTGGCAAAGGCCTCGTCCACCTCCCTCTGGAAGCGCGGGGTCACGAGGTTCTCGTCATCGGAGATGCGCCTGCCGTAGGAGACGAGCTGGTCGGCGGTGCTTATGATCGTGCGCTCGGAGAGCTCGCGCGCCTGCTGGGCGATGAGGGGGACGGCCCAGGGCGCTGGCTCCTGGGAGAGGTGGATCGTCATGCCGCTCGTCACGATGCCGCCCTTGAAGGGCAGGAGCGTGAGTAGCATGAGGGAGGGGATGCGGTGCACGTGGCTGTCCGCCGGGTCCTGGCTCGCGCCCACCACGAAGAGATGGGTCCGGTTCATGTAGACCGCGCTCGTGGCGTCCGCGTCCACCACCGTGAACATGTCACGAACGGCGTGGCGCCAGGGCCGGGCGCAGTCGAGGTGCCTCCGCGTGAGGTGCAGGGGGTTCTCGCGCACGAAGTCGTCCACGAGGCCGCGGTTTCTCCAGAGGGAGTCCGCGACCTGACCCCCGTGCTCGTAGAGCATGCACGGCGCGCCCTCGCGCTCGCGCAGCGTCGTGGGGTCAACGATGCCCAAGCGCTCGTTGGCGTAGACCAGAAGCGCGTTCATCGTCGTGTAGAACAGCCTTGCATCGTCGTCGTCCATGCGCGAGTAGGGAACGGGCACCGTCGTCCCTCGCGCCATCTTGAGCTGTGGGCTCATGCTGCCTCCTCCAGTCGGGTGAGAAGGAGGCTAGAGGAGTCGCGCTCGAGTTGTCTTCATGCAGGCGTACACGAAGCTGACGGCCAAGGTGAGGGGCCGTGCGCCCTTCTCGCCCGCCGGCGAATAATCCGCGAGCGGCTTCTCTAGGAGCGCGAGCGGCGTGCCTCGGCGAGCTTGCCGCGGATGATGGCCCACGCCTCGTCGTTTTTCTCCTCGAAGGTCTCGGGGTCCGCGTCAAAGCTGGGTGGCATGGGGCCAGCGTAGGGAACGAAGCCCAGCTTGAGGTACATGCCGCAGGCAACCCAGCTCTCCGTCTGGGTGGTGAGGTAGAGGGGCGGCTCGCCCGAGGGGACGAGCTCGTCGTAGAGGCGGATGGTCTCCAGCATGAGCGCGCGGGCGAGGCCCCGCCTCTGGTGGTCGGGGCTCACGCCCACCCAGTGCACGCGCAGGCGCGGCTCCCCAAAGTGGTCCCCCCGCCAGAGGGAGCTCGTGCCGACGAGCTCGTCCTTCTCGTCCACCACAAGGATCATCTGACGCTCGAGCGCCGCAGGGTCCGACTCGTAGGTCCGCTCGAAGTAGGCGAGCCCCTCGTCGTAGGACGGCAGCTGGCCGAGAAGAACGTGCAGCCGCACCCACGGCTCGCAGAAGCGCGGCTCCCAGGCGGCGAAGCGGTAGCCCGCCGGCAGTTCGACGTCCGCGACGGGCTCGTAGTCGTCGAGCACCATGAGCACGGGGACGTGGGGCACGCTGGTGTCGAGTACGGTCATGTCCGGCTCCTCGTGTGACGCATGACAATGGGGACAGGGTGAATTGTCATGCGCTTGAGGTATGACAATTCACCCTGTCCCCATTGTCACACACAGGCGCCCTACAGCAGCGTTCCGTTGCGACGGACGAAGCGCCCGCGTGCGAGCAGCAGCACGGCCGCATAGAGTCCCACGATGCCCGCGAGCAGCGCGAAGTAGGGGAGGGGCAGCGGCGCGAGGTCGAGCGCCTCGCCAAGCGGCGTGAACGGCAGCGCCGTGACGAGGGCCACCCCCGTGACGCCGAGCGCTGTGAGGGGCGCCGCCGCGCGGCTCTCCACAAACGGAGCGCGCTGCGTGCGGACGAGGTGGACCGCCAGCGTCTGCGTCCACATGCTCTCGACGAGCCAGCCCGCCTGAAACGTCGCCACGAAGAGCGCCCGTCCGGCGTCGTCGAGGGCGCCCCAGGGCCCGCCCGCCGCTCCGGGGCACACCACGAAGAAGAGGGCGGCAAACGTGAGGAGGTCGAAGACCGAGCTCACGGGGCCCAGGGAAACCATGAAGCGGCGGATGGAGGCACTGTCCCACCTGCGCGGGGCGCGTACCAGCTCGTCATCGACGCTGTCCCAGGGAATCGCGGTGCAGGTGAGGTCGTACACCAGGTTGAGGAGCAGGAGCTGGACCGCGCTCATGGGAAGGAAGGGCAGCAGCAGCGAGGCGGCCAGCACGGAGAAGATGTTGCCGAAGTTGGAGCTCACGGTCACCTTCACGTACTTGGTCATGTTGGCGAGGGTCCGGCGCCCGCAGACGATTCCGCGCTCGAGCACGAGAAGGTCCTTCTCCAGCAGGATGAGGTCGGCCGCCTCGCGGGCCACGTCCACGGCGGAGTCGACGGAGATGCCGCAGTCCGAGGCCGCCATCGCCGCGGCGTCGTTCACCCCGTCGCCCATGAAGCCCACGGAGCGTCCCTCGCCCCTGAGCGCGCTCACCACGCGCGCCTTCTGGGAGGGCGAGAGCTTGGCGAGGACCGAGACGTCCCTCAGGCGGCGTGCGAGCGCCGCATCGTCAAGCGCCTCGATCTCGGAGCCCGTGAGCACGTCGCCCACGGGGATGCCGATCGCGCGGCACACGTGTGCCGCCACGCGCGGGGAGTCCCCGGTGAGGACCTTGGTCTCGACGCCGTGATCCGCGAGTGCCGCCACCGCCTCGGCCGCGCTCGCCTTGGGCGGGTCGAGAAACGCGAGAAGCCCCACGAGCGTCATGTTCTTCTCGTCAGCCGCGGTGAGCCTGCCGACGCCCTCCGGGTTCTCCCTGAGGGCCACCCCGAGGACGCGCATGCCCTGGGTCGCAAGGGCCTCGGCGCGGGCGGTGACGTCGTCTGCCAGCGACGTGGAGAGGGGCACGGTCCGCCCGTCGAGCTCGGCGAACGCGCAGGCGTCGAGCACCTCCTCGAGCGCCCCCTTGCAGATCATGAGCGTGTCTCCCGTCCTGTCGCCCACGACGACGCTGAGGCGCCTGCGCTCGAAGTCGAAGGGCAGCTCGTCGACGAGGTCGTACCGCTCGCAGAGCTCCTCCACTGAGGGGTCGAGCTCGAGCGCCCGGCGCAGGATGGCCGAGTCGATGAGGTTCTTGACGCCCGTCCCGAAGAAGCTGTTCACGAAGGCGGCGCGAAGCACGCCCGGGTCCTCCGCGCCCCGCACGTCGAGGTGGCGCTCGAGGGCCACGCGGTCCTCGGTGAGGGTCCCCGTCTTGTCGCAGCAGAGCACGTCGATGGCCCCGAGGTCAGAGACGGCGTCGAGCCTCTTCACGATGACCCTGTCGCGCGAGAGGTCGACCGCGCCCTTGCCGAGGCAGCACGTCACGAGCACGGGGAGCATCTCCGGCGTGAGCCCCACGGCCACGGAGAGCGAGAAGAGCACGGCGTCGACCCAGTTGCCCTTGGTGAGGCCGGACACGAGGACCACCGTCGGCACCATGACGAGCATGAGGGTCACGAGCAGGCGGCTCGTGCGGGCGACGCCCTCTCCCGAGGCGGTCGTGCGCCCGCGCCCCTCTGCGGAGGCGAGGCCCGAGGCAGCCTCGCCCATGAGGGTTGCGGCGCCCGTTGCCACCACCACGCCCGTGGCGGCGCCCGAGATAACGCTGCTGCCCAGGAAGACGAGGTCATCGAGGTCGGTGACGGCGACGTTGGCGGCTGCCCCCGCTCCCTCGGCGAGCTCCCGGCGCTTCTCCACGCTCTCGGACTCTCCCGTGAGCGCGGACTGGCTCACAAAGAGGTCGCGCGAGAAGATCAGGCGCAGGTCCGCCGGGACGAGGTCGCCCGAGGAGAGGTGCACGACGTCGCCCACGACGAGCTCGTCGACCGGCAGCTCCACGCGACCGGACCCAGCGCGCTCGACGCAGCAGGTGGTCTCGACCATCTCGGCGAGGGCCGCGGAGGCGTTGTCGCTCCGCTCGTCCTGGACAAGGCGCAGCGTACCGGACACCACCACCATGACGGCGATGATGGCGGGCGTGGTGAGGTCGCGCGCGCCCGGCCGCGCGAAGACCCAGTCCGTGAGCACGGAGACGATGGCTATGAGCACGAGGATGCCGGTGAAGGGGTCGAGGAACGCGGAGAGCACGCGCCGCGGGAGCGACGGGCGCTCGGTTCCCCCGAGGCTGTTCTCTCCCCAGAAGGCGCGCATCTGCGCGACCTCGTCCTCCGCAAGACCGGAGGCGCGCGTCCCGATCTCCGCGAGGAGCTCGTCGGGGGAGAGGGCGGCCACGTGGCGGAGCCAGTCGGCGCCCGCCCTGGGCGCGTTGGCGGTGACAGTGGCGCGGCGTGCGAGGGCACGCGAGAGGAGGGTGGTCAGCAGCATGGCTCCACCTCGCAATCCCGGGAACAAAAGGGCCGCTCGTGGCGGCCCGTGGGAGTGCTTCTTGAGCGTGCGCTATGCGCGGCGGCGCCAGCCGTCCCGACCGGCAGGCGTCTCTCCCATGGACCAACTTGTAGCGTGTGTGCGACTGTAACTGTCACTCATGGGGAAACCACCTCCCTCGGTCCGGGCGCGTGCCCGCCTCTCTTCTCTGGCCAGTATGCCCAATTCGCCTGCGTTCTACAACCAGGGATGACGGGTTGACAGCTTGCTCAGGTCAAACTGTCATGGGCGCAGCCGCGCTGGCGTGCGGCTGAGCGACACAATCGGGCTCGAGAATGTCGTTCTGCCGCACGTCAACCGTTGGGGTGCGGGAGAGCGACGTTTCCGTCCCGAAAAACGTCGCTCTCCCGCACGCGAGCCCCGTCGCTACATCGTGTGCGTGGAGAAGATCGGATCGTCCTCCCACCAGACCACGTCGTCGCCCGGCGCCTCGAGCGTGGCGGGGACGTCGATGAGCCGCTGGTTGGAGGAGCCGCGGAAGCGCAGCGTGATGTCGTGGAGGTCCTGCACGAAGGGTCCGTCCACGAGGACGTCCAGGGTGTCCAGCAGCCGGTCCGTGACGTCCCCCAGGTTCCAGGCGCCGCCGGGCGCGAGCTGGTCCCAGGTGTGGCCCGAGAAGAGCCAGATGGACTTGTCGCTCCCAAAGCGCTCGCGCACCGCCTCGAGAAAGCCCACGAGCCCGGCCTGGTTCTCCGGCTCCATCGGCTCGCCGCCCAGGATGGTGAGGCCGCCCACGTAGGGCACCTCCATCGAGTCCATGATCTTCTCGGCCACCTCCTGGGTGAAGGGCTCGCCGGCCTCGAAGTCCCAGGCCTCCTCGTTGAAGCAGTTGGGGCAGTGCAGGCGGCACCCGGAGACGAAGAGCGTGGTGCGCACGCCCGGTCCGTTTGCGATGTCGCAGTACTTGATGTTCGCGTAGTTCATTTGGATGCCTCCGGGCTCTGACGATGTGTGCCCCGTATCCTCACACCGATTAGGTAAAACGATGCCCCGGTGACATGAAGAACAGCGGTCACACGGGGCTTGCACAACCAACTATACCCCTTCCCGGTAATGACACGCCGAGAAGAACCGCAGGGCCGCCACCGGGCCGAGGCCCACGCGCCGCACCCTGAGATGACTCGCGGCGGATCCCAGGCGATGAGGTCCGCCGCGAGTTCTTTGCGCAGCAAAGCTGTCTGAGCGCCGGACCTCATCGCCTGGGGTCCGCGCGAAGGCTCCTACAGGTGCAGCACGCGGTCCTTGATCTCCTCGGTGCGGCCCTGGTTCCAGAACTGGGTGCCGATGTAGCCGCAGGTTCTTCTCGCCACGTTCATCTTGGACTGGTCGCGGTTGTGGCAGTGCGGGCACTCCCACACGAGCTTGCCGTCGTCCTCCACGATCTGGATCTCGCCGTCGTAGCCGCACACCTGGCAGTAGTCGCTCTTGGTGTTGAGCTCGGCGTACATGATGTGGTCGTAGATGTACTGCATGACGGAGATGACGGCCTCGAGGTTGTCCTGCATGTCCGGGACCTCCACGTAGGAGATGGCCCCGCCGGGGGAGAGGCGCTGGAACTCGGACTCGAAGCGCAGCTTGGTGAAGGCGTCGATGGGCTCGGTCACGTGGACGTGGTAGCTGTTGGTGATGTAGCCCTTGTCCGTGATGCCCGGGACGATGCCAAAGCGGCGCTGCAGGCACTTGGCGAACTTGTACGTGGTGGACTCGATCGGCGTGCCGTAGAGCGAGTAGTCGATGTTCTCGGCGGCCTTCCACTCGGCGCACTTGTCGTTCATGTGCTGCATGACGGCCAGGGCGAACGGCGTGGCCTCCTTGTCCGTGTGGCTGTGGCCGGTCATGGCCTTGACGCACTCGTAGAGGCCGGCGTAGCCGAGGCTGATGGTGGAGTAGCCGCCGTAGAGGAGCTTGTCGATCTTCTCGCCCTTCTTGAGGCGCGCGAGGGCGCCGTACTGCCAGAGGATCGGCGCGGCGTCGGAGGTGGTGCCGAGCAGGCGCTCGTGGCGGCAGCGCAGGCCGCGGTGGCAGAGCTCCAGGCGCTCGTCGAAGATCTCCCAGAACTTGTCCATGTCGCGGTTGGCGGAAAGGGCCACGTCAACGAGGTTGATGGTCACGACGCCCTGGTTGAAGCGGCCGTAGTACTTGGGCTTGCCCGGCTCGTAGTTGCCGGCGTTGGCCACGTTGTCGTAGCCGTTGCCCGAGCGGTCCGGCGTGAGGAAGGAGCGGCAGCCCATGCAGGTGTAGCAGTCGCCGTTGCCCTCGGTCTCGCCCTTGGAGAGCTTGTACTCGCGCATCTTCTTCTCGGAGATGTAGTCCGGCACCATGCGCTTGGCCGTGCACTTGGCGGCGAGCTTGGTGAGGTAGAAGTAGGGCGTGCCCTCGCGGACGTTGTCCTCCTCGAGCACGTAGATGAGCTTGGGGAAGGCGGGGGTGATCCAGACGCCGTCCTCGTTCTTGACGCCCTGGTAGCGCTGCTTGAGCATCTCCTCGATGCACATGGCCAGGTCGGCCTTCTCCTGCTCGTTCTTGGCCTCGTTGAGGTACATGAACACGGTGATGAAGGGGGCCTGTCCGTTGGTGGTCATGAGGGTGACCACCTGGTACTGGATGGTCTGCACGCCGCGGGCGACCTCCTCGCGCAGGCGCCCCTCGACGATCTGGGCCATCTTCTCCTCGCCGGGGTGGGCGTCGATGGCGGCCATCTCGGCCTCCACCTGGCGGCGGATCTTCTGGCGGGAGACGTCCACGAAGGGCGCGAGGTGCGTGAGCGAGATGGACTGGCCGCCGTACTGGCAGGAGGCCACCTGGGCGATGATCTGCGTGGCGATGTTGCAGGCGGTGGAGAAGCTGTGCGGGCGCTCGATGAGGGTGCCGGAGATCACGGTGCCGTTCTGCAGCATGTCCTCGAGGTTGATGAGGTCGCAGTTGTGCATGTGCTGCGCGAAGTAGTCGGAGTCGTGGAAGTGGATGATGCCCTCGTTGTGGGCCTCCACGATGTCGGCGGGGAGCAGCTCGCGCATGGTGAGGTCCTTGGAGACCTCGCCGGCCATGTAGTCGCGCTGGACGGAGACGACGGTGGGGTTCTTGTTGGAGTTCTCCTGCTTGACCTCCTCGTTGTTGCACTCGATGAGCGCGAGGATCTTGTCGTCCGTCGTGTTCTTGTGGCGCTTCTGGTTCTGCACGTAGCGGTAGATGATGTACTTGCGGGCCACCTCAAAGTGGTCGAGGGCCATGAGCTGGTCCTCCACGAGGTCCTGGACCTCCTCCACCGTGACGGTGTGGCCGGCCTCCATGCACTCGTCCGTGACGTTGAGGGAGGCGAACTTGACCTCGCGCTCGGTGAGGCGCTCGCTCTGGGGCACCTCCTCGTTGGCGGCGCGGATGGCGTTCTCGATTTTGGAGATGTCGAAGGTGACCTCCGAGCCGTTGCGCTTGATGATCTTCATGGCCTGTCTCACTCCCCGTAAAATAAGCGCCCGGAAGGGCGCGCTGAGCTGCTCGTAAGGCGGTTCCGGCACACACCATATAGTGTGCGCGAGAACCACTATGACACAAGTGGTAGTGGTCGTGTGTCAACAAAAACACAAGATATTGTTGATAAGGTGCTGATATGCTGTCGATAATCCATATAGCCGCAGGTAGGGAAAATGCGGTCCGAAAAAGCATTCCCTCAAATTGACATTGATGTTTCCGTGAGCGGCTCGGCGGGTGGCGCGGCGCCCGCAAGGGGTAGAGTTGAGGTCGCTCACAAGAACCGCGGCGGGGGCGTGCCGCCCCGCGCGCCGCGTGGCATGCAAGGGGGACGCACATGGACTTCTCAAAGCGGCTCGACCTGTTTGGCGACGAGGTGTTCGCGGCGCTCAACGTGAAGCGGCGCGAGCTCGAGGCCGCGGGCCGGCAGGTCTTTGACCTCTCGGTGGGCACGCCTGACTTCGAGCCGCCCGCCCACGTGGTGGACGCGCTGCTCAGGAGCGCGGCGAACCCGGCCAACTGGAAGTACTCGCTGCACGACAAGGACGAGCTGCTCGACGCCGTCTGCGGCTACTACGAGAGCCGCTTTGGCGTGGCCGGCATCACGCGCGACATGGTGGCGAGCTGCCGCGGCACCCAGGAGGGCCTGGGCTACGTGTGCGCCGCGCTGGCGGACCCGGGCGACGTGGGCCTCGTGCCCGACCCGTGCTACCCCGTCTTCCAGAACGCGACGCTGCTCGCCGGGGCCAAGCCGTTCTACTACCCGCTCACGGCCGAGCACGACTTCCTGCCGCACCTGGCCGACGTTCCCGCGGACGTGGCGGACGCGGCCAAGTACCTCATCCTCTCGCTCCCCGCCAACCCCGTGGGCTCGGTGGGCACGCCGGAGGTCTACGAGGAGGCCATCGCCTTCGCCCGCGAGCACGACCTCGTGGTCATCCACGACAACGCCTACTCGGACATCGTCTTCGACGGGGAGGCCGGCGGGTCGTTCCTCTCGTACCCGGGCGCGCTCGAGGTGGGCGTCGAGTTCCTCTCGCTCTCCAAGTCCTTCAACGTGACGGGCGCGCGCCTGTCCTTCCTGGTGGGCCGCCCGGACGTGGTGGCCGCCGCGAGGAAGCTCCGCGGCCAGGTGGACTTTGGCATGTTCTACCCCGAGCAAGACGCCGCGATCGCCGCGCTCACGGGCCCGCGCGACTCCGTCGAGCGCCAGCGCCTGCTCTACCAGGAGCGTCGCGACGCCCTCTGCGACGGCCTGGAGGCCATAGGCTGGGAGCGCCCCAACGCGCACGGTTCGATGTTCGTCTGGGCGCGCCTGCCGCACGGGCGCACGGACTCCGTGTCCTTCTCGCTCGAGCTCATGGAGCGCGCCGGCGTGATCGTGACGCCGGGCGCGAGCTTTGGCCCCTCGGGCGAGGGCTATGTGCGCATGGCGCTGGTCATGGGGCCGGAGCGCCTGCGCGAGGCCGTGGCCGCCATCGCCGCGTCCGGGCTCTAGGGGGCGCTCGTGGCAGAGAAGAACGCGACGGGCGAGAAGGGCGCGACGGGCGAGAGGGGCCGCGTCCCGGGCATCGTGACGCCGGGGGAGTGGACCACGCCCACGCGCGTGCGCGCCTGCCTCTTTGACGTGGACGGTACCACGCTCAGCCTCTCGCAGAACTGCGAGCCCGCCTCCACGCGCGAGGCCATCCACCGGCTCGCGGCGGCGGGGATCGTGCCGCTCCTGGCAACGGGGCGCGCCTCGTACCTGCTGGAGAAGATCGACCTCTCCGAGTTTGGCGGGGCCGTGCTCATAAACGGTCAGCTCGTCGAGGCAGACGGTCGCGTCATCCACTCCAACCCCATGGACAGGGACGACGTCAAGACGGTGGTGGAGCAGGTCCGCGCCGGGCTCTACACCTGCCTCTTCATGGAGCGCGACCGCATGTACATGAGCGCGATGGACGAGCGCGCCCAGGCCATGGTGGACCTCACGCACAACCACTACGAGGCCGGCGACGTGTCGTGGGCGCTCGAGAACGACGTCTACCAGCTCAACGTCATGGTGGGCCCGGGCGAGGAGCGGGTGGTCCTCGACGCCACGCGCCACACCAAGGCGACCCGCTGGAGCGACGTCTTCGCGGACGTCATGCCGGACACGGGCGGGAAGGACGCGGGCGTGCGCATCCTGCTGGACGCCCTGGGCATCGCGCCCGAGGAGTGCGTGGCCTTTGGCGACGGCGGCAACGACGTCGACATGTTCGGCGTGGTGGGCACCTCCGTCGCCATGGGCAACGGAGGTGCCGAGGCAAAGGCGGCGGCGACCTACGTCACCGACCACATAGACGAGGACGGTGTCTGGAACGCCTGCGTCCGTCTCGGCCTTCTGTAAATTGGGGACTGTCCCCAATTCACAGACTGCCTAACTACCGGAAAGGGGAGTCACATGAACGGGATGGAGTTCCAGGACCTGGTGGCCGCGTCGAGGACCTACCGGCGCTTCAGCGACAAGCGCGTGGGGAGCACCGTCCTCACGGGCCTCGTTGACGCGGCGCGCCTGGCGCCGTGCGGCAACAACATGCAGCTCCTGCGCTTCCGCGTGGTGGGCGAGAAGGACGAGTGCGACGCCGTCTTCGGCCACCTGCGCTGGGCGGCCCTCTACAAGGACTGGGACGGCCCGACCGAGGGCGAGCGCCCGCACGGCTACGTGGTGATCTGCGTTCCCGACAACCTGGCCGACAACCCCATCCGCCTCATCGACGTTGGCATCGCCGCGCAGACCATGGCGCTCGCCGCCTGCGCGCGCGGGCTCGGGTGCTGCATGCTGAGGAGCTTCGACGAGGGTCTCGCGGCCGAGCTCGCGCTGCCCGAGGGGCTCGTCCCCGCGCTCGTGCTCGCCGTGGGCGGGCGCGGCGAGCGCGTCTGCCTGGAGGGGCCCGACACCGAGCACGGCCTCGCGTACTGGCGCGAGGCCGACGGCACCCACTGCGTGCCCAAGCTGCGGCTGGAGGACCTGCTCGTCTAGTGATGCGAAGGGACAGCCCCTTCGCATCATCTCGGCGTGCGCCCTTACGCGAACGCGCGGTGCAGGCGCGAGCGCCCCTCGGCGTCCGTGAAGGCGATGATCTTGTCGCCCGCGACAAAGCGTGTGTCGCCCTTGGGGACGATGATGTCCCCGTCCCTGTCTACGGCCACGAGGATGGTCGATCCGGGCAGCTCGACGTCGCGCAGGGCCTCGCCCACCACGCGCGACCCGGGGCGCACCTCCACGCGCACGACGGCGTGGCCGTCCTTGCCCAGGCGCAGAATCGTGAAGACGTCGCGCAGATCGAGCCCCTCCTGCACGGAGCGGGCCAGAAGCTCGGCCTGGTTGATGCCCACGTCCACGCCCATGCCCTCGTTGAACATCCAGGCGTTGACCGGGTTGTTCACGCGCGCCACCACGCGGCCGACGCTGTACTCCATCTTGGCCAGCGTGGAGACCACGAGGTTGACCTCGTCGGAGCCCGTCGCCGCAACGACGACGTCTGCGTGGAGGATTCCGGCGCGCTCCAGCATGATGGGGTCCGCGCCGTTGCCCAGGATCACGTCGCGCTCGCCAAACTGCGCGCGCAGCCGCGCCACGTGGTCCTTTCGGCTCTCGATGATGCGGATGCGGTAGCCGTCCTCGGCGAGCAGAGACGCGAGGTAGGTGCCGGTCTTGCCGCCGCCAACTATGATGATGTCCATGGTGACCTCCTACTCGCTCTTGCCGATCATATAGCGGAACTTGGCCGAGGCGCTCGATGCCACGGCGGCATAGATCACGTCGCCGTGCTCGAGCACGGTCCCCAGCGTGGGGATGAAGGTCTCGTTGTTGCGCGAGACCGCCACGACCTCGACCTCGCCGATGGCCGTGACCTCCCGCACGGGGCGGCCCTCCAGGAGGGCAGGCACGTCGCTGCGCACGAGCTGCACGTCCCCGGAGCCCACCTCTAGGACCGTGTCCATCTCCTGGTAGGTGAGCAACTCGCAGGCGTGGCGGATGCCCCAGTCGGTGGTCGAGATGGTCTGGATGCCCAGGCGGCGGTAGGCCTCGGCCTTGCTGATGTCGTAGAGGCGGGCGATGACGCGGGGGACGCGGTAGGTGTCGCGCGCCACGCGGGCGATGACGATGTTGGCCTCGTCGGACGAGGTGCAGGCGATGACGGCGCTCGCGCGGTCGATGCCCGCGTCCGCGAGGACGTCGCGGTCAAAGCCGACGCCCGTCACGCGCCTCCCGGCAAAGTCCTCGCCCAGCGCCTCGAGCTCCTCGGGGTCGCGGTCGATGACGGTTACCTCGTGTCCCTGGCGGCAGAGCCTCTCGGCGAGGCCTCGCCCCATGTGGCCGGCGCCCACAACGATGACGTTCATGATGACCTACCTTCCCTCGGCGACCGCGCGCGGCGCGCGGCGACGCCTGATCTGACGGAACAGGGCCTTGCGGGCCTCCTCGACTGCCAGCACGAGCGGCGGCAGGCAGCAGAGGAAGACGTAGTCCCAGACCCCGAGCGGGCTGGTGTGGAAGACCGCCTGGAACGGCGGGAAGAGCGTGATGAACACGATAAGGCAGATTTCGAAGACGATGCCCACGTTGATGTGGCGGTTGGAGAAGAGCCCTCGCGAGAAGACCGATGCGGTCTCGGTGCGGCAGTTCAGGACCTGTCCTATCTGGGCAAACACGATGGCCGCGAGGCACATGGTCGTGGCGCGCACGTAGACAGGGTCGAGGTCCGCGCCCACGCCAAACATCTCCAGCCCCGGTGCCCAGCCGGCCTCGATCTGCGCGAAGAGGTAGGCGGCCATGGAGACGATGCCGCCCATGAGGCCGTACCAGAGGAAGGCCTTGCGCATGAGCCTGCCGGTGAGCAGCGGCTCCTTGGGGTCGCGCGGCGGGCGGTCCATGACGTCGTCCTCGGGCGGCTCGCAGCCCAGGCCCAGCGCCGGCAGCATGTCGGTGCCCAGGTCGATCGTGAGGATCTGCATCGTGGTGAGCGGCAGCGGTACGGCGCCCCCCGAGAGCAGGTAGACGGCCGAGGGAACGGCCTCGGGCATGTTGGAGTTCAGGATGTAGAGCATGAACTTGCGGATGTTGGCGTAGACCGCGCGGCCCTCCTCGATGGCGTGCACGATCGAGGCGAAGTTGTCGTCGGTGAGCACCATGTCCGCGGCCTCCTTGGCGACGTCGGTGCCCGTTATGCCCATCGCGACGCCGATGTCGGCCTTCTTGAGGGCGGGGGAGTCGTTCACGCCGTCGCCGGTGACGGCCACGATCTCGCCCATCTGCTGGAGGTTCTCCACCACGCGCAGCTTCTGCTCGGGCGCCATGCGGGCAAAGACCACCTCGCCGCGCAGGGCCTCCTTGAGCTCGTCGTCGCTCGTGCGCTCGAGCTCCACGCCAGAGAACACCCGCGGGTGCTCGCCGCGCACGATGCCGATCTTGCGGGCGATGGAGACCGCGGTGAGGCCGTAGTCGCCCGTGACCATGATTACGCGAATGCCGGCGCGGCGGCACTGCTCCACGGCCGCGGCGACCTCCGGGCGCGGCGGGTCCTGCATGACCTCGAGGCCCACGAACGTGAGGTCGCGCTCGATGGTCTCGGGCGAGTACTCGCTCATGGAGCGCGGCACGCTCGGGTCGTCCGCGGCAAGGGGGCGGTACGCCACGGCAAGCACGCGCAGGCCGTCGGCGGCGTAGGCGTCGTTGGCCGCCATGATCTTGTTTCTGAGCTCGTCGGTCATGGCCTCGGGCTCGCCGTCGGCGCGCACGCGGGTTGAGAGGCGCACGACCTCGTTGGGGGCGCCCTTCACAAATGCCACGCGCCGGGCTCCGTCGAGCGGCTCGGAGAGCTGGTGAATCGTCGTCATGCGCTTGCGGCGGCTCTCAAAGGGAAGCTCGCGCACGCGGGGCCACGCCGCCTCCTGCTCGGAGGGCTCGATGCCGGCCTTCTGCGCGGCAACGAGCAGGCACGCCTCGGTTGGGTCGCCCAGCACGGTGTAGCGCCCGCCCTCCTCCTCGGGCGACAGCAGCCGCGCGTTGGAGCACAGCGCCCCTCCCGCCACCAGGAGCCGCAGGTCGTCGTCCATGTGGGCGTCCACGCTCTTCTCGCCCAGGCGCACCTCGCCCACGGGCGCGTATCCGACGCCGGTGACCTCGTACTCGTGGCTCACGGTCCACAGGTGGTTCACGGTCATCTCGTTCTGCGTGAGCGTGCCCGTCTTGTCCGTGCAGATGACCGAGGTCGAGCCCAGGGTCTCCACGGAGTTGAGCCTCTTCACGAGCGCGTTTCTCTTGCTCATGCGCTGCACCGCCATGGCAAGCGAGAGCGTCACGGTGGGCAGCAGCCCCTCCGGGATGAAGGCCACCACCATGCCCAGCGAGAAGATGAACGCCGCGGCGAACTCGCTGCCCACGAACATCTGGTCAAGCAGGAAGAAGCCCACGCCCATGCACGCCGCGAAGATGGTGATCTGCTTGGTGGTGCGGTTGAGCTGCAGCTGCAGCGGGCTCTGGACCTCCTCCATGTTCTGCGTGAGGTGGGCGATCTTGCCAAACTCCGTGTCCATGCCGATGCGCGTGACCACGGCGCGGCCGTTCCCCTCCGAGACCGAGGTGCCCGCAAAGATGAGGTTGGGGGTCTCGGCCTGGGTGAGGTCGTCCTCGAGCACGGCGTCGGCCGTCTTGCGCACGGGGTTGGACTCGCCCGTGAGCGTGGACTGGTTCACCTGCAGGTCCGAGGCGCGCACCACGCGGGCGTCCGCGGAGATCTTGTCGCCCTCGGCAAGCACCATGACGTCGCCGGGGACGAGGTCCTCCGCCAGGATCTTCTGCTCCTGCCCGTCGCGGATGACGCTCGCGTAGGACGGCAGCATCTTCTTGAGCGCGTCGGTGGCCTTGCCGGCGCGGTACTCCTGCCAGAAGCTGAAGCACCCGTTGATGACGTTCACGAGCCACACCGCCACGCCCAGCTCCGGAAGCCCCGCCACGAAGGCGATGATGCCGGCAGCCCACAGCAGGATGGCCATGAGGTGCGTGAAGTTTGACAGAAACGCCAGCACCGGGGACTTCTTCTTCTCGGTCTGGATGAGGTTCTTGCCCTGCCTGGCCTGGCGCGCCTCGGCCTCGGCCTGCGTGAGGCCCGCGCTTGACGTCTCCAGTGCCGAGAAGACCCTGTCGGGTGTGAGGCGCTCGACGGCAACGGGTGCCGTCTGAGTCTCGTCCATAGTCCTCTCCTTCCCGTGTTCCCGGCGCGCCTCGTGCTGCGGCGCGCCCTCGTACGCGGCTAGGGTAGGGCAGGGCGGAAGAGGGGCGCGGCGTGGGTCCGGCAGCTGGACAAAACGTCACGCGCTGAGCATAAAGACGCAGTTAAGAAGAGGTGTCTTGAGATTAAGGTCGCATTAAGGCCGCAGGTTGCGGCGTCGCGGCCGGTCACTCCGCCTGCACCATGCGGTAGCCCACGCCCACGTGCGTCTGGATGAGGCCGGCGCCGACCTTCTTGCGCAGCGACGCCATGATCACGCGAAGCGACGCGAGGTCCCCCACCTGCCCCTCTCCCCACGCGTGCTCGAGCAGGTACTGGTGGGTGAGGACCTTGCCCTCGTTTCTGGCAAGAAGGGCAAGCAGCCGGTGCTCGATCGGGGTGAGGTGCACCTCCTCGCCGGAGAGCCGCACGATTCCCGAGGCGTAGTCGATGGAGAGCGCCCCGTTCTCGAAGGCGGCCCCCTCGGCGGCGCCGGCCGGCTCCTGGGCAACGCGCCGCAGCGCCACGCGCACGCGCGCGAGCAGCTCCCCCACCGAGAAGGGCTTCACGAGGTAGTCGTCCGCGCCGGCGTCGAGCGCGCCGATCTTGTCGGCGTCCTCCCCGCGGGCGGAGACCACGATGATGGGCGTCTCCGACCACGTGCGCACGCGCCGCACGACCTCGATGCCGTCCATGTCGGGCAGCCCCAGGTCAAGCAGAATCACGCTCGGCGAGCGCTCCGCCGCGCACGCGATGGCGGCGGCTCCCGTCTGCGCGACGGCATGGCCCCACCCGCGCGTCTCGAGCGCGGTGGAGACGAGGCTCGCGATGGCGGGGTCGTCCTCGACGACGAGGATGAGCGGGGCGGGGCGCTGGTCAGACACGGGGGACCTCCTCTGCGGGCAGCGAGAGCGCGAAGACGCAGCCGCGGGGCGCGCGGTCGCGCACCGCAATGGTACCCCCGTGGGCGCGGGCGATGGCGCGGCACACGGCAAGCCCCAGGCCGACGCTGCGCGTGCCGTCGGGAAGGGCGCCCCCGGTCGTGCGGAACGCCTCGAAGACGCGGTCCTTCTCGGCATCGGGGATGCCGGGGCCGTCGTCTGCCACGCAGATCTCGACCATCTGCGCCACGCGCGCGGCAGAGACGCAGACGTGGCTTCCGGCGGGAGTGTGCGCAAGCGCGTTTGCCACCAGGTTCACGATCGCCTGCACCGTGAGCGACGGGTCCGCGTGGACCAGCAGGGGCTCCGCGGGCGCATCAAAGCGCACCTCGTGGTCCGCGTCCGCGGGGACGTGGCGCAGCGCCTCCTCCACGAGGTCGTCCACGAGCTCGCAGTCCGCCTGGGGCGTGACGCCGCCGTCCTCGAGGCGCGTGACCGTGAGGAGGTTCTCCACGGTGCCCCGCAGCCAGATGGCGTCGTCGCGGATGGCGCGCGTGAGGGTGCTGCGACGCTCGGAGTCGAGGACGTCCCCGGCGGCAAGGAGGACGTCGGCGTTGCCCGAGATGGAGGTGAGCGGCGTGCGCAGGTCGTGGGAGATGGAGCGGAGCAGGTCGGCGCGGGTCTGCTCGTTGCGGGCGCGCACGGCGGCCTCCTCGCGCTCGGCGAGCGCACGCAGGCGATCTGCCGCGAGTCCGGCGAGGCCGCACGCCGAGCGCCAGAGCTCGAGGTCGTCGTCCGCCACCCCCTCGGCAGGCACCAGCCCCATCACGCCGACGGGCGGCTCGCCGCCTCCGATAGGGAGGTAGAGGCCCGAGGCAGACGAGAAGGACGAGGTCGCGGCACCCGCCGCGGTGCGGTTGACAAGGGCGCGCACGGCAACCGCGCGCTCCTCGACCACGCTGGTTCCGGGCGAGAGCGGGTAGGTGCGCGGCGGCGCGAGCGAGGCGCCCCCAGGAAGGGTGGCGTACCATGCGAGCGAGCGGCCGAGCCCTGTCGCCTCGGCCGCCATGACGCCCACAACGGCGTCGAGGCCGGGGCAGCCCTGGAGCCTTCCGCTCAGGTCGAGCAGCGCCTGCGTGCGGGCGCGGGCGGCCTCCGCCTCGCGCGCCTGGAGGCGCAGGCGGGCGGCAAGGTGGCCCGCGACGAGCGCCACGACAAACATCACCGCAAAGGTGCCCGGCATCGCGGGGTCGAGCGCGGCGAGCGAGAGCGTGGGCGCGGCGAAGAAGAAGTTGAAGGAGAGGACGGAGAGCGCGGCTGCGATGAGGCACCACGGGCCGCCCGGGGTGGCAAGCGCCACCCCGATGACGGCGAGCACGTAGGTGACGACCACGGTGGCCTCCTGGAGGCCCGCCGCGCGCAGCAGCATCCCCGCGGCCGTTGCCGCGGCGAGCACCCCCGCGGTCACGAGCAGCGACGCGAGGGGGCCGTCCCTCCTCATCATCATCTGACGAGCTCGACGACGGCGTCGAAGGGCACACCGGACTCATCGACGGCGTCGCGCCCGCCAAAGACGCAGATTCCGCGCTCGGCGGTCTCGTCCGCGAGCGCCGCGGCGAGGGAGCGCAGGTCGTCGGCCGTGGTGGCGAGCTCCTGGGCGCGCACGACGTCGCGCCAGCCGGGCTCCTTGCCGCCGAAGCGCGCCACGTCCTGGCGCCGGGCCATCTGGCGGGGCTTCACCGGCGCGTCGTGCGCGGCCACGGTGGCCACCACGTAGCCCTCGAGCTCCTCGGGCGAGCCGTCCCACGCCGCGAGCCAGGCCGCGGCGCCGTCGTAGCGCTCGAGCGTGGCGTCAACGGCGGGGTCGCGGAAGCTCCAGAAGGCGCTCAGCCCCTCGCTCGTGCGCCTGAAGCCGCAGCCGTAGGCGCCGCCCTTCACGCGCACCTCGTTCCAGAGGTAGTCGTAGGAGAGGGCCCTCGTGGCCACCTGCCAGGCGCCGATGGTCCCGTGGTCGGCCTCGCTCCTCCCGTTGCCGCGGACCACGTAGCTCACGTCCGAGGGGATGAGGAAGGCCTCGTTCCTCGGCGTCGGGGCCGGCACCTCCAGGCGCCGCGCGGCGTCTCCCGCCGGCGCGAGCCCGAGCGAGCCGCCCTCCTCCCAGAAGCGCGCGCGGTCCTCGGCGGAGCCGGTGAAGCTCACGGTCACGGCGTCGGCGGTGAAGACGCGCGCCGCGAGGGCGGAGAGGCGCCCCGGGAGCTCGGGCGAGCGCTCGTCCCACGCGGTGAGGAGGTCGCGGAGGAAGAGGTAGTACTCGAGGCCGGCCATCGCGCTCGACGCCACGGCGGCGGACGAGAAGTACGCGTTGGCCCGCGACGCCGCCGCGGTGTGGCCCGAGCTCACAAAGTACTGCTCGAGCGCCACCCTGCGCTGCGTGAGGATGTCCCGGATGCGGGCGAGGTCGTCGAAGCGGGTCCTGCCCCAGACCTCGGGCGGGATCGTGGCGAGCGCGCCGACCTTCTCGCCGAGCGCGGAGGCGCCCACCACGAGCGCGGGCGCGGCGTAGGTGGGGTCAGCGTCGCGGGCGTAGGTCTCGGTGAAGAAGTCGAGCCCGCCGAGGTTGGTCTCCACCAGGGTGTCGAGGTCGGAGGCCGCGTGGAGGTCGGTGTCGAGCTTGCCCAGGAGGTCTGTGAGCACGCCCACGTAGGGGAGGTCCGCAAAGTCGAGGCGGCGCAGGTCAAAGTAGTGGTAGACGTAGTCGATGCCGTGGGTGTCCAGCTCGTGGGCGATGCAGGGGAGCGGCGCCTCCACGTCCGCGGGCTCGCCCTCCGGCGCGGGCGGCTCCACGTCCGCCACGGAGAGGCGCGGCAGCCGCGCGAGGTCCTCGGGGGCGTCCGGCGCCTCCTGCTCCGCGCGCAGCGCGGCGACCTCCTCGCGCACGGCCTCGAGGTCCTTCTCGGTCATGCCCTCGCGCAGGCGTGCGAGCTCGGCCTCCTCCTCGGCGGCGTCGCCCTCCTCGACGGGCACGATCTCGACCTCGGCGCAGTGGGCGCTCTCGCACACGAGCTCGCGCAGCAGGCGCTCGAAGTAGTCCCCCTCGAGGCCGGCCTTGAGCTCGGCGAGGGCGTCCTCGTAGCGCAGGTAGTCGAGGGGGCGGTCCTCGTCGTAGAGCCAGCTGGACATGGCCATCATGGAGAGGGCCACGCCGTCCGGGTAGCCGCCCCAGTCTCCCTCGCGCAGGTTGAACTCCGCCTGGGCGAGCGCCGCCGCGAGCTTGTCGCGCGGGATGCCGCCCTCGGCGAGCTCCGCGCACGTTGCCTCCACGAGCTCGCGGAACCTCTCGCCCGCGCCCTCACGCAGGCCGCGCAGGACGAACATCGCCTGGGGCTGGAGCACGCCGTCCACGAGCATGGCGGAGAAGTCGTCCGCGAGCCCGGCGTCCAGGACGCGCCGCTTGAGCGGGGCCTCGTTGGAGCCGCAGAGGGCGTCCAGCAGCACGTCAACGGCGAGCACGCGCGTGCGGTCCGCCGCCGTGCCCAGCACGTAGGAGAGGCCGATCGAGGAGTTGCTCGGCGCGGTGGCCATGGTGACCTCGCGGCGGCCCGGCCTCACGGGCGCCTGGAGCCCAAGCTCGTTGGGCGCGCCTGCACCGCGCTCGGCGGCCCCGCGGAAGCGCTCGTCGATGAAGGCGAGCTCGCGGTCTATGTCCAGGTCCCCGTAGAGCACGGTGTAGCTGTTGGAGAGCGCGTAGTGGCGCGCGTGGGTGTCCAGGAAGGCCTCGTACGTGAGCTGCGGGATCGCGCGCGGGTTGCCGCCCGACTCCTTGCCGTAGCAGGTGTCGGGGAAGAGCGCGCGGGAGAGCTCCTGGTAGAGGACGTCGTCCGGGTCGGAGAGCGCGCCCTTCATCTCGTTGAAGACCACGCCGTTGTAGGAGAGCTCGCCCTCGGCGCTGGCCTCCAGGTGCCAGCCCTCCTGCTCGAAGATGCGGGGGCGTTGGTAGATGGCCGGGTGGAGCACGGCGTCCAGGTAGACGCCCATGAGGTTCTCGAGGTCCGCCACGTTGGTGGAGGCCACCGGGTACATGGTCTTGTCCGGGAAGGTCATCGCGTTGAGGAACGTCTGCATGCTCGTCTTGAGCAGGTTGACGAAGGGCTCCTTCACGGGGTAGCGGTCGGACCCGCAGAGGACCGAGTGCTCCAGGATGTGGAAGACGCCCGTGTCGTCCGCGGGCGGGGTCTTGAAGGAGATGGCGAACGAGCGGTTGGTGTCCGCGCAGGCGAGCCAGAGCGCGCGGGCGCCGGTGGCGTCGTGGCGCATGAGGTACGCCTGGCCGGAGAGCTCGGGGAGCGCCTCCACGCGTATGACGGTGAAGCCCTCGTGGACGGTGCCCGCCGCGAGCGCGGGGTCGGGGGTGGCAAAGCGGTTCTGCTGGGTCATTGGTCTCCTCCTTGCGGACTAGTTCTGTGACAGTTTACCCCGTCGCCTGCCCGGGCATGTTTCTGCCGCCGCCTCCCTCCGCTGGGCGCCGCCGCGCGGCGAGGCGTGGCGCGGTCGGCGAGAAAGAGCTTCTGCCACTATTTGGCCCTTCTTTGGGCGGATTGTTGGCAAGAACTCTTTCTCGGCGCTTTCGCTCCGCTTGCCGGAAGGTGGTAGGCTATCGCGGGCACGTTCGAGCAGGGGGAGGTTTCGTGGTCGAGAAGAACGTCGAGAGCGGCACGGGCGCCGAGGGGGGCGCGCCGTCCGAGCGGGACCTCGAGCGTCGTCGGCGCATCCGGCGCGGCATCATGGCCACCCTCGTGGGAGGCACGTTCTGGGGCCTCAACGGCACCGTCTCCAAGTGGCTCATGGACACGTACGCCATCGACCCGCTCTGGCTCGTGTGCCTGCGCGAGCTCGCCGCCTGCTGGCTCTTTCTGGCGGCCGCCGCCGTCACGTCCCGCGGGCGCGAGCAGCTGGCGGGCGTGTGGAGAAGCCCGCGCGACCTCCTGGCCATCCTGGGGGTGAGCCTGGGCGCCATCCTCTTCTCCCAGGTGGCCTACCTCGAGGCCATCGACTGGACCAACTCCGCCACGGCCACGATCATGCAGAGCCTGGGCATGGTGCTCGTGCTGGCCTACGTGTGCCTCAAGATGCGCCGCCGCCCGCGCCGACGCGAGGCGCTCGGCGTCGTCCTGGCGCTCGCCGGGACCTACCTCGTGGCCACGGGCGGCAACCCGGGGCAGCTCAGCCTGCCGCCCCAGGGCCTCTTCTGGGGGCTCGCCTGCGCGGGGGCGGCCGCCTGCCTCTCGATCCTGCCCGCGGCGCCCATGGCAAAGTGGGGCAACTTCACGGTCAACGGCCTCGCGTTCCTCTTCTCCGGCATCATCCTCACGGCGGTCTACCGGCCCTGGGAGCACATGCCCGCGCTCGACGGCGTGGCGGTGGCGGTGCTCGCCGCCTGCGTGGTGGTGGGGACCTTCGGCGCGTACGCGCTCTACCTCCAGGGCGTGAAGGACGCCGGCTCCATGCGTGCGAGCCTGCTCGGGACCATCGAGCCCGTCACCGCCACCGTGGCCACGGTCGTGTGGCTGGGCACGTCCTTCTCGCCCGCGGACATCCTGGGGTTTGTCCTGATCATCGCGATGGTGTACCTCACCGCGTAGTCGGGGCTCGCGGCCGCTGCCGGGGCTCGCGGGCGCCCGTAGCATGCCCGCCGTCCGCGTTCGATCGAAAAGCCGCAGTTGGCGAGAAGAACGTGGCGCAGAGGGCATACTATCCCCCGGCTCCGCCTCACCACGCTGCGCCCGCAGGCGCCGCCTCGCCCCGGCGTGGCCGTCGCGCTACCATGGTGGTCACGAACGGCCCGCGCGACCGCGCGAGAGAGGGAAGGCATGTACGGACTCAAGACAGAGGCGAGCTTCGACTCGGCCCACTTCCTGGCGGACTACCACGGCAAGTGCGAGAACCTCCACGGGCACCGCTGGCGCGTGGTCGCGTACCTGCGCACGGACGAGCTCGGCGCCGCCGGCACGGAGCGCGACATGGTCTGCGACTTCGGCGTCTTCAAGCGCGCGGTCCGGGCGCTCGCGGAGGAGTTCGACCACACCTTCCTCGTGGAGGGGGGGACGCTCAGGCCCGAGACCGTGGCCGCGCTCGAGGGCGAGGGCTTCTCCCTCACCGTCCTGCCCTTCCGCACCACGGCGGAGAACCTCGCGCGCCACTTCTGCGAGCGCCTGCGCGCGCAGGGGATGCCGTGCTCGCAGGTGGACGTCTACGAGACGCCTCTCAACTGCGCCACGTACCTGGCGGACTGACGCCCGGCCGACGCCGCGCTCCCGCCCCGCCTGCGCCAGCCTGACGCCGCGCTTGCAGCAACCTGACGCCCCGCTGGCCCCTAGCCGCCGGGCGCCGCCCGGTTGCCGTCCGCCACCTCGATGTTATTGCGCAAGAGATATGCGCCTCCGGTGGCTATACTCTTTCTGAGGGGCACAGCGAGAGAGCGGAGGTGCGCCATGGCCAACCATCCCCTGCACGGAGTCAATCTGACGGGCTGGCTCACGCTTGAGTCGTGGGTCACTCCCGAACTCTTTGCCGAGGCGGGCGCCCTGGACGAGCACGCCCTCGTGAGCGCCCTCGGGCCGGACCGCTACGCCGAGTTCGTGCGCGCCCACCGCGAGGAGTTCGTGACGCGGGACGACTTCGTCAAGATCGCCGCCCGCGGCTTCAACGCCGTGCGCCTTCCCATACCCTGGTACGTCTACGGTGACGAGGGACCGGAGCCCGGGCCCTACGTGGGCTGCATCGAGCTCGTGGACCAGGCGCTCGAGTGGGCGGAGGAGATAGGCCTCAACGTGGTCTTTGCCCTCGCGATCAATCCCGGCGGCCCGCACGCGGACGACGGCATGGCCCCCGACAACGCTGACTGCCACGTCCCGCGCGAGCGCATCCTCGACGTGGTCTACGCCCTCGCCAAGCGCTACGCCTCCCGCGTGGGCTTCTTCGGCATCGAGCTCGCGGACGACGCCGTGCCGCAGGTCCGCCGCGGCCTCACGCTCACGGACGGCATCCCCC
>NZ_NFIZ01000009.1 GCF_002159625.1 Olsenella sp. An285
GGCCGGGGCGGGCTCGGGGGCCTGTGCCGGCTCGGGGACGGGCTCGGCGACGTCGGAGGGCTCGTCCTTCTCGGCAGTTTCCTCGGCGGCGAGCTCGGGAACAGACTCGGGGGCGGGCTCCACGCGCGGGGCCTTGGCCGCGGCGGCGCGCTCCTCCATGGCCTCCTTCGCGCGGAGGTAGGCCTCGCGCAGGAACTCCTCCTGGCAGTTCACGCGCGGAGCGTCCTCGGGGGAGTCCACGCGCGCCCAGGTGCCCTCGGAGGTGAGCTGGCGCGCCTTCACGTTGTCCGCGAGCTGGAGCTCGATAAAGTGGCGCACGATCTCGCAGCAAGCGGGGTCGCGCACGGGGTAGGCGATCTCCACGCGGCGCTCGGTGTTGCGCGTCATCATGTCCGCGCTCGAGAGGTAGATCGTGTCCGCGTACTCGCCGAAGGCGTAGATGCGGGCGTGCTCGAGGAAGCGCCCGGCGATCTGGCGCACCACGAGGCCGTCGGTCTTGTCCGGGACTCCCGCCTTGATGCAGCAGATGCCGCGGACCACCATGACCACCTTGACGCCGGCCTCGCAGGCCTCGGAGATCTTGTCGATGACGTCGCGGTCGGTGAGGGAGTTCATCTTGAAGAAGACGCGCGCGGGCGCCCCCTCGCGGGCGCGCGCGATCTCGCGGTCGAGTCCGCGCATGACGAGGGGCTTGAGGCCAACGGGTGCCACGCCGAGCTGGCGATAGGTGCCGCGGAGGTTGCCGAGGGAGAGGTTGCGGAAGAAGGTGTTGCCGTCCGCGCCTATGCCCTCGTCGGCGGTGAGGAGCATGAAGTCGGAGTAGAGGGTCGCGGTCTTCTCGTTGAAGTTGCCGGTGCCCAGGCACGTGATGCGTCGGATGCCGTCGTGGTCGTGATAGGTGATCTGGCAGATCTTGGAGTGGCACTTGAAGCCCTCGGAGCCGTAGATGACGGTGCAGCCGGCGTCCTCCAGGCGCTCCGCCCAGGCGATGTTGTTGGCCTCGTCAAAGCGGGCGCGCAGCTCCATGAGGACGGTCACGTCCTTGCCCGCCTCGGCGGCGCTGATGAGGCTCTCGCAGAGGTGGCTGGACTTGGCCACGCGGTAGAGCGTGATCTTGATGGAGATGCAGGCGTCGTCGGCCGAGGCCTCGCGCACGAGGCGCAAAAGCGGCGTCATGGACTCGTAGGGGTAGGTGAGAAGGACGTCATGGTCCTCCACCTGGCCGCGCATGGGAAGGGAGAGGTCCACCATCGGGGAGATCTGAGGCTCGAAGCGGCGGAACACGCAGGCGGCGTGCTCGTGGTCTGGGATGTGGGACTCGAGGCCGTAGACGTAGCCGAGGTCTATGGGCCTGTTGAGGCGGAAGACGCGGCGCGGCTCGAGGGAGAGCTCGTCGGCGATGAGGCCCTCGAGCGCCTTGCCCAGCTTGCCGCGGATCTCGAGGCGCACCGGCTGCAGGCGCTGGCGCAGCTTGAGGACCTTCTTCATGTGCTGGCGGTAGTCCTCCTCCTCCTCGACGCCCTCGCCGTCCGGGTCGATGTCGGCGTTGCGCGTGACGCGCAGCACGGCGGAGCGCTTGGGGACGTAGTCGCCGAAGCACTGGTCCAGGCAGGTCTCGAGCACGTCCTCGAGCAGGGTGTAGCGCCAGGCCTTGGGCGTGGCCGGCAGCGCAACGACGCGCTGCTCGGTGCGGGGCACCTCGATGATGCCCAGAAGGCTCGTCTCCTCCACGCCGTCGAGCGAGCACGCGACGAAGAGGCGGCCGTTCCTCAGGTTGGGGAAGGGGTGGCGCGGGTCGACGATGAGGGGGGAGATGATGGGGGCAAGGCGTCGCTCGAAGTGGTGCAGGACGGCGGCGCGGTCCTCCTCGGTGTACTCGGCGGGGGAGACGCGCACGAGCCCGTGCTGGGCGAGAAGGGCCTCGACCTCGGCGAGCCCCCTCTCGTGGCGCTCCACCAGGGAGGGCAGCGCGTCGAAGATTGCCTCGAGCTGCTCGGTGGGCGTCATGTTGGACTTGTTGTCCTTGGGCTGGTTCTTGAGCGAGGCGAGGTCGGAGAGGCCGCCCACGCGAATCATGAACCACTCGTCGAGGTTGGACTCCACGATCTCGCAGAACTTGAGTCGCTCGAACGCGGGGACCTCGGGGTCGTAGGCCTCGTCGAGGATGCGGTCATCGAAGCGCAGCCAGCTGAGCTCGCGGTTCTGCGTGTAGGAGAAGTCGCGCTCGGGCTTCCTGGGCTCGCCGTCCTTCTCGCCCGCGTACTTTGCCGCAGCCTTCTTGAGGGCCTGCTCCTTGCGGGATTCCTTGGAGTCCTTCTTGCGCGGCTCCTCCTCGAGGGAGTCCTTGGTCTTGTCCTTGCTCATCGCGAAAGCCTTTCACGAGACGGGTGCGGCCGCGGCCGCGGGGAATGTCATGACGATGATAGCAGCCGCTGACCGCGCCGCCGGGGCCCTCTTGGTTAAGGTTGTGAAAAGAGCCGGCCAAGCGGGGGCCCTCGCGGCGGGCGGACCCTGGGCGGCGTGCTACGATTCCACTTTCCCACGTATCACCAACGCGGAAAGGAGACCCCCCATGTCCGTCAGCCTCTCCGGGCGAAACTTCCTCAAGCTCCTCGACTTCACCCCCGAGGAGATCCGCTACCTGCTGGACCTCTCCGCCGACCTCAAGGCCAAGAAGCGCGCGGGTGAGGCGCACCGCTACCTCGAGGGGAAGAACGTCGCGCTCATCTTTGAGAAGACCTCCACGCGCACGCGCTGCGCCTTCGAGGTGGGGGCGGCGGACCTTGGCATGCACGCGGTCTACCTCGATCCGAGCGCCTCGCAGATCGGCAAGAAGGAGTCCATCGCGGATACCGCGCGCGTGCTCGGCCGCATGTTCGACGGCATCGAGTACCGCGGCTTTGGCCAGGAGCGCGTCGAGGAGCTCGCCGAGTACGCCGGCGTGCCCGTGTGGAACGGCCTCACCACCGAGTTCCACCCCACGCAGATGATCGCCGACGTCCTCACGATGGAGGAGGAGTTTGGCCGGGACGGCATGCGCGGGCGCAAGGTGACCTTCATGGGTGACGCGGGCAACAACGTTGGCAACTCGCTCATGGTGGTCTGCGCCAAGCTGGGCATCGACTTTACCGCGTGCGGACCTGCCGAGCAGATGCCGGACGCCGAGCTCGTGAAGACCTGCCGCGCGATAGCCGCCGAGACCGGCTCCACGATCACGCTCACGGCAGACGTCGCCGAGGGCGCGACCGGCGCGAGCGTCATCTACACGGACATCTGGGTCTCCATGGGCGAGTCCTCCGACCTCTGGGGCGAGCGCATCCGCCTTCTCTCCCCGTACCAGGTCAACGCCGAGCTCATGGCGCGCGCGGAGGACGACGCGATCTTCATGCACTGCCTGCCGAGCTTCCACGACCGCAAGACCACCATCGGCGAGGAGGTCTACCAGAAGTTTGGCCTGGCCGAGCTCGAGGTAACCGACGAGGTCTTCGAGGGCCCGCGCAGCCGCGTCTTCGACGAGGCGGAGAACCGCCTGCACAGCATTAAGGCCGTCATGTACGCGACGCTGAGGTAGGTTCCTGACGGCCCCGCCCGGGACCTCCGCCGGAGCGGGGCCGCTTATCGACCGGGGGGGGGACGCTCGCCGACCTCGCGGTATCTGGCCTCTGGGCTGCCCCGCTAACGGGTACCCCTAGACTAACGACATATCGAGGAGGCCCCCATGAATGCACTCGCTATCTTTCGTGGGCGCATGAAGCGCGCCGCCCTTGCTGCCGCCGTCATCGCGGCGGCCCTTCTCGCCGCGAGCTTTGTCTTGACCGGGGTCGCATGCAGCGAGTGCGCCCGTGCAATGAGCTCCTTTGACGCCCTGGCCTCCTACGGGACCGCAGAGCCTTTTCTGACGGCGACGTTTGCCGAGGCAGAGCTTGCTGCCACCCATAGCATCGCGTTCCCCCTGCTCGTCCTGGGACTCGTATCGACGCTGGTGTCCCTCATCTGCACGACGCTCTGCCTGGTGGCGGACCTGCTGCAGGCCCACGAGTCCTCTGACGGTGAGAAGTAGCGAGAATAACAGAGGGGGCGATAAGGTCCGCCGCGAGTTCTGCAGCGCGCGTCCTTTGCGCGCGAAGCTGTCTGAGCGCCGGACCTTATCGCCCCCGAGGGGGTTCGAAGCCTAGTACACCATCCCCATGGCCTCGCGGACCTCGTCGAGCGTGGCCGCGGCGATCTCGCGGGCGCGGCGGTTGCCCTCGTGCAGGACGTCGGCCACGTAGCCCATGTCCTTCTCGATTTCTGCGCGGCGCTCGCGGATGGGGGCGAAGTAGGTATTCACGGCCTCGGTGACGTAGCGCTTGAGCTGGCCGGCGCCGCCCATGCCGATCTCCTCGGCGATCTCGCGCGGGTCGCGCCCGGTGCAGATGCCAGCCGTGGTGAGAAGGCCGGAGATCTCCGGGCGGTTGTCGGGGTCGAAGGTGATGTTGCGCTCGGAGTCGCTCTTGGACTTCTTGATGAGCTTGGCTGTCTCCTCCGCCGTCATGGAGATGGAGATCGCGTTGCCGTAGGACTTGCTCATCTTGCGCCCGTCGAGGCCGGGGAGCAGGGGCGTGGAGGTGAGCAGGCCCGTGACGTCCGGGAAGACATGGCCGTAGCGCTCGTTGAAGCGGCGGGCTATCTTGGAGGTTATCTCGATGTGCGGCAGCTGGTCACGGCCGACGGGCACGATGTTGCCCTTGCAGAAGAGGATGTCGCAGGCCTGGTGCACGGGGTAGGTGAGGAGAAGCCCCGTGAGCGCGTGGCCGGAGGCCTCCTGCTCGGCCTTGACGGTGGGGTTGCGCTCCATCTCCGCCTCGGTCACGAGGGAGAGGAAGGGGAGCATGAGCTGGTTGAGCTCGGGCACCGCCGAGTGCGTGAAGATCATCGTCTTTGCCGGGTCGATCCCGCAGGCCAGGTAGTCGATGACCATGTTGTAGACGTTGTCGCGGATGTGCTCGGTGGTGTCCCTGTCCGTGATGACCTGGTAGTCGGCGATGATGATGTTGGTGCGGACGCCCATGTCCTGCAGGCGCACGCGGTCTACGAGCGTGCCGAAGTAGTGGCCCAGGTGGAGGCGGCCCGTCGGGCGATCCCCCGTGAGCATGGTGTACTTTCCGGGGTTGACGAGAAGGTCCGCGTGGACCTCGTCGCTCCTGCGCTTTGCAGCCTCGTAGCTTCCCTCGTTGGGCATGGTGACTCCCGTCTCGCGCGCCGTCGCTTCTCGCGCGCGTCAATTGCCGTGCGAACGGTCTCCCATGGTACGGCAAACGGCTCCCGGATTGGGACCGGGCGGCCCAAAACACTGATAGAATGAACCCACGACACGCGTGAGGGGAGTCTCAAGTGGCAAGCTCATATGGAACAGACGCTGACAAGAGCTCCCTCAGAAGCAACTACCTTGCCGTTCGCGCCACCATCACCCCGGAGAACAAGGATCTCTCGGACGCCGCGATCTTCTCCCAGCTCTATGAGTTCCCCATCTTCGACGATGCCCGGCTCGTGCTCTCCTACGTCTCATTTGGGCCCGAGGTGGACACCCGCATCCTGATAGACGGGCTCCTGGTGGAGGGCCGCCGCGTCGCGGTCCCGCGCGTCAACAGGGCGGCGCACGCGATGGCGTTTCACGAGATAGCCTCGCTCGACGAGCTTGAGCCCGGGACCATGGGCATTCTCGAGCCAGCTCCCGACGTCCCTGCCGTGTCCGTGAGGGAGATGGTCGGGTCCGTCTGCCTGGTGCCGGGCCTCGTCTTTGACGGCGCCGGCCATCGCGTGGGATACGGTGGGGGCTACTACGACCGCTTCCTCGCGTTCTACCCGGGGGACAAGATCGGCCTCGCGCGCACCACGATGCTCTCCTCCAACCCGCTCCCGACGGACGGCCTCGACGTTCCCGTCGACTTCATTGCCCACGAGAACGGCGTGTGGAACTGCCGCGGCAGCTGGCCTACGCGTGGCGCGTGAGGTTTGACTGCTGACCAGCTCGACTCCTCGGGTTTGGGTGGAGGCGCTGCGCCCAAGGTGACGTGACCGTTTGACGCCCCGCGGGTCCCGTCGCTAGAGCCCCACGTGCGCCGCGAGGTCGAAGATCGCCCTGCGATAGCCCTCGATGCCCTCTCCGCTGATGGTCTCGAAGCAGGCGGCACGGATGTAGGAGACCTGACGGAAGTCCTCGCGGTCCTCGAGCTTTGAGATGTGGACCTCCACGATGGGCAGACCGACGGCCTTGGCGGCGTCGAGAAGCGCGATCGAGGTGTGGGTGTAGGCGCCGGGGTTGATGACGATCCCGGCATAGCTGCCGTACGCGTCCTGGATGGCGTCGATGAGGTCGCCCTCGTGGTTCGACTGGAAGCACGTGCAGTCGTCGAAGCCGGCGTCCGTCGCGGCCTCCTGGCAGGTGCGCAGCAGCGTCTGGTAGGTGTCGTGGCCGTAGATGTCCGGCTCGCGGATGCCGAGCATGTTGATGTTGGGGCCGTTGATCACAAGGACCCGCGTTGGGGCGTCGCTGTCGTCCTCCGCCTCCGCGAGGTCGTCCGCGGGCAGCGGGTCGGGGGAGTCTGCGATGTCATCGCCGGCGGGGAGCTCGTGAAGCAGGCTGATGAGCTCGTCAACGGAGTCCGTGGCCTCGGCGGCGGGCTCAAAGGAGCCGTCTTCCTCGCTCTGGGAGAGCGCCGCGTCACGGAGCGGGTTGGGCGTGATGTGGACGTGAAGGGGCGCGGGCTGGGCCATGGGGCCCGAGAAGGCGTCCTCGTCCGAGTCTATGCCGGTTATGCTGGCGATGGCCTCGTGCACGGCCTCGACCTTCCCGGGGCCAAAGACGACCTCGATGCCGTTGGCGCCGCGCTTGACGAAGCCGAGGACCCCTCGGGCGGATGAGAGCTGCTCGGTGTTCACGAGCGAGGGGTCGCTCGTGAGGAGCCTGAGGCGAGTCATGCAGATGTCGTTCGCCGTGACGTTGTCCTTGCCGCCCACTGCCGCGAGGACTTCCTCCGCGATCTGCTGCCTGTCCACTTCGCGATCCTTCCCGTCGTCGAATCGCGAGCAAGAGCCCCGTCTCTTCTCACCACCAGCACGACAACACGTTATCTACCTGAAGAGTATACGGGGCGGCAGCTCAAAGGCCCGGCCAGTCCGGCGAGCGGTGCCGCAGACGGCGGTGGCCTTCACAAAAGGCACTCTTCCGCCCCGGGCACGTCGCGCGTCGCCACCTCGGCCCCGTGTCTTACAGCCCCAGCAGCTCCCGGGCGAGCGCGGCGTCACCCTCCGCGGAGCCCGTGCAGGCCACGGTGACGTCCGCCCACGACCGGTAGAGCCCCATACGCTCCCGGGCCACCCGCTCGATCCCCTTTGCCTGCGAGACCGGCCTCCCTGCGTCGGAGAGCTCCCCGACCGGCCGGTCTAGAAAGACGATGGCGCCGTTCTGGTGGAGCAGGGGATAGTTGCGCTCTCGGGTGACGACCCCGCCGCCGCAGGCGATCACCAGTCCCGAGCGGCCCCCGTAGATGCCGGTGACGCGCGTCTCCTCCTCGCGGAAGGCGTCCTCTCCGTCCTCTTGTATGATCTGGGCGGGCGTCCTGCCGCACTCGAGCTCTATCGCCTCGTCAAGGTCCACGAAGGGCCGTCCCAGATCGCGGGCGAGCAGTCTGCCGCAGGTGGTCTTGCCGGCTCCCGGCATCCCCACGAGCACGACGTTCTGCGTCCGGGAGGCGATCTCCCGCTCGATCGTGGGCACGAGCGCGTCGTCGAGCTCGCGCCCCTGGAAGAGCTCGCTCGCGTAGAGGGCCTGCGCCACGAGCATGGGGAGGCCGGACTCGCTGGGGAGCCCCAGGCGCTCGGCCGCCATGCAGATGCCCGTGCGGCACGGGTTGTAGACCACGTCGAGCACGCCGCGAAGGCCCGTAAGGCTCGCCAGCGTCTCGTCGCCCACCGGGCTCGCCGGGCAGGCGGGGAACATCCCCACCGGCGTGGTGTTGACGAGAAGGACGGCGTCACCGTGGCGCTCCGCGAGGGTCTCGTAGGTGTCCTCGCCGCTGCGCGAGATGACGCGGGGGACGGCGCCCGCGACCTCGGAGAGCGCGTACGAGACGGCCTGGCTCGCGCCGCCCGAGCCCAGGACGAGCACCTTCCGGCCGCCCAGGGCGTCTCGCGCGGACTCGCCCAGGCGGTCGCGGCAGAAGCGCGCGAGCATCCAGGCAAAGCCGAGCACGTCGGTGTTCTCAGCCACGATGCGGCCGACCCCGTCTCGAACGAGGGTGTTGGCCGCCCCCAGGCGCTCCACGGCGGGGGAGCGGACGTCCGCGAGGCGCGCGGCGTCGCGCTTGTACGGGATGGTGACGTTGAGGCCGCGCCAGGAGCCCTCGCGCACGAGCGTCTTCACGTCCTCGGGCTCGCGCTCCACGAGCTCGTAGGGGGAGGAGCCCAGCCGCTCGTGAATCTGCGGCGACCAGCTGTGCCCGAGACGCCTTCCCAGAAGGCCGTAGGGGGCCGTCATGGGGCGGGGGGCAGCTGCGGGACCGTTCTTCTCGGCCACGCTAGATCACCTCCGCGTAGGAGCCCAGGTAGCGGCACTCCTGGCAGAGGCTGCCTATGGAGGACATGAGGGCGGAGAACTCCGGCGCGGCGACGGGGCACTCGATGTCGAAGTAGAAGCGGAACTCGAAGTCGCGCTCGGGTATGGGGCGGCTCTCCAGCTTGAGGAGGTTGATGTCCAGCGCGTAGAACTTGGCGAGCAGCTTGTAGAGGGTGCCGGGCTCGTGGGGCAGCACGATCATGAGGGAGGTGCGGTCCGCCCCGGGGTAGATCCTGAGGTCCCGGGAGATGCAGGCGAAGCGCGTGTAGTTGTTGTCATGGTCCTGCGCGTCGGCCACCAGCACGTCGAGGTCGTAGAGGTCGGCGCAGGACCTGGAGGAGAGCGCGGCCACGTCCGTGCGGCCCGACTCCGCAACGCGCTTGGCCGCGACCGCGGTGTTCTCGCACACGTGCACGCGCACGTCCGGCAGGCCCGAGAGGAACTCCGCGCACTGGCCTATGGCCTGCTCGTGGCTGTAGATGTCGCGTATGCCCTCGATGGTGGCGCCGCGGCGGGCAAGGAGGTTGTGCTCCACCTTCACGCGCGTGGTGCGAACCACGTAGAAGGAGTGCTCGACCATGAGGTCGAACATCTGGTTGACCGAGCCCGCGGTGGAGTTCTCGAGCGGCAGGACGCCGAACTCCGCGAGCCCCTGCTCCACGGTGCGGAAGACGGCGTCGAACGAGGGGGCGTAGGCGATCTGCGGGCGCCTGAAGAACTTCTCCGCCGCCATCTGCGAGTAGGCGCCCTCGACGCCCTGGCAGCACACGCGCGCGGAGCGCGGGAAGAGCTCAGGCGTTGAGGCGCGGGCGGCGTCTATGCGCGCGAGCACGGGGTCCTTCTCGACGTCCCCCAGAAGGGCGTGCTGGCGGGAGCGCGAGGCCTCCATGAGGAGCTCCATGAGCACCTGAGCGTAGGTCGCCAGGTCCTCCGGGGCGGCCGCGGCGGCGGAGGCCACCTTCTGGCGCTCCCGGGCGGGGTCGAAGACGCGCAGGCCGTGTTCGCGCTTGTAGGCAGCGACGCGCTCGGAGACGCGGGCGCGCTCGGCAAAGAGCGAGAAGATCTGGCTGTCGATCTGGTCTATCTGCTGTCTAAGCTCTCCGAGCTCCGGCATGTGCGACTCCTTCTTGGTTTCCGACGGTTCGATCTTATGATGGTGCCTTGCCTGCCTGCCAGCTTGCGCCCCCGACTTTTGAGGCCTCAAAGGTCGAGGCCGGCGAGAAGGGCGCGCGTGTGCGCTACTGCGGGTCCGCGGGCCAGGCCAGGAGCGCGTCCGCGACGCCCAGCGCGCAGACGGCCTCCACCACGGGCACCGCGCGGATCACGGCGGTGGTGTCGTGCCTGCCGTGGACCCTCAGCGTGGCGGGCTCCATGCTCGTGAGGTCGACGGAGGGCTGGTCAACCATGACGCTGGAGATGGGCTTGAAGGCGCAGCGCACGAGGAGGGGCGCCCCGGTGGTGATGCCGCCGAGGATGCCGCCGGCGTTGTTGGTCGCAGGGACGCAGCGTCCGTCGCGCACCTCATAGGGGTCGTTGTTCTGCGTCCCGCGCAGGCGTGCCGCCTCAAAGCCCCGACCGAACTCGACTCCCTTCACCGATGGGATGCCAAAGAGGGCGCGTGCGAGCACGTTCTCCATCCCGTCGAACATGGGGGAGCCTGCGCCGGCGGGGATGCCCGTTGCGGCGCACTCCACGATGCCGCCCACGGTATCCCTCTGGGCGCGTGCCGACATCACGGCCTCGACCATCCGCTCGCCGGCGGCGGCGTCGATCGCGGGCATGCGGCGGCCATCCGCGAGCGCGCCCATCTGCTCGGCGAGCCTGGCGTTTGCCGCGGGGGAGTTGTCAAGAGCGGCGAGGGGCTCGTCCACGATCCCGGCGAGCTCTGCCACATGGGCGGCCACGCGAATGCCCCCGCTCTCGAGCCACTGGAGGGCAAGCCCGCCGGCGACGCAGAGCGGGCCGGTGAGCCTGCCCGAGAAGTGCCCGCCTCCGGGGACGTCCTGTGCGCCGTGCCACTTGGCCCACGCAGCGAAGTCGGCGTGCCCGGGGCGCGGCACGGAGAGGATGTTTCCGTAGTCGCCGGAGCGCGTGTTGGTGTTCTCTATGACGGCGGCGAGCGGCGCGCCGCAGGTCTCGCCGTTGGGGTTGAGGCCGGAGACGATGCGGGGGACGTCCGGCTCCTTGCGCGGGGTGCCCCAGGGATCGTTGCCCGGAGCCCGTCGCGCGACGAAGGCGGTGAGCGCCTCGAGATCGACCCTCATGCCGGCGGGCAGGCCCTCGACCACGCATCCCACGGCAGGGGAGTGCGACTGCCCGAAGACGGTCACTTTGAGCGCGGTTCCCATGCTTGAAGGCATGCTGCTCCTTTCTGTTGCACAAAGCGGCACAAAGCGGGACGTGCCTGCTCTGTGCAGATTCTTGCACGTTTGGGGACGTGCCTAAAATGTGCAGATATTTGCACGTTTCAGGCACGTCCCGTTTTAGGCGAGGACGTGGCCGCCGAGGGAGGCGAAGTCCTCGAAGAAGGCCGGGTAGGACTTGGAGACGCACTCCGCGCCCTCGATGGTGACGGTCCCGGCGCAGCGGGTGGAGAGGACCGCCGCCATCATGGCGATGCGGTGATCGTTCGCGGCGTCCACGACGCCGCCCGCGAGCTCCGGGACGCCCTCCACGAGCAGGCCGTCCTCCGTCGCCCGCGCCCTCCCGCCGAGCGCGCGGATCGCAGCGGAGACGGTCTCGAGGCGGTCGGACTCCTTGAGGCGCAGGCGCGCCGCCCCCGTGAAGGCGGTCGTGCCCTCGGCGACGGCGGCCACCGCGGCGAGGGGAGGCACGAGGTCCGGGCAGGCGCTGACGTCGATGGTGCGCCCCGCCAGCCGGTCGGTCACGCAGCCGGCGCCGTCAGCTGAGCGCAGGACGCGTGCGCCGAGAAGGGCAAGCGCCGCAAGGACCTGACGGTCCCCCTGCGGGCTTCGCGCGTCGAGCCCCGTGACCGCCACGCCCTGCTCGCGGCCGCAGATGGCCCCGGCGGCGAGCCAGAAGGCCGCGTTGGACCAGTCCCCGCCCACGCGGACCGTGCCGGGGGAGACGAGCCCGGCAGGCGCCGAGCAGGCAAAGGAGCGGGCGGGCGATCCCTCGGGCGTCTGAACGCGGCCCTCGGTCACCTTCGCGCCAAAGCGCCGGAGCGCGGCGACGGTGATGTCTATGTAGGGGCGGGACTCCACGGGCTCGGTCACCACGACCTCGACGGGCTCGCCCATGAGGGGCGCCGCCAGGAGAAGGCCGCTCACGTACTGCGAGGACACGTTCCCGGGTAGGGAGAAGCGTCCCGGCAGGAGCGTCCCGCTCACGCGCAGCGGGACCTCGCCCTGGGGAGAGAGCGCTGCCCCGTGCCCGACGAGCTCCTCGTAGAGAGGGGAGAGCGGCCGCTGCGGAAGCCTGCCGTGCGCCGTTATGCTCGCGGTGCGCCCCAGCGCGGCCACCACGGGGAGCAGAAACCTCAGCGTGGAGCCGGACTCCCCGCAGTCGAGCGCCGCTTCTGGTTGGTCGTCGGGGCGGCTCTCCTTCGCGGGCACGGGGGTCACGCGGAAGCCCAGCCTCGTGCGCGCGACACCTGCGCCGAGAGACTCGAGGCAGGAGATGGTGGCGTCGATGTCGTCCGAGGTGGTGGTGCAGTCCACGTTGTTGGTCCCGGAGGCAAGCGCGGCGCAGATAAGCAGGCGGTGCGCCTCGGACTTGGAGGACGGCGCCTCGACTGCCCCCGAGAGGCGCGCGGGTTCTATGACGGCCCTCATGAGGCCGCCCCCGTCATCTCGAGGCCGGCGTCAAGGAGCTCGCGCATCTCGGCGAGCGACACGCGCCGCACCTCCGCGCGCCCGACCTCGGCCGGCACAGCGAGGTTCACGCCGTCGCCGTGGCGCTTCTTGTCGTGCGCGAGGAAGCCCATGAGGACGTCCGCCGGAAGGTCGGTCGTGACGGGCAGGCCGTGCGCTCGGACGCAGCGCTCGATGCGCCTGCGGGTCTCCCCGGAGCACCAGCCGCGGCTCTCCGAGGCGCGGGCCACGATGCAGAGCCCCGCGGCCACGCACGTGCCGTGGCCCAGCGCAAAGTCGCTCGCGGCCTCTATGGCATGCCCCACGGTGTGGCCAAGGTTGAGCGTCTGCCTGAGCCCGCGCTCCCGCTCGTCCGCCTCCACCACGTCGCGCTTGATCTCTATGTTTCTCGCGACGATCGCGGCGACCTCGTCGGCGGAGGCGCCCGGCGCGTTGAGCGGGCTCACGGTCAGCCTGTCCAGGAGCTCGCCGTCTGCCAGGACCGCGTGCTTGACCACCTCTCCGCAGGAGTCCGTGAGGAGCTCGGGCGAGACCGTCTCGAGGCAGCTCACGTCCGCAACCACTGCCGAGGGCTGCCAGAAGGCGCCCACGAGGTTCTTGCCTGCCGCGATGTCCACGGCGGTCTTTCCGCCCACCGAGGAGTCGACCATGGCAAGGAGCGAGGTCGGTGCCTGCACCACGCGAATCCCGCGCAGGTAGAGGGCGGCGGCAAGGCCCGCCATGTCACCCGTGACGCCGCCCCCCAGCGCCACCACGACATCGTCGCGCGTGAGTCCGCGCTCCGCGAGGCCCTCGAGGATGCCCCCGAGCGTCCCGAGCCCCTTGTGCGCCTCGCCGGCGGGAAAGACGATCCTCGGCGCCACGCCCATTCCCGCGGCCGAGAGCGAGGCCTCGGCGGCGTCCGCGTAGAGGGGCGCCACGTTGGTCTCGCTCACCACGCAGACGCGAGCGTCCCCCGCGACGCTGCGGGTGACCTCGCCGAGAAGGGCGAGGGCCCCGGGCCCCACCAGCACGTCGTAGGCGCGCGAGGCGGCGCCCACGTGGACGTTGATAATCTCGTGGTTCTTCTCGCCGGACGTCATCTTCCCTCGACCTCCCGCTTGATCCTGTCGCCCTCCGCAAGGAGCGCCTGGAGCCGCTCCGCGTCGCGAGCGTCTATGGCGTCCTTGTATGCCTGCAGGCTGGCGATGATGGTCCCGATCTCCTCGGACAGGAAGTCGGCGTTGTCGAGGAAGAGCTCGGTCCACATGGGCGCGTTGAGGCGCGCCACGCGCGTGAGGTCGCGGTAGGAGCCGGCCGAGAAGCCCCGGTGCTCGCGGGCCGTGGGGCTCTTGACGTAGGCGTTTGAGACCACGTGCGCGAGCTGAGAGGTGAAGGCGATGATGCGGTCGTGCTCCTCCGCCGTGGCCAGCGTGAAGCTGCCGAACTCGCAGGGTGCGAGGAGCTCCTTCAGGCGCTCGAGCACGTCCGCGCGGGCGAGGTCGCCCATCCGGGGCGGGACCACGACCATGGGGGCGCCGCGGAACATGGTGGCGCGGGCGCGGGCGAAGCCGGAGAACTGGGTGCCCGCCATGGGGTGGCACCCCACGAAGGTGAAGGGGAGCCCCTCGCAGATCTTCTCGCAGCGCTCGCAGATGGCGCGCTTCACGCCCACGGCGTCGATGACGATGGCGCCCGGGGAGACGAGGTGCGCGTAGCGCTCGAGCCACTCGACGGTGGAGGCGGGGTAGCCCGCGAGCACGATGAGCTCGCAGGTGGGGACCGTGGACTCGTCGAGCTCTCCGGTGACGGTCTCGATCATGGCGAGCTCAAGGGTGGAGCGCGTGCGGTTCCAGGCGAAGACCTCCGCGCCGGCGGCGGCGAAGGCCTTGGCGAAGGAGCCGCCCATGAGCCCCAGGCTCACCACGCCGCGACGCCCGGGGACGAAGGTCGCCTCCGGCGCGACGCTCTTCTCGCCAGTCGCGTTCTCGACAGCCATCTACGCCTCCTCGATCTCTGCCGTCACGGCCTCGCGGATGAGGGCGATGCGGCGCATGGCGTCGGTGAACTGCTCCGGCGTGAGCGCCTGCGCACCGTCCGACCACGCCCTGCTGGGGCAGTCGTGGACCTCGATCTCCAGGCCGTCGGCGCCCGCGGCGGTTGCGGCGTAGGCGGCGGAGCGCACGTATCGCGTGTAGCCGGTGGAGTGGCTGGGGTCGGCGATGACGGGGAGATGCGTGAGGTGCTTGAGCACCGGCACGGCGTTGACGTCGAAGGTGTTGCGCGTGCGCGTCTCGAAGGTGCGGATGCCGCGCTCGCAGAGCATGACGTTGGCGTTGCCCTCGCTCATGACGTACTCGGCTCCCAGGACGAGCTCGTCTATGGTCTCGGACATGCCGCGCTTGAGGAGGACGGGCGTGGAGGTCTGGCCCACCTCCCTGAGAAGGGCGAAGTTCTGGGCGTTGCGCGCGCCGATCTGCAGGACGTCAACGCCCTTCTCCACGAAGAGCTCAACGTCGCGCGGGTCCATGACCTCGGTCACGACGGGCATGCCCAGTTCGGCACCCGCCTCGAGAAGAAGGTCGAGGCCCTTCTCTCCCATGCCCTGGTAGGCGTAGGGGGAGGTGCGGGGCTTGAAGGCGCCCCCGCGCAGCATGGTGGCGCCGGCGGTCCTGACGGCGCGCGCGATGGTGACGAGGTTCTCGCCCTCGACGGAGCACGGGCCCGCGATGACCTGGAAGTGGCCCCCGCCCACGAGCACCCCGTGGCCGCAGTCCACGACGGTGTCCTCCGGGTGGAACTTGCGGTTGGCGAGCTTGAACGGCTCCGAGACGCGCTGGACGCGCTCGACGATGTCCATGCTCTCCAGGATGAAGGGGTCGATCTGCGTGGTGTCGCCGATGATGCCGACGAGCGTCTCGTGGTCGCCCTGCGAGACGTTGGTCCTGAATCCGCGGTCCTCGATCCACTTGACAAAGAGGTCGAGCTGCTCGGTCGTGGCCGAGTCCCTGACTACTGCTATCATGCGGGCCTCCCCGGGTCCGATGGGCGTCCAGAAATGCCCGGTATCATAGCACGGGGGTGTGTCCTGCTGGTTACGGTCGTGGGCGCGTCCTGACGTTCTGGACGAGAAGAACGTCTGCTCGGACCCAGGACCCGATGCCTGCCCGGGGCGCCCGGGGTGCGCCGCGCCGCGACATGCGCTATACTCTGCTGCGCACGCGCCCATAGCTCAGTGGATTAGAGCGTCTGCCTCCGGAGCAGAAGGTCGTGGGTTCGAATCCCCCTGGGCGCACCACGCAAGACGTGTCGGCCCGGGCGCCCCAGCGGCGTCCGGGCCGATTTGCCGTCGCGCCTCACCTTCGCATCTATCTGTTTCGTAAGCTTTGAATAAGACAGCGCCTCCCGTGGCACAATGACCACCGTGTGTTTGCCTTCGAGAGGGGACAGATGACGGACCAGAGGGACGCGGGCCTCGTTGGCCTTACCGACGCGGAGGTCGCCGAGCGCGTGGCCGACGGGCGCACGAACGCCAACACGGACGTCAAGACAAAGTCCGTGCGCCAGATTCTCGCCGAGCATGCGTTCACGCTCTTCAACGGGGTCAACCTCGCCCTTGCGCTGCTGGTGCTGCTCACCGGGCAGTACCGCAACATGCTCTTCATGTGCGTCGTGGGAGCAAACCTCGTCATCGGCGTCTCGCAGGAGATCCGTGCCAAGCGCATGGTTGACAGGCTCACCATCCTCACCCAGAAGGAGGTGACGGTCATCCGCGCCTCGGGGGAGCGCTCGCTTCCGCCCTCGGAGCTCGTGGCGGACGACCTCATGCGCCTCTCTCACGGAGACCAGGTGCCCGCCGATGCCGTCATCGTGTCCGGGAACGTCTCCATGAACGAGAGCCTTCTCACCGGCGAGGCCAAGCCCGTCTCCAAGGGCCCCGGCGACGAGCTCCTCTCCGGCAGCTTCGTGGACGCCGGCAGCCTCGTCGCGCGCGTCACGCGCGTGGGCGCGGAGGGCTACGCCGCGCGCATCAACGCCGAGGCCAAGTACGTGAAGGCCGTCCACTCCGAGATCAAGGCCACGCTCAAGGCGATCATCCGCCTGGGGACCGTCGTCCTCGTGCCTCTGGGGCTCGGCCTCTTCCTGAGGAGCCTCCTCATGGACGGCGGCTCGCTCAACGACGCCATCCTCACCTCGGTTGCGGCGGTCATCGGCATGATCCCGCAGGGCCTCGTCCTGCTCACGTCCTCGGTCCTTGCCATCGCGACCTTCAGGCTCGGCCGTCGCATGGTGCTCGTCCAGCAGGCCTACTGCGTGGAGACGCTCGCGCGCGTGGACACGCTCTGCCTGGACAAGACGGGCACCATCACCTCGGGCGAGATGGAGGTGTCCTCGGTAGGGGCTGCGGCCGGATTCTCGACGAAGGACGTCGAGGCCGCCATGGCGGCGGTTGCCACGGCAAACGCTCAGGACGCCAACGAGACCGCGCTCGCCCTGCTTCGCCACGCAAGGGACACGGGCACGGAGGCCGCCCCCGCGGCACGAGCGGTCCCCTTCGACTCCGCGCGCAAGTACTCCGGATGCGTGACCGCGGACGGGCGCGCCCTCGTCATGGGGGCCGCCGCCTTCGTGCTCGGTCGCGAGCGGGCGGCAGAGGCGGACGCCGTCGCGCGCGCCTTCGACGCCACGGAGCGCGTGCTCGTGGTGGGGGAGGCTGACGGGTTTGACGAGAAGAACGCTCTTCTCGGCGAGGTTCGCCTCATGGGCTGCGTCGCCATCCGGGACGAGATCCGCCCCACCGCCCCGGACACCATGCGCTACTTCCTCGAGCAGGGCGTGGAGCTCCGCGTCATCTCCGGGGACGACCCGCGCACGGTCTCCGCCATCGCCGCGCGCGCGGGCGTGCCGCTCGCGGAGCGCTACGTGGACGCGGCAACGCTGGACACGCCGGAGAAGCTCGACGCCGTGGCGGACGAGGCGCGCGTCTTCGGTCGCGTGACGCCCCAGCAGAAGCGCGAGCTCGTCCGGGCACTCCACCGCAGGGGCCGCACGGTTGCCATGACGGGCGACGGCGTGAACGACGTCCTCGCCCTGCGCGAGGCCGACTGCTCCGTTGCCATGGCCTCTGGCTCGGCGGCGGCGCGCAACGTCTCCGAGATCGTGCTCGCGGACAACGACTTCTCCCACATGCCGGAGGTCGTGGCGGAGGGGCGCCGATCGATCAACAACCTCCAGCGCTCCGCGTCCCTCTTTCTCGTGAAGACCGTGTTCACGGCGGTCCTCGCGCTCGTGTGCATCGTGATGCCCCCGTACCCCTTCATCCCCATCCAGATGTCGCTTCTCTCCACGGCGATCATCGGCATCCCCTCGTTCGTGCTCGCGCTCGAGCCCAACCACGAGCTCGTCCGCGGCAGCTTCCTCGCCAACGTGCTCGCGCGGTCCCTTCCGGCCTCCGCCGCCATCGTGGCCGCCCTTCTCGCCGAGCTTCTGGTGGGCCGCGCCCTCGGGCACTCCTTCGACGAGATCTCCACGGTCTGCACCGCCCTGGTGGCATTTGTGGGCATTGCGCTCATCTGGCGCATCTCCCAGCCCCTGACGCCCCTGCGCGGCGCCCTCCTTGTCGTGGTGATCGCCATTGTTGCGCTTGGGTGTACGGTCTTTGGTTCCTTCTTCGAGATCGTGTCCTTTGACGCTAGCATGGGTGTCGTGATCGTCGCGGCGGGCGTGCTCGCCACGGCGGCCTTCAACGTGATGTACGACCGATCGCTCGCCGGCTACGAGAGCAGCGAGCTCTTCTCCAGGCTCGTGAGAAAGGTGGAGGGTAAGCATGACCGTGACTGCTGACTTTCGTGACGCGGTGATCTCCGCGCGCCGTCCCGTACGCATCGAGGCGGGCAGAGTGTCCCGTCTTGCCACCGTCGTCTCCGGCATCCCCGGGGCGGACCGTCTTCCTCGCGCGCTCGTGACGCTGCTCGAGAACGTCGTGAGGCGCGCGGCGACGGACGACGACGCCGTCCGCATGGCCGCCGCCATCGTGGACGCCGGCACCGAGGGCCGCGCTGGCGAGGAGATCGAGTTCATGCCCGCGCGCGTGCTCTTCCAGGACTTCACCGGCGTTCCCGTGTTCGTCGACTTTGCCGCCATGCGCGACGCCATGGTGGAGCGCGGCGGTGACCCGATGCGCGTGAACCCGCAGATCCCCTGCACCCTGGTCGTGGACCACTCCGTCATCGCGGACGATGCGGAGTGCGCCTGCGCGGTCGAGAAGAACCAGGAGACCGAGGCGGCGCGCAACCGCGAGCGCTTCGCGTTCCTCAAGTGGGCGAGCCGATCGTTCCAGAACGTCGAGATCGTCCCGCCCGGCGGCGGCATCTGCCACCAGCTCAACATCGAGCGCTTCTGCAGCGTCGTCACGACCGACGCCCTCGCCGAGGGCGAGCACGCCTGCTTCGACACGCTCGTCGGCACCGACTCGCACACCACCACCGCCAACGGCGTCGGCGTGCTCGGCTGGGGCGTGGGCGGCATCGAGGCCGAGGCCGCGGCTCTCGGACAGCCCGTCTCCATGCTCGTGCCGCCCGTCACGGAGCTCCACCTCACGGGATCTCTCGGCGCCGGCGTCTCCGGCATGGACCTCGCCCTCACGGTGGCGCAGCTCCTCCGCTCCGAGGGCGTCGTCGGCCAGATCGTCGAGGTCACGGGCGAGGGCGTGGAGTCCCTCAGCGCCACCCAGCGCGCGTGCGTCGCCAACATGACGCCCGAGTACGGCGCCACCGCCACCCTCTTCCCCGTGGATGACGCCACGCTCGGCTACCTCGCGCTCGCCGGCCGCGACGCCGACGAGCTCGCCTTCGCGCGCGCCTACCTCGAGGCGCAGGGCGTCATGGGCGGCCGTCCAGACAGGACGTACGCCAGGACGCTCGCCCTCGACCTCGGCACCGTGGAGCCCTCGCTCGCCGGCCCCTCCCGCCCCCACGACCGCGTCTCCCTCGCGGGCCTGAAGGAGCGCTTCGAGTCCTCCGCGCTCGCCAACGGCCGAGACCTTGCCCAGAGGGTCGACGTCGAGGGCATGGGCAGGCTCGGTCACGGCACCATTGCCATCGCCGCCATCACGAGCTGCACCACCGCCACCGACCCGGCGATGATGGTAGCGGCGGGACTGCTCGCCAAGCACGCCGTCGAGCGCGGCCTCGCTCCCAAGCCCTGGGTGAAGAAGGTCCTCGCCCCGGGCAGCCACGCGACCGAGCTTCTCCTCGAGCGCTGCGGCCTCGTCGAGCCCCTCCGCGCCCTCGGGTTCTTCACGTGCGGCTTCGGCTGCATGAGCTGCATCGGCAACTCGGGCGAGATCAAGCCCTGCCTCAAGCCCCACGCCTGCGAGCTCGAGCTCACGAGCGTCCTCTCGGGCAACCGCAACTTCGAGGGCCGCATCTCGCCCGACGTCACGCAGAACTACCTCTGCCAGCCCGCGCTGGTGGTGGCGTACTCAGTCGCCGGGACCATGGACGTCGACCTCACCACGGAGCCCCTCGGCACCGGCGCCGACGGCGCCCCCGTCATGCTCTCCGACGTCATGCCCACCGACGAGGAGATCTCCGCCGCCCTCGCCGAGAACCTCGACGCCAGCCTCTTCGAGGAGGGCTCCCGCGGCCTCCTCGAGGGCTCGGAGGCCTGGAGGTCCATCGAGTCCGGCGACTCCGCAACCTTCCCCTGGGATCCGGACTCCACCTACGTCCGCCGCGCCCCCTACTTCGAGATCGCCCGCGAGCAGGACGTCGTGGAGGTCCGCGGCGCCCGAGCGCTCGCCCTCCTGGGCGACTTCGTCACCACCGACCACATCTCGCCCGCGGGCTCCATCGCCGCGGACTCGCCGGCGGCCCGCTACCTCACCGAGCGCGGGGTGGCGCCCGAGGACTTCAACACCTACGGCGCCCGCCGCGGCAACCACGAGGTCATGGCGCGCGGCACCTTCGCCAACGTCCGCCTGCGCAACGAGCTCGCCGGCGGGAAGGTGGGGGGCTGGACGGAGAACCTCCTTACCGGCGAGGTGGTCCCCATCTTCGATGCCGCCGAGGCCTATGCCGCCGCGGGCGTGCCGCTCGTGGTGGTGGCGGGCAAGCTCTACGGGTCCGGCTCGAGCCGCGACTGGGCGGGCAAGGGCCCGCTCCTCCTTGGCGTTCGCGCCGTCATAGCCGAGAGCTTCGAGCGCATCCACCGCTCCAACCTCGTGCAGATGGGGGTGCTCCCGCTCCAGCTCGCGGATGGCGTGAGCGCGGCCACCCTGGGGCTCACCGGGCGGGAGACCTTCGACGTCTCGCCCGTGGACCTCTCTGGCGGGCTCCCCGCGCAGAGGACCGCCGAGGTCACGGCAACGCGCCCCGACGGCAGCACGCTCACCTTCGAGTGCGTCGTCCGCGTGGACACGCCCATGGAGGGCGCCTTCCTCTCGAAGGGCGGCATCCTCCCGTACGTCCTCGAGAGCCTCCGCTAGGCGGAGAGGGGAGTCGCCCGTGATCTGTCCCTCCTGCGGTGCGCGCGTGAGCGACGGGGCCCTGTCCTGCCCCCGCTGCCACGAGCCGCTCGACGTGACGCAGAAGCTCTCGCTCTCGAACGCCACGTGGTGCCCCGGCTGCGGGGCCCTCGTGCCCTCGGGCGAGTCGATCTGCCCCAAGTGCGGCACCGAGGTGCGCCCGGACAGTCCCGCCCCGTCAGCCAGGCGCACGCGCAGCCTCGACCTCCCGTCCATAGGCGACACCGGCGTCATCCCGGTGGGGGAGGAAGAGGAGACGAACGTCATGACGCGCATCGAGAGCGCCATCCCGGGCGCGGACGGCTCGTCCACGCCCACGGCGCTCGGCGACCGCATGCCGAGGACCCGCTCCTTCGCCCTTGCCGCCGCCCTCGCCGTGGCGGTGGTGGGCGGCGCGACGCTCTACATCACGCACCCCTGGGACCCGGACGCCACGAGCATCTCCGCAAAGACCCCGGCCGACACGTCGATGCAGGGGTTCCCGGGGGTCGTGGACAGCCTCTCCGGGCAGGACGACTCGGGCGAGCGGGTGAGCGCCGCGGAGCAGGTCGCGCAGAACATGAGCGCGTTCTACGAGGAGCTCGGCGAGCTCTCCGCGCGCGTTGACGAGTCCGAGGAGGACCTTCGCACGACCGGGGTCTCCGGCGAGAAGGACGCCCGTGCCGCAGGCCTCGAGGGCGCGCAGGCCATAGCCATCGACATCTCCAACCTCATAGACAGGATGAGCGGATCTTTCGACGACACGAGCGACTGGGCCGACGACATGGGCAACCTCAGCACGCTCGGCAACTGGCTGAGGAACCGCTGCGACGCCATCGTGGAGGCGTGGGAGGTGTCCGCGAAGTCTCAGGACCCGGCGGAGGACAGCGCGGAGATCATCTCCGAGGCGGCGCGCGGGCGCTCGTTCGCGGCGCTCTTCTCCGAGAACTACGAGGACTGGAGACCCTCAACCGACTAGCACTCTGCCGAATGTGTGAAATCGCTCGCTTCTTGCTAGAATCACATAGTTGGTAGCATCTGGCCGAGAGCGGCCACCAGGAGGAAGGGGATGTCGCATGGGCTTCATCCAGGACCCGTTCTACACTCCCGCCTACGAGGTCGTGGGTGACGAGGTCGCCGTCTTCGACACCTCAAGGGGAGTCATCCGCGCGCGTCTCGACGGCGCGGGGGCGCCCGTGCACGTCGCCAACTTCTGCGAGCTCGCCGAGTCCGGCTTCTACGACGACCTCAAGTTCCACCGCTACGTCCCCGGCTTCGTGATTCAGGGCGGGTGCCCCAACACCAGGGACATGTCCCCCGAGGACGTCGCCAGCGGTCGTCCCGGCCCCTCGGGCCGTCCCGGCACCGGCGGCCCCGGCTACCGCATCCGCGAGGAGTACACCGTCAACCCCAACAACTCTCACGTTGACGGCGCCCTCGCAATGGCTCGGTCAATGGACCCCAACTCCGCGGGGTCTCAGTTCTACTTCTGTCTTGGTCCCCAGCACGGCCTCGACTCCGGCTACACCGTCTTTGGTGTCACGGTCGAGGGCATCGACGTCGTCCGCGCCCTGCGCCAGGGCGACGTCATCAACTCCGTGAGGATCGAGCACGTCGACGCAAGCGTCGCCTAGGGTATGGAGGGCATTGTGAACCAGCAGGCATACGAATCCGGAAAGCGCGCCTATCAGAGCGGCGACTGGCTCGGGGCTGTGACGCAGCTCGCGGCCGCCACCGCGCCCGGCGAGGCCTCCGGCGAGGTCGACCACCTTCGAGGCAACGCGTACATGAAGCTCGGCCAGTTCGACGCCGCGGCGGGCGCCTACGAGTCCGCCCTGAGCGACGCGGCGTACGGCAAGCGCGGCGCGCTCTCCTGCAACCGCGGCAGGGCGCTTCTGGCGGCAGGCAAGGCTCAGGAGGCCGTCGCCGCTCTCAACGAGGCCGCCCAGGACGAGTCCTACGCCACGCCCTACAAGGCCTACATGGCCCTGGGCTCCGCCTACGAGAAGCTCGGCGACGTCCGCAGCGCCGGCATGGCGTACAGGAGCGCCGCCATCGACGAGGCCAACCCCGCCCCCGCCGTGGCGCTCTCCAACCTCGGCAGCTGCTTCATGAGGCTCGGGCGCCCCGTCGACGCCGTGGAGGCCTACCGCACCGCGCTCGACTTCACCACCCCGCTCGAGAGCCAGAACCAGATCTGGCGCGACCTCGGCCTCGCCTACGTCGCCGCCAACAGGATGTCCGAGGCCGTCGACGCCTTCGGCCACGCCACCGCCGACGGCACCCTCACGCTCTCGCCCGAGGCGCAGGCGTCCTACGACGCCGCGCGGAAGGCGGTCGCGGCCCTCGCCGACCGTCGTCCCTCCGAGACGGACGCCTTCCTCGCCGCTGCCGGTTACGGCGGATCCTACGACCCGCTCGACCCCACCGGCGCCTCCGGCGAGCTCATGCCGTCCCCCGAGGACACCGGCTTCTTCTCCGTCACCGAGGAGGACCTCGTCGCCGCCGACAAGCACGACCGCAAGGTGAGGCGCAAGCACCGCCACACCGGTCTCAAGGTCTTCATCTTCATCCTCGTCGTCCTTCTCCTCGCCGCCGGTGCTGCAGGCTTCGGCTACGTGAAGGGCTATGGCTGGCCCACGCAGGAGTCGGTGGTCGAGGGCCTCTTCGAGGCCAAGTCCTCCGGCCAGGAGCTCGACTCGTACGTCGCCTCCGGCACCTCCGAGAGCGTCATAGAGGAGATGTCCGACGTCATGCCCACCGGCGACACCACCGTCACCGTGAAGGGCGTCGACCGCAGCATGACCGAGTCCACCGTCTACCTCACCGCCACCCTTGCCGAGGGCGGGGAGCAGGACTACACGGTCGAGCTCGTCCGCGACGGCATCAGCTGGAAGGTCACCACGGTGACCCCCGAGTACGCGTCTCAGCACGCGACCGGTGACAACTCGGAGAACTAGGGCGGATAGCGCATGTCTCTCTTTGACTCACTCTTTGGCGAATATGGCGGCGACCTGGCCATCGACCTGGGCACCGCCAACACGCTCGTCGCGGTCCGAGGGCAGGGCATCGTCATCAACGAGCCGTCCGTCGTCGCCATCGACAAGAGCGAGAGCCGCGTCCTCGCCGTGGGCGCGGACGCCAAGCGCATGATCGGACGCACGCCCGGCTCCATCATCGCCGAGCGCCCCCTCAAGGACGGCGTCATCGCCGACTTCGACGTGACCGAGGTCATGCTCCGCTACTTCATCGAGAAGGCCCGCGAGCGGCGCTACCCCTGGTCGCCCCGTCCTCGCGTGGTGGTGTGCGTCCCCTCCGGCGTCACCTCCGTCGAGAAGCGCGCGGTCTTCGAGGCCACCATCTCCGCCGGTGCGCGCCAGGCCTACCTCATCGAGGAGCCCATGGCGGCTGCCATCGGCGCCGATCTCCCGATCGAGGACCCCACCGGGTCGATGGTCGTCGACATCGGAGGCGGCACGACCGAGGTCGCCGTCATCTCGATGGGCGGCATCGTCGTCTCCCAGTCCATCCGCACCGCGGGCGACGAGTTTGACCAGACCATCCTCGAGCACGTGCGCGACGCGTACAACCTCTCCATCGGCGAGAGGACGGCCGAGGACATCAAGATCAAGGTCGGCTCTGCCGCACCTCTTGCCGAGGAGCTCGACGTCGAGGTCAACGGCCGCGACGTGATGAGCGGTCTCCCCAAGTCCGTGCGCATCGAGAGCGAGGAGATCCGTCGCGCCCTCGACCGCCCGCTCGACGAGGTTACCAAGGCCGTCAAGGACGCCCTCGACGTGACGCCTCCCGACCTCGCCTCCGACCTCATGTACTACGGCATCCTCCTGACCGGCGGCGGCGGGCTCCTTCGCGGGCTCGACCAGCGCCTCCGCGAGGAGACAGGCGTTCCCGTGAACGTGAGCCCCACCGCCCTCGAGAACGTGGTCAACGGCTGCGCCCGAGTCCTCGAGGCCAACGCCCTCTCCGGCGGCTTCGTGCAGAAGGCGAGCTAGCGGGCGTGCCTCTCTCCGGATCTCGTCGGTCCTCGGGACCGACGCTCGGCAACGCAAGACAGAGCGGCGGCGGGGGCGTCCTCGCCGTCTGCGCCATTCTGTCCATAGCGCTCTTCACCGTGAGCTGCCGCACCGGCGAGGAGGGCCCGCTCGGCACGGTGAGGGGCGCCTTTCAGACGATCACCTCTCCCGTCCGCTATCTGGGCGCGACCCTGTCCATGCCCTTCCAGGGCCTGGGCAACGTCGTCACCAACCTCACCGCGGACCAGCAGACGCTCTCCGAGCTCAAGGCTGAGAACGAGCAGCTCAGGGCCAGGAACGTAGAGCTCGAGGAGGCAGCCCAGTCCGTCGAGAGGCTCCAGGGCCTTCTGGAGCTCCAGGACGTCAACAACCTGCAGTCGACCGCCGCCCACATCATCTCGGGCGCCGGCGACTCGTGGTCCTCCACGGTGACCATCGACAAGGGGACCACCAGCGGGGTCTCCGTCGGCATGCCCGTGACGTCTGCCAGCGGCATCATCGGGCAGATCGTCGAGTGCGGTCCCACCACCTCGACGGTGAGGCTCATAACCGACGAGAGCTCGTCGGTCTCTGCCATGCTCCAGACGAGCCGCCTTCAGGGCATGCTCGACGGCACGGTTGGGGACCAGCTTCGGCTCTCGCTCATCCCAACTGACGGCGAGGTGTCGGTCGGCGACGTCGTGGTGACGAGCGGCCTGGGCGGCGTCTTCCCCAAGGGGCTTCCCCTCGGCGAGGTGACGAGCGTCGAGAACAGCCCCGGTGCCTCGTACCTCTCCATCGTCGTCGAGCCCTACGCGCACGCCGAGAACAACGAGGAGGTCCTCGTGATCACCTCGCTCACGGAGGAGCAGCAGGCAACGGAGGAGGACATCGCCGCGGCCGACGCCCAGGACACCGCAGGCGCGTCCGCCGCGGACGCCGAGGGGGACGACGGGTCCTCCGACGGTGAGGACTCGGGCTCCGAGGACGGCTCGTCCTCGGACGATGCTGCCGATGACTACGGGCAGGGGGTGTGAGATGCAAGTTGCAGACAGGAACCGCGAGAGCAGGAGCACGCTCGTGCTCGCCATCATCTGCGGCGTGTGTCAGCTCGCGCTTGCGCCCAACATCGGCCTCGGCAACGGTCGCGCCAACTTCGCCCTGATCTTCTCGGCCTGCGTCGCGCTGCTTGTGGGCGGCAGGAGGGCCGTTCTCGCCGGCTTCTTCGCCGGCCTCTTCTTCGACCTCTCCACCACGGGCCCCGTGGGACTCATGGCCTTCTGCCTCACCGTCTCTTCCTTCGTGCTGGGACTTCAGGAGCGCAACCGCATGTCGGGCGACCTCATGGTCACGCTCGCCCTCTTTGGCGGGGCCTCCCTCGGCGTCAGCCTTGTCTACCACCTCGCCATGCTCCTCGTGGGGCAGGCCGACTCCATCCTCGACGTCCTCGTCTTCAGGACGCTTCCCACGACGCTGCTCACGATCGTCTTCTTCGTGCCCTTCGCCTACTACTTCTCCAGGATGCACGTGTCTGGCACCAACCTCGGTGGCGGCCGCCTCGGCAAGCGCGGCTTCTAGGGGCCTCTCATGGATCTCTCCATCGTCATCGTCATAGTCTGTGCGGTCCTTGCCGTGGCCCTCATCGTCATCTTCATCGTCTACGGTCGCGGCGAGGCCGCCTTCACGTTTGACATCGGCGGTTCTGCGCCCCGTGCGTCCGGGGGGTCGGACTCGTCCACGGAGAAGACCCTCTCCTCCAGGCTCGTTGGCCTCTCCGTCGCCGTGGGCGCCATCTTCGCCACGCTCTTCGCGAGGCTCTGGTCCATGCAGCTCGTCTCCTCGGACGAGTACGCGGAGCGCGCCGAGTCCAACAGGACGAGCACGGTGTACACCCAGGCCCCCCGCGGTCGGATCCTCGACCGCAACGGCGTCGAGATCGTGACCAACCGCGCGAGCCTCACCGTCACCGCCCAGGCGGACGTCGTCGACGACGAGGTGGAGGTCCAGCTCCTCGCCAACCTCATCGGCATGCCCGCCCAGGCGGTCCGGCGCAAGCTGCAGGACACCTCAGCCGGCTATCAGAGCATGAGGACCGTCTCGGTGGACGTGTCGCGCCGCGTCGTCGCCTACATCGGCGAGCACCCGGACGTCTTTCCCGGCGTCACCGTGGAGGAGCGGACGCTGCGAGCGTACCCGCTCGGCTCCCTCGCCGCCCACGTGGTGGGCTACACCGGAACCGTCACCGCCGACCAGCTCGAGTCGAGCAAGTCCGGAGACGCGACTGCCATCGGCTACCGCTCGGGGGACGTCGTCGGCCAGACGGGGATAGAGCTCGAGTACGAGAGCGTCCTCCAGGGCGTCCGGGGCGAGCAGCTCGTCTACGTGAACGCGCACGGGGACGTGGTGGGCCTCTCGACCACGATCGAGCCCCAGCGCGGCTCCGACCTCGTCCTCACCATAGACGCGGCCATCCAGGCGCAGGCCGAGGCCTCGCTCAAGCGCGTCGTCGACGACCTCACCACGGAAGAGCTTCGCGCGAGCGGCTCGGCCGTGGTGCTCGACTGCACCAACGGCGAGGTGCTCGCCATGGCGAGCTACCCCACCTTCTCCCCGAGCGTCTTCGTGGGCGGGATCTCGTCCTCCGACTGGGACGACCTGCAGGCCGAGAGCGCAAACTACCCGATGCTCAACCGCGCCATCGCGGGACAGTACCCGCCGGGATCGGTCATCAAGCCGCTCACCGCGTTCGCGGCCCTCGACAACGGGATCGCCACCCCCAGCTCCAGCTGGGTCTGCACGGGCTGGTGGACGTGGTCGGGCAACCAGTCCGACCCGGGCGGCATGAAGTGCTGGCAGGAGAGCGGCCACGGCGACATCAACCTCGCTGACGGCATCACGTTCTCCTGCGACGTCGTCTTCTACGAGATCGGAAAGGGCTTCTACTACTCCAAGGACAACCCCGAGGGCATGCAGGAGACCTTCCGCGAGTACGGGCTGGGGCAGAAGACCGGCATCGACCTCCCCGGCGAGGAGGTCGGGCGCGTGCCCGACGCCGAGTGGAAGTGGGACTACTTCAAGAGCCTCGGCTACTCGGACGAGGACGCCACCTGGCAGGGCGGCGAGAACTGCAACATCGCCATCGGACAGGGCGACATGCTCGTGACGAGCCTCCAGATGGCCGCCGCCTACTGCAGCATCGCCGCGCGCGGCCCCATGTGGCGCCCCCACCTCATGAAGGGCGTCCGGGCGCGCATAGGCGAGGGCCTCGTCTCGGAGTACCGGTGCGAGACCACGAGGGACATCAAGGAGGACGACTCCTACCGCGCCCTCGTCGAGAGCGGCATGGAGGGCGTCACCTACCGAGAGAGCGCCTCGCAGGCCTCCCACTGGACGAACCTCGACGTCACCGTCCTCTCCAAGACGGGCACGGCCGAGCAGCAGTCCTCGGAGGGCAACGTCGGCTGGTTCTGCTCCTTCGCCCCGGCCGAGGACCCCAAGTACGTGGTCTGCGCCAACGTGGACGGCGCCGACTGGGGCGCCACGACGGCCATGTACGTCGTGCGAGACATCTACGGGCAGATCTACGGTCAGCCGGACACGAGCACCGCCGCGTCCGAGTCCGCGGACTAGGGAGGCACCATGGCACGAGACATGACCGGGCCGGGGACCAACCGCCGCGGCATCTCATCCTTCGCCCAGCGCGTGGCGGGCCAGCCCGCCCAGAGCGGCAAGGTCGGCGGCAAGCAGGGGCCCCTGGGGAGACTCTACCTCTCCCAGCTCATTCCCGCCCTGCTCATCGTGATCCTTGGCGTCATCAACATGTGGTCCTGCGCCCTGGCGCTCGAGGGCGAGGTCAACTTCACGAGCCATCTCGCCGGCATCGCGCTCGGCTTTGCCGCCGCCGTGGTGGTGTGGCGCTACGACTACCGCAACCTCGCGAACCTCACCACGGCGCTCTTTGTTCTTTCCTGCGTCATGCTCGCGCTTCCGCTCGTCCCCGGCCTCGGCGTGGAGGGCGGCCTGGGAGGCCTTGGCTGGGTGCGGGTGGGCCCGCTGCGCTTCCAGCCCTCGGAGCCCTCGAAGCTCGTGGTGATTGCCCTCATGGCCTCCGCCTGCGCCCAGTACAACGGCAAGATCGAGGACTTCCGGGACTATGCCAAGCTCTGCGGCACGCTTCTCGTGCCGCTGCTCCTCATCATGGTGACCGACCTCGGCACGGGACTCATGATCTTCTTCACCGGCGCCACGATCATCATCTGCAGCGGCGCCCCGCGCGCCTGGGTGCTCGCCACGATCGCGCTCATCGTGGGCGTCTCCGCCCTCGTGGTCATAACCTCGTCCATTGACGGCCTGCCCCACATCCTCAAGCCCTATCAGCTCACGCGCCTCACGGTGTTCCTCGACCCGGAGGGCTCGAGCTCGGAGGATGCCTACAACCTCATCCAGGCCATGATCGCCATCGGCTCCGGCGGGCTTCTGGGGAAGGGCTTCGGCAACGCATCGCAGTCTCTGCTCGGCTTTGTCCCGGAGTCCCAGACTGACTTCATCTTTGCCACCTTCGCGGAGCAGTTCGGCTTCGTGGGCTCGGTCCTCCTTCTCGCCCTCTACGCCTGGATGATCCTTGCGACCATCTTTCTCGCCATGAAGGTCGACTCGACCTTCTCCAAGCTCGTGCTCGTGGGCTGCGCCGCCATGTGGACGTTCCAGGTCCTTGAGAGCGTGGGCATGTGCATCGGCATCATGCCCATCACCGGCATCCCGCTGCCCTTCATGACCTACGGATCGTCCTCGATGGTCACGCAGCTCGCGGCGGTGGGCCTGGTTCAGTCTGTGTGGAGGCATCGTCAGAAGGTTGCGTAGCGGGCCCGCGCGTCTGCGTCGCGCCCGCTTGGCCGCCGGGTTCCCCCGCTCGTCCTTCTCGCCTTGACGAACCTGCGCGTCCCGCGCTCCCGTCAGTTTTGTCATGCGATTGGGCATATTGCCTTGCCGCGGCTTCGCGAGCCGGCGTCTAGGCCAAATTCTCGGGCGATTGGGCAAAGGACTTGATATAAAGATCCGACGTAATCAAGAATGCCACCCAATTTCCGCAAAATGTTGGCGAGAAGAACAAGCGGGACGTTACGTCAGCACTCGTTCCCGGTGTGGAAAGCTCGAGGGCATCAAGGGTTTTGCCCAATCGCGGGGGTGTCCTGACGGGGCCGTCAATCTCTAAAGACGGTGCGGGCCTCTGTCCCGAGGGTGGCGTCGAGCAACTATAATGTTAGGCTCCGAGAGCCTGGGCCCGCTTGCGCCTTGGCTCCGCCTAGACGTTCGTCCGGGGATTCCCGGGGAGGGGAGCGCCCGCAAATGGCTTCCAGGAAGGTTTCCATGGGGAGGGTCTTCGAGGTCATCTCCTCGGGCCGGAGCTCGTTCGCCGCGCGCGACGAGCGCGTCGTGCTTCGCGTGCACGTCGACCCCTCCTGCCCCCGGGAGGTCGCTCGCTGCGTGCGCCGCGCCCTCGGCGCCGAGCGCCCCGGGGGAGTCGTCGACGTGAGGGACACGCTGCCCCCGCTCCCGGGCGAGGAGGTCCCGGATGCCGCCCTGGTCCTCACGGCCGACGGCAGGGGCGCCGAGCTCGTGGCGTCCTACGCGCGCGCCGGCGTGAGCGTGGGCGTTGTCGTCGAGGGCGCCCTCGAGGCCCCTCGCCTCGACCTTCCCGAGCAGGCCATGGGGCTCGTGAGCGTGATCGCGGCGTCGAGCCCGGAGACCCTCACGGACAAGCTCGCGTCCTGGCTCGCCGGGGCGACGGACAAGCCCATCGCGCTCGCCGCCTGCTTCCCGTTCTGTCGTCGCGCAGTGACCGACGACTTGGTCTCGCGCTGCGCCATGGAGAACGCGGCCGTGGGCGCGGTGAGCCTCGTCCCCGGGTCCGACCTGCCCATCATGTGCGCCAACCAGGCCATGCTCGCGCTTGACATCGCGGCCGCGTACGGGCGCGACGTGAGTCTCGAGCGCGCCGCGGAGCTCGCCGGGGTCATCGGTGCCGGGTTTGCGTGGCGAGCCCTCGCCCGCACCCTCGTGGGCCTCGTCCCGGGGATAGGCGGCCTCCTCAAGGCCGGCATAGGATTTGGCGGAACCGTCGCCACCGGGCGCGCCCTGCGTCTTCGCCTGGAGCTCGAGGACGGCACGGTCGAGATTCCGATGCCCGAGCCCCGACCCGCCGACGCGGCTCCGGCCCGCGCGTCCTTCTCGGCCCCGCGTCCCGAGTCCTCGCGTTCCGACGACGGGTACGTCACGGTGGGGGAGGCCGGAGCATGAGGGCGGCGCGCGAGAACCTCTTTCACCTGATCGAGCCCCTGCTGCCCCACGTGGAGCACCCCAGCCGCTACCTTGACCACGAGTGGGGCGTCTGCGAGGAGCAGGATGGCCCCTTCCACCTCTGCATGGTCTATGCGGACGTCTACGAGGTCGGCCAGCCCAACCTTGGCGTCGCCATCCTCTACAACAACGTGAACGCTCAGGAGGGGATGAGCTGCGAGCGCTGCTACCTCCCCTGGAAGGACATGTCCGCCCTCATGCGCGAGCGCGGGGTGCCCCTGCTCTCGCTCGAGGGGGCGGCTCCGCTCGCCTCGTTCGACGCCATCGGCTTCACGCTCGCGCACGAGCTCATAGCCACCAACGTGCTGGAGACGCTCGACCTCGCGGGCATAGCCCTTACCTCGGCGGAGAGGGACGAGGACGACCCCATCATCCTTGCCGGAGGCCCGTCCGCCTGGAACTGCGAGCCGCTCGCCCCCGTCTTCGACGCCGTGCTCCTGGGGGACGGCGAGGAGTCGATCGTGGAGGTCTGCGCCTGCATCCGCGACGCCCGCGCCGAGGGGCTCTCCCGTGCGGACCTGCTGCGACGGCTCGCACGCGTGCCCGGCACCTACGTTCCCTCGCTCTATGACGTGGTGGTCGACGAGAGCACCACGCGCTGGGGCCGCGCCGTGCCCCGAGCGGGCGAGGATGCCCCCAAGGTCGTCCTCAAGCGCTGCGTGAACGACTTTGCCTCCACCCCAGCCGTGGCGCAGCGCATCGTTCCCTACATGGGCATCGTCCAGGACCGCCTCTCGCTCGAGGTCCTGCGCGGGTGCGCGCGCGGATGCCGCTTCTGCCAGGCGGGCATGACCTACCGTCCCGTGCGCGAGCGCCCGGCCGAGCAGGTCGTGAGGTGCGGCGTGGAGGGGCTCCTCACGAGCGGCCACGACGAGATCTCGCTCACCTCGCTCTCCACGACGGACCACTCTCAGTGCGAGCTCATCCTCAACAAGATGAACGAGGCGCTCGATGGGCAGGGCATCAGGGTGTCGATTCCCTCGCAGCGGCTCGACTCCTTTGGAGTGGACATGGCGGCCGCCGTCGCGGGCGGCAAGCGCGGGGGCCTCACCTTCGCGCCGGAGGCGGGCAGCCAGCGCCTGCGCGACGTCATCAACAAGAACGTGACCGAGGAGGACCTCGAGCGCGCGGCGAGAAACGCGTTTGCCGCGGGCTGGCGGCGCATGAAGCTCTACTTCATGATCGGGCTTCCCACCGAGACGGACGAGGACGTCGTGGGCATAGCGCGCATGGCCGAGCGCGTGCTCGAGATCGGGCGCGAGGTCGTGGGGCGCGGGCCCAAGAGCGGGGTCTCCGTCTCCATCTCCGTGGCCGTGCTCGTTCCCAAGCCCTACACGCCCTTCCAGTGGGTGGGCCAGCTCAAGCCGGAGGAGGTGCGCCGTCGCCAGCAGCTCCTGCTCCACGAGGTGCGCGACCGCGCCATACGCGTCTCCTACCACGACGCCGACGTCTCGCTGGTGGAGGGCGCGCTCTCCAAGATGGGCCGCGCGGGCTTTGAGCTGGTGCGCGCCGCATGGGAGCGGGGATGCCGCTTCGACGCGTGGACGAGCGAGTTCGACTTCTGCGCGTGGAACGAGGCGGCTCGCTCCTGCGGTCTCGACCTCGAGGAGGTGGCGTGCGAGCAGTTCCCGCTCACGGCCGCCCTTCCGTGGGCGCACACCTCGCCCGGAGTCTCCATGGGATACCTCCAGCGCGAGTGGCGCCGCGCCGTCGAGGGCGTCACCACGCCGGACTGCACGCGCGAGAGCTGCACGGGCTGCGGGGTCTGTCCCGCGCTCGGGGTCCACAACGTCATCCAGGGGGTGCGCTCATGAGAGGCCGCGCGAACGCCCAGCCCTTCTCGGCTCGGCCGCAGGACCTGCCGGTCAAGGCGGACCTCGCGCGCCTGCGCGTGGAGTACGGCAAGGACGAGCGGCTCGCCTTCCTTGGCCACCTCGAGGTCCTGAGCACCGTCGAGCGCAGCATCAGGCGAGCCCGCCTGCCCTTCTCCATAGGAAACGGCTTCGCCCGACGGATGCGCATCCAGTTCTCCCAGGCGCTGCCGGTGGGCGCGTCATCTGCGTGCGAGTACTTCGACCTGCGCCTCACGGAGCGCGTGAACCCCCAGGAGGCGCTCGATGCGCTGCGCGCCTCCACGCCCAGGGGCCTCGCCCCCGCGCGCGCCGCGTACGTGCCGGGGAGGCTGCCGGCCCTCGAGGCCTGGCTCGACCGATCCATCTGGGAGCTCGAGGTGAGGGGCGCCTCCTGGGGCGCAGATGACATTGCGGCTGCGATCGGCGAGGTGGTGCGCCGGGGCTCGCTCACCTATCTCAGGGGCGAGAAGGCCAAGACCGTCGACGTCGCGTCCTCCCTCGTGGGCTTCTCGGCGTTTGACGGCGGCGGGTTCATCGGGCTCACCCTTGAGACCAGGCTCACGGGCGGAAACGCCCTGAGGCCCCAGGTGCTCCTGGATGCGGCCCTTGGCCTTTCCGGCATGCCCCGCTACGACTCGGTGAGGGTGAGAAGGACGCTCCAGGCGCACGAGGAAGATGGGCGTCTTGTGGAACCTTTCTGCGGCTCTGACGCAATCGCTACGTCATCGCTATTCTGAGCAAGGCCGCATCGCTCCGGCGCGACGCCGGCACCGTCTTTTCCCTTACGGTGTCCGGGTCACCCCAACGCATGTTGACGGGTCGGATCGCTGCTAGTAATATAAGCAACTGTTGCATTCACGCCAGCAATGAAGGGTTCTCCACATGTACGCAATCGTAGCAACTGGTGGCAAGCAGTATAAGGTTGCCAAGGGCGACGTCATCGACGTCGAGAAGCTCGACGCGCAGCCTGGCGACAAGGTCGAGCTCTCCGTCCTCCTCGTGAACGACGGCACCACGACCATCGTTGACCCCGCGCAGCTCCAGGACAAGAAGGTCACCGCCGAGGTCGTCGACCAGCACAAGGGCGAGAAGGTCCTCGTCTTCAAGCTCAAGAAGCGCAAGCGCTATCACCGCACCAAGGGTCACCGTCAGAACCTGACGAGGCTCCAGGTCGTCGAGATTCCCGCGTAGTTCGTCTGAGTTCTGAGTAGAAGGCAGGTCACACCATGGCTCACAAGAAAGGTCTCGGCTCCTCCCGCAACGGCCGCGACTCCCACGCCCAGCGTCTGGGCACCAAGCGTTACGGCGGCCAGTTCGTGAAGGCCGGCGAGGTCCTCGTCCGCCAGCGCGGCACCCACATCCACCCCGGTGACAACGTTGGCATCGGCAAGGACGACACCCTGTTCGCCCTCACCGCCGGCACCGTCGAGTTCACCAAGGGCGTCAAGCACAAGGTGCACGTGCGCGAGGCGTAAGCGACGACTCACGTTAACTGCTCGGGCCCCGGCCAGCTTGGCCGGGGCCCTTTTGCTGTGGGCGGCCTCGTGCGCGTGGGGCGGCGATGCCGTACCATAGGGGACACCGACCGAAGGAGTACAGCGTGGAGAACACGTTCACAGACCTATCCCACATCAACGTCAAGGGCGGGGACGGCGGCGCCGGGTGCATGTCGTTTCGCCGCGAGGCCTACGTCCCCAAGGGCGGGCCGGACGGTGGCGACGGCGGGCGCGGGGGCTCCGTGGTGGTGGAGGCCGATCCCCAGCTCTCCTCCCTCATAGACTTTCGCTACAAGCATCACTTCCGCGCCGAGCGGGGCACGCACGGACAGGGCGCCAGGAGGCACGGTCGTGACGGTGCGGACCTCGTCCTGCGGGTTCCCGTGGGCACCGTCGTGCGCGAGCTCGACCCTCTGACGCAGACGCCCGCCTACGACATAGCGGACCTCACGCAGCCCGGCGAGCGCGTCGTCGTGGCGCCCGGAGGCGCCGGCGGCCGCGGCAACATCCACTTCGTCACCTCGGTGCGGCGCGCCCCGGCCTTTGCCGAGAAGGGCGAGCCCGCGCGGGACCACTGGATCGAGCTCGAGATGAAGCTCATGGCCGACGCCGCGCTCGTGGGCATGCCCTCGGTGGGCAAGAGCTCCATCATCGCGCGCATCTCGGCCGCGAGGCCCAAGATCGCCGACTACCCCTTCACGACGCTCGTTCCAAATCTTGGCGTGGCGCGCGCGGCGAGCGGCCAGTCCTTCGTCGTGGCCGACGTCCCCGGCCTCATCGAGGGCGCGAGCGAGGGCAGGGGCCTCGGCCACCAGTTCCTTCGCCACATCGAGCGGACCGCCCTCATCCTCCACGTGGTGGACGTGACCGGCGGCTACGAGGGGCGCGACGTCATCGACGACTACCGCACCATCAACGCCGAGCTCGTCGCCTATGCGAGCGAGCTCGCCGAGAGGCCGCAGATCGTCGTCGCCAACAAGTGCGACCTCCCGGAGACGGCAGAGGCTGTCGAGCGGCTGCGGGAGGCTGCGGAGGCCGACGGGCATGAGTTCTTTGCCGTCTCGGCTGCAACGGGCGAGGGCCTCGACGCGCTCGTGTCCACCTGCGCCGCCGAGGTGGCCCGCCTGAGGGCAGAGGCCGCCGAGCGCGATCCGTCCCGTGACCTCACCGAGCGCTGGGAGCGCGAGCGCGAGTGGAGGGACCGCCAGATTCACATCTCCCGCGAGGAGCGCCACGCCTGGCGCGTCACGGGAACACAGGTGGAGCGCATGGTCATCCAGACCGACTGGGAGAATGACGAGGCCGTGGCCTACCTCCAGCACCGCTTCGACCGCTGCGGCCTTGACGACGCGCTCGCGAAGGCCGGCGCCGTCAACGGGGACGAGATTCGCATCCTCGAGCTCGCGTTCACCTACGAGGGCGGCTCCGACGACGATCCCTATGCCGACGCCGAGGACGCGCTCGACGAAGCCTTCACGGAGGTCGAGGACTGATGGAGCGCCCGAGCCTGCTCGTGGCAAAGGTCGGCTCGTCCACGCTCGTTGACGAGACCGGCTCCGTCGACGGTGCCTACATCGAGTCCCTCTGCGACCAGGTCGCCCGGCTCGTGGAGTCCGGGACCCGCGTGGTCCTCGTCTCCTCGGGCGTCGCGGCGGCGGGTCGGGAGGTGCTCGGGATCCCCGAGCGGCCGCGTGACATCGAGACCCTGCAGGCCTGTGCCGCGGCGGGTCAGGCGCGCCTCACGCAGGCCTACGCCGACGTGCTCCGCGACCGCGGCATCGTGTGCGGTCAGGTCCTGCTCACGCGACGCGACGTCACGGACAGGGACGGCTACCTCAACGCCCGGAGGACCCTCACGCGCCTGCTCGAGCTCGGCGTGGTGCCGGTCGTGAACGAGAACGACACCGTCTCCGTGGCCGAGTTCGCATTTGGCGACAACGACATGCTCGGGGCGATCGTTGCGGCCATGCTCGGGGCGGACCTCTACGTCATCTGCTCGGACGTGAGCGGCCTCTACACCGCCAATCCGCAGACGCGTCCCGACGCCCGGCTCGTGGAGAGCGTGAGCGCCGTTGACGAGCGCATCACCGCCATGGCGGGGGGCGCCGGCAGCAGCTTCGGCACCGGCGGCATGGCCTCCAAGCTCCGCGCCGCCCGCGCCATGCTCGCCGCCGGCGTGCCCATGGTCATCTGCCAGGGGAGACGGCCGGACGTGCTGGTGGATCTGGCCAGTGGGGAGCGCGTGGGCACGAGGTTCGAGGCGCCCGCGGGTTCCGCGCGCGAGGGCGGCCGAAAGCTGTGGATCGGCCTCGCCGAGGTGCCGCGGGGGACGCTCGTCCTGGACGAGGGCGCCGCAACGGCGGTGGTCTCTCGCGGGGCGTCGATACTGCCGGTGGGCGTGAGCGCCACGCGCGGCAACTACGACGCCGGTGACGTCGTGACCGTCGAGGGTCCGTCCGGGCGCGTCATCGGGCGCGGCGTGGTACGCTATTCGTCAGAGGACATGACGCGCGTCCGCGGCCTCAAGCTCGACGTCATCGCCCGTTTCCTGGGGGAGGGCGGCGCCCAGCCCGCTGTGCACCGAGACGACCTTCTCGTCCTCTAGCATCCCCGCCGCCCAGCGGCGCCACGCCTCACGAAGGGAGACCCCCATGTCCGAGGCTCGCACCAAGGCCGCGCTCGCCCGTGCCGTCGCGCCCGAGCTCGCCCGCGCCCCGCGCTCGCAGCGCGAGCGCGCCCTTCTCGCCGCCGCCGCGAGGATCCGCGCCGACGAGGGCGCCATCCTCGCCGCAAACTCCCGCGACCTCGAGCGCGCGCGTGCCGCGGGCATGAAGGAGTCCCTGGTGGACCGCCTCGCGCTCGACCACGATCGGCTCTTCGGCATCGCCTCGTCGCTCGAGGAGATCGCCGGCCAGCCGGACCCGCTCGGCCGCGTCCTCGACGGCTCGACGCTCGACAACGGGCTTCGCATCGAGCGCGTGACCGTGCCGCTGGGCGTGGTCGCCCTCATCTATGAGGCCCGTCCCAATGTCACGGCAGACGCCTTCGGCCTCTGCCTGCGCTCTGGCAACGCCTGCGTCCTCAAGGGCGGCTCCGCTGCGCAGGAGTCCTGCCTCGCCCTCGTGGCGTCGTGCCGGGCCGCCCTGGTGGAGGCCGGCCTGCCCGCAGACGCGCTCCAGTACGTCGAGGACGATGCCGGTCACACCCAGACCCAGGAGCTCATCACCGCAAACGGGCTCGTGGACGTGCTCATCCCGCGCGGCGGTGCCTCCCTCATCCGCGCCTGCGTGGAGCGCGCCACCGTCCCCGTCATAGAGACGGGCACCGGCAACTGCCACGTCTACGTCCATGAGAGCGCGGACCTCGAGCGAGCCCGCGCCATCGTCATGAACGCCAAGACTCAGCGCACCGGCGTGTGCAACGCCGCGGAGTCCCTCCTCGTGGACAGGGCCATCGCCGCCGATTTTCTCCCGGACATGCTGCGCGACCTCACGGGGGCCGGCGTCGTCGTCCACGCGGACGAGGAGACGCTCTCCGTCGCTGACGACCTTGGCCTGCCCGAGGGTTCGCTCGTGGCCGCCACCGAGGATGACTGGGGCACGGAGTACCTCGCCCTCGAGATCAGCTGCCGCGTCGTCTCCGGAGTCGACGAGACCGTGGGGCACGTCAACCGCTACGGCACCGGCCACTCCGAGGCCATCGTCGCGGACTCCTACGAGGCGTGCGAGGCGTTTCTCGCGGGCGTGGACGCCGCGGCGGTCTACGCCAACGCGTCCACGAGGTTCACCGACGGCGGCGTCTTCGGGCTCGGGGCCGAGATCGGCATCTCGACGCAGAAGCTCCACGCGCGCGGTCCCATGGGGGCGAGTGCCCTCACCACGACCAAGTACCTCGTCCGCGGGAACGGGCAGACACGATGAGCGTGGACTGGGCGGCGCTGCGCGCTGCGGACCTTCCGGTCCTGGGGGCCGAGGAGGACAGGACGTATCGCCTGGGCATCATGGGCGGTACGTTCGACCCCATCCACAACGGGCACCTGGTGGCGGCCGAGCAGGCCTTCGACGACCTCTCGCTCGACCTCGTGGTCTTCATGCCGGCGGGGCGCCCCGCGTTCAAGCTGGACCAGTCGGTGACCTCCGGCGAGGAGCGCTTTGCCATGACGCTGCTCGCCACGGCAGACAACCCGCACTTCGTGGCCTCGCGCTTCGAGGTGGACCGCGAGGGCGTCACCTACACGGCGGACACGCTGAGGCTCCTGCGCGAGCTCTATCCCAACAACGTCGAGTTCTACTTCATCACCGGCGCGGACGCCATCACCGAGATCGTCTCCTGGCGCGACGCCGCGGACATCGCGCGCCTGGCTCACCTCGTCGCCGCAACGCGGCCCGGGTACGACCTCGACCGCGCCTGGGACGCCATAGCCGCCTCGGGACTGGACTTCGACGTCACGTACCTCTCCGTCCCCGCACTCGCCATCTCCTCGAGCTACCTCCGCGAGCGCGTGGGGGCCGGCCAGAGCCTTCGCTACCTCACGCCGGACCCGGTCACGGGCTACCTGCACAAGCACGGCCTCTACGGCGCCTCGAGGAGCCGCTACGGGCAGACGGGGGAGGTGGTCGCCTAATGGGCGGCAAGAAGAAGCACAAGGGGGCGAGCTACACGAAAGACCAGCAGAAGTACCTCAAGAGGCTCGAGAAGGACCTGGGGCAGCAGCTCGCGTCGAAGCCCAAGCGCCTTGCGCACTCACTCTCGGTGGCGAGGACGGCGGAGGAGCTCGCGTTCGCCTACGGCGTCGACCCCTTCCTCGCCCGCGCCGCGGGAACCCTGCACGACTGGTGCAAGGCGCTCTCCGGCGACGAGCAGGTCGCGCTCGCGCGCGAGCTGGGAGTCGACTTCGGGGTTGACCTCGAGACTGTACGGCCGCTCCTTCACGGGGTCATTGCGGCGCGCATCCTCCCGGAGCGCTATCCCGAGCTGCCCCCCGAGGTCTGGCACGCGATTGCCGTGCACACCACCGCCGCCGTCGAGATGAGCCCCCTCGACGAGGTCATCTTCGTCGCGGACGGCATCGAGCCCCTGCGCCACGACACGCCCGGCATCGAGAGGACCCGCTCCCTCGTGGGGAAGGTGAGCCTCGACGACCTCTTCTGGGAGTCCTTCGTCGGAGGCATCGTCTACGTGCTCGAGGGGGCTCGGCACCTCTATCCCGGCACCGTCGACGTGTACAATGGGCTTGTCGCCCACAGGGCGGAAAGGGAACGAAAGAACAAGGAGACTGCATGACAGCAACGCCTCTCGAGATCGCAAAGGTGGCCGCCCTCGCGGCGGACTCGAAGAAGGCTGGCCAGATCGTCCTTCTCGACCTGTCCTCCAAGACCGACGTCTGCGACTACTTCCTCATCTGCTCCGGTGAGAACACGCGCCAGGTGGATGCCATCGTCGACGAGGTGCGCGAGAAGGTCTCGAAGAACTGCGGCATCTCTCCCATCTCCTGCGAGGGGCGCGAGAGCCTCTCCTGGGTCCTCGTGGACTACGGCTCTGTCGTGGTCCACGTGTTCCGCCCCGAGTCTCGCGACTTCTATCGCCTCGAGACCCTCTGGGGCGACGCCCCCCGCGTCGACCTCGACCTTGCCTAAAACGGGACGTGCCTGAAACGTGCAAGATTTTGCATATTTAGGGACGTGCCTGAAACGTGCAAACTTCTGCACGTTTCAGGCACGTCCCGTTTTGTGCAAATTCTTGCATAAAACAAGTTGATGATTAACATTTATCCTTTAATTCGATAGCATCCTCTTAATAGTCGTTTATGGGGGTGCACATGAGAGGGCCAAGAGAAAAATCGGAGCACGGCTTCTACCATGTCGTTATGAGGGGGAGCGGGAGGCAGATTCTCTTCGAAGACGACGCCGCGCGGTGCCGCTTTCTCGAGCTCTTGTCGCACGGTCTCGAGAAGTGCAAGGTCAAGCTGCTCGCATGGTGTCTTATGAGCAATCACGTTCACCTTCTCGTCTGTGACGAGGAGGAGGGCCTCAGCAACCTTCTCCATGATCTTCAGACATCGTTTGCCATCTACTTCAACCACACCACCGGACATGTGGGGCATGTCTTTCAGGGCAGATTCTCGAGCGTTGCGATTTGCTCTGACGAGCAGCTGCTGCAGGCAGTTCGTTACATTCATGACAACCCGGTAAGGTCGGGTCTGTCCCCGCGGGACGAGTATCCGTGGAGCAGCTACCACGAGTATGCCCCTGGCCCTGCCAGCCTTATCTCCCCAGAGCTCATTCTTGACATGGTTGGCGGTAGGGAGCGTTTTAGTAAGTACAGCGAAGAGGGCGGTTCTGACGGCTATGTCTTTCGATGCGGGGTGCGCTACGACGACGAGGATGCGATGTTGGTTGCCCGTCGTGCGCTTGGCTCTGTTGCTCCCACCGCTCTGAAGGCGCTGGTTCCGTCCATGCGCGACCCTCTATTGCAGCAGCTCAGGGATGCGGGGCTCACCGTTCGTCAGATCGAGCGCGTCACCGGAATCGGTCGCAGTACCATCTCTCACGCAACTCGGCGACGCGCATGATGCTCAAAACGGGACTGCCTGAAACGTGCAGATATCTGCACGTTTCAGGCACGTCCCCAAATATGCAAATCCTTGCACGTCTCAGGCACGTCCCGTTTTGGGCAAGGCTACTCGTCGTCCTTGTGCATCGGTGCGGTGCCGGTGGTGTGGCCGCGGAACCTGAGCTCGCGGCCGTAGCCCACGACGCCGTCGCCAAACCGCTCCCTGAGGCGGTCCGTCACCCGACCGAGCTCGGACCTGTCGCGTGCGCTCTGCCCCTCATCCTCGGGGAAGAGGCTCATCTGGCTCGGGGCGGCGGCACCAAAGCCGGAGACGCCCACGCCGACGAGGCGCACGCGATGCCCGGGCGCCCACAGCTCGTCGAGGAGCCCCACCGCAACCTCGCCGAAGACCCGCTCGTCGCTCGTGGGGGCGGGGAGCTGCCGCTGCGCCGTCCTGGCATGGCTCACGTCGAACTTGAGCTTGAGGGTTACCGTGGAACCTTCAAGCCCCTTCTTGCGCAGGCGTCGCCCCGTCATGGCGGCTATGTGCCTCACGGCCGCCACGAGGTCGTCGCGATCGGCGAGGTCCCGGTCGAACGTCCGCTCGTTGCTCACGGACTTGACCTCTTCGGGCGCGGCGGCCTCCACCACCCGGCTGCGCTCCTCTCCGGCCGCGCGCACCCTCATGCGTGGCCCGAGCACGCCGAACTCCCGCTCGAGCGCTCGCTCGTCCGCGCGGGAGAGCTCGCCGAGCGTGCGGATCCCCAGGTCCTTGAGGCGCCGCTCCGTCGCAGGTCCCACGCCGCTCATCGCGCCAACGGGTAGCGGTGCCAGAAAGGCCCGCTCCGTGCCGGGGAAGACCACGGTGAGCCCGCGCGGCTTCTCGCGCTCCGAGGCGATCTTCGCGACGGTCTTGTTCACGCCCAGGCCTATCGAGCAGGTGACGCCGAGCTCCGCCACGCGCGCCTGTATGCGCCGGCAGATGGCGATGGGGCTCTCTCGCGAGTAGCGCCCCGGGGTCACGTCGAAGAAGGCCTCGTCGATGGAGACCTGCTCGACGAGCGGCGTCTCCGCGCAGAGCACGTCCATGACCGAGCGGCTCACCTCCCGGTAGCGGGCGAAGTTGCCGCGGGTCCAGATGGCGTCGGGGCAGAGGCGGCGCGCCGTGGCGGACGGCATGGCGGAGTGGACCCCGTAGCGTCTCGCCTCGTAGGAGGCGGTGGAGACGACGCCCCTGTGCTCGGCGCTTCCGCCAACGATGACGGGGAGCCCGCGCCACTCCGGGTGGTCGAGCTGCTCCACCGAGGCGAAGAACGCGTCGAGATCGAGCAGGCCCACCGCCGGGCCCGCCCAGTCGAGGGCATCGCTGTTGCGCACGTCATCCATGCGTCGATTATACGTTGGTACCCCTCGGGTCGTCGGGGTGGGGCGAGGGGCTTCCGGCGAGGGGCAGGGTCACGGTGAAGGTGGTCCCCGCCTCGGCGGAGGAGGTGACCCCGATCGTGCCGCCGTGGGCCTCCGCGATGCTTCGCGCAATGGCGAGCCCGAGGCCGAAGCCGCCCGTCTCCTTGCGCTCGCGCGCCTCGTCCGTGCGGTAGAAGCGGTCGAAGAGGTGCTCGATGTCCTCCGGAGGTATGACGTCGCCGTGGTTGTTCACGGAGAGCCGCGCTCGCCTTCCTTCACGAGCCAGTGCCGCGGTCACCTCGCTGCCCTGCCGCGCGTACTTCGTCGCGTTGTCCAGGAGCGTCCTCACGAGGCGCGCGAGCTGCTCGCCGTCCCCGAGCGTCACGAGTCCCGGCTCGACGGCGCACTCGATGGAGCACCCCCGCTCGAAGGCCACCGGGTCGAACTCAAGCGCGCAGCGCTCCACGAGCCCCGAGAGCGAGACCTCGTCCCTCGCGACGGCGCGCTCCGAGCCCTGCTCGTCCGCGCGCGCCAGGGTGAGAAGGTCGTCCACGAGGACCTTCATGTGACCCGCCTCGTCCGAGGTGCTGCTCACCCAGCGCTGCGCGTCAGGCGGGAGCCCCTCCATCCTCTCGAGGATCTGCGTGTTTGCAAGAATGACCGCAAGCGGCGTCTTGAGCTCGTGGGAGGCGTCCGAGACGAAGCGCCTCTGCTGGTCCCACGCCCGCCTCACGGGGCGGAGAACCCAGCCCGAGAGCCCATAGGAGACGACGAAGATCGCACCCATCGAGACCACGAAGATGGCGAGGCTGCTCAGCGCCTGTGCGCGCAGGGCGGCCCCCCTGAGGTAGGTGTCGACAAAGGCGATGCGCCAGCCCCAGGAGGCCTCGGTCCTCATCCAGGCTATCTCATAGCCCTCGCAGCGACCGGACTCCTCCTTGCTGGCGAGGGCCTGGCGCACCACCTCGCGCAGCGTCTCGTCGGGCACGTTGGCGACGAAGCTCGTCCGGTCGAAGATGATGCCGTCCTGCGTCACGTCCACGACCACCGCGAGCATGAGCTCGGCGCTCTGCGTGTCGGATGAGTCGCCCACGGTGGCCGTGGCTATGCCGTCGGAGATGGCTCGCTGGAGTATCTGCACCACGATACCTCGCTGCGTGAGGGCGCTCGAGAAGAGCGAGGAGCCGAGCACGCCCGCGAGGACGAGGCCAACGAGGAGCATGGTGATGGCGGTGAACTTCCGCCTCAGCCTCTTGAGCATGGCGGGGCTACGAGAAGACCTCGAGGCGGTAGCCGAGCATCCTCAGGGTGGTTATCTGCACCTTGGAACCCACGTGGGCAAGCTTCTTGCGCAGGAAGGAGACGTAGGCCTCGACGGAGTTCTCCGAGGCCTCGGCGTCGGCGCCCCACACGCGCAGGAGCAGGTCCTGCTTGGAGACCACGCGGCTCGTGGAGCTCATGAGAATGGACATGACCTCGAACTCCTTGCCCGAGAGGTGAACCGTGGAGTCGCCGCACGTGAGGTCGTGGGTGTCCAGGGTGAGCGTCACGTCGCCAAACGTCACCTCGTCGAGCACGACGTCGCCGCGGCGGCGGGTGAGGGCGCGCAGCCGCGCCAGGAGCTCGTCGGCCTCGAAGGGCTTGGTCATGTAGTCGTCCGCGCCGGCGTCAAGCCCCTCGACCTTGTCGGCGGTCGTGGTGCGCGCGGTGAGGAGAAGAACGGGCGTGGAGACGCCCTCGCGCCTCATCTCGTGGACGATCTCGTAGCCGCTCAAGCCGGGGAGCATGACGTCGAGGACCACGGCGTCGTAGAGGCCGGACAGAGCCGAGCGAAGGCCGGAGCGGCCGTCGTAGGCGGCCTCGGCGTTGTAGGAAGCACTCTCGAGTATCTGCACGATGGCGTCCGCGAGGTTGCGCTCGTCCTCGACAACCAGCACGTTCATGGTTTCTCCTCTCATGGCCGCGATCTTCGGCCAAACGGCGTTCGGCTGCTATCCTACCCAGCGGCGCTGAATTTCATCTGAACCACCTCTCGCGTGACGTTTCAGTATGCTGCCGTTCACAAAAACTGCACCTTGCGGCCAAAATGAAGAGCGGTATGATGGTTAATCGCTTTGTGGCTTTGCGGTGCGGCCAATCCTTACGACCACGCGCACCGCACGACTGGAGGAGTTTTCATTGGCAGTTAAGATTCGCCTGGCCCGTCACGGTGCCAAGAAGCGTCCGTACTACCGCGTCGTCGTCGCCGACGGCCGCATGCCGCGCGACGGCCGCTACATCGAGGAGGTCGGCCGCTACAACCCGCTGACCAACCCCAAGGTCATCGACATCAACCTCGAGAAGGTTGACGAGTGGGTCTCCAAGGGCGCCCAGCCCACCAACGCCGTCGCCCACCTCATCGAGGTCGCCCGCAACGGCCAGCCTGCCGTCGAGAAGAAGGCCAAGATCTCGAAGAAGGCCGCTGCCAAGGCCGCCGCTGCCGCCGAGGCCGCCGCTGAGGCCGACGCCGAGTAGGCATCACGCATGGATAACACGGAGAGCATGCTCGTCGAGCCCGAGGAGCGCGAGCTCCCCTCCGATCGAGTCGCGGACCTTGTCGAGTACATCGTCTGCGGTCTTGTGGACGACGAGGACGCCGTCTCCCTTGACGTGACCGACAGCGAAGGCTCGTCCCTCATCGAGGTCACGTGCTCCGAGGCCGACGCGGGTCGCGTCATCGGCCGCAAGGGCCGCACCATCAAGGCGATCCGCACGCTCGCGCGCGCCCTCGGGCAGCGCGTGGGGACCGCCGTTGAGGTCGAGGTCATAGGCTAGGGAGCATGCGGGAGCGCTTCAGGGCCATAGCCCGTGTCGAGAAGACGCACGGGAGAAGAGGGGAGGTCGTGACGGTTTCCGTCCACGGCCTTCCCTCACTTGTGCGCGAGGGCCTCGAGGTCTTCGTGGTGCCCCCCGCCCTCAAGGGGCCGCGGCACCACGTTGTGACCTCGTGCTCCTCCGACGACCGGTCGGGATGCCTCGTGGGGCTCTCCGGCGTGGGGGACCTCCGCGCCGCCGAGGGCCTCGTGGGCAAGACCCTGCTCGCCCGCGAGGCGGACCTTCCCGAGGACCTCTCGCTCCACGACGCCGCGCGCCTCGTCGGGCGCGTGGTCGAGGTCTCGCCCACCGGCGACACGGGAACCATCGAGGAGGTCATGCGGGGACCCGCCAACGACGTCTGGGTCGTGCGGGGCGCCCGCGGGGAGATTCTCCTCCCCGTCATCGACGACGTCGTCTCCGCCGTTCCCGAGAGCGGCCCCATCCCGGTGCGCGTCCCCGCCGGGCTCGAGTGGGAGGCCGCGTCGTGATCTTCGAGACCCTCTCCGTCTTTCCCGAGGTCTTCTCGCCCTACCTGGACGTCTCCATCATGGGGCGCGCGCAGAGGGCGGGTGTGTTCTCCTTCCTCTCGCATGACCTGCGGGACTGGACGCACGACAGGCACCGCACCGTGGACGACGCTCCCTTCGGGGGCGGGCAGGGGATGCTCATGAAGCCCGCGCCCATCTTCGAGGCCGTCGAGGACATCTCCTCGCAGGGGCCCTCGAGGCCTCACGTGGTGTTCTTCTCGCCCTGCGGCAGGCGCTACGACCAGCGCGCCGCCGAGCGCCTGGCCAAGGAGGACAGGATCTTGCTGGTGTGCGGGCGCTACGAGGGCATGGACGAGCGCGCCTACGCGCTCGCGGACGACGTCTTCTCCCTCGGGGACTACGTCCTCACGGGCGGCGAGCTTGCCGCGCTGGTCGTCATCGACTCCGTCGCCCGGCTCCTGCCCGGTGCCCTCGGGGACGAGATGAGCGCCGTGGACGAGTCCTTCTCGCCCGCGGGGCTCCTCGAGTACGCGCAGTACACGCGCCCCGCCAGCTACCGCGGCATGGACGTCCCCGAGGTCCTGCTCTCCGGGGACCACGCACGCGTGGCGGCGTGGAGGAGGAAGAGCGCCATAGAGAGGACCGCGCGCTGGAGGCCCGACCTCCTGGACGCCGCTGACCTCACGCCGGAGGAGCTCGAGCGCGCCCGGGCGATCGCCCGGGGAGAGGAAGGGGAGTGAGCCCCATGGCGGAGCACCTGAGAGAGCGGCCCGACGCCGATGCCGGCGTGCGGGACGAGAAGGGCGGGGACGCCGAGAAGAACGGGCGCGCCCGCGAGGGCGGGTCATCGGGGATCCTCTGGTTCCTCGGGCCCGTGATCGTCGCCGTCGTGGTGGCGCTCTTTGTCAAGACCTACGTGGTCACCCCGTACGTGGTGCCCACCGGCTCCATGCTCGAGACCATCCAGGAGGGCGACATGCTCCTGGGGGAGTGCGTCACCCTGCACTTCCAGGACCCCGAGCAGGATGACATCGTGACCTTCCGCAGCCCGCTCGACGGCGAGACCCTCATCAAGCGCGTCGTGGCCGTGGGCGGGCAGACCATAGACCTCGTGGACGGCGAGGTCTACGTCGACGGGGAGCGCCTCGACGAGCCCTACACCGGCGGCAAGCCCACCTACTCGCTGAGCGAGTACGTGGGCTCTGCCGGGATCGAGTACCCCTACGTCGTGCCCGAGGGGACCGTCTGGGTCATGGGCGACAACAGGACCGACTCACGTGACTCGCGCTACTTTGGACCCGTGGACGTGGATGACGTAACATCGAGGGCGCTCTTCATCTACTGGCCGCCCTCCGACATAGGTGGGCTCTAGCCCCAAGAGGCAAGGAGAGATTCGGATATGAGCAAGGACGTGCTTACGTTCCAGGACATGATCCTCGCGCTCGAGCGGTACTGGGCGTCGTGCGGCTGCACCGTCATGCAGCCCTATGACTCCGAGGTCGGCGCCGGGACCTTCCACACCGCCACCACCCTGAGGAGCCTCGGCCCGGCAGCCTGGCGCACCTGCTACCCGCAGCCCTGCCGCCGCCCCGCCGACGGCCGCTACGGCGAGAACCCCAACCGCATGCAGCACTACTACCAGTTCCAGGTGATCCTCAAGCCGTGCCCCGCGGACTCGCAGGACCTCTACCTCGGCTCCCTTGCCGCCATCGGCCTCGACCCCGCAGAGCACGACGTGCGCTTCGTCGAGGACGACTGGGAGAGCCCCACCCTCGGCGCCTGGGGCCTGGGCTGGGAGGTCTGGATGGACGGCATGGAGGTCACCCAGTACACCTACTTCCAGCAGGTGGGAGGCATCGAGGTCGACCCGGTGCCCGTGGAGATCACCTACGGCCTCGAGCGCATTGCCATGTACATCCAGGGCGTTGACTCCGTCTTCGACCTGGTGTGGAGCTACCTGCCCGACGGCACGCCCATGACCTACGGCGACGTCTTCCTGGAGAACGAGCGCGAGTTCTCCGCCTACAACTTCGAGGTGGCCAACGTCGAGATGATGCGCCAGAAGTTCGACGACTACGAGCGCGAGTGCCACTCCTGCCTCGAGCACAGGCTCCCGCTCCCGGCCTACGACTGCGTCATGAAGTGCAGCCACGCCTTCAACCTGCTCGACGCCCGCGGCGCGATCTCGGCCACCGAGCGCGCCAACTACATCCTGCGCGTGCGCACCATCGCCAAGCTCTGCTGCGAGAGCTACCTCGCCGAGGTGGCGGGGAAGACCGATGACGGCGCCAAGAAGGGGGAGGTGGCCTAGATGGCAGACACCCGCGACTTCCTGCTCGAGATTGGCACCGAGGAGATGCCCTCGGCGCCGCTCATGAACGCTTCCGCCCAGCTCGGCAAGCTCGTCGCCGCCGGCCTCGACGAGGCGGGCCTCTCGCACGGCGACGTCCGCGTCATCTCCTCGCCGCGACGTCTTGCCGCGCTCGTCTCCTCGGTTGCCACCAGCACCGAGGAGATTCACGAGGTTCGTCGCGGTCCCGCCGCGAGCATCGCCTTCGACGAGTCCGGCGCGCCCACCAAGGCGGCCGCGGGCTTTGCCCGCAAGTGCGGCGTCGAAGCTGCCGACCTCGTTCGTCGCGTTGACTCGGACGGCCGCGAGTACGTCTTCGCGGAGCGCAGCGTCCCCTCGGCGCCCGCCATGCCCATCCTCTCCGCGCTTTCCGAGCGCGTCATCGGCTCGCTTCAGTGGCCCAACTACCGCAGCCAGCGCTGGGGCTCCACGCACCAGACCTTCGTGCGCCCGATCCGCTGGATCTGCTCGCTGCTGGGCTCTGAGGTCGTCCCCGTCTCCTACGCCGACGTCACGAGCGGCAACGTCACCCGCGGGCACCGCGTCCTGGCTCCCGGCGACCACGTCGTGAGCGAGGCCTCCGACTACGAGCGCGTCCTCGAGCAGGCCTTCGTTCTCTCCGCGGAGCGCCGCGCCGAGGCCATCCGCGAGGGCATCGCGCGCGTCGAGTCCGAGCGCGGCGGCGCCCACGTGGACACGCCCAAGCGCATCTTCGACGAGGTCGTGAACCTCTGCGAGTGGCCCACCGTGCTCGTGGGCACGTTCGACGAGGAGTTCCTCTCGGTCCCGCACGAGATCATCTGCGAGTCCATGCTCTCCAACCAGCGCTACTTCCCGGTCTACGACGCCTCCGGTGCGCTCACGCGCGAGTTCGTCGTTGTCTCCAATGCCGACCCTCGCGTCTCCGACACCGTCGTCGCGGGCAACGAGAAGGTCGTGAGGGCTCGCCTCGACGACGCCAAGTTCTTCTACGACGAGGACCTCAAGCGACCGATGGAGGAGTTCGTCGAGCGCCTGGGCACCGTCACGTTCCAGGAGCGCCTGGGCACCGTGCTCCAGAAGGTCGAGCGCATGGAGGGCCTCGCCGCGACCGTCGCCCGCCAGGCGGGGTGCGACGAGGCGGGCGTGGCCAACGCCGCGCGTGCCGCACACCTGGCCAAGGCGGACCTCGTCTCCCAGGCGGTGGTCGAGTTCACCAACCAGCAGGGCGTCATGGGCGGCTACTATGCCGCCGCGGCGGGCGAGCCCGAGGAGGTTTGCGCCGCCGTCCGCGAGCACTACCGCCCGCGCTTCGCTGGTGACGAGCTTCCCTCCGGCACGTGCGGCCGCTGCGTGGCCGTCGCGGACAAGCTCGACACCGTGTGCGGCATCTTCGCCATCGACGAGCCGCCCACCGGCTCCTCCGACCCCTATGCCGTGCGCCGCGCCGCCATCGGCATCATCGCGATGCTCCGCACCCTTCCCGGCTGCGACCTGCGCCAGCTCATCGGCCTTGCCCTCGGCGCCTACGCCGCGCAGGGGCTCGAGTTCGACCTTGACGCCGTCGCGGGCTCCGTCGTCCAGTTCTTCCAGGGTCGCCTCGTCGCGATCGCCCGTGAGGAGGGCCTGAGCCCCGACACCATCGAGGCCGTCTCCTCGGTGGGCGTCATCGACCCGATCGAGTTCATGGCCCGCGCACGCGCCCTCGAGGACGCCCGCCGCGAGGACGCCGAGACCTTCGACGCCCTGGCCCAGGCCTACGCCCGTGCCGCCCATCTCGCGGACGCCGCTCTGGGGAACCAGGTCAAAGAGGGCATGCTCGGAGACGCCGAGCGCGCGCTGCTCTCCGCCTGCGACGAGGGCTCGAAGAGCGTCAGTTCCGCCCTTGACGCGGGGGACTTCGCAGCCGCCATCACCGCTCTCGCGGGGCTCAAGACCCCCATCGACCGATTCTTCGACGACGTACTTGTCATGGACGAGGATACTGCTGTAAGGGAGAACCGCCTCAGGCTGCTCAACAGGTTCGTCGAGGTGTTCTCCGGGGTAGCGAACATCGGCGCGCTCTCGCGCAAGAAGTAGGGTACACGGCCGGCGGGGGAGACGATCCCCCTGCCGGCGAAAAGCAAAGGGGGACCTCAGATGGCCAAGCTCGATCTTGATGACGACCTCTTCGGCGAGGTCATTCCACTTATCTTCGTTCTTTCTGACGCCCGCGGTGAGACCGCCAACACCGTGGTGATGGCCGCGGCCGCCCAGTTCGGCGATGACTCCGTTGACATCGAGCGCCTTTCCAACGTGAAGGACGTCGAGGCCGTGCGCGAGTTCCTGGACGCCAACTACGACCCCAACCGCCCGTGCGCCGTCTTCCACACCTTCGCGAGCGGCATCCTCCGCAGGGAGATCCGGCGCGAGCTCGACCGCAGGGGCATCCCCTCGATTGACCTTCTGGGACCGGCGGTGACGGTCATCTCCACGCTCACGGGCGAGGAGCCCACCCGCGAGGTGGGCGCGCTGTACAACAAGGAGGGGGAGGCGGCCTCCAACTAGAAGGCCAAATCGGTTCCATGTTACTACCAGTGGGGTCTGGCTGCATGCCGGACCCCACTTTTTTCCGGCGAGCGTCCGCTTATCGACGGGCGCCGACCGAATATCAAATAATGCTTGGCTCTCACAAATGCGTTGCTAGAATGTGCTGAGTGCGCGGCATGCCAGCGCGCACGAGCTCGTGTAAGTGCGCGTCCCCGCGGGGGCGCGTCTGGACCCAAGGAAAGCAAGGGGTAAACATGGCAGAAAAGCACGTCTACCGCTTTGGCTTCGACGCCAACGGAAACAACGTGACCGAGGTCGCGGGCGAGTCCGTTGCCGAGGCCAAGTGGATCACGGGCGGCAAGGGCGCCAACCTTGCCGAGATGGCCAACATCGGCCTCCCGGTCCCTCCCGGATTCACGATCACCTGCCAGACCTGCGTCGCGTACTCCAGCGCGGGCAACGTGTGGCCTGAGGGCGTTCTCGACGAGATCGACGAGTACCGCAAGGACCTCGAGGAGCGCATGGGCAAGAAGCTCGGCGACTCCGAGGACCCGCTGCTCGTCTCCGTCCGCTCCGGCGCGCCGTTCTCCATGCCCGGCATGATGGACACCGTCCTCAACCTCGGCCTGAACGATGACTCCGTCCAGGGCCTCATCAAGCAGACCGAGAACCCGCGCTTCGCCTACGACTCCTACCGTCGCTTCGTCCAGATGTTCTCCGACGTCGTCATGGGTGTCCCCGGCCAGCTCTTCGAGGACGCCATCGCCGCCAAGAAGGCCGAGAAGGGCGTGAAGCTCGACACCGAGCTCGACGCCGACGACCTCAAGGACCTCGTGGCCACCTTCAAGAAGATCTTTGCCGAGAACGTCGACGCCGAGAAGTACCCCGAGGTGCTCGTCGACGGCAAGATCGAGTTCCCGCACGACCCGCTGGTGCAGCTGCGCCTCGCCGAGCAGGCCGTCTTCGGCTCCTGGAACACCGACCGCGCCATCCTGTACCGCAAGCAGAACAAGATTCCTGACGAGCTCGGCACCGCCGTCAACGTCCAGGTGATGGCCTTCGGCAACAAGGGCAACACCTCCGCCACCGGCGTCGCGTTCACCCGCAACCCGGCCGACGGCACCAACGAGCGCTACGGCGACTTCCTGGTCAACGCCCAGGGCGAGGACGTCGTGGCCGGCATCCGCAACACCGAGCCCATCGCCGACCTGCCCAAGGTCCCGGGCCTCGAGGAGGCTGGCAAGGAGCTCTTCCACGTCTTCGAGATCCTCGAGGACCACTACGCCGACATGATGGACCTCGAGTTCACCATCGAGCAGGGCAAGCTGTGGATGCTCCAGACCCGTGTGGGCAAGCGCACCGCGCTCTCCGCGCTCAAGGTCGCCATTCAGATGTACGAGGAGGGCCGCATCTCCAAGGAGGAGGCGGTCATGCGCGTTGCCCCCGAGCAGCTTGACCAGCTCCTCCACCCGCAGTTCGACCCCAAGGCCGACTACAAGGTCATCGCCAAGGGCCTCAACGCCTCCCCGGGCGCGGCCGTGGGCGCCGTGGTCTTCTCCTCCGCTGACGCCGAGGCCTACGCCGAGGCCGGCAAGCCCTGCATCCTCGTCCGCTGGGAGACCACCCCTGACGACCTCCACGGCATGGTTGCCGCCGAGGGCATCCTGACCTCTCACGGTGGCAAGACCTCCCACGCGGCCGTCATCGCCCGTGGCATGGGCGCGCCCTGCGTCTGCGGCGTCGACGCCCTCCAGATCGACGCGGTCAACAAGGTCTGCACCGTTGCCGGCACCGACATCACCCTCCACGAGGGCGACGTCATCTCCATCGACGGCACCACTGGTGACGTCATCCTCGGCGAGGTCGCGCTCGTCCGTCCGGAGCTCGGCGGCGACCTCCAGACCATCCTCGACTGGGCCGACGAGGTCCGTCTCAACGCTGACCGCGGCCGCGTGATCGGTGTCCGCGCCAACGCCGACAACCCGGCCGACGCGCAGCTCTCCAAGGACAACGGCGCCTCCGGCATCGGCCTGTGCCGCACCGAGCACATGTTCCTCGGCGAGCGCAAGCAGCTCATCCAGAACTTCATCCTCGCCGACGACGAGGCCGTCAAGGCCGACGCCGTCGAGAAGCTCGGCGCCGCCCAGAAGGGCGACTTCCTCGAGATGTTCAAGGCCATGGACGGCATGCCCGTCATCGTGCGCCTGCTCGATCCGCCTCTGCACGAGTTCCTCGAGGATCCGCGTGACCTCGACGTCGAGATCGCCAAGGAGGAGGCTGCCGGCAAGGACGTCTCCGAGAAGAAGGCCCTTCTCGCCAAGCTCGACTCCTTCCAGGAGGCCAACCCGATGCTCGGCCTTCGTGGCTGCCGCCTCGGCCTGGTCTACCCCGAGCTCAACGTCATGCAGGTGAAGGCCATCGCCTCCGCCACCGCCGAGCTCCAGAAGCAGGGCCTCAACCCCAAGCCCGAGATTATGATTCCGCTCGTGGCCTTCGAGGAGGAGCTCGCCCTCGTTCGCGAGGTCGTCGAGGAGAACATCAAGGCCGTCGCCGACGAGTACGGCGTCGAGCTCGACATCCCGGTCGGCACCATGATCGAGATTCCGCGCGCCGCGATCACCTCCGAGGACATCGCCAAGCACGCTGACTTCTTCTCCTTCGGCACCAACGACCTCACCCAGATGGGCCTCGGCTTCTCCCGTGACGACGTTGAGGCTGCGTTCATGCCGCTCTACCTCGACAAGAAGATCTGCAAGACGAACCCGTTCGCCACGCTTGACAAGGGCGTTGCCAAGCTCGTCAAGATGGGCGTCGAGGGCGGCCACGCCGGCAACCCGGACATCGTCTGCGGCGTCTGCGGCGAGACCGGCGGCGACCCCGAGTCCATCCACATGTACTACGACCTCGGTCTCGACTACGTGTCCTGCTCGCCGTACCGCGTGCCCATCGCCCGCCTCGCGGCTGCCCAGGCCAAGATCGAGTCCAACGGCGGCGCTGTCAAGGTCGAGAAGTAATTCTCGTGCCTACGTGCTGACCAAGGGGGAGGGGGCTTCGGCTCCCTCCCTTCTCTGTAAATTGGGGACAGTCCCCAATTTACAGACGGTGTGATGTCCCCACAATCCAGAGGGGAGGCGGGAATGAGGGTTTCCACGAGACAGGACCTCGAGCGCGCCGAGCACGAGAGGCTTTCTCCAGACGCCACGTTCGCCGACGGCTCGGTCGGGCGCCTGCGTCCGGAGGCCGAGGACGCCCTGAGGACCTGTTTCCAGTGCGACCGGGACCGCATACTCCATTCCAAGAGCTTCAGGCGCCTTGCCCACAAGACGCAGGTCTTTCTCGCCCCGGAGGGCGACCACTATCGCACGCGTCTCATCCACACGCTCGAGGTGGCGCAGGTCGCCCGCTCCATCGCCCGCCCCCTCGGCCTCAACGAGGACCTCACGGAGGCCGTGGCCCTGGGGCACGACCTCGGCCATACGCCGTTCGGTCACGTGGGCGAGCGGGCCCTCAGCTACGCCATCGCGCGGCACAGGGGCCTCCCCTCGGACGGCCCCGACTCGAGGCGGCCTTTCTCCCACAGCGAGCAGGGCGCGCGCATCGTCGAGCTCCTGGAGCGGGACGGCACCGGGCTCAACCTCACCCGCGAGGTCGTCGACGGCATTAGAAGCCACACCGGGAACGGCCGTGCCCTGACCCCGGAGGGGAGGGTGGTCGCGCTCGCGGACAGGATCGCCTACGTGTGCCACGACATTGACGATGCCAAGCGCGCCGGGCTCCTCGAGGAGGCCGACCTTCCCTTCGGCGCACGCGAGGTCCTGGGCGGAAGCTCCTCGGAGCGCATAGAGACCATGGTCCGCGACGTCGTTGCCGTGAGCGCCCGCTCCGGTGACGTCGCCATGTCGCCCGAGGTTCGGGAAGCGATGCTGTCCATGCGCGGCTTCCTCTTCGAGAACCTCTACTCCGTCGGCGACGCCAAGTGGGAGGAGCCCAAGGCCTATGCCATGCTCGTCGAGCTCTTCGACCACTTCGTCGCGCACCCCGACGAGATCCCAGGGGAGTACCGCCTGCACGACGACCCCGTAGACGTCCAGGCCGCCGACTTCGTGTCCGGCATGACCGACCGCTACGCGGTTCGTCTGTACGAGGACCTCAAGGTGCCCAAGTCGTGGAGGGGTCGCTAGCCCCCTCGTCCGAGCGTAGAATGGGTCTCTACCGATTTCGACGCTAGGGGTTCCCATGACGCAACGAGAAGAACGTGGGGGCGGCTGCCTCGTCGCGATTGCCGTGCTCCTTGGCCTTGCGCTCGTGGTCGCGGGCGCGGGGACGCTCTGGCTCGTCCTCTCCTCGCAGCCCGAGCCCCCTGCCCAGGAGCAGGGCGCAGCTAGCGAGCCGCGTGCCTTCGCCGACTACTCATGGGAGGAGCTCTCTGTGATCTCCAGCGAGATCGCCGCGGCTCAGAGTCCCGAGGAGGCGGCCTCCATCGCCGCGTCTCACGGCATTCACGTTGGTGACACTCGCGCCGTCACCCTCGAGGACGGGACCGAGGCTCTTGTTCGCGTTATCGGACTCGCACACGACGCGCGCGCTGATGGCTCCGGGAGGGCCGGGATCACGCTCCTGACGTCTCCGCTCGCCCTTCGCCAGATGTCAGGCGACGCCGCCAACGAGGGCGGCTGGGAGGCGTCGGACCTACGTGCCTGGCTGGCCTCCGACGGCCTTGCGCTCCTGCCCGACGAGCTCGCCGCCGAGGTCGTCTCCGTCTCCAAGGACGCCGCCAGCCGTCCCGTGCGCTACGGCTCCGCCGACCTCTCGGGCGCCGTCACCCAGACCAGGGACGCCCTCTGGGTGCCCTCGCTGAGCGAGGTCTGCGGCGACGTCACCCTCATGACCGACGAGTACGGGACGGAGCCGAGCGCCAACACCGAGTACGTCGACTTCGTTCCCTACGACGAGCTCCTCTCGTCCGAGGGCGAGCAGTACGAGTTCTTCCGCGAGCAGGGGGTATCCGGCACCTCCGACGCGGACCCCGCCCTCCAGATGAGCCTTGGCGGCAGTCCCTGCGCCTGGTGGCTCAGGACCTCGTACCCCTTCACGTATGGGGGCTCCTCCGAGCGTTACTGCTACCAGGTCATGACCTCGGGACTCCCTTCGGGGCTCGCCGCCGCAACCTCGGAGGCGGGGGTGGTCGTCGGCCTCTGCCTGTGACGCGCGGACGAAGGAAGAATGTCGAGAAAAACCAAGTTGTGTGGTTCTTGTCCGCTCGGCCTGCGTGCCGTATAATCACTCGCTGTGTGTAAAGCTATGTGTCGTTCGCGGGAGCGTCGGCACCTCTAGAGAAGAACGAGGTATGAGCATGGACTTCATCCGCGCCATCGAGCGCCAGCAGATTCGCGAGGACATCCCCGCCGTCCGCGTTGGCGATCACGTCAAGGTTCACTATCGCATCGTCGAGGGCGACCGCACCCGTGAGCAGGTCTTCGAGGGCGACGTCATCCGCATGAGCGGCGAGGGCTCCCGCGAGACCTTCACCGTCCGCAAGATCAGCTTCTCCGTGGGCGTCGAGCGCACCTTCCCGCTTCACAGCCCCAAGATTGCCAAGCTCGAGGTCATCCGTCACGGTGACGTCCGTCGCGCCAAGCTCTACTACCTCCGCGACCGCGTGGGCAAGGCCGCTCGCATTCGTGAGAAGCGCGACTAGTCCCATCATTCGCTCTGCTCGAGAGGCCGTCCCTTCGGGGGCGGCCTCTTTCCATGGAGGCCCCATGTCCACGTCATCCGCAAGGCCGACTTCCGCCCGAGAGATCGCCGCCCTCCTTTCCGATGCTCCCCTTGACGAGGCGCGCACACTCATCGAGCGCTACTTCGAGGACCCGCGCAAGCAGGTCGCGCGAGCTGTCGAGTCCGCGCGTCGGAGGGTCCAGCGCGAGGAGGCGGAACGCTCTCGCGTGCTCGGCATGTACGAGGCGATGCGCCAGCTCGGCGGCGGGGGAGTCGTGCTGGGCGTGGACGAGGTCGGCCGCGGCGCGCTCGCGGGACCGCTCACGGTCGCAGCCGTGGCGCTCCCCGACGAGCCCGTCATCTGGGGCATCAACGACTCCAAGCAACTCACCCCCGCGCGCAGGGAGGCCCTCGCCGTGCGTGTGGCGGACGTCGCGCTGGCGATAGGCATAGCGCATGTGGAGCCCGCCGCCATCGATGCCGTCGGGATGGCCTGCGCGCTCAGGCAGGCGATGGCGCGAGCCATCGCTGACTCCGGGGTGGACCCGGATGCCGTGCTCATCGACGGCAACCCCGTGCACGTGCATCCCCGCGAGACGTGTGTCGTGAAGGGCGACGGACGCGTCGCCTGCATAGCCGCGGCCTCAGTCGTCGCCAAGGTCACGCGCGACGCCCTCATGGTCGCGCTCGAAGAGGAGTATCCCGGATACCACCTCGCCGAGTCCAAGGGCTATGGGTCGGCCGAGCACATCGCTGCCATCAGGGCGCGTGGCTGCTCGCCCGTGCACCGCGTCTCCTTCTGTGGAAACTTCCTCGAGACGCCGTCGCTCTTCTGATCGCCACCCAGCCTCGCTCGCACGAATCTTCTAGCCATATCGCGTTGGAGTCCGGCACCGACGCCTGACGCGCTGCAAGCCCGGCTCGCTTGCGGTTCGTCCCGTGCGCGCCCGGGGTAAGAGTCGTGAGAGCCCGCTCTGCCACGCTTGTCCCACCAGATGGCGGCAAGCGAGGAGGGCGACCATGCTTGAGGAGACCGAGAGGACCTACGAGGACGCTCGCACGGGGCTTGGGCCCGTTTCTGCGTGCGAACCGAATGACGAGCCTGAGACGGGGCTCCCCGGGGGCGAGGAGGAGCCGCCCCGAAAGGCGGTGCGCGACCTCACGCCCCGCGAGCTTGGCATGAAGGGCGAGGACATGGCTGCGGCCTACCTGGAGCGCAACGACTGGTTCATCCTCGCCCGCAACTGGCGGTGCCGCTTCGGAGAGGTGGACATCGTTGCTCAGGAGGCCGACGACGATGACACCGTGGTGCTCGTCGAGGTGAAGACGCGCCTTGCCCTGGGGGAGCGTGCCGACGAGATGCCCGAGCTCTCGGTGGACGCCAAGAAGCGTCGCCGCTACCGCAACCTCGCCCACGCCTACATCGTCGACCACCCGGACGTCGATTCCATCCGCTTTGACGTGATCGCGCTCAACGTGGTGGGGGAGTCCCAGGCGCGGCTCCGCCATCTCCGCGGTGCCTTTGGGTGGGACGAGTGATGGGCGCGGGGTTCGGAGGCGTCCAGACCGCCAACCTCCGAGGCATCGATGCCGAGCCCGTGACCGTCGAGGTGAGCACCTCGGGCGGCATCCCGGGTCTGGACATCGTGGGGATGCCGGACTCCGCCGTCCTTGAGGCCCGCTCCAGGGTGCGCTGCGCCATCAAGTCGGCCGGCTTCGAGCTTCCCCGGCTCCATGTCACCGTGAACCTCGCACCCAGCGAGAAGAGAAAGTCCGGCACCGGGTTCGACCTGCCCATTGCGACGGCCATCCTTGTCGCGACGCACCAGCTTCCCCCACGCGTCGTCGACGGCTGCCTGCTCGTGGGCGAGCTCGCGCTCGACGGATCCGTGTGCCCCGTGCGGGGGGACATGGCCTACGCGGTGCTCGCGCGCAAGCTTGGGCTCTCCCTTGTCACCTCGGCGGAGAGCTCCCTCACCGGAGGGTGGGAGGGAGACGCGCGGGGGCTGTGGAGCCTGTCACAGCTGCGGGGCGGCGTCGAGGGGCTCAGCGCACTGGGGACGGTCGCCGGCGATCCGGTGCCCGTGGGACGCTCGGGGCTCGACTTCTCTGACGTCGTGGACCAGGAGCTCGCCAAGAGGGCGATGACGATAGCGGCCGCGGGACGTCACGGGATGCTCATGGTGGGCCCTCCCGGATCGGGGAAGACCATGCTCGCACGGCGCCTCCCGACCATCCTTCCCCCTCTCGAGCAGGAGGAGCGCGTGAAGGCCATGCTGCTGCACTCGGTCGCGGGGCTGCCGATAGACTCGCTCGCACGCGGCGAGCGACCCTTCCGGGCCCCGCACCACAGCATCTCGGTCGGGGGACTTGTGGGAGGGGGCAGGCCCGTCACGCCCGGGGAGATCTCCCTCGCGCACGAGGGGGTTCTCTTCCTCGACGAGCTCCCCGAGTTCTCCAGGACCGCGCTCCAGGCACTGAGGCAGCCCATGGAGGACGGGTCCGTTCGCATCGTCCGCGTGGACGGGGCCTACGTCTTCCCCTGCGACTTTCAGCTCGTGGCGGCTGCGAACCCCTGCCCCTGCGGCTACCTTGGCGACCCATCTCATGAGTGCTCGTGCCCTCCCGCCAAGATCGCTGCGTACCAGGCAAAGATGGGAGGCCCGCTCATGGACAGGATCGACGTTGTGGTGGACGTCTCGCGGCCGGCCTCGAGGAAGGTCATCCGCGGGAAGAGGGGGCTCGGCTCGGATGAGATGTCCCAGACGGTGCTCGCGGCGCGCGAGTTCAGGTCGTGGCGCGAGGCGAGGCTCGGGAGGGACGCGCGTGACCCGGTTGTCGCCGCGGACATGGAGGACGCCGCTCGCTCCGCTTTCGAGGAGCTCTCGGAGCGCCTGGCGCTCGGCGGCCGTGCCATCGCACGCGTGTCTCGCGTCGCCCGGACCATAGCGGACATGGGGGAGAGGGAGCGGGTGGGCGAAGGGGACATCATCGAGGCGCTGGGCTTTCGTTCGAGGACCTTGGGATAGGGGGAGCCATGACGGACGGCGGATGGGAGCTGGTACGAGGGGAGCGAGGCTGGCCTAAGACGCTCGAGGACCTGAGGGTCCCACCCGAGCGCCTGTATGGACTGGGGAGCGTCGAGGTGCTCTCGACGCCCTCTCTTGCCGTGGTCGGGGCGAGAAGAGCGACGCCCTACGGGCTTGCCATTGCCGAGATGGCGGCCCGCACGGCGGTGGGGTGCGGGGCGACGGTGGTCTCCGGGGGAGCCATGGGCTGCGACCACGCTGCAGGCGCCGCAGCTCTTCGCGCGGGTGGTCGCACGGTCGTCGTCTCAGGCTGCGGTGCGGACGTTGTGTACCCTGCCACCTCGGCGGATGTGTATCGGGGCGCCATGGAGCGCGGCGGCGCCATCGTCTCCGCGGAACGCTGGGGCGCGGGGCCCAGGCGCTGGGCCTTTCCCAAGAGAAACTCGCTCATCGCCGCGCTCTCGCAGGTGCTCGTTGTGACCGAGGCCGGCGTTCGCTCGGGAACCATGTCTACCGCAGAGGCTGCGGCTGAGCTCGGGCGCACCGTCTATGCCATCCCGGGGTCCATTTTCTCGCCAGAGTCCGCGGGAACCAACCGCCTCATCTCCGAGGGGGCCTCCGTCATAGCGGACGAGCAGGCGCTCAGCGTGGCGCTCTCCCTTGACTTCGGCCACCTCCCGCTGGCGCGCCAGGAGGGCGCGCGGGGGCACGGGCCCGTGGTCTCCGCACTTCTCGCCTCGCCCTCCCGCCCTGAGGAGCTTGCCGTCAGGCTGGGAGAAGACGTGCTGACGATTCTGCGCACACTCACGGACTACGAGGCAAGAGGAATCGTGGAGCGTCTGCCGGACGGCAGATACTCGCCCACGCGCACCCTCCTCTTGGAGCAGAATAGGGGGCCGAGAATCGCGTCGTCCGCCCTCGGGCGGCAGGAGGGGGAAGAGCATGGACCAGACCGTTAGCGTGGTGGGCGCCGGCCTCGCGGGCAGCGAGTGCGCGCTCCAGCTGGCGATGAGGGGCGTTCGCGTGCGCCTCTTCGAGCAGAGGCCCGCCCATCCCTCTCCAGCGCACCACACGGACCGGTTCGCCGAGCTCGTGTGCTCCAACTCGCTCAAGTCCACCAAGGAGGACAGCGCGGCCGGCCTGCTCAAGCACGAGCTCGACCGGATGGGATCGGCGCTTCTGCCCATTGCGCGCACGTGCTCCGTCCCTGCCGGCGGGGCGCTCGCGGTCGACCGCGACGCCTTCTCCACCGCGGTCACCGAGCGCGTCACGGCAGACCCGCTCATCGAGGTCGTCCGCGAGGAGGTCACGAGCGTGCCCGAGGGGCCCTGCGTCATAGCGGCGGGTCCGCTCTGCTCCGACGCCCTCTTTGAGGCGGTCTCCGCGGCGGTGGGGGGCGAGCGGATGAGCTTCTTCGACGCGGCCGCCCCCATCGTGGACGCCGAGAGCATCGACCGCGCCGTCGTCTTCGAGCAGTCCCGCTACGGCGAGTCTGGCACGGGCGACTACCTCAACTGCCCCATGACGCGCGAGGAGTACGAGGCCTTCATGGACGCCCTGCTCTCTGCGGAGCGCGTGATAGCCCGGGACTTCGAGCAGGCGGACCTCTTCTGCGCCTGTCAGCCCGTCGAGGAGGTCGCCCGGACGGGGCGCGACTCGCTGCGCTTTGGCGCGCTCAAGCCCGTGGGGCTCACGGACCCGCGCACCGGCAGGCGCCCCTGGGCGGCGGTGCAGCTCCGCGCCGAGACCTCGTCTCGCGCGGCATACAACATGGTTGGCTTCCAGACGAACCTCACCTGGCCCGAGCAGCGACGGGTCTTTCGCATGGTCCCCGGCCTGAAGGGGGCCGAGTTCCTCCGCTACGGCGTCATGCACAGGAACTCCTTCGTGGACGCCCCCCACGCGCTCGACCGCACCTTCGCCATACCCGGGACGCAGGTGAGGCTCGCAGGCCAGATCACGGGCACCGAGGGCTACGTCGAGGCCATCGCGTCCGGTCTTCTTGGCGCGCTCAACACGTACGCCGCGCTCACGGGTGCGCCGGCCGTGATCCTTCCCCTGACGGGGGCGCTCGGCTCCCTCGCTGCCTACGCCACCGACCCGGCGACCAGCAGTTACCAGCCCATGCACGTGAACTTCGGGCTCTTCCCGCCGCTCGAGGAGCACATCAGGAACAAGGCCGAGCGCAGGGCGGCGATGGTCACGCGCGCCCGCGCCGACCTCGACGCCTACCTGGCCGGCAGGCCCGACCTCGCCTGTGCGGGTAGGTCATGACAGTCTGTGTCTCCGCCGGGGACGGCGGGAGGCGTCCCTCCGAGCTCGCAGAGCGCTTCTGCGACCACCTCGCCCGCGTGAGGGGGCTCTCCGAGAACACCGTGCGCTCGTACCGCGCCGACCTCGCCGCCTTTTGCGCGTGGTGCGGGAGACGACACGTCGACTTCCTCTTCGTCACGCACCGAGAGCTCAGGGGGTACCTCGCAGAGCTCACTCGCGCCGGGTACTCGTCGCGCACCGTCAACCGGCATCTCTCCGCCCTGAGGGGGTTCTACCGCTGGCTCGAGCGCGAGGGGCTTTGCGGCTCCGAGGCAGCGGCCGCGCTCGCGAGCCCCAAGGTCGCCCGCTCGCTCCCCCGTACGATGTCCGACGCGGACGTCCGCGTCCTTCTCGCCACCTGCGACGACTCCGACCCCGCCGGGCTCAGGGACCGTGCGCTGCTCGAGCTGCTGTACGCTACGGGCGCCCGCATTTCGGAGGCGGCCGGGCTCAGCGTCTCAGACGTCGACCTCCGCGCGCGGCAGGTGCGGCTCTTTGGCAAGGGCTCCAAGGAGCGCGTCGTCCCCGTCTACGAGGCGGCGCTCGACTGGGTGGCGCGCTACCTGGGGGAGGGAAGGCCTAGGCTCGCCGCGAGGTCGAAGGCGCCCACCGAGGCGCTCTTCCTCTCCGTCCGCGGCAACCCCATGTCCGCCGACGCCCTGCGCACGCGCTTCGAGGCGCACGTGCGTCTCGCCGGCCTCGACCCGGAGCTCACGCCTCACGCGATGAGGCACACCTTTGCGACCGAGCTCCTCACGGGGGGCGCGGACCTCAGGAGCGTTCAGGAGCTGCTGGGACACGAGAGCCTCTCCACCACGCAGGTCTACACGCACCTCTCCGTGGAGCGCCTGCGCGAGGCCGCCGCGAGGTCCCATCCCCGCTCGTAGAGCGGGTATGGAGACGTTTTGGGCACTCGACAAGCGCGGGGCGGCCGTCTATAATTCCGCCTGTTGTGCACAAGCACGGCATGTCGCGCGCCAGCGCGGCACCATTACGCACGCGTGACGACCCGCCCGCCGTGGTGCCCGAGGCTCAAGCCAGGCCGAGGGTGGCGAAGCGGGGATGACCTCACGCGGAGGACCAACCACAGGAGGTTACCATGGCTAAGATCACTATCCAGACCCTTCTCGACGCCGGCTGCCACTACGGCCACCAGACCCGTCGCTGGAACCCCAAGATGAAGCCCTTCATCTTTGGCGAGCGCAACGGCATCTACATCCTCGACCTCAAGCAGACCATGCTCGGCGCGGACAAGGCCTACACCTTCCTCAAGGAGACCGCTGCCAAGGGCGGCACCGTCCTCTTCGTGGGTACCAAGAAGCAGGCCCAGGAGCCCATCGCTGCCCAGGCCGAGCGCTGCGGCATGCCCTACATCAACCAGCGCTGGCTCGGCGGCATGCTCACCAACTTCGTGACCATCCGCTCCCGCATCCAGCGCATGGAGGAGCTCGAGGCCATGGTGGAGGACGGCCGCATGGCCCTTCTCCCCAAGAAGGAGCAGGCCGTCCTGGGCAAGGAGCTCGCCAAGCTCCAGGCCAACCTCGGCGGCGCCCGCACCATGACCGCCCTGCCGCAGGCCATCTTCGTCGTTGACTCCAAGCGCGAGGAGATCGCCATCCGTGAGGCCAACCGTCTTCACATCCCGGTTGTCTCCCTGCTCGACACCAACTCCGACCCCGACGTCATCGACTACGGCGTGCCCGCCAACGACGACGCCATCCGCTCCGTCTCGCTCATGTGCGAGCTTGCCGCCGACGCCGTTCTGGCGGGCTCTGGCAAGGAGCAGATCACCGCTGCCGAGATGGAGGCCGGTACCACCGAGCCCGCCGTCGAGGCCCCCGTTGCCGAGTAGCCCTTCGCAAACAAAAGTCTTCTAGGACAGAGGAGAACAACATGGCTCAGGTTACCGCCGCTCTTGTCAAGCAGCTCCGCGAGATGACCGACTCCCCGATGATGGAGTGCAAGAAGGCCCTCGTCGAGGCCGACGGCGACATCGAGAAGGCCGTCGACATCCTGCGCACCATGGGCGTCGCCAAGGCCGTCAAGCGCGCCGGCCGCGACACCAACGAGGGCACCATCGCCACCTACGTCTCCGAGGACGCCAAGCTCGGCGCCATCCTCGAGCTCACCTGCGAGACCGACTTCGTGGGCACCAACCCCAAGTTCACCGGCTTCGCGCTCGAGCTTGCCAAGGTCGTCGCCGAGAACGACCCGGCCGACGTCGACGCCCTCAAGGCGTGCGCCATGGGCGAGTCCACCGTCGAGGCCGAGCTCACCGAGATGATCCACGTCATCGGCGAGAACATGAAGATCGCCCGCTTCCAGCGCGTCACCGCCGACGACGGCGCCCTCAGCTGCTACGTGCACCTGGGCGGCAAGCTCGCCGACATCGTGACCTTCAAGCTCGGCAAGGCCGAGACCGCCAACGCCGACGAGTTCAAGACCTTCGCTCACGACGTTGCCATGCAGGTCGCCGCTGCCGCTCCCGTTGCCGCCCGTCGCGACGACGTCCCGGCCGACGTGATCGAGCACGAGCTCGCCATCTACAAGGCCCAGGCCGCCGAGTCCGGCAAGCCCGAGGCCATCCAGGAGAAGATGGCCCAGGGCCGCCTGGAGAAGTACTTCAAGGAGTCCGTCCTCACCGAGCAGGAGTTCGTCAAGGACAGCTCCCTCACCATCGGCCAGCTCGCCAAGAACGTGGGCAAGTCCCTCGGCGACGACGTCGAGGTCATGAGCTTCATCCGCTACACCTTCGGCGAGTAGCGCCTGACGCATCAGCGCCTTTGGGGGCCGGCGAGCGATCGCCGGCCCCCTTTGCGTTACAGCTCCGCGACCTTCTCGCTCTCCGGCGCCTCTTGGGGAGTCCCCGCTCCGCTCGTGTGGGAAGGCTGAGCGCTCGGGCGAGCCGCGGGGCCGTCGGCGCTCGCTCTGCTAGAATCACGTGAGCACACATCGATGAGTGGAGGTTGGCTTGTCTGACACAGACTTGAAGTACAGGCGCGTTCTTCTCAAGCTCTCTGGCGAGGCCCTCATGGGGTCGCAGTCCTTTGGCATCGACGCCGCCGTGCCGCAGCGCCTTGCCGAGGAGATCAAGCCCGTCTGGGAGGCGGGCGTTCAGGTTGCCATCGTCGTGGGCGGCGGCAACATCTTCCGCGGCCTCACGGGTGCTGCCGCGGGCATGGACCGCGCGCAGGGCGACAACATGGGTATGCTCGCCACGGTCATCAACTCGCTGGCCCTCCAGGACTGCTTCGAGCGCAATGGGATGGACTGCCGCGTCATGAGCGCCATCGAGATGCGCCAGATCGCCGAGCCCTACATTCGCCGCCGCGCGATCCGTCACCTTGAGAAGGGGCGCATCACCATCTACGCCGCTGGCACCGGCAACCCGTACTTCACCACTGACACCGCCGCCGCGCTGCGCGCGTGCGAGGTGGGTGCCGAGGTCCTCATGAAGGCCACCAACGTGGACGGCATCTATGACGCCGACCCGCGCACCAACCCTGATGCCAGGCGCTATGACACCGTCTCCTACCGCGAGGTCCTCAACCGCGACCTCAAGGTCATGGACGCCACCGCGACCGCCCTCTGCCACGACAACAAGATGCCCATCATGGTCTTTGACATCAACCAGCCGGGCGTCTTCATGAAGGCAGTTACCGGAGAGAACGTTGGAACCACCGTAGTCGAGGAGGACTAGGAATGAGCGAGCACACCGACAAGGCCAAGACCTCAATGGAGAAGTGCATCGAGGCCCTCAAGGGCAACTTCGCCCGCGTGCGCACCGGGCGCGCCAACCCGCACATCCTCGACGCGATCAAGGTCGACTACTACGGCCAGCCCACCCCGGTGACGCAGCTCGCCGGCGTGAAGGTGCCCGAGGCCTCCATGCTCGTGGTCGAGCCGTGGGACAAGTCCGCCCTCCGCGCCATCGAGAAGGCCATCGAGAGCTCCGACCTCGGCATCACGCCCTCCAATGACGGCGTCTGCATCCGCCTGCCGTTCCCGCGCCCCACGGAGGAGCGCCGTCGCGAGCTCGCCAAGGAGTGCAACCAGCTCGCCGAAGAGGCGCGCGTCGCCATCCGCAACGTCCGCCGCGACCGCAACGGCAAGATCGAGCGCGACGAGGAGCTCTCCGAGGACGAGCAGACGCGCGAGAAGAAGGCCATCCAGAAGCTCACGGACACCTACGTCGCCAAGGTCGACGAGCTCCTCAAGACCAAGACCGCCGAGGTGATGGAGATCTAGTGCAGCTCGACACCCAAAAGCTGAGGGAGTACTACGCGAACCCTCCCGAGGACGTCAGTCTTGAGGACGTCGACCTCGGGAGGCTTCCTCGTCACGTTTCTATCATCATGGACGGAAACGGCCGCTGGGCGCAGGCCCGCGGCCTCGATCGCTCTAGGGGTCACGTTGCCGGCGTCGACGCGCTGCGCGAGGCCGTCACCACGAGCGTCCGACTTGGGCTCGACGCCCTCTCCGTCTACGCGTTCTCCACGGAGAACTGGCGGCGGCCGCGGCGCGAGGTAGACCTCCTCATGCACCTCTTTGCCACCACGCTCGTGAAGGAGCTCCCGCTCTTCCACCAGGAAAACGTGCGCCTGCGCTTCCTGGGGGACCTCATCGCCCTCCCGGAAGCCACCTATCGGGTCTTCAAGCAGGGCCTCGATGAGACGGCGGACCACACCGGCATGACGTTCGCGCTCGCCGTCAACTACGGCTCCCGCGCGGAGATCGCCCGGACCGCCCGCGAGATCGCGCTCGACGTGGCCTCGGGGGCCCTCTCCCCGGAGGACGTCGACGAGGACTCTGTCTCGAGCAGGCTCTACACCGCCGGGCTCCCTGACCCCGACCTTCTCATTCGCACCTCCGGCGAGATGAGGCTCTCCAACTACCTCCTGTGGCAGCTCGCCTACACCGAGTTCTACGTCACGGACACGTACTGGCCCGACTTCTCTCGCTGGGACTTCCTGCGCGCGGTGAGCGCCTATCAGGGCCGCTCGCGCCGCTTTGGCGGTGTTGCCGCGTCATGACCGACTCAAGCAGGAAGAGGACCGAGAAGAACGCCGGTCTCGACCGCCAGATAGCCAGGCTCGAGGGCGTCCGCGCCTCCAGGGAGGAGGCGCGCGCCTCCGGCAACCTCAAGGGCCAGCGCGTGAGGACCTCCGCCGAGAAGCTGCTCACGCGCACCACGTCCGGCGCCATCTACGCCATCGTCACCCTGGCCTGCCTCTTTGCCGGGCCCATCACCACCACCGTGCTGGTTGCCGCCGAGGCGTGGCTGTGCTGCTCCGAGTTCTTCCGCATCTGCAGGATGGGCGGGCGCATGCCCAACGAGATCGTCGGCCTCGCGGCCGCGCTGCTCTTCCCGCCCGTCGCCCTCTGGGGCGGGCTGCTGGCGCTCACGCTCGTCATCTTCGTCCTCCTTATGGCGTGTGCCTGCTGGTACGTCTTCGCGCCGCGCGCGAACGTCGCAGACGTGGCCGTGACCGCGTTCGGCCCCATCTACACCTCGCTTGCGTTTTCCGCGATCGTCCTTGTGCGCAAGTACGACCCGGGCGTGGATGGTGCGCTCGTGGCGCTCGCCGTGATGCTCTCCATCATGGCGAGCGACGCCTTCGCCTACTTCGTGGGCTCTGCCATCGGCGCCCACAAGCTCGCCCCGCGCATCTCGCCCAACAAGAGCGTCGAGGGCTTCCTCGGGGGCCTCGTGGGGTCCGTCCTGGTGTGGATCGTGATCGCCCTTCTCGTCGTGGGGGAGATGGGAATCCCCATGGCCGCGCTCTGCGGGCTCGTGGTGGGGGTGGCCGGCGTCATTGGCGACCTCTTCGAGTCTCGCCTCAAGCGCGGGGCGGGCGTCAAGGACTCCGGGAACATCCTGCCCGGCCACGGCGGCCTTCTGGACCGCTCCGACTCCATGCTCTTTGGCGGGGTCGCCGCGTACTTCCTACTCCTCTTTGGGGGAATCCTATGAGCATATTCGAGACGTTCTCCAGCCGCGTGCGTCGCAATGGCCCCGTGCGCGTTGCCATTCTCGGCTGCTCGGGCTCCATTGGCACGCAGACGCTCGACGTCTGTCGCCGCCACGCGGACCGCGTGCGCGTGGTCGCCCTCTCGGTGAACGCCTCGACTGAGTTCCTCGTCTCCGCGGCGCGCGAGTTCGGGTGCGCGCACGTTGCCGTCTCCGACGTGCGCCATGCCGCAGACCCCGTGCTGGTCGAGCTGCCTCACGGCTGCGCCTGCGGCGCAGGGCCCGACGCCGTGACCGAGCTCGCGTGCCTTCCCGAGGTCGACGTGGTGGTAAACGCCCTCGTGGGCTTTGCCGGCATGCACGCCGGGCACGCCGCCCTCAGGGCGGGCAAGTCGCTTGCCTACGCCAACAAGGAGTCCATCGTCTGCGGCGGAGACCTTCTCATGCCGCTGGCGAGACCGGGGATGCTCATCCCCGTGGACTCCGAGCACAGCGCCATCTACCAGTGTCTCGTGGGGGAGAGTCCCAAGAGCGTGCACCGCATCTGGCTCACGTGCTCGGGCGGCCCCTTCTACGGGCGCCCCCGCGAGGAGCTTGCGGGCGTGACCGCGGCAGACGCCCTCGCGCATCCCACCTGGACGATGGGGGAGAAGATCACCATCGACTCCGCCACGCTCATGAACAAGGGTCTCGAGGTCATCGAGGCGCACCACCTCTTTGACCAGCCCATCGATGCCATCCGCGTGCTCGTTCACCGCCAGAGCAAGATCCACTCCATGGTGGAGTTCGCCGACGGCGTCGTTAAGGCCCAGCTCGGCGGCTCGGACATGCGCGCTCCCATCCAGTACGCGCTGAGCTATCCCGAGCGCTGGGAGGCGTCGGTCGACCGCATCGACTGGTGCTCGGCGGACCCGCTCACCTTTGGGGAGGCCGACGAGTCCGCATTCGGCTGCCTCGCGCTCGCGCGCGAGGCGGGCCGCGTTGGAGGGACGCTCCCCTGCGCCATGAACGCCGCCAACGAGGTCGCAAACGCAAGCTTCCGTCAAGGGTTATGCGGCTTTCTCGACATCGAGCGCGTCGTTGCCTCCGTCATGGAGCGGACCGAGGTCGAGCGGGTAGAGTCCCTGGAGCAGCTCGACGAGGTGGACGCCCGCGCGCGGGCGCTCGCCCATGACGTTCTTTCGGAGGTTCGTTCTTGAGTTTCGTCCTGTCCTTTCTCTCCGCCGTCTTCTGGGGCGTGCTCGTTCTCTCCGTGCTCGTCTTCGTCCATGAGGGCGGCCACTACCTTGCCTCAAGGATCTGCCACGTCCGCGCGACCGAGTTCTTCCTCGGCCTCCCGTGCCGCATCAGGCTCTCGCGCAAGAGCGGGAAGGTGGGGACCGAGTTTGGCGTGACACCGCTCCTCCTGGGCGGCTACACGCGAATCTGTGGCATGGAGGGCTCCGCGGACGACCTTCTCGCCCCTGCGCTCGACATCGTCATGAGGGAGGGGAGGGTCACCGCCGCCGAGGTAGCTCGCAGGCTGGGCGTCGACGTCGATCGTGCCTATGACCTCCTTGGGACGCTCTGCGACTGGGCGGCCATCCAGCCGTACTACGACTCCGCCCTCGGCGAGCGACCGGGGCAGAGCGACTGGCCCGCCGCCTTCGAGACGCTCGCACGAGACGCCAACCACCTCACCGAGTACGACCGGGGCCATGACTTCTCACTCCCCGGGTCCACCGCCGCGGGCTCCCCGCACGACTCTGGGATGTCTCCCGACGAGCTCCTCGAGCACGAGCGCTCCCGCACCTACCTGGGCGTCGGGTTTCTCAGGCGCGTCTTCATGCTCTTTGCCGGTCCGCTCGTCAACATCGCGCTCGCCTTCGTGCTGGTGACCGTTGCCTTCATGGTGCAGGAGTACCGCTACGTGCCCAACGTGAGCACGCTCGGCGGCGTCGTCGAGGGATCCATCGCTGAGGAGGCTGGGCTCGAGGCGGGGGACACCGTCACGCGCGTTGGCGAGCAGGGCGTCGACAGCTGGGACGGCCTCGTGGGGGCGCTCTCGCCCTACCTCGAGTCGGGCACTGACTTCGAGCTCTCATACGATCGTGACGGATCGGAGCAGACCGTTCTTATCGACCTGCCGGATGGCCAGGCCACCGAGGAGCTCGGCGTCCTCTCAAGCGTTGCCACGTACCGACTGAGCCTGCCCGAGGCGGTGGGCGCCACGCTGGACTACACCGCCCAGACCGCCTCGTATGTGGCGCAGCTCATCCAGCCCGCCCATACCATGGAGGTCCTCGACCAGTCGAGCTCCATCGTCGGCATATCGGCGATGGCGTCTGAGGCCGCCTCAACCGGGCCCTTCACGCTCATGGTCTTTGCTGCCGCGGTCTCCATGTCCCTCGGCTTCATGAACCTGCTGCCCATCCCGCCCTTCGACGGCGGAAAGATCCTCATCGAGGTCATTCAGCTCTTCCTGCGCCGCCCGCTCTCCGCGCGGACGCAGGGCTGGCTCAGCTACCTCGGGCTCGCGTTCATCGTCTTCGTCTTTGTCATCGTGCTCAAGAACGACGTCGTCCGCTTTGTGATTGGTTAGGTGATCTCATGTCCTCCGCCTCCGTCGCACCCAGGTCCCTCACGCGCCCCGTAAGCGTCGGCGGAGTCGCCGTTGGCGGGGGCGCGCCCGTCTCCGTTCAGTCGATGTGCACCACGGACACGGCTGACCCGGATGCCACGCTCGCCCAGATCGGCAGGCTTGCGGGCGCCGGGTGCGAGATCGTGCGCGTGGCCGTTCCCTCCGCACAGGCTCTTGACGGCTTCGAGCGCATCTGCGCGGGGTCGCCCCTGCCCGTGGTGGCGGACATCCACTTTGACCACCGTCTGGCCATCGAGTCCTGCCGTCGAGGGGCTTCGGCGCTGCGCGTCAATCCCGGCAACATAGGCAGCTGGGAGCGCGTCGACGCGGTCATCGACGAGGCCGGTGCGGCGGGCATCCCCATACGCATCGGGGTGAACGCAGGGTCGCTCGATCCCGCCTTCGCGGAGCGCGAGGATCTCACGCAGGTGGAGAAGCTCGTGGGCTCCGCGGCCTCCTTTGTCGAGCACTTCCGCGAGCGCGGCTTCAACGACATCGTGCTCTCCGCCAAGGCGCACGGCGTCCCCACCACCGTCGAGGTCAACCGCGCCCTCTCCCGCGCCCTTCCCGAGGTCCCGCTGCACGTTGGCGTGACCGAGGCGGGCGGTCTTCGTCAGGGTACCGTCAAGAACGCCGCCGCCGTGGGGACCCTGCTCATGGAGGGTATCGGCGACACCATCCGGCTCTCCCTCACGGCGGACCCCGTGGAGGAGGTCAACGTCGCCTGGGACCTCCTCTCCGCCGTGGGGCTCCGTCGCCTGCGTCCCGAGATGGTGAGCTGCCCCACGTGCGGCCGCTGCCAGTGGGACCTCATGGGCGTCGCCGCCGAGGTTGAGCGCCGCCTCGCCGGCGTCCGCGCCCCCATCTCCGTGGCCGTCATGGGATGCGTGGTTAACGGTCCTGGCGAGGCCCGCGACGCAGACATCGGCCTCGCGGGCGGCCGCGGCAAGGCCGTCCTCTTCGCATCCGGCGAGAAGATTCGCACCGTGGACGAGGCGAGCGCCGTCGACGAGCTCTTCGCCGAGATCGAGCGGCGGTTCACGTAGCCGTTCCTCCCGCCATCGGATTTGGCGGCGTGGCCCCCCGGCTCCGGCTGGTGTTGCCGATTTCTGGGCCAGGGCGTGACCGTGCACGACCGCGTTGCGCATTTTGGGGCTGAGGCACGGGCACGTGCTGCGGTCCCAGGTTCTTCTCGCGAGCGCTTAACTTTTGCATAAACTTTCTATGGGTAAAGGGCTGTCGTCTGCGAAGCACGCCGAGCGCGTTCCCCTCTGGCTGGCTTTAGCCGTGCCCCAGCCCGCATTATCAAAACGCCCCAGCGTCCTCTTGGTGCCCCAGCCCCATATATCAAAGCGGTCGCAGGCATCCGGCTCCGGCTTGGCGTAGAATCGTGTGCGTTACGTCGTTGAACGGAAGGGAACGCACGTGAAGCGCTACCAGAAGATGTCCCAGCTCTATGCCCCCACGCTCAAGGAGGACCCGGCCGAGGCCGAGCTCGCGAGCCACCGCCTCCTGCTGCGTGCCGGCATGATCCGCAAGACCGCCGCCGGCCTCTACAGCTACCTGCCGCTCGCCTGGCGCTCGATCTCCAAGATCGAGGCCGTCATCCGCGACGAGATGGAGGCCATCGGCGCCCAGGAGATGATGGTCCCCATCCTCACGCCCGCCGAGCTCTGGCACGAGTCCGGACGCTGGGACGCCTACGGCCCCGAGCTCATGCGCATCGCCGACCGCCACGGCCGCGAGTTCGCGCTTGGCCCCACGCACGAGGAGACCTTCACGGACCTGGTGAAGAACGAGCTGCGCTCCTACAAGCAGCTTCCCGTTACGCTCTACCAGATTCAGGACAAGTTCCGCGACGAGATGCGCCCGCGCTTCGGCCTCATGCGCGGCCGTGAGTTCATCATGAAGGACGCCTACAGCTTCTCTGCGACGCAGGAGTCGCTCCAGGAGTGCTACGAGCAGGAGAAGGCTGCCTACGCCCGCATTGCGGAGCGCTGCGGCATCTACGCGCTGCCCGTCGTGGCGGACTCCGGGCAGATCGGTGGCGACACCTCCGTCGAGTTCATGGCGCTCGCGGACTCTGGCGAAGCCGAGCTCGTTTACTGCGACTGCGGCTTCGCGGCCGACGTCGAGGCGGCGGCGACCAAGGTCCCCGTGACCGAGGGACCCGGCGACGGCACGCTCACGAAGGTTCACACGCCCGGCCTTGGCACCATCGAGGCCGTCGCCGAGTTCTTCGGCTTCCCGGAGAACGGAACGCGCAAGTCGCTCGCGCTCGTGGCGGAGGACGGCACCAACGTCGTCGCCATTGTTCCCGGCGACCACGAGCTCAACGAGATCAAGGCAGAGCACCTCTTTGGGGCCTACCACCTCATGACGGACGAGGAGCTCGAGCTCGCGGGCCTGCACAAGGGCTTCATCGGCCCCGTGGGTCTGCCGGAGGGCGTGCGCCTGGTCTGCGACGAGAGCCTGCGCGAGAGCGAGTCCTGGACCTGCGGCGCCAACGAGGTGGACTACCACTTCACCGGCGCTCGCCCGGGCCGCGACTTCACCGTGGACGAGTGGGCCGACCTCGTGAGCGTGAAGGAGGGCGACCCCTGCCCGCACTGCGGCGCCGCGCTCAAGAGCGCCCGCGGCATCGAGATCTCGCAGGTCTTCCAGCTTGGCACCAAGTACTCCGAGTCCATGGGGGCCACCTTCGCGGACGAGGACGGCGTGGAGCGCCCCTTCCTCATGGGCTGCTACGGCATCGGCGTCTCCCGCACGCTGGCGGCCGTGGTGGAGCAGCACAACGACGAACACGGCATTTCCTGGCCCGTCTGCGTGGCGCCCTACGAGGTCGAGGTCGTTCCGCTCGCGGTGAACGACGACGTGGTCACGCCGGTCGCCGAGAAGGTCGTGGACGAGCTTAGCTCCGCAGACCTCGAGGTGCTCCTGGACGACCGCAAGGAGCGTCCGGGCGTCAAGTTCGCCGATGCCGACCTCATTGGCATCCCGTACCAGGTGATCCTGGGCAAGCGGGGCGTGACGGGCGGCATGGCCGAGGTCAAGGTGCGCGAGACGGGGGAGCGCTTCGACGTGCCCATGGACGAGCTCGTGTCCTGGCTCACCGAGCGCGTGGTGCCCGCCCGGGCATAGTCGCGGCACATCTGCCGCCCATCTGCAGCCCATCTGCATCGAGTGCGGTCTGCGAAGCACTCCTTGACCGCACCTGGTGGCATCCATCAAGAGGCGGGTCGCACTTGGTACTGAATGACGTCTAAAGAGGCCGCACTCCTCGCCCGCACCCATGAGTGCGGGCGAGAATGACCGAGCGGCAGGTACTTTTTTCAAATTCGGGGTTGACCGAGTGTCTCAGTCTGGTAATATTCTCTTCGCACCAACGCACGGGGATATAGCTCAGTTGGGAGAGCGCGTGACTGGCAGTCACGAGGTCAGGGGTTCGAACCCCCTTATCTCCACCATGTGAATTCGGCGGCGGCTTCGGTCGCCGCCTTTTTCATACGAGGGCTCTTGGCGCAACGGTTAGCGCAGGGGACTCATAATCCCTGGGTTGGGGGTTCGAATCCCTCAGGGCCCACCACATTATCTGCCCGGGGACGTCACCGTCTCCGGGCTTCCCGTTTTTCGCCCGTTCATTCTCTTAAGCTCTGAATGTGGTGACGAGTTTCACGCGTTCTATGAGCGGGCTTACATCCCCCTTATGCAAGGGTTACAGCACTATGACGTAACGGGAAGCCGCACGAGGTCTTCTCCCTATACACTCGACGCATCCTATTTGTCCAGGTACGAAGTGGAGGGAGACAAGATCATGAGTAGAATCAGAACCGCCCGACTCGCCATCGCCGCCGGCCTTGTTACCGCGACCTTTGCCGCCGCCATCGCACCCGCGACTGCAAGCGCCGCCTACGGAGGCTACTCGGACGTATCCCAGAGCAGCTGGGTCGTTCAGGAGGGCGTCATCGATTGGGCTGAAACCAATGGTGCCGTCGACGGAAACTCCGACGGAACATGGGGCGTTACAACGATCATCGACAGGGGTACCGCCGCTGAGATTCTCTACAAGCTCGCCGGTAGGCCCAAGGTAAGCGGCTCGACGAACTTTGCTGACTCCGACACGTTTGGTTGGGCTGACAAAGCCATTGTCTGGGCTCAACGAGCTGGCATATTCTCCGGTAACATCCACACTGACGGTTCTGTGACGTTTGATCCCTGGGAGCCGCTCACGCGAGAGCAGGCGGCCAAGGTCCTGCGAGTCGTCGCGCGCTCGAGGTCCGTCAATCCCGATGCCATTCGCGGATTCCAGGACAAGAGCACCGTTTCTGGCTGGGCTGCCGGCTCTGTCGCATGGGCGGTAGAGAACGAAATCATGGGGAAGAGCGGATATTTGGCCGGAGGCAGCAATTGCACGAAGGCCGAATTTGTCTCAATGCTCATGTCCACCGATCGTCGCGTCGACTTTGATGACGACTACTTCGAGGATCGCTTTGACGACCCTGATGACTATTGGGACGATGACGACGACTGGGATGACCTCTGGGACGACGACCGCTGGGACGACGATGACGATGAAGACTGGGACGACCAGTGGGACGATGATGACCGGTGGGACGACGACGATGACGACTGGGACGACGATGACCGGTGGGATGACGACGACGATGACGACTGGGACGACTAGCCTCTCTTAATTCGGTATTTTCTTTGCCTGTAGCAGGATGAAAGATGGGGTCGCTAAATTGGGCGGCCCCATCTTTGTGCTGCCACTCGTCCTTGTTTCCATGGCGTATTTCATGAACTTTCATCACAATTGTGTGCAGGGGAGGTGAGACGCCATGAGAGCCGTTCTGAGGGCCGTGAGGGTGCTCGTGCTTGTCCTTCTCGCCTGCGTGCTGTTTGCGGGCGCGTATGTGGGCGTGAGCGGCTACCTGCTCTACCGGGAGGCGCTCGGCCGAGCCCCGATCGAGGAGGTCGTCGAGTCCGCACGCTCAGATGACTCCTACGTACGGATGGACGATCTGCCCGACGTCTATCTCGACGCCGTGGTTGCCATCGAGGATCACCGCTTCTACGACCATTCCGGCTTCGACGTCATCGCCATCTGTCGCGCCGCCTGGCACGACCTCGTCACGCTTTCCCTCGAGCAGGGCGGCTCCACCATCACGCAGCAGCTCGCCAAGAACCTCTTCTTCACGCAGGACAAGGACTTTTCCCGCAAGGTAGCCGAGGTGTTCATGGCGCTCGACCTCGAGGCGCGCTACACCAAGTCCGAGATTCTGGAGCTCTACGTCAACACGTCGTACTTTGGCGACGGTCTCTCAGGCATAGGGGAGGCGGCGCGCGGCTATCTGGGGAAGGAGCCCCTGGAGATGACCCCCTGGGAGTGCGCCCTCATGGCCGGTCTCCCCAATGCCCCCAACGCGCTCTCCGCGGACCCGGATCTCGCGTGGGCGCGAGCGGAGCTCGTGATGGCCCAAATGGAGAAGTACGGCTACGACACGTCGGTCTTCTCCGCGTGCATGTAAGGCATCTACCTGCGCTCTTCTTGACTTGCTCACATTTTTTGCCACAGACGGAACATTTCTCGTGCCAAACGCGGATTCTTTTGCTAACATACCCCTTGCGCAAAAGCGCGGGCGATTGGCTCAGGGGTAGAGCACATCCTTCACACGGATGGGGTCGCTGGTTCGAATCCAGCATCGCCCACCATTTTGGGGATATAGCTCAGTTGGGAGAGCGCGTGACTGGCAGTCACGAGGTCAGGGGTTCGAACCCCCTTATCTCCACCACGATCGCTCAAGGCCGTCGGATTCATGTCCGACGGCCTTTTCGCTGTTCCCGCACCGTGACGCGGCTCTGCGCCCCCAAGAGTGACCGCTCCCGGCCCGCACCCATGAGTGCGGGCCGGGAGTGCGGGCATTTTTGACGCTTGACCTCGTCGAGTGCGGGCTCCCTCTCGCAGGATGCCGTCAGGTGCGCTGCAGGGGTGCCCTATAGGCCGCACTCCGTGCAGAGAGGTGTCAAGTGCGATAGCTCACGCGCGGGATGGCGAGAAGTGCGGCCCCTCTTGACTGCTGCCGAGAAGTGCGCTCGGCCTGCGTGCTCTATCGGCCCGTGATGGCGCGGCGCAGCATCATGACGTAGGCCTCGGCCCCCTCGGGACGCAGGTGCGTGCCGTCGTCCCAGAAGTACTCGTCGTGGCCGGCGCTCTCGGCGTACCAGTCGATCACCTGCACGTTGTCGTACTGCGAGGCAACGTTCCAGAAGAGCTCGTTGTTGACGTCCTGAAGCGGCAGCGGCACGCGGGTGGTCACCAGATAGACCTTCTTGTCGGCTCCTGCGGCGTCGATGAGGGCGCGAACCTGGTCCTCGCGCGCGACGCCGTTGTTGCCAAGGGCGAAGACAACCACGCCGGCTCCGTGCCCGTCAGCGACGCACTGGTTGTAGACGTCGAGACCCGTGCCGAGCTGTCGTCCGACCTCAGAGTTCATCCAGCCGTTGGGGAACACCCGCTGGAACTCGGCCTCCGCCCCCAGGGAGACGGAGTCGCCGACGAGCAGCACCTGGGCGTCGGTGGCGCCCGTCTCCACGTCGACGTCGTAGTTGAGGCGGTTGATGGTGTCCACGGCAGAGGCGAAGGAGGTTCCCGCGAGGTAGGTGCCGGAGAGGTCGTACCCCTGCGTCTCGGGGTCGAACGCGACCCCGGACTGCCCGCCCTGCTGGTCAACGGGAACGCCCGTCTGCTCGGCCTGGATGGGGGCCACGGAGACGGCGAGCACGCCCGCGAGCGCCGCGGCCTCGAGGCCCAGGGCCAGACGCGACTGCCCAAGGGCGACGGGCGCGCCCGTGCCGCGCTCCACCAGTCGGTACGAGAGCTCCGCCGCCGCGACGATCGCCAGGAGCTCGAGCGCCCAGCCCCACCACGGGAGCTCCGTCGTGCGGGTGGCGGGGTTCATGATGAGGAGAAGCGGGTAGTGCCAGAGGTAGAGGGCGAAGCCGCGGGCGCCTGCGGCAGCGAGGGGACGCAGGCCCAGCACGCGGGAGAGAACGCTTCCGGAGGGTCGGCACACGACCCCGATGGCCACCGCCGTGAGGAGCGCCGCCAGGAACGTGCCCCCGCGGTAGGTGAACTCGGAGTAGCCGTTGAGGGTAACCATCATGACGCCGATCCCGGCGAGCGCGGCCACGCCGGCGAGGTCGTAGGCCCACGAGGGGAGGTCGATCGTCTTGCCGCGCGAGCGCCTGCCGGTTCCCTTGGCGATCCTGGCGAGGCCCCACCCGCGCCCGCGCGTCACGAGCGCGCAGAGGGCGCCCACCAGGAGCTCGGCCGCGCGCGTGTCAGGTCCGTAGTAGATGCGGTTGGTGTCTCCCATGGGGTCGTAGAGCGCGGCCATCGCCACTGCCGACGCAAGGGCGAGGACGGCCACCACCTTGATGGCGCTGGACCGCCGCCTGAAGATGCGGGAGAGCAGCAGGAGCAGGAGCGGCCAGACCAGGTAGAACTGCATCGTCACGCCCACGAACCACAGGTGCGTGAGCGGGGAGGGGAGTCCCGCCGCCGCAAAGTACGACACGTTGCGCACGATGTAGTAGATGTTCTCGAAGAAGAGGAGCGCCGGAACGGCGTCGCTCTTGACCTTGGGCAGGAGCGCGGGCGAGAAGAGCAGGCAGAGCAGCGCCACCACGCCCACGAGCACGAGCATGGAGGGCAGCATCCTCGTCACACGCCTGAGGATGAACCGCGGATAGTCGAACCCCTTGCCGCGCGAGATCTCGCGCTCGACGGAGAGGGTGATCAGGTATCCCGTGAGGACGAAGAAGACCGTCACGCCGAAGTAGCCCCCGGGAAGCCAGCTCGCGTTGGCGTGATAGACGATGATCGCCGCTATGGCGAGGATTCTCAGCCCGTCGAGGGCGGGGACCTTCCTGGTGCTCGGCATCGTTCTCGCTTTCCGCGCCCCCTGGGGACGCGCAACGTCGCTCGTTCTTCTCGTCACATTCTAGCGCCCTCGTGCGACGTCATTTCCGGCCCCACCAGAATCCCACCTCCGCGAGGCGCGGTTGAGGCGGTGCCCCGGCGCATGGGGACGGCGAGGAGGCGGCCCGTTAGGCACGCTGGGTGACGTAACAGCCGTATACTGTTCGAGTTGCACCGTCAGGGAGGAGCGCCATGCCAGCATCAGATAACCCCGTCGAGCTCTTTGGCCTCAGGCTCGCACACGTGGGCATCAACACCAACAGCCCGGAGGAGGCCGAGGCCACGGCCGACGCGCTCTGCGCCCTCATGGGCATCGAGCGCGGAGAGGGGCCGTTCCCGATCTCCTCCTTCGCCGGGACCCTCGTGGAGGTCATGAACAACGGAGGGCGCGGCGAGAAGGGCCACATAGGCCTGCACGTCGACGACGTCGAGGCCGCCGAGGCGTGGTACCGCGCCCGCGGCGTCGAGTTCAACGAGGCCTCCCGCGCCATGTGTCCGGACGACCCGGAGCGCACCTACCTCATCTACTTCAAGGAAGAGATCGCGGGCTTCGCCGTCCACATCACCGTGGCGGACTAGCCTACCGTCGCACCGTTCAACCCAGGCACCAAGGAACACGCACGTGATAGCACTCGCAGACAAGATCACCAAGTCATTTGGCGGCCGCGTCCTCTACTCGGGCGCGACGCTGCAGCTCAATGCCCAGGAGCGCTGGGCGCTCGTGGGCCCCAACGGCTCGGGAAAGACCACGCTCCTCAAGATCATCATGGGCGAGGAGGGCGCGGACGAGGGCACGGTGAGCTTTGCCAAGGACGCCACCATCGGCTACCTGGAGCAGGAGACCAAGCTCGCCGGCGAGAAGAGCGCCCTCGCGGAGGTCGTCGACTCCGCCCACGAGGTCAAGGACGTGGAGCGCCTGGTGGCCGAGCTCGAGCGCAAGATCTCCGAGACCGCCCCCGGGCCCGAGCTCGACCAGCTCCTCGAGCGCTACGGTCACGCACAGGACCGCTTCGAGCGCCTGGGCGGCTACGAGCTGGAGGCCCGCGCCAAGCAGATCCTGGGCGGCCTCGGCTTTCCCGTGGAGGACTTCGACAAGCCGGCACGTGACTTCTCCGGCGGCTGGCAGATGCGCATAGCCCTCTCCAAGCTGCTGCTGCGTCACCCCGACCTGCTGCTTCTGGACGAGCCCACCAACCACCTCGACCTCGAGAGCGTCAAGTGGCTCGAGCAGTTCCTCGCCGGCTACGACGGCGCCGTGCTGCTGGTCTCGCACGACCGCGCGTTCATGGACGCGTGCGTCTCCCACGTGGCCGCCGTGGAGAACCGCCGCATCACCACCTACACCGGAAACTACTCGAGCTACCTCAGGCAGCGCGAGGACAACCTCGAGCAGATGCGCGCCAAGCGGGCCGCGCAGGAGCGCGAGATCGCCCACATGCAGGTCTTCGTGGACAAGTTCCGCTACAAGCCCACCAAGGCGGCCCAGGCGCAGGAGCGCATGAAGAAGATCGAGCAGATCAAGAGCGAGCTCGTCATCCTCCCCGAGGGCACCAAGAAGGTGCGCTTCTCCTTTCCGGAGCCCCCTCGCACGGGCGACGAGGTCGTGAAGCTCGAGGGCGTCTCCAAGTCCTTTGGCGAGAACCACGTCTACTCGGGCGTGGACCTCACGCTGTACCGCGGCGACCACGTGGTGCTGGTGGGCCCCAACGGCGCCGGCAAGTCCACGCTCATGAAGCTCATGAACGGCAGGCTCGCGCCCGACGCGGGCAGCGTCTCCCTGGGCAAGAGCGTCACCCAGGCCTACTACGCGCAGCACCAGCTCGAGCAGCTCAACGAGGCCAACACGGTCCTCGGCGAGATGGACTCGGTCGCCGCCGGATGGACCACCTCGGAGGAGCGCAGGCTTCTGGGAGCGTTCCTCTTCCACGGCGACGACGTGGAGAAGCGCGTCTCCGTCCTCTCGGGCGGCGAGCGGGCGCGTCTGGCGCTGGCCAAGATGCTCGTGGCGCCCGACCCGCTGCTGCTCCTGGACGAGCCCACCAACCACCTGGACATCGACTCCGTGGACGTGCTCGAGCGCGCCCTCGTTGACTTTGCCGGCACGATCGTGCTGATCTCGCACGACGAGCACCTCGTGCGAGCCGTGGCAAACAAGGTCGTGGACGTGCGCGACCACAAGGTCACGGTCTACGACGGGGACTACGACTACTACCTCTTCAAGCGCGCCGAGCTCGAGGCGCGCGAGGCGGGGGAGGCCCAGTCGGCCCCGGCTCAGGGCCGCGGCACTACTCAGGCGGCCGCACCCGCTGAGCCCGCGACCACGGGAAGGAACGTCAAGACCCGCGAGCAGCGCCGCGCGGAGGCCGAGGAGCGCAACCGCAGGAACCGCGCCCTCAAGGCGGAGCGCACGCGCCTCAGGGAGGTAGAGGCGGCGCTCGAGCCCGCTCAGGCGCGCCTCAAGGAGCTCGAGGAGCTCATGGCGAGCGAGGACCTCTACAACGACGCCAAGCGCTTTGACGAGTGCATGACCGAGTACACCGCGCTCTCAAAGAAGGTGCCCGCCCTCGAGACCGAGTGGCTCGAGCTCACCGAGAAGATCGAGGGGGCGGCGCAGTGAGCCGCGCGCTGGGCGTCGTCGCCACGGCGTGCCGCGCCTTCGCGGCGGCCTACCTCGTCCTTCTCGTGCTGGACGTGCTCCTTCCCGCCGGGGCGAGGACGTGGCTCCTGGGGCTCAACGGCCTGGCGTCGAGACTCGTGCCGGGCCCGGTCTCGGGCCTCTTTGTCCTCCCGACGCCCCTGGGCGGGGCCCTGCGCGGGGACTTTGCCCTCGCTGCCGTGATTCTGCTCGCCGTCGGCTGGCTCTGCCGCCGCGTCTCGACCTCGCTGCGCTGACGCCGCGAGAGGGGAGCGCCCTTGTACTCACTCGACTACCTGCTGGGGATCGTGGTCTCCGTCCTCCTGGTCATGTTCTCCGCCATGGTCCACGAGGTCGCGCACGGCTGGGTCGCGCACCTCTGCGGCGACGACACCGCGCGCGAGGCCGGGCGCCTCACGCTGGACCCGCGGGCGCACCTGGACCCGCTGGGATCGGTCATCCTGCCCATCGCCTGCGCGCTCCTGGGCGCTCCGGTCTTTGCCTTTGCCAAGCCGGTTCCGTACAACCCCGCGCGCCTGAGGCACCCCAGGAGGGACGAGCTTCTCGTGGCGCTCGCCGGCCCCGCCTCCAACCTCCTGCAGGCCGTCCTGGGGACGGCGCTTCTGGGCGCGACCCTCGCGCTCGGACAGGGCGCGCTCACCGTCGAGATGCTCTACGGGGCGATGGACCTTCTCACGACCTACGTGTACGTGAACCTCGTCCTCTGCTTCTTCAACCTCATACCCTTCCCGCCGCTCGACGGCTCGAAGGTCGTCCTCTTCTTCCTCCCTCCCGCGGCGCGCAGGAAGTACTACGAGCTCCAGCAGTACGCGATGTTCCTGCTGCTGCTCCTGCTCTACGTTTTGCCGGGGCTCCTCCGCGTTGACCCGCTGGGCATCTATCTCAACGCCACGGCGGGAGAGACCTACGCCGCGCTCATGACGGCCCTGACGGCGGTGCTCTAGGATGTCGTACCGCGTCCGCACGCAGTCCTACTCCGGCCCCTTCGACCTTCTCCTCCAGCTGGTGACGAGGCAGAGGGTGACCATCGGCTCGATCTCGATCTCCGAGGTGGCCAACCAGTACCTGGAGGAGGTCGACCGCATGGCCGACCTCGATCTCGACGTGGCGAGCGACTTTCTCCTGGTGGCCTCCACGCTGCTGGACATCAAGGCCGCCTCCCTCGTGCCGGACGAGCCGCTCCTCAGGCGCGGGGAGCCGGAGGACGAGGAGGACGACCTCGAGAACCTCACCCCCGAGGAGGCGCGCGAGGTCCTCATAGCCCGCCTCATCGCCTACAAGCAGTTCAGGGGGGCGGGCGCGGCGCTCGGCGCCCGCATGGAGGCCGAGGGCCGCATGCACCCGCGCACCGTGGGCCCGGACCCCGAGTTCCTCGGCCTCATGCCGGACTACCTCGAGGGCATCACCCTTCGCAGCCTCGCCGTCATCTGCGCGGACATCGACTCCCGCCGCGAGACGTTCCTCCTTGAGGCGGAGCACATCGCACCGAGGAGGCTCCCGGTGGCGCTCACCATCGCCTCGGTGGACAGGCTCGTGCGCAGGCGCGGGCGCGTGACCTTCTCCGAGCTCGTGGACGGGCAGGACGACCCCGAGACCGTGGTCGCCAACTTCCTCGCCATCCTCGAGCTCTTCAAGCGCGGCCTCGTGCGCGTGCGCCAGGACGAGATCTTCGGCGAGATCGACATCGCCCACGTCGAGGGCGCCGAGGCCTACGAGCTCGACGAGTCCGTCCTCGCCGAGCTCGACTTCGACCCCACGGACGAGCTTTCGGAAGGAGACCTCTCATGAGCTCGCTCGAACGTCTTGAATCAGGCTCGCTCAAGGGCCTTCTCGAGGCCCTGCTCCTCGTCTCGGACGACTCCGTGCCCGCCACGGACCTCGCCCGCGCGACGGGGGCCGCCCCCGGGGAGGTGGCCTCGGCGCTCGCCGAGCTCTCCGCCGAGTACGCGGACGCAAACCGCGGCTTCCAGCTGCGCGAGGTGGCCGGCGGCTGGAGGCTCTTCACGCACCCCGCCTACCACGACCAGGTGGCTGACTACGTGGTCTCCTGGGACGCGCGGCGCCTCTCACAGGCCGCCCTCGAGACGCTCGCGGTCATCGCCTATCACCAGCCGGTCACGCGCGAGGGGGTGCGCGCCATCCGCGGCGTCAACTCCGACGGCGTGATCGCCTCTCTTCGCGAGAAGGGCCTCGTGCGCGAGGTCGGGCGCGACAGAGACCGCGGCCAGGCGGTCCTCTGGGGCACCACGCGGGCCTTCCTCGAGCGCTTTGGCCTCAGGAGCGTGCGCGACCTCCCGCCGCTCGAGGACTTCGCCCCGGACGAGGAGTCGCGCCGCTTCATCCGCGAGCGCCTGTCCGGGCGCTCAATGGGCTCCACCATCGAGGAGGCCGCCGAGGACATGGACGAGGAGCGCGACCTCCTGGGGGACGAGTCCCAGGACGGCTGCGTGGTCCCCGAGCGCGCAGACGCCGCCGGAGAGCCCCCCCGCCGCTGGGGAGGAGCAATGAGCGACCCCATCCGCGAGGACGGACTCTACCCCATGCGCCTGCAGCGCTTCCTCGCGCGGGCCGGCGTGGCCAGCCGCCGCGGCTCCGAGCGCCTCATGACCGCCGGGCGCGTGCGCGTGAACGGCGAGGTGGTGACCGAGCTCGGGAGCAAGGTCGACCCCGCGAGCGACGTGGTGACGGTTGACGGCATCGTCTGCGAGATCGCCGCGCGCCCCTGCCACCTCGTGCTCTACAAGCCGGCGGGCTACCTCACCACCATGAGCGACCCGTACGGCCGCCCAACGGTGGCCGAGCTCGTCCCCGTGGCGGAGCACCCCGGGCTCTACCCCGTGGGGAGGCTCGACATGGACACCACGGGCCTTCTCCTCTTCACCACGGACGGCGGCCTCGGGCAGGCGCTCCTGCACCCGTCGAGGCACGTGGAGAAGCACTACGTGGCGCTCGTCTCCGGAACCCCGTCCCCGCGCGACCTCGAGCGCCTGCGCCGCGGCGTTGAGCTCGAGAACGAGGGCGTCACGGCCCCGGCGAGGGCGGAGCTCCTGCGACCGGGCGACCCGCTCTTCTCCGTGGTGGCGCCCCGGGGCGCCGGGAGAAACGGCGCGGGCGAGAAGAACGCCGTCGTGGGCCTCACCATCCACGAGGGCCGCAAGCACCAGGTGAAGAAGATGATGCAGGCGGTGGGCCACAAGGTCCTGAGGCTCCACCGTGACGCCTTTGGCCCGCTCTCGCTTGTGAACGTGGGCGAGGGGGGCTATCGTGAGCTGACGGGGGCGGAGGCGGCCGCGCTCGAGCGGCTCGCCGAGAGGCCGGCTGGCGCGGGAGCCGCGGGCCCCGCCGCCCAGAAAAGAAGGGAAGGCACGCATGATCGTAGCCATTGACGGGCCGTCCGGCTCGGGAAAGTCCTCCGCCGCGCGCGCCGTGGCCGCGCGCTGCGGCCTCACGTACCTCGACACCGGTGCCATGTACCGCTCCGTCGCGCTCGCGTGCCTCAAGAGGGGCGTGGACCCCGACGACGCCGAAGCCGTGGCCGGGGTCGCGCGCGACGTGCGCATCGAGTTCGCCCCCGCAGGCGACGGCCAGCGCGTGCTCGTGGACGGCGAGGACGCCACGGCCGCGATCCGCACGCCCGAGGTCGAGCGCGCGGTCTCGCCCGTCTCCGCCAACCCGGCCGTGCGCGAGGCCATGGTGGCCCTCCAGCGCGCCGTGGGGGAGCGTGGCGGCGTCGTGGCCGAGGGCCGTGACATCGGGACCGTGGTCTTCCCGTCGGCCGAGGTGAAGGTCTTCCTCAGCGCCTCCCCCGAGGCCCGCGCCCGCCGGCGCGCGGTCCAGCGCGGCGGCGGAGACCTTGCCCGCGGGCGGGACGTGCCCGTGGACGCCGAGGCCGAGCGAGCCGTCCTCGAGGACCTGGTGCGTCGCGACGAGTACGACTCCACGCGCGAGGCCTCGCCGCTTCGTCCCGCAAAGGACGCCGTGCGCATAGACTCTTCCGACCTCTCTTTCGACGAGGTCGTCGACAGGATCGTCCGCCTTGTCGAGGCGGCGGAGGGAGGACCTCGTGAGCGAGCCTAGGCAGGACCAGAGGGACCAGAAGGACGAGCGGGGCGGCCGCATGCGCGCCTTCGCCGGCAACTCCTTCGACGACTACTACGACCACGCCCTCTGCGAGCACCCGCTGCCGGGTCGCCTTCTCATCGGCGCGGTCGTCCGCATCCTGTGGGTCGTGACCAAGCTCCTCTGGCCCTGGAGGCTCGAGCGCGCGGAGCTCCTCCTCGACGACCCGCGCGGCAGGGTCGTCATCATGAACCACGAGTCCATGCTCGATCCCGTCGTCGCCGTGGTGAGCATGTGGATGGCGCACGTCCCCGTGCGCATCGTCTACAAGAGCGAGTTCGACAAGATCCGTCCCGCCACCTGGCTCTTCTCCCGCGCGGGCGGCTTCCCCGTTGAGCGCGGAACGGCCGACATGAAGACCGTCCGCCGCGCCCGCGCCATGCTCCAGCGCGGCGAGTGCGTGCTCATCTACCCCGAGGGCACCCGCGTGCGCAGCGACGCCGAGGCCAAGAGCCACGGAGGCTACGCCATCATGGCGCAGCTCGCCAAGGCGCCGGTGCAGCCGCTTGCCATCATCGGCGCGCGTCACCTGCGGTTCCGCCAGCGCGTGGTCATGCGAGCGGGCGAGCCCATCGAGTGGGGCGAGCTCTCGCACCTCAAGCGCAAGGAGCAGGTGGCCGAGATGGAGCGCCTGGGCATGGAGCGCGTCTACGAGCTGCGCGACGCCCTGCGCGCGGAGAACCCCGGCGTCGAGGAGGTGGCCTAGCGTGGCCCAGATCCGCGTCGCGCGCGAGGCCGGTGCCTGCTACGGCGTGGAGCGCGCCCTGCGCATGGTGGAGGAGGCCGCAGACCGCGCCTCCGGGCGCGTGCACACCCTGGGGCCCCTCATCCACAACCCGCGCGTGGTCGCAGACCTCGCGGCGCGCGGCGTGGACGCCGTGGACGCCCCCGAGGACGCCGCCGGCGACGTGCTGCTCCTGCGGACGCACGGCACCGTTCCCGAGGAGGAGGCCCGCGCCCGCGAGCTCTGCTCGGGCGTGCTCGACGCCACGTGCCCCTTCGTGAAGAAGGTCCACCAGGCCGCCGAGCGGCTCTGCGCCGAGGGCTACCGCGTCGTCGTGGTGGGGGAGGCCGGGCACCCCGAGGTGGAGGCCACGCTCCCGCACGCACCCGGCGCCGTGGTGGTGGGCTCCGCCGAGGAGGCCGCCGCGCTCCCGCGCGCGCACAAGGTCGGCGTCGTGGTTCAGACCACGGCCCGGCGGGCCCTTCTCGCCGAGGTCGTCGGCGCCCTTCTGGGCGTCGCGGACGAGGTCCGCGTGATGAACACGATCTGCGAGGCAACGGCCGGCCACCAGGCCGCCGCCGAGGAGCTCGCGCGCGAGGCGGACGTCATGGTGGTCATTGGAGGGCGCATCTCCGCCAACACCACGCGCCTGGCGGAGATCTCCGCCGCGAGCTGCCCGCGCACGTACCACGTCGAGGGCGCGGACGAGCTCAGGGCGGAGTGGTTCGACGGCGCCGGCGTCATCGGCATCACCGCGGGGGCGAGCACGCCCGCGAGCCAGATCGAGGCCGTTCGCGCGCGCATCGGGGAGCTCGTGGGGGAGTAGCTCGTTCTTCTCGGTGCCTCTCCTCTTGAAGGGCTCTGCGGGCGTCGCATTGCGATCACCATGTTTCTCCGGACAAAACAGGGGTCTCAACGGCGGCATAGTGTCCGTAGAAACATGGTGAGTGAATCGATGTGGCGCAGCCGTGTGTCGTCGGGAGGGCGGTGCCGCGGTCCCCCGCCGTGTGTCACAATCGCTGTTGAGAAGAACCGTCGAGAAGAACTGCGTGGGGGAGCAAGCGATGGCAGAGCAGAAGCGCGCCGACTACGCGTCCACGAGGCCGCAGGCCATGGGCGCGTGGGTCGCTGCCGTCGAGGAGGGGAGCCCCGCGTGGGAGGCGGGCATCGAGCCCGGCATGCGCATCGTGTCCGTCAACGGAGTCGAGCCCCGCGACATCATCGACTGGCGCTGGGAGGCGGACGGGGGCGTCTGCGAGCTCGAGGTGCTCGATCCGCGCGACGGCACCGTGACCCCCTGCGAGCTCTGGCGCGAGCCCGGCCAGGACTGGGGGATCGACTTCACCGACGTGCTGTTCGACGGAATCCGCACCTGCGTGAACGCGTGCCAGTTCTGCTTCATGGCGATGCTGCCGCCCGAGGCTCGCTCCACGCTCACGCTGCGCGACGACGACTACCGCCTCTCCTTCCTCCAGGGGAACTTCGTCACGCTCACCAACGTGACGGACGAGGAGGCCGAGCGCATCGTGACCTGCGGCCTCTCGCCCATGAACGTCTCCATTCACGCCGTCACGCCGGAGGTGCGCCGCAGCCTCATCGGGCGGCGCGCTGACCGCGGCATCGAGGTGCTCGAGCGGCTGCTCGCGGGCGGCATCGAGGTGCACGCGCAGATCGTGCTCTGCCCCGGCATCAACGACGGTGACGAGCTCACGGCCACGCTCGACTGGATCGAGGCTCGCCCGGGCATCACCTCGCTCGCCGTCGTCCCGCTGGGTTACACCAAACACTCGCGACGCTTCCACAGCTCGTACTCGGACGACGTCGAGGCATCGCGCGCCGTGGTGCGTCTCATCGAGCCCTATCAGCAGCGCGCCCGCGAGACGCTGGGCATCACGCGCTTCCAGCTCTCCGACGAGTTCTACGTGGACGCGCGGCTCCCCGTGCCCCCGGCCGAGACCTATGACGGGTACCCCCAGTTCTATGACGGCATTGGCATGCTGCGGAGCTTTTTGGATGAGGTCGAGCTCGTGGCGGCCGAGCGTCCCCGGGACGTCGCCTCCGTCTGCCGCGGGCTCGCCGAGAAGGACCTCGAGGCGCTCCTGGTGTGCGGGGAGGCAGCGGAGGACACCTTTGCCGCCCTCTGCCGCGCGCTCTCCCCGGAGGGTCGCGTGTCGCCACGCTCCATCCGCAACGACTACTTTGGCGGGGACGTCAACGTGACGGGGCTCATCGTGTCCGAGGACCTGCTCGCGCAGCTGCCCGCCGACCTGCGGGGCACGCTCGTCGTCCTCCCCGAGGTGATGTTCAACTTCGACCGTCTCACGCTCGACGGGGACGAGCAGGTCCGCATCCTCGAGGAGCTTTCCTCGCGCGGCGCCCGGGTGGGGGTCTGCGTGCCCAGCCCGGGAGACATTCTCGACTGCCTCCTTGGCCTGCTGGCATAGCGCCGTCTGGGTCCCTCAGGAATCTCGAGCTTTTCGGGAGGATGTCTTGCCGCGACGGCCCGACGGCCTGTCGCGGGTACAATCGGTCGGACGCTTTTCCGCCGCCCGTTTGGAGGCCACACGTGAGCAATCGCCATGCCGCAACATGCGCCGCGCTGGCGCTCGTCCTTCTCGCCAGTCCCGTCGCCGCGCTCGCGGAGGGCGCGTCCGTCTCGTGCGCGGTCGTGGACCGCGCGGACTTCTACGAGCCCGCTGGGGACGCCGCCGTCACCCTCATGTCAGCCCGCAAGGAGCTCGTGCAGATCTCCGACGAGATGAAGTACTTCACCAAGTACGAGAGCCACGGTAACTACGACCAGGGCTTCTCGTACGGTGACGGCTACAACGCGCTGGGCTACTACCAGTTCGACCGCCGCTACAGCCTTATCGGCTTCCTCAGGTACTGCCTCTCCTACGACTCTCAGAAGTACGCGATGCTCGCCCCCGTGGTCGAGCGCGCCGCCGAGGTCTCCGACGGCTCCGTCCCCATGTATGCGAACGGTGCCCTCACCGAGGTGGGCGCCCTCGCGGAGGGCGCCTGGCACCAGGCCTACGCCACGGACCCGGCCGAGTTCTCGCTCCTGCAGGACAACTACGCCTACGACAACTACTACGCCCTCACCGAGAGCTACCTCCGCTCGCGCGGCATCTCCATGGAGGGGCGCGCGGACTGCGTGAAGGGCCTCGTCTGGAGCATGACCAACCTCTTTGGCGGCGGCGGGGTGCGCTGGTTCCTCGACGCGGCTGACCTTAGCAACGACCTTACGGACCGCGAGTTCGTCAACCGCATCTGCGACGCCGTGGTGGACAACATCGCGGCGCGCTACCCCTCCCAGCCGCAGTACCACGAGGGCTGGATCAGGCGCTACGAGAACGAGCGCGCCGACTGCCTCTCCATGCTCCCGGAGGACGGGGGCACCGGCTTCGTGGACGTGAGCACGGGGGATTGGTTCTGCGACGCCGTCCAGTGGGTGTCCGACAAGGGGTTCATGACGGGCTACGGCGACGGCTCGGGCAAGTTCGGTCCCTATGACAAGGTCTCTCGAGCCCAGATGGCAATGGTGCTCTGGAACTACGCCGACAACCCCTCGACGGGCGTCTCCGGCCTGCCCTCCGACTGCGACGGCACCGCCTTCTACGCCAAGGCGCTCTCCTGGGCATTGGGGTGCGGCTACGTAACCGGCTACGATTTCGGGCTCTTTGGTCCGGAGGACGGGCTCACGCGGGAGCAGGCGGTGACCATTCTCTGGCGCTACTTCGGCTCTCCCTCGGCGAGCGCCGACCTTTCGGCCTATCCTGACTCGAGCTCCGTCTCCGCGTTCTCCCGCGCCGCCATGCAGTGGGCGATCTCGAAGGGGGTCATCAAGGGCACGTCCGAGGGCAAGCTCGCCCCCCAGGACACCTGCACCCGCGCCGAGCTCGCCGCGATCCTCATGCGTCTCTGACGCGCGCGCGTCTGGGCACCACTGTGGGGATTTGACGCGCTCACGGCGCAAATCCTACCGCTCGTGGTACGCTAGCTGCACCAATGGAATAGCAAGGAGACAAGATGCCCAAGCCCGTAGTCGCCGTGGTCGGCCGCCCCAACGTCGGCAAGTCCACGCTCGTCAACCGCATTGCGGTGAGCCGCGACGCCATCGTCCACGAGTCGCGCGGCGTCACGCGCGACCGCTCGTACCATGACGCAGACTGGAACGGTCGAGACTTCACCCTCATCGACACCGGCGGCATCGAGTCCGTCAAGTCCAAGGACGTCTTCGCGCCGCGCATCCGCGAGCAGGCCCTCATGGCCTGCGAGGAGGCAGACGTCATCGTGTTCGTGGTGGACGGCACCACCGGCGTGACCGATGAGGACGAGGAGGTCGCGCGCGTGCTGCGCCGCCAGGACAAGCCCGTCTTCCTCGTTGTCAACAAGAAGGACGACCCCTCCGCCGAGCAGGACGGCCTCTGGGACTTCTACGCCCTCGGCGTGGGCGAGCCGCGCCCCATCTCCGCCGGCCACGGCCACGGCACGGGGGACCTCCTGGACGAGATCGTGGACGCCCTGCCCGAGCCCACCGAGGAAGAGGCCGAGGACGACATGCTCTCCCTTGCCATCGTGGGCAGGCCCAACGTGGGCAAGTCCAGCCTCGCCAACCGCCTCGCCAACAAGAAGCGCTCCATCGTCAGTGACGTCGCGGGCACCACGCGCGACGCCATCGACACCGTGATCGAGTGGAAGGGCCAGCCCATCCGCCTCGTGGACACGGCCGGCATGCGCAAGAAGACCCAGGTCCACGAGGACGTGGAGTACTACAGCCTCGTACGCGGCCTGCAGGCCATCGACCGCGCCGACGTGTGCCTGCTCGTCGTGGACGCCACGGTGGGCGTGACCGAGCGGGACCAGAAGGTCGCCGGCATGGCCATAGACCGCGGCTGCGGCCTCGTGCTCGTGCTCAACAAGTGGGACCTCGTGGAGACCGAGCAGCAGCGCGACGAGATCGTCGCCTCCATCGACAAGCGCCTCGCCTTCGCGCCCTGGATCCCCACCGTGAACGTCTCCGCCCTCACCGGCCGCGCCACGGACAAGGTCCTCGCGCTCGCCGTGCGCGCCGCCGAGGCGCATGCGTGCCAGCTGAGGACCGTCGAGCTCAACGACCTTCTCGCCGAGATCCGCGAGGGCGGCCACACGCGCAGCGAGCGCGGGCGACGCCTCAAGATCCAGTACGCCACGCAGACGGGCTCCAAGCCGCCGGTCATCTCCTTCTGGTGCAACGCGCCCGACCTGGTGGACGACAACTTCGAACGCTTCCTCGAGAACCGCCTGCGCGCCCGCTTTGACCTGACGGGCACGCCCGTGCGCCTCAAGTTCCGCCGCAAGTCCGAGGGGGGCGACCGCGCGTGAGCGAGCTTACCCTCTGGACCGCGGTCTTCGCCGCGGGGGCATACCTCGTGTGCGGCATACCCTTCGGCCTGATCGTGGCCATGCTCATGGGCCACGTGGACGTGCGCACCGTGGGCTCGGGCAACATCGGGACCACCAATGTCGCGCGCTCGGTGGGCAAGGGGGCAGCCGGCCTCACGCTGCTCCTGGACGCCGCCAAGGGCCTCGTGTGGATGCTCGTGTCCCGCTGGGCCATCGCCGCGCTCGCCCTGGGGGGAGACGTCGCCTCGCTCGACCACACCACCTCCTTCGGGGCCGCGCTCTCCGTGGTCTTCCTGGGCTGCATCCTGGGGCACGTTTTCAGCCCGTACCTTCGCTTCCATGGCGGGAAGGGCATCGCCGTGGGGTTTGGCGCCGCCCTTGGGCTCTACTGGCCCATCGGCGTGGGCCTTCTCGCTCTCTTCCTCGTGCTCGTGATCCCCACGCGCTACGTCTCGCTCGGCTCGATCGTGGCCGCGGCGTCGCTCCCCGTGTGGTGCGTCGTCTTTGGCTTCCCGGCGGTCTCCGTGGCGCCCGTCGCCCTTGCGGCCGTCGTGGTGATCTGGTCTCACCGCGAGAACGTGCGCCGTCTCCTCCACGGAGAGGAGCGCCGCTTCGCCTTCCACAAGAAGGGCGAGAAGAACGAGCCCTCCGCGCCAGCCGGCGACGGCCGTGACGAGGGAGCCGCAAGGTGAGCGGCGTCGGGCGCGTTGCCGTCATAGGCTCGGGCTCCTGGGGCACCGCCATGGCGGGGCTCCTTTCCGCCCGCGCCCGCGAGGTCATGCTCTGGTGCCGCGACCCCGAGCTCGCGGCCACCGTCACCCGAACCCGCAAGAACCCGCGCCACCTCACGGACTACGAGCTTCCCGCCAACGTGACGGCCACCTCTGACCGTGCCGCCGCCGTCGAGGGCGCCGAGGTCGTGGTCATGGCCGCCCCCTCTGCCTACCTCCGCTCCACCTGCCGTGACTTCGCGCCGCTCGTGCCCGCGGACGTTCCCGTTCTCGTGCTCACCAAGGGCGTCGAGCGCGGGACCGGCGAGCTCATGGTGGACGTCGTGGCCGACGAGCTGGGCGGCCGCGAGCGCGTGGCCGCGCTCTCCGGCCCCAACCACGCCGAGGAGGTCTGCCTGGGCAAGCTCTCGGCCGCCGTCCTGGCATGCCAGAGCCAGGAGGTTGCCCTCGGGCTCCAGGGGCTTCTCGTCACCCCGTCCTTCAGGGTGTACGTCTCCCAGGACGTGACGGGCGTGGAGATCTGCGGCGCCGTCAAGAACGTCGTGGCCATCGCCTGCGGCGCCGCCGTGGGCTTTGGGGCCGGGGACAACACTCTCGCCGTCATCATGACGCGCGGCCTGGCGGAGATCGGTCGCGTGTCCGCCGCGCTGGGGGCCGATCCCCTCACGCCCATGGGGCTCGCCGGCATGGGCGACCTCGTGGCCACCTGCACCTCGCGCCACTCGCGCAACCGTACCTTTGGCGAGGCGCTCGCACGAGGCGAGACCCTCGAGGAGTTCGAGGCGCGCACCCACACCGTGGTCGAGGGCGCCCGGGCCGCGGAGAGCGTCCTTTCCCTCGCGCGCGAGCACGGCGTGGAGGTTCCCATCACGAGCGCGGTCCACGCCGTTCTGAACGACGGCGTCAACGTGCTCGACGCAACGGACCAGCTGCTGGGAAGACGTCCCAGCGAGGAGTTCTACGGCATCGCAGACCAGGAGAAGGGGAGGGACTGATGCTCAACGAGATCAAGATCGCGCCCTCGGTGCTCTCCGCGGACTTCACCCGCCTTGGGCAGGAGGTCGCGGACGTCTCAACCGCGGACATGATTCACTACGACGTCATGGACGGGCACTTCGTGCCCAACATAAGCTTTGGCTTCGACGTGCTGCGCGCGGTCAAGGCCTCGACGGATCTTCCCGTGGACGTGCACCTCATGGTCACGAACCCGGACGAGATGGTCGAGAAGTTCCTCGACGCCGGCGCGGACTACGTCTCCTTCCACTACGAGGCCACGGCGCACGCCAACCGCCTCGTCCAGCTCATCCACGACCGCGGCGCCAAGGCCTCGATCGCCATCAACCCCGCCACGCCCGTGTGCCTGCTCGACCCTATCATCGACGACCTGGACATGGTGCTCGTGATGACGGTGAACCCGGGCTTTGGTGGGCAGTGCTTCATCGAGAGCTCCGTGCGCAAGCTCCGCCGCCTGAGGCGCCTCTGCGAGGAACACGGCGTGAGGCCGCTCGTCGAGGTCGACGGCGGCATCGTGGCCAGGACCGCCGCTGAGGTCGCGGGCGCGGGCGCCAACGTGCTCGTTGCCGGCAGCTCCGTGTTCGGCGCGCCGGACCGCGCCGCCGCCATCGACGCGCTGCGGCGCTCCGCGCAGGCGGCCTCGGGGAAGCGGGCGTAGCACCGTGCCCCACAACGTGACCTACCTCGACTACGCCGCCTCCGCGCCGCTCAGGCCCGAGGCCCTGAACGCGATGCGCGCCTACGACGAGGCGCCTTACGCGGGCGCCAATCCCAACTCGCTCCACACGCTCGGGCGCTCCGCCGCCCGCGCGCTCGACGGGGCGCGTGCGGACCTCGCCCGCTGCCTCGGCGGCGGGCTCAGGCCCTCGGACGTCATCTTCACCTCAGGCGGAACCGAGTCCAACAACCTCGCCGTCATCGGCCTTGCCGAGGGCGCTCGCGCGCGGAGCTCCAGGCGCTCCACGGTGGTGCTCTCCGCGATCGAGCACGACTCGGTGCTCGACCTCGCGCCCGCCCTCAGGGGCCGCGGCTTCGAGGTGAGGCTCGCGCGGCCCGACGCCACGGGCGTTGTGCGCCCCACGGAGCTCGAAGCCCTTCTCGACGACACCTGCGCCCTCGTCTCCGTGATGTACGCTAACAACGAGACGGGCGCCGTCCAGCCCGTGCCCGAGCTCGCCCGCGCCGCGCACCGCGCCGGCGCCGTGTTTCACACCGACGCCGTCCAGGCCTTCGGGCACGTGCCGCTCGAGCTTGCGGACGTTGACGCCGTGAGCGTGGCCGCGCACAAGCTGGGCGGACCGGTGGGCGTGGGAGCGCTTGCCGTGCGCGGGCGCGTGCCGCTGCGCCCCCTCACGCTGGGCGGCGGGCAGGAGCGCGGGCTTCGCGCTGGAACCCAGGACGTCCGCGGCGCGCTTGCCTTCGCCGCCGTCGCGCGCGCCCTCTGCGCCGGGCTCGAGCCCACGCGCGCCGCGGTCTCGGGGCGCGCCCGGGCGCTCGTCGCACGCGCCTGCCTCCCGGGCTCGGGCGTCACGCCCACCCTTGCGGACGACGCCACGGACAGGCTCCCCGGCATCGTGAGCCTGCTCGTCGACGGTCTGGACTCCGAGACCCTCGTGCTCGCGCTCGACCAGGAGGGCTTCGAGGTTTCGGCGGCATCCGCCTGCTCCTCCGGCTCCCTCGACGCGAGCCACGTCCTCACCGCCATGGGGATACCGCGCGACCGCGCCCTCGGGTCGCTGCGCGTCTCCTTTGACGAGCGCGTGCCCCAGGAGGATCTCGACCGCTTTGCCGATGCGCTACTTAGGATCGTCGCCGACCGCGCCGGTGCGCGGCGGCGCTGACAGGAGATAAGAGACATGACAGAAGCCACCGCCCTTCTTTCCCTGCAGGACCTGGACATCCGCCTGCTCAAGTGCGCCTCCACCCTCGCCGCCATGCCGCAGCGGGCGCGCCTCAAGACCATCGACCTTGCCCGCAAGAAGGTCTCCTCCGAGCTCACGGGCATCGTGGGCCAGCGCAAGGACGCAGAGCTCGAGATTGCCGACATCCGCGAGAACCTCGCGCACTACCACGAGAAGACCGCCGAGGTCCAGGCCGCCGCGGACGAGGGCCAGCACACCCACCGCGAGATTCGCGACTTCGAGCAGCAGCTGACCTCGCTCGCCAAGCGCATCGAGAAGTGCGAGTTCGCCCTCGGCCCCGCCAAGGAGCGCCTCGAGCGCCTGGCCCGCGCCGAGCGCAACGCGCGCCTCACGGCCGAGCGCCTCGACTCCGAGCGCGACGCCACCCAGGCCTCGCTCGACGCCGACTCCAAGTCCCTCCGCGCGGAGATCGTCGACCTCACCCACCAGCGCGAGCGCGCCGCAGCCGAGGTCTCCGAGGCGCACCTCGCCGCCTACGAGGTCGCCCGCAAGCGCTTCAAGGGGCTTGCCGTGGAGCGCCTGGTGGGCAACGTGCCGAGCGTCTGCCGCGTCAAGCTCCAGCCGAGCTCCTTCCACGACCTCGCCCACGGGGACGAGATCACGGAGTGCCCGTACTGCCACCGCATCCTCATAACGTCCGAGGAGGTCGAGGGGGAGTGAGCCAGGTAAACGTGAGGAGGCCGCGCGTCCTTCTCGCCGTCTGCGGGGGCATCGCCGCCTACAAGGCCTGCGAGGTCCTGCGAGGCCTCCAGAAGGCCGGCTGCGACGTGCACGTGACCATGACCGAGGACGCGGAGCGCTTCGTGGGCGCGACGACCTTCGAGGCGCTCTCCGGCGCCCCCGTGGCCACCTCCCTCTACGGGCACCCCGGCACGCCCATCCCGCACATCGAGCTCGCGCACTGGGCGGACGTCGCCGTGGTGGTCCCCGCCACCGCCAACGTCCTTGCCAAGATGACGCACGGCATCGCCGACGACTGCCTCACGACCACGCTCCTTGCGTGCTGGGGCTGCTGCCCCGTGCTGGTGGCCCCCGGCATGAACGTTCACATGTGGCAGAACCCCGCGACCCTTGCCAACGTGGCGACGCTCTGCGATCGCGGCGTCCGGGTGATCGGACCCGACTCCGGGCACCTCGCCTGCGGCGAGGACGACACAGGCAAGCTCGCACCCGTGGACGAGATCGTGGCCGTGACCGTTGCCGCCCTGCACCGCGACTTCCGCGAGCGGCTCCTCGTCTCCGACCTCGCCGGCCGCGAGATCGTGATCACCGCCGGCCCCACGCACGAGGCCATCGACCCCGTGCGCTACATCGCCAACGCCTCCACCGGCAAGATGGGCTTTGCCCTCGCGCAGGTGGCGCGCGCCCGCGGCGCGATCGTGCGCCTCGTGGCGGGCCCGTGCTCGCTGGCCACGCCGTCCGGCGCGCTGCGGACGGACGTGACCTCCGCGGCGGAGATGCACCGCGTGGCGATCGGGGCCTTCGAGCACGCCGACGCCGCGATCTGCTGCGCCGCCGTGGCCGACTATACGCCCGTCGCGCCCGCGGACCACAAGCTCAAGAAGGCCGCCGAGCACCTGGACGCCATCGAGCTCACGGAAACGGCCGACATCCTTGCGGACCTCTGCGCGCGAAAGGGGGAGCGCGTTGTCGTGGGCTTTGCAGCCGAGACCGACGCCCTCCTCGCCCATGCCTCGGAGAAGCTCCGCCGCAAGGGCGCCGATCTCATCGTGGCCAACGACGTGAGCCGTCCCGAGTCCACCTTCGGCGCGGACACCAACCGCGTGGCCCTGGTGAGCGCGGAAGGCATCGAGCAGCTGGAGACCCTGCCGCTGCCCGCCGTGGCCGACGCGATCCTCGACCGCGTGGCCGCCCTGTTGGAGAGTCGCTAGCGCCCGGCGCGGGCGGCGTCGGGGCTCCACACCTGTTAGTTGGGGACAGTCCCCAATTTGCACAAAAGCTTTATGTGAATTGGGGGCTGTCCCCAATTTGCAGACCAAGGAGACGAGATGCCCGAGCTCAAGATAGGCTGCCACCTCTCGACGTCGAACGGATACGCCGCGATGGCGGCAGACGCCGTCTCCATAGGCGCCACCACCTTCGCGTTCTTCACGCGCAACCCGCGCGGAGGCAACGCCCGCGCGCTCGATGACGACGACCTCTCCGCGTTTCTCGCCACGCTGGGGGAGCGCGGAATCGGTCCGCTCGTGGCGCACGCGCCCTACACCTACAACCTCTGCTCCGCCAAGCCCGAGACCGTGGAGTTCGCACGGCGAGCGATGCGCGAGGACCTCGAGCGCATGGAGCGCATGCCCGGCCACCTCTACAACTTCCACCCTGGCAACCACGTCAAGCAGGGCGCGGACGAGGGAATCCGCCTCATCTGCGAGGGCCTGAACGAGGTGCTCGAGCCCGGGCAGGCCACCATGGTCCTCCTGGAGACCATGGCCGGCAAGGGCACCGAGGTCGGGCGCAGCTTCGAGGAGCTCGCGCGCATCATCGAGGGCGTCGAGCACGACGAGCTGCTGGGAGTCTGCCTGGACACCTGCCATGTGGCGGACGCGGGCTACGACATCGTGGGCGACCTCGACGGGGTGCTCGACGAGTTCGACCGCGTGATCGGGCTCGACCGCCTGCGCGCGCTCCACCTCAACGACTCCAAGAACCCTCTCGGCAGCCACAAGGACCGCCACGAGAGGATCGGCGCCGGCACGCTCGGCCTCGAGACCTTCCGCGCCGTGGTGACCAACCCGCGCCTCGCGGGCCTGCCCATGGTGCTGGAGACCCCGCAGGCGGGCCTCGACGGCTGGGCCTCGGAGATCGCGCTCCTGCGCGGGCTCGCATCTGGGGAGGCGATCGAGTAATGGGAATCCTCATAGGACTCGAGCACGTGGGCCACGAGTGGCCAGGCAAGCGCGTGCTGGAGGATCAGACCATAGGCATCAACGAGGGCGAGCGCATCGGCATCGTGGGTCGCAACGGGGACGGCAAGTCCACGCTGCTGGAGATCGTTGGCCACGTGCTGGAACCGGACTCCGGCACCGTCACCTGGCGGCGCAACCTCTCCGTGGGCTACCTCGGGCAGGCGGACCGCCTGGACGACTCGGACCCCGTGCGCCGCGCGATCTTTGGGGACGTGCCGGAGTACACCTGGGCCTCGGACGCCCGCATCCGCGCGATCCTGGACGAGCTCGTGGGCGACCTCGACCTCGACGGCGCCGTGGGCGAGCTCTCCGGCGGCCAGCGCCGCCGCGTGGACCTCTGCCGCGTGCTCTGTCACACCTGGGACGTCATCCTCATGGACGAGCCCACCAACCACCTGGACCTCGCGGCAATCGAGTGGCTGGCGGCACACCTCAAGCGCCGCTGGCCGGCGGGGGAGGGCGCGCTCCTGGTGGTTACGCACGACCGCTGGTTCCTCGACGAGGTCTGCGAGCACATGTGGGAGGTCCACGACCGCCGCATAGAGCCCTTCGAGGGCGGCTACTCCGCCTACATCCAGCAGCGCGTGGAGCGCGAGCGCCAGGCCGCCGTCATGGAGGAGCGCCGGCAGAACACCCTGCGCAAGGAGCTCAACTGGCTCGCTCACGGCGCCAAGGCCCGCACGAGCAAGCCCAAGTTCCGCATCGAGGCGGCCCGCGCGCTCATTGCCAACGACCCGCCGCTCAGAAACCCGCTCGAGCTCAAGCGCCTGGCCGTGAGCCGCCTGGGCAAGCAGGTCATCGAGATGAAGGGCGTGAGCTTTGCCTACCCCGGGGGTCCCAACGTGATCGAGGGGGTGGACTGGCTCATCGGCCCCGGCGACCGCTACGGCATCCTCGGCGCCAACGGCGCGGGAAAGTCCACGCTGCTCGCCCTCATGACGGGTGCGCTAGCCCCGTCCTCGGGAACCGTGAAGATCGGCGCGTCCGTGCGCTTTGGCTTCATGAGCCAACACCTCGACGCGCTGGGCGAGAAGAACGACTGGCGCGTGCTCGAGGTCCTCGGCCGCTACAAGCGGAGCTACCTCGTGGGCGGCAAGATGCAGAGCCCCACGCAGCTCATCGAACGCCTGGGCTTCGAGCAGCGCGAGCTTACGAACTTCATCAAGGACCTCTCCGGCGGCCAGCGCAGGCGCCTGGCGCTCCTGTGCGTCATCCTGGAGGAGCCCAACGTGCTCGTGCTGGACGAGCCGGGCAACGACCTCGACACGGACATGCTCGCCGTGATGGAGGACCTGCTCGACAGCTGGCCGGGCACGCTGCTCGTAGTCTCCCACGACCGCTACCTCATGGAGCGCGTGACCGACGACCAGTTCGCGCTCATTGACGGCCACGTGCGCCACGTGCCCGGCGGCGTAGACGAGTACCTGCGCCTCCTTGCGGCTGCCGAGAAGGACGCGGAGTCGCAGGCCTCCCCGGTCTCGGGCGAGCCCGCCGGCCCTTCTCGCCCCGCGGCGGCGGCGAACGGCAGCGGGCTCTCCAACCAGGAGCGCCGCGAGCTCAAGAAGCGCTTCGACGCGGTGGCCCGGCGCCTGGAGAAGACCGCCGGCGACCCCGACCGCCTGCGCGCGGAGATGGCGGGCGTTGACGCGAGCGACTACGCCGCCCTCATGGCCGCGCAGGAGGCGCTCGACGCGTGCCTGGCCGAGCGCGAGGCCCTCGAGGACGAGTGGCTGGAGCTCGCGGACCGGCTGGGGCTGGACGTGTAGCGACCCTGCAAAGGGGGCAGGCACTTCTGCACGGCTTACGCGGCGATAGGAGCGAGCGATAAGAACGAGAAAGAGCTTCTGCCACTTCTCCGGCCCCAACCGGGCGGATTGTTGGCAGAAGCTCTTGCTCGGTGATTGGGCCGCAGCGGAGGCTTAGCTCACCGTCACGAGCCTCATGAGTATCGCCGCCATCTCGGCGCGAGTCACGGCGCGCCCGGGCTCGAGGAGCCCCTCGCCGGTGCCGCGCAGGACGCCCTCGGAGACCGCCCAGCGAAGGCGGAGAGGTCGGCGTCGGCCTCGGGCTCGCCCGCGAGGCGCCAGAGGACGGTGGCCATCTCAGCACGTGAGAGCGAGGCCTCGGTCCCAAAGAGGCCGGTGCCGTCGCCGTAGCCCGTCATGGCGCCGTCAAGCCATGCCCACCGGACGGCCTCGGAGTACCACTGGCCCTCGGCGGCGTCGGGGAAGGGAAGCGCGTGGGAGCGGGAGTCCAGCGCGAGCAGCCACAACGACGCGTGGTCGATCCGCATGCGAGCACTCGTAGCGCAGCATGCTCGCGGCGGCGTCTAGCTCAGGAGACAACCCCCCCCC